>CAVTBP010000011.1:0-431126 GCA_963732985.1 uncultured Actinomycetes bacterium | reverse complement strand
GCGCTTCCGCCGGGAGGCCATCACAGTAGCCGGGCTGACCCATCCCAACATCGTCGCCGTCCACGACGTGTTCGAGGAGAACGGCCGCCAAGCCGTGGTGATGCAGCTCGTCGACGGCAAGAGCCTGCGCCAGCTGCTCGACGTCCAGACGAGGTTGAGCCCTGAGCTCACGATCCACATCGGGGTCTGCGTGGCGGCCGCGCTCGACGCCGCCCACAAGGCCGGATTCGTCCGCGACGTCAAGCCGGGCAACATCCTCGTCACTCCCGACGGCCGGGTCCTGCTGACGGACTTCGGGATCGCCAAGGGCCTCGACGGCTCCAGCGAGGACCTGACCAGCGACAACGTGATGATGGGCACGGCCAAGTACCTGTCGCCCGAGCAGGTGCGCGGCCGCAAGCTCGACGGCCGAGCGGACCTGTACTCGCTCGGGCTCGTGCTCTACGAGTGCCTCGCCGGGCGGGTCCCGTTCCTCGGCGAGACCGACGCCGACACCGCCCTGGCTCGCCTCCAGCGACCGGACCGATACTCGCCCGGCTCCGCCCGACCGTTCCAGCACGGTATGGTCAACCTGATCCACCGCCTCCTCGCCCGCAACCCCAACCACCGCCCGGCGACCGGCGCCGAGCCTGCACGCCGAGCTCCAGCGCGTCGCCGACGAGCCCGCGCCGAGATCGAGACACGGCACGGGAGGTCTCGTCGCCTTCGTAGCACGGCACTACCCGGCATCAGTCACCAGACCGTCCGCCGCTGCAGTGGCGCGCGCGGCCGGCCACAAGCTCGGCCACCACCAACGGCTTCTGCACGCGATCGAGAGAGGGCTCAGTCCCAAGGTCGCAAGCGGCCTCGCGCTGGCGATCGCATTCGGACTCGTGCTTGCCGGCGGCCTGCTCTTCGGAGCGCTCGCCTACCTTCTGCGCTCGAGCTCGATGCTGGCCGATCTCGACGCCAGCGTCGCTCAGTGGGGCGCCGACCATGCCGGAGACGTGTCCGATGACATCCTGAACCTGATCACGCATCTCGGCGGCACAGAAGTCGTCGTCTTCCTTGCGATCGTGGTCGGAGTCGCGGAGTACGTGCGCAAACCGAACCGCTGGATCGCACCGTTTCTCGTGGTCGTCCTACTCGGCCAGAACCTCCTGACCAACGGCATCAAGGAGCTCCTCGATCGGGCACGACCCACGCTGAACCCCATCGCCGAGACGCTTGGCCCTTCCTTCCCGAGCGGACACTCGGCGACCGCAGCGGCGTTCTGGGCCGCCTGCGCGCTGCTCGATCGGGCGTGGCCGGAGCAAAGATGTTCGTGCGGTGCTGGCGGGCGCTGCGGCGGCCATTGCGGTCGCCGTCGCATGTACCCGAGTGCTTCTCGACCTTCATTGGCTCTCCGACGTGATCGCCGGGCTCATTCTCGGGTGGACGTGGTTCGCGGTGAGCGCGATCGCTTTCGGTGGCCGGGTCCTCCACCTCGGTGCTGCCGTCACGGTGGCGGAGGACGTAGCCGACCAAGCCGCCGAGTCCCCAACGGCTGCCGCCCAAGCTCGTCCTGGTCGAGCCGAGTCCACGGGCTGACCACCCAACGAGCAAGAGCCCGCTAGTCGTCGTAGACGCGACCTGGCCCGTGCTAGTGCTTGTCTAGCCTGTGGTGCGGCTTGGCGACCAGCAGGTACGAGACTCCAACGATGCCAATCACGGCGAGCACGAGCGGAGCAGCCCAGACCTGATACGCCGGCGCATCGGGAGGGGCTAGCGAGGTGCGCGGCCAGGCGATGTTGACGGTCTCGAAGGCAAGCCAGACCACAGCGAGCACGTTGACGAGCAGGCCGGCGCGGCCGAGCCGGACGCGCCCGGCCGGGACCCACCTGCCACGCAGGCGCGCGACGAGCGCGGCGACCGCGACGAGCAGAAAGGCGACGTAGATCGCCGCGGTACCGAAGGTGATCAAGCTGCCGACAGCCGCCGAGTTGAGCCCGAGCAGCAGGCCGAGGCAAGCGATCACCGTGGTTGCCGTGATGGCACCGATCGGCGCCCGCCGCCGATTGACGCTGCGGAGGAACCGGGAGGCCGGCAGCACGCCGTCGCGGGCGATCGAGAAGATCGTCCGTGCGGTCAACGCCTGGGCAGCCATGCCGCAGGCGAGGAAGGCCATGAGCACGACGGCCGCGAACGGCTTGGCCGACCATGTCCCGAACGAGCTGACGACCGCAGTCGAGACTGGATCGATGTCTCGCCCAGCGACGATGTCGGCGGGGTTCGGGTGCGCGAGCGCGACGGCGACGGCATTGAGCATGACCACCGCTGCGACGCTGAGCAGTGCGATCCAGATCATGCGCGGAACGTGGCGCGCTGCGCCCCTCGTCTCCTCGGAGGCGCCGACGCAGGCGTCGAACCCGATGAACACCCAGCCGCCAACGGCCAGGGCGGCGAGCATGCCTGCACCGACGGATCCACCCGAGAGCGCCTCGGCGCCGAAGGTCTGGGTGAAGATGGAGACGTCCTGCGTTCGGAAGACGAGCAGGAGCGCCAGTCCGATCCCGACCGACGCGACGGCCTCGGCGGCGATGCCCGCTCTGATCACACGGCCGAGCACGTCGATCCCGAGTGCGCCGACGATCGCGCAGACGATGACGAAAACCATCCCGGTCGCCACGATCGCGTTCGCCGTCGGCGTGATACCTACCAGAATGAGTGCCCAGGGAGCAGCGAGGTAGGCGATCGTCGTGTTGGCCACCGCGTAGGCGCAGATCGCCACCCAGCCGCTGAGCCAGCCGTAGGCGCCGCCCATCAGCCGGCGGCTCCACTGGTACGCACCGCCCGCGATTGGAAACTCTGACGCGAGCTCGGCGTACACCGCCAGCAGCAGACATTGGCCAGCGAGCGCGATCGGCAGCACCCAGACCCAGGCCGGGCCTGCCACGACGGTGCCGACGAGTACGACCGCGTAGAGCCCGACGACAGGCGAGATCGCGGCGAACCCCATCGCAGCGTTGTCGAAGAAGTGAAGCCCACGCGCGAGCTCCTGCCGGTACCCCAGCTCCGCGAGCCGCTCCGCGTCGGGATCGAGCGGCGGCGTGACTACGAGACTCATGTCCGTTGCGCGCCGTCGAGTTGGCGTCGCGCGTGTTCGATCGCGCGAGCGACCTCGACGCGGGACGACACGCCGAGCTTCTGGAAGATGTGACGCATGTGCGACTCGACGGTCTTGCCGCTGAGGAAGAGCTCTGCGGCGATCTCGCGATTCGTCTTTCGGTCTGTCGCCAGCGTGGCGATCTCGAACTCACGCTTGGTCAGAGCCGCGAGCCCGCTGTTCTCCTTCACTGGCCGGCGCACGTGCTTCCGCTCGGGCTCCAAGTCGTCGCAGCTCGCGGCGTGTCTCGTCGCGCACGCGCAGCGAGCCACACTCGTCGAGCTCACGTTCGGCCCGGCGCAACACAGCGACCGCCTCCTGACGCTCACCGGCGGCTGCGAGTGCGCGCCCCTGGAGGCTGCGCGAGAGCGCCACGTGCAGCTGAGCGCCGATTGCTTCGGCGGCCTCGGCGGATCGAGCCGCCACGACGGCGGCTGCGGCCGGTTCACCCCCCGCGAGCAGCACCGCCGCGCGCGCGCGACCGGCCAGCGCCGCGGGGAGTTGCAGCCCGAGTTGCGCAGCGTCCTCTTCGGCGCGGCGGGCGTAGGCATCGGCCGCCTCGGTGTTCCCGACCGCAAGCTCGACCACGGTCAGGCTTTCCCAGTCGAAGCAGCGCTCCACCGGCATCGTGCGCGCGACCTCTTCGCCGCCCAGCTCGAGGAGGATCTTTCGTCCCCGCTCGACCTCGCCGGCGTCGAACCAGGCCACGCCGAGCCCCCAGCCCGGACCGCCGCCGCCGTTTGGGATCGCGCCACCGGCCAGACGGCGATCGACGCGCAGGCTCTCCTCGAAGGCGGCGATCGCGCCGTCGAGATCCCCTGAAAAGTAGAGCGTCCACCCCAGCTCGAACAGCGCCCGGTACAGCTCGTGCGGGCTGGCACGACAGCCGCGCGGCCTCGAGCGCCGCCTCGCAGCATTCGATGCGCCTCAACGGGACGCCCTGTCATCTCGAGGGCGAAGTTCTTGCCGAGCATCATCGGGATCAACAGGCGCCCGTCGCCGGTCGCTCGCGCGATCTCGAGCCCGCGCTCGAAGCGACCGATCCCGTCCGCGTACCGCTCGAGGTACGTCTCCGCCCAGCCCAGGTAGTAAAGAGCCTCCAGGCGCGGTGCCAGCTCCTCATCCGTGAGCCGGTCGACCTCTGCCCGCGCCTCTTCCCAGCACTCGCGCGCAGGGTCGATTCGCCCAGCGGCCGTCTCGCCCAGGCAGAACGCCGACGCGGCCGCTGCGATCAGCGCGCGATCACCCAGGGCACGCGCGGTCGCCAAGGCGTGGTGGCCCATCTCTGCCGTCTGCTCGAAGTCGAGCTCATAGAGACCGTCGACCGCCAACTCGATCTGCAAGACCGCCGCCGCAGCCGTCGACCGATCGGGCAGATCGTCCCAGGCGCGCATCAGGCGTTGATGCGCGTCCTCATGGCGGCCGAGCCAATGCTCGGTCGCCGCACACAACGCGGTCAGCTCGACCCGGCGCTCCCACGCGTCCACCGGTAGCAAGCTCGATCGCCTCCAGCAGCGTTGACCGACACTGCTCCAACTCGCCGACGGCGCGGAGGGCCGATGCGAGCGCCACACGCACGTCAACCTGCCGTTCAGCATCAGCCGCGCGGAGCAGTCGCAGCGTCGCCTGGAACCAACGAGCCGCGACCGCAGGAGCTCGTGGCGCAGCCGCCGCACCCGCCTCGAGCAACAGCTCGACCGCCGCCTCGTTCCCCTGCTCGGCCGACTGCTCGACATGGTGAGCGCGCTCGCCGGCTGCGGCGCCTCGCGCCGCCAGCTCAGCCGCAGCCCGCGCGTGCGCAGCAAGCCTCCAACCGCCCGGAGTCGACTCGTAGACAGCCCGCCGCACGAGCGCATGGCGAAAGACGAACCGGCGCGGCACTGCTGTCGGGCGCACGAGATCACGCGCGAGCAAGGCATCGAGCGCGGTAAGCCCCTCGGCAGCGGACAGCTCGGCAATAGTTGCCGCCAGATCGGGCTCGAACGGCTCGCCGGCCACAGCCGCGGCCTCGAGCAACACGCGCTCCGTGACGGAGAGTGACGTGAGCTCGTCGGCAAGCGACGCAACGACCGCGGCCGGCACGCCGACCTCGTCCACTGGGGCGCCGTTTGTCGACGCCTCGAGCGTCGTATGGCCCGCCCGCGCAAGCTGCTCGAGGTAGAAGGGATTGCCCCCGCCGTGCCGGTAGATCGCCGCCGCCGATCGTCGGATCGAGCTCGCCCAGCAGCAACGTCGCCTGCGCCTCGCTCAGCTGCGCGAGCCCGATCCTGCGCACAGCGGAAGTGCTCACCGCAGCAGAAAGACGCGCCGGCGCCTGCGTCGGCCGAAACGCGAGCGCCAACAAGATGTCGGCGTCCGGGCCACGCCGAAGGAGCCCTCCCAGAAGCTCGATCGACGCTTCATCGCTCCAATGCAGATCATCGAGCACCAACACCAGCGGTCGATCGGCCGCGAGCAATTCGAGCAACTTTCGAACAGCTCCGTGAGTGCGATAGCGCTCATCAGCGACCGAGTTGACCGATCCGTGTCCGGCCGGGCGCGCCACCGACGGAAGAACACCGGCGAGCTCGCCGACCGCCTCGCCGTCCCACACCTCCTCCAGGCCGAGCTCTTGCGAGGCGACGTATGCGTCAAGAGCGTCGACCCAGACGCTGAACGGCAGATCGCGCTCGAACTCGGTCGCCGACCCTGCCAACACGAGACAGCCCCGGGCGTCGGCGCGATCGCGCAGCTCACCGAGCAGACGCGTCTTGCCGATCCCCGGCTCGCCCTCCAACGCGACGCAGACCAAGCCGCTCTCCGCCAGCGCGTCGAGCGCCGCATCGAGCAGCTCGAGCTCTGATTCGCGCCCGACGGTCGACCGGACGCTTGCATCAATTTGCACGACGCGAACCACCCTACTCCCGTCTGAGGGTGTCTGTTCAGTGGCCGCCACCGATGTTTCACGGCTGCCCCGCGGCCAACTGGCACCGCGGTTGACGAGTGACGCAGGCGCCTTCGCCCATGGACAGGCTTTGGAGTCCGCTACGCCACCGCCGCGCCGCACCCCGAACTGCCAGCTCTCGCCGGTCATCCTCGCTATCCCGGCGAGCCGGCGCTACCAAGACCGGACGAGCGAGGGCGCGGCCAACGGGAGATCGACGAGCAAGACGGCACGCTCAACGAATCAACGCGAGCAGATCGCCACCGACGAGACCGATCTCCACCGTCGCTGCCCAGGCCCAGGTCGCGATCGCCTCGGCACGCTCGATCCAGCGGAGGGTCGAGCCCTCGGCGCCAAGCTGATCAGGAAGCGGCAACGCACCGTTCAGGATCAGGCTGTCCAGCCCCACCAACACCAACACGAGCGACAGAACAGCAAGCGTCGTCCACTGCGCGTGGCGCCTATACGAGGCAAACACGACGCGGCATTCGCGCGGCTCGTGGAGGGGCTGGAGCGGATGACCGAACATGAGTTGAGCCTGCCGCACACGCCCCGCCGCGCCATCAGGGCGCCACCCTGATCCCACACCCTGATTTCTCCGCCCCGATGCCCTCACCTGAGCTGCCCAACGGCCCAAGACGAGACGACCCGCTACGTCTTTTGGCGCGAGAGTCCCGGGATGGCTCTCAAACGTCGGCGGCGCCTCGTCTGAGCGAAGTCTCGAGCGCAACCGGGCGAATGATTGGTTTATCGTTCGGCCGGAGTGGAAGCCGCCTCGACGCCATCTCGATAACGAGAGGAGAGCCCTCACGTCATGAGCGAGCAAGCGACGAGAACGCCCAGACGAACGATCGGTGAGAAACCGCTGGCGTACTTCAAGGCAGTGGACTCACTGGATGCCGATGCGGTCCTGGCGCACTTCGCCGACGACGCGACGTTGACCGTTCAGACGGCTCACGTCACGTTCACCGGAGCCGAGGAGATTCGCCGGGAATCTGCATCGACTTCTTCGCGCAATGGGAATCGATGGTTCATACGGTGACCAATCTGGTTGTCGATGTCGAAGCGGGAACGGTGGCGACCGAACAGCACGTAGATCTGGTCGCAGGGGCGACGACGAGATGCACAACTGCAACTTTTTCACTGTGAACGAGGCCGGAGAGTTCTCCCGCGTGATCATCTGGATGGACGGCGTAAATCCACTCACGTAGGCGACCCGTTCGGGTGTTGTCCCAGCGACTACGCGGCGCTACGCCGTTACGCCTTTCTCATACCGCGACCGTCACACGCAGGAAGGTTGCCGGAATGGAGGTGACATCGACTAGCTGTCACGCTCAAAAACATCTTGCCGTCCTGGGGATTGACTGTCCACCCAACGCGTCCGTGGAACCGCATGTCCTCGCGCGACAAGGGTCGCGCGAACGGTTCGCTAGCGGTTTGAGGCTTCGCGCGTTCGCTCTCGACCTTCGCGGGGGACGACGGCCGAGGTCGCGAGAATGGTGAGCGCAGGCGAAACCAGGCACCGCTCGAACATCGTTATTTCCCGGACGTCGCTGCGGCGGGTTTCCCGGCTGACGATCGCGAAGCAGCGCCCCGAGGTTGCGGCGCGTCAGTGGAACGGACCCCCCGCCGGCGAAACGCCGGCCGAGTGCCGTGGCACGCGGACGCGCAAGGCGCCGGGCAACGAGACGAAGCGCAACGGCGGCACGAGCAGCAGCGCCTCACCGTCGAGGCCGACCGCGACCGGCGCACTCGTCCGCACTTCGAACTCGAGCGACGACCACTGGCGCGCCGCACCGAAACGCCGGTGTCGGGCGATAGTCCCGAGCGTGACCGAAGTCTTGCGACTGCGCCGGCGCCGCGTGCCCGCGTCGCGAAGATGCCCAGCAGTCCCGTATCGAGTTGCGGTCGTGTTCCTGCGCCGCGGAACCGTCGCAGCTGATATGAGACGATCACAAGCGACGCGTCGCTACCCCAGTCCGCTGCATGCAGTCGTCGAACTCGAGCTCACAGCAATCCGCGTCCCGCCTCACCATGTCCGGCAGCATCTGCTTCCAGGTCCCGAGCTTGGCGTCGCGGTAGGCATCGGATTGCACCACCCGGGCATAAATGCCTAGCGAGGCGACTTCCTGCAGCGTCGTCTGCCGCGCACGAGGCACGGCATGAGACGAACGTCGACATCAAGGACAACGCTCTGAAGACGAGCCCCGTACACCCGCGTCAAGGCGGACTCCGGCTGCGGCAAGACGAGCACCTCGCCGTGCTGAAGGGCTTTTTCATCGGGGCGCCGAAGATTCGACTCGGGACCTCTAATCCCAGATGAGCGCGCTAACCAGGCTGCGCCACGCCCCGCGACCGGGACATCCTAGCGGCCCCAGCTCGGCGCGCCGCCTGTAGACCGCGGCCCGCAACCCGCACGTCACGGTGACTCAAAGCGGCTGCGGGCCTCCCGGATCGCTGCACCCTGCGTGCCGGTCGACCCAGATCTCCCAGCGGCCCGAGCTCGAGTCGTACTCGTCGGCGAGATGGTACGGCCGCCTGCTCTCGAACCGCGATGCCGAAGGCGGGCAGCGCCCGCCAAGCATGCTGGCGATGCGCCGTCGCGGCCAGCCGAGCTCGTCCTCGACGACGCCGAAGGGCCGCGGGTTATCGGGCGCTCTGAGAGCGCGCCGAGCAGCTCGCGCATCAGATCGCTGCAGCAGTACGTGGAAGCGAGGACGACGTCCTCCGCCTCGCGGAGCACGTTCCGGGGCGCGTGCTCGATGCGCACCACGGAGCTAGTGCCTGCTGCCGCGGCGGCCGTCAACCCAAGCGCTTGTAGAGCCGGTCGACGAGGTCGGGCATCTTCTCGAGCCGGTCGGTGATGACCCGGATCCTCACCTCTCGGAAGTGCTCCGGCTTCACCCCGAGAGCCTTCGCAATGCGTGCCAGCACGTCGGTCGAAGGCACCGGCCGGTTGCCGTGCACGATGTGGTTCAGGTACCCGGCCGAGAGGTTCGTCTTGTCGGCGAGGGCCCGATAGGTGATCCCTGTCTCCGTCATCAGCCGCTCGATGGTCGGCCCCAGTGCGTCGTCGCTGAACGTCCGCCGTCTCGCCATCAGCTATCCCCCTTGATCCAGGTCATGAGGCCGTCGCGTCCGATCCGCTCGTCCGTGCCGCCTGCTCGGCGTCGGACGTCGACTGCGCCGTCCTCGAGTGTCTTCTTCCCGACCGTGATGCGCACCGGGCAGCCGAGCAGGTCGGCGTCGGCGAACTTCTCGCCGGGTCGTGTCGTCACGGTCGTCCAGCAGAACCTCCAATCCAGCTTCGTCGAGCTCGGCAGCCACCGACTCGGCGATGCCGGTCACGTCGGGCGCGCCGGCGCTGAGCTCGAGCACGTGCGCGTCGTAGGGAGCGATCGCCGCCGGCCAGACGATGCCGTGCTCGTCGTGCTCCTTGCTCCACCGCGGCGGCCATGATGCGGCCGGGCCCGATCCCGTAGCAGCCCATCACGATCGGTCGCTCCGCGCCGGACTCGTCCAGGTACGTCGGCTCCCAGCGGGTCGCTGAACCGTGTCTCGAGCTTGAAGATGTGACCTACCTCGATCGCCGTCTGGAAGACGAGGTGCCCGCCGCAACGTGGACAGGCGTCGCCTTCCCGCGACTGCCGGATGTCGGCGAAGCGCGGGCTAGAAGTCCCGCCCCGCCTCGACGCCGTCGCAAGTGCCAACCGGTGCGATTGGCGCCCGCCACGAACTGCCCTTCCCGCAGCGTCTCGTCTGCCACGACGTCGCCGGCGAAGCCGATCGGGCCGATCGATCCGGGATCCGCCCCGAAGGCACTGCGGATCTCCTCCTCCGTCGCCGGACGCACGGCCGTGCCGAGCGCCGCAGCCAGCTTCGCCTCCTCGAGCCTGTCGTCGCCGCGGACGAGCGCGAGCACGACCTCCCGTCCTGCGCGGTGACCGGCATTGCCTTCGACGTCGCTGCTGTGTCGATCCCGAGCAACTCTGCCAGAGCCTCGATCGTCGTCACCCCGGGCGTGGCAACCTCCGTCGGTCGGTCGAGCCGCTCCGGGAACTCCGGGCGCCCGGGAACGCCTCGCGCCACTCTCGAGATCTGCCGCATAGTCGCCACGTTCGCACGTCACGAGCGTGTTCTCGCCGGCGCCGGACGGCGCAAGATAGTCGATCGACGTCGCTGCCACCCATGATCCCCGACTCGGCCTGCACGCCGTACGTACTCGAGCCCGCACCGCTCGAAGATCCGCTCGTACGCCTCGCGCGTGCTTGCCGAAGCTGACGTCGAGACCCTCGGAATCGCGGTCGAACGAGTACGCGTCCTTCATGATGAACTCGCGGACGCGAAGCAGCCCTCCGCGTGGACGCGGCTCGTCCCGATCCTTGACCGAGAAGTGGTAGAGGATCTGCGGCAGCTGACGGTAGCTCTGGATCTCGCGCGCGTGGAAGGTGACCGTCTCCTCGTGCGTCATCGGCAGGACGAACTCCCGGCCGCTCCGGTCCTTCAGCTTGAACACCTCGGGAATCTCGTAGCGCCCGGATGCTTGCCACAGCTCGGCCGGCGTGAGCACGGGCATCGAGCATCTCCTGGCCGCCGATCGCGTCCATCTCCTCGCGCACGATCTGCACGACGTTCTCGTGTACCCGCCAGCCGACCGGGAGAAACGTCCACACTCCCGCGCTGACCTGGCGGATGAAGGCACCGCGCACGAGGAGCTTGTGCGACACGGCCTCCGCGTCGGTGGGCGCCTCGCGCAGCGTGGGAGGAAGAGCTGTGACTGGCGCTGCAGATCACCCGAGGAAGAGGTTAGTCGAGGTCGCCCCGACAACGCGGACGTCGATCGCCCACGGCGATGGTCCGGAACGCCGCCGCTGGCCGCAAGATCGACGCTGCCGCTCACCGAGCCGCGATGAACGAGGCGATCACCGGGTCCAGTACGGGATCCTCGTCGAGGGATGCGAGCCCGGTCGAGCAGCGTCACTCGAGCGGAATGAGGCTCGCCTCGGCCATGGCGAGCGCGGCGGGCTTCGCCATCTTGAGCCGCTTGGGCCGCTTCATCCCGGCTGCGATCCACGTGTCGATCTCGCGGAAGAGCTCGTCGACGAGCACGTCGGACGGGGCCTTCTTCAGCACGCGTCCGTGTGCGTAGATGAAGCCGACGTCGCGGCCGCCCGCAATGCCGAAGTCGGCGTCACCCGCCTCCCCCGGGCCCGTTCACGGCGCATCCCATGACCGCGACCTCGAACGCCTGCGGGTAGTCGCCGAGACGCGTCTCGACCTCCTCCGCGAGGTTCCAGACGCCGACGTTGTCACGTCCGCACGATGGGCACGCGATCATCACCGGGCCGCGCTCGCGCAGGCCGAGCGCCTTGAGGATCTCCCACGCGACCTCGACCTCCTTCACCGGATCGGCCGTGAGCGAGACGCGAATCGTGTCGCCGATGCCATCCATCAGCAATGAGCCCATGCCGACGGCGCTCTTGATCGATCCGGCGAACGGCGTGCCCGCCTCGGTCACGCCCAGGTGCAACGGGTACGGCACCTTGGCGGCGAGCATCCGGTACGCGCGGATCATCGTCGGCACATGCGAGGCCTTGACCGAGATCTTGAAGTCGCGGTAGTCGAGCCTCTCGAGCAGCTCGACCTGCTCGAGCGCCTCCGTCGACGAGCGCCTCCGCCGTGTCCTGCCGCGCGAGCTCGCTGGAGGTGCTCGGGCAGCGAGCCGGCGTTGGCGCCGATCCGCATCGAGATGCCCGGCGCTCTTGGCAGCCTTGACGACCTGCTCGACGCGGTCCGGCCCGCCGATGTTGCCCGGATTGATGCGAACGGCGTGCACCCCTGCGTCGATGGCCCGGAGAGCCAGCGACGCGTTGAAGTGGATGTCCGCGATCACCGGGATCGGTGAGAAGCGCACGATCATCGGCAGACGCCTCGGCGTCTTCGATCTTCGGCACCGCGACGCGGGCGATCTCGCAGCCGGCCGAGGCAAGAGCAGCGATCTGCGCCGTCGTCGCCTCCACGTCGTGCGTCTTCGTGAGGGTCATCGACTGCACCACGACGGGCGCGCCGCCGCCGATGGCGACGTGGCCGACCCGGATCTGCACCTCGGACTGACATCCGACGGTCAGTGTAGGGGCGCGATACCGTACCCGTCCTGGAGCGCGCTGGCGGGATCGGGCCGGATGTATCCGGCCCCTACGGTTCGGGACAGCAGGACGGCGCTTCCTGCTAACGTTCCGGTGCCAAACGTAAGCGAGTCCGGTGGTGCACCGTGCACCTCCCTGCCCGTTTCGTGAACAAAGGCAAGGAGGTGATTCACAGATGGCAACCGGAACCGTGAAGTGGTTCGACGACGCGAAGGGGTATGGCTTCATCACCCCTGACGACGGCGGCAAGGACCTCTTCGTCCATCACACCGGCATCGCAGGCGACGGCTTCAAGACGCTCGCCGAAGGCGCGAAGGTCGAGTTCGTGCCGGAGCAGGGCCAGAAGGGCCCGCAGGCGACCAACGTCATCAGCGCCGCGTAACACGGAGGGCGTGCTCCACCTGGACGCGCCCTCCAACTCTTTCAGCCATCCGAGGAGGTCGTGTGGCGGCCAGCGACGAGAAGGTCGAAGTGCAGGGCGAGGTCGTCGAGGCATTCCGCGGTGGGATGTACCGAGTCGAGCTCGACAACGGTCACGAGACGCTGGGGTACGTCTCCGGGAAGATGCGCCGTTACCGCATCCGCGTCAATCCGGGCGATCGCGTCACGGTCGAGCTGTCGGCCTACGACCTGACGCGCGGGCGCATCACATTCCGGCAGCGGTGACAGCACCCGCGCCTGCGGGACTCCGCTGACACCGGCGCTCGCCGTCACGAGCGGCCGCGGCCGCGTAGCGACGCCTTCAGGGGATGCGCGACCGGAAACGGCGGACCGGTTCGGATCTCGCCGCAGGCGAGATACCGCTTGCAGGTCACGACAACCGGCCGATGTCGTTCGTCAGGCCGATGAAGAACAGCAGCACGACGAGGCCGATGCCGACGATCGAGACCCGCTCGTACACCTCCCGGCCGACCGCCCGGCCGCGTACGCCCTCGAGCACCGCGAACACGATGTGACCGCCGTCCAGCGGCAGCAACGGCAGCAGGTTGAGCAGCGCGATCGACAGCGAGATCAGGCCCAGCACCCAGACGAACGAGTCGGCACCCTGCTTCGCAGCGTCGGACGATCCCTGCACGATGCCGACCGGGCTCGAGATGTCCTTGCGCCCTTCCCCCGTCACCAGCCGCCCGATCGACTTGACGATCTCCTTCGTGACGAGCCCGGTGGTGCGGAACGACTCGGCCACCGCCGCCGGTAGCGACAGGCCCTCTCCGCGCAGCCTGAAGCCGAGCCGGTAGACGCCTTCGTCCTGCTCGGCCGAGGACCGGCCCGAGCGTGACGCGCTCACCGTCGCGCACGACGACGACGGCAATCGGCTTGCCGGCCGAGCCGGAGATCGTGCGCGAGATCTCGTCGGCCGCGACCTGTTGCCCGCCGATCGAGACGATCCGATCGCCCGACTGTAGCCCCATGGCCGCGGCCGGCGTGTCGGCGACGACCTCGTCGACGGTGGACGATCACCTTTCCTGCGCGTCGTCATGAACAGCACCGTGAAGAGCGCGAGCGCGAGGACGATGTTGGCGCCGGGCCCGGCGGCGATGGCGACCACGCGCTTCCACGTCGCGGCGCGCCAGTATGCGTCGGGGCCCGAGCGCGTCCCGATGTCGGTCAATGCCGCGCTCCGCGGCACGCGCCGCCGGCTCCGACAGCTGCAGCTCCGCGACGAGCTCGCGCACCACCTCGAGCGTCTGCTCTGGCGGCGTCGTGGTCTCCTTCCGCCAGCGCGCTGCGCAGGCGGTCCACCGGGCCGCCAAGGAGGGATGCTCCTCGACGGCCCGCCCGAACGCGGCGTCGACGTCGGCCGGCGCCGGACGGTGCATGCCGGGAATCTTCACGAAGCCGCCGAGCGGGATCGCCCCGATGCCGTACTCGACCCCGCCGCGCGTCGTCTTGGCGATGGCCGGCGGGAAGCCGATGTAGAACCGCCGCGGGCGCATGCCGAGCCCCAGCGACGCGACGAAGTGGCCCAGCTCGTGGACGAAGATGAGCACGCCGAGCCCGACGATGGCGAGAAAGATGCGTCATGCCGGCGTCAGCCTTCGGCCGGCGGCGCGTCGGGCCTCGGCGTCGGCAGCGTCCAGGTCGTCGAGGTCGCGTGCAGGCGCGCCGGAGACGGCGGCGAGCGTGTCGGCGACGGTCGCAGCGATGTCGAGGAACCCGATCCTGCCGTCGAGAAACGCGTCCACCGCGACCTCGTTCGCCGCGTTGTAGGCACACGGGAACGTCCCGCCGCGCTCGCCCGCCTCGCGCGCCGAGCGGCAGCAGCGGGAACGCCTCGACATCGGGTGCCTCGAACGCCAGCGTCAGCCCGGCTGCGAGGTCGAGCGCGTCGACGGTCGTCGCGCCCGCTCCGGGTGGGTGAGCGCGAACGAGATCGGCACGCGCATGTCCGGCATACCGAGGTGGGCAAGCAGTGCGCCGTCGCGGAACCGCACGAGCGCATGCACGATCGAGCTCGGGCTGGACGACGACCTCGATCCGCTCGTACGGGACGACCGAACAGCCAGTGTGCCTCGATCAGCTCGAGGCCCTTGTTCGCGAGCGTCGCCGAGTCGATCGTGATCTTCGGACCCATGCGCCACGTGGGATGCTGCGAGCGCCTCGGCCGGCGACACCGTCTCGAGCTCGTCGCGGCTGCGCCCGCGAAACGGCCCGCCGGACGCGGTGAGCACGAGCGAGTCGACGGTCTCCGGATCGCGGCCCTCGAGGCACTGGTAGAGCGCCGAATGCTCGCTGTCGACCGGCAGCAGCAGCCCTCCACCCCGCTCCTGCGCCGCCAGCGCCAGTGACCCGGCTGCGACGAGGCTCTCCTTGTTGGCGAGCGCGAGCGTGACCCCGCGCTCGAGCGCCCACAGCGTCGAGCGAACGCCCGCGAAGCCGACGATTGCGTTGAGGACGACGTCCGGCTCGGCACGCTCGAGCAAGCTCGACGGCGTCGCCGCCGACCTGCGCGTGCTCGACGCCGTGGGCTTCGTCGCGATCTCGTCGACTCGGGTCGAGCCCGACATCACCGCGCACAGCTGCAGACCGGGATGTGAAGCGACGACTTCGATCGCCTGCCGGCCGATCGAGCCGGTCGCGCCGAGCAGGGCGACTCGTCTCATCTCGTGCGAAGGGTAGTCGACTGGCCCGTTCAGGTCAGGTTGTGGCGAGGATCACCGTGTACGCGACAGGTCCGGCGAACAGCAGCGCATCGACCCGGTCGAGCATGCCGCCGTGGCCGGCGAGTATCCGTCCCGAGTCCTTGACGCCGAGATCTCGCTTGACCGCCGACTCGAACAGGTCGCCGAGCACCCCGGCGACCGCAACGGCGAAGCCGAGGATGAACAGCTCGCCGATCGAGAGAAACGCCTCGCGGTCACGGTAGAGCAGGAGAAACGGGACGAACAGGGCGATCAGCGTCCCACCGACGAGCCCCTCCCAGGACTTCCCGGGTGAGATCGCCGGCGCCATGCGATGCCTGCCTACGGCACGGCCGACGAAGAACGCGAACGTGTCGGCGACGAAGACGGTGAAGAGCACCGCGACGATCGCCCAGAGCCCGAACTCGGGGATCTCGCGGACGAGGAGCAGGCAGGCGAGCCCTCCGATCACCCAGGCCACGCCGAGCACGGTGGCGCTGATCGCGACCGTGAACGACGGGCGGGTCTGGGAGAGGAGGAACACGCAGAACGCGAACAGCAGCGTCGACAGGAGACCGGCGAGCAGCCACGGGACGCCGCCGAGCTGCATGCCGAGAAGCGCCGCGACCGCTCCTGCGTAGCCGCCGAGCCGCAGCGGGCGCAGCGACGCGCCGATCGCGTACAGCTCGTGAAGCGCGACGAGGCCTCCGGCCAGCGCAAGCCCCCACAGCCACCAGCCGCCGAGGTACACGAGCGCGACGACGAGCGGGCAGGAGCACCAGGGCGACGGCGATGCGCGACCAGAACGGGCTCACGGCCGCCTACCTCCCTCCGAAGCGGCGCGCGCGGCTGCGTGAACTCGTCGATCGCCTCTCGTAGATCAGCCGCGTCGAAGTCGGGCCACAGCGTGTCGGTGAACACGAGCTCGGAGTACGCGGTCTCCCAGAGCATGAAGTTCGAGATCCGCCGCTCACCGGAGGTGCGGATCAGCAGGTCGACGTCACGAAGCTCGGGCGCGTAGAGCCGCGCCGCGATCGCGTCCTCGTCGACGTCGTCCGGCGCCACGCCGTCGGCGACCAGCCGGCGCGCCGCGTCGACCAGCTCGGCGCGGCCGCCGTAGTCGAACGCGATCCACAGGTCGAGGGTGTCGAGATCCGCGGTCTCCCGCTCCAGCGCGTCCATCTTCTCGCTCAGCCAGGCGGGCACGCGGTCGCGGCGGCCGATGAACCGGGTGCGTACGCCCTGCTTGGCGAGATCGGGGAGCTCACGGTCGATCGTCTCCGAGAGGATCTCCATCAGCGTCTCCACCTCGTCCGCAGGGCGCGCCCAGTTCTCGGTCGAGAACGCGTAGACGGCCAGCGATCGGATCCCCTGGTCGATCGACGCCTCCACGGTGCGCCGCAGCGCCCGCGTTCCCTCGCGGTGGCCGGCGGCGACGGGCTCGCCGCGCGCCTCGGCCCAGCGGCCGTTCCCGTCCATGATGATGGCCACGGAACGCGGAACCGCTGGTCGGTCACCGGCCGCTTCCTGACGCTGGTCGCCGCTCGCTGCGCGGCCGGCGACGAGCACATCGTCGGCTCGCCGGTCACGGCCACGTTGTGCCTATTGCCTGTCTAGGGGCTTGGCGCCGCAGACGTCAAACCTCCAGGATCTCCGCTTCCTTGTGCTTCAGAAGCTCGTCGATGCGCTTGACGTGGTCGTCGGTCAGCTCCTGCACGCGCTTCTCGGCGCGCCGCTCCTCGTCGTCGCCGACGTCGCCGTTGCGGACGAGCTCCTCGAGGTGCCGCATCACGTCGCGGCGGACGTTGCGGATCGCGACCTTGCCTTCCTCCGCGTAGCGCCTCACCACCTTGACGAGCTCCTTGCGCCGCTCCTCGGTCAGCTGCGGGATCGGCAGGCGGATCAGCTTGCCGTCGTTCGACGGCGTCAGGCCGAGATCGGACTCCATGATCGCCTTCTCGATCGCCTTGATCTGCGTCGGGTCGTACGGCTGCACGCTGAGCAGGCGGGCCTCTGGTGCGCTGATCGTGGCCATGTTGCTGAGCGGCGTCTGGGTGCCGTAGTAGTCGAGCACGATCCTGTCGAGCAGCGCGGTCGACGCGCGGCCGGTGCGCACGCTGTTGAACTCGTGCCGGGTCGTCTCGATCGACTTGTCCATGCGTCGCTCGCAGTCGGCGAGGAAGTCCTCGATCGCAGCCATCTCAAGCCTCCTTCGGCGTGGCGACGATGGTCCCGATCCTCTCGCCCGCGGCGACGCGCTCGATGTTCCCTTCGGCCAGCTCGAACACGTGGATCGGCAGATGGTTGTCCATGCACAGCGACAGCGCCGTGGTGTCCATCACGCGCAGGCCACGCTCGATCGCCTCGAGGTGCGTGATCTGCGGCAGGAACGTCGCACTCGGGGTCGAGCTTCGGATCGCCGTCGTAGACGCCCTGGACGCCGTTCTTCGCCATCAGGATCGCCTCCGCGCCGATCTCGAGCGCGCGCAACGCCGCGGCCGTGTCCGTCGTGAAGAACGGGTTGCCGGTGCCGGCGGCGAAGAGGACGACGCGGCCCTTCTCGAGATGCCGGATGGCACGGCGGCGGATGTAGGGCTCCGCCACCTCCGAGACCTCGATCGCCGACTGCACCCGGGTCTGCACCCCCAGCCGCTCGAGCGAGTCCTGCAGCGCCAGGGCGTTCAGGAGCGTGGCGAGCATGCCGGCGTAGTCGGCCGTGGCTCGGTCCATGCCCTCGGCCGCGGCCGCCATGCCGCGATAGAAGTTGCCGCCCCCGACGACGATCGCCAGGTCGGTGTCCCGGGCGTGGACGGCGACGACCTCACGCGAGATCGCAGCGACCGTCCGCGGGTCGACGCCGTACTCGCGGTCGCCCATGAGGCTCTCGCCCGAGAGCTTGAGCAGGACGCGCCGGAAGCCGGGCGCCGGCCCGCCGGCCGTCGCGGCTCGCGCGGCCTCCTCCGAGCCGACGGTCACGATGCGGCGACGGAGACGAGCGCGAACGCCGTCACCGAGGCGCCGGCGTCGGCGAGTGCCTGTCCGACCGTCTTCGACGTGTCGTGGATCCAGGCCTGGTCGACGAGCACCCCACCCGGTGTGGCGGCAAAGAAGCGCTTGGCGAGCATTCCGTCCACGATCTTCTCACGCGCCGCCTCGGGCTTCGACTGCACCTCGTCCGAGTTGACGTAGATCTGCCGCTCCGCGGCCAGCGTCTCGGCAGGCACGTCGTCGCGTGACACCCACTCGGGACGTCCGAACGCGATGTGCATCGCGAGCTGGCGACCGAGCTCCGGTGTGCCGCCGTCGAGCTGCACGAGCACGCCGAGCTTGTTGGCGGGGGGATGCACGTAGTGCGCGAGCGTGCCGCCCTCGAACCGGTGTGCTCCCACGACGGCGATGTTCTCGCCGAGCTTCGCGCTCAGCTCGAGCCGCTCTGCCTCGAGGCCGTCGGCGGCCGCGACGCCGTCCGCATGCACCGCGCGCAGCACGCGCTCGGCGAACGACTGGAACTCGTCGTTCTTCGACACGGGGTCGGTCTCGCAGCCGACGCCGACGATCGCGCCGACACCACCGTCGACGATCACGCCGACGAGACCCTCGCTGGTGGCACGATCGGCGCGCTTCCCCGCCGCCGCCAGGCCCTTCTCGCGCAGGAGGGTGACCGCAGCGTCGATGTCCCCCTCGGTCTCCTGCAGCGCGCGCTTGCACTCCATCATGCCGGCGGCCGTGCGGTCGCGGAGCTGCTTGACCAGCTTGGCGTCGATCTCCGTCACGTGGTCTCGCCCCCCTCGGCGCCGTTCGCGACCGCCACGGGCTCCGCATCGTCGGCGGGTGCCTCTGGGGCCGCCTCGGGCTCCGCATCGTCGGCGGAAGCCTCCGCAGCCGCTTCGGGCTCCGCGTCGCCCTGGGGCTCGTCTTCGGCCGCCGCACGGGAGAGCTCGCCGGCGCGAGACCTTCGTCTGGCCGGCGTTGATGCCGTCGGCGACCGCGCGCACGATGAGCGAGCACGAGCGGATGGCGTCGTCGTTGCCCGGGATCACATGGGTCGCCTCGTCCGGGTCGCAGTTCGTGTCGACGAGCGCGATCACGGGCAGGCCGAGCCTCTGAGCCTCGCGCACCGCAAGCTGCTCCTTGCGCAGGTCGACGATGAACACGGCGTCCGGCTGGCGCTTCATGTCGGCGACACCGCCGAGGTTCGACTCGAGCTTCTCGAGCTCGTTCACCATCGCGATCCGCTCCTTCGCCGGGAGCAGGTCCAGCTGACCGTCCGTCTGCAGGCGCCTCAGCTCGTGCAGGTACGCGATGCGGTCGGCGATCGTGCGCCAGTTCGTGAGCAGCCCGCCGAGCCAGCGATTGGACACGTACGGCATGCCGACGCGCGTCGCGTGCTCTCTGACGGCGTCCTGGGCCTGCTTCTTCGTGCCGACGAACAGGATCACGCCGCGGCGCTCGGCGAGGTTGCGCGCGAAGTCGTGCGCCTCCTGCAGCAGCGCCTGCGTCTGCTGGAGGTCGATGATGTAGATGCCGCCGCGGGTGACGAGCTCTCCGGACGGCTCGGTGAAGATGAAGCGCCGCATCTTCGGGTTCCAGCGGCGCGTCTGGTGGCCGAAGTGCACCCCAGCTTCGAGCAGCTCCTTCATGGAGACGACTGACAACGGGACCAGCCCCTTTCGATCTGGTTGACGGTGGTCTTGCAGCCGGCGGGCACGAACGGAACCGGGCTCAGAGCCGCGGCACCACCGTCCGCGTGCCCCCGCCGGGGAGACGGGACACGAACCGATTGATGGTAGCGGGAACTGCGTCGCGGCGCGGTGCGCCGTGGGCGAAGAGCCCAGGGTCAGGCTTCGGCCGGACCCTGCCGTGCGGCCTCCAGCGCACGCCTCGAGCTCCGGTGGGAGCGCCGACGAGACGTCGACGTCGGCACCGGTGAACGGGTGGCGGAAGCGAATCCGGTGTGCATGCAGGAACTGGCGCTCCAGCCCCAGGTCTCCAGCGACGCCGTACACGGGGTCCCCGCAGACGGGCAGCTCGATCGCCGCGAGGTGAACGCGGATCTGGTGCGTGCGGCCGGTCTCGAGGCGAATCTCGAGCAGCGCGCGCTCGTCGAGCAGCTCGCGCACCTCGAACCACGTGACTGCCTCGCGTGGTGTGTCGGTGTCGAGTGACCTGCGGGTGCGGTCGCGGCGGTCTCGGCCGATCGGGGCGTCGATGCGCCCTGTGCGGGAGCGTGGCCGTCCACGGACGAGCGCGACGTAGCCCCGCTCGACGTCTCGTTGGCGAATCAGCTCGGACAGACGGTCATGCGCCTCCGCGGAGCGCGCCACGACGAGCAGGCCCGACGTGTCGCGGTCGAGCCGGTGCACGATCCCCTCACGGCCCTCCTCGCCGCCCGCCGCGCCGAGCGCGACGAGACCCTGCGCGAGCGTTCCGCGCTCGTGGCCACCGGCCGGATGCACGACGACCCCGGCCGGCTTGTCGATCACGAGCAGGTGCTCGTCCTCGCACGCGACCCGCTAGGCCCTCGACCTGCTCGGCGTCGCCGCCTACGGCCTTCTCCGGCAACTCGACGAGGATCTCGTCGCCCGCCGAGACCGCGTGGCTCTTCGCCTGAGGCCCGCCGCCGACCCGCACCGCGCCCGACATGACCAGGCGCTCGGCCAGCGTGCGGCTGCCGATCTCCGGGCGCGCCGCGAGGACGCGGTCGAGCCGCAGCCCCGCGTCGGCCTCAGCGACTCGAAAGCGGAGCGTCGCCAACGCGCGGGCTCGTACGGTCGGCCGCGACGAACGACAGGAACAGGAGCGCCACGCCGACGACGATGAACGTATCCGCGAGGTTGAACGCCGGCCAGTAGTCGAAGTCGAGGAAATCGGTGACGTGACCCAGGCGGATCCGGTCGAGGAGGTTGGAGACGCTGCCGCCGAGCACGAGGCCGAGTGCGATCGGCACGAGCGTGTGTCGCTGTCCGGCCCGCGCGAAGAAGACGAGCATCCCGCCGACGGCGGCGACGGTCACGACGATCACGGCCGTCGTCGCGCTCGAGAACAGCCCGAACGCAATGCCGGTGTTGCGCACGTGGTGGATCGAGAACGGGCCCATCACGACCACGGCCTCACCGAGGCCGAGCGCGCTCGAGACCATCCACTTCGTCAGCTGATCCGCGACCACGGCAGCCAGCGAGACGACGCCGAGCGCCACCCACTGCGCCAAGTGAGGCGTGAGCGAGCGCTCGACGCTGGACAGCGGCTGCAGCGCGCTCGTGGCGGACCCGACGCGCACATCGAGGGTGCGTGGCGGCTCGTTGCGGGCCGGCTCACTCACGCGGCGCGCCCTCGCCGGCGGCGGCCTGACGCCCGATGAATGCGCGCGGATGGCGCCGACGAGACCGGGCGGATCACGACTGCTCCTGCAGGCGCCTGTCGCGGACGCAGAGTGTCGCGTAGGGCACCGCGGCGAGCCGTTCCTCGGGGATCGCCTCGCCACACACGGCGCACGTGCCGTACGTGCCGTCGTCGAGACGGGCGAGCGCCTGCTCGATCTCACCCAGGATGTGCTCGGCGTTCTCTTCGAGCGTCCAGTCCATCTCGCGCTCGAGGATCTCGCTCGCGTGGTCGGCGAGGTGCTGGTCGCCGGCCGCCGTGTTCATCTCGCCGGGCTCCTCCGTGTCGGGCACGATCCCCTCGGCGGTGGCGAGCATGCGGCTCCGCAGCGCGACGAGCTCGGCGCGGCGTGTCTCGAGATCGAGCGTCATAGCCCTTCGTCCTCCTGGGACAGCCTGCGCTCCGCCTCGTCGGCCGAGACGCCTCGCAGCTCCACCACCTTGTCGCGCGCCGAGGCCCCCGCCACGACGGCGACATCCCGCGTCGCCAGGCCGAGACGTGTCGACAGGAGCTCGACGACGGCCTCGTTCGCCCGGCCGCGCTCGGGCGGGGCTGTGACGCGCACCTTCCACGCCTCGCCGTGGCGGCCGACGATCGCGGCGCGCTTGGCACCGGGCACGACGCGGACACGAAGGCGGACCGGGCGGGGCTCCATCGCCCCAAGGATAGACGCGGTCAGCCGACGAGCCGATGCATACCCGGGCCGGTGCCCTCGTCGTCGGACGAGCTCTCTTCGGCGGGCTCGGCCTGAGCCGGTGTCGTGCTGTCGGGCTCGGATGCTTCCTCGGGCGGGACGTCGTCGACCACCTCGAGCGCCGAGCGCAGCAGCGCGCGGATGCGGCGCACCTCGCCGAGCAGCCGCTCCTTGTCACCGATTGCCTCACGCAGCACCCGCCGCGCCTCGGTGTTCGCCTCGCCGATGATCACCTCGCCCTCACGGCGTGCCTGCTCGCGCATGTCCTGCGAAGCGCGCTCCGCAGACACGAGCGTCGCCCGCAGGAGCGACTCCAGCTCGACGTGGCGTGCGAGCTCGCCCTCGAGCGCTTCGACGCGCTCCACGAGCTCGGCCCGCTCGCGCCACACGGACTCGAAGCTGTCGGCGATCTCGTCCATCAGGCTGTGGACCGGAGCCCGCTTGTACCCGAACAGGCCGCGGCGCAGCCCGTCGAAATGTCTGACTTCAACCGGTGTCAAGGGCATGGCAATGCTCCCTTCTCGCTACATGATGCGCTCGATGGCCTCTGTCAGGAGCCGGCCTACGAGCACGAGCGTGAAGATGGCGATGATCGGCGACAGGTCGATCCCACCGATCGGTCGCACGATGCGGCGGAAGAGCCGCAGGTAGGGGTCACACGTCTCATAGAGGAACCGTTGCACGCGCTCCAGGGTCGGTGAGTAGGGCAACCGCACCCAGGAGAGCAGGATGAAGGCGAAGATCAGCAGGATGTAGACGCCGACGAACACGTCGACGAAGCTCGTCGCCCACGTCACGGCGTCGGCGAGCAGAAGCGATCCTGCGGATGAGCCGCCCACGGCGCGTTGTTCTGTGCGCCGACCGCGTTCCCTACCCACCGCGATTCCCCGCGGGCCACGTGCGGCCGCGAAGCGGACGCCTTCAGCTTGTGCCCGCCGCCAGGCGCGCGGTGGGCGTCCGCGTGAGCGGATGCCCACCTTGCAGCAGAAAGGATCGACAGCCGCCATCCGCACTACCATCTGCGGGCGATGGGTCTCTCGGACGTGTGGAATCGCACGCTCGTCTACTTCGGCATCGCCGAGGACGAGGACTGGGACGAGGACGCGCTCGCCACGCAGGAGGAGGTGGAGCGCGAGTACCGCTCTCGCTCCTCGCGCCAGAACGTGCGCCGCCTGCCGCGCAGCAAGGAGCCCGACGAGTGGTCCGAGTCGGACAGCTCCGTGGATGCGACGCCGCGGCCGCCGAGCGGTCGTCGATCGCGGCTGCGGGGCGTCGACTCGAGCCAGGTGCGCGTCCATCTCGTGCTCCCGCGGAGCTTCAACGACGCTCAGCAGATCGCCGATCGCTTCAAGGATCAGATCCCCGTGATCCTCAACCTGCAGAGCGCCGACAACGAGCTCTCGAAGCGGCTGATCGACTTCGCGAGCGGGCTGACCTACGCGCTCGACGGCAGCATGCAGCGGGTCGCCGACAAGGTCTTCCTGCTCACGCCCAGGAACGTCGAGCTGTCCGCCGAGGAGCGCGCCCGCGCGATCGACAGCGGCGCCTTCTTCAACCAGACGTAGCTACAGACCGAACAGCGTCGAGCCGACGCGGATGTGCGTCGCGCCTTCCTCGACTGCGACCCGCCAGTCCTGCGAGGTCCCCATCGACAGCTGCTCGAGGCCGTGGTCGGACGCCAGCCCGCGCAGGCGGGCGAAGAAGGGCCGGGACGCCTCGGCGTCGTTCGCGAGCGGCGGCATCGTCATCAGGCCCTGCACGACGCCGGGGTGGCGGGCCAGGAAGGCCTCGACCTCGTCGGGTGGCACGCCGCTCTTCGAGCTCTCGCCGGAGAGGTTCACCTCCAGCAGCGCGGGCACGGTGAGGCGCGTCGCCGCCGTGTCGGAGCCGAGCGAGTGGACGAGCTCGCACAGCCGGTTCACGACCTTCACCTTGTTCGACTGGAGATGCCCGATGAAGTGCCAGCGAAACGCGTCGCCGTACACGGCGTGCTTTCGCTCCAGGTCTTGCGCGCGGTTCTCCCCCACCACCTCGACCCCGGCCTCCACCAGCGCCGCCATCTCGTCGAGCGAGACGTACTTCGTCGCGGCGACGATCGTGACGTCCGGGCCGGCGACGGCGCGTATCTCCGCCAGGTTCGCGCGAACGGTCGCAGCGTTCATCGGAGCTCGCTGCGCGCGTGCGCCAGCAGCTGCTCGCGTGTGTTGCGCGCCGGGTCGTCGACGACCTCGTCCAGCAGCAGGCGCAGCACGCGGCCCAGCTCGGGCCCTTCCGCGAAGCCCGCCTCGATCAGGTCGCTCCCCGTGACCGCCAGATCGGTCAGCCGGTGCGGGCTGTCAGCCTCTTCGCCGAGACCGCGGGCGAGCCGGTCGAGTGCGTCGAGCTCCCGCGTGTCGACGCGCTTGGCGATGAGGTCCGCCCGCTTGTGGTCGATCAGCTCGCCGGCGAGCTCGTCACCGTGGCGTGCCAGAAAGCGGCGCGTTGCGCGCCTGTCGTCGTCCTCGAGCCAGTCGTCCAGGAAGAAGAAATGGCCCGCCACGATCGCGACGACGTCGCGGCGCAGGGACGTCGGGTACCGCAGACGGCTCAGCACCCGCGCAGCGATACGGGCGCCCGCCTCCGCGTGCGAGGTCTCCGTACCGTCCGTCCCGGGCTTGCCGAGGTCGTGGACGAGCGCCGCCAGGCGGACGGCGAGTGATGCGCCGGCATCTGCGGCGTTCTGCACCACTGCGAAGAGATGCTCGTCGAGCGGCAGCGGCTGACGATCGGAGCCGAGGCTGTACCCGATCGCCGGCTCGAACTCGGGCACGATCAGCCTCAGCGCCCCGGTGTCGCGCGCCAGCCGGAGCGCCAGCGCCGGCCGCGAGCCGAGCAGCAGCTTCGAGAGCTCTCCCCTCCCGTCCGCGGACACACCACCTCCGATCCGCTCGGCAGAGACGTGAGCGAGGCCTCCCACGTCGAGTCGCATCCGCGCCAGCGTCTCGCCGGTCGGCATGAAGTCGAGTTGCGAGGCGAGCCGCAGCCCACGCAGGATCCGCAGCGGGTCCTCCTGGAACGAGCCCTCCGACACGGTCTGCAGCCGGCGGGCCGCGATGTCCGCCACACCGCCGAACGGGTCGACCAGCTCACCGGTCGACAGCCGGCGCGCGATCGCGTTGATCGTGAAGTCGCGTCGGGCCATGTCCTCGGGCACTCCGATCGTCGGGTCGCTGACGATGGCGAAGTCTCGGTGGCCGGGGCCTGTCGAGCGCTCGGCGCGCGGTGGCGTCAGCTCGATGCCCGACGGCACGAGCGCGCGGATCGACCGCTCGCGCGGATGGAGGCGAACGCCGACGAGCTGGCCGTGCACCTCCATGTCCTCGACCCGTCCGTGCGGCTCGAGCGCCAGTCGCAGGCGCGCGTGGTCGACCCCGGGGACGAGGAAGTCCTCGTCCGAGTGCGGGATGCCGAGGAGCTCGTCGCGCACGGCGCCGCCGACCACGTACGCGTCCAGTCCCAGAGAGCGGACGTAGCTGCGAATCTCCGTCGGCATGGGCCGGGAATGGTGCCTGCCACCGCGCGGCGGTGCCAGGCACCGCTCTCTCGCTAGACGTGCGCTATCGCCTCGATCTCGACGAGGGCGCCCGACGGCAGCTTCGCCACCTCGACCGTGGCGCGCGCCGGGGGCTGGTCGCCGACGTGACGGGCGTACACCTCGTTCATCGCCGCGAAATCCCCCAGGTCCTGCAGGTAGACGGTCGTCTTGACGAGGTTGTCGAGCGAGCTGCCGGCTGCGCCGAGGATGGCCGCGAGGTTTCGCATCACCTGCTCGGTCTGCGCTGCGACGTCGCCTTCGACGGCGGCGTCGCCGGGCTTCAGGCCAAGCTGGCCGGCGACGAACACGAGGTCGCCGATGCGGACCGCCTGGTTGTAGGGCGCGCCCTGAAACGGCGCCGGCGCGGCTTCGGTGCGGATCACTTGCTTGGCCATGATCATCCTCCGAGTGGTCGCATCTGCGTGGTCTGCGGAGCGGGACGGAGCTCGCGTCAGGACGCCGGTGCGGTCGAGGCCGCCTGCGAGAGCGCGACACCGAGTGCCTTGAAGATCGCCTCGAGCACGTGATCGGTGTCGCTGCCTTCGATCAGCCGCACGTGCAGCGTCAGCCCCGCCGCCTCGGCGAGGGCGGCGAGGAACCGGGCCGCCAGGTCGCTGCCGAGGCCGCCGACACCGCGCAGGTCGGCGTTCGACGCGACGAGCGGGCTCCCGGAGCGTTCGACGACGACGAGCGCGAGCGCCTCGTCGGCAGCGACGGTCGCATCGCCGTGCGCTCCGTGCGCCAACAGTGGCGCCACGACCGCGCCGAGCGCCGCGCCCGCCGCGTCGACCTCGGCCTCGGGGTCGTCGGGGTCGATCTCGAGCGCGAGGTCGAAGCGGCCCGCCCGTGCCAGCTCGACGAGGAGGTGGTCGAGCACCGGGACGCCGGTGGCGACGTTCGCGTCGCCCGAGCCGCGGGTGAGCCGTGCGCCGCTCACAGCTCGGCGCGCTCGATCTCGGCGCCCAGGCCGCGTAGACGCTCGTCGATGCGCTCGTAGCCTCGGTCGATCTGCCCGATGTTCCCGATCGTCGACGTCCCCTCTGCGCACAGCGCCGCCACGACCATCGCCATGCCGGCGCGGATGTCGGGGCTCTCGAGCCGCTCCCCGTAGAGCTTCGACGGGCCGGTGACGACGGCGCGATGCGGGTCGCAGAGGATGATGCGGGCGCCCATCGAGACGAGCTTGTCGACGAAGAAGAGCCTGCTCTCGAACATCTTCTCGAAGATCAGCACCGTTCCTCGAGCCTGTGTCGCAGCCGTGACCGCGATCGAGGTCAGGTCGGCCGGGAAGGCCGGCCAGATACCGCTCTCGATCTTGGGGATCTGACCGCCGAGGTCGTCCTCGACGTGCAGGTCCTGTCCCGCCGGCACGTGCGCGGAGGTCTCGCCGAGCTCGAGGCGGATGCCGAGCTTGCGAAAGGCGGGGACGATGGAGATGAGGTCGTCGGGCCGCACGTCCTCCACCGTGACGTCGCCGCCCGAGACGGCCGCGAGCGCGGCGAAGCTCGCCACCTCGATGTGGTCCGGCCCGAGGCGGAAGCTGCCACCGCCGAGCTGCTCGACCCCGTCGATGCGGAGCACGTTGGAGCCGATGCCCTCGATGCGCGCGCCGAGCGCGACGAGGAAGCGGCAGAGGTCCTGGATGTGCGGCTCGCAGGCTGCATGACCGACGATCGTCTCGCCCTGCGCGAGGACGGCCGCCATGATCGGCGTTCTCGGTGCCCATCACGGACGCCTCGTCGAGGTAGAGCCGGGTGCCGACGAGGCGGCCGCTCGTCGTGAGCTCGTACGCGCCGTTCTGCTCCACCGCGACGCCGAGCGCGGAGAACGCGTGGATATGCGTGTCGAGCCGCCGCCGGCCGATCACGTCGCCCCCGGGTGGCGGCACGACTGCTCTCCCGAACCGCGCCAGGAGCGGCCCGGCGAGCAGGAACGAGGCGCGGATGCGCCGGCAGAGCTCCGGGTCGAGCGACGTCTTCGTCACCCCCGCCGCGTCGACCGTGACCTCGTTCGGGCCCGTCCAGCTCGACCGCGGCACCGATGTCCGCGAGCAGCTCGACCATCGTCTCGACGTCGACGATGTGCGGCACGTTCTGCAGCCGCACGGGCTCGGTGGCGAGCACGGTCGCAGCGAGAATCGGCAGCGCGCCGTTCTTGTTCCCGGCGGCGCGGACGGTTCCCGACAGCGGCCGGCCGCCTTGGATCACGAACGACTGCATGAGGCGGCGGTATGGTAGCGACCTCGATGGAGGTGACCCGCGATCGCGCGTGGGAGACGCTCACGCGGTACACGACGAGCGAGTCGTTGCTGCGGCACGCGCTCGCGGTGGAGGCGTCCGTGCGGTTCTACGCGCGGTCGTACGGCGAGGACGAGGAGCAGTGGGGCTGCGTCGCCCTGCTGCACGATTTCGACTACGAGATCCACCCGACGCTCGACAAGCATCCGCAGGACGGTGCACCGATCCTGCGCGAGGAGGGGTACCCGGAGGTCGTGATCGAGGGTGTGCTGTCCCATGCCGAGCATCTCGCCATGCCGCGCGACACACCGCTCAAGAAGGTGCTGTTCGCCTGCGACGAGCTGTCGGGCTTCGTCCACGCGTGCGGGCTCGTGCGCCCCAACGGTCTCGACGGCCTCGAGCCGAAGTCCGTGCGGAAGAAGCTCAAGCAGCCGTCCTTCGCCGCCGGGGTGCATCGCGACGAGGTGTACGCCGGCGCAGAGCTCCTCGGGCTCGAGCTCGACGAGCACATCTCGAACGTCGTCGCCGCGTTGCAGCCGATCGCCGGCCAGCTGGGCCTGCGAACCGCCGGCTAGCCGGCTCGCGCTCGGCGGGTGTGGTGCCTGCCTTCAGGCAGGCACCGGGTTGGTCAGAGCCCGGCCACCAGCCGGTCGAGGTCGTCGTCGCTCGTCCAGTACCCGACCGACGCACGTACGAGACCGCGGCCGGGCAGCTCGCGGACGTGGACGTCCGCCTCGCGCAAGCGCTCCACGAGCGCCGGCGGATCGATCCCGTCGGGGCGAAAGGAGACGAGGGTCGCCCGCGCTTCCGGGGTCACGACGTCGACCAGGCCTGCAAGACGTTGACGCAGCCGCTCCGCCGTCCCGAAGGCGTGGGCGAAGCGCCCAGCCCGGCCGCCCGTCGAGCGCCGCCAGCAGGCCGTTCAGCGCTGCAGGCGGCCACCAGCCCCGCTCGAAGCGAGCCGCCCCTTCGCGGGGCTCGTACGAGCCGTCGGGAGCGTGTGACTGCTGGCTGAAGTAGCTCGGCGCGGCCACCCGCAGCCGCTCGGGGTCTGCGACGACGAGGGCGCCGGTGGCGTCCGGTCCGCAGAGCCACTTCTGGCCGGAGATGGTGAAGAAGTCCATTCCGGTCACGTCGACGTCGATCGCTCCCGCCGACTGCGCGCCGTCGACGAGGATCGGCACACCGCTGCGCTCCCGCAGCTCGCGCACGGGCAGGACGGCGCCGGTCGTCCACAGCACCTGGGACGTCGCGATCGAGGCGCGTGCGCGGTGTCACCGCCGCGAGGATCCGGTCCGGGTCGGGCTCGACCACCACCACCCTGGCGCCGGACGTCGCGACCGGGCCGAGCAGGCCGAAGTGCTCGTCGGTCGTGGTCACGATCTCGTCGTCCGCGTCGAGATCGAGACCCGCGAGGACGATGTTGCAGCCCTCCGTCGTCGACGACGTCAGCGCGACGGTGCCCGGCTCCGCTCCCACGAGCGTCGCGAGGCGGCTGCGGAGCTCTTCGCGGCGGTCGAGGATCTCGAGGAAGTACGGCAAGCCGGAGCGGCCCTCGGCGAGATCACGCTCGGTCGCCTCGCGCATCGCGGCGACGGTCGGCTCGTGCCAGCGGGCCGAACGTGCCCGCGTTCAGGTACGCGACCCGCTCGAGCACCGGGAATCGGGCGCGCACCTCGTCGAATGTCGATCTCGTCGATCGCTGCCCGCACGGCGCCATTCTGCCCGTCAGGCGCCACCGCGGACGGCGTCTCTAGTCTTGGCGCAGGATGCGCGTGCTGCTCGCCGACCCGCCTGCCTACACGCCGCCGTACGACCACTGCGCTCGCCCGCGCCCTGGCCGCGGCGGGTGCGGACGTGGAGCTGCTCACATCGCGGTTTCGGTTCGGCGCGACGCCGGCCGCCGACGGCGTATCGCGTCCGGGAGAGCTTCTACCCGGTCTCGTCGAGGGTCGGCTCCCGCCTGCCGCGTCTCGCCCTCAAGGCGCTCGAGCACCCGGTCGGCCTGGCCCGGCTGGCCGCGGCGCGTCCCGACGTGACCCATCTGCAGTGGTCCGGCGCACCCGAGCTCGACGCGTGGCTGCTGCGGTCGCGGGCGCCGCTCGTCTTCACCGCGCACGACCTGCTGCCGCGCCGGACGGCGCACAAGGAGCGCCTCTGGCGGCGCCTCTTCGGCCGCTTCGAGCGCATCGTGGTGCACTCGGCAGAGCGGCCGCGACACGCTCGCCGCGTTCGGCGTCGACCCGGCTCGGCTCCGGGTCGATCCCCCACCCCGTGTTCCGCTCGGATCCCGGCCGCCACGACGACGGGCACACGGTGCTCGTGCTCGGCGTCCTGCGGCCGTACAAGGGCCTCGACGACGCCGTCACCGCGACGCTCGGGGTCGACGGTGCGCGCCTGCTCGTGGCGGGCGACCCGCGCATCCCGCTGGACGATCTTCGCCGCCGGGCGGGTGGGCGCGCAGAGTGGCGCCTCGGGTACCTCTCGCGCGCCGAGCTCGAGCGCGCGCTGGGTGAGGCGACCGTCGCCGTCTTCCCGTACCGCGCCGAGCTCGACCAGTCGGGCGCCCTCCTGCAGGCGCTCGGAGCAGGGATCCCGGCGGTCGTCTACGACGTCGGCGGGCTCGGGGAGGTCGTGACGCAGTACGCGGCCGGGAGCGTCGTTCCGGCCGGCGACGTCGAAGCGACTGGGTGCCGCCCTGCGACGGCTCCTCGGCGACCCGGCCGCCCTCGCCGCGGCCCGTGCCGGCGCCGAGCGCGCGCGGTCCGAGCTGACCTGGGCGGCGGCGGCCGCCGCGCACCTCGACGTCTACCGGGAGCTGACCTGATGCGCCTGCGGCGGCGACCGCTTCGACGATGTCGTCGCACGTCAGCTCGACCTGCTCGCCGTCGACGAGGCCGAGCTGCTCGAGGAAGCGGACGAGGCCGAGGCTGCCTGGAACCGCGCCGACCGGGACGATGCCGAGGAGGCCTACGGCGACTACCAGCTCGTCGTCGACGCCATCGCCGACCGGCTGATCGAGATCCGCGACACCTACGCCGGGACGCTGGACGGGTCCGCCGCAGACGAGTACCGCGCCTCGTTCAACCGGTCGGCGTCACGCCGCTTCCGCCGCCACGGGACGATCGCCACCGACCTCCGGGACGGATAGCTAGCCGCGCCTGCTCGACGCTAGGCCAGCTCGGCCTCTGACGGCTCGTCCGGCCGGCGCTCGAGCACCTTGGCGAGCTTCAGGTAGCGGCTTGCCTCCTCGACGCGCCCCTGCTTCTGCGAGGCTTCGCCCGAGCGCGAAGTGGGCATAGGCGTCGACCGGCGAGAGCTCGATCACCTTGCGAAACTCGGCCTCGGCCGCCTCCCAGCGCGTGATGCGGTAGTACGCGATCCCGAGCGCCTCTCGGATCGAGGCCTTCTCCGGCTCGAGGCGCTTGGCCCGTTCCAGCGCCACCGTCGCCTGCGCGGCCATGCCCTCGCGCAGCCGCGCCCGACCTTCCTGGTAGAGGTCGTACGCCTCGCTCATCTGCACAGGGTGCCGAATGGCGTCAAGCACGGCGGAGCGAGCGCAGCGAGAGCGCGCCGCGCAGGCGCCGCGGCGTTCCGAGCTCCTCCCGCAGGATCCGGAGCACGGTGCGGAGCTCGCGGCGCATCTCCTGGGCGGCGGCCGCGGCGCGCGCAGGCGGGCCGTATCGGGCGCGTGTGTGAGCCTCGACGAACGCGCCGGCGGGCACGCCGAGGTAACGCTCGAGCGTGCGTCGCAGCCCGACCACGTCCATGTCCGGCGCCGACCGGGACGCCCTGGTCCCTCAGGACGTCGACGAGCTCGGCGCGCGCGGCGCCCGCCAGCCGGCGCGGGATCGCGGGTCAGATAGCGCATGCGCCGCCGCACCGCCTTGCCGAGGATCGAGCAGGGCCAAGGGAACGACAATCAGAGCGACGGCGACCGCGATGGGCCACGGCGACCTCGTTTCGCTCTCGACGGTCGGGCTCGGGGTCGTCGGCTGACCCGGTGTGCCGGTGAGGCTGCCCTCCGGCAGCACCGCGAGCAGATCGCCCCGTCCCAGCTCGCGCACCGTGTCCGCCGAGTCCGAGGCGAGCGTGTACGACGCCGAGAACGATCCCCGACCGGGTGTCGGGTCGAAGGGCAGCCAGCCGTAGCCGTCGAACCACGCCTCGACCCAGGCGTGCGCGTTCACGTCCGAGACCACCCACCGCCTGCCGTCCCACTTCCCGCTCGTGAATCCGACCGCGACCCGCGAAGGGATGCCGAGCATGCGCAGCATGAGCGCCATCGTGCCCGCGAAGTGCTGGCAGTAGCCGGAGCGGTGACGGACGACGAAGTCGACGAGCGGCGGCCCCGTGGTTGCGTCCGCGACGGGCGGCCGCTCCTCGTAGCGAAAGCCGCCTGTCGTGCGCAGCCAGCGCTCGACTGCGAGTGTCGCCTCGTAGGGCGACTCCGCCCGCGACCCGAGCCGGCGCGCCTCGTGCCAGATCGGCTGGTAGGCCCACACCGCCCGGTAGCGATCGTCGCGCAGCAGATCGCTCGACCACGGCCTCTCGACCGGCCTCTCCGAACCGCGGCAGGACGCTCCGATCGAGCCCGCGGTACCGATCGGTCGCGACAGGGTAGCGCGGCGGCGAGCGAAGGAGGTCACGCGGGAGCGGATGCGGTGCGTAGCTCGTGACGGTGTAGCGCGCTGCGCGCGGGACGCTCCGCTGCGTGCGCATGACGCCGCCGCTCATGAAGAAGATGGAGCCGAGCGCCTCGCTGCGGACGCGCACCGGTTGGCCGGCCGCGACGAGGTGGTCGTCGTCGAGGCCGACCACCTCGACCGTCTGCCGGATCAGGTCGGTGCCGTTCCGCGCCCTCTGCGGGCAGCAACGGGTCACCGGGTATCTCCCGCGCCGGCGGCGAGGTGGCGACCGGGTAGAGGTTCTCGATCCAGCGGTCGGCCGTGAAGAGGTCGAGGGTCGACGCACGCCAGTAGTGGGCCCGGCGGGGCCCTTCGATCTCGAGCACGGTGGTCGGGCGCGTCGGAAACTGGATCCCGTCGTACTGGCTGTTCCAGACGTAGCTGACGCCCAGCCGGCCGCGCGAGTCGCCGAACAGCGACCAGTTGCGCCAGTCGAGACGGGCCTCGTCGGGAGCTGCGCCCGCGGAGGCGGCCCCGACCCCGACGATCGCCACGACGGCCAGCGCCACCCCGGCGACGACGCCGTCGCGGCTCGCACGCACGCGCAGGACCACCGTCGGCCAGAGCGCGGCGACGAGCAGCAGTCCGCCGGCGACGAGCAGCCGGTCGTCGGGTAGCGATGCGGTGGCCCAACCGCCTCCGACGACGACCACGGCAGCGGCGAGGAGCGGCTTCCGCGCTGCGACGGCGAGCGCACCCGCGAGCGAGAAGCCGAGCACGGCGGCCTGCGTCAGCGCGTGCATCGCAGGCCGTTGCGCAGGGTCGAACGGGAGCACGACGACCTCGAAGGCGCGCAGGCCGTCCTCCGCCACGCGCAGCATCTTCCCCGCCCAGGCGCCGTCGACCCAGGGCAGGGCGTGAACGGGTGAGGCGCGGAACACGAGCGACAGCCCGGCCGCTGCGGCGATCAGCGCGGCGACGGCACGCATGCGTGGCCGGACGACGGCTGCGGGAACGATGCCGACCAGCGCGGCAAGCGCGATCGCACCCCACGCCGCCGGAGACTCGAGAGCACCCCAGGTCAGCGCCAGCGCGGCGGCGGGGCCGGCCGCGGCCAGCAGGCTACGCGCTGCGTGCATCGACCGAGACGCCTCCGAGCGCCGTTTCGAGGTCGTCGCCGCAGCGCACGACCGCCACCGGGATGCCATCGCCCGCGAGCCGCAGCAACGCCGGTGACGGGGGCGAGGGCGACGCTCCGGCGTACGTCGGCGCGTCGACGAGGACGACACCACCCGCGCGGCGTGTCTCGAGCGCGGCGCCGATCTCCTCCGGCCGGCACGTCACCACGATCAGCTCCGGTGCGCGCGTTGCCACCAGGCGCGGATCCGCGAGGACCGTGCGAAGCGATCGTTGGTCGTCGGGCGTCGCGGCCGCGAGCTGGTCGAGCGCAGCCTCCCACGAGCCGTCGAGCGCGTTCACGCGCACTGTCCCCGCCGCCCCGCCGCCCGCGACGAGCGCCACGGGACGCCCGCGCGCGGCTCGCGCCCGCACCAGCGACGCGGTCACACGCACCGCCTCGTCGAAGCTCGAGCGCCCGGGTGGGCCGACGTCGCCGGCCGGGTCGCAGTCGAGCACCACGACGGTCTCGTCGCGCGGCGCATCCTGGAGCTCCAGCACGCTCAGCACACCCCGCCGTGCGGTGGTGGGCCAGTGGACGAGGCGCAACGGCTCGCCCTGCTGATAGTCGCGAATGCCGTGCAGGTCGACCCCCACACCACGCCGTGGCAGCGCGCGCCGCCCGTCGAAGCCGTCACGACCCTGATCGGTGAACAGTGCGGCCAGGTTGACGAACCGGGGCCTGACCAGCACGGCAGCGCTCCCCGGCGCAGTGGCTTCCGCCCGCTCCAGGCCGAGCGGGTCCTCCAGCACCACGTGCGCCGGCCCGAGCACGTGCCGGCCGCGTGGCACGGCCGGCCATGTGAGCACGCCCCGTCCGTGCCGCAGTGGGACGTCGACCGTGCCGAGCGTGCCGACGGTCTCGGTGGCCACCGCGCGAGCCCACGCGAACGCCCGTCCGGTCAGCGACAGCTCGATCTCCAGGGTGTCACCCTCGACGAGCTGCGTAACGCGCAGTCGCCGCTCGAGAGTCAGCCGTGACGCGGCGAACCGGCGCCAGGCGCGCGCGCCGAGGGCCGCGACGACGAGGCCGATCCCGACCGGCGCGAGGGCGAGCGAGCCGAACAGCCACGATCCGAGCAGCGCCGCTGCCCCGACCGTCAGCGCGGCAGTGCTCCTGCTCACACCGGTACGGGTGTCCCGTCCAGCGCGTCGCGCACGAGATCGGCCGCGCTGGCGCCCGTCGCGCGTGCCTCGGGCGCCAGGAGCAGGCGGTGCGGGAGCACCGAAGGGGCCACCGCGCGTACGTCCTCGGGGGCGACGAAGTCGCGTCGCTCGATCACGGCGCGCGCCTTGGCGAGACGCAGCAGGGCGATGCCCGCACGAGGGCTGGCGCCGAGCGCGAGCCGTGGGTCGTCGCGGGTGTGCCGCAGGAGGGCGACCACGTAGCGGTTGACGCTCTCCTCGACGTAGATCGACCGGACGGCTTCGATCGCGGCCACGACGTCCGCTTCGTCCGCCACAGGGGTCAGGCTGTCGAGCGGCGGCTCGGTCGTCTGCTCGGTCAGCATGCGCGCTTCCTCGTGCAGCGGCGGATAGCCGATCGCCATGCGCACGGCGAACCGATCGAGCTGCGCCTCCGGGAGTGGGTACGTGCCCTCGTACTCGACCGGGTTCTGCGTGGCGATGACGAGGAAGGGGCGCGGCAGGACATGCGTGGAGCCGTCGACGGTCACCTGCGCCTCCTGCATCGCCTCGAGCAGGGCGGACTGGGTCTTCGGCGACGCTCTGTTGATCTCGTCGACGAGCACGATGTTGGCGAACACCGGTCCGGGACGGAAGCGGAATGCGCTCTCGGACTGGTCGAACACGTTGACGCCGGTGACGTCCGCCGGGAGGAGGTCGGGCGTGAACTGCACGCGCGCGAACGAGAGGTCGAGCGACCGCGCGAGCGCCTTTGCCAGCACGGTCTTCCCCACTCCCGGGACGTCCTCGACCAGCACGTGCCCCTCGGCGAGGAGCGACAGCAGCGGCAGCCGCAGTGTGTCCACCGGACGCGTGCACGGCGGTCCCGAGCGACTCCACGACGCGGTCGGCGAGGTCGGCGGCCGTCTCGGCGCGTAGCGTCGTCGCCGGCTCGGTCACGGTCTCGCTCCGAGCAGCCGCTGCGCCTCGTCGAGGATCGCCGCGGCGATCGCCTCCTTGGGCGCTTTCGGCACGTGGGTCTCGCCGTCGCGGGTGACGAGGACGACCTCGTTGTCGGCGCTGTCGAAGCCGATGTCGTGCCGCCCCACGTCGTTGTAGACGACGAGATCGACGTTCTTGTCGTCGAGCATCGCCCGCTTGCGCTCGAGCCCCGCGGCGCCGTGCTCGGCACCGAAGGCGACGAGCACCTGGCCCGCCTCGCGGCTCGCGCCGAGCGCCTTGACGATGTCGCCGGTCGGGACCAGCTCCACGAGCCACGGCTCACCGTCCTTGGGCCGCTTGCCGTCGATCCGTTCCGCGGGCCGGTAGTCGGCCACCGCGGCGGCCATCAGCACGAGATCGGCGTCCGCGCGTGCCAGCGCCTCGCGTCGCAGGTCGGCGGCGGTCGGCGTCTCGACGACCGCCACGGCGTCGGGTGCCGGGACGGCGATGTTGGCCGCGAGCAGGGTCACCTCTGCGCCACGACGCCGTGCTTCGGCCGCGAGCGCCACGCCCATGCGACCCGACGAGCGGTTGGCGAGGAATCTCACGTCGTCGAGGGGCTCTCGCGTGCCGCCGGCCGAGACGACCACCCTGCGTCCGCTCAGCGCGCCGTTCGCCGGCGCGGTCGCAGGTGCCGCGTCGAGCAGCCCGGTGACGCGTGCGACGATGTCCTCCGGCTCGGCCATCCGGCCGGGGCCGGTCTCACCCTCTGCGAGCTCGCCGTCCTCGGGCCCGATCACGTGCACGCCCCGTGTGACGAGCGTGGCCAGGTTGGCCTGCGTCGCGGCGTGCGCCCACATGGCGCTGTTCATCGCCGGCGCCACGAGCACCGGGCCGCTGTGCGCCAGCGCGGTCTCGGTGAGCAGGTCGTCGGCGAGCCCGTGGGCGAGCCGAGCGAGCGTGTGCGCCGTCAGCGGTGCGACGACGAGGAGGTCGACGTCGCGCAGATGCGGATAGGGATCGCCGCCGCGTTCCTTGCGGGCGAGCGCGAAGAGCGTCTCCGCGGCGACGAAGCGCTCGGCGCCCCGCGTCGGCAGCGGCGTCACGTCGTGCCCCGCGCGCACGAGGAGGCGCACGAGCTCACACGCCTTGTAGGCCGCGATCCCTCCTGTCACACCCACGGCGATGCGAGCCATGGCCCACATTCTGCCCTCGCGCCGCGAAACGGCGGAGCCAGCCGCTCACTTCGGGGTCAGGCGCGCCATGGGAAGGCGGCCAGGAATGCTTTGCGGCCGCGAAGCGGACGCCTTCAGGTTGTGCCTCGCCGCCAGGCGGCGGTGGGGGATTCGCGGGAGCGAATACCCCACCTTGCAGGCCAGGACTGCGCGGATCGCGCCCCTTGCAGGCCTACTTCGGTGCGTACGCGAAGCGCAACTTGCCCTTGGCGATCTCTTCCATCGCCATGGTCAGGTAGTTCTTCGAGCGCGACTCGACGAGCGGCGGCGGAGCCTCCTCGAGACCCATGCCCTCACCGAGCTGATGGTGGTAGCTGTTGATCTGGCGGGCCCGCTGGGCGGCCATGATCACGAGCGCGTACCGGGACGGCGGCTCGTCGGCCGTCTCGGCGTGCAACAGAAGCGAATCGATGCGAGGTTCGATCATCGGCTGCCCATGGTACCTGCAGCCCGCGGCCCGCGTCGCACACTACGAGGGCGTCGCTCAGCCGCAGCTCGCACTCGACGATCGCCACGAGCACCTCGGTGGCGCGGTGCACGTCGTCGTTGCGGACCATGTAGCGGAAGCAGTGCGCCTGCTCGAGCTGCTCGCGGGCCAGCCGGATGCGCTCGCCGATCTCGCCGGTGGACTCGGTCGCCCGCTCGCGCAGCCGGCGCTCGAGCTCGTCGACGTCGGCCGCGATGAAGATCGTCACCGAGCCGGGCACGTCGTCCTGGATGCGCAGCGCCCCCTCCAGCTCGAGCTCGAGCACGCAGACACCGCCGTGGCCCGCGATCCGGTCGAGCTCCGACCGCAGCGTGCCGTACCGCTTGCCCGAGACGTACTCGACGTGCTCGAGGAACTCGCCCGCCTCGATGCGCCTGACGAAGTCGCCCTCGGACAGGAAGTGGTACTCGACGCCGTCCTTCTCGCCCGGGCGGAGCCGCCTCGTGGTCGCGGACACCGCCACCTCGAGCACGGGCACGCGCGCCGACCAGCGCCCGGATCAGCGTCCCCTTGCCGGCTCCCGATGGCCCGGTGACGACGAAGACGGGGTTTCCCGACAAGGTGAGGCCCCTAGCGAGCCGGTGCTCGGCTCGAGCCGAGAATCACCTGTGGTTGAACAGGTTGACGAGCTCCGCCCGCTGTCGCTCGGACAGGCCGCCGACGGTCTTCGACTGGCTGATGCGGCACTGGTTGAGGAGCCGCGCCGCCTTGACCCGCCCGAACTTCGGCACCGCCATCAGCATGTCGAACACCTTCGCGGTGGAAACGTACTCCGGCGGGTCGAGCAGGATCTGCTCGATGTTGACGCGGCCTTCCTTCAGGTCCTTCTTCAGCTGTGCCCGACGGACCCTGATGTCGTTGGCGCGCTTCAGTGCTTCCATCCGCTGGTCGAGGGAACGGAGCGGCGCCTGGGCCTGCGTCTTCGTCGTGACCATTGAGAAGTGGAGTCTAGCGATCAGCAGCCCTCGGTCAAGCGAGAACTTTTCCCGCTAATTGCAGGCTTTTTTCTAAACGGACAACGCGGCTCGGTGAAGCTCGCGTGCAGATTGCAACCCTCGCGCCGCGACGTCGGCCTCCAACTCGGCCCGGATCCGGCCCGCAGCAGCCGGGTCGGAGAAGAGCACGGTGCCGAGCGCGACGGCGGTCGCACCCGCCGCGACGAGGTCGAGGGCGTCGGCCCCCGAGCCCACTCCCCCCATCCCCACGATGGGCACGTCGACCGCTGTGGCGCACGCGTGGACGCAGGCGAGCGCGATGGGGCGCAGCGCCGGCCCCGAGTACCCGCCGGCCGCGGTACCGAGCGACGGCCGCATCGATCCTCGGTCGAGCACGAGCCCTCGAATCGTGTTGACGAGGGACAGCCCGTCGGCCCCGGCGGCCACGCAGGCGCGTGCCGACTCGGCGATGTCCCAGGTGGCGGGAGAGAGCTTCGCGTACAGCGGCTTGGTCGTCGCGGAGCGGGCCGCGGCGACGATCTCCGCGGACGTCTCGGGCGCCTCTTCGACGTTCGGGCAGGAGAGGTTCAGCTCGACGGTAGCGACATCGTCGCGCTCGTCGAGGCGCTCGCACGACGCCGCGTAGTCCTGGGCCGAGAAGCCGCCGACGGAGACCCAGATCGGCACCCCGAGCGGCGTCAGGGCGGGCAGCAGGTGCTCGAGCAGCCCGTCGAGGCCCGGTCCTTGCAGGCCGATCGAGTTGAGCATCCCGTGCTCGGTCTCGGCGATGCGCACGGGTGGGTTCCCTTCGCGGGGCTCCGGTGTCACGGTCTTCGTCACGAACGCGTCGAGCGAGCGGGCGACGTCGGGTGCGGTGAGCGCGTCGAGGCACCCGCTGGCGTTGAGGATCGGCACGGCCGCACTACCCATGCGCGCTCACCTGGTGGCCGCGGAGCACCGGCCCGTCCACGCACAGGCGCCGGTAGCGCCCTTCGATCTCCACCACGCAGCCGTAGCAGGCGCCGTACCCGCAGGCCATGGGAGCCTCCCAGGCGAGCTGCGCGTCCGGCACGAGCCGAGCCAGGGCGCGAAGCATCGGCTCGGGCCCGCAGCCGAGCACGTCTCCCGGGCTCCGGCGGCAGCGCCTCCGTGACCAGCGTCGGGTCGACGACGACCTCTGCGCCGGGGAGGAGGGAGGCTGCCTCGGCATGCCGCTCGCTGCGGAAGCCGAGCAGGGCCGGGGCCCACCCAGCCGTTCGGCGAGGTACGGAAGCGGCGCGATCCCGATGCCGCCGCCGACGAGCAGCGGTTGCTCGACGGAGAGGTCGAAGCCCTGGCCCAGCGGCCCGAGCACGTGGATCGCGTCCCCGGCGGCGAGGCCGGCAAGCGCCCGCGTGCCGGGCCCGATCGGGGTCGATGAGGAAGCCGAGCTCGCCGTCGGGTGCGAGACAGAGCGAGAACGCGCGCGGGAGCACGCGTCCGGGTGCCTCGAGCATGAAGAGCTGGCCCGGTGTCCCCGGTTCCAGCCCGCCCCGTGCGAGACGCAGCAGCGTGTACGTCCCGATCGCGCGCGTGCCGAGCACCCGAGCGCGCTCGCGCCGTGCCCCGGCGATCGCGGGCCGGTCGCCGACGAGCCCGCTCACGCGACGCCGATGCGCTCTTGCAGCGACAGCGCCGTCTCTGCCCGAGCGTTGGCGATCGCGTGGACGGCCGCGGCCGCGCCGGCGATCGTGGTGATGCACGGGACGCGGGCGATGAGCGCCGCCTCGCGGATCAGGTAGCCGTCGGCCCTGGCACCCGAGCCCTGGGGGGTGTTCACCACCAGGTCGCAGCGATGCTGGCGGATCAGGTCGACGACGGTTCGCCGGCCGGCGTCCGCCTCGGCGACCTTGCCCACCTCGTCCACCACGAGCCCGGCGCTGCGCAACGTCGCTGCCGTCCCGGCGGTGGCGACGAGCTCGAACCCGAGCCCGGCGAGAGCGGCCGCGACGGGAGCGACCGCGGGCTTGTCGGCGTCCTTGACCGAGAGGAACGCCGTGCCTCTGGTCGGCAGCGGCCGCCCCGCGGCCCGCTCCGCCTTCGCGAACGCGGTCGGGAGATCCGAGGCGCTGGCCATCACCTCGCCGGTGGAGCGCATCTCCGGCCCGAGCACGGGATCGGCGCCCGGGAAGCGGGCGAAGGGCAGCACGGCCGCCTTGACGCTGATCTCCTGCGGCCGCGGCGGCTTCAGCTCGAGGTCGGCCAGCGTCTCCCCCGCGGCCAGGCGGCAGGCGGCGTCGACGAGGTTGATCCCGATCGCCTTGCTCGCGAACGGCACGGTGCGCGACGCGCGCGGGTTCGCCTCGAGCACGTACACGGTCTGGTCGGCCACCGCGAGCTGCACGTTCAGCAGGCCGACGACGCCAAGCGCCGGCCCGAGGCGCTTGACGACGTGCTCGACCTCGAGCGCGTTCGCCAGGGTGAGCGACTGCGCGGGAAGCACGCAGGCGGAGTCGCCGGAGTGGACGCCCGCTTCCTCCACGTGCTGCATGACCGCTGCGATGAACACCTCCTCGCCGTCGCAGAGAGCGTCGACGTCGATCTCGATCGCGTTCTCGACGAACCGGTCGACCAGCACCGGCCCGCTCACGGCCGCCATCGCGGCGCGCAGCTGCGCCTCGTCGTCGCAGACGCGCATCGCGCGGCCGCCGAGCACGTACGAGGGCCGCACGAGCACCGGGTAGCCGATCTCGGCGGCGGCCGCGAGCGCCTCCGCCTCGCCTTCCACCGTGGCCCAGGGAGGACAGCGAACGCCGAGCTCGGCCGCCAGCGCGCCGAACTGCTCGCGGTCCTCGGCCAGGTCGATGGCCGCGTGTGGCGTACCCAGGATGCGGTACCCCGCCGCTTCGATGAAACGCGCGAGGCGCAGCGGAGTCTGGCCGCCGAACTGGGTCACGACCCCTTCCGGGCGCTCGCGGTCGAGCACCGCGAGCACCTCCTCCGGCGTGAGCGGCTCGAAGTACAGCCGGTCGGAGGTGTCGTAGTCCGTGGAGACGGTCTCGGGGTTGCAGTTGACCATCACGGCCTCGTAGCCGAGCCTGCGAAACGTCTGTGCCGCGTGCACGCAGCAGTAGTCGAACTCGATCCCCTGCCCGATGCGGTTCGGCCCCGAGCCGATGATCACGGCGCGCGGCTTGTCACCGAGCGGCGGCGCCTCGTCCTCCTCGCCCCAGGTCGAGTAGTAGTAGTTCGACCCCGCTTCCACCTCGCCGGCGCACGAGTCGACGCGACGGTAGGACGGCCTGATGCCCTTGGCGTAGCGTGCGCGCCGCACCTCCTCGCCGGACGTCCCCCACGCCGCTCCGATCGAGTCGTCGCCCCACCCGGCCCGCTTGGCGCGCGCGATGTCGCGCGTCGCGAGCTCGCGCCGCGCCAGCGCCAGCTGCTCCTTGAACCACGGGTGCACGCCGTCGGGGATGTCGTCGAACGTCGCCCAGGGCGTCGGGGCGCCCGGGTCGAGCTCGCGCGAGCCGAACGCCTTCAGGAACGCCTCGGAGAACGTGCGCCCGATCCCCATCGCCTCGCCCACCGACTTCATCTGCGTGCCGAGCGTCGGATCGGCGCCGGGGAACTTCTCGAATGCGAACCGCGGGAACTTGACGACGACGTAGTCGAGCGTCGGCTCGAAGCTCGCGGGCGTCGTCTTCGTCATGTCGTTGGGGATCTCGTCGAGCGTGTAGCCCATGGCCAGCTTCGCCGCCACCTTGGCGATCGGGTAGCCGGTCGCCTTCGAGGCGAGCGCGGACGACCTGGAGACGCGCGGGTTCATCTCGATCACGCGCACCTCGCCCGTCACGCGGTCGCGGGCGAACTGGATGTTCGAGCCTCCCGTCTCGACACCGACCGCGCGGATCACCGCCGCTGCGGCGTCGCGCAGCTCCTGGTACGCCTCGTCCGGGAGCGTCATCTGCGGGGCGACGGTGACCGAGTCGCCGGTGTGCACGCCCATCGGATCGAGGTTCTCGATCGAGCACACGACGACGACGTTGTCGAGCCGGTCGCGCATCACCTCGAGCTCGAACTCGTCCCAGCCGCGCACGGACTCCTCGACCAGCACCTGGCCGATGGGGCTCTCCGCGAGGCCCCGTTCGACCTGGGCGGCCAGCTGCTCCGTCGTCTCCGCGAAGCCGCCGCCGTGACCGCCGAGCGTGAACGCCGGGCGGACGACCGCCGGCACGGTCAGGCCCTCGGCCTCGTCCGAGCGAGGTCACGATCCGCGAAGCAGGCACCTGCAGCCCGCAGCTCTGCACCGCCGTGCGGAAGAGCTCGCGGTCCTCGGCGCGGCGGATCACGTCGACCGACGCGCCGACCAGCTCGACCCCGAGCCGGTCGAGCACACCCGAGTCGTGGAGCTCGATGGCGAGGTTGAGCGCCGTCTGCCCGCCGAGGGTCGGCAGCAGCGCGTCGGGGCGCTCGCGCTCGAGCACGTCGGTGACCCCTTCGACGTCGAGCGGCTCGATGTAGGTGCGGTCGGCGAACCCCGGGTCGGTCATGATCGTGGCCGGGTTGGAGTTGACGACGATCGTGCGGAAGCCGTCCTCGCGCAGCACCTTGAGCGCCTGGCAGCCGGCGTAGTCGAACTCGCACGCCTGTCCGATCACGATCGGGCCGGAGCCGATCAGGCACACGGAGGAGATGTCGGCGCGGGCGGGCATCAGGCGGCCGCCCCTTCCAGCTGCCCGACCCAGGTCTCGAGCAGCGGCCAGGAGTCGTGCGGCCCTGGCCCGGCCTCGGGGTGGAACTGCACCGAGCGGGCGCGCAGGTCCGGATAGTCGAGGCCCTCCACGGTGCCGTCGTAGAGGGACACATGGGTTGCCTCGCGCTCCTCGGTCGGCGCCACGGCGAAGCCGTGGTTCTGGCTCGTCACCAGCACCCGCCCGGCGCGCCGGTCGAGCACCGGGTGGTTGGCGCCGCGGTGGCCGAACGGCAGCTTGAACGTCTGCAGCCCGGTCGCGAGCCCGAGCAGCTGATGGCCGAGGCAGATGCCGAGCACGGGCACGCGGCCGAGCAGCGCGCGCACGACGTCGGTCTCCGCGACGAGCGGCTCCGGGTCGCCGGGCCCGTTGGAGAGCAGCACGCCGTCGTACGTCGCGAGCTCGTCCGGGTCGCACACGTGCGGGAAGACGGTGACCGCGGCGCCCGCGGCGGCGAGACGTCGCACGATCGATCGCTTGGCGCCGTAGTCGACGAGCGCGACGCGCACCCTGCCGTCGGCGTGCGCCACGTACGACTCTGCCGTCGAGACCTCGGCGACGAGAGCGCTGCCCTCCATCGTCGGCTGCCGCCGCACCTCCGCGGTCGCCTCCTCCGGGTCGAGGCCGCGCGCGTCGGCGACGGCCACGGCTCGCATGGCGCCGGCCGAGCGAAGGCGCAGCGTGAGCGAGCGGGTGTCGATCTCGTCGAGCGCGACGATGCCCTGTGCGTGCAGCCACGAGGCCCACTCCTCGCCGCCGAGCCGCCGCATCAGCACGGCCTTGGCGTGCGGTGCGGCCGACTCCATGCGTGCCTCGTCGACGCCGTAGTTGCCGACCATCGCGGTCGTGAAGCAGACGAGCTGGCCCGCAAAGCTCGGGTCGGTGACGGTCTCCTGGTAGCCGCTCATGCCCGTGGTGAAGACGGCCTCGCCGAAGGCCACGCCGTCGGCGCCGACGGATCGACCGCGCAGGACTGTGCCGTCCTCCAGGGCGAGGTATCCCTGCGCCGCCGTCATGCGGCAGTTCCGGCCGGCACCGTCTCGTGCACCAGGCGCCCGTCCGCGACGGTGCGAACGACCGCACCGGTCAGCGTCCGCCCCAGCAGCCACGAGTTTGCCGACAGCGAGCGGAAGCCCTCCTCGCGCACCTCCCACTCCGCCGCTGGATCGAGCTGCACGAGGTTGGCGCGGGACCCCACCCGGATGCGCGGCACGGGCAGGCCAAAGACGGCTGCCGGGCCTGCGGACATCCGCTCGAGCAGGATCTCGAGGGACAGCGCCCCTGCGAGCACCAGGTCGGTGTGGAGGACGGCGAACGACGTCTCGAGCCCGGTGACGCCGAACGGCGCCTCCTCGAACGGCACCTCCTTCTCGTGCCGAGCGTGCGGCGCATGGTCGGTCGCCACGCAGTCGAGGGTGCCGTCGCGCAGGCCCTCGAGGAGCGCGAGGCGGTCGGCTTCGGTGCGGAGTGGCGGGTTCATCTTCGTGTTCGGATCGAGGGAGCGAACCGCCTCGTCGGTGAGGCAGAGGTGGTGTGGCGTCACCTCGGCCGTGACCGCGACACCGCGCGCCTTGGCGGCGCGGATCGCGTCGACCGAGGCAGCCGCCGACACATGCATGATATGCAACGGACGCTGCTCGTATGCGGCGAGTGCGAGATCGCGCTCGATCATCACCGTCTCCGCCTGAGCGCGGCCAGCCCGTGAGACCGAGCTCCGCGGACACCGAGCCCTCGTGCATCTGACCGCTGCCGGACAGCGTCGGCTCCTCCTCGTGCAGCGCCAGCGGGCGCGACGCGACGGCGCTGTAGGCGAGGGCGTTGCGCATCACGCCGGCCGACGCGACGGGCCTCCCGTCGTCGGTGAACGCGACGGCACCGAGAGCGGCGAGCTCCGCCATCTCCGTCAGCTCCTCCCCGCGCAGCCCTTTCGTGATCGCGGCCATGAACCCGGTGGGGATCAGCGCCTCGGCGCGAGCGAGCTCGACGAGCGCACCGAGCACGGCAGCCGAGTCGACGACGGGGTCGGTGTTCGGCATCGCGACGATGGCGCAGTACCCGCCGGCAGCGGCGGCTGCCGTGCCCGAGCCGACCGTCTCCTCGTCCTCACGCCCCGGCGTACGCAGGTGGACGTGCGGATCCACGAAGGCGGGAGCCAGGATCAGCGGTGAGGCGGGATGCGAGTCCGACGGCTCGATTGCCGCCAGGACGCCGTCCTCGATCGTCAGCGTGCAGCTGGTCGTCGATTCCCTCGACCGGATCGATCACTCGGCCCTCCAGGACGAGCGAGTCACCAGGGCCTTCAGCGCGCCAGAGCATCACGCGACCTCCATCGGCTCGGCGACGCGCACGGGGCCGGTGGTGAGCAGGTCGTAGAGCACCGCCATGCGCACCACGAGCCCGGAGCGCACCTGCGTCGTGACCAGGGCCGCCGCCGAGTCGGCCACACGCGCGTCGATCTCGACACCGCGGTTCATCGGCCCGGGATGCATCACCACCTGTCCGGGTCGCAGCCGCTCGGGGGTGATGCCGTAGAGCGACGTGTACTCGCGCAGCGACGGCACGAATGCCGCCCCGGGCAGCATGCGCTCCTGCTGCATGCGCAGGACGTAGACGACGTCGGCGTCGGCGATCGTGTCGATCGAGTGGGAGACGGTGCAGCCCAGCTCCTCGATGCCGCGGGGCACGAGCGTCGGCGGGCCGACGAGCGTCACGTGCGCGCCGACCAGGCGTAGCGCCTCGACGAGCGACCGCGCCACGCGCGAGTGCAGCACGTCTCCGACGATCGCCACGTGCAGCCCTTCGAGCCGGTCGAGCGCCTCGCGCAGCGTGTACAGGTCGAGCAGCGCCTGGGTGGGGTGCTGGTGCTTGCCGTCGCCCGCGTTGACGACGTGCGCCTCCGTGGTGGCTGCGACCAGCTGCGGCGCGCCGATGTGGGGATGGCGCACGACGATCACGTCGGGGTCGTACGCCGCGAGCGTCAGCGCCGTGTCCTTGAGCGACTCCCCCTTGTCGACGGAGGAGCCCGAGGCGCGCAGAGACATCGTGTCGGCGGACAGGCGCTTCGCGGCGAGGTCGAAGCTCGAGAGCGTCCGCGTGGACGACTCGTAGAACAGGTTGACGACGAGCCGGCCACGGAGCGTCGGCAGCTTCTTCACCTCACGGTCGAGCGACCGCTCGAGCGCGCGTGACGTGTCGAGGAGCCGCTCGACGTCCTCGCGCGAGAGGTCGGAGACGGCGAGGAGGTGCCGGCGCGCGGGCCGCTCGGGCGGGCGCAGCTCGTCGGCGACGCGGAGGTCAGGCATCGCCGCCCTCCTCCCCGCCGACGAGGAGCACGCAATCCACCTCGTCCACCTCGACGAGCTGGACGTGGACGCGCTCGTGGCGCGACGTGGGCAGGTTCTTGCCGACGTAATCGGGCCGGATCGGCAGCTCGCGGTGCCCGCGGTCGACGAGCACCGCCAGCTGGACGCGCTCCGGGCGGCCGTATTCGAGCAGCGCCTCGATCGCGGCCCGGATCGTTCGCCCCGTGTACAGGACGTCGTCCACGAGCACGACGGTCTTCCCTTCGAGCGGCACGGCCAGGGTGGTGCCGCGCACGATCGGTTGCCGGTGCCGCGGTGCATCGCCGTTGCGGACGAGCACGTCGTCCCGGTGGAAGGTGATGTCGAGTGCGCCGACGGCCGGCTCGACACCGCTGCGCTCCGCGACGAGCGTGCGCAGGCGCAGGGCGAGCGGGACGCCCCGCGTGTGGATGCCGACGAGCACGATCGACGCCGGGTCGTCGTTTCGCTCGATCAGCTCGTGTGCGAGACGCGCCAGTGTGCGGGAGACCGCGTCGGCGTCGAGGAGCGTCCTCGCCGCCTGGGCGCGCGGGTGCTGGGTCGTCATGCCTCTCCTTTTCGGCCTCGCTGGACCGGGTTAAAGGTTCCGAACGAGTCTACCCTGCAGGCGTGACGTCGGCCCGGTCAGATCCCCGGCGCCCGGGCCCGTGGCTCGTCCTCGCCGCCCTGGTCATCCTCTCGACCGTCCTCCGCGCCTGGGCATCACGCTCGTTCACCGTCCCCTGGATCGCGCCCGACGAGATGCTCTACGCCCTGATCGGCGAGTCGCTGTGGGAGACGGGCACCTTGACGGTCCGCGGTCTCGAGACTCCGTACTACAGCCTGTTCTACCCGGCGCTCGTCGGGCTCCCCCTCTCCGTCGGCACGCTGCCCGACGGGATCCGTGTTGCACAGGCCGTGCAGGCGCTCGTGATGTCACTCGCCGCGGTGCCCGTCTTTGTCTGGGGCCGCCGCTTCCTCACCGACCGCGGCGCCCTGGCGGCCGCGGCGCTCACGCTCGTTGTCCCCGCGCTGGCCTACTCGGGACTGCTGATGAGCGAGGCGCTCTACTACCCGCTCGTCACGCTCGCGCTTCTCGCGCTGGCACGCGTGCTCGAGGAGCCGACGCTGTGGCGGCAGGGCGTGTTCATCGCCGCGGTCGTCGTCGCCGGTGGCGTCCGCCTCCAGGCGCTTGATCCTGCTGCCGGTCTTCGTCGTGGCGGCCATCGGGCACGCGGTGATGACCCGCTCGAAGGCGACCCTGATGCGCCTGTTGCCGCTGCTCGCCGGCTTCGTCGCTCTGGCGGTGCTGTCGTTGATCGCCCTCGCGACCCTCGAGAGCTTCTCGTGGGCGGACATGCTGGGCGCGTACGCAACGCTCGGCGAGGAGTCCACCCTTTCGGCGCAGTCGCTCGAACAGGTCGTCTGGCATGCGGCCGGCGTGGCATTGATCACCGTCGGCATTCCGCTGCTCGCCACGACCCTGCTCGTCGTCCTGGCGCTGTGGCGCAGCGAGCGCGATGCGCAGGTCGCGTCGTTCCTCGCCACCGCCGGCGCCTACACCCCGCTGCTGGTCGTGCAGGTCGCCGCCTTTGCGGCCGGTCACGTCGAGCACGTCGCGGAGCGGTATCTGGTCACGGTCGCACCGCCGCTGTTCCTCGGCCTGGTGCTCTGGGTCGAGCGGCGGGCACCACGTCCGCGGGTCCTGGTCGTGGCGATCGGCGCACTGTTTCTGGCCGCGTTGGCGGTCGTACCGGCTGACCGCGTGGCCCGGTCCCAGGGGATTCAGGATGCCCTCTCGTCGACCGCCCTCATCGAGCTGGGCGAAGCCACCTCGCCCGGCTGGGTTCGCGCTGCACTCGTGCTGGCCGGCGTCGCCGCCGTGGTGATCTTCGCGCTGACCCCTCGACGCCTGGTCCCTGCCGTCGTCGCCGTCGTGGCAGCTGCTCTCGTCGTCCAGGCGGTCGTCGCGACACGCGAGGTGGAGCAGGTCTCCGCCGCGGAGCAGCGCAAGATGATCGGCGCCAACGCTCCATCGTGGATCGACGACACCGACGCGAGCCGCGTGACCTTGCTCGCCACGGCGGACAGGCCGTGGACGGCCGACGCCCGCACGTTCTTCTGGAATCGCTCCGTCGCCGATGTCGTCGCGCTCGACGGCGCGACGCGGCCGGTACCCCCGACCGCGGTGACGGGAACTGTCCGCGGCAGCGACGGCGTCGTGACCGACGGGGCCGGCGCGCCCGTCGAGCGCGAGGAGGTCGTGGCTCCTGTGACGGTCGTCCTCGACGGGACGAAGGTCGCGGAGGCACCCGCCGGCCTGGCGGAGAGTGTCGGTCTGGCGCTCTGGAGGGTCAACGGCCCGATCCGCGTCACGCAGCGGAGCAGCGGCCTCCTGCCCAACGGCGACATCACCCGGGGTGCGGTGATCGTCGTGCCCGCCTGCCGGCCCGGGGCGCTCCTGGTGACTCTGCTCGGCAAGAGCGGTGCACCGATAGACGTCCGGGTGAACGGGCTCCCCGTGCGGACGATCACCCCGGCGCCGGGTGCGGTGGTCGATGCCGTCATACGTACGCCTCCGGGCGTCGATGGCGATGGACCCTGCGTGTTCGAGCTCGTCACGGACAACCTCGTGGGGACGACGCGGGTGGAGTTCCTCCCCGACGGTTGAGGCTGCCTGGCGCGGTCAGCGCGTTGCGATCACGAGCAGCTGCTCGAGACGGACCTCGACCGGTTCCGGAAGCTCACGTTCGGCGTGCTCGATTCCGACTCGCACCTCCTCCGGGTCGAGCAGGGCGAACGTCGAGATATGGCGGCCGCGCAGGCGTCGCAGCGCAACCTCACGCGGAATCGTCTCGACATCCGGCAAGGACACGAGCCGAACCTCGGAGAAGCCCGCTTTGCCGACCTCGGTGGCGAGCGCGTCGCGAGTAGGGAAGCGCGCGCGATCGACGGACCGAAGCGACGGGAAGAAGCGAACCGCCCACCAGGTGTCGAAATGCGCCTGGTCGAATGTGGCAATCGCGAGCCGTCCGCCAGGCGCAAGTACCCGGCAGGCGTCGGCCAGAGCCCGCTCGCGGTCGACGAGGTGCACGACGAGCGACATCACGACACGCTCGAACCAGCCGTCCTTGAACGGCAGGTTCTCGGCGTTGCCCTGCTTGAGCCCGACACCGCGGGGGACGCGCGCGCGGGCCACCTCGAGCATCTCGCTGCTCGGCTCGACGCCCCAGACACGAGCGCGTTCCCGCTCGACCAGCGCGGCGGCCAGCGCGCCGGTACCGCATCCGACGTCCAGCACCGTGCGACCGCGCAGGTCGGCTTCGCGGACGAGCGCCTCGAACCGTCTCCACCACGCCCCGTCCTGCGGGCGAAGCTCGTCGTAGACGGCTGCGCGGTCGTCGAAGAAGTCAGAGGTTCCGGTCATCGTCTTCACCCGGTGCCTGCCTGAAGGCAGGCACCTGACGTGGAGCTCCGCGCTAGAGAAGCTCGTCCGGCTCGGTCAGGGCCTCGATCGCGTCGCGCGCGTCGTCGACCTCGAGCTCCCCGACGAGCACCTTGACCGCGGCATCGCCGTGCTGCTCGGGATGCTCGAGCACCGCCGCCTCGAGCTGGGCCGTAATGCCGGCCGTGCCGAGGATTCGCTGCAACTCCTCGGCCTCCGCCACGTCTCCCGCGACGGCCACCTGAACCCAGCGCGTCACGTCGGGGACCCTACACCCGGACGGCCGCGGCGGGCGCCGCGCGCCACGAGCTCGGGGCCGCCGCGCTCGGGAAAAGGCAGCTCGATCACGTCGTAGTCGCGCGGGACGACGGTTGCGGGGAACAGCTCGCGGGCCTCGTCCTCGACCGCCGCCCCGCCGTACCGGTTCGAGACGTGCGTCAGCGCGAGGAGCTTCACTCCCGCCTCCCGGGCGACGAGCGCCGCCTCGCCTGCGGTGGAGTGACCCGTCTCGCGAGCGCGGTCGCGCTCGTCCGCGAGGAACGTCGCCTCGTGGACGAGGAGGTCGGCTCCGGCCGCTGCCTCGACGACGGACTCGCACGGCGCGGTGTCGCCGGTGAGCACGACCTTCCTCCCCGCTCGCGGCTCGCCGAGCACATCCTCCGGCCGCACCACCGCGCCGCCGTCGAGCGTCACGCTCTCACCGCGCTGCAGCGCGCCTCGCTGCGGGCCATCCGGGACGCCGAGGCGGTCGGCGACGTCGACGTCGAACCGTCCGGGTCGCGGATGCTCGACCAGCGCGTAGCCGGCGGCGCTGACCCGGTGATCGACCGCGAACGGATGCAGGCGGTAGCCGTCACGCTCCAGCACGTCGCCGGGCGCCAGCTCGACGACGTCCAGCCCGTAGGGGAGGCGTCCGAAGATGCGGCGCAGGTCTCCGACCAACCCTCGCGTCCCGGCGGGGCCGTACACGGTCACCGGCAGCTCACGGCCCTCTGAGGGCGAACGTCTTGAGCATGCCGGGCAGCCCGAGGAAATGATCGGCGTGCAGGTGCGTGAGGAACACCTCCTCGAGGTCGACGAGCCCCACGTCGGAGCGCAGCAGCTGGCGCTGGGTGCCCTCGGCGCAGTCGACGAGCAGACGCTCGCCACCGCGCCGAATCAGCGTCGCGGACGGTGCGCGCGCTGCCGTCGGCGCCGACCCGGACGTCCCGAGGAACACGACGTCGAGGTCCACGGGGGCCGATTCTAGAGGCTCCTGCGCCGCGCGAGCGGCCTCCGGCCTCAGAAGCTGAGGTCGGTGTACACGGTCTCGCCGCGAAACTTCCTCGCCACGGGATCCCAGGGGAAGAAGATGGCGTTCCGCCACTGCAGGCGCTCGCCGCTGGGCTCGTGCTCCAGCCAGCGCGCCCGGTGTGTCCCCGTCACCCGCGCCTCCTCGCAGACGCCCTGAGGGCCGATCACGATGAACTCCAGGTCGAAGTGGATGTCCGGGAAGGCCGTCAGCAGCTCCGTGTAGAACCGCGCGGCGCCCTCGTGACCCTCCCAGCGCGCGCCGGTGCCCATCACCTCGTAGACACAGTCCTCCGTGAGCGTCGAGATGAGCCCCGGCAGGTCGCGGTCGTCCTCCGCCTTGGAATGGACCTTCCAGAGCTCGCGGATCTCCTGGTACTCGCCGTCGTCGACGGGGCGCCGCAGCAGCTCGAGGATGCGCTCGCTCGCCATGGGTCTCCTTTCGCGGGTGGCCCGCGAAACTCTATGCCGCGCGCCGAGCGAACGCCCGTGACGCGCACGCCCCCGCTGTCAGGGCAGGACGAGCCTCTGTCCGGGCTGGATCGTCGTGCCCGCGAGCCTGTTTCGCTGCTGGAGCTCCCAGACGCCCTCGCGCGGGTCACCGGCGAAGTGCGCCGTCGCGATGCTCCACAGCGTGTCCCCGGCCTGCACCTGGTAGCGCTGGATCGGCCCACTGGCCGTCGTGTCGCGGGCGAACAGCGCCCAGAGCGCCACGGCGACGAGGAGCACGAGGAGAAATCTGACGAACATATGTTCGTCATGCTATGCGAACACATGTTCGTTGTCAAGCGGGTCAGCGGAAACGCGCCGTGTGCACGCTCGTCGCGCGCGGCGTACGTCTCGGCGGTCATCCGGAGGCCGAGGATCCCCCCACGTCGCAGCGTCGCGGGGCGGGCGCAGGACGAACGTCGTACGGCTGACCCGGGCCGCCTTGCCGCCGGCACAGACCGCAGCGCCTGCCGGACGCCCGCGCAGGCGAGCCGCGAGGCGCTGGCGGCGGAGACTCCGCGCGGGTACGCGCAGATGCGCGCGAGCACGCCTTCGCCCGCCCGCGGGGTGATCGCGATCTCCGTGGCGTCCGCGACGACGAGTGGCGCCCGCGCCCCGACGACGCGGACGGCCGGCCTCCACGCCGCGGTCGCGGGGCACGGTGCGGTGTCCTGCATCGCGCTCCGCACGGCCTCGACCGCGGGGCGCGCCGTGCCGTCCACGCGGTGCAGCGCGGCCTGGAAGCCGCGGCGGTCGCGGTCGTCGTAGAGCCCGAAGACGTTCACCTCGGCGACGTCCGGGTCGCACCGCGCGCGCCGCACGATCTGCCCGTAGATCCGGGCCTGTGTCGGCTCGTCGGTGACGGGGACGTTCTCGGCGTCGACGTACGCGGTGCTGCGACGCGTGCTCACCTGCCAGCCGACCTCGTCGAGGTACAGGGTCAGCCCGTCGGCGGTCGTCGGTTGCGCCGTGCCGTTGAAGGCGTCCCACAGCGCCTGCTTGATGCGGCCGAGGTCGACGAAGCCCGCTGCGGGCCACGCGTAGCCGAGGTCGAGGGGATCGGTGGCGCGGTTCGGATACGGGTGGAAGCTGAAGCCGTCCATCAGCGGCCGCTGCCGGCCGGTGGCGCGGTACCACGCGCCGAGCGCGGCGAGAAAGCGAATCGGAGAGGTGGAGATGTTGCTGGCCGCCTTCGGCTTGTCGTTGCCCCGCGGCGACAGGCCGACGCCGACCACCGTCAGCGTCGGGTCGTGGGCCTTCAGCGCGTCGTACGCGGCTGCAAGGAAGGCGCCGAAGCTCGCCGCCGACACGTTGCGGCCGCCGGCACCGAACTGCGGCCGCCAGAACGCCGGCTGATTCGGCTCGTTGCCGACGATGAACTGCCGCACCTGCGGGTACCGCGTCGCCACGCCCACGACCCAGCCGGCGAACGCCGCCGGCGTCGCCTGCCCCGACTCGATCTCGCGCGGCGGATACGGGTACACGCGCGAGCACGATCCTGATGCCGTGCCTCGTGGCGATCGGGACGATGCGGTCGAGATGCTCCTGATCGACGATCGTCCCTGGATCGCTCGGCTGCCAGCGGACGCTGACCACGGATTGCTCCAGCCCGATGCCCGCCATCGCGGCGTAGAACGCCTCGCCGCCGTCCGCCGCGTACTTCGCGCCGTCGTCGTTGACGCCGAACTCGGCCGCGAGCACCCCCGAAGCTGCCGCGAGCGCGCAGACGAGCACGCCCGCAAATGCAGTGAGACGCCGCACGAGGCTCCTCACTTCGCCCCGGCGCCGGCGGTTCCTCGCGGCGGCCGGAGAGCCGGCTGCAGCCGAGCCAGCGAGGATCGCGTCGAGCAGCCGACCAGCGCCGAACCGCACCGGATCGTCGGCCGGCAGGCCGCTCTCGTGCTCGGCCGACGCGACCGCTGCGCGCGCCGCCTCGTCGTCGAGCCCGTGCGTGTTGATGGCCAGGCAGGCGACGCGGGCGGGTCGCGCGGGCAGCGAGATGCGCTCGTGGAGCTGGACGAGCTCGGCGAGCGAGGGCAGCGGGTGGCCGGGGTGGTCGTCGATCTCGGTCGCGCCGGCACGGTGGCACAGGACGTAGGCGTGTGGGGCGGAGCCGTGGAGCAGGCCGAGGGTGACGCCGGAGTACGCAGGATGGACGAGCGAGCCCTGGCCCTCGACGAGCAGGAGCTCGCCCCCGCGCTCGACGCCTTCGACGACCAGCCGCTCTGCCGCACCTGCGATGAAATCGGCCACGACGGCGTCGACCGCGATCCCCCATCCTGCGATCGCCATCCCGGTCTGCCCGGTAGGGACGAACACGGAGCGCAGCCCACGTGCGCGCGCCTCACGGTCGAGCTCGAGCGAGACGGTCATCTTTCCGATCGCGCAGTCCGACCCCACCGTGAGCACGATCTGCGCCGGCACCTCGAGGTTCGCACCGGTGGGAACGCTCAGGTCGGTCGGCGGGCGGCGTAGGTCGCGCAACTCGACCTCGAAGCGACCGGCCAGCTCGACGAGCTCGGCGTCGTCGGCGAGAAACTCGTGCAGGCCGCTCTCGACGTGCAGCCCCTGCCGGATGCAGCTGCGGACGATGTCCCGCCACGCCGCGGGGAAGCGCCCGCCCGCGGGCGCCACGCCGACGATGGCGGTCGTCGCGCCGAGACGCAGCGCGCCGTCGACGTCGCTCACGACCGGCACGCCGTCCTCGGTCTCACCGGCGCGGGTCGAGTCCAGGATCGCGACGACCTCCTCGCGCCGGTAGCGGAGGAGGCCGTGCATCGTCTTCGCCGAGTGCGGGTCGCCCGAGGCGCCCTCGGCGAGGAGCAGCAGCTTCTCGCTCATCGCGCTTCGACGCCGAGCCCGGGCTCGTCCGAGGGTGTCTGGACGCCGTCGACCAGCGCGACACCCCGGTACGGGTCCTCTGCGAGCAGGAGGTTGCCGTCGAGGTCGACGTGGTCGCAGAGCGGCGCGACACAGCAGCCTGCGGCGATGCCGAGACCGGACTCGACCATGCAGCCGAGCATCACGCCGAGCCCGAGCGAGCGGGCGGCGTGCGCGATCCGGATCGCCTCCCGTATGCCGCCCGACTTTGCGAGCTTGATGTTCACGCCGTGCGCGATCTCGGCGCACCCGGCGACGTCTGCCAGGGTGTGGCAGTCCTCGTCCACGAAGATCGGAAGCGGCGAGCGGCGCTTCAGCTCCGTGCCACCCGGATCGCCCGCCGGCAGCGGCTGCTCGCAGTACTCGACCCCGAGCTCCGCCAGCTGCGGCAGGGCCTCCAGGGCCTCCTCGAGCGACCACCACTCGTTGACGTCCACCATCAGCGGCAGCTGCGTCGCCGCGCGCACCGCGCGGGTGCGTTCGACGTCGAGCCCGTCTCCCCCACCGAGCTTGAGCTTGAGGCGGCCGAAGCGCGACGCGGCCTTCTCGGCCCGCCTGGCCATGTCGTCGGGATCGCCGAGCCACACGGTCCAGGACGTCGGCGGGCCGCAGCGCGGCATGCCGAGCAGCTTCCACGTCGGCACCCCGAGCAGCTTCCCCTGCAGGTCGTGCAGCGCGGCGTCGATCGCGGCCTTCGCCGCCTGCTCGCCCGGGATCTCGCGCAGCCGCGCTTCGATCGCCTCGAGAGCGAAGGGGTCGTCACCAACGAGCTGCCCGTGCTCCGAGACGAACTGGAGCGCGCTCTCCGCGGTCTCCTCGTAGCGCTCGATCGGCGCCGCCTCGCCGTGCCCGACGACTCCGTCGTGCGTCAGGCGCACGTGGACGACGTCCGCGATGTCGTCCGCGCCGCGTGCGATGACGAACGTCTCGGCCAGCTGCAACCGGACGATCTCGGCGCTCACCTCCATTCCGCGGAGCCTACTGCGGGGCGATTTGCTCGATGTAGGCGAGCACGTCTGCGAGCGTCTCTCCCTCGACCAGGTTCGGCCGGCATCGTCCCGCTGCCGTTCTCGATCTGCGCCTTGACGGCTGCCAGGTCGAGGCTGCGACCGGCGAGCGTCGGGGCCGATGCCTCCGCCGGCTCCGCCCACACCGTGACACGAGGCGCAGGACTCCTGGAACGCGATCTCCCCTGCGTACGGGTCACCCAGCGTCACCGGCGCGCTCGAGACCGCGGGCGTCGCTGGCGAGAACGGGTGCGCCTTCGCGAGCACGAACACCATCGCCGAGACGTACACGAACACGAGCACCGGCCACAGCGCGAGGCGCCACGTGAGTCGTCGGTCTTCGGTCTCGCTCATCAGAATCCGAAGCGGACGTCGGTGAAGTACCAGAGGCTCGAGGTCAGCCACAGCGCCACGATCAGCGTCGCGAGCGTGCCACCCACGACCGGCGGCACCCAGTGCGGATAGCGCCGCGAGCGCACGATCAGCACCTTCGCCGCGAAGACGCCGTAGAGGAATGACCCGGCAACCGCGTGCACGGTGACCCGCGTGTCCGGTGTGCGAAAGCCGAGGATGAAGACGCAGTGGAAGAACACCGGCAGCGTGAACAGGAACGCGATCCGCCCCGACCAGCGGTGCACGCGCGCCACACCCGGTACCTGAAACGGGATCACCCGTTGCAAGCGCCCCCACATGCGGCTCGCCGTGAGGACCTGCACGACGACGAGAGCGGCGGCGACGGAGGCGAGCCATGCCTTCGCCGCGATCGTCGACGAGAAGACGCTCGTGACGATGTCCGTATACGTCTCGCTCACGTCGGCGAGCGGCAGCATCACGCCGAGTCTAGGACACGAGTCGGCGTGGTCGACCGGGCGTTGTCTCCCGCCGTACGTAGCGCTGTCACCTAGACTTGCTGGTCCCTGGCGCCCGTAGCTCAGGGGATAGAGCGCGCGCCTCCGGAGCGCGAGGCCGCAGGTTCGATTCCTGCCGGGCGCATCAGTAGGCCAGCAGGCAAGCCGAAATGGCTTGAAACCGTGGGTCAGACGTGTCGCGGCTGCCGGGAATGCCCGTCGCGTGCGTACCCCGGTGCGTACCTCGGATTACCCCCACAGGACAGCGGGCCCGTGAAGGGTCTTTCACGGCTGACGGCGACGAGCTCGTGCCGTGCTGCAAGTCGCCTGCCGAGATCGAATTCCCGCCAGCGTCGTGGTTCCTAGTCGGCACGGCCGAGCCCGCGGGCGGGCTCGCGGTCGGTGGTCCCCACCGCGCGGTAGCTCGCGATGCTCGTAGCGATCGACCAGATCGTGAGCGCCAGGATGCCAGGAAGAAAGCCGTAGCCAAAGACGCTGTCTTCGCTGGTGCCCTGGATCAGCGCCAAGAACGTGATGACGAACGCGATGCGCCCCGATTAGTGCCACGATGCCGATCCAGCGCGCGAAGACTCCGCTGCGCAGCGTGAGCAGTCCGGCAGCGGCGAGCATCACGGCGAAGCCCATCGCGGCGACGAAGTATGGCCCCGCCGCCGCTGATGGCCACCGCTCTGCTCACCACGGGATCCGCGTCGGCACCCTCAGTGGCTGCGGCAGAGATCATGACGATGGCCGTGGTGATCCCCGTGATGCCGACGATGGCACCCGCGAACGCGATCCGCGCGAGTTCGCACCGAGCCGGAAGCTATGCCCTCAGCGCGTCCGAGCACGCTTCGGATCGTCCCGGCGAAGGGCAGGAACACAAACCCAGCGAGCAGCATCAGGAAAGCACCGATGCGGCTCTTCCATTGGTTGTCATCCGCCCAGTCCGTCCAGTCCTGATCCGCGGCCGTGTAGTCCGGCGCGTTGCCACCGCTGAGGAACCAGCCGAGAACAAACAGCACCGCGAACGCGACGCCAGAGAGCGCCAGCAGCCGCTGCCAGGACGTTGGGAGAGCGCCAGCCGCCGCTGACGTCACCGCGCCGGGTCGCGCCGACAGGATTGGCGAGTCCCGCCTGAACCCCCAGATGGCGCAGTAGATGCCGAGGAACGCCTCCCAGATGAACTCCGGGATTACCAGGAGGCTCACCGCGCCGGTCTGGTCCCACAAGTCGAAGAGCACGCCTATGTTCCCGATCAGGAGGAGTGGCCCCCCGATCATTCCGAGCCATGCCATGCGCCGCGGGACGAGGCCGGACTTGTACATCAGGTAGCCGAGGATCAGCCCGTTTCCAAAGGGGACGACGAGTCCGGGGCCAAACAGGAACGTCCAGTCCTTGAGCGCGGCGAGCGAGACGGCAAGGTCGGCCGCGTCCGAAGAGTCCTGGCGCAGGCTCACGACCCCGAGCACAAAGATGATCCCCGCCGCGATGAAGACGCTCTCGATGACGCGCGCAGTGACGTAGCCGATGGCGAGGAGTTCGTTCTGTCGCCTCACGATCGGGTAGAGAACAACGGCCGTTCCGACGTTCGCGATGACGAGAAGAAACTCCAGGAAGGCTCCCAGGTAGATCTGGTTGTCCTTCCCGCCACCGGCGATGTACGCGGCCGGATCGTCGAGAACTGACTGGAAGAGAGCGAGCGCCGAGATCGACGTGATGAACGTGATGATGAACAGCACCCCGAAGATCCGGGCGATCTTCTGATCTTCAGCCATCACTTGCGATCGTTACCCGCTGCGTTTCCCCCAAACACGGCTTACGCTGGGCGCGTCGCGTTAGCGGTTCGGATCAGCCACGGCCCACTCGCCGGCGTCGTCCAGGTCTGCCGCACCGAACTCACGGGCGATGTCGAGCCCGCGGCCGATCTCCGGGTGATCGTCAACCAGGCAGTGAAGGCATACAAGGGTGACACCTGTCGGCAGCTCCGTCCAGTCTCCGTCGGGAAGGTCTTCGGGATCGGGTGCGTCCTCGAACAGCACCGTGAACCCGGAGTCCGTCGGCCCGAGCGGATGGTCGTAGCCGATCGAGAACGCCGGCGGCTCCGTCCCCCACACAAGCGCCGTCTTCGTCTTCCGTCCATGCCCGGTCACGACATCCGCCTCGACTTGGCACGCAGACGCGAAGGAGCCCCGACGTTTACAACGCACGTGCTCAGGTCCCCCCGCCGACTCGCCGTCCGCGTGGCCCAAGTGCCAATTCTCCCCAGCCCGAATCAGCCCACCCACGAGCTCCCCGCCGACAAGCTCCGCCCGCCGGCACGCCGCACCACGAGCACAACGCACCACCCCGGACGCCACCAACGGCGCCCACCGAAGCGAGCACCACGATGCGCCGGATTCGCGTACAACGCAGCGTCCTGTCGCGACCGCACCAACCACCTACACCGCGACGAGAAGTACAGCTGATTCTCGGCAAACGCAACGAATTCCCGCCAACAGCGATCGCAGCGGCGCACACCGAACGTCCGCGTCACACCCCGCCGCAGCCCCTTCGGACGACCCGCCTTGCAACCAGCGCACAACGACTGATTCCCATGAAACGCACGGAACGTGAGCGAACATCTACTACAGGACTTCATCACGACGAATCCCTCGTTTTCCTACCTGACAACCCTGGAGAGAGAGAGATGATCAGGAACGGGGTTCGGCTGGCCTCCTGCTCAAAGAGTGGCGGCGGTTTGCCGCCTCCACCGTCGAGGTACATGTGGGCATGGCGTTTCTGATCGTGGTGCCGTTGTTCGCGCTTATGGGCCTTGGCTTCGTAGCGCTGTACTTCGTCCCGCCTGTCGGGACGGTGATGCTCGGAGCGTTCATCTTGGTGACCCTGGTCATCTTTGCTGTGGCGCAGGCAAGAACGCGCCGTCTTCGCCCCCGCCGTGTGAAACCGACACCCAGTCACTTGTCGTAGGGGCGTCGAGTGCGGTGAGGACGCCGGCTGCGAGCTGTTCGAGTTCGTCGTCGGTGAACTCGTGGTCACAGGTCCCGCCCGTGTTGTTCGCCGTTGTCTCGGCGCTCGTGCCGCGCGAGGACCGCACTCCCGACCGGAAGGTGTTCCAAGGGTTCGGCGGCGACAGGTTCCGCACCGCCGTCACCAGGGCGTGTACGGCGGGCGGCGTCCCCTCGTTCTCGCCGCACGACCTGCGGCATCGTCGCATCTCGCTCCTGCATCTCTCGGCGCGTGCTGTGCCCGGTGCTGTCCCGGCGCAACCGGCCGTCACGCACGGGTGAACGTCAGATGCGTGACTCCGCTCGGCGAGGCGATGGCCTCGACCTGGTAGTCCTTCTCGAGGCCCTCCAGTCCGTCCCAGAGGCGCACGCCTCGGCCGAGCAGGATCGGCACGACCACGACGTGCATGCGGTCGATGAGCCCAGCGGCAAGGAAGTCGCGAATCATGGTCGGGCCTCCGCCGATGCGTACATCCTGGCCGTCAGCGGCCTTGCGGGCGGTCGCGAGCGCCTCGGCGGGCGAAGCGTCGATGAAGTGGAACGTCGTGCCCCCCTCCATCTCGATCGACGGGCGCGGCTGGTGGGTGAGAATGAAGGTCGGTGTGTGGAACGGCGGATTCGGACCCCACCAGCCCTTCCACTCCGGGTCCCCGTGCCATCCGGGATGGCCGAACTTGTTCGCACCCATGATCTCAGCGCCGATCCCTGGAGCGAACTGCTGCGAGAAGGCGTCGTCGATGCCGCTGGTCCCGCCAGGCTCGCCGACCATCTCGTGCCACCACTGCGTGGCGAACATCCATTGATGCAACCGTTCGCCGGCGTGGCCGAACGGTTCGTCGAGCGTCTGACCCTCGCCGGTGCCGAAGCCATCGAGCGAGATTGAAAAGCTCTGAACGCGGGCGAGCGACATACGGACCTCCCTTTCCGGTGATGTTCTCTATTGACCTTTGACGGTGGCGCAACTCATCGCCCACGACCGTGAGGGTGGAAGGCGTACACCTGAGCTGGCGAACGGGCGAGATGAGCCCGGAGCGGCTACCAGTGATTGCGGTGGACGACGTCGTCGAACGGGCGACGTTTGGGTCGCTCACGCAGCTCGAGCGGACGTTCGGCGGGGTAGCCGAGCGGAACGAGGTGTGCGCAGATGCGGTCATCCGGGAGTTGGAGGACGCGCCGCGCGAGGTCCTGGTCGGAGACCGCCGCGTGGCCGCTGCCGATGCCCAGGTCTGCTGCGGCGAGCATCATGCTCATGACGGCCTGGCCGACGTCGAAGAAGGCGGTCTCGCGTCGGTCATCGAGGTCGGGCAGGACCACCGCGACGGTCGCAGCCGAACGTGCGACGTGTCCTGCGCCCTGCCAGACGAGCGCGAGCTCGGCGAGTTGCTCGGGGTCCGTGACGACGATGAAGTCCCATGGCTGCGAGTTGCGCGAAGATGGCGCGCGTCGGCCGGCTTCGAGGATGCGGTCGAGGTCGGAGGCGGGGAGCGTCTTCGTCTTGGAACTCTCGGACGTCGCGGCGCGAGCTGATGGCGTCCCACGTCTCCATGCGACGCAGTATCGCAGCGGGCAGCGCGTCGGAACTGGCGCGGGATCAGGCGCCGGCGTCTTCGAGCGGATCGATCGGCGCAGGCAGGACGAACCCTTCGCGCCTGCGCTGCTCCATCTCGCGCAGCGTGAGGCCACGCAGCTTGTGACGGGCTGCGCCGCGGCTGCGGCGGCTGAGCCGCTGGAGCTCGACCGTGTTTTGAAGCGTTGCCAGCCGCTGCTCGGTCTTGTCTATGGGCATCGCTGCAATGGGCATCGTCGCCTCCGCCGTCGGATCGGCGGTCTGATACCCACGCAGAAGGTGGCGAAACGTCGTGCACCTGCGTCTTCGAGCGGAACTGCCCTCGTGGCTTGGTCGCCGTCGCTTCTGACGCGAACGTGACCAGGCCGCCGCCCGCGCCCGCGGGCGCCGGCCAAGGCTGCTATACGGTCTTACGCGACTTGCGAACGCCGGCTGCCTGAACCACGGAGCGACGCACATGGCCCGAGCTGCGAACGAGGTGCTCTCGGTGGAAGCCGAGCTCTATCTCGATCTCCTCAAGAAGTGCTGGCGACCTCGTCGAGACGGGTGTCTGGCGCGGAGGCGTGACGATCTTGATGCGTGGCATCCTCAATGCGGTGCATACGCCGTGATACGACAGCGCCGAGGCGTAAGGGCGCGTCGCAGGCTCGAGCTACCCGGCCCGAGGAGATGCAGAACTGGTGAACCCAGGACATGTCGAATTCGTCGTGGCGGTGCTCCTTGCAGCCGCCGGTTCCGCAGCCGTGTTTGCGCACGCAAGCCGACACGGAAGCAGGCACGCGACCGCCTGGGGCGTCGCCACGTTCCTCGCCGCCGCAATCACCGTGCCCATCTACTTCGTCAGGTACTGGATCCGCCGCCGAAGACCCGCGGAGAACCCGCCGAATCGGACATGGCCGGCCCGGCGACCTACGGCAGAATCCGACGAGACGATGAGCCAGTTGCAGTTCGACGCCGACGCCGCCAGGCGTATCGAGGCCATCTACCACATTCGCGACGCCGTGCATCGCCGCGAGCTGGTGCGCGGAGCACTCGGGGCAGTCCCCGGTGACCGAATCCTCGACGTCGGATGCGGCCCTGGCTTCTACTGTCTCGAGCTCTCGGAGACCGTTGGCTCGTCCGGCTCCGTCGTGGGCGTGGACGGCAGCACCGCGATGCTTCAGCTTGCGCACGCCCGCTGCGCAGGTCGCGACAACATCGGGCTCCTCGAAGGAGAGGCCACAGCCCTCCCGGTGGAGAGCGGGACATTCGACGGCGCGGTCTGCGTGCAGGTTCTCGAGTACGTCTCGGATGTTGATGGAGCCCTCGCCGAACTGCACCGAGCCCTTCAACCGGGCGGGCGCGCAGTCGTCTGGGACGTGGACTGGGCGACGGTGTCGATCCACTCGCGAGACACCGCCCTGACCACGCGCGTGCTGCGAGCCTGGGACGAGCACCTGGCCGACCCGTCGCTGCCGCGAACGCTCGGCGCGCGCCTACGCTCAGCCGGATTCGAGGACGTACGCGTGCAGGCGCACGCGTTTGCTGCGAACGGACGTGACCCGGAGAGATACGGAGCGGCGCTCGTGCCGTTCATCGCGACGTTCGTCGCGGGCAGGCAAGGCATCGGCGAGGCGGAAGCCGAAGCGTGGGGCACGGAGCAGCGCGAGCTGATGGAGCGGGACGAGTTCTACTTCGCGAGCACGCAGTTCTGCTTCACAGCCACGAAATCCGCCGGTACGAGCGTCTCGAAGCTGACGTAGGACCACGGGACGAGCGGCCCGTCACGCCCGGGTAGGGTCTCACGGTGCTCCGCTACATCCGCAGCCTGAACCCTCATCTTCCCCGATCGGTGCAGCTGCTCCAGCTCGGGGGTCTCGTGAGCGCGTTCGGAAACGGGCTGCTGATCCCGTTTCTCTTCCTCTACCTCCACAACGTGCGGGGCATAGGACTCGGGATGACCGGCCTGATCGTGGGCACCAACGGCTTCGTGAGCATCTTCGCCGGCGCCGTTGGCGGGGCGCTCGTCGATCGGTACGGAGGCCGCCGTGTGCTCGCCATGGCGCTCGTGATCAGCGCGGTCGGCGTCGCGGGGTTCGCGCTCGTCGACGCCGTCTGGCAGGGCTTCCTCGCCGCCGCCATCGTCGGCATCGGGACAGGCTTCTTCTGGCCCGCGCAGTCGACGCTGCTGGCCATGCTCTCGCCGCCCGACCGCCGCCACGCGACGTTCGCCATGCAGCGCGTGATGATGAACCTCGGTATCGGCCTCGGCGCGCTCACCGGCGGGTTCATCGCGAGCGTCGACGACTCGCGCACCTTCGTGCTCATCCTGCTCCTCGACGCTGCCACGTTCCTCGTCTACCTCGGCGATCCTCTTCGTCGCCGTCCCGGCAATGCTCGGCCCGCTCGGGTGACGGGCACGAGCGGCCGGGAAGCTACGCGCAGGTGCTTCGCCACCGGGCCTTCCTGGCCGTGGTGGGGCTGAACACGCTCTTCATCTTCGCCGGCATGTCCGGCTTCGAGCTGCTCCCCGTGTTCGCGAAGAACGAGGCGGGCGTGTCGGAGAACGCGATCGGCACGATCTTCTTCGTCAACACGGTGGTGATCGTGCTCGCGCAGCTGCCGATCGCGAAGCTCTCGGAGGGGCACAGGCGCATGCGCATGCTCGCGGTGCTCGGGCTCCTCTGGGCCGGTTGCTGGGTCGCCGTCTCCCTCGTGGGCGGCAGGCTCGACGGCCTCACCGCTGCAATCCTGCTCGCCGTCGTGATGGGTGCCTTCGGGATCGGCGAGTGCATCCACGGAGCGGTGCAGGCGCCGCTCGTCACCGACCTCGCCGAACCGCGGCTCCTCGGCCGCTACATGGCGCTCTCCGCGCTCTCCTGGCAGATCGGCTTCTCCCTCGGGCCGGCCATCGGTGGCTTCCTGCTCGCCGTCTCGCCCATGGGCACCTGGCTCGTCTGGGCGGCGATGTGCGCCGTCGGCGCCGGCCTCGTCCCTGGCGCTCGAGCGCACGATCCCGATCGCGGTGCGCCGCACACCCGTCGCGCAGCCCGCCTAGAGCGGTTCAGCGCCGCGCGTCGACCCCGCGCAGGCGTGGCGGGTAAAATGGAGAACATGGTGCTGGCTATCGACGACCCGCTCAGTACGGATGCGCAGCCTCCCGCGGATCACACGCAGGACGCGGTCGCGCGGCAGCGCGGAGGTCGTCGCGCGGACCGGCCCGGTCGCACGCGAGCTCACCGCTAGCGGTCTCACCTGGGTCAACGCGGTCGGCGCGGACGTCGAGATCGCGACGGCGCTCGCAGAGCGCTTCGGCTGGCATCCGCTCGACGTCGAGGACGTCGTCTCGAAGCGCCAGCGGCCGAAGGTCGACGACTACGAGGAGGAGGGCTACCTCTTCACCGTCCTGCACTTCCCCGTCTACGACAAGACGATCCAGCGGCTCAACGCCGCCGAGCTCGACCTGTTCATCGGTCAGGACTACCTCGTCACGATCCCGAACCGCGAGCTGCTGCCGGTCAGCCGGCTGTTCACGCGCTGCGAGTCGGACGACGAGTTCCGCGAGCAGCTCTTCGCCAAGGGCGCCGGCCGGCTCCTGTACGAGGTGCTCGACGACCTGTTCGACTACTGCTTCCCGATCCTCGACAAGATCGGCCACAAGCTCGACCGCATCGAGGACGAGATGTTCGAGGGCCAGGCCGAGGAGGTCGTGCGCGACATCTCCAACGTCAAGCAGGAGATCATCAGCTACCGCAAGGTGATCAAGCCGGAGCGCTCCACCCTGCGGGTGCTCGAGCGCCGCGTCGACCGGTTCCTGCCCGAGGAGCTCGAGGACTACTTCGACGACATCGTCGACGGCGCCGAGCGGATCTGGGACCAGCTCGACAACTACAAGGAAGTCGTCGAAGGGCTCGAGTCGACGAACGAGTCCGTCATCTCGCACCGCCAGAACGACGTCCTCCGCCTGCTCACGCTGATCAGCGTCACGGTGCTGCCGCTGACGCTCATCACCAGCGTGTTCGGGATGAACGTCATCTTCCCGGGCGAAGGCTCGGAGACCGCGTTCTGGGTGATCGTCGCCGCGCTCGTGGCCACGCTCGTCGGGATGATCGGCTTCTTCCGCTTCAAGCGCTGGCTCTAAGCGTTTCCGCTTGCCACAGCCGTTTGCGGCGATCCAGTAGCTCCATTCGGTCGCAGGTCACCCATCACCTTGCAGAAAGTGCAATCGTATCTAACGTACTGGACGATACGCAAGACTCGTCCAGGTCTTCGGCGTAGAATCCGACAGAGGTGACCGACCACGAGGACATCGCCAGCGTCGCCGCCCAGTTGGCTGATCTCACCCACACCGTCGAGGCGATGGAAACGCAACTCAAGGCGGTTCTTGCGCGCGCTGAGAGTCAGCAAGAGCGCGCTGACACGCAGCAAGAACGCATCGACCTCGCGGCGCGAGAATTGGCCGAGGTCAGTGAGCGCCTGCAAGCCGCAGCGAACGCACTCCGAGAATCAATCTGATCGCTCGCGGCACGCTCTCGAGGTCTGTATGGCTCGGCGAGCCGCAACGCTGAATTGTTATGCGGTGGTTCCGCGTCGGTATGGTGAGTGGACACAACACGGGGCTCCCTCCTTCCGCCACTGCACCCTCAGCGGGTTGCGTCGGGACAGAGCAGGAAGGGGCGAGAGATGCCTCAACGCATCAGGAAGCTGCGCTTCCCCGATGGCGATTCCGAGTACCGCACGACCGAAGCCGATCTGAAGGTCGGCACGATCATTCGTAGTCGCGGCACGAACTGGGTGATCGCGTCGGTTACCGACGGGCTGGCCGTGCTCGAGTGGCCACACACGAACGGCGACGGCGATGGAGCGGTGCAGTTGCCGGCCCTGCCACCGGCGAAGCACGGGGCCTACGGGAGACGAGCCGATCGTGCTTGAAGCCCTCGAGGCGATCTAGGCAGCGTTTAGCCACCCCGGCACGGGGAACCTGTAGCTCCCCAACGGCTCCCTCCGCTCAGCCCTGACCGCCTCCCTGGGGCCACCGTCGGGCCGAGTGAGCAGAAAGCGGAGAGTCCTGTGGCGCGCTTCATGGTCGAATGCCTCTACCCGACGGGTCCCCGGCGGATACTCCATGTCACGAGCGAGACCATGCCGACGCTCGAGGGCGTCGTGCTGCGTGACGGCTCCGAGATCAAGTTCCGCGGCATCCTTTGGAACGTCACCCTTCATCCAGAACCGGAAACGGCCAGATGGGTGCTCGAGCCGGCCGACTAGCCACGATCGCGCGGTGATGCGGTACCAATTCCGTACCCGACTGACCCGATCTCACATGACCTGAGAGCCGCTGGGGTCGCCTCCCAAGCCTGAGAGGCGCCTTCTGCGTGCTTAACGGGAAGCGCTGGGTGTGACGGAAACGGCCCGAGCGCAACACTCGAGCCGTTCCTTCACTCCCTGAGCATTTTCTGTACCTGGCTGGTCAGATGATCGGTGGCGGGAACGGGTCCGGCTCGTCCGGCGGCATCGGGTCGGGAGGCGGGAGAGGGTCCGGGCCGGGGATCGGTGACGGCGGTTCTGGTGTCTCGGTGTGCATGGGAGATATGTCCCTCGACGTCCGGCATCGCAAACCCCGCTGAGCGCGAAGCCGACGTCTTCTGGCGGAGCCGCCCTTCGTGTCGCGCAGGCGGCTAGCGGTTCGCGTCGAGCCCCGGGCCGCCGAGGATCTCGTGAATCGCGATCGTGCCGTCCGTCTGCCGGACCGTCAGGCCGAATCGCATCGGCCCGAGCTTGACGATGCGCTCGTAGCGGGGCTGCGCTTCCCATCCGGTCATCTCGTGCACGCCGTCCTGCATCGCCCGCTGCCGCTTCCACTCACGTATCTCGGCCTCGGTCATCGAGTCGAAGAACGAGCTCTTGTGGTGGATCCCGAACCACCGTGCGGGGAACCACCACTTCACCGCCCGCCCGATCGTGGTGCGGCGGCACCAGCAGTCGCGTGGCGCAGCCGCACTGGCGGTTGCGCGGATTGTGGATGCGATGCAGCAGCGAGCGCCCTGCCACGCCGAGATCGTAGCTTGACCGCTCCGGGCGGTATAACGTCCCCCGGTGCCCAGCCCCGATCTCTCGGCGATCGTGCTCGGCTATCGGGCCGGAGAAGAGCTGAGAGGGCTCGTCGAGAGGCTTCTCGCCGTGCTCGACGATGCAGACGTCGACTACGAGCTCGTGCTCGTCGCGAACTACTGGCCGGATCGGGGCGATCCCACACCCGCCGTCGCGGCCGAGCTCGCGGAGGGCAGGCCGCGCGTACGCGTCGTGGCGCACGAGAAGCAGGGCGCGATGGGCTGGGACATGCGCTCCGGCTTCGAGGCCGCCACGGGCGCCTACCTCGTGGTGATCGACGGAGACGCGGAGAACCCCGTCGAGGACGTCCTCAGCATGTACCGCATCATGCGAGAGCGAGGCATCGACGTGATGAAGGGCCGGCGCACGCTGCGCTTCGACACGCTCTACCGGCGCACGATCTCGCTCGTCTACAACGTCGCCTTCCGCGTGCTGTTCGGCACGCGCGGGCTCTGGGACATCAACGGCAAGCCGAAAGGGCTCGCGCGGCATGCGTACGAGCGGCTCGACCTGCGCTCGGACGGCTGGTTCATCGACGCCGAGATCGTGATCGCCGCGAGAAAGCTCGGGCTCACGGTGGAGGAGATGCCGGTCAAGTTCTTCCGCAACGAAGGGCGGGAGTCACTCGTACGCGTCGGCGCGATCTGGGAGTTCGTGGTCAACATGGTGCGCTGCCGCACCGGTCGCACGCCGTCGTGAGCCGCACCGTCCTGGTCACGGGCCCTGGCGGCGCCCTGGGCCGGGTCGTCGTCGGCGAGCTCCAGCGGTCGGGGTGGCGCACCAGAGGGCTGCGCCATCGCAGCGACGTCAGCGGCTGCGACGAGGTGGTGGACGGCGACGTGACTCACCCGGCGTCCCTGGACGCCGCGCTCGCGGGCGCCGACGCCGTCGTCCATCTGGCTGCCTGCACGCACGCGCGTGACAGCCGCACGTACGAGCGCGTCAACGTCGACGGCACCCGCAACGTCGTCCGGGCGGCCGCCGAGGCGCGAGTGAGCCGAGGAGTGCTCGCGAGCACGCGGGCGATCGACCCGTCGGGCGGCGCCTACAGCCGCTCGAAGGCCGCGGCCGAAGCGGTCGTCGCCGCGAGCCCGGTGCCCTGGACGATCGTGCGGCTGCCGGAGGTGTTCGGCGCCGGTGGGCGCGAGGGCGTCGACGGCATCATCGATCGCGCCCGGAGTGGACGAGCGATCCCCGTCGTGGGCGACGGCGGGCAGGAGGTCTGCCCGATCGACGTCGCCCTGGCCGCCGCCACGCTCGTGGCAGCGCTCGAACGCCCCGAGGCCGCCGGCAAGCTCTACACGATCGCCGGGCAATGCACGACCGTGCGGGAGTTCGCGGACTCGTGTCTGCGTGCCTTCGGCACGACGAGCCGCATCGTCCGGGTGCCCGTGACCGCCGTCCGCGTGCTCTCGCGGATCTCGCGCGTGGCGCCGCTGCCGCTCTACCCCGACCAGCTCGCCCGTCTCCAGGCGCCGAAACCCGCTCCGAGCCCGGAGGCGCGTGACGAGCTGGGCTTCGTGGCCACGCCGCTCGCGGACGCACTGAGTGCGCTCGCAGGACCGCTCTCCTGAGCCTGCCTATCGGCCCGGTCACGGCCCGTGCAGGTCAGAACAGAAGCGCGGCCGACAGCGTCGACGCGAACGCGACCAGCAGGACGCCGAGCAGGAGACCGCCGACGAGCGCCGTTGCGACGGCGAGTGCTGCGACCGCTGGGGCTGCACGGGGGGCGTGCACGGGAACCTCCACGTCGTGGATCTCCGACACTTCAGCGTCGGCTGACCGACTCCTCCAACGCATCCCTCACGATGGGGTACCGAACCCCCCTTTCGGGGGTGAACCTCCGCGCTCCCTCACGCCGAGGTATTCGCCACCCACGGCACGAGCGAGAGGGAGCAAGAGATGACAGCCGCCCAGTTCGAGCAACTCGAGGAGACGGAAGCGGTCGAGGTGCTGCGCTGGCGCTTCGACGTCCTGATCCGCGTCGGCTTTGGCATCGAGGACGCCGCAGTGCTCGCCGCAAACGTCGAGATCGACCTCCATGCCGCAGAGGACCTGATGCGCCGCGGCTGCCCGTCGGAGACGGCGCTGCGCATCCTCATCTGAGCCTGCCGAGCCGATACCCCTGGATCGAGGGATCGATTCCCCCCCACGGGGGGAGGGTCGTCCCCCACGCCCTGAGCCACAACGAGAGCCTGCATCTGCGGCACAGGGAGGGTTCACAAGATGACTGCGGCACAGTTCGAGCTGATCGGTGCTACGGCTGCCGAGCAGCTTCTCCGGGCACGTTTCGAGGCGCTGGCCGAGTGGGGTTGCCCGCTCGGTGAAGCGCTCAGCATCGCCACTCACGTCGAGGTCGACATCGTCGACGCCGTCGCGCTCCTGCGGCGCGGCTGCCCCGCCGACCTCGTCCTTCCGATTCTCACGTAGCGCGCCCGCATCCCCCGCGCCCTGGAGCCTCGCGGCGGCGCGAGGCTCCGAGTGACGAGGCATCCTCGCGTCACGGGATCCGAAGGCCCTCGATGGCCGGGTCGGCCGGCGGCAGCTGCGGATCGAGCGCTTCGAGCGCCTCGACGAGCAGCGCCGCGGTCGCCAGCGCCTTGACCCAGTTCCGGTCGGCCGGGACGACGTGCCACGGCGCCCACGCGGTCGAGGTCTCGGTGATCGCCTCGTCCCAGGCGGCCCGGTACTCGTCGAAGCGCTCGCGCACCTTGAGGTCGTTGCGCTCGAACTTCCATCGCTTCTCGGGGTCGTCGATCCGCTCCTGCAGCCGAATCCGCTGCTCCTCGCGCGAGACGTCGAGGAAGACCTTGACGAGGCGCGTCCCCTCGTCCACGAGCATCCGCTCCCACTCGCGGATGTGACCGGAGCGCCGGCGCCACACCTCCTCGGGTGCGAGCCCGAGCATGCGCACGGCGACGATGTCCTCGTAGTGCGAGCGGTTGAAGATGCCGATCTCGCCGCGCGCCGGCAGCACGGCGTGCACGCGCCAGAGGTAGTCGTGGGCGAGCTCGGTGGTCGTCGGCGAGCGGAACGACGCGGCGCGGAACCCCATCGGGTTCAGGCCGCTGAAGACCGAGCGGATGACGCCGTCCTTGCCCGACGCGTCGAGCCCCTGCAGGACGAGCAGGACGCTGCGCCGGCCTTCCGCGAACAGGCGGTTCTGGAGCGTGCCGAGCCGCTCCCGCAGCTCGTCGCAGTCGCGCCTTGCCCTCCTCCTTGTCGAGCCCGAGGTCGAAGTGCCGGATCGCGCTCGCCCAGCCGTGCAGGCTCGCCTGGATGGACGACGAGCGGCTCGATCATGCGCGGACTCTACGGGGTCGAGGGCGGCGCAGGTCTCGCGCGCCGTAGAATCGCGCCATGGCCGACCGCGGCTCGTTCTGGATCGGCAGCGAGCTCGACCCGAAGACGGGCAAGCCCGGGCCGAACCGCGTCGTCATCGGGTCCGCCGACCTGACGACCCACGGTGTCGTGGTCGGGATGACCGGCTCGGGCAAGACGGGCCTCGGCATGGGCCTCGTCGAGGAGGCGCTCCTGGCCGGGATCCCCGTGCTCGTGCTCGACCCGAAGGGCGACATGGGCAACCTCGCGCTCGTCTTCCCCGACCTTGCGCCCGGCCAGCTTCCGTCCCTGGATCGACGAGTCCGCGGCGCAGGCCGAGGGCGTGAGCGCGGACGACTACGCCGCGCGCACCGCCACGATCTGGCGCGAGGGCCTCGCGGCCCAGGGCATCGGCCCCGAGCGCCTCCAGCAGCTGAAGGACGCCGCCGACGTGACCATCTACACGCCCGGCTCGGAGGCCGGCGTGCCGCTCAACGTGGTCGGCTCGCTCGCAGCGCCGCCGCTCTCGTGGGACACCGAGGCCGAGACGCTGCGCGACGAGATCGAGGGCACCGTGACCAGCCTCCTCGCGCTCGTGGGCGTCAAGGCCGACCCGCTCGCCAGCCGCGAGCACGTGCTGCTCTCCAACCTGATCGAGAACGCCTGGCGCGCCGGACGAGACCTCGATCTCGGCTCGCTGATCGGCGAGGTCGCCCAGCCGCCGATCCGCAAGCTCGGCGTGTTCGACATCGACCAGTTCTTCCCGCCCAAGGAGCGCACCGAGCTGGCCTTCCGGCTCAACGCGCTCGTCGCCGCCCCGTCGTTCGCCGCGTGGGCGGCGGGCGAGCCGCTCGACCTCCAGACCCTCCTCTTCACCGCAGACGGCAAGCCCGCGAGCGGCGATCGTCTACCTCGCGCACCTGTCCGAGGAGGAGCGGCAGTTCGTCGTCACGCTCGTCCTCTCGAAGCTCGTCACCTGGATGCGCGGCCAGCCCGGGACGCCCGACCTCCGCATGCTCGCGTACATGGACGAGGTGTTCGGGTACGTGCCGCCGACAGCGTCGCCGCCCGCGAAGAAGCCGATCCTCACCATTCTCAAGCAGGGCCGGGCGTTCGGCTGCGGCCTCGTGCTGTCGACGCAGAACCCCGTCGATCTCGACTACAAGGCGATGTCCAACGCCGGCACCTGGCTCGTCGGGCGCCTGCAGACCGAGAACGACAAGGCGCGCGTGCTCGAAGGGCTGCGCTCCGCCGCCGGCGGCACGGACGTGGCAGCGCTCGACGCCGCGATCGGCGGCCTCCAGAAGCGCCAGTTCCTGCTCGTGTCGGCCAAGGACTCGACGCCCGCGGCTGCTGGCGACGCGCTGGGCGATGTCGTACCTCCGCGGGCCGCTGACGAAGGAGCAGGTCGCCACGCTGATGGACGGGCGACGCAGCCGGAGCCGCGGCGGCAGCCGACCCGCCGGCCCACCGCGCCGGCCGACGCACCGGCGTCGCCCACCGTGGCGTCAGGCCTGCGGGCCGGCCCGGCCGAGTTCGCACCGGACGAGACGACGGTGGCGCCGCCCGTCGCGGCCGGGATCCCGGTCTCGTACCTCGACCCTGCAGCGCCGTGGGCCGCGCAGGTCGGCGCCGATGCGACCGGGTCGCGGCTGCGTGCGTTCGTCGCGGCGCGCGTGTCGCTCCGCTACGACGACACGGCGGCGGATGTCGACGAGCGGCAGGAGTACGAGGCGCTGTACGGCCCGCTCGACGGCGGCCTCGACCTCGACACCGAGATCGCGGTCGACTTCGACGACCGCGACTTCCGCAGCGAGGCGGCGCCGGGCGCGTTCGTGCTGCCCGGCGCGCCGATCGCCGAAGGGTCGTTCTGGAAGAGCGCCACACGCGACGTGCAGCGGCGCATCGTCGACCAGCGTGCGCTGGAGCTGCTGCGCAACCGGGCGCTGAAGCTCGTCTCCCGGCCCGGTGAGTCGCCGGAGGACTTCGCGCAGCGCTGCGACGAGGCGGCTCAGGCGGCCGAGGATGCGGAGACGGCGAAGATCCGGGACCGGCTGGAGGCGAAGCAGGACCGCCTCGAGGCCGCGCTCGCGGAGGCGCAGCGGCGGGTCGAGCAGCTCGACACGGACGCGAAGACCCGCCAGGCGAACGAGGTGATCGCGGGCGCCGGCGCCGTGCTCGGCGCGCTGCTCGGCGGGCGGCGCAGCACGCGCTCGATGGCCGGCGCGCTGTCGGGGGCCGCGAGCCGCCGCGGCATGTCGTCGCGCGCAGCCTCGCGGCGCAAGGCCGCCGTCGAGAAGGCGACGGACGTGCAGGACGACCTCGCCGAGCTCGAGCAGGAGATCATCGACGAGGTGACCGAGATCGACGCGCGCTGGCGCGAGGCGGCGGCCGAGATCGAGACGGTCGCGATCAGGCTCGAGGCGGCCGACGTGCGGGTGGTCGAGACGCGGCTCGTGTGGGTGCCAAGCGCCTGACAGCGCGGGTGGCCGGTGCGGTCGCCGTCAGCGTGCTGCTGAGCGCCTGCGGAGGGCGTCGACAGCGACGTCTTGCAGATGGACGAGCGCGGCGTGGTGCGCCACGTCAGCGACGGCGACACCCTGACGCTGTCCGACGGCCGCAGAGTGCGTCTCGTGCAGATCGACGCGCCCGAGACCGGCGAATGCTTTGCGGCTGCTTCGACCGCCGCGCTGACCCGGCTGACGCCACGCGGCCAACGCATCATGCTCGCGCGGGACGCGAGACCTCGACGACCGCGACGAGCACGGACGACTGCTCCGCTACGTCCTCGGGGATGTCGAAGCGGGTCCCACGGCCATCGTGAACCTGGAGCTCGTGTCGCAAGGCGCGGCGGTGCCGTACTTCTTCCGCGGCGCACGCGGTGTCCACGCGGACGAGCTGCTCGCTGCCGCCGAGGAGGCGCGTCGCGAGCGCCGCGGTCTCTGGGGCGCGTGCCCGGGCGCGAAGCTCGACCCGAACCGCGGCTCGCTCACCGGCCCCGCCTGACGCACGGCGCCGAGGCGAGCCCTTGTAACGATCAGTTACAAGGCTGCGGAATCCCGGTCTGCCACTAGGCTGGCGCCAATGGCGACGCGCTTCTGGCACCCCGTCGCCGACATGCACGCCGTGGCGCGCAGAACGGCGAGCTGCTGCTCGACCGCGGCGAGGGCGTCGCACCTCTGGGACACCGAGGGCCGCCGCTACCTCGACGCCACCGCCGGGCTCTGGTACTGCGAACGTCGGCTACGGGCGCGAGGAGATCGTCGAGGCGGCCGCCGCGCAGATGCGGCGCCTGCACGCGTACTCGCACTACGGCGACGTCTCCTCCCCACCCACGACCCGCCTCGCCGAGCGGATCGCCGCGGTGGCGCCGATGGACGACGCCGTCGTCTTCTTCGCCTCCGGCGGTGGCGAGTCGATCGAGACCGCCGCCAAGATGTGCCGCCGCTACTGGAGCCTCGTCGACCAGCCCGAGAAGACGGTCATCGTCACCCGCGAGCGCTGCTACCACGGCCTCGCCGGCTACGGCACGAGCATCGTCGGCACGGAGGCCTTCAAGACCGGCGTCGGGCCGCTCGTCGCCGACACCACGCGTGTCGCCTGGGACTCGGTCGATGCGCTGGCGGCAGGCGATCGACGAGATCGGGCCGGAGCGCGTGGCCGCGTTCTTCTGCGAGCCGATCATCGGCGCGGGCGGCGTCCTGCTGCCGCCCGACGGCTACCTCGAGCGGCGTGCAGCAGGTCTGCCGCGAGCGCGACGTGCTGTTCCTCGTGGACGAGGTGATCTGCGGCTTCGGTCGCGTCGGCGACTGGTTCGCGAGCCGCCGCCTCGGGCTCGAGCCCGACCTCCTGACCTTCGCGAAGGGCGTCACCTCCGGGTACGTGCCGCTCGGCGGTGTCGTCGTCGGCCCGCGCGTGCGCGAGGCGTTCTGGGCCGAGGGCGCCGGCGTATGGCGGCACGGCTACACGTACTCGGGTCACGCCACCGCCACCGCGGCCGCGCACCCGAACCTCGACATCATGGAACGCGAAGGGCTCGTTCGACCGCGCGCTCGAGCTGGAGCGCGAGCTCGCCGACGCGCTCGCGCCGCTCGCCGAGCACGAGCTCGTCACGGAGATCCGTGCGGGTCTCGGCGTCGTCGCTGCCGTTCAGATCGACCCGGCGCTCGTCGCCGACGATGCCGACGCTGCCCGACCGCGTCACCTCGGCGGCCCGCGACCACGGCGTCCTGACGCGCACCCTCGTCGGTGGCGGGCTGCAGATCTCGCCACCGCTCGTGATCACGCGCGCGGACCTCGAGGAGCTCGAGATCGGCCTGCGCGCCGCGCTCGACGCAGTCCTCGCCCGGGTCTGACCTCGATCAAGCGGGCACGTCGGCCTCGGGGCCGTGCCGCGGGTACGGTCAGCAGCGGCCCGCCGCGCTGCGCTTCGCGCACGAGGTCGAGGAAGCGCGCCACCGGGAACGCCGGGCCCGGGTCCCAGTGGTCGCTCCTGTGGAACGCCCTGCTCACCTCGACGTGACCCGTGAGCCCACGCCGGCCTTCGAGCAGCCCCGGCGCGCGCACCCAGCGCACGGGAATCTCGTAGCGCCGGCACACGTCGGCGGCGACCGCTGCGGCGCGTTGCAGCACCTCGGTGCTGTACTCGTCCTCCCATCCGGCCCGGCCCTGTCCGGCGCGGCCGGCGAGCTCGATCCCGATCGACCGCTTGTTCCCACCGCGGGCGTGCCAGGCGATGTCCTGCTCGCGGACGCACTGGACGACCGAGTCCGCGTCGACGCAGTAGTGGGCGGAGACCTCGGTCTCGGGTCGCGAGAACCAGTGCGCCACCGCCTCCGCCGCGCCGAGACGCTCCGCCGTCTCCATCGTGTGGATCACGACGAGGTCGATCGTGCGCCCGCTCGTGCGGGTCACGTTGGGGCTCTCGACGAACGGATGATCCACGGCACCTCCCTCGATCGAGGGATGCCGCAGGGCACGGGACTCTACAAGAGCCGCGTGCGCGACCTGCACACAGGCGCGCACGCGGAGCCTCTGTGAGAATTGCCGCGTGACCAGGCAGCTCTGGGCCCCATGGCGGCTCGCGTACGTCCAGCAGGCAGGCGAGCAGGACGGCTGCGTCTTCTGCCACGAAGCCGACGGCCTGCTCGGCGAGCAGAGCCTCGCTCGTCCACCGCGGTGAGGCCGCGATCGTGATCCTGAACAAGTTCCCGTACTCGTCCGGGCACCTCATGGTGGCGCCGACCAGGCACGTCGGCGCGCTGGAGCGAGCTCTCCGACGAGGAAGCGCTCGAGGTGCATCGCCTCACGACGTCGGCGCTCGCCGCGCTGCGCTCCGTCTACCGGCCGGACGCGTTCAACGTCGGCTGGAACCTCGGCGAGGTCGCCGGCGGCTCGATCTCGGGCCACCTGCACGAGCACGTCGTCCCGCGCTGGGTCGGCGACACGAACTTCATGCCGGTGCTCGCGGACGTCAAGGTGCTGCCGGAGCACCTGCACGCGACGCGCAGGCAGCTCACCGAGGCGTGGCCGGCTTCGTGATCCGCGAGCTCGCGGAGAACCCGAACGTCCATCAGATCCACTCGCCCGGGTACGAGCTCCACCGCGACGCCGCGGACCGGTTCGCCGTCTATCTCGCTCCGGGCACGGTGGCGGAGGCGGCGACGGTGCAGCGCGTTCGGCTCGGCGCCGACGCCGTCGAGCCGACGCTGGCCGAGATACGCGCCTTCCTGCGGGCACGCGGCCGCGAGGGAGCCGAGTGGGAGCTCGGCGAGTCGTGCACCCCCGCCGACCTCGTCGAGCGCCTCCTCGCCCTCGGCGTGACGCGGATCGAGGAGGAGCCGGTCTCGCATCGGGATGGTGCTGCGCGGTCGACCGTCGTGGGAGCCGCCTGCGGACGTCACCGCGCGGCGGGTGTCGTCGCTCGACGAGCTCGTCGCAGCTCGCGAGATCCAGCGTCAGGCGTTCGGCGACCCGCGGGCGGTCGATCGCGACCGGGCGCGCCGCGATCTCGAGACCGAGGGAGTGACCGGAGCGACGTTCCTCGCCTGGGTGGACGGTGAGCCGGCTGCCGCCGCGTACAGCGCGTACACGACCCTCGGCGTGATCCTGTTCGGCGGCGCCACTCTCCCGGCCGCGCGCGGGCGCGGCGCCTATCGCGCGCTCGTCGCGGCACGCGCCGCGGAGGCCGAGCAGCGGGGCACGCCGACGCTCGTCACCCACGCGGGACAGATGTCGCGCCCGATCCTCGAGCGGCTCGGCTTCGAGCCGGTGGCCCGCATCGACCGCCTGATCGACCGCCTCGCCTGGAGGCCGCGGCTACGAGGCGAAGCGCGCCAGCGCGGCCCAACCACGCGGCCGCGTCGTCTGGAAGTCGTACAGGCTGACGCCGGCGACGCCTGCGTCGGAGGCCGCATCCACGAATGCCGTCAGCTCGTCAGCCGTCATGCGGTCGGCGACCCCGCCTGCGGCGTGGATCGGCGTCTCGGCGCCGGCGTCGTCGACCGCCGCTCGCAACGATGGCCAGCGAGCGGGCGACGTAGCCGTAGGTGGCCTCGTAGCCGCGGAACGCCGAGCCCGTGTAGGCCATCGGGCACGAACGCGTCGACGAGGCCGGCGAGCGGACGTCCACGGGAAGCCCGGCCAGACCGTCGGCCGGCGCTCGAGCATGCGCGGCGGCAGCGTGATCGCGCGCGACAGGGGTGTCGCCCGCCTCGTCGTGCAGGCGGCGCGCGAGATTGAGAAGGCGCACGGTGCGGATGCTCACTCGCTTCTCGATCGTCGCCTCGACGTCGAGCGCGACGCGCGTCGAACGAGCCGCCGTTCGGCGTGCGGAAGCCGAGCATGGCCCGCGTGCGACGCAGGTCGCGTCCGGGCTTGTCGAACCCGGGCAGGTACCACGCCACGACCGCGATGCCGCGCGCCTGCAGCGCGTCGACGAAGCGGCCGAGAGCGGCGCGCCGACGACGTCGACCGACGCCTTGTAGTTGGCGGTCTCGGCGAACACCGTGCGCACCCCGCGGGCAGCGATACGTGCCGCCGTGCCCTCCGGGTTGCTGTAGACAGGCCCGTCGTAGATGTCCACCCAGGTCGCCAATCCCGGAGAACGGATCGTCCGCGGCACGCCGCGCAGGAGCCGCACCTGCAGCGAGCAGAGCCACGATCACGGCCACGACGACAGCGGCACGCACGGCGCAAGAGCATACGAGCGCCGTGTGAAGGTTCCGTGAGCCGCCGGTATCATTCGCAGCCTCCGCGGGCGTAGCTCAGTTGGTAGAGCGTCGGCTTCCCAAGCCGAAGGTCACGGGTTCGACCCCCGCCGCCCGCTTCAGGATTTATGCCGCTTTGCGCCTGGTAGCGCCAAGTGGCGTGCCCCACTAGTGCCCAATACGTGAACCCGCATGAGGGGGAGAGTGTGGCTACTAACAAGCCTGATCGCGGTTTCGTTCAGATGCACCTGCGACAACCGCGTGGACGTCCGTGCCGCTGTCGAAGCGGTTGCCCACGGTGAGCACACGGTGAGCTCGAACGGTGGGCGGACAGAGCACGAAGGAAGACTGACGGTTCCGGCTGGTACCGCCGACGAGGCTACGGCCGTACTTCGGGAAGCTCTCGGGAACGCTGCTTCGGCAGCCGGCACGAGCTGCGAAGTCACGATCATGAGCACCCGCCCGGTGGTCGGCACCCGTTAGCCGGAGACCGCGTCCGGCCACTCGTCGTCCATCCGCTCAAGCTCCGCGACGGGGACGACGCCGAACTGGGCGAGCGGTGACGGGACGCTAGAACGATCGTGCGAATAGCGGCAAGCATCGCCATGCACCAAGGCGGGTACCAGTGAAACGTGGAAAGCGGGTTCCTGATCTTCGCCGACCGCAGCATCCGCGGCCCCGCAGGCAAGACCGGCTGGTTCATGAGCGGGGTGGCGCCAAACGTTGAGGCTGTGTGGGGCCGAACCGGAGACATCGGCTGGCGGCTCGCCGGAGGTCTGTTCCATGAGCCCAACGGTTCCGCGACGAGCGACTTCGTCGTGCCGGACGGCGACCTGCGCGTGTACACGGGCCGGAGGCCAAGCTGCCCTGGATGTAGAGCCGCCGGGCCAGCACCCACCGCTCCACCCGTGAGGGGGACTTCCGGGAAGGAGCCGCTAGCCAGCCCGGCAACATCAGCTTCGCGATTCACAGCGGCGAACCTGCCTCAACCTCACGGCACAGAGCCACCCACCGCTCGAGCTCGCCCGTCGAACCCGAGCCCCCCGTCGGCAGCCGGAACGCGGCAGCCTGCCCGCCCGATCCCAACACAGCACCGTCGCCACGCTGAGCCCGAGCAGTTCGGCGACCTCGCGGGCGGTGAGGAGCCGGTCGGTCATCGGATACGCTCGCACGCGCATGCGCTGCGTCTACACGGCCGTAGCTGATGGCAGAGAAGACCACGTCTTCCAGGGCCTCCGTGATGAGAACTACATCGCGGGCGACACACTTCGTATCGGTGCCGAAACGTGGCGTATCGACGAAGTGCAGGACCTCGTGACGGAACTGGGCCGCAATCCAAAGGCACGTGAGCTCCACCGCACGCTGTACTGCAGCGTGATCATTCGCGACGGCTTCTGAACGTTTCGCTGTAGGGTGCCGGGGCGACCCTGTTACCCAACACAGGACGGAGGGATGGGGCAGATGGCCGCTACGGAAAAGATGTCGCTGAAAGCGACACTGGAGCAACGCGCAACAGAGCTCAACCGCATCGGCCAACTGTCGGCGGACGAAGCGCGCGCGGTGAACGAAAGCCGCGACGACCCAGTGCCGACGCGCGCAGCCTCGTACACGCACTACCAGGAAGGCACTCCCGGCACCGGCGACCAGGCGTAGCCGGCCCGGTCATGCGGGCACGCCCCCGCGTGTACCGTCGCCGACGTGTTCAAGCGCCGCTTCGAGCGACTCATGGGCTGGCTGGCGATCCTCGGATGCGTGAGCATCGCCGGCTCGGTCGCGATGGCGCCGTCGTGGATGTCGCTCCTCGCCGGCGCCGCCCTGGTCGCCGCGTTCGGCCTGCTCGGCCGCTCGCTGCTGAAAGCGACCGCGAGCTAGCGCCGTCGACCGAACTCGTGAAGTGCGATCGCCGCGACGATCAGGATCGTGATCACGAAGATCGTGACTGCAGCAACATCCATCCGGAGCCGTCCCCTGCCGCGTCCCCGCCAAACATGCCAAGGAACTGGGGTAGAACCGATCGCGCTCACGCTCGAAGGCTCGTGCACGGATGGCGGCTCCGCGCAGGGCTGTAGCAATCCGCCACTCCGGTCGATGACACACTCGTGGGCATCAACGAGCAGCCGGACATCTGCGGTATCTGCGGCGAGCCGATCGACCTCGGGTTCGACTGGGCGGCGCCATACCAAAGCCGCGCCGGAACTGACCCCGCGGGCACGGTCGAAAGCACCTACGGGGCAACGATGAAAGCGCACACGGCTTGCATCTCCGCGAACAGGGCCGTCTACGCTCGCCGCGACCCGCTCGCCGACGGCAGTGCCTAGCCGCGCGAAGCGATCCTCCACGGCGTCCTGCTGTGCAAGTTCAAGTGGCGGCAGCGCGAAGGGCTCTAGCCGCCCGAGGTTGTCCAGAAGCGGCGCACCGCATACGCTCGTGCTCTCTGTCTCAAGTTCAGGAGGAGCACGATGCACGCAGTCGTTGTGAAAGTCTCGGTCAGCGACCCAGAGGCTGCTGAGAAAAGGCTGAAGGAAGAAGTTGTGCCGACGGTCTCCCAGGCGCCGGGGTTCGTGGCCGGCTACTGGACCCGCGCAGAAAGCAACGGCCTTTCCATGGTCGTATTCGAGTCGGAGGAGGCTGCGCGCGCAGCGGCCGACCGCGTTCCGTCGATGCTCCGCGAGGGCGTCACGCTCGACAGCGTCGAGGTGCGCTCGGTAGTCGCGAGCGCGTAGCAGCCGGTCAGTCACGCGGCACCTGGCTCGCGTCCATCTTCACCTACATCCCAACCCGGCCGGGGTCGCCCCGCAGGTTCACCGTCGTGCCCACCGGCGGATCCTCAGACCACCGCTGCGACCGCTTGTACGGGCGCTGCCTCGAAGCCCGCCGGCGCCGGTGACGACCGACCCATGCGCTTCTCCGGAGCCCGCCTGGTGCCAAGAGCTCGGCAGTCGACACGGCGAGACGGTCGTCCGGATACGGCACGCATTCCAGAGCATGGCCGGCTGGATCGGCTTCGCCGGGCTCGTGATGCTGATCCTCGGCGGCATCAATTTCTTCCAAGGTCTGATCGCAGCGTTCGAGGACGATACTACGTCGTGCCTGCCGGCGACCTCGCTTCGCGTGATACCTGGGCCGGATCTTGATGGCCTGGAGCCTGGCTCGTCTCGTGGGCATTGGGTGCTCGCCGGGGCTGGCACCGCACCGCTCCGCCCTGACTCCGCCAGGGGATCCGGGAAGGAGCCGCTAGCCAGCCCGGCGCTTAGCTTCGCGGCGCACGCGATGACCCTGCCTGACTTCGCGCTGGGCAGAGCCGCGCCGACCTCCGACTCCGAGAGCCTGAGCCTCGCGGGCGGTACGCAGCCGGTCGGCCACCCGAGCCGACGCCCGTAGTAGAATTGAAATCCCGAACTCCATTCGCGAGTCCCTGTCCGCAGCGGCGGTTGACGATGTCGTGAGCGGCGGAAACCGGCGGAGACGTCGGGAAGCCAAGAGCCTTCGTCATGCCTCGCATTCGCACAATCGCGCTCGTCGGCCGTCATCGTCGTCCTCACGGACATCACCTACGACGACAAGACGCTCCGTATCTCGTTCGGCCTGCCGGGGCGACGACGCCTCTTCCAGCTCGTCGTCCCGTAGCGGGTCGACCGAGAACAGACCTCCTCGCGCTCATCGGCGCCCACTCATCCGCGGCGCCCGTCGGCGGCCTCGCGCGGCCCGTGCTAGAGACCGAGGAGCCCGGCAAGCTGCCGGCTCTGCCAGGCGCGTTCCTCGTCGAAGCTGTCCGGTTCGAGTGTGTTGGCGGCGACTGCGGCGCAGTAGGCGGCGAGGACGGCTTGTCGTGGTGAGTCCGAGCGGGCCGCGTGGTATTCGGCGTCGGTGACGAGCTCTGCGAGCCTTGCGTCGGCCGGCGCTGCCCCTGCACGTTCGCGGGCCCTCTGGGCGCAATGGTCGGCGAACGAGCGTGAGACGGCCGGCCAGGCTGTGACCCGGTCGAGGAGGCGGCCGCGTCGGGCGACGAGCACGGTGCTCTCGTGGATGGTGTCGCCGTCGAGCTCCACTTGCCAGAGCTCGTCGTCGAACCAGTAGGCGAGCGCCTCGACGCTGCACGCGTGGATGCCGTTGACGCAGGTCTCCAGTGGGCCGTCGGCTTCGAGCCACTCGCCGGGTGCCGGCCAGCGGGCTTCGCTGAACCGCCCGACCGATCCCTCGCGGAGGAACTTGTAGGCGATCACGGCCTTCGCTCCTGGATCGCCGCAAGCAGGTTCGCTCGGCTTTCCTCGCCGAGCTCGTCGAGGGCGAGCGTTCCCGCGAGGCGGATCGTCGTGCGAATCTGGTCGAGGTAACGCGCGCAGGCGGAGCAGACGACCAGGTGGTGCTCGCAGCGCAGACGCTCGCGTGTCGGGAGGGCGCGCTCGAGGTAGTCGGTGACGACCTCGACGAACTCGCGACAGGTGAGATCGGTGGTCGTCATCGCTCTTCGGTCAAGTGGGGCTCGAGCGCGCGTTGCACGTTGCTCCTCGCCCGGTGCAGGAGCACTCGTTGATTGGTCTCCGACAGCTCGAGCACGTTACAGACCTCCTCCGCGCTCCAGCCCTCGACGTCGCGCAAGCTGAGCACGGCCTGTTGGCCCGGCGGCAGCTCACTGATCGCCCGCGCGAGCAGCTCGCGTGTCTCGCCCGCCAGCAACCGCTCCTCGGGAGCGAGGGGTCTGGGCGGAGCCGCCCAGTGCCCGGCCCAGGCGTCGCTTGCCGGCAGGAAGCGCTCTGGCTCCTACCGCAGAGTCGCCGCTCTCGTCGAGCGCGGAGAAGGGGACGCTTCGGTGCTCGCGCACGCCCGAGGTCATGGCTCGGTTCGTGAGAATGCGGAACACCCACGTCTTCAGCGACGAGCGGCCCTCGAAGCGGCCGATGCCCTCGAGCACGCCGATCCAGGCGTCCTGCACGACTTCCTCCGCGGCTGCACGGTCGCGCACGTAGACAAGCGCCAGCCTGAGCATCGAGCTCGACCAGGCTTCGACGAGCGCGGGCAAGCGTCTCGTTGTCTCCCCGCCGCAGACGCCTCGACGAGCACGGCCTCCTGGGCGACGGTCACGTCGAGGGACGGGCCGCGCTCAGTCACGACGCGCGCAGTGTCTCACTCCCGGACGTAACGTTCCGCGCCGGTTGCGAGACGAACTCCCCCGGAGGTCACGTTAGGCAGCGCTCGGGCGAACATCGACGCCGGAAAGGAGCGACCATGACGACAACCGTGGAATCGACGGCAGAGGAGGCCGTACAGGCCTTCGCGGCGGCCGTCCGGGGAGCCGTGCTGACTCCCGGCGACGCCGGCTACGACGATGCGCGCGCGATCTGGAACGGACTGATCGACCGCCGCCCTGCGCTGATCGTGCAATGCACCGGGGCGGCAGACGTCGTCGACGCCGTCAACTTCGCGCGCGAGCACGACCTGCTCCTCTCGATCAAGGGCGGCGGCCACAACGTCGCCGGCAACGCGGTCAACGACGGTGGCCTGGTCATCGACCTGTCGCAGATGCGCGGCGTGCACGTCGACCCGTCCACGCGGACGGTGCGGGCAGAGGGCGGCGCTCTGTGGGGCGACTGCGACCGGGAGACGCAACTCCATGGCTTGGCCGTTCCGGGCGGCGTCGTCTCGACGACGGGTGTCGCCGGTCTGACGCTCCACGGCGGCGTCGGTCATCTGCGCCGCAAGCACGGACTGTCGATCGACAACCTGCTCTCGGTCGACATCGTCACGGCCGACGGCCAACTGCGCCGCGCGAGTGCGACCGAGAACGAGGATCTGTTCTGGGCGGTGCGAGGCGCGGGCAGCAACTTCGGCGTCGTCACCTCGTTCGAGTTCCAGGCGCATCCGGTCGGCCCGATGGTGACGGTCGGCGCGATCTTCTACCCGCTCGACGGAGCGAGAACAGTCCTGCCTGCGTGGCGCGACTACATGGCCTCTGCGCCCGAGGAGCTGAGCTCGATCGCCATCTGCTGGAGCGTTCCGGCGCACGAGCCGTTCCCGCCCGAGCTCCACGGAACACCCGTGTTGGTCGTGGCCGCCGTCTACTCCGGCTCGCTCGAGGACGGCGAGACCGTGATCCAGCCGCTGCGTGAGCTCGCCGAGCCCGTGATCGACCTCAGCGGCCCCTGGCCCTGGCTCGGCCTGCAAAGCGGCTTCGACGCGCTCTTCCCCAAGGGCGGGCTCTACTACTGGAAGTCGCGCGCGCTCGCGGAGCTGTCGGAGGCGGCCATCGACGAGATCGCCGACTGGGCCGAACGTCGGCCCACACCGGAGACGGACATCGTGATCTGGCACCACGGCGGCGCCATGAGCCGAGCCGACGACACCGCGACGGCCTACGGCGGCCGGGACGCACCCTTCCTCGTGACGGGAGAAGCGAGCTGGACCGACCCCGCGCAGAACGACGAGGCGATCGCCTGGGGCCGTGAATTCTGGGCAGCGATGGGCAAGCACTCGACCGGTGGCATCTACCTCAACTTCCCCGGTCTTGGAGAAGAGAAGGAAGAGCTCGTCAAGGCGGGCCACGGAGCCAACTACGACCGGCTCGTCACGCTCAAGACGAAGTACGACCCCGACAACCTCTTCCGCATGAACCTCAACATCACCCCCAACGGCTGAAGGAGGCCAACAGATGGCGTTCGCACGCGTTGTTGCATTCGACGGAGTCAGCAAGCAGCGGATGGACGAGCTGAACCGCGAGATGGAGGAAGGCGGCCGCCCCGACGACGTGCCGGCCAAGGAGATCGTCGTTCTGCACGATCCAGAAGCGGAGCGGTCTCTCGTGATCCTCTTCTTCGACTCGGAAGACGACTACCGGCGCGGCGACGAGGCCCTCAACGCGATGCCCGCCGGCGATACCCCCGGGCAGCGCACGTCCGTCACCAAGTACGAGGTCGCGAGTCGCATGACCGCGTAGTCGAGACCTGCCCGCGTGTCGAGGTTGCCGAGACGAGCTGAAACGAGTGGCGACCCCGACCCGATTGGGATGGGGCGCCTGGACGACGGAGGAAGGAGGCTCGTATGGCTGGTCTTCAAGTGCGTGGTTTCCACGCACCCGATGAAACCCGGAAGCCTGACAAGACGCAGGTCGATGTCGTCAGGATGGGTGGCAATACCGCAGCCCGCTTGACGCTCGAGCCCGGATGGAAGTGGTCGGAGTGCGTGAAGCCGGTCGCCGGGACCGACACCTGTCAGGTGAGGCATGTCGGCGTCGCTCAGTCCGGCCGGATTCACGTGGCCCACGAGGATGGCACCGAGGGCGAGATCGGGGCAGGCGAGGCGTACGTCATCGAACCAGGTCACGATGCATGGGTGGTCGGCGACCAACCCTTCGTCGGCTTCGAGTTCGAGTCGCAGTCGGCCGAGGAGTACGCGAAGGGCTAGGCGGGCTACGAAGCCCGGTTCCGTAGGAATCCTCAGGGGGTGCCGACGAGGCACCCCCGTGACACTGAGAGCCGCGGGCGTGCGCCCGAAAGGGGGGCACGTACGCGCCCCCGCGGGATCGTTGCCGCAAGAGCCGTCCACCACGCCCGGTCCGTGGCGAAGGCATGATGTTGCATGCCGCTGGGGTCGCTCGACTCGTTGCACGTGTTTGCCGAGGGTGCGCTGCTGATCTCGGCGGCGGTGGTCCTGGCGGTGCTGGGCCGTCTGGTGGCCGAGCGGATTGCGGTCCCGATTGCGGCGGTGCTTCTCGTGGCTGCTGCGGCGTTCTCGGACGTGTTCTCGGGCGTTGGCGATGTCGTCTCGTTCGAGGACGTGCAGTGGATCGCATCTGCGGCCCTGATCGTGATCCTGTTCGACGGCGGCCTCCACATCGGTCGAGCGAGCTTTCGCCGCTCGGCAGCCGAGATCACGATCGCTGGGTGTCGTAGGCACGTTCGCCACCGCCGGTCTGCTTGCGGTGGCGGCGCACGTCGGCGCTGGGGTTCTCGTGGACGACCGCGGCACTGATCGGCGCTGCCCTTGCTCCCACCGATCCGGCCGTGACGTTCTCGGTTCTCGGTGGCAAGGAGGTCAAGGGCCGCTCGGGCACGATCCTCGAGGGCGAATCGGGGTTCAACGACCCGGTCGGCATCGCCCTGATGATCGGACTGGTCGAGATGGCCACGAACGACGGGTCGTTCTGGATCGTGGTCGAGGAGTTCGTCGTCGAGATGGGCGTCGGTCTCGCGCTCGGGCTGACGGGAGGCTTCGTGCTCGTGTGGGCGATGAGACGCCTGCAGCTCCCCGATGCCGTGGTGCCCGTGTGGGCGCTCGGGCTCGTCGGCGTCGTGTTCGGCCTGACAGGAGTGCTGCACGGCTCGGGCTTCCTCGCCGTGTTCGTCGCCGGGATCCTGGCCGGCGACCTCACGACCCGAGCCTGGGACGCGACCGAGTCGTTCGTCCGGGCGCTCTCCAACCTCGCCGAGCTCGCCGTCTTCGTCGCGCTGGGGCTCACCGTGAGCCTCGGTTTCATCACCGACAGCTCCCTCTGGTGGCAGGGACTGGTGCTCGCTGCGCTGCTCGCGTTCGTGATTCGCCCTCTCGTCGTGACCCCGTTGCTGCTCCCCGCTCGGCTGACCTGGGGTGAGCGAGGCTTTATCTCCTGGTGCGGCCTCAAGGGCGCCGTGCCGATCCTGCTCGCCTCGCTGGCCGTCGTCGGAGGGACCGCCGAGAGCGACAAGATCTACGGCATCGTGTTCGTCGTCGTCCTCTTCTCCGTCGTCGTCCAGGGCACCGGCCTGCCCTTCGTCGCCTCCGCTCTCGGGGTTCCAATGGAGGACGCCGCCGACCGCGACGACAAGGCTCGCTAGGAGCTATCCGCAGCCCTGAACGGGGTCGCACGTCCACCGGGGCGTGGTTGACTTCCGTCGATGGAGGAGGTCGGCGCCATCCGCTTCTCGATGCGGCACTACTTCTCCACGTACCTCCTCTGGTGCGCGGAGGACAATGCTGCTCGCGCCGGCGCGATCGAGGCCGAGCACGACGGGAGATCGCGCTTCGACATCAAGCATCAAGGTCACGTGCTTGCGGCGATCCTCTCCTCGGCGGCGTTTCTCGAGGCGATGATCAGCGAGCTCTACCAGGATGCTCACGACGGTCACGGCGTGAGCGACGACGGGTATCTCGCGCCGCTCGGGGAATCGACGCGAGACGCGTTGGCCGAGCTATGGCTGGGAACCGGCGAGGGCGACAACCTCCGGGCGCTCGAGAAGTACCAGCTCTTGCTGGACGTCACCGGCCATGCGCGTCTTCCCCGAGGCGAGCAGCCGTATCAGGATGCAGCGCTCGTCGTGCAGCTCAGAAACGCGATCGCGCACCGTCGGCCCGAGGATGTCGCCGCGCACACGCCGGCGAAGGTGGGCCAACACCTGACGGGCAAGTTCGCCGACAACGCCCTCATGAGCGGCGCGGGAAATCCCTGGTGGCCCAGCCACTGCCTTGGCCACGGCTGCGCAGCGTGGACGTGGCGGTCAGCCCTTGCATTCTCCGACGCAGTCGTCGACACCGTCGGAATCGTCCCCAACTACCGTCGCCACCGTGCCGACAACTGGCAGGGCTTCGCCGAGAAGCCGGGCGCGACCGTGCCACATACACGGCACAAGCCCTCGAGGAGCGAATCGGAGAAGGACTTTCTCGGCTGGCTGCAACGCTAGTCTCCGCCCGCTCGCAACACGAGTTCTGTGTGATGGGCACCCGCGTTCTGGGTGATTGCACACCGCGGGCCGGAGTGCTGTAGTGGGCGTGCGGTGCGGGGCGGTGGAGAACCTGCTCGTCGGAAGACTGGCGGCGCTGTGCGGGTAGGCCCGTCCAAGCTTTGTTCCGCCGGCCGAGGGCCGTGCCCGCGCTGTGCCGTCGCAGCGTACGGAGCGGCCCTCGGCACGCAGAGCGTCACCCTCGGACAACGTGGCCTAGGCGCGGCTGCCGGCGCCCTCGCTGGTGCCGCTCACGGCGGAGCAGTCGCATTGCACGCACCGCATGGCGGAGTTCTTACTTCTTCCGCTTGCGGCTCGCGACCCGCGCGAGCGGGCAGCGCTTGCACGGGCGGCGCGAACGACAGCACTTCTTCTTGGGCGGCTTCATGGTGGCAATCGGAATGCGGCGCACGGGCCGCCCGAACGCATGTCAGGGTAGCCTTATGGCGCGTGTAAGGCAAGTCGGCGTGACCTGAGCCGAACGCCTCCGCCCAGGACGCCGACGGGCGCCTCGCGGGGCGCCCGTCGACCGTTCGTTCAGCGTCGCTCCCAGCCCTACAGGTTGACCGGGAACGAGACCAGACGGCGCGTCGAGATGCCGCCGAGCTGGTCCTCACCGCTCTTCCGCGCCCGTGCGAACATCACGAGGAGCTGCTGGCGCGGTGACGCCGGGTAGCCGCGCAGTCGTCCCATGGTCAGCTGGGCCCAGCCGTCGGCGCCCGTGGCCTGCTCGGGCGGTACCGAGAACTGGTTGTACGGCACGGCGGTCACGTAGATCAGCGCCCCCTGCACGGTGCGGCCACCGCACGCCGTCACGTGGAAGCGGGCCGTGATCTGGTCGGTGCTGCCCGTCGCGACCGGCGGCGTGATGTCCTGCCGATCGATCAGGAGCCGCGCCGGCGGCGACAGCTGCGCGATCTGGATCGTGCCGGTGCCGCTCGGGCACCCCGTCGGCAGGCGGCGTCGGTTCGGTCGTCACCAGACCGGTCGGCACCGAGGTCGCGTTGGCGGCGCCGTCGCCGTTCCTGGCCACGACGCGGACGCGCAGCGTGTTGCCGGCGTCCACCGGCTTCAGCAGGTAGGTCTTCTCGTTGGCACCGCTGATCGCAGAGCAGCTACCGCCGTCCTGATCGCACCGGCGCCACGAGTAGGCGTACGCGATCGGTTGCGTTCCGTTCCAGCGGCCGGTCGACGCGGTCAGCGTCGAGCCGACCCTCGTCGTCCCCGAGATCGTGGGCGGATCCAGGTTCGACGGTGCAACGGCACGCGCCGCCGACCCCTGATCCGTCCCCGCCACGGCGAGCCAGGCTGCTGCCACGGCCCCGCAGACGAGGAGAATCGCACCGAATCGCTTTGTTCGTGTCGTTTCGCTCGTTCGCATGGTTCACCTCCGCTTGCTTTTGCAGCAATGCAGCGGTCTTCCCGTGCGAGCGCGGCGAGAAACGGATCGGGCGCAGGCTTTACAGCTTCCTTGCAGAGAACCGGCTAGCGGTGCTCGGGATTGGGGAAGTCGAAGCGGCAGCCTGCGTCCCACAGCGCACGCTGGTTGCCGTGCACGGGGAACCCGCCCGCATCTCGCAAGCAGGCGCGCGGTGTGCAGCAGGTTCCACGTCATGAACGTCGTGTTGCGGTTCGTGAAGTCGTTCTCCGGACCGCCGGAATCGGGGTCGAGGTAGGACGGCCCGGGGCCGGCCTCGCCGATCCATCCAGCGTCCGCCTGCGGAGGGATCACGCAGCCGAGGTGCTGGAGCGAGTAGAGCACGTTCATGGAGCAGTGCTTGATGCCGTCCTCGTTGCCCGTCACGAGGCAGCCGCCGACCTTCCCGTAGTACGCGTACTGGCCGTGCTCGTTCAGCTCGGCCGAGTTCCCGTACAGCCGCTCGATCACGCGCGTGCACAGGGACGACTTCTCACCGAGCCAGATCGGCGTGCCGAGCACGAGGATGTCCGCGGCCTGGACGCGGACGTACAGCTCCGGCCACTCGTCGGTCGCGACGCCGTGCTCGCGCATGTCCGGGTAGACACCCGGTGCGATGTCGTGGTCGGCCGCCCGGATCAGGTCGACGGTGACGCCGTTCGCTCGCATGATCGCGATCGAGATGTCCATCAGGCCCTGCGTGTGCGACAGACCCGGTGACGGCTTCAGGGTGCAGTTGACGTACAGGGCCTTCAGGTCGGAGAAGTCCCACCTGCTCGTCGTGCAGAGCTCCTGCTGGCGCTCGGTCAGCTCCATCTCGTCCTCCGTCGGTAGGCGTACGGTGTGCCGGTGACGCAGCTCCGCGCGGCGCGAACAGTCTCTCTCACCGTCGCTGCGCGACGGGCTGGTCGAGGCGCTCGGCGGAGACGCCGTCACGCGTCTCGACACGGGCGACTCCGACCGCGACCTGCACGCGTCCGACATGACCTTCCACGCGCCGCGACGGCCCGACGTCGTCGTCTACCCGGTGAGCACGGACGAGGTCGCCGGCGTGCTCGCGCTCGCGCACGAGCAGCGCGTCCCGGTGACGCCCTTCGGCGCCGGCTCCAGCCTCGAGGGTCACGTGATCCCGGTGGCGGGTGGCGTGAGCCTCGACCTCACCCGCATGAACCGGATCATCGGTGTGGAGCCCGAGAACCTCTCGGCGACCGTCCAGGCGGGCGTCACGCGCGACGCACTCGAGCGGGCGGCGGGCGAGCACGGGCTCTTCTTCCCCGTCGATCCGGGAGCGCACGCGACGTTGGGCGGCATGGCCGCCACCAACGCGTCGGGCACGACGACGGTGCGGCACGGGAAGATGCGCGCGAGCGTCCTCGCCATCGAGGCCGTCCTCCCCGGTGGATCGGTGATCCGCACCGGGAGCCGCGCACCGAAGACGTCCGCCGGGTACGACCTGTGCGGGCTGCTCGTCGGCTCCGAGGGAACGCTCGCGGTGATCACCGAGCTGACCCTGCGTCTCCAGGGGATCCCGGAGCACGTCGTCGCCGTGCGAATCTCGTTCCCGGACGTCGAGTCGGCGAGCCGGACAGCGGTGGCGACGGTGGCCGCGGGCGCCGGCGTCACGCGGCTGGAGCTCCTCGACGCAGTGAACGTGCGCGCCATCAACGCGTACTCGGGAACGACCTACCCGGAGACCCCGTGCCTCTTCGTCGAAGCGGCCGGCGCCGAGGGGGCGGTCGAGGCGGACCTCGAGCTCGTGCTCTCGCTGGCCGCCTCGGAGGGCTCCGCCGAGGTCGCATACGAGCGCGATGCCGACGGGCGCGCTCGTCTCTGGTCGGCGCGGCACAACGCCGCGTACTCGTGGTCGCAGCTCTGGCCGGGTCTCAAGCACTGCTCGACGGACACGTGCGTGCCGCTGTCCGAGCTACCGGCCGCGGTGGCGAAGGCGAGGCTCGAGCTCGATCGCCTCGGGCTGCGCGGCGGGATCATCGGTCACGTCGGCGACGGCAACTTCCACGTCGGCGTCACCCTCGACCCCGATGACCCCGGCGAGGTGAGCCGCTTCCACGAGCTCTCGGAGCTGCTCGTCGACGACGCGCTCGCCCGCGGCGGCACGTGTACCGGCGAGCACGGCATCGGCATGGGGAAGCTCGACGCGCTGGCGCGCGAGCATCCCGACCTGCTTCCCCTCTACCGCGGCGTCAAGGCGCTCTTCGACCCCAACGGGATCATGAACCCCGGCAAGGTCGTGGCGGACGAAGGGTGGGTCGGGCCGAAGATCTGAGCGCACGGGGTGAGGCTTCAGTCTCACCCCGCGGTGAGTCGAACTCTGGGCAGGCCCGCGTCTCATCGCCCGCGCGAGATCCCGTGGTGGCCACCGCGCTGGCGGCGCGCCGAACGCTTCATCCTCTCCCCGCGATGGTCGCGCGCCGCGTGCAGGCCACCCGCGGCGACTCGCCACGCCGCGACCGCTTTCCATCTCCGCGCTCCACTCCCCCGCCACCGCGAGCGAGTTCATGCGCGCGCGGTGCACGAACACGGCCTGCGCAGCGTCGAGGTTGGCGGGGTCTCCGCCCCACGCCTCGAGCGCCGAAGCCTGCAGCGCGCGCCCGTAGGAGTACGACAGCGGCCACGGCCCACCGACGCGGTTGATCGCGTCCAGGTTCTCCGTCGCCTGCACCTCGCTCTGGCCGCCCGACAGGAAGACGATCCCGGGGACGAGCGCCGGCACGTGGCGCAGGAAGTTGTGCACCGTCATCGAGGCGACCCTCTCCGGCGCGTCCTGGGTCGGGCAGCCCTTGCCCGCGATCACCATGTTGGGCTTGAGCAGCGTGCCCCGCAGGTGGACGTCCTGGTCGAAGAGCTCTGCGTAGAGGGCACGGAGGGTCCGCCCTGTCGCGTCGTCGCACGTCTCGATCGTGTGGTCGCCGTCCATCAGCACCTCGGGCTCCACGATCGGCACCAGCCCGGCCTCCTGGCACAGCGCCGCATAGCGCGCCAGCGCGTGCGCATTGGAGCGGAGGCACGGATCGGTCGGGATGCCGTCGCCGATCGTGATCACCGCGCGCCACTTGGCGAAGCGTGCGCCGAGCTCGTAGTACTCGGCCAGCCGCTCGCGCAGCCCGTCGAGGCCCTCGGTGACGGTCTCGCCGGGGTGCAGCGCAAGCTCCTTCGCGCCCGTGTCCACCTTGATGCCCGGGCACGACGCCCTTCGACGCGAGCAGCTCGGCGAACGGCGTGCCGTCGTCCGACGACTGGCGAATCGTCTCGTCGTAGAGGATCACGCCGCCGATGAAGTCCTCCATGCCGGGCGCCGTGAACAGCAGGTTGCGGTAGAAGCGCCGGTTCTCCTCGGTCGACTCCACGCCGATGGAGTCGAAGCGCTTCTTGATCGTGCCGGTCGACTCGTCGGCGGCCAGGATCCCCTTGTTGTCCGCGACGATGGCGCGGGCGGTGTCGTAGAGCTCTTGCCAAGCCATCAGCGCTCTCCTTCCTCTCTCAGTCTCGTCACCTTCTCCGAGGGATGGTAGGCCGCGACGCGACGCACCGTGCCGGACCGGCTGCGCATCACGATCGACTCGGTCTCCACGCCACCCGCGTCCGCACGCACGCCCCTGAGCAGCGCCCCGCTCGTCACGCCGGTCGCCGCGACGAACACGTCCTCGCCCCGGACGAGGTCGTCGTGTGTCAGGACCTTGCCGACGTCGTACCCCTCGTCGACGAGCCGCTGCCGCTCGTCGTCGTTGCGCGGCCAGAGCTTGCCCTGCAGCGCGCCGCCGAGGCACTTGATCGCCGCCGCGGAGATGACTCCCTCCGGCGTGCCGCCGATCCCCATCAACATGTCGACACCGGTCGTACGGCCGCGCGGCCGCGATCGCGGGAGCGACGTCGCCGTCGCGGATCAGGTTGACGCGGGCGCCGGCCGTGCGCAGCTCCGCGATCAGGTCGTCGTGGCGGTCACGCTCGAGCACGACCACCGTCAGGTCACCGACCTTCATGCCCTTCGCGTCGGGCCACCCGCTGCACGTTCTCGGTCGGCGATGCCTCGATGTCGATCGCGTCCGCCGCCTCGGGGCCTACGGCGATCTTGTCCATGTACAGGGCGGCGCCGGGGAAGAACATCGAGCCGCGCTCGGCGAGGGCGATCACCGCGATCGCATTCGGCATCCCGAGCGCCGTGAGCCGGGTGCCCTCGAGCGGGTCGACGGCCACGTCCACCTCGGGCCCGTCGCCGTCGCCGACCTCCTCGCCGTTGTAGAGCATCGGCGCCTCGTCCTTCTCGCCCTCGCCGATCACGACGACGCCCTGCATGCTCACGGTGGAGAGCATGAGCCGCATCGCGTCGACTGCGGCCTGGTCGGCTGCGTTCTTGTCGCCACGGCCGATCCACCGCGCAGCCCCCATCGCCGCCGCCTCCGTGACCCGAACGAGCTCGAGGGCGAGGTTGCGATCGGGAGGCGCAGCAGCGCTCACGGCACTCGTGATCCTACTGGCGCCGCCGCCTCGGTGACCGGGGTGTCCGCAGGCTCGAGCCAGACCACGACCAGCCCCGACACCAGCACGAGCGCGCCGCCGGCGACGACACGGGCGGACAGGTGCTCGTCGAGCAGCGAGGCCGCCAGCAGCACGGCGGCGACCGGCTCCAGGAAGGTGAGCACCCCCGCCGCCTGCGCCGTGACGCGGCGCAGGAGCATCGCGTAGACGAGCGTCGAGAGGCCGGTGAACACGATCCCGAGCAGGAGCACGGCGGCCCACTCTCCGGCGTCGGCCGGCAGCACCCGATCCGCGGCGAGCAGCAGCGGCGCCACCACGGCGGCGCCGACGAGGCAGTCCCAGAACGCGACCGTGACCGGCTCGACGCGCGTGCGGAGAAGCCGCTTCGCCACGATCACCAGCCCTGCGTACGTGACCGCCGAGCCGAGCCCCGCCAGCACCGCCGTGCACCGAGAAGCCGACACCCTCCCCGGCGCTGCAGACGAGCCCGATGCCGACGGCGCCGGGCACGAGCGCGCCCAGCGCGACGTTCGACACAGGCTCGCGCAGCAACAGGGGCGCGGCGATCGCGATGAACACCGGGGCCGTGTAGAACGTCAGCACCGCCAGCGCCACGGAGCCGTGCTTGACCGCGACGAAGAAGAGCAGCCAGTGGCTCGCCTGCAGCACGCCGAGCAGCAGCAGCGCCGGCAGGTGGCCTCCGGGGCGCAGCAGGCCGACGCCGCGCCAGACCGTCGCGATCACCGCGAGCGTGACCGCGGCGATCGCGAGCCGGCCGAAGGCGAGCGTCTCCGCGCCGAGATCGACGGCGGCGACGAGCACCGCGATGAAGCCCCAGGACGCAGCCAGGCCGGCGAAGCAGCAGGTTCCAGCGCACCCGCGGATCCTAGGAGTAGGGTTGCCCCGTCGGGCACAACGACCCTGGAGGCACGATGGCCATCCTGCTCGCTCTGCTCACGATGATCGCCGCGGTCGTCGTCGGGCATCTGGCTGTTCACCACCGACCATCTGATCATCGGCATCGCCGTGATCTTCGGCGCCATCCCGATCGCGATCGGGATGTGGATGTACGTCAACGACCGGCGCGGCTACTGACGAACCGCAGTTGACCTGCGCCGAGCCGCGAGCGAGCGGGCCTAGTCCGCCCGACGGGGTCACATCCGGTCGGGCGCGTCGATGCCGACGAGATCCAGGCAGCGGGCGACGACCAGCTTGGTCGCCAGGCACAGGTCGAGGCGGAACGCCTCCTGCTCGGAGCCGAGCACCTTGTGGTGGTGGTAGAAGCGATGGAAGTCGTCGGCGACGCGGATCGCGTAGGTCGGGATCGCGTGGGGTGAGCGTCGCGCCGCCGCCTCTGCGGCGACCTGCGGGAAGTCCAGCAGGCGCTTGAGCAGGTCCCGCTCCTCGACCGCGAGCGGCTCCGAGGGTGAGAGCGCACCGCTCCGCGTCGCCGGGTCGCTCTCGGCGTTGGCGAGGATGCCCGCGATGCGCGCGTGCGCGTACTGCACGTAGTAGACGGGGTTCTTCTGGGTCCTCTCCGCGGCGACGTCGACGTCGATCTCGATCGTCTGGTCGTGACCGCGTGAGACGAGGTACCAGCGCGCGGCGTCCACCCCGATCTCGTCCACGAACTCGTCGAGGAACACGACGTCGCCGCGACGCTTCGCCATCTTGGTCGCCTCCCCGCCCCTCACGAGATGGACGAGCTGGTAGAGGAGCACCTCGAGCGACTCGCGCGGATGGCCGAGCATCTCTGCCAGCGCCTGCAACCGGGCGACGTAGCCGTGGTGGTCGGCGCCGAGCACGTACACGAGACGGTCGAACCCGCGTGCGTACTTTCTGCGCACGTAGGCGGCGTCGACCGCGAAGTACGTCGGCGTACCGCTCGAGCGGACGAGCACGCGGTCCTTGTCGTCGCCGTGAGCGCTCGTCCGCGCCCACAGCGCGCCGTCGTCCTCGTAGGTGTCGAGCAGCGGCAGCGTCTGCTCGACCTCGGTCTCGACCTCGCTCTGCAGCTCGATCGTGTCGAACCGGATGCGGAAGCGCTCGAGCGACGCCTCGATCTCCTCGAGCATCCTCGGCACCGGGTCGCCCGTCGGTCGCGGCGAGCTCGGCGATGTAAGCCGCCGTGATAGCCGTCCTCGGGCGGCTCCTCGCCGCGCCGCACCGCGTCGACGGAGGCGCGGAAGCGATCGATCTGCGCGCCGGCGTCGTTGCAGTAGTACTCGCGCTCGACCGTGTGGCCGGCGAAGGAGAGCAGCCTCGCCACCGAGTCGCCGTAGGCGCCGTTGCGGGCCGACGCGACCGTGACCGGGCCTGTCGGGTTGGCGGACACCAGCTCCACCTGCACGCGCTCCGGGGTCGGCGCGGAGCCGGCGCCGAAGCGATCGCCTGCCGCGAGCAGCTGCGACAGCGCCGCCGTGTACCACTCGTCGGTGAGGAAGACGTTGAGGAAGCCAGGGCCCGCCACCTCGACTCGCTCGACGCCCGGGAGGGCGCGGACTGCCTCGGCGAGCGTCTCCGCGACCTCGCGTGGCGGCTGGCGGCGCTCACCGGCGAGCCTCAGCGCGACGTTCGTCGCATAGTCGCCGTGCGCGGCATCGGAGGGCCGCTCGAGCGTGACCGCCGCGCCGGCGGCGTCCGAGAGCGCGGCGGCGAGCGCCGCGACGGGATCACGCTGCCGAGCCTGCCACCGCCGCATCGTACGGCGAGGCCGGGATCCGGGTCGCCTGACGCTACGTGATGACGGAGGCGCTGCGCGTCGGCGTCGACGCGGTGATCCCCTCGCGTGCGAGCGCGGCGGCGACTTCCTCACGCGCCTTGTAGATCCGCCACTTGACGGTGGCGAGCGTGATCTCGAGCGAGTCGGCGATCTCGGTGTAGGACAGGCCGACGACGTCGCGGAGCAGCAACGCCATCTTGAGATCGACGTTGAGCACGCGCGACGGCGCGCCAGAGCGCGTCGATCGTCTCGGAGCGCTCGAACGGCTGGTCGAGCACCTCGAGCGGCGGGACGTCCTCGAGTGCCAGCACCGCGCGGGGCCGGCGCTCGATCGCGCGCAGCTCGTCGAGGACGCGGTTCTTGGTCACCTGGAAGAGCCACGTCGTGAACCGCGAGCGCAGCGAAAAGCCCGGCAGACCCTGGTACACGCGCAGGAACACCTCTTGCGTCAGGTCCTCGGCCAGCGCACGATCGCCGACGAGTCGCAGGACGTAGTTGTAGACCGGCTGCTCGTACGTGCGGACGATCGACGCGAATGCCCGCTCGTCACCGCGCTGTGCCTTGCGGAGGAGTCCGAAGTCAGGCTGCGGAAGCGCCAAGTCGTGGCGAATATAGCGCCGTTCGAGGCTGGTTCACCAACATTTTACGAGTTCCCTGAAATGTCAGCGATTCTTGCGGCTCGATTTCCGCCAGGATCGACGCCGGACGCCCGTCATCGCCTGCCGGAACCGGGAGATCGAGCAGCTCCAGCACGGTCGGCGCGCAGGTCGGAGAGCTCTCCGCCGGCGCGCAGGCGTCGCATCACGGCTCGTGAGGATCAGCGGCACCGGGTTCGTCGTGTGCGCGGTGTGCGGGCTGACGCCGTCGTCGTCGAGCAGCTGCTCCGCGTTGCCGTGATCCGCAGTCACGAGGCAGACGCCTCCCGCGGCGTGCGTCGCGTCCACCACCGCGCCGAGACAGCGGTCGACCGTCTCGACCGCCTCGACCACGGCCGGGATCACACCCGTGTGACCGACCATGTCGGGGTTCGCGAAGTTGATCACCGCAAAGCGGTAGCCGTCGCCGATCTCGCCCGCGAACCGATCGGTCGACCTCGGGGGCGGACATGGCCGGCTTCAGGTCGTAGCTCGGCACGTCGCGTGGCGACGGCACGAGGATGCGCGTCTCGCCCGGCCACTCCGTCTCCTCGCCACCGTTGAAGAAGTACGTCACGTGCGCGTACTTCTCGGTCTCCGCGACGTGCAGCTGTCGGGCCCCGGCCTGCGCGAGCGTCTCGGCCAGCGTGTCGGGCACGACCTGCTCGTCGAAGGCGACGGGGCAGTCGAGATCGGCCGCGTACCGCGTCATGGTCGTCAGGTCGACACCGCGCTCGCGCAGGCGGTACGCGAGCTGCCGGCCTCGATCGGGCCGGAAGTTGAACACCACCGCCGCGTCCCGTGGACGGGTCGAGACGTGGCCGGCCGGCGAGCACGACGGGCTCGACGAACTCGTCGGTGATCCCGCGGTGCGTAGCTCGCCTCGATCGCGGCGACCGGGTCGTCGGCCGGCTCGCCGACGCCGTCGCAGATCGCGGCGACCGCGCGATCGGTGCGCTCCCAGCGTCCGTCGCGGTCCATCGCGTAGTAGCGGCCGACGACCGTCGCCACCCGCTCGGCCGGGAGCGTCGCCAGATCGGCGGCGGCGGCATGTGGTGACACGTCGCGACCGTCGGTGAACGCATGCACCCACGTGCGCTGCGCCCATCTCCCTGGCCTCTGCGAGTGAGAGCAGGGCGCGCAGGTGGTCGATGTGGGAATGGACCCCGCCGGTCGAGACGAGCCCGAGCAGGTGCACCTGGCCACCGCGCTGCCGCGCCCTGTCGAACGCCTCCGTGAGCGCCGGGATCTCCGAGAACGCGCCGCTTTCGACCGCGCGTGTCACCCGCACGAGATCCTGGAGCAGGATCCGCCCTGACCCGATCGTGAGGTGACCGACCTCCGAGTTCCCCATCTGGCCGTCGGGCAGGCCGACGGCGCCACCGGACGCTTCGAGCTGCGTCGTCGGGTACGACGAGGTGAGGCCGTCGAACACGGGTGTGGCGGCGAGCTCGATCGCGTTGCCCGGACCCGGCGGAGCGATGCCCCAGCCGTCGAGGATCACGAGAGTGACCAGCGGCCACGTCATCTCGTGACCGCACTCTCGTCCTACCCCGCTGCCGCGCGGCAGATCGCCGCAAGCGACTCCGGGGCCAGCGACGCGCCCCCGACGAGCGCGCCGCCCACATCCGGCTGGGCCAGCAGCTCCGCGGCGTTGTCCGGCTTGACCGAGCCGCCGTACAGCACGCGCGTCGGATGCAGCGACGTGATGAGAGCATGCGCCTCCTGCGCCATCTCCGGGGTCGCCGTGCGACCAGTGCCGATCGCCCACACCGGCTCGTACGCGATCACGAGCCGGTCGTGACGCGGGAGCACCGAAACCTGCCGGGTGAGCACCGCCTCGGTCTCGCCGGCCTCGCGCTCGTGCGTCGGTCTCGCCGACGCACGCGATCACGCCGAGACCGGCCGCGAGGGCGGCCTCCGCTCGTCTGGCCGTCGTCTCGTCGGTCTCGCCGAAGTGCTGCCGGCGCTCGGAATGCCCGACGATGGCGCCGTCGACTCCGAGCTCGACGAGCATCGCGGCCGAGACCTCGCCGGTGAATGCCCCCTCCTCGTCCCAGTGCACGCTCTGGGCGTAGACGGGCACGCCACGGCCGACCGCTGCCGAGAGCGAGACGTACGGCGGGCACACGATCACGTCGACCCCGCCGGGCGGCTGCGAACGACGTCGAGGAACGCCGCCGTCTCGGCCGGCCCCTTGAACATCTTCCAGTTGGCCGGCGACGAGCACGGGCCGATCATACGGGCGCCGCGCGGTGCCATGATGGCGGCGCATGAGCGCGAGCCCGAAGATCCGCTACGCGACGAGCGGCGACCTGCCACATCGCCTACGAGGTGATGCGACGGCCCGGGTGGCCCAGGGGTGGACGTGCTGCGCATCGGGGCCTTCATCTCCAACCTCGAGCAGCCCATCGGCTACCGGTGCTCAACGCAGAACTTCGAGCGGCTTGCGTCGCTCGGCCGCCTGATCAGCTTCGACCACCGCGGCACGGGCCTCTCCGATCGGCTTCGTGGCCCGCGGCTGCCGTCGATCGAAGAGCGCATGGACGACATGCGCGTCGTGCTCGACGCTGCCGGGAGCGATCGTGCGGTGATCGTCGCTTCGCCGACGGTGGCCCGCTCGGCTGTCTCTTCGCCGCCACCTACCCCGAGCGAACGGTGGCGCTCGTGCTGTGCAACACGGGCCCGCGGATCGCGTGGGCGCCCGACTACCCGTGGGGCATGCGGCCGGAGAAGTTCGAGCGCGAGCTCGCAGCGATCGAGCTGGGCTGGGGCACCCGTGAGCTGGCCGAGGAGAACGCGCGTGCGCTACCGTGGGAGGGCGTCGACGTACGAGGAGCTCGTGCAACTGGCTGACCACCGAACATGCGCCTGTCGGCGGGCCCGGGTGACGCGGCGACGGTGTTTCGCATGCACTACGAATCCGACGTCCGCGACGTCCTCCCGACGATCCGCGTGCCGACGCTCGTCCTGAGTCGCGGTGGCGAGATGGCAGACCGAGGCCCGCGCGATCGCGGCGCTCATCCCCGGCGCGCGGCACATCGTCATGCCGGGCACCGCGCCGGTCGTGATGGCGGAGCACCGGCACGCCTACTTCGACGAGATCGAGCGGTTCGTCCGCGAGCTCAGGGACGAGGAGGCGGAGCTCGAGAGCGTGCTGGCGACGGTCCTGTTCACCGACATCGTCGGCTCCACGGCGAGGCAGGCAGCGCTCGGTGACCGGCGCTGGGAGGAGTTGATCCACGAGCACCATCGCGTGGTGCGCGGGAGCCTCGCGCGCTACCGCGGGCGCGAGCTCGACACGGCGGGAGACGGCTTCTTCGCCGCATTCGACGGGCCGGCGCGGGCGATCCGCTGCGCCCAGGCGATCACGGCGGCCGTGAGCGAGCTCGGCATCGAGGTGCGCGCGGGCCTGCACACGGGCGAGTGCCGCACGATCGACGGCAAGGTCGGCGGTCTGGCGGTCTCGATCGGTGCCCGCGTGACAGGGCTCGCCGGGCCTGCCGAGATCTGCGTCTCACAGACGGTGCACGATCTCGTGGCCGGCTCGGGGCTCACGTTCTCCGACCGGGGCGAGCACGAGCTGAAGGGCGTTCCCGGCGTGTGGCGGATCTACGCGGTGGTGTGAGTCAGGCCGGCGGGATGGCGGCGACTCCGGGTAGCTCCTTGCCCTCCAGCAGCTCGAGCGAGGCCCCGCCGCCGGTCGAGATCCAGGAGACCTGGTCGGCGAGCCCGAGCTCCTGGACGGCGCGCACCGAGTCGCCGCCACCCACCACCGTGTAGGCGCCGGATGCGCCCGCATCGGCGACGGCCTGGGCGACCGCCTTCGTCCCCTCGGCGAATCGTGGCCACTCGAAGACGCCCATCGGCCCGTTCCAGAAGACGGTCCGGGCCGCGCGGACGACGACCCCGAAGCGCTGCCGGGTCTCGGGGCCGATGTCGAGGTCGAGCCAGCCGTCCGGAACCTGGTCGCCGGCGCGATCCGCGTCTCGGCGTCGGCGGCGAACGACGAGGCAGCGACGACGTCGACCGGCAGGACTCGACCGCGAACGTCCACGAGGGGGTTCGCGACGCGCAGCTCCTCTGCCATCTTCCCGCCGACGAGCACGGTGTCGGCGCGTCCGCCGAGGTGCTCGAGCACGCCGAGCTTGTCCTCCACCTTGGCACCGCCGGCGATCAGCACGAACGGTCGCTCGACGTCGCCGAGCAGCCGGCCGAGGTGCTCGAGCTCCTCCAGCAGCAGCAGGCCGGCGTAGGCGGGCAGCAGGTGTGCGACCGCCTCGGTGGAGGCATGCGCTCGATGAGCGGAGCCGAATGCGTCGTTGACGTAGAGGTCCATGCCCTCGGCGAGCTCGCGGGCGAAGCCCGCGTCGTTCCTCGTCTCCCTCGGATCGAAGCGCGTGTTCTCGAGCACGCGGACGCGGGGATCCGGCAGCAGCTCGGCGAGACGCGCCGCGACCGGCGCGATCGCGTACCGGGCGCGGTCCTCGTCGCTCTTCGGCCGCCCGAGATGCGAGCAGACCGCGATCTCCTTCACGTCGTGGTCGAGCAGCCACCGCAGCGTCGGGAGAGCGGCACGGATGCGGGTGTCGTCCGCGACGCGGCCGTCCTCGAGCGGCACGTTCAGGTCGGCGCGCACGAGGACGCGCTTGCCGGCGACGTCGGCGGTCTCGACCGAGCGGGGTCGTCTCACTCCTGCTCCCATGGCCGCATGGGCCGTCAGGGCGCGCGACGGGTCACGGCAACAGGCGTGTCACGAGGTCGACGAGCCGACAGCTGTAGCCCCACTCGTTGTCGTACCAGCCGAAGACCTTGACGCTCGTGCCGTGGGCCATCGTCAGCTGCGAGTCGACGATGCACGAATGCGGGTTCTGGAGGATGTCCGTCGAGACGAGCGGGTCCTCCGAGTACTGCATGATCCCGGCGAGCGGGCCGGAGGCCGCCGCCGCATAGGCGGCGTTCACCTCGTCGACCGTCACCTCTCGACCGAGGGTGACGACGAGGTCGGTGATCGATCCGGTCGGCACCGGCGCGCGCACCGAGATGCCGTCCACCTTGCCCGCGAGGTGCGGCAGGACGAGCCCGATCGCCTTGGCGGCACCGGTGGAGGTCGGGATCAGGTTGATCGCCGCGGCTCGCGCGCGCCTCAGATCCTTGTGCGGAAGGTCCAGGATGCTCTGGTCGTTGGTGTACGCGTGGATCGTCGTCATGAAGCCGCTCTCGATCCCCGCGAGATCGTCCAGCACCTTCGCCAGTGGCGCCACGCAGTTGGTCGTGCAGGAGGCGTTGGAGACGACGTGGTGGCTTTCGGGGTCGTACCCGTCGTCGTTGACACCGAGCACGACCGTGAAGTCGGGCTCGGTGGCCGGCGCCGAGATGACGACCTTCTTCGCACCCGCGTCGAGGTGCTTCTGCGCGCTCGCCCGATCGGTGAAGAACCCGGTCGACTCGAGCACGACGTCGATCCCGAGCTCGCCCCAGGGCAGCCCCGCCGGGTCGCGCTCGGACAGCATCTTCATCTCCTCGCCGCCGGCGCGGATCACCCCGTCGCCGAGGGAGACGTCGCCCGGGAACGGCCCGAGCGTCGAGTCGTACCGCAGGAGGTGCGCCATCGTCTTCGCGTCGCCGAGGTCGTTGACGGCGACGATCTCGATGTCCGCCCCGAGCTGGTTCTGGGCCCGGAAGAAGTTGCGTCCGATGCGGCCGAAGCCGTTGATGCCGACGCGTGTCCCCATTGCTTCAGTCTCCTCGCCTCGTCGTGTCTCCGCGGCGAGTCTATCGGCGCCTACGCGGCCTCTCGATTGGAGGTGGGCTGGGGGAGGAGCTCCGAGGATGAATCCCCTCCCCCACGTGCGCGCTCCGGAACCGGGGGACGGATGGGGTCTGGATCCGCCACCCGGGAGCGCGAGCCCACCTCAGGCAGTATGTAGGTCGCGGGCTGGTGTGCTCAACCCGTCTCGGCGGCGGCGACGACCGAGCCAGGCGGCGTTGCATGGCAGCCTTGGTCGCAGGCGGATCCGCCTTGGCCGCGAGCTCGCGCAGCGAGAGCGCCGGGTTGCGCGAACGGAGCTCGGCCGCTTCGCGTACGGGCTCGGGCAGACGCTCGAGAGCGCCGAGCGAGCGAAGCGTCGACACAGCCTCGAGCTGGCGGCGCGCCGCACGGCTCTGGCGGACGAGGTTGGCGTGATCGGCGTTCGCCAGCCGGTTCGCCTCGGCCCGCAGCTCGGCGACGAGCGCCTGCTCCTCCATGACGAGAACGGTCTCGGCTGCGCCGGCGGCGGCGAGGAATGCCTCGATCGGCTCGCGGCCCTTCGCGTACGCCGCGGCGTGACCGGGCCGGTCGACGACCCCGAGGCGTGCACCCTCGGTGGAGGCAACCGAACGCACGAAGGCTGCGCCGGCATGCGTCGGGCGCGCGGAGCTCGAGATGCGGCGACCGCGGCCCCGACAGCGAGCCGCCCCCGAGGAACACACCGCGCAGGTACGCGCCACGGCAGCACGGCTTGGCCACGACGCGCCCGGGCGGACGCTCGAGCGGCGCGTGCTCGGGGTCGAGCACACCCGCCTCGACGAGCACGTCGAGGGTGTGCGCGTCGTCGCCGAGGTGAAGCTGGTAGCGGGTCTCGCCGCCGAACGCGTGACGCTGGTAGGTGCGAATCTCGGCCTCGACGCGCAGCGCGCGCAGGAGAGCGAAGGCGCGGCGTGCGATCGCGTTCGTGGCGACGTCGAGGTGGAAGGCGAGCGCACCACGACCGCGCAGGTGCACCGTGCCGGCGGTGTGGAAGATCGCCGAGGTCTCGGCCAGCCGGTCGCAGCGCCGCGTCGGCGCGATGGCGGCCAGCTCGGCGCGGACGTCCTCGGCGAGCGCGCCGTGGCTCAGAGCTCCACCCCCTCGAGCGCGAGGAGGCGCCGCTTGAGCGCCACCCCCGACGGGCCGTAGCCGCCGATCCCGTCGCTGGCCACGACTCGGTGGCACGGCACGACGAGCGAGAACTGGTTCTCGGCGCAGAACGTCCCGGCGGCCCGCGCTGCACGCGGCCGCCCGGCGAGCTGCGACAGCTCGCCGTAGCTGACGACCTCGCCCCACGGGACGGCCCGCAGCGCGGCCAGCAGCGCCCGCTGGAACGGCGTGAAGCCCGTGTCGTCGATGCGGACGTCGTCGTAGCGCGCTCTCCACCCCGGCGAGATGCGCCGCGAACCGCCTGCACAGATCCGGCACGAAGCCGTTCTCCCTCGCGTGACGAACTCGTCGGCTACCGTGCCGGTAGGGGCGCGCGTGCCCCCCTTGGGGGGGAACGCCTGGTGGCGCCCGAGCTCGACCTGCTCGGACACGGCCGGTGCAGGCACGGCCGACGCGGGCGCGTCCGGGTCGAGCCCGGCCACGGTTCCGGCGAGGTCGTGCAGGACGAGCATCGCCGTCCTCGGCCCACACCTCCCCCACGCCCCATCCCTTCGCGACGTAGCGGTGCTGCGTCACAGCCACGGCCTCGACAATACAATCGCCCCGCATGAGCTCCCCGGGCATCTTCCGGCCGCCTCCGGCGATCAACGAGCCGGTCAAGGGCTACCTGCCCGGGTCGCCGGAGCGGGCCGAGCTCAAGAGCCGCCTCGACGCGATGGCCTCCGAGCGGCTTCACGTGCCGCTCGTGATCGGCGGCGAGCGGGTCGAGTCGGGCACGACGTTCGAGGCGGTCATGCCGCACGACCGGCCCACGTGCTCGCGGATGTCGAGAAGGGCACGCGCCGAGCACGTCGAGCGCGCGATCGCCGCCGCGCGCGACGCGCACGCCGAGTGGTCGGCGACGCCGTGGCACGAGCGCGTCGCCGTGTTCCTCCGCGCCGCCGAGCTCGCCGCCGGGCCGTGGCGCCAGACGCTCAACGCCGTGACGATGCTCAACCAGTCCAAGACGGCGCACCAGGCCGAGATCGACGCCGTCTGCGAGACGTGCGACTTCCTCCGCTTCAACGCCGAGTTCCTCGTCCGCATCTACGAGGAGCAGCCGATCTCGTCGCCCGGCGTCTGGAACCGGCTCGAGTACCGGCCGCTGGAGGGGTTCGTCTTCGCCGTGAGCCCGTTCAACTTCACGACGATCGGCATCAACCTGACCACCTCCCCGGCGCTGATGGGCAACACCGTGATCTGGAAGCCGGCGTCGACCGCGGCCCTGTCGGCCCACTACGCGCTCGCGCTGCTCGAGGAAGCCGGCCTGCCGCCGGGCGTGATCAACCTCGTGTTCGGCTCGGGCGCCGAGATCGGCGATGCCGCGCTGCGCAGCCCGGAGCTCGCCGGCATCCACTTCACGGGCTCGACGCCCGTCTTCCAGAGCATGTGGCGCACGGTCGGCGAGAACATCGCGAGCTACCACGGCTACCCGCGCCTCGTCGGCGAGACCGGCGGCAAGGACTTCATCCTCGCCCACCCCTCCGCCGACCCCGACGCGGTCGCGACGGCGATCGTGCGCGGCTCGTTCGAGTACCAGGGGCAGAAGTGCTCCGCCTCGTCGCGGCTCTACATCCCGTCGAACCTCTGGCCGCAGGTGCGCGACCGGCTGCAGACGGACGTCTCGTCGATCGCGATGGGCGACGTGCGCGACTTCACCAACTTCATGGGCGCGGTCATCGACGGCGCCTCGTTCGAGACGCAGGCTGGCGCCATCGCCGAGGCGAAGGACGGCCGGCGCCGAGATCGTCGCGGGCGGTGGCACCGACGACTCGAAGGGCTGGTTCGTCGAGCCCACCGTGATCAAGACCGACGACCCCGGCTTCCGGCTCATGCGCGACGAGCTCTTCGGCCCCGTCGTGACCGCCTACGTCTACGACGAGAAGGACTGGGACGACACGCTGCGCCTCGTCGACGAGACCGCCCCGTACGCCCTCACCGGCGCCGTCTTCTCGAACGACCGCTACGCGATCGACCAGGCGCAGCACGAGCTCCGCTACGCGGCCGGCAACTTCTACGTCAACGACAAGCCCACCGGCGCCGTCGTCGGCCAGCAGCCGTTCGGCGGCTCACGCGCCTCCGGCACGAACGACAAGGCCGGGTCGATGTGGAACCTGATCCGCTGGGTCAGCCCGCGCACGATCAAGGAGACGCTCGTGCCGCCGACGGACTACCGCTACCCGTTCCTCGCGCCCGACGCCTGACCGTCGCCGGTGGACGGCGTCGAGATCCGGGTAGCCGACCCGGCCGGCCCCGACGCCACCGCGCTCGTGGCCGACTTCTTCGCGGAGATCGCAGCGCGCTATCCGGGCTTCGACCCGGCGAAGCCAGCCGCCGGCACCGCTCGACGCGTTCACGACGCCGCGCGGCGGCGTCTTCCTGGTCGCGACGCTCGACGGCGCGCCCGTCGGCTGCGCGGGCATGCAGCGCCTCGATTCCGATGACCGGGGAGGTGCGGCGCGTGTTCGTCCGCGAGACCGCCCGGGGGCACGGCGCCGCGCGAGCGCTGCTCGCCGGGCTGGTCGAAACGGCGCGCGGCCTCGGCTACGAGCGGCTCAGGCTCGACACGGGTGACCGGCTCCCCGAGGCGGTGCAGCTCTTTCGCACGGCCGGCTTCCGCGACATCGACGACTACAACGGCAACCCGTACGCCGCCCACTGGATGGAGCTGACGCTCTGAGCGTCGCGCGGCGCAGCCGGGCCCGGCAGACGCTCGAACCCGGTAGAACGACGGCGTGCAGCGCATCCTCGACGCGGCCGAAGCGTTCTTCGACACGCTGTCGTCGGTCGACCTCGGGCTCGTCGCGCTCGCCATCTGCTGCCACCTGCTCAAGTTCGGCTGCGTGAGCATGGCGTGGCGGAACGTCCTTGCCGCCGCGTATCCGCAGGAGCGCGTCCCGTATCGCTCGATCCTCGCCGCCTACGTCGCCGGTGTCGGCACGAACGCGATCATCCCGGCCAGGGCCGGCGACGTCCTGCGCCTCTACCTGACGCACCGCGCGATCCCCGGCGCCACGTACACGACGCTCGTCAGCTCCACCGCGGTGCTCGCGATCGTCGACATGACGCTGGCCGGGATCCTGTTCCTCTGGGCGCTGACCCAGGGGCTCCTGCCGTCGGCCGACTCGCTGCCCAACCTGCCCGGGTTCGACTTCGGCTGGCTGTTCGGCAACCCGGTCGCGGCGCAGATCCTGTTCCTCGCCGCGGTGCTCGGCGCTGATCGTGCTCGTCGTCTGGGCGCGCTACAAGATCGACGACTTCGGTCACCGGATCGGCCAGGCGTTCGCGGTCATGCGCCCGCCACGGCGCTGGCTGCGCACCGTCGTCCCGTGGCAGCTCGCCGACTGGGCGCTCCGCATCGCCACGATCTGGTTCTTCCTCGGCGCGTTCGGCATCGACCAGTCGATCCGCAACGCGCTGCTCGTGCAGGTGACGCTCAGCCTCGCCACGCTGGTGCCGGCCACGCCCGGCGGCATCGGCACCGAGCAGGCGTTCCTCACCGTCGTGCTGCGTGGCGCCGCGCCCGTCCTCGGTGCTGCTCGCGTTCAGCGTCGGCATGCGCATCACGCTCACGGTCGTCAACGTGATCGCCGGGATCGTCGCCATCGGCGTGACGCTCGGGACGCTGAACCTCCGAGGCACGCCGTACGGCACGCGCGCGCGGCGACAGCCCGCCGACGACGCGGCGGGGACGAGACCGGAACGGGCTCGGATCGCGAGTGACCGATCGAAGGTCGCGCGGCGCGCGAACGCCGGTGCCGCCTGCAGGCAAGCACCGGGTCGCTCGACCTACGCGGGCCCGGCCTTGTGCAGCTGCGCGTACACCGCCCGCGCCGTCCGGGCCGGCAGGCCGGGCACGCCCTCCAGCTCCTCCTGGGTCGCCTGCAGGAACCGCTCGGCCGAGCCGAAGTGCTGCAGGATCGCCCTCCGGCGCACGTCGCCGATCCCCTCGAGCCCGTCGAAGATCGACTCGAACGCGCGCACGTCGCGGCGCTGCCGGTGCAGCCCGATCGCCTTGCGGTGCGCCTCGTCGCGGACCTGCTGCAGGAGCTGCAGCCCGGGGTCGTGCCGCTCCAGCCGCACCGGCGCCGCACGATCGGGCAGGAACACCTCCTCCTCGCGCTTCGCGAGCGCGATCACCGCCATCCGCGGGAGGTCGGCGACGCTGCGGATCGCCTGCAGCGCCGCGGTCAGCTGTCCTTTGCCGCCGTCGATCACGACGAGGTTCGGCCGGGCGGCGAACGACTCGTCGTGGCGCTTCGGATCACCTGCATCGCGGAGCCGCGCGAAGCGGCGGCTCACCGCCTCGGCGATCGCAGCGAAGTCGTCCTGGCTCTCCACCCGGCGCATACCGAACGTTCGGTAGTGCGCCCGCTTCGGCTGGCCGTCGACGAACACCGCCATCGAGGCCACGATCTCGCGCCCCTGGATGTTCGAGACGTCGAAGCACTCGATCCGTGACGGCAGCGACTCGAGGTTGAGCGCTTCGCGCAGATGCTCCAGCGCCTCCACCCGCCGCGCCCGCTTCTGCTCGGCCGCCGTCGCCTCGTGCTCGAGCGCGACCTGCGCGTTCTCGGCCGCGAGCTCGGCGAGCCGTCGCTTCTCGCCCCGCTTCGGCGCCCGCACCTCGACCGTCGCACCGCGCACCTCGGACAGGAAACCGGCGAGCGCCTCGGTCTCCTCGATGTCGGGCGGCACGATCACCTCGGGCGGCACCGCCGGCGCCGCCGTGTAGTACTCGAGGCAGAACCCCTCGAGGATCGTGGCGCGATCCTGACCGCCGACGTTCTCCAGGTGGAACGCGTAGCGGTCGATCAGCCGGCCGTCACGCAGCGGGAAGACCTGCACCGCCGCGCAGTCGTCGTCGACCGCGAGCCCGATCACGTCGATCGAGCCGACGTCGCGCCGGTCGGCCGCCTGCCGCTGCGCAAGGCTCTCGATCGCGAACAGCCGGTTCCGGTAGCGCGCGGCGTCCTCGTAGCGCTCCTCCTCCGCCGCCAGCGCGCATCTGCTCCTCCAGCTCGCGCACGATCGGGCGGGTGTCGCCCGACAGGAACTGGATCACGCCGTCGATCAGCGCCCGGTAGTCCTCCGTCGAGATGGCCCGGATGCACGGGGCCGTGCAACGCTCGATGTGGTAGTCGAGGCACGGGATCCCCGAGTGCCGACCCGGCTTCGGCCCCTCGCAGGGCCGGAACTGGAACACGCGGTTGAGCACGTCGAGCGTCTCGCGCACCTTCTTCGCGTTCGCGTACGGGCCGAAGTAGACGGTGCCGCGTCGATGCCGCTCGCGCGTGAACATCACGCGCGGGTACTCGTCCGCGACGGTGACGGCGATGTACGGGAACGACTTGTCGTCGCGTAGCCGCACGTTGTACGGCGGCCGGTGGCGCTTGACGAGGTTCTGCTCGAGATGCAGCGCCTCGGCCTCGGTGCGGGTCACGATCACCTCGATCCGCCGCACCCGCTCGACCATCCGCTCGATGCCCGCGCGCGTGTCGCCGCGGTTCCAGTACGTGCGCACGCGGGCGCGCAACCCCTTCGCCTTGCCGATGTACAGCACCTCGTCGCGGTCGCCGTGAAAGAGGTAGACACCGGGGCCCGTGGGCAGCGTGCGCAGCTGCTCCCTGAGTGGATCCGTCCATCCCGGCTAGCGTATCCGGGCGATGTGGAGGTACCTGCTCGCCTGCGGCGCGTTCGTCGCCGCTCTCGCCCTCGCCGGAGCGGCGTACGCCGGCGGCCCGTCGATGACCCTCGGCGTGGCCGAGGACACGGTCAAGCAGGCGGATCCGGTCGTCGCGCAGGTGAGGATGAGGCTGCTGCGGCTGGCGGGGTTCTCGGCCGTGCGCATCACCTCCCAGTGGCTACCCGGTGACCTCGCGCCGCCGAACGACCAGCTGGAGATGCTCCGCACGGTGACCGGTGCCGCCCAGCTCGCCGGGGTGCGCGTCTACGTGTCCGTGTACCAGCCCGGCTCGAGGACGACACCGCTCACCCCCGAGGCGCGCGCCGAGTTCACGCAGTACACCGCCACCCTGGTGCGGGCCGTCCCAGCGCTCGACGACGTGATCGTCGGCAACGAGCCGAACCTCAACCGCTTCTGGCTGCCGCAGTTCAACCCCGACGGGTCGAACGCTGCCGCCCCCGCGTACCTCGCGCTGCTCGCGCCGGTGTACGACGCGATCAAGGCCGTCGATCCTGGCGTCCGCGTCTGGGGCGGCGCGCTGGCGCCGCGTGGGAACGACAACCCGAGGGGCATGCGCCACACGCACTCGCCGACGAAGTTCATCCGCGACCTCGGCACCGCCTACCGCGCCAGCGGCCGCCAGGCCCCGGTGATGGACGGGTTCTCGTTCCACCCGTACCCGGACAACTCGTCGCAGTCGCCCGACGTCGCGGCATCCGAACATCACGCACGATCGGCCTCGCCGACTACGACAAGCTCGTGCGGCTGCTCGGCCAGGCGTTCGACGGCACGGCGCAGGCGGGCTCGGCGCTGCCCATCCTCTACGACGAGTTCGGGATCGAGTCGCAGATCCCGAAGGGCAAGCTCAAGCACTACACGGGCAACGAGCCGACGACGACGCTTCCGGTCCCGGAGGCGAAGCAGGCGACCTACTACCAGCGCGGGCTGCGGCTCGCCTTCTGCCAGCCGAACGTCGTCGGCATGCTGCTCTTCCACTCGCACGACGAGCATGCGCGCCTCAGCTGGCAGTCGGGCGTCTACTACGCGGACGGGACGCCGAAGTCGAGCCTCCGGGCGGTGCGCGACGCGCTCGAGCGCACGCGCGGTGGCTCGATCGCGCGCTGCCAGGGTCTCGGGCTCGACGTGGCTCCGTCGCAGGTTCGGTTCCCGACCGCGGCCGAGTTCTCCGGCGGCGAACGCGAGGTACGGCTGCGCTGCGACCTCGACTGCCTCTGGGAGCTGCGCGTGACGCGGTCGGCGACCGGTGGCACAGCGGCCGTGCGGCGCGGGTACGGCCGCGCGGACACGACCGTCGTCGCGTCGCTGAAGGGCGCGACCCTCGGCAACGGATCGTTCCGGTTCCAGCTCACCCTGACCCATCCCGTCAACCCGGGCATTCCCGCGCTGCGGGAGAGCGCCGAGCTGCAGCTGCCGTGAGCTGGAGGCCCGCGTACCATTCTCGCCGTGAGCGCCGAGCAGCCGGCCTACGAGCGCGTCGAAGGGCTCCCGGTGGGGCAGTACGTCTCCTATCGCTTCTTCCGCGTCGACCCGGCGTGGCGCCGTCTGCCGGTCGAGGAGCGGCTCGCGGCCAAGGATGCGTTCGCCGACGTGGTCGAGGACTGGGCCGAGCGAATGGAGGGTCTACGCGCCTATTCGCTGACGGGTGTGCGGCCCGAGGCCGACTTCTTCCTCTGGCAGATCACCGAGCGCTACGACGACCTGCTCGAGCTCGGGTGCGGCGCTCAACGGGACACCGCTCGCGGGCTGGCTCGAGACGCCCCACTCCTACCTCGCCACCACCAAGCCCTCCGCCTACACGGACAAGAAGCGCGTGCGGCAGGGTCGCGTGCTCCCACGCAACGCGCCGTACCTCGTCGTGTACCCGTTCGTGAAGCTGCGACCGTGGTACTTCCTCACGTTCGAGGAGCGAGCCGCGGCGATGAAGGAGCACGCCGAGGTCGGCGGCAAGTTCGTCACGGTCACGAACCACACGACGTACTCGTTCGGGATCGACGACCAGGAGTTCATGCCGGCCTTCGAGTGCGAGGAGCCGGCCGACTTCATGCACCTGATGATGACGCTGCGCGAGACCGAGGCGTCGCGCTGGACGGAGCGCGACACCCCGATCTTCGTCGGCCGGCTGGTGCCGATCCGCGCGGCGCTCGACGCGCTCGACGGCGCCGCCGCCCGCGTCGAGGCGTAGCCCCTCAGGCGAGTCGCTGCTCGGTGCGCCAGGTGCGCACGGCCGCGTAGACACACGCCGCGAGGACGACGAAGAAGATCACGGCATCGCCGCGCGACGGCCCGAGCAGGAACGCGAGCAGCACGTCGACGAACGCGACCACGATGGCGCCGGCGAACGTCACGCGGCCACGCTGCGTCCAGTGGTCGGTCTCGCCGCGTCGCTCCCGGTACAGGCGCACGAGGAAGAACGCGATCGCGACGAGGAACGCGACCCAGAGGATCGCGCCGACGACCGTGAGCGACCACTGCGCCGAGAGCGCGACGATCAGCACGGAGACGACGGTCGACGAGCGCGAGCCCGCGCACGAGGCCGCTGCGGTAGAGGCGCATCACGACCCGGTCATGAAAGCACGCACGGCAAGGGCGCCGGCGAGCGCGGTCATGCAGGCGAACCACAGCAAGCGGCGTGGGCCCGCAGCCGGCGCGTAGAACCAGGGCGCCAGCGCCGCCGCCAGCGCCAGCGAGCCGTAGGCGTAGTGCAGCTCGTCGCCCGCGCGCCGGTCGTCTGCGAGCAGCAGCAGCCCGATCCCGACCTGCGCCACGAGGGCGGTCTGCGCCAGCGCGAGCGCGTGCGTCGTGAGCGACCCCGCCCCGCGCTTGCGCCAGTAGGAGTAGCCGCCGATCAGCGCCGCGAGCGCGCAGACGGCGATGGCGATCGCGCCGACGACCTGGTGCGCCCCGGACACGTCGGCGAGCCTAGCCGAGTCGACCCGCCTGCAACGGACATGCCGGGGCAGAACCCGCTGTCCCTGCGCGCCGTCGCGTGATTCGCGCGCCATGCCGTCTTGCCGACCCTGCGCGGTCTAGAGTGGGCTGGCGGGACCCGACCCCGGACACGACCACAGCGGACAAGGGAGCAGACGAGATGGTGACGGAGGGACAAGCGGCTCCGGATTTCGAGCTGACGAGTGACAGCGGCGCAGCCGTGCGGCTGTCCGCGCTACGCGGCAAGCCGGTCGTCGTCTACTTCTATCCCAAGGACGACACGCCCGGCTGCACGCGGCAGGCGTGCGCGATCCGGGACGCGTGGGGCGAGTTCGAGCGCGCCGGCGCGCTCGTCTTCGGTGTCAGCGTGCTCGACGAAGCCTCAAAGGCGCGGTTCAAGGAGAAGTACTCGCTCCCCTTCACGCTGCTGGCCGACCCCGAGCACGCGGTCGCCGAGCAGTACGGGACGTGGGTGGAGAAGAAGAACTACGGCAAGACCTACATGGGGCTCGAGCGGTCGACGTTCGTGATCGACGCGGACGGCAACGTGGCGAAGGTGCTCCGCAACGTCGATCCCGACACGCACGCCGACAAGGTGCTGGCCGTGCTGAACGGCCTGGCGGGCGAGCAACGGCTGACTCACGGGCCCGGCGGCGGCCCGATACGCGGACGCGCCCCGGTTACGGCACGAGATCCGCTGCCGGCAGCGCCGCGCCGGGCTAACCGACGTTGATCCAGATCGCCTTGAGGTCCGTGAACTTCTCGAGCGCGTGGATCGACTTGTCGCGACCGAAGCCGGACTGCTTGAACCCGCCGAAGGGCGACGTGATGTCGCCGGCGTCGAACGTGTTCACCCACACCACGCCCGCCCGCAGGTCGCGAGCCCAGCGGTGCGCCTTCGTCACGTCGCTCGTCCACACCGCCGCGGCGAGCCCGTAGATCGTGTCGTTCGCGATCGTGAGCGCGTCGGCCTCGTCCTCGAACGCGATCGTGGAGAGCACCGGCCCGAAGATCTCCTCGCGCGCGATCGTCATCTCGTTCGAGACTGCCTCGAAGATCGTCGGCTCGACGAAGAAGCCGCCGGTCTCCTCGAGCACGCGCCCGCCGCCGAGGTGCAGGTTCGCACCCTCGCTCTTGCCGGACTCGATGTAGCCGAGCACGCGGTCGAGCTGCCGGTCGTCGACGATCGCACCCATCCGGGTCTTCGGATCGAGTGGGTCGCCGGGCCGGATCCGCTCGGCCACCGCCACGACGCGCTCCAGCAAGGGCTCCCGCACCGACTCGTGCACGAGCAGCCGCGATCCCGCGTTGCACACCTCTCCCTGGTTGTAGAAGACGCCCCAGGCGACGGCCTGCGCGGCTGCGTCGAGATCGCCGCAGTCGCCGAGCACGACGTGCGGCGACTTGCCGCCGCACTCGAGCGCCACGCGCTTCATGTTCGACTCGCCGCTGTAGCGCAGGAAGTACTTGCCGACCTCGGTGGAGCCGGTGAACGCGATCATGTCGACGTCCATGTGCCGGCCGAGCGCCTGACCGGCGGTCTCGCCGAACCCCGGGACGACCTGGAGCACACCCTCGGGCAGACCGGCCTCGATGGCGAGCTCTGCAATCCGCAGCGCCGTCAGCGGTGACTGCTCGGCCGGCTTCAGCACGACGCTGTTGCCGGTCGCGAGTGCGGGGCCGATCTTCCACGAGGCCATCATGAGCGGGAAGTTCCACGGCACGACCGCGCCGACGACGCCGAGCGGCTCGCGCCGGATCATCACCACGGCGGTCGGATCCGTCGGTGCGACCTCGTCGTAGACCTTGTCCACGGCCTCGCCGTAGTAGGCGATGCACTGCGCGGCCAGCGGCACGTCGACGCGCCGGGCGTCGCGGATCGGCTTGCCCATGTCGATCGTCTCGAGCAGCGCGAGCTCGTCGGCGTGCTCCTCGATCAGCGCCGCGAACCGGGTCAGCACCTTCTTGCGCTGCCTCGGCGCCGAGCGCGACCAGACGCCCGACTCGAACGCAGCGCGCGCCCCGCGGACGGCGCGGTCGACGTCCTCTGCGTCGCCTGCCGCGACCTGCGCGACCTCGATACCGGTCGCCGGGTTGATCTTGGCGAAGGTCTCGCCGCTCGCAGCGTCGACGTACGCACCGTCGACGAACGCCCTGGTGCGGATGTCGAGCCCCTCGGCGAGGCGGCGCACATCGCGCGCCTCGGGGGCCTCGAGGTCGGTCATCGTCGTCATCGGAAGCTCCTTACTCGGGACGCCCGGCCAGCTCGGCGTCGACGAGCAGAACTGTACGTGCGCCCTCTCCCCGGCGGAGCCGGTCGAACGCCGCGGACACGCCGTCGAGCGTGTCGACATGCGTCACCACCCCGGCGAGGTCGAGCTCGCCGCGAAGAGCCAGCGCGGCGAGCTCCGGCAGCTCGGCCGCCGGGTCTCCGGAGCCGTAGTAGGTGCCCTTGAGGGACTTGTCGGACAGGAACTCGATCGCCGGCACGCTCGCGTCCACCCCCGCGGGGGCCAGCCCGACGACGACGACCGTGCCACCCGGACGAATGGCGCCCCAGGCGAGCCTGATCGTGTCGGCTCTCCCGATCACCTCGAACGCGTAGTCGACGCCGCCGTCGGTGAGCCGCCGGATGGCGCTGACGGGCTTCGCGTCGGCGCTCGCCTCGATCGTGTCGGTGGCGCCCTGGGCGCGCGCCAGGTCGAGCTTCTCGGGGACACGGTCGACGGCGACGATCGGGTCTGCGCCGGCGAGGCGCGCGCCCGCGATCACCTGCAGGCCGACACCCCCGCAGCCGAACACGGCGACCGACTCGCCAGGGCGCACGCCTGCGACGTTGCGAACCGCTCCCATGCCGGTGACCACGCCGCAGCCCAGCAGCGCCGCCTGCCAGAGCGGCAGCTCACGGGGAATGGGCACGGCGCCGCCCGCCGCGACGACGGTCCTGTCGGCGAAGCACGCCGTCCGCAGGCCGTGCTTGAGCGTCGTCCCGTCGGCCAGCCGGAGACGGCTCGTGCCGTCCATGAGCATCCCGGTCGACCCGTGCTCGGCGACGAGCAGGCACAGGTTGGGCTTGCCGGCGAGGCAGTAGCGACAGCTGCGGCAGGCCGGCACGAAGCAGAGCGAGACGTGATCGCCGGGTGCCACGTGGGTGACGCCGGCACCGACCTCCTCGACGACGCCCGCTCCCTCGTGACCGAGCACCATCGGCCAGTGACCCTCGTCCCAGCTCACCGTCCGCGTAGCGCAGGTCGGAATGACAGACGCCGGCGGCCGCGACGCGAACCAGCACCTCACCGGCCTTCGGCGGGTCGAGCTCGACCTCCTCGATCTCGACCGGCGTGCTCGGGTGACGCAGGACTGCAGCCCGGATCTTCATCCCGTCCTCCATTGTTCGAGCGCATCGAAATCGAGATCGAGCCCGAGTCCCGGGCCCGGCGGTGGTGCGATCGTTCCGTCCGGCTCGATCTCCAGCGGCGCTCGGAGCAGCCAGTCGCGGCGCTCGGGCGACCAGGCGGGCGGGTCGTAGGGCACCTCGACGAAGGGCACCGTCGAGAACGCGAGCGCGGCGTGCAGGTTGGCGACGAGCCCAGGCCCGTTCGACCAGGTGTGCGGCGACCAGGCGCGGCCGTGCAGGTCGCACAGGGCGGCGATCCGCCGGCAGCCGCCGAGCCCGCCGACGAAGAGCACGTCGGACTGGACGACGTCGACGAGACCGCGCAGCGCGAGGTCGCGCGCCTCGGCTGCGTGACGCACCATCTCACCGGCGGCGAGGCGCATGCCGGTGCGACTGCGCAGCGCCGCGTACCCGTCGTGGTCGTCGGTGCGGAGCGGCTCCTCGAGCCAGTAGACGCCGAGCTCCTCGAGCGCGCGCGCGCACTGCGCCGCGGTCGCGACATCCCAGCGCGGCGCGCGGTCGCCCGGCATGCGCCAGCCCTGGTTCGCGTCGACCATGATCTCCAGCCGGTCACCGACCGCGTCGCGCACCGCCTGCACGACGGCCAGGTCCTCACGCCAGTCCGGCCGGTGAAAGCGGATCTTCACGGCACGGACGCCGTGCTCGACGAGCGCCAGGCACCGCCGCGCGCGCTCGTCCGCCGACTGACGAGCTCGCCGCTCGACGCGTAGGCGAGCAGCCGCTCGCTGCGACCACCGAGCAGCTTCCAGACCGGCTCGTCGAGCGCCTTGCCGACGAGATCCCACACGGCCACCTCGACCGCCCACGGCCGGCCGCCGTGGAAGTCGACCGTCTCGCAGACTCTCGCGCACGACCTCGGTGCGCAGCGGGTCGACCCCGACAGCAGGCGCTCGAGGCGGCCCGGTCGGGCAGGCCGTCGCCGCCCGACGCGACGCCCGTCAGCCCGTCGTCGGTGTGGACGACGACGATCGTCGCGTCCTGGTGCTCGCGCGGCACGGGATCCCACGCAGGGCGAGAACGGCGGGTCGAGCGGATACCGGTAGGTGCGCGTCTCGACGGCGGTGATCCGCATCAGTCGCCGCCGTAGAACGGGCTCGCGAGCGAGTCGCGCCGCTCGACGAGCGCGGCGGCAGCGGCCGGATCGCGCCCCTCGACGCAGACGCCGATCGCCTTGCGCACGGCGGCGCGGTTCGCGAGCCGCACCGCCGTCTCGTCGCTCGCGCCCGGGTCGACCCAGACCGCGACGAGCACCAGCAGGTCGCCGCTCGCCTCGATCAGGCCGTCGGCGACCGCGTCGAGCACACCCTGCGCGACGCCGAGCTGCGCCGCGCCCCAGGTGATCGTCTGATGGCGGTCGTCCGTGGCCGTCGCCTTGTTCATCATCAGCGTCGGCGGCCAGACCGGCTCGTACTGCTGCGGGGTCTCGCCGACGCAGACGAGCACCGGCGTGTGCCCGGGCGAGGGCTGGGCGAGCATGGAGATCGCCGCCGCCGCCGTCGGGCTGCCGCGCCGCGCGAGCACGACGTTGACGTGCGAGCCGTCGGGCGCCTCGCCGCTCCAACCCTCGCCGATCCGACCGTCGAGCTCGTCGGGGCTCATGCGGCTCCTCCCTGTCAGGTCGAGGACGACGCGGAGCGCGTCGCCGGACTGCATCAGCTCGAATGCCGTGCTCGACCTCGTCGAGCGGCAGCCGGTGCGAGACGAGCCGGTCGAGCGGCAGGCGGCCGCTGCGATAGAGATCGAGCGTCGTGCCGAAGTCGCGCTCCGGTCGCGTCGACCCGTAGATCGAGCCGAGCACGCGGCGCTCCAGGCGCGGGATGGTCAGCGCCGGGAGCGACACGACCGCGTCCTCGCGCGGGATGCCGATCAGCACCGCCGCCCCGCGCGCGCGGGTGGAGAGGAACGCCGCGAGCATCGCCTCCGGGCGCCCGGTCGCCTCGATCGCGTAGTCGACGCCGCCGCCCGATGCGTCACGGATCGCCTCCGCGGTCGCCTCGGCGCTGCCCTGCCACGGCACGGCGTGCGGTGGCGCCGAACGAGCGCGCCACGTCGAGCTTCTGCGGCGCCGTGTCGACCGCGATCACCGGCTCGGCGCCGACGGCGACCGCGGCCATCAGCGCCGAGAGCCCGACCCCGCCGCAGCCGATCACGGCGACCCGCTCGCCGGGTCGCACGCCCGCGGTGCGCCAGACGGCGCCGACCCCGGTCGCTGACCGCGCAGCCGACGAGCCCGGCGATCTCGAACGGGACGTCGCGCGGGATCGGCACGCACGAGCGCTCGGGGACGACGCACGCCTCGGCGAAGGTCGAGAGGAACGAGTAGTGGAAGACCGGCTCGCCCCGTTGCGCGAGAGCCGCGGTGTCCCGTCCATCAGCCCGCCGGTGCCCATGGCCGGCCACGCCGTCGAGCAGTGCCACGGCAGGTCGCGCAGGCACTCCTCGCACGCCCCGCAGGACGGCGCCCACGAGAGCGCGACGTGATCGCCGACCGCCACGCGGGTCACGCCGGCCCGACCGCCTCGACGACGCCGGCCCCCTCGTGGCCGAGCACGGCCGGGCAGCGCGTCTCGGCGGTGCCGTCGATCGCGTTGTAGTCCGAGTGGCAGACGCCGCTCGCGCCGAGACGGACGAGCACCTCCTCGGCGCCGGGCGGCGCGAGGTCGAGCTCGCACACCGTCGAGCGGCCCGCCCGTCTGCTCCAGCACCGCGCCGCGGATCCTCATGCGACGGTCTCGGGCACCTTGGCCTGCAGGCGCCGCAGCTCCTCGATCGGGATGTGACAGCGCATCGCATGCTCCGGCTCGACCTCGACGAGCGGCGGCTCCTCCTCCTCGCAGATCGCGCCGACCTTGCGTGGGCAGCGCGTGTGGAACACGCAGCCCGACGGCGGGTCGGCGGCGCTCGGGACGTCGCCCTGCAGGCGGATGCGATCGCGCCCGCCGCCGTCGATCGTCGGCACCGCCGACAGCAGCGCCTCCGTGTACGGGTGATGCGGGCCGTCGAAGACGACGTCGGCCGGGCCGATCTCCTGCACGCGGCCGAGGTAGAGCACGGCGATGCGGTCGGAGATGTACCGCACGACGCCGAGATCGTGCGAGATGAAGAGGTACGAGACGCGCTGCTCCGCCTGCAGCTCGACGAGCAGGTTGAGGATCGCCGCCTGCACCGACACGTCGAGCGCCGAGGTCGGCTCGTCGCAGACGACGAGCTTCGGGTCGCCGGCGAACGCGCGCGCGATCGCGACGCGCTGCTTGAGCCCGCCGGAGAGCTGCACGGGCTTCTGCGTCAGCGTGCGCTCGGTGACCCGCACGCGCGAGGCGAGGTCGCGCAGGCGCGCGTCCGGCGGCCGCCCGCTGATTCCGGCGAGCTTCCGCATCGAGCGGAGCAGGATGCGCTGCACCGAGTGGCGCCGGTTGAGCGCCGAGTCCGGGTTCTGGAAGACGATCTGGAGCGACCGCAGATCGTCGCGCGACCGCTTCTGGTACACGCGGCGCGAGCGACCTTCCCGTCGAGCGTGGCGGTGCCGGTCGTCGGGGCGACGATCCCGAGCAGCGTCCGCGCCAGCGTCGTCTTGCCGCTCCCCGACTCGCCGACGAGCCCGAGGGTCTCGCCCGGCCAGATCGAGGCGCTCACGTCGGCGAGCGCGTGGACGTCGTGACCGCGCTGGTGGAACACCTTGCCGAGGTTGTCCATCCGCATCAGCGGTTCGAGGTCGCGGTCGACGTCCGGGAGCGCGAGGTCGGCGACCTCCGCGCGCGGCAGGTGGCGCGCCTGCTCCTGGTAGAAGCAGCGCGTGAGGTGCCCGGCAGTCGACCTCGGTCACCGCCGGCTCCTCCGTATGGCAGCGGTCGTCCGCGAGCGCGCAGCGGTCGGCGAACACGCACCCGGGGATGTGCGCGCCGAGGCTGGGCAGGAACCCGGGGATCGTGTCGAGCCGCCCGTGATCCTTGCGCACGCCTCCCCGCGGGATGCAGCGCAGCAGACCGACCGTGTACGGATGACGCGGGTCCTGCAGGACGGTCTCGACCGGGCCCTTCCTCGACCAGCCGCCCGGCGTAGAGCACGCCGACGCGATCGCACATCTTCGAGATCACGCCGAGGTTGTGGCTGATGAAGAGCACCGCCGTGTCGAGCTCGGCCTGGAGTTGCGCGACGAGATCGAGCACCTCCGCCTCGACGGTCGCGTCGAGACCGGTCGTCGGCTCGTCGAGGATCAGGAGCGCCGGGTCCTTGGCGAGCGCCATGGCGATCACGACACGCTGCTGCATGCCGCCCGAGAGCTGGTGCGGGTAGCGGCTCATCACGCTCGACGGGTCTGCGATCTGAACCTTGACGAGCGCGTCTCGGACGCGCTGCTCCGCATCCCGACTCGAGATTCCGAGCACGGTGAACGCCTCCGCCACCTGCGTGCCGACGCGCAGGCTCGGATTGAGCGCGGCGCCCGGATTCTGGTAGACCATCGACACGGTTCTCGCGTGGTAGTCGCGGAGCCCCTTCGCACCGAGCGAGAGCACGTCCCGGCCCGCGACCGACACGCTCCCGCCCGAGACGCGGCCGTTGCGCGGGAGGTACCGCACGATTCCCAGCGCGACCGTCGACTTCCCGCAGCCGGACTCGCCGACGAGACCGTACGAGCGCCCGCGCTCGATCGAGAACGACACGCCGCGGAGGACGGGCCGGTCGATCCCGCGCACGCGATAGACGAGCTCGAGGTCCGAGACGTCGAGGGCCCGCTCCGTGTCGTCGCTCACCGCTCGTACACCTCACGGACGCCGTCGGCGACGAGATTCACCGCGATGACGAGGCTCGCGATGGCGAGCGCCGGGAACAGCGTCATCCACCAGTACGGGTCGATCAGCGTCCAGTACTGGTTGATCTGCGCCGCCCAGGCCGGCGACGGCGGCGCGACACCGAAGCCGAGGAAGCCGAGCGTCGCGATGGCGAAGATCGCGTAGCCGAGCCGCACCGTGAACTCGACCACGACCACGGCCATCACGTTCGGAAGGATCTCCGAGAACATGATGTACGGCGCCCGTTCGCCCCGGAGCCGCGCGGCCTGCACGTAGTCGAGCTCGGTCTCGGCGAGCACAGCGGCGCGGACGGTGCGTGAGATCACGGGCGTGAAGACCAGCCCGATGATGACGATCACGACCCGATTGCCCGTCTCGCCGACGGCGGTCACGATGAGGATCGCCGTCACGATCAGGGGCAGCGCCAGCACGGCGTCGACGAACCGGCTCACGACGTCGTCGACGACCCCGCGCAGGTAGCCCGTGACGAGGCCGAGCGTCGTGCCGAGCACCGTGGCGATCAGCGTCGCGAGCGGCGCGATCACGAGGATGTCTCTCGAGCCGGCGAGCACCCGCGAGAAGACGTCGCGGCCGTTCGTGTCCGTGCCGAACGGATGACCCCAGGTCGGCGGCTCGTTCGGTGGGAAGTGATTGTCGAAGATCGGGTTGTAGGGGCAGACCAGACCCGGGAACAGCGCGCAGAAGATCCAGAACCCGATCACGAGTGCGCCGACGACGACGGTCGGCGAGCGGAGGAGCAGACGCAGCCGCTCCGAGCGCGCCGTGCGCGCCTCGGAGCGGGCGGGCACCGGTGGCGTCGGCGCGAGCGTGCTCACTCGAGGCTGCCGTAGCGAATGCGCGGGTTGAGCAGCGCGTAGAGGATGTCGGCGACCAGCGTCACGACGAGGTAGACGATCGCGATCACCAGCACCCCGGCAGTGAGCAGCGGCAGGTCCTTCTGGCGCGCGGCCTCGAGGACGAGCAGGCCGATCCCCTGGTAGTTGAAGAGATACTCGACGGCGACGAGCCCGCCGAAGAGATAGCCGATCTGAACGGCGACGACCGCGATCGTCGGCGGCAGAGCGTTCCGGAGCACGTGCCTGCGCACGACGACGGAGGACGGGAGCCCCTTGAGGGAGGCGGTGCGCGTGTAGTCCGAGTCCAGCGCCTCGATCACCCCCGCGCGGGTGATGCGGGCGATGTACCCGAAGAGGACGACGGTGAGCGTCATCGCGGGCAGCAGCAGGTACTTCGACCTGCGTCAGTGGACCGGCGCCCTCCTCCCACTGCGCGGTCACCGGCAGCCAGCCGAGCCAGATCGAGAAGACGAGGATGAGCACGATCCCGGTGACGAAGTCCGGCATCGCCGCCAGAGAGATGCCCGTCGCCGTGATCGACTTGTCGGTCAGCTTGCCGTAGCGGAGAGCGGCGATCACACCCCCGAGGATCGAGAATGGGACGCAGATGATGAAAGCGACGAGCGCGAGCTTCAGCGAGTTCAGGAGCGCCGGTTCGAGCAGATCCCAGGCGGGGACCTGCTTCGTCCCCGACATCCCGAGATCGCCCTGCAGAAGCCCGCCCGCCCAGTCCGTGTACTGGACGAAGAGCGACCGGTCCGTCCCCAGCTGCTCGTTGAGCGCGTCCACCGATTCCTGGGTGGCGAACGGCCCGAGCACGGCACGTCCGACGTTGCCCGGGAGGATGGTCGAGATCGCGAAGATGATCACGCTGAGCAGGAAGAGCGTGATCAGCGCGAGGCCGATGCGCTTGAGAAGGAAGCGAGTCACCGGCGCCTCGGAGAAAGCGAAGGGCGGGCGGCGCCGGATCGAGACACGTTCGCCGCCCGCACTTCGCGTAGCCCGCTAACCCAGGCTGACCTTGGCCAGGCGGATGTGCGAGAGGCCCTCGGGGACGTAGTTCTTGACCCTCGAGGAGCTCGCCGTCACGTAGGTGATGAAGTAGTCGGTGATCACCGGTGTGTCGCGGAGGAGGATGCCCGCCATCCGCTTCGTGGCCGCGCGCTGCTTTGCGACCTCCGCGGCGCCGAGGTACGCCCTGGCCTGCGTGTCGAACTCGGCGTTGTTGTAGTGCGAGGCGTTCCAGTCGCCGATCCCTGTCGACATGTAGGCCCGCGTGATGTACACGTTCGGAACCCCCCGGGCGCCGTACTCGGTCAGCGTGAAGGGCCGGTTCAGCCACGGCGTCGTGGTGGCGTAGTCGGCGCCGGCCGGCTCCGAGTCGTAGTACCTGCCGACGTCCATGACTTCGAGGCCGATCTCGATCCCCGCCTCGCGGGCGTACGCCTGGATCGATGCCGCGTGGTCGGTGTGGTCGAGGAAGTTCCACGTCGTGAGGTTGACCTTCAGGTTCTCCGCCCCGGCCGCGCTCAACAGCGCCCTCGCAAGCGCGAGGTTCTGCGTGCGCTGCTTGGTCGACCGGTCGGTGGAGACGAATCCCTTCCAGAACGGGCTGTCGTTGCCGATCTGGGCCGCTCCGAGCATGATCTTCGCGACCTGCTCCGGCCGGTTGATGGCGAGCGCCACCGCGCGGCGAACCCGTGCGTCCCTGAAGGGGGCAATGTCGGTTCGCATGCAGACCTGACGATGCGCCGCGGTCGGCTGCGCGTAGTAGGTGTACTTCGGGTTGCGCCTGAAGGGCTGTGCCTCCTGCGGCGAGAGCTGCATCGCGAGGTCGATCTGCCCCGCCCTGAGCGCAAGCACAAGCGGCGCACTGCCCTGGTAGAAGGTGATCCTGACGCCGTTGAGCGGCGGGCGACCACCCCAGTAGTTCGCGAAGGCGACGAGCTCGGCGCTCCGCTTGTCAGTGTACTTCGTGACCCTGAAGGGCCCGGTGCCGACCATCCCGGCGGCGACCCACGTCCCGGGCTTGGCTGCGGTCGCCGCGAGCTGGATGGGCGCCTGGTACGTCGTCTGGCTGACCAGGTACGGGAACACGCCGATCGGCTGCTTGAGCCGGAAGACCACGGTGTAGTCGCCCCTCGCCGTAACGCCCGCGGGGTCGAAGTACGGGGTCAGGCCCGCGTTCGAGCCCTTTGCGCTCACGTACTGCCTCATGCTCGCGACGACGTCTCTCGCGGTGAGCGTCCTGCCGTTGTGGAACTTCACGCCTCTCCGGATCTGGAACGTCCAGACCGTCGCGTTGGCGTTCGGCTTCCAGCTCGTCGCGAGCCACGGCAACACCCTGCCCTGGGGGTTCGTGAACGTCAGGTACTCGGCCGGGATGCCGGCGAACGCCAGCGACCCGCCCTCGTTGAGCAGGTATGGCTCGAGCGAGCCGCCCCAGACCGTGATGCCGACGCGTAGCGTGCCGCCGCGCTTGACGGCGTCCCGCGCGGGCGCGCTCTGCGCGCCCTGCGCCTCACCGACGTAGGCGAGCAGGCCACCGATCATCGTCGCGGACAGCCCGAACATGCCCGCGCGCTGGAGGAACTCGTTCCGGTCCAGCTCGCCTGCGACGAGCTCGTCGATCAGGTTGTTCTCGATCGGGCCCGCCTCGCTGCGGCGGTACTCCTCGATCGCCCTCCTCGTCTCCCTGTCCATCCGGCCCTCCTAGGTCCGTGGCGCTCGACGAGCGCTCTCATGGCTACGACGTCGGCGAGCACGCCTCGGTTGGCGGCGAGACTGGCACCGGCGCGGCGGTTCTGCACTTGGACTTCTGTCCCACGCTGAGGATCGAGTCTGCCGCGCTCGAGGGTGTCATGTCAACCCCGGTTGTTCCCCATCTGGAAACCCGTTCGACAAAGGGGTACGCTCAGCTACGTGAGCGTCGACGTCTCCGGCACGAGCTCGAAGACCGCTGGCGGCAGGCAAGGGACGTCCACCGGCGTCCATGCGACGCTCGCGGTGCTCGACCTGCTCGCGGCCCAGGCGCCGCTCGGCCTGTCCGAGATGGCACGCGAGCTCGGCACCGCGAAGAGCACGCTGCACCGAATCTGCGCCGTGCTCGTCGATCGCGGGTGGGCGGTGCGCGACGCCGACGGCCGCTTCGCGCTCGGGATCCGCGCGCTGCGCCTGGGCTCCAGCTCGGCCGAGCTCCCGATCGTGACGGCGTTCCGCACGGTGGCTGCGCGGTTCCTCACGCGTCACGACGAGACGATCGCGCTCGCCGTCCTCGACGGTGTGGAGTCGCTCTTCATCGCGCTCGAGGAGACGTCGCAGCCCGTGCGCCTCGTGACGCACGTCGGGTCGAAGACGCCGGCCTTCTCCTCGGCGAGCGGCCGTGTCGTGCTCGCCTCGTCTCCCCCGCCCGCCGTGGCTGCCATGTTCGGCGGGCAGCTCCTCGTCACCCCCACCGGGCGGCGGCTGAACGGGGTCGCGGAGCTGCAGGAGCTGCTGGCCGAGGTCCGCGAGCGTGGCTACGCCGAGAACTGGGAAGAGACGGCGGAGGGTCTCTACGCCGCCTCGGCGCCGGTGGTCAACGGCGAGGGCGTCACCATCGCGGCGCTGACCACGTGCGTGCCCGTGTGCCGGATGACGCCCGAGCGCCGCGAAGCTGATCGTCGCCGACCTGCGCGAGCTGGGCGCGACGCTCTCCGATCTGATCAGCTGGCTGCCCTCGTTCGACGCGCGACGCTCGTAGGCAACGGCCGCTCGTGAAGATCGAGCAGCTGCGGGTCTTCGTGGTCGGCAACCCACCGCCGTCGTTCGGCGGACGCTACTTCGTCTTCCTCCAGCTCACGACCGACGACGGGATCGTCGGCGTCGGCGAGGTGTACGCGGCGACCTTCCACCCGTCGGTCGTCGAGCGGATGATCGAGGACGTCTTCGAGCGTCACGTCGCCGGCCACGACCCGTTCCGCATCGAGGCGCTCTGGCGGCGCGTCTACGCGCGCGGCTACACCGCCCGGCCCGACGTCTCGCTGGTCGGCGTGCTCAGCGGGATCGAGCTGGCGTGCTGGGACATCGTCGGCAAGGCCGTCGGGAAGCCCGTCTACGAGCTCCTCGGCGGTCGCGTGCACGAGCGCCTGCGCGCCTACACGTATCTCTACACGCAGGACGGCGACCGCGCCGACGTCTACACCGATCCGGCGCTGGCCGCCGAACGGGCCTCGGAGTACGTGGCCCGCGGCTTCACGGCGCTGAAGTTCGACCCTGCCGGCCCGTACTCGGCCTTCGACCCGCGCCAGCCCGATCTCGAGGCGCTCGAGCGCTCGGAGTCGTACGTCCGGGCCGTGCGCGAGGCGGTGGGGCGAAGCTGCGACCTCCTCTTCGGCACGCACGGCCAGTTCACGCCGTCCGGTGCGATCCGGCTCGCCCGCAGGCTCGAGGCCTACGACCCTCTCTGGCTCGAGGAGCCCGTTCCGCCCGACGCACCGGAGGAGATGGCCCGCGTCGCGCGATCGACGACGATCCCGATCGCCACCGGCGAGCGCCTCACGACGAAGTACGAGTTCTCGCGCGTCCTCGCCTCCGGTGCCGCGTCGATCCTGCAGCTCAACCTCGGCCGGGTCGGTGGCCTGCTCGAGGGCAAGAAGATCGCGGCACTCGCCGAGGCGCACTACGCGCAGATCGCGCCGCACCTCTACAGCGGCCCGATCATCGGGGCGGCCAACATCCAGCTCGCCGCGTGCAGCCCCAACTTCCTCCTGCTCGAGGGGATCCTCGACTGGAGCGGCTTTCACGCGGAGCTCCTGCGGCAGCCGATCCGCTGGGAGGACGGCTACGTGATCCCTCCCACCGAGCCGGGTCTCGGTGTCGAGCTGGACGAGGAGGTGGCCGCACGCCATCCGTACGACGGAGACGAGCTGCACCTCACGCCGCTCGAGGATCCGCTGCCCGGTCCATGAGGGTCGGCTTCGTCGGCGTCGGACGCCTCGGCCGGCACCTCGCCGGCAGCCTGCTCCGCGCCGGCTACGCGCTGGCCGTGCACGACCGCGACGCAGCGCCGCCGCACCGCTGCTCGACGCCGGTGCCGCTGGGCAGACAGTCCCGCCGCAGTCGCACGCGACGCCGACGTCGTCATCACCTGCCTACCGTCGCCCGCAGCCGTGGCAGAGGTCGTGACGGGCCCTGGCGGCATCCACGAGACGCTGCGCGCCGGAGCCACCTGGATCGACACGAGCACGAACGACCGGCACGAGCTGCTCCGGCTCGCCGCACTGCTCCGAGCGCAGGGTGCGGAGACGCTCGAGGCACCCGTCACCGGCGGCGTCCACCTCGCCGCCACCGGCGAGCTCACGGTGATCGTGGGCGGCGATCCCGCAGTCGTGGAGGCGCACCTCGACCTGCTGCACGCGATCGGCAAGCGGGTCTTCCACGTCGGTCCGCTGGGCGCTGCCTCGGACCTGAAGGTGATCACGAACATGCTCGCCTTCGTCCATCTCGTGGCGTGCGGCGAGGCACTCATGCTCGCCAGGCGCGCCGGGCTCGACCTCGGCCAGGCCTTCGAGGTGATCAGCGCCAGCTCGGGCACGAGCTTCGTGCACGAGACGGAGGGACAGGTGATCCTCAACGGAAGCTACGACATCGGCTTCACGCTCGACCTCGCGCTGAAGGACCTCGGGCTGGCGCTCGACCTCGGCCGCGACACCGGTGTTCCGCTCGAGCTCGCGTCGCTCGCCGAGCAGGCGTACGCCCGTGCGCGCGAGCGGTACGGCGGCGCGGCGTGGTCGCCCATGGTCGTGAAGCTCCTCGAGGACGCGGTCGGCACCGACCTGCGGGCTCCGGGCTTCCCGGCCACGCTCGAGCCGGGCGAGCAGGGCCGAACGGCGGGCTGAGGCCGAGGCCTCGCGCCACCCGGCTGTGGAGAAATCGGCACGATCGCTTAACACGATCAGGCTCAGAGCCTTTACATTTCGCACCGTCGGGCCATGCCGTGACCGGACACGTCCGGCGGAGGCCCGGTGGAGCGTCGAGGGGCACCGGGGCCAGGCTTCGGCTCCCCTCGTGGTGCTCGGCCCGCGCTACTCGACGTCGAGCAGCTCGTCCGCGTAGGTGACCCCCACGCGGCGCATGCCGCGTGGGCCGGGCTCGTAGTGCCCCATCCGCCACAGCGCCGGCGAGTAGAGGTGGATCGACGATGAGCGGCGATGCGCCGACACCCGGATGGCGCACTCCGTGGATGTCGGCGGCGTCGAAGTCGAACCTGCCCCCCGCTTCGTGCTCGGTCGTCCGCTCGCGCACCCAGCCGTCCTCCTCGACGCGGAACCAGTCCTCGAGCAGCGTGCCGGTGCAGACGCAGACGGCGCCCGACGAGCGGTCGTGATCGTGGTAGCCGGTGCTCTGCCCGTTGACCCAGCAGATGAGCCAGACGTCGACGTTCGGGTCGCGGTACAGCTGCCGGTAGAACCGCGTCTCGGCATCGTGGCGCGCGAACGGCTGCCAGAACTGCTCCTCGGACACGATGTCCGCGGCAAGCTCGACCATCGTCGGTCGATCGAGATCGGTATCGGCGGGAACCCTGGCGCGAAGCCAAGCGGCGATGTCGATCACGGCAACAGCACCCCCGGTGTCTCGATCTGGATAAGCCTGGCGACAGCATCGCCGAAGCCTCGGACGGCCGCAAGAGTGGCGCGTGGATCGACGACGGGGCTGTCGCTGCCGTACACGAGCTGCCCGCACACCGAAGGTCTCGATGCAGAGCTCGATCGCGCGCCGCCCGTACGTCGCGACGTCGAGGAACACGTTCGGCTCGAGCGACGAGCGGACGTCCACCCCCTGCTGCGCGAGACGCTCGAGCTGAATCGCCGCCCCGCCCGCGAGGATGGCGAACACGATCCGCAGCGACGGCCAGCGCTCCCGCCCGCCGGCCAGCCACGCGAGGTACGCGGCCTGCATCTGGGAGGTGTAACCGGTCGTCCAGCTCCACCACTCCGGCCGCCCCGGCGCGGGCCCGGCCGCCTCGGGATGGACGAAGAGCACGACACCCGCCGCCGCGACCGCGTCGAGCAGCGCCGTGTTGCCGTCGAGGTCGAGGAGCGCGGAGGCGCCGACCGACACGCCGGGCAGGCCTTCGACGACACGCCCGGGCGCGAACGCGCGCAGCCGTCCGCCGCGACGCCGCGACCACGGCGCCGATCCCTTCCAGCCAGGCCTGCTCGAGCTCGGCGCGCTCCTGCGGCGAGAGCAGCTCGAGACCGAGGGTCGGCTGCAGCGAGACGACCGCCACGTCGATCCCGTCGTCGTCGAGCGCCGCCACGCGCCGCTCCGGGTCGTGCACACCGGCGTCGAACGCGTACCTGCCCTCGACGGTGACGAGCTCGTCGCCGGCGATGCAGGGGGCGCTCGTCCGGGCGCGAAGCGCGGAGACGAACCCGGCGGGCCAGAGGTGCTGATGCAGATCGATCGCCGTCACGCGGCGATTCTCACACCGCCCGCGGCCGCACGTCGACGCCAACGGCGTATGGAAGACTCGGCGCACCGGTACGACGGAGGAGGAGCGCATGCACGAGACATCGATCGCACCACCGGGCTTCGAGCTGCTCGCCGAGGACGAGCCCTGGGATCCGGCACGCCACCTGGAGATCGTCGAGCCGGCGAACGTCGTGCTGCTCGACGAATGGGGCGCGGAAGCCGCCGGGACCGACGGCGCTCTCCCCGCTCGCGATCACCTCGCCGTTTCGCTTCCTCAGCGACGACGGCGTCGAGACGCTGCAGCGGATCTGCGGCGCCCTCGAGCAGTACGCGGTCGGTGACGAGCGCATCCCGAAGAAGGTCCGCGGCTCGATCTACCGGTCGGAGTTCCTGCGCGGGATGTACCACGACCCCAGCGTGCTCGACCTGCTCCGGCGGCTCGCACAGGCGCCGCTCGAGCCTCATCCGGTGAGCCATCACGCGGTCCATCTGAACTACGCGCCCGACGACCTGTCGCAGAACGTCGACCAATGGCATCGCGACGCGACGGCGTTCGACTACGTGTTGATGGTCAGCGACCCGCGACCGATGGTCGGCGGCCGGTTCGAGTACTTCCGCGGACCGGTCGAGGAAGGCCGCGACCTGCTGGTCGGCGGGGCCGGCCTGCCGCCCGACCGCGTCACCGCTCCCGACTTCCCCGCAGCCGGCTGGGCCGTGCTGCAACAGGGCCATCGCGTGCTCCATCGCGCCTGCCGGCTCGAGGAGCGGTATCCACGGATCACGCTCGTCGCCTCGTACTGGGCGCCGGTCGCCGGTCTGGACGACCCGACCGACCTGCCGACGCTGCTGAAGGCGGACACGCGCGAGATCGCGCTCGTCGAATGGACCCGCTACCAGGCGCTCGTCACCGCACGCCGCCTGCAGGAGCTCGCCGAGCTGACCGACTTCCGGCACGACCCGGAAGAGCTGCAGGCGCGGCTACGCGCCCTCGGCCAGGCGCTCGACGAGGCGGCCGCGGCCTTCGACTCGGCGGAGGAAGGTCGCCTGATCTCGTACGGCGCAGGCGCGTAGGAGCCCGGTCAGAGCCGCGACAGGCTGCCCGACCGCACGAGCGCGACGAGCGGCTCGAGATCGGGGAGCCCGTCCCCCTCGCCGACGAAGGGCGCGACGCCACGGACGGCGGCATGCGCTCTCGCCGTCCCGCCGCCGAGCTCCTGACCGCGAAGCTCGCAGGCCTGGGCTGCGAGCAGCAGCTCGACCGCGACCACGCGCGCGCCCAGCTCGGCCATCTCGGCGAGCCGGCGTGCCGCAAGCGGCGCCATCGTCATCCGATCCTCGATGCTCTCCGCCTGGGTGGTCGAGACGGACTCCAGCGAGACCGGCTGGGCCAGCAGGCGCGCCTCCGCGGCGAAGGCCTGGATCGCGATGCCGAGCTCGCTGAGCGCGCTCTCGGCCAGCCCTGCACGGGCGCCGAGACCCTCGGGCAGACCCGTGAGCGACGCCTGGAGCAGCTTCACGGCTCGCTCCGCAGCGCTCGTCAGGGCCGGTGCCAGCGCGAGGCGCGCGACGTCGAGCGCGGTCGCGAGCGGCAGCGCCTCGAAGTTGCCCACCGAGACGACCCTGCCTTCGCCGGCGACGACGAGCGGGTTCGACTGGGCGGCGTTGAGCTCGGTCTCGACCTGGGCCCGCACGAATCGCAGCGCGTCGCGCGCGGCGCCGTGCACCTGCGGCAGGGTGCGGAAGCTGAGCGGGTCCTGCAGGTTCCGCGGTTCGACTGCACTCCCCTCGAGCAGTCCGCCGAGGCGCGTGAGCGTCTCGGCGAGGCCCGGATACGGCCGCGCGTCCGCGACGGCGGGATGCAGCGCGTCGCGGTTCGCGGCGAACGCCTCCAGGTCGAGCGCGCCGGCGACGTCGAGCGCGTCGAGGAGCGGTCAGCGACGTCCGCGAGTGCGATCGCCCCCCACCCGCCGGCGAAGGCGTTCTGGTTGAGCAGCGCGATCGCCTCGCCCGCGGCCAGCTCGAACCCGTCGAGCAGCCCTTCGGCGAGGTCGGCCAGCGGAGCGAGGTCGCCCTGGCCGATCGAGCCGAGCGAGCGCACGGCCGGGAGGCGGTCTGCGTTGAGCCGCTCGACGACGAGCAGTGCCAGCTCGGGCCGCGCGGGCGTCGTGCCTCGCAGCAGCACGTTCGCCATGCAGACCGCTGTCGCGCGAACGACATCCGCCGGCGCCGACGCCCCCTGGCCGATCAGATGCTGCCGCACGAGTAGCCGGTCGTGGCCCGCGGCCTCGATCGGGAACGACTTGCGCATGCCGACGCCGGTCGTGACCCCGTAGATCTCCGTGCCCGCGTCGCGCAGTGCGTCCACGACCTCGCGGGCGGCGCGCATCCGCTCGCAGCGCCTCGGGGTGTGCCTCGACCTGCTCGAGGCCTCGCGCGACGGCGCCGACGTCGTCGAGCGTCAACGAAGAACCGGTGAGCACGACCGTCACGGGCCGTGCAGTTCTAGCGCAACGCCCGAGGAGTTGCGCATGCGGATGAGAGGACTTGAACCTCCACGCCCCTAAGGGCACACGGACCTGAACCGTGCGCGTCTACCAATTCCGCCACATCCGCGCGGGATGGGCATTCTACCGGCAGCCGATTCGCCGGGCTCCCGACGTCCAACTCCTCATGCGCCTCGTTCCCCTCGCCGTGCTCACGGCCGCTGTCGCGCTCGCCCTTGCGTCGGCGCCCGGCCCGTCGTCAGCGTGCCTGTACACACGGGCGAGGCGACGACCGAGGTCGTCGTCACCCTCACGACTCCACCGCTGGCGTATGCAGGTGCCAACCGCAAGGCAGCAGCCACGCGGATCACCTCGGAACAGCGCCGGTTCGTCGAGGCGCTCACGCGTCGTCTCCCGGCCGCCGAGGCGCGCTGGCGCTACCGCGTGGTGGCCAACGGCGTCGCGGTCGTCGTGCCACGCCGCCAGGTCGCTGCACTCCTCACGTTGCCCGGAGTTCGCGACGTGAGCTACGGCACGTCGTACCGGGCCGCCCTCGACCGCAGCCCTGGCCAGATCGGTGCGCCGGCGCTGTGGGGTGGTGCCGGCCTGCCGACGGCGGGACGGGGAATGAAGATCGGGATCATCGACGACGGCGTCGACCAGCGTCACGCGTTCTTCGACCCGGCGGGCTACACGATGCCGCCCGGCTTCCCGAAGGGCCAGACCGCCTACACGACGGCGAAGGTGATCGTCGCGCGCGCCTTCCCGCCACCCGGAGCGACCTGGAAGCATGCCGCCAAGCCGTTCGATCCCGAGCAATCGAGCCACGGGACACACGTGGCCGGTATCGCCGCCGGCAACTACCGCACGCTCGCCGAGGACGGCAAGCGGCTGTCGGGCGTGGCCCCGCGCGCGTTCATCGGCAACTACAAGGCTCTGACCGTGCCGACCGACTCGGGGGTCGGGCTCGACGGGAACGCCCCGGAGCTCGTCGCCGCCATCGAGGCTGCGGTGACCGACGGCATGGACGTGATCAACCTGTCGCTGGGCGAGCCCGAGATCGAGCCGACCCGCGATGTGGTCGCGCTGGCGCTGGACGCGGCCTCGGCGGCCGGGGTCGTACCGGTCGTCGCCGCGGGGAACGACTTCGAGGAATTCGGCCTCGGGTCGGTGTCCTCACCCGGGAGCTCGGCGCGCGCGATCACCGTGGCGGCCGCGGACGTCGGCTCGACCGGAGCGGATCTGGCGTCCTTCTCCTCGGTCGGGCCGACCGCGCTCTCGCTGCGCCTGAAGCCCGACGTCACCGCTCCCGGCACCGAGATCCTCTCCTCCGTCCCCGACGGGTGGAGCACCAGCTCGGGGACGAGCATGGCGGCGCCGCACGTGTCGGGAGGCGCAGCCGTGCTCCTGCAGCGGCATCCAGGCTGGACTGCCGACCAGGTCAAGAGCGCCCTCGTCGCCACGTCGCGGCCCCTCGGTGCCGGCGCACCGGTGGCGCCGACGCGCGTCGGCGCGGGATTCGTCGACCTCGTCGCCGCGGACAACCCGCTCGTGCTGGCATCGCCGAGCAGCGTCACCTTCGGGCCGCTCGAGCCGGGCGCGCTCGTCACGCAACCGATCGCGCTGACCGACGCGGGCGACGGAGCAGGCGACTGGTCGGTCGCCGTCGCGGTCGCCGGCAGCACGGCCGACACCGTCGTGCAGGCGCCGGCCTCGGTCGCGGTTCCCGGCACGCTCGAGCTCACGGCACTCACGGGCACGGCCGACGGCGAGGTTGGAGGCAACGTCACCCTGACGCGAAACGGTGTCGTGAGACGAGTCCCGTTCTGGCTGCGCGTGTCCAATCCGGCGCTCGCCGCCGCGCAGACGACCCCTCTGACCCGGCCGGGTGGCTACCGCGGCAACACACGCGGCCGGGCGTCGCTCGTGACCACGTATCGCTACCCGCAGGTGCCTCCGGGTGGGCTCGTGACGGCACGCCTCGCCGGCCCCGAGCAGGTCTTTCGCCTCCGGATCGCGCGCCCGGTGGCCAACTTCGGCGTCGTCATCACGTCGCGCGCGCGCGGCGTGGCAGTCGAGCCGCGCGTGATGATCGCAGGCGACGAGAGCAGGCTCACCGGCTATCCGGCGCTCCCCTTCAACCTGAATCCGTACCTCGAGACCTTCGGCGAGCGCACTCCGGTCGCGGGTGCGATCCGGCCGCTCGCCGGGCGCTACGACATCGTCTTCGACAGCCGCACCGCCGCCGGAGCGGGCGCCTTCACGTTCCGCCTCTGGGTGGACGACATCGCGCCGCCGAAGGCGCAGCTGCTCACCCGCAGCGTGCAGCGGGGTCACGCGATACGCGTCAGGCTCGCCGACACGGGCTCGGGCGTCGATCGGTCGTCTCTGCGCGTGACGGTCGACGGCCGCGTGCGGAGAGCGACGCTGGCGGGCGGCATCGTCAGGATCTCGACGGCCGGGTTGTCGCACGGTCGCCATGCACTGCGTCTGCAGGCGTCGGACTACCAGGAGACCCGGAACATGGAGAACGTCGCACGGATCCTGCCGAACACGCGCGTCCTCCGCGCCTTCGTCACGGTGAGCTGAGACGCGGGCGGCGCTACGGGCGCGTGCTGCGCGGTTCCTCGGTGGTCGGCAGCGACTCGAGGTCGCGACGCACGCTCGCCTCGAACTCGTCCACGTCCGGGTTCACGATCACCTGCAGCTGCGACTTGCGACGCTCACGCTCCCTGCGCTTCCGGGCGTCGACACCGATCGCGCCCTGGACGCGCGGCCACTCCGCGGCTGCGACGAGCACCGCCGCTGCGATCAGAAGGGCGAGCCAAGGCCAGCTCACGCTCTCATTCTAGCCAGGGCGGCGAAACTCTCCCCGCGCGCGCTCCACCCGCGCGCGGATGTGGCAGCCGTCGAGATGGTCGTTGACGAGACCCATGGCCTGCATGAACGCGTACACGGTGGTCGGGCCGACGAATCGCCACCCCCGGCGCTTGAGGTCCTTGGCGAGCGCCTGCGACTCCGTCGTCTGTCCCATCTCGCGCAGGACCTCCCAGGTGAGGCTCCGCGGCCGGGACGCCGGAGCCGGCTCGAAGCCCCAGACGTAGGCAGCGAGCGAGCCGTGCTCGTCGACGAGCTCCACGCACCGTCCAGCATTGTTGACGGTCGACTCGATCTTCCCACGGTGTCGCACGATCGAGGCGTCGCCGAGCAGCCGTTCGACGTCCGCGGGACCGAAACCGGCCACCGCACGGAAGTCGAAGCCGGCAAATGCACGGCGAAACCCCTCGCGCTTGCGGAGGATCGTCAGCCAGCTGAGCCCGGACTGGAACCCCTCCAGGCACAGCTTCTCGAACAGGCGCACGTCGTCGTCGACGGGGAAGCCCCACTCCGTGTCGTGGTAGCGGACGTAGTCGTCGTGCTCGCCACCGCCCCAGAAGCAGCGGGCCACGCCGTCGGCTGCGACGAGGATCCCGTCCGCCGGGCGCTCGATCGTCACCGCGTCACTCCTCGGGGCACGCTGCGAATGTATCGGTGTGCGCGAGCTCGAGCAGCAGCTCCGCGCTCACCGAGCGCTTCCCGGCGCGAGCGCCGGGCAGATTCACCGCACGTAGATCTCCATGGGCAGAGAGGCAAGTGGCACGCCACCGTCTGCCGTCACGAGCCACGTGTCCTGCATGTAGAGGCAGTCCTCGCCGTTCGCCGCGATCGCGTGCGGGTGCATGGAGAGCACCATGTTCTCCTCGAGCGGGATGTCGACGCCCTCCCCCACCTTGGGGAACTCGATCATCGTCATCCCGATCGAGTGCCCGGTGACGTGACCCAGCTGGTAGCCGCGGTCGGAGAACCCCCTGGAGACCGCCACGTGGACGTCGTGGCAGGTCGCCCCCGCGCGCATCGTCGCCTGCGCGGCCGCGTAGTACTCGTCGTACGCCTCGGCCATGCGCGTCGTGTCGTCGGACAGCACGGTGCCTGCCGCGGCGACGGCACGCGAGACCTCGACCCAGTGCATGCCCGGGCCTGCGACCTCCAGCGACGGCAGGACGAAGTCCCCGAGCACCTCCGTCGCGCGGGCGATCTTGAACTCCGGGTACGCGAGGCCGCTGCGGCCGGGTGCGGTGAGCACCATGTTCATCGTCAGACGGCCGCAGCCCTCCGCCACGAACCACTCCTCCGCCGGTGCCATCACCTGCGCAGCCGTCTTGCCGGGGGCGTAGTGCTCGGCCCAGATCTCGAACCCGCGCCGGTTGATGCGCACCGAGTCGCGGACCGACTCGAGCTCCGCCTCGCTCTTCACGGCGCGCGCGAGATCGAACTCGACGTCGAAGGGAACGAGGTCGAGCCCATCGAGTGCGGTGTGGTCGCGCACGGTCATCACGTAGTCGAGCCCGTACACGCCGATCCGGCGCCACGACGCGTCGCGTGCGCGCTGCGCGATCGCCTCGCCGGGTCGCGCGTGGAAGAGCTGCTCGACCTGGGCGGTTCCGTGCTCGCCCACGTACCGGGCCTCGGTGGGGAAGACGACGAACGGCGCTCCGTCGGCCGGGACGACGGCGTAGGCGTAGCGATGCACGATCTGGAACCCCGTCAGATAGGTGACGGCGCCCTCGAACCCGCTGTACTCGCTCCCCGCGACGACGAGCGCGTCGAGGTCGTGCGCCGCCATGGCCGCACGGACGTTGGCGTAGCGACGATCCAGCTCTACTCGGAGGTCCATGAGGCTTCCACTCCCTTGATCAGCGCGGTGACGGCGTCGTTGAGGGGCGTCGGCACCCCGTGCTCGCGGCCGAAGCGCGAGATGCCTCCGTTGAGAAACTCGATCTCGGTCTGTCGGCGTGCCTCGACGTCCTGCAGCATCGAGGCCTTGTGCCCGTAGGCGACGTCGGGTCGTGCCGCGTAGTCGATCAGCTCTTCGGGGTCGGCGTCGAGCACGATCCCCTGCGCGGCGGCGACGGCCTTGCCCTCGTCGACGAGGGCCGTGACGAGCTCGCGCACGTCCGGTCGCTCGCAGAGGCGCCCGTGCGTGAGGCCCGTCAGCGCACCGACCGGATTCGTCGACGCGTTGAAGATCACCTTGCGCCACTGCGCCGGGCGGCCGTCGGCGACCGCGGTGGCCGGCATCCCGCCCCGGGTGCACGCGTCGGCGAGCCGCGCCACCTGATCCGGTGCAGCCGGCTGCGCCTCGAACGGCGCCAGGGTCGTGTCTCCCTTCACGTCCCACTGCACGACACCGGGCTCGAGCACCTTCCCGGCGGGGAAGGTCGTGCCGCGGATCACCCGCTCGACGTGACGCGCCAGCGTCTCCTCGTTGCCGACACCGTTCATCACGGAGGCGACGGCGCCGTCTGCGCGAACGCGTGCGCGGTGGCGGAGATGGCCGCATCGGCGTGCATCGCCTTGGTGGCGACGATGCCGAAGTCGCAGGCGGGGAGCTGACGCGGATCGGTGGTCGCGTGCGGGTACGAGACGAGCTCGCCCGCACCGGTCAGTTGCAGACCATTCTTTTTGATAGCGTCGATGTGCGAGCTGTTCAGGTCGAAAGCCCATACCTCGACGTCGTCGAGGGTGGCGAGGTTCGCGGCGAACAGCGAGCCCACTGCTCCGCAGCCCACGACGGCGATCCTCAGCACCTGCGGCTCCTGTCCGTGGAGCCTCATCGCCCCGTGCCCTCGGATCCATGCGAACGAGAGCTCGCGCCCGCCGGTGATCCCCGCCGGGCGGAGGATGAGGACGAGCGCCATCAGGGCGCCGACGACGATCAGCCCGCTGCCCTCGGGCAGGTCGAGCGTGAAGCCGAGGGTGACGCCTTCCTCGGCCTCGCCGAGAAAGGACGTCAGGCCGCTGATCGCGAGCGCGCCCACCACCGCGCCCAGCAGGCTGGTCATGCCACCGACGACGAGCATCGCGAGGCTGACGAACGTCAGCTCCAGGTACAGCTGATCGGCGGTGAGGCTGCCCAGCATGTGGACGTAGAGACCGCCTGCCAGCCCGGCGAGCGTGCCCGAGAGGACGAACGCCCACAGCCGTTGCCGGTGCACGCTGACCCCGACGGCCTGCGCGGCGGCGGGGTCCTCACGCGTGGCGCGCAGCAGGCGTCCGAGCCGGCTGCGCTGGTAGGCGAAGGCGGCGGCGATCACGACGAGCGCACCGACCACCGCCTGGCGGAGATCGGTCGTCTCCGGCACGAGCGACAGCAGCCCGGCACCGGGGCCGATCTTGGTCCACTCGCGCAGCACGTTGTGGGTGATCTCGAGCACGGCAAAGGTCGCGATCCCGGCGGCAAGCCCGGACAGCCGCATCAGGGGCAGGCCGACCAGCAGCGCGAACACCCCTCCCGCGACTGCGGCGAGCACGAGCGACGGGATGTTGCCGAGCGAGTTGTCCCGGATGATCGAGAACGCGTCCGGCAGCACGCCGGGCTTCACGTCCGCCGGGACGGTCATCACGCCCGCGGCGAACGCGCCCACCGCGACGAAGCTGATCTGACCGAACGACAGGACACCCGAGTTGCCGACGAACACGTAGATCGCGACCACGACCGCCACGGAGACGAGCGCGTTGCGAAAGTAGATCTCCGTCGCGCGCGACGTGAACGAGCCCGCAACCCCGACCGCAACCACGAGCACGGCCGGGCCTGCGAGCTGCACGAACGCGTCGAGAGCCCGTCTCACACGCGCTCCACGGTCGAGGTCCCCCCGCGCGCGAACAGGCCGGCGGGGCGGAAGAGCAGCACCACGATCACGAGCGCGAACACGGCCGACGGGAGGTACACGGTCTGCTCGGTCGGCAGGGCGCCGGCGATGACACCTGTCGCGAAGCCGATCGCGAAGCCGCCCAGAGTGGCCGTCCAGAGGCGGTCGATGCCCCCGACGACGACGCCCACGAGCACGACGATCGTCTCGCGAAGCGCAAAGTCCGGAGAGACGAGCGGGTTCTGAACGGTGAGCAGGACAGAGACGGTGGCGGCGATGACACCGGAGAGCAGCACTGCGAACCCGATCACCGCGTTTGCCTTGACGCCCAGCAGCCGCGCCGTGCGGAAGTCGGTCGCCGCGGCCCGCATCTGGAGGCCGATCGTGGTCTTGGCGAGGAGCAGCGCGAGCGCGACGAGCCAGACGGCGGCGACGACGATCGCGATCAGCGTGATGCGCCGCACGTCGAGGCCCCAGAGGTCGAACGCCTGGTTGACGCTGCCGCTGTCGCCGGGGAGCGTGACGCCCGCGATCGAGCCCGCCGCCTCGCCGATCGTCCCGTCGCGCACGTCGATCACCAGCGCCACGTTCTGCAGCAGGAACGCGATGGCGAACGTCGTCACGAGCATGACCGCCTCCGAGTGCATGCGAAGCGGCCGGAAGACGAGCCGCTCGAGGGCGAACGAGAGCGCCAGCACGACGGCGAAGCAGAGAGCGATGCTGGGCGCGACGGGCCAGTCCTGCTCGGACGCGAACGCGAGCGAGTACGCGCCCGCCATGATCAGCTGGCCGTACGCGAAGTTGACCAGCCGCAGAACGCCGAAGACGAGGCCGATCCCGACCGCCATGAGCGCATAGATGGCGCCGAGACCGATCGCGTCGACGATCGTCTGCGCGTCGACCGCGGCGAGTGCCGGCTGGCCGCTCATGACAGGTAGGCCGCCACCATGCGGTCCGTGTCACCGGCGTCCTCGGGTGACAGCGTCAGCCTGACCTTGCCGTTGGCGATCAGATAGGTGCGGTCGGCGAACGCCACCGTCCGCTGCGCACGCTGCTCGACGAGCAGGACTGTCAGCCCCTGCCTGCGGATCCCGGCCAGTGCGTCGAAGACGACGTCGACGATCTTGGGCGCGAGCCCGAGAGACGGCTCGTCGAGGAGGAGCAGGTCCGGCCCGGCCACGAGCGCGCGTCCGATCGCGAGCTGCTGCTGCTGGCCCCCCGACAGCGCTCCCGCGCGCCGGTGCCGGTACTCCCACACGGCCGGGAACAGGTCGTAGACACGTTCGAATGCGGCGCGGCTCGCCCGGTCGCGGCGGGCGGCCAGCCCCAGCCGCAGGTTCTCCTCGACGGTCAGCGCCGCGTAGATACGCCTGCCCTCGGGGACGAGCGACACGCCGGCGCGTGCGATCGTCTCCGGTCTCCTGCCGCGCAGCGAGGCGCCGGCCAGGCGCACGTCGCCACGGTGGAGAGGAACGAGGCCCATGATCGCGTGCAGCGTGGTCGACTTGCCCGCGCCGTTCGGGCCGATCAGGCCGACGATCTCGCCGCGGCCGACCTCGAGCTCGAGGTCGCGCACGGCCGGGACACCGCCGTACCGCACCTCGATGCCGTCCAGCCGCAGCATCGGCACGGCATTCATGTGCGCCACTCGCCGGCACCCGGCCGGCAAAGCCGGCCCCCGCCGCTCCTCATCGTCGCTCCTCGTGCACGGCGCTCTCGCCGAGGTAGGCAGCGCCGACGTCGAGGTTCGCGCGCACCTCGTCGGGTGTCCCCTCTGCCAGCGTGCGTCCCTGGTCGAGCACCTGGATCCGGTCGCAGACGTCCATGATCAGCGCCATGTTGTGGTCGATCAGGAGCACGCCGGCGTCGTGCTCGTCGCGGACCGAGCGGATCACCGCCGCGAACTCCGGCACCTCCGCTTCGGGGAGCCCGGCGGCGGGCTCGTCCATCAGCACGAACGCCGGCCGCGTGGCGAGCGCGCGCGCCACGCCGAGGCGCCGCTCGTCCCCGTGCGCGAGCGTCCCGGCCGGGGCACCCGCGTACTGCCTCAGGTGCAGCAGGTCGAGGAGCTCGCCGGCTCGGCGTCGCGCCTCACGCGGTCCCGCACCGACACCGAGCGCGGACAGCTCGACGTTCTCACGCACGGAGAGGCCGCGAAAGGACCGGCTGTGCTGGAACGTCCGCGCGAGGCCCTCGCGGCCGCGGCGATGCGTGCTCCACCCGGTGATGTCGCGACCGTCGAGCGAGACCGTGCCGGAGGTCGGGGAGTCGAACCCGGTGATCACGTTCACGAGGGTCGACTTGCCCGCGCCGTTGGGGCCGATCAGCCCGACCACCTCGTGGCTGGACAGCTCGAGCGTGACGCCGACCAGCGCCTTCACCCCATCGAACGAGCGTGACACCTCGGCGGCCCGGAGCGTTGCTCCGGGCCGCCGGGTGTCACCGGACGTCGTTTCCGCGTCCGTCATCGGTTAGATCTTCGGCACGACCTTCGCGGTGACGTAGCCGACGATCTTGGGCTTCGAGTTCGTGATGCGCAGGATGCGGTACTGGCGTCCGAACACGCTGTGCAGCTGCGGTGAGAAGCTGACCAGCCCCGAGATGGTCGGCACCTTCTTGAACTTCTCCAGCTGCGCCGCGAGCGCGATGCCCTGCGTGGAGCCCTTGGCCCGCTTGATGGCGGTTGCCACCCCGTCGAGCGCCGCCGCTCCGGTGACGAAGCCGCCGGTGCCCGCCTTCACTGCCTTGGCGAGCGCGTTGACGGCGGCGTTCTTGTCGTCGCCGAACGCGGATGCGTACGTGACGGCGTAGTAGTTGCTGATCGCGGGCTCCTTGGGCAGCCAGTAGGTGCCGTCACCGGCCCACGAGTTGAGGATCGGCGTGTTGTTGCCCAGCGTGCGCAGCCCGCTCACGAGCGCGGGCAGCTCGCCGAAGGCGGTCGCCGTGACGATCACGTCCGACTCGACGCCGTTGAGCCGCGTGACCGCGTTCTGCACGTTGTTGGCGCCGGTCGCGTAGCTCTCCTTGGTCACGATCTTGCCGCCGAGCTGCTTGAAGCGGGACTCGAAGGCCCGCACGACGTCCTTGAAGTAGACGAGCAGGGTGTTCGTGGCCAGCGCCGCCGACCTCCAACCTCTGCTCCACGCGACCTCCGCCATCGCGGAGCCCTCGTCCTGGGCGACGTTCCCGAAGCTGAACGCCAGGCGCCCCTTGGCGCCGAACCGCTTGGGGCCCATCTGATCGGTGCCGATGCACGGCGCCACGGCGAGGATGCCGCGATTGATCGCTTCCTGCGTGGCGGGCGCGGAGAACTCGACGTCGCAGGTGACGAACATGATGTCCGCCCCCTTGCCGATCAGGCTCGCAGCGCACGCCTTCGCCTTGGCGGGGTTGTTGTTGTTCGTGTCGCAGGTCTGGATCACGAACTTGCGGCCGTTGACGCCTCCTCGCGCGTTGATCTGCTTCGCCCGCACCTGAGCGGCTGCGAGCGCCGGACCGTCGAACGGGGCCATGTTGCCCTTCGAGTCGAAGGCCCAGCCGATGATGATCGGATCCTTCACGGCCGACGTGGCCGACCCGGCCGCGATCGCGGCCACCGCGGCCATCGCCGCGAGGAGCGCAAGCAGCGCCCCCTTCGTGCTCAGTGACATCACGCCCTCCAGTGCATTCGATGGGTACCGTCGTTCCCGGGCCTTCCTCACCACGACGCCTCCTTCGCCTTCACGAGCCGGTACATCGCCGTGTGCAGCGGAACGGGGACCCCGTGCCGCTCCGCCTCCCGGACGAGAGCTCCGGTGATGAGGTCGATCTCGGTTTTCCTGTGTGCTTCGACGTCCTCCAGCATGGACGGATAGTGAGCCGAGCCCCGCCGGGTGGCGAGGACGTTCATCTCCCACGGGTCTTCGTGCAGCTCGATGCCGGCCGCCGCGGCGACCGTCTTGCCCTCGTCGACGAGATCGTGGACGAGGTGCCCGAGATCGGTGGGTGCCTCCTCGTCGGCGAAGTGGTGGTCGTGCGGGAGACCCGTGAGCGCCGCAACCGAGTTGACGGTCGCGTTGAAGACGAGCTTCGACCACTGCGCCGGCCGCAGGTCGGGCAGCGCCTTCGCCTCGAGCCCTGCGCGCCTGATCAGGTCGGCGATCTCCTCCACCCGGTCGAACGGGGTCTCCTCGTACGGCCCGAGCCAGGTCTCGGTGTCGAGCACGTACTCGACCTCGGTGTCGGAGTGCTTGGTGCCGCTCATGAACGTGACGCCGGAGACGATCGGCCACTCCCCGTGCGCGCGCACGACCTCCTCGGCGCCGAGCCCGTTGAGCGTGGTCACGATCGTCGCCTCCGGGAAGCGGCCCTCCAGCGCCGCCGCAGCCTCCTCGAGGCCGGTGGCCTTGGTCGCCACGAAGCCAACGTCGAACGCGGGCAGCGAGCCCGGGTCGTCGGACGCCGTCACGCGGGCGTGCAGGTCGCTGCGGCCCGTGACGCGCAGACCCTCCGTGTTGAGGGCGTCGGCGTGCTCGCGGCGGCGTGTGAGCACGCAGACGTCGGCGACCTGCGCCAGATGTCCCGCGAGCAGGCTTCCGATCACCCCGGCGCCGATCACGCAGACACGCTCGATCATCCGCTCACGTCAGGCTTGACCGGCTGCGCCTGCAGCGCCCGCCTGCGCCGCGGTGGCGCCTGCACCCTCGAAGTGCGGGATCACACGCTCGGCGAAGAGCTCCTGGTTCTTGATCGCCATCCAGTGCGGCGCGCCGCCCGCGTTGACGGTGATGCCGATCTCCTTGACGCCCGCGCAGACGCCGATCGTCTCCTCGATGCGGGCCACGATGTCCTCCGGCGTGCCGACCCAGACGTAGTCCTCCTCGATCAGCTGCTCGTACGGCACCTCGGCGAGCTGCTCCATGATCCCCGCGGTGTAGAACCCGTAGCCGGCCGCGACGAGCCCGTCGGTGTCCGGCTTCTCGTACTCGGTCAGCGGCGAGCAGTTGCCCTGGATGAAGCCGTTGATCCAGTCGCGACCTTCGCGGATCGCCGTGTCGCGGTCCTCGTCGAGGTGGCAGGCGTGGATCCAGACGATGTCCGGCTCCGTCCCGCTCGCCGCGCAGGTCTCCCGGTACAGGTCGAGCTGGGCCTCCAGCACCTTGTAGGGCAGCAGCGGCGGCACCGCGACGCCCCAGCCCCGCTCCGCGGCGAGCGTGTACGTGCGGTCGGAGGTGCCGCCGAGGTAGACGCGGTACGGCGTGTCGACGAACGGGACGACGTGCGAGTCGTCGACGTCGAAGTACTCGCCGTGATGCGAGAAGCGCTCGTTCTCCAGCGCCGCGAGGAGCAGGTCGACTGCCTCCTCGTAGCGTGGCCGCGCATGCTCGTCGAGGGGCACGCCCGCCTTGGGCGGGAGCCAGCCATGCCCACGTCCGACGCCCCACTCGTAGCGGCCGCCGGTGAGGATGTGCGTCGTGTGGATCACGCTCGCCAGCACGGTCGGGTTGTGGTACGGCAAGGCGTGCAGCATCGTGCGGAAACGGATGTCCTGCGTGCGCTGCGCGGCGGCCGCGAACAGGGCCGTCGGATTGGCGGAGACGGAGAACTTCGGGAAGAAGAAGTGCTCGATCACCGCGTACGCGTCGTAGCCGAGCCGGTCGGCGTTGACGATCTGCTCCAGCACCTCGGCGTAGAGCGTCTCGGGCGTCTTGCCCGGGTGCAGTTGGATCTCGCTGTACAGGCTGAACCTCATCGCTGGGGCACCTCCGAGGCGTGACATGTCAAGAACCGCGCGCAGCGAGTATTTCGCACGCCTGACATGACAGTCAACTCGCCTTCGGCGGTGCGCCGTCGGACTATCCGCTGCCAGAGTCCTCGACGAGCAGCCGAAGCTCGTCGTCGGTGACCAGTCGACGCTGCTCGGCACCCAGGTGCTTGACCGCCGCCAGGAGATCGGCGAACCGCTCCTCGGGCACGTCGAGATCGAGCTCGGCGACCTTGATCCGGATCGAGTCGAGACCGCTCTTCTTCCCGAGCACGATCCCGCGCGGCGCGCCGACGACCTCGGAGGAGTACGGCTCGATCGCGGCAGGGTCGTGGAACTGCGCCGCGACGGCGCCCGACTCGCGCGTGAACAGCGTGTCGCCGGTGACGGGCTTCCAAGGGGCGAGCGCGTAGCCCGATCGCTCCTGTACCAGGCGTGCGAGCTCTCGGGCACGACGGAGATCGAGGCGTGTCGGGATCCCGTACAGCGCCTCGAGAGTGAGTGCCACCTCGATCAGGTCGGCGTTCCCGGCGCGCTCGCCCATGCCGTTGACGGTGCCCTGCACCCACGTCGCGCCGGCCTGGACTGCGGCGACGGCGGCCGCCGTCGACAGGCCGAAATCGTCGTGACCGTGCCAGTGGATCGGGATCCCCGGGCCGAGACGCTCACGCGTGAGGGTGACGAGGAACGCGGCCGCCTCGGGGGTTGCGATGCCGATGGTGTCCACCACGGCAACCTCCGCTGCCCCCGCGCCGACCGCCGTCTCGTAGGCGCGTGCGAAGAAGTCACGGTCCGCACGTGAGGAGTCCACGCCGAAGAAACAGACGCGGATGCCGTGCTCGGTGGCGAAGCGCACCGCCGCCGCGATCCGCTCCAGCATCGTCTCGCGGCTCACGCCGAGTGCGTCGAGCTTGCCGTCCGAGATCGGGCTCTCGATCACCGAGGCGCGGATGCCCAGCTCGACGAGTGCCTCCACGTCGGCGGGCACCGCGCGCGAGAACCCCCACACCTCCGCCCGCAGGCCGGCGGCTGCAACCAGCTCGACCGCGCGCCAGTCGTCAGCGGAGACGCGCGGAAACCCCGCTTCGATGCGGTCGATCCCGGCGTCGTCGAGTGCCCGTGCGATCGCGAGCTTGTCCTCGGGGCTGAGCACGACGCCGACCGTCTGCTCGCCGTCGCGCAGCGTGGTGTCGTAGAGGCCGACGGTGACATCCGGCTGTGCGCCGCGGGCAACCTCGTTGACGTCGCCCGTCCACACCTTCTCGCGGTCGATCATGCGACCTCGACGATGCCATCCGGGAAGGAGCTGAGCTTCTCGGGCCCGCCTGCGGTGACGAGGAAGTTGTCCTCCACACGCAGGCCACCTCCCCCCGGCCAGTAGCATCCTGGTTCAATCGCAAGGACCATTCCCTCGGTGACCTCGCCACCGCCCGCCTGGTGCGCATACGGCGGCTCGTGGGCGCGTGCACCGATGCCGTGGCAGATCGGGTGCGTGGGCTGGCCGGGAAACCCGAGCGCGTCGATCCCCGCACGAACATTCCGGTCGAGCTCTGCCAGGCTCGCACCCGGCACGCAGAACGCGACCGCGTCGCCGTACACGGCCATCAGTCCCGCCTCGAGCTCCCGATAGCGATCGCTCAGCTCCCCGTAGACGAGGTTCTTGGTGTGGTCGCACCAGTAGCCGTCGGCGCAGACCCAGATCTCGAAGAGCGTCGGCTCGCCCTCCACGACCGGGCGACTCGACGTCGCGGTGAACGTCCTGATGCCCGGCCCCGACCAGACGAGGGAGAACCCGAGCGCCAGCTCGACCTTGCCGGCCCAGCCGGTCCCCTCGCCGTGCACGAAGCCGAGCCATTCCGCCGCGATCTGCGCCTCGGTCATGCTCGGCCGGATGAGGCCGCGCACGTGGTCCATGGCCGCCGCGGCGATCTCGTTCGCGAGGCGCATCCGCTCGACCTCCTGCGCGGTCTTCACCGCGCGGGCCTCGGCGAGCAGCGGCGTCGCGTCGACCGCGTTCGGGAAGGCATCGAACCAGCCCTTCGTGAAGGTCGTCGGCTCGCCCACCATGCGATCCGACGCCTGCGTGCCGAGCGACAGCTCGAGCCCGATCCGTTCGTAGTCGGACGCCGCGGCGAGCGCCGTCTCGAGCACGCGCGCCTGTGGCGGACGAGCGTCGCCGGGGTCGTATCCGGCGAAGAGCCGCACGTCGGTCGTCCATGCCATCCGCTCCGCGTCGGCAGCCGAAGCCTCGAGACACACGAGCGTCGGGTCTCCAGCGCGCGGGAAGACGACGGCGTCGTAGCCCTTCATGCCCCAGAAGTTGCTCAGGTAGACGACGTTGTCGGGCGCCCGGGCGACGATCGCGTCGAGCCCGCGCTCGCCCATGAGCGTGCGGACCCGTTCCAGCCTGGCGTCGTCCCGGGGCCAGCTCACGGCCTACCCGGTGCACATTCGGCACGGACCGGGCACAGACTCGCGCACACATCGCCGGTATCGTCGATCCCAGAGGGAGGCGGGAAGGCTCCCCACCCGGGTGGGGAGTGTGCGGGCCCCGTCCGAACCAGGCGTGTCACCATCGGACACGCGCGGGCGGCGGTTCACCGTGCGCGTCCTGCCACGAGACGACGGGATTGCGCAGCACGCCGATCCGCTCGATCTCGCACTCCATCACGTCTCCCGGGCGCAGGTAGAGCGACGCCGCGTCGGGGGAGAAGCCGGCCACGCCGGACACCGTGCCGGTGGAGAGGACGTCGCCGGCCGAGTAGCCGAGTGCGGAGTAGTGGCTCAGGATCTCCGGGATCGTGACCGACATGCGGCTCGAATGCGACACCTGGCGCTCCTCGTCGTTGACGCGCAGCGTCATGGCGAGGTCGTGCGGGTCGGGGATCTCGTCGGGCGTCACGATCCACGGCCCGAGCGGGCAGAAGGTGTCGATCGCCTTGCAGAACGAGAACACGCCGGAGCGCATCTCGCGGCGCTGGATGTCGCGCGCGGTGATGTCGTTGAAGATCACGTAGCCGCCGATGTAGTCCGCCGCCTGCTCCGGCGGGAACCATTTCCCCGCCTTCTTCAGCACGACCGCCAGCTCGAGCTCGTAATCGAGCTCGTCGGTCAGGTGCTCGGGGTACACGACGGGCTCGTCTGGCCCGACGATCGCGTCGACGTTCTGGAAGAAGACGATCCACGGCGCGATCTCGTGCGTCCAGCCGACCTGCTTCGACTCCTCCTCGTGCTCACGGAAGTTGCCGGCGGTGTGGAAGAACTTCTTCGGCACGATCGGCGCGCGCAGCCGCGTCTCGGCGAGCGAAACGCGCTCCCCCGTCTCCGCGGCGCCGCCGCGCTCGAAGTAGTCGCGCATGGCGGGCACGTCGAGCACGGCGATCTCCTCGCCGTCGAGCACGCCAACGCGGCCGCCGCCCTCACCGAAGGTGACGAGCTTCACCGCTCCACAAGCTTCCAAGCGACGTGCAAACGGCGTGACACAGGACGGAGGCGCACGAGCCGCTACGCGCCGGGCGCTTGGTACTGGACCTGCGCGGCCTTGCGTAGGGCCTCCATCGTTTCGTCAACGGTCAGCAAGATTGTCGTTTCTAACGAGCTGAGCGCCCCGCCGCCGCTGATCGCCAGCGCAACCGCCGACATGGACACGTTGTCGGGGGCTTCCCAAAGGTTGTAGCCGTCGTGGGTACCGAAGGCGTACCAGAACCCGTGGAGCTTCCCACCGACCGACTCGATGTATGACTGAGCGGCAGTTCTACGGTCCTCCGGGTTGTCGATCAGCCTCGCCCAAGTCTCCGGCGTATAGCTGAATCGCGTTAGGTACAGCGGCATCGTCCCTCCTTATCGTTCGCCGACCCGCGAGTCGCCGGCTGGCGTCGAAGTATGACCTCCTGGATGCAACAGAGGTGTGTCGTCGGGTATCCGATCTCCTCCCGCTCAGGCAACACCGCAGACCCGCATCGCGACTCGGGCGTAGACCTCCGCCGTCTTCACCAGCCCGTCGATCTCCAGGTTCTCGCCGTACTCCGTGTCCATGAGGCCCGTCGACGTCCCGTAGTTGACCGTGGGCACGCCGTACCGCGTCAGCGCCGACGCGTCGGAGAACCAGCGCGTCACGTCGCGTTCGGGCAGCGCGCCGAACACCTCCTCGTGCGCCGTGTCGATCGCCCGCACGAGCTCGTGCGCGTCATCGATCTCGGCCCCCGGCGCGGTCACGTACACCTCGCCCTCGACGCCGAAGTCGGGAAACCGCTCCGCCAGGCCGCGCACCATGTCGAGCACCTGCTGTCGCGCCACGGACATCTCCTTCGTCGGCGGCACCCGGACGTCGAGGAACAGATCGGTGCGATGCGGCGTCCGCGACACCCTCCAGCCGAACCCGCCCTGGAGCGCGCCGACGTTGACGATCGCCTTCGCGCCGCGGTAGGCGTTGTCGGGGTCGTCCTCCCAGGTCGGGATCCACTCCAGTACCGCATCCAGGACGTCGCGCATGCGCAGGATCGAGTTCTCGGCGCGGCGCCCCTCGGAGAAGGCGGTGTGGATGAAGTTGCCCCGCGTCGAGATGCGCACCCAGAGCGAGCCGAAGTGCCCGAGCACGACCCGTCCCTCGGTCGGCTCTCCGAGGAGACACATGTCCGCGAGACCGCCGTGCGTGACGAGGTAGCGCGACCCCGCGGCATACCCGCGGTACTCCGCACCAACGGCATCGCCCTGCTGCGTCTTCTCGATCTCGCCGCACACGGCGGCGATCATCACGTCGCCTCGCAGCCGCAGGCCTGCGTCACGCAGCGCCCGCACCGCCTCGACGTAACACGCGAGCGCGCCCTTCATGTTCGAGATGCCGAGCCCGTACAGGCGCCCATCGCGGACGAAGGAGCTCGGCTGGAAGCCGGGTACGTGCTCGAGCCACGGCTCGCGCCCCGAATAGGACGTGTCCATGTGCCCGTTGAGCATCAGCGAGCGGCCGCCGCCGGCGCCCTCCCAGATCCCGAGCGCGTTCGCCCGCCCCTCCTCGACCTGCTGCCACTGCACGCGCAGGCCCAGCTCGCGGTACGTCGCCGCCATCAGCTCGGCCATCGCCTGCTCCGAGCCGGTGAAGCTCGGCGTCTCGATGGCGCGGCTCGCCCACTCGACGAGGCGGTCGGCGTCGATGGAGATGGCGGCCGTCACGACGCGAGATATATCTCGCCCTCACTCACCGCGCCGGAAGTGCGGGAGCACCTGCTCGCCGAAGAGCCGGATCTGGTCGTGGCGCCGGTCGCCCCACAGCTCGAGCATGACGTGCGTGCAGCCGGCGTCGCGGTACTCCTCGATCGCCGCAATGCAGTCGGCCGGAGTGCCGGCGATCGGCTTGCAGCGGTCGAGCAGGCTGTCGGTCACCTTCTCCTTCGCCGCGAGCCTGCCGCCCTGCTCCATCGCGTCGGCGACGGGACGGATCTCCTCCGGGTCGATCTCCGCGAGCTCGAGCAGCGTGTCGGCCGCGCCGGCGATGTTCTGCACCTTGTTGGCCAGGTACATGCCGGCGATCTCACGCGCGCCTTCGCGACCTGCGTCGCGGTCGGTCTCGTGGATCGAGGCGACCACGGTGCAGCCGATGTCGATGTCGGCCTGAACGTTGTCACACGTGTAGCGCACGAACGCGGGCGTCGTGATCGACGGCGTCAGGCAACCGTCGGCGATCTCGCCGGCGAGCGCCTGCATCTTCGGCGCGGTGGCGGCGACGTACACGGGCGGCACGCCGCGCGGCGTGGCCGCCTCGTCACTGAGGGCAGGCACCGACGCGCTCCACGTCTCGCCCTCGTACTCGAACGCCTCGCCCGACAGGACGCCACGCACGATCGTCACCGCGTCCCGCATCGGGCCGAGCGTCTTGCGTGTCTGGCCGCGGATGTTGTTGAGGAAGATCTTCGACGTCCCGTAGCCGAGCAGGAACCGGCCCGGCCCGGCCGCCTCCTGCACGACACGGGCGTCCATCGCCACCTGCACGGGGTGGCGTGTCCAGGGCGAGATGATCCCCCAGCCGATCGTCAGCTGCTTCGTCTCCCGCGCGATCAGCGCGGATACGACGGTCGACGACCGGGCCTCCATCTGGTGCTTGCGCCACCACGGGTAGGCCTCCGCCAGCCAGATCGTGTCCATCCCGGCTTCGTCCATCACGCGGGCCGAGGCAAGCATCTCCTCGAGCGGCTCCATCGTGAGCTGCATCACGCCGACGCGAAACGGCACGGTCACGGCAACGCTCGCGGGCTCGGTGACATGTCAGATGACCCTACACCATCGCTGCGATTGACATGGAAGGCGGACCACCACGGCGCGGTGCCGATCGGCACCGCGCCGCTTCGTCGCTCGGGGCGAGCGTCAGTGCAGGATCAGCCGGTTGCGATGGCGGATCGTCAGTGCCGCCAGGGCCCCGAGCACGACCAGGCCGAGTGCGCCCACGGCGCCGAACGCTGCGTCACCCCACTGGAACCCGTCACCGGAAACCGTCGTGACGGTCGGCGCCGGCGTCGCTGCCCGGACGGCCTGCGAGGTCGACTCGACTCCCCCGACCCCGAGCTTCCCGGCCCGGTCGTTCGGGAGGACGGCCGCGTCCGCGATCGCCTTGGCCGCAGCACGCTCGAACGCGTCCGGGCCGGTGACGTTCTGGGAAGCCCACACGCCGCCAACGCCGAGTGCCCCAGCCCGGTCGTTGGGGTGCTCGGCCTGTGCGGTGCCGACGAGAATCGCCGCCGCCGCGATCGTCAGGACGAGCGTCCCGATCATCCGCTGAGCCTGAGCCTTCATGATCTCCTCCTTTGCCTGCGATCGCCCCGTGCGATCGACTGCGCACAGGTTCAGGGCGCGCGGTTGCGGCTCGGCTGCCTAGCGGTTACAACCGGTTGCGGCGAACCACATGAACTTCCGGATCCTTGGCCCACTGGAGGTGGAGGACAACGGCCGCGCGCTGGATCTCGGCGGCACACGTCAGCGCGCCTTGCTCGCCATCCTGCTCATACACCGCGGTAATGTCGTACCCGCCGACCGGCTGATCGACGACCTCTACGGTTCGCAGCCGCCCCCGACGGCCGCCAAGTCGCTGCAAGCTCACGTCTCGCGTCTGCGCAAGGCCCTCGGAGGTGACGGCCGACTCGTCACACGCGGGGGCGGCTACCACCTCGACCTGGCCCCGGACGAGCTCGATCTCGACCGGTTCACGGCGCTCGTCGACAATGGACGGCGCGCGCTCGCTGCTTCCGAGCCCGAGCAAGCCCGGTTTGCGCTCGAGGAGGCACTTGCCCTCCGGCGTGGATCGCCGTTCCAGGACGTCGGCTACGAGGACTTCGCACAGGACGAGATCAGCCGCATCGACGAGCTCCAGGACACCGCGCACGAGCTCCTGTTCGAAGCACGCCTACTCCTCGGTCACCACGAGGAGATCGTCGCCGAGCTGGAGCATTTCGTCACACAGCGTCCGTTACGAGAGCGCCCGCGCGCCCAGCTGATGGTCGCGCTGTACCGCTCGGGACGCCAGGCAGAAGCGCTCGCCGCCTACCAGGACGCACGCCGCGCGCTCGTGGAGGAGCTCGGTATCGACCCCTCACGGGCGTTGCAGGAGCTCGAGCGGGCGATGCTCAACCAGGACCCGAGTCTCGACAGGGAGCCCGCGCCCGACGCCGAGCCGAGCGACGCCATGAGGCCACCGCTAGCCGGCCGACTGGCTGCCGGCATCTTCGTGGGCAGGGAGCGCGAGTTGTCGCTGCTCGAGGACGCGCTCACCGACGCGCGTGCCGGCCGCGGTCGGCTCGTAGTCCTGGCAGGCGAGGCCGGCATCGGCAAGAGCCGGCTCGCCGACGAGCTGGCGGCTCGCGCCAGGCTGAATGGCACGCAGGTCCTGTGGGGTCGCTGCTGGGAGGCGGGCGGCGCGCCCGCCTACTGGCCCTGGGTGCAGGCGTTACGAGCCCACGTTCGAGACTCCGAGCAGGACGCGCTTCGCGAGGAGCTGGGCGCAGCGGCAGCCCACGTCGCACACCTCCTCCCGGAGCTGCGGGAGCTCTACCCCGACATTCCGGAGGTTCCGTCCCTCGACACTGAGGGTGCACGCTTTCAGCTCTTCGACTCCACCGCTGCGTTCATCCGCCGTGCCGCGGTGTCGTCGGGCCTGGTTCATCGTCCTGGACGACATGCACGCGGCCGACGCGTCGTCGCTGCTCCTGCTGGAGTTCGTCGCGGCCGAGCTCGCCGACGCACGCGTCCTGCTGCTGGCGACCTACAGGGACCCAGAGCTCGAGACAGGCGACCCGATCGCTGTCGCGCTCGCGGGCATCACTCGCCTCGCGAGCCTGCGCATCGCGCTGCACGGCCTCGATCGGCCCGAGGTCGCGTCGTACATCGGGCAGAGCGCGCAGCTCGAGCCGGATCCGAGCGTCCTGGCCGCAATCATGACCGAGACCGAGGGCAACCCTCTGTTCGTCGGTGAGATCGTGCGTCTGCTCGCTGCCGAAGGACGACTCGGCACGCCGACCGACCCGACCTGGCGCTTGTCCATCCCGGAGACGGTGAAGGAGGTGATCGGCCGGCGTGTGAAGACGTTATCCACCGAGTGCAGGGACGTGCTCGCGCTGGCATCCGTTGTCGGTCGGGAGTTTCAGCTGAACGTCGTCGCCCGCCTTGCGGATCGGACGCGAGACGAGGTGCTCGTGCTTCTCGACGAGGCCGAGGCTGCACGAGTCGTGAGCGACGTTCCCGCCTCCCCGGGACAAATGCGCTTCACGCACGCGCTCGTGCGCGACACGCTGTACGACGCCCTGCCGCAGCGAAGACGCCTCGAGCTGCACCGTAGGACAGGGGACACGCTGGAGGAGCTCACCGGGCCCGAGGCCAGCGCGCATCTCTCCGAGCTCGCTCACCACTTCTACGCGGCTCTGCCCGCGGTCGAGCCCGTCAAGGTCGTCAGCTACGCAAGACGAGCGGGCGATCACGCCGGTGCGCTGCTCGCGCACGAGGAGGCGGCACGGCTGTACGAGCTCGCCTTGCAGGCGCTGGCGCTGAGCCCGGTCGCGGATACAGGACCTCGAGCGGACGCTCCTCCTGGCCCTCGGTGATGCCCTCGCACGCGCCGGCGACATGCCGCGCGCCAAGGACACGTTCCTCCGCGTGGCCGCGCTTGCCCGAGCGAGCGCGAGCGTGGAGGACCTTGCTGCCGCGGCCCTCGGCTACGGCGGCCGCGCCGTGTGGAGCCGACCCGGATCCGATCAGCTCGTCGTCAGCCTGCTCGAGGAGGCACTCACCGCGCTCGGAGACGAGGACACGCCGCTGCGCACGAGGATCCTGGCCCGGCTCGCTGGAGCGCTTCGGGACGAGCCCGACCCAGCCCGACGGATCGCGATCGGGGAGCTGGCCGTTGCGACCGCCCGGCGGAGCGGCGACCCGGCCGAGCTTTCGTACGCGTTGCGAGGGCTGTGCGCCGCTCAGCACGCGCTGGGTGACCACGAGCACCGACTGACCATCGCCGGCGAGCTCCGTGAGCTCGCGCGTGCGATGGAAGACAAGGAGGCAGAGTGCGAGGCGCTGACCGCCGAGCAGCTCGTGTACGCGGAGCGCAACGAGTTCGACCGGGTGCGTACCAGCACCGCAGATCGCACGGCGATCGCGACCGAGCTACACCAGCCGACCTTTCTCTGGTTCGCCGTCACGGTGGAGGTGATGCTGGCGCTGCGGGAAGGGCGGTACGCGGATGTCGAGCGATCCCTCCCCGCGGCCCTCGAAATCGGCATTCGCCCTCACGCAGACATGGCGGCCGCCGTGTACGCGACGCACCTCTACCAGTTGCGACGCGAACAGGGGCGTGCCGAGGAGGCGCTCGAGGCGCTCTCACGCGTTGCGGCGGAGAACTCCGCACGGCAGGTCTTCCGATGTGCGCTCGCGGCGCTCGCCGTCGACCTCGGCCACATCGCCGAGGCTCGCCGGCTGTTCGAGGAGCTGGCGACGAACGACTTCGAGGTCGTCCCTCGCGACAACGAGTGGCTGCTCGCTTCGGCATTCCTCGTGGAGACGTGCAGGGCACTGAACGACATCACGCGCGCGGCAGTGCTCTACGACCAGCTCCTCCCGCTTGCCGACCGCAGCACGGCCGACGTCGCAGAGGGGGCCATGGGCGCCATGGCGGGTTGCCTCGGGGTGCTGGCCGCCATGCTCGGCCGAACCGAGGATGCGATCCTCCACCTGCGTGCGGCGATCGAGATCGACACCGCGACCGGCGGGCGACCCTGGGTCGCCTACGCCGAGGTCGAGCTCGCGGACCTCCTGGTGGCGACGGGCGACGCTGCGGAGGCGGCGGCGCTGCGGCGTGACGCGGCGGCGACAGCGGCCGAGCTGGGCATGGAGCGATTGAGGACGAGGATCGAAGCGGGCGTCGAGCGTTCTGGCGGGTAGCTGCCGGTCAGCTCCCCGAGGCGCCGCCAGACGCCGATGCGGAGACCCTCTGCTCGAGCGCGGTCAGTACATGGCCGACCTGCTGGTTGACGATCGGCTGGAGCACGCGCTGCCCCATGGCGCCGACAGGCCCGGCGATCTTGACGTCGGCCTCCCACGCCATCGACGTCCCGCCCTCGGTCTCGGTGAGGGTGAACGACGTCGTCATGTTCATCATCGCCCCGACGCCGGTGCCCTTGGCGTTGAGCGAGGAGAACTCCGGCGGCCGCTCCTCGAGCTTCTCGAAGTTCATCGTCATCTTGAGCCCGCCGAGACCGAGCGGCACCTTCACCTTCGCCGTCCAGTGGCGCTCGTCGATGATCTCGAAGCTCTCCACTCCCGGCATCAGCGTCGCCATTTGCGCCGGGTCGTTGATCACCTCCCACACCACCTCGCGGGTCGCCGGCAGCTCCTTCGTCCCCTCGACCTTCATCTCGACTCCACCGTAACCTGCGCCGAGGCCGCGGAGGTGAGCATCTCCCACACGCGGTGATACGGGTTGTGGCTGTCGAAGACGAAGACGTCGCGCCCGCTCGAGCGCAGCGCGTCCTGCACGGCCGCCGAGATGCAGTGGATCGCGCCGCCGCCGCCTTCGCCCATCCCCTTCGCGCCGAGCGGCGTGAACGGCGACGGCGACTCGATCGCGGCCGTCCTGAGCGGCGGCATGTCGAGCGCGTGTGGCACGTGGTAGTCGTAGAAGTTGGGTGTCAGCAAGTTGCCGTCCTCGTCGTAGGTGAACGTCTCCCACATCGCCGCGCCGATCCCGTGCGCGGTGGCGCCCATCACCTGCCCCTCGACGATCTTGGGATTGATGCGCGTGCCGCAGTCGTCCACGGCCGCGTAGTCGACGAGCTCGTAGAAGCCCGTCTCGGGGTCGACCTCGATCATGCAGGCGTGGATCTGGGTCGCGTACGTGAGCGTGAGGTTGCCGAACTTCGTCTCCTTGTCCGGCACCTGGAACGGCGGCCGGTACACGAAGCGGCAGTTCATCGTCGGAGGATCCTCGGGGAAGCCGGCGTTGTTGGCATTCGGGATCGCGCCGAGCGCCATGAACGGCAGCGCGGCCTCGGGGTTGTCCTTGATCCGAGCGAAACCCTCGGCCAGCTCGATCGCTTCCTCCGGGCACTGGAAGACCATGCTCGCGAGCTTGCGCATCTGCCCCGCGAGCATCTCGGCGGCGCCCTTCACCGCCCCGAGCCCGGTGACGGCGAACTGGCTCGCGTACGTGCCCGAGAAGCCCGCGTGTGAGTTCCAGTACGTGTCGTGCCCGACGCGCACGGTGACCTGCTCGACGTCGCAGCCGAGGATCCCCGCAACGACCTGCGCTGCGGTCGTCTCGTGGCCCTGCCCCTGCGGAGTCGTGCCGAGCGTCACGACGACCTCGCCGAAGATGTCCAGCTTCACCGTCGCCACCTCGTTGTTCCCCGAGAACTGCAGGTCGGGGTTCAGGAGCTGCGACTGGCCGAAGTTGTTCGTGCCCGAGTCGAGCGTCGACCCGATGCCGAACCCGAGCAGCTTCCCGCGCGCCGCCGCGTCCTTGCGACGCTCCTCGAGCCGGTCGTGGCCGACGAGGTCGAGCGCGATGTCCAGGCAGCGCGCGTAGTCGCCCGAGTCGTAGACGCAGCCGTTCGGCGTCTCGTAGGGCATCTCCTCGGTCTTGATGTAGTTGCGCTTGCGGATCTCGACCGGGTCGAAGCCGAGCTCCGCGGCGACCACGTCCATCACGCGCTCGGTCAGCCAGAGCTGCTGCATGCGTGAGTAGCCGCGGTTCGGCGACACCGGCGCCTTGTTCGTCATCACCTGCGTGAACTCGACGCTGACGTTGCGCCAGCGGTAGACGCCCGGCACGACCTGCGACCAGATGACACCGCCGAGCGGCTCGTAGCGGAGGTAGGCGCCGGCATCGTCGAGCGCCTTGCAGCGCAGCGCCGTCATCGTGCCGTCGGCCTTGACCGCCACCTCGATGTCGTGGAACCACCGCTCGTTGCCGTGCGACATCGTCTGGTGGAACTCGGTGCGCCACTCGGTCCACTGGATCGGGCGATTGAGCTTGCGCGCCAGCAGGCAGCACGCGACGAGCTGCGGATGGGAGGTGATCTTGTTGCCGAAGCCGCCGCCGATGTCCTGGGTGACGATGCGCAGCTTGTCGATCCCGACACGCATGGCCGGCGCCATCATGATCACCGCGAAGCCCGGGAACTGGTTGTTCGTGTACATCGTCCACTGCCCGGTGCCGCGGTTGTACTCGGTCAGCGCGCCACCGAGCTCGATCGGCGTCGAGTTGAAGCGATCGAAGTGCAGCTCCTTGATGCGGATGACGTGATCTGCCTCGGCGAACGCAGCGTCGAGATCACCCCATTCCCACAAGCCCGTGTAGGACATGTTCGTCTCCACCTCGTCGTGGAGCAGCGGCGCGCCGTCCTCGAGCGCCTTCCGCGCGTCGACCACGACGTCGAGCGGCTCGTACTCGACGACGACGAGCTCGGCGGCGTCGCGTGCCCGCTCGCGCGTGTCGGCGACGACGGCCGCGACCGGCTCGCCGACGAACCGCGCGCGTCCGACGGCGAGCGCGTAGTCCTTCACGTGCCCGCCGGGCGGCGCCGCGATCTGGAAGAACGGGTCGGTGAGGAGCGCGACCTCGTCCCCGGTCAGCGTTCCGTAGACGCCCTGCAGCTCGAGGGCGGCCGAGACGTCGATGGAGACGATCTTCGCGTGGGCGTAGGGCGAGCGGACGAAGTGGACGAAGCCCATGTTGTGCCGCTTGATGTCGTCGAAGAAGACCCCCTGGCCCTGCACGAGCCGGCTGTCCTCCTTGCGCGGCACGCTGACGCCGATGAACCCCTTCTCGAGCGTCGTCGTCTCGGTGGTCTCGACCGTGGTCATGCCAGCCTCGGTTCCGGCGACACTTTGCACTGCTTCCAGGATGTTCCAATATCCCGTGCAGCGGCAGATGTTCCCCTGCAGCGCGATCTTGATCTCCTCCTCGCTCGGGCTCGCGTTCGAGGCGAGCAGCGCGGACGCGCTCATCAGCATCCCGGGCGTGCAGTAGCCGCACTGGAGCGCGTGCGCCTCCGAGAACGCCTTCTGCAGCGGGGTCAGCTCACCGTCGGGTGCCAGCCCTTCGACGGTCGCGACCCTCGCCCCGTCGGCCTGGACCGCGAGGAGCATGCAGCTCTTCACCGGCAGCCCGTCCACGTGCACGGTGCAGGCACCGCAGTTGCCGGTGTCGCAGCCGATGTGCGTTCCGGTCAGGTCGCAGTCGTCGCGGAGGAAATGCACGAGCAGGCGTGCGGCGGGCACGTCCTGCTCGAAGATGTCACCGTTGATCTCCACCGAGATCCGCCGGCTCGTGGTCGGTTCGCTCACGTCAGCTCCCGGCCCGGTCGGCGGCTTGCAGGACAGCGCGGACCGCGGAGATCTCGGCAAGCGCCCGGCGGTAGTCGGCCGACGCGTGGACGTCCGCCGGCGGATCGATCGAGGCGCCGAGACCCTCGGCCGCCGCGCGGACCGACGCCTCGGAGTAGTCCCCGCCGGCGAGGCGGGCCTCCATCGCGCTCGCGCGGACCGGCGTCGCCGCCACACAGCCGAGCGCGATCCGGGCGCCGTCGCTGCCGACGGTGGCGGCCGCGGAGACGACGTACGTCCCGTGCGCGCCGAGCGTGAGACCCGTCATCGCGTCGCCGGTGCCCGGCTTGCGCGTCGGCACCGAGACCTTGGTCAGCAGCTCGCCCTCCTCCACCGCGGTCGTGTACACGCCGAGGAAGAAGTCCTCGGCGCCGACGACGCGCTCGCCGCCGCTGCCGAGGATCGTGAAGGACGCGTCGAGCGCGACGAGCAGCGGCGGGAAGTGATTCGTCGGATCGTTGACGCAGACATTGCCGCCGATGGTGCCGCGGTTGCGCACCTGCACGTCGGCGATCGTCCGCGCCACCTCCGCGAGCACCGGCCGCGCCACCTCGACCTCCGACGAGGCGACGATCTCGGAGCAGGTGACCATCGCCCCGAGCTCGAGCGCCGACTCGTCCGCGGAGAACGAGATCGTGCGCAGCTCGCCCAGGTCGCACAGGTCGACGAGCACGTCGGGAGCGGCCGCGCGGGCCTTCATCACGTTGAGCGAGCGTCTGCCCTCCGGCGAGCGCGCGGGCGCCGTCGTGCTTCGCCAGCAGCGTGACCGCCTCGTCGACGGTGGCCGGGCGCGCGTACTCGACCTCACGCAGAAGCATGGCCCGATTACCCCACACCCGCCTGTGACATGTCAAGACGCAACCGTCGTCACGCCCGCACCTCGTCGGTCCCGTCTCCGGTTCCGGCACGGGTCGGGATCGCCACGCAGGCCGCGACCGTCTCCCCACGAGGGTGCCCGCCGGCACACCGGCAATCGGTGACATGTCAATCGGCGACCCCGGTGGTATGTTCGCGCGCATGAGCAGCTTCGACGCCGTCTTCGTCGGCTCCGGGATCAACTCGCTCGCCGGTGCTGCGCTGCTCTCGCAACGCGGCTGGCGCGTGTGCGTGCTCGAGCGCGAGGATCGTCTCGGTGGCTGCCTGTACACGTCCGACGACCTCACGCTCCCCGGCTTCACGCACGAGGTGCTGGCGTCGTGGCATCCGCTGTGGACGGGTGGCGGCGCCTACGCCGAGCTGAAGGACGAGCTCGACCGCAGGGGCGTCGAGTACGTCAACACCGACCTCCCTACCGGCACTGCCTATCCCGACGGCTCGGCGGCGTTCATCCACGGCTCTCTGGAGGGGAACATCGCCGAGCTGGCGTCGCACGCGGAGCCGGACGGTGCCGCGTGGGAGTCGTTCTTCAACGGCTTCATGGCGAACGCGGACCTCGCCTTCGGCCTGCTCGGCACCGAGCTCTGGTCGACCGCGGGTCTGGGGCTCGGGCGGACGGCCCTGCGCCGGTTCGGCCGCCGCGGGCTCCTCGAGTTCGCGGGCGGCACGCTGGTCTCGTGCCGCGACTGGGTGACGGGCACCTTCCGCTCCGAGGCCGCCCACGGGCTGCTGGCGCCGTGGGTGCTGCACACCGGGCTCGGCCCGGACCAGGCGACCTCCGGCTTCATGACACAGGTGATCGCCGCCGCGCTCCAGCTCGGCGGCATGCCGGTGCCGTTGGGTGGCGGCCGCGTGCTGGTCGACGGCCTCGCCGGGATCGTCCGCGATGCCGGTGGTGAGGTGCGTGCCGGCTCCGACGTGGAGCGGATCCTCGTCGCCGGCGGCGAGGCAACGGGTGTGCGGCTCTCGGACGGCGAGGTCGTTGCGGCCGAGCGGGCGGTCGTGGCGGGCGTCACCCCGACGCAGCTCTACGGCCGTCTGCTCGTGCCCGGCGAGGTACCGGACGACGTGACCCGCGCCGCAGGCCGGTTCCGCTACGGCCGTGCCGAGATGCAGATCCACCTCGCGCTCGACGCGCCCCCGAGCTGGAAGGGCGCCCGGGCGGCCGAGCTCGCACGCTGCCCCATCGTCCACGTGACGCCCGGTCTCGATGCCGTGTCACGCGCGGTCAACGAGGCGGAGCGCGGTCTGCTGCCCGCAGAGGGGACGATCGTGTGCGGCCAGCCGTGCAGCCTCGACCCGGCGCGCGCGCCCGACGGCAAGTCGATCCTCTGGATCCAGCTCCAGGAGCTGCCCGCCGGCCGTCTCAAGGGCGACGCCGCAGGCGAGATCGACGTCGGTGACGGAACCTGGACGGAGGAGCGGCGCGAAGCGTACGCCGACAGGATCGTGGCCCGGCTCGGCGAGGCGATCGAGAACCTGGAAGCGGCAACCCTGAAGCGCGTCGTGCTCTCACCGCCGGACCTCGAAGCGCTCAACTGCAACCTCGTCGGCGGCGACATCTACGCGGGCTCGTGCGCGCTCGACCAGAACCTGCTGTGGCGTCCGCTGGCGGCGGCGCCCGGTCACGGCACGGCTGTCGACGGGCTGTGGCACATCGGGGCCAGCACGCATCCGGGCCCGGGGCTCGGCGGCGGCTCCGGCCTGCTCGTCGCCAACGAGCTGACCAGGCCACCGCTTCGCAGCCGCATCTTTGCAAAGATTCCAGGACGATCGTGAAGCTCTCCCTCTCGGAGATCTCGACGGCGGGTGCGTCGTTCGCCGACGACGTGGCCGCGTACGCGGCGGCCGGCTTCGACGGGATCGGGATCTGGGAGTTCAAGCTGCCGGCGGACGACGACGGCAACCGCGCACTCCTCGGCGAGGCCGGGCTGGCGGTGACGAACTGCATCCCGACCGTGCCGTCGTTCCTGCAACTCGGGATCCCGGGCATGGAAGGCCCGGCCGACCCTGCCGAACGGCTCGAGGCGATCTGCGCGTCGATCAGGCGGCTCGCCTCGTACCGCCCGGAATGCGTCATCTGCCTCACCGGGCCCCTCGGCGACCGCACCGAGAGCGAGGCACGGAAGATCATCGTGGAAGGTTTGCAACGAGGCGGCCGCGACGGCGCGCGAGGTCGGGGTGACGCTCGCCCTCGAGCCGATCCATCGCTCGCAGCGCGAGACGACGTCGTTCGTGTGCTCGATCCTCGACGCCGTCGACCTGCTCGACGACGCAGGGCTCGCCGACGTCGGGCTTCTGCTCGACCTCTACAACGTGTGGGACGACCCCTCGTTCTTCGACTTCGCCGGGCGTGCGTCGTACCGGATCGCCGGTGTGCACGTCGCCGACTGGCCGGAAGAGGCGGGCCGCACCGACCGGGTGCTTCCCGGCGAGGGGATCTCGCATACCAGGGAGCTCGTCGATGCGCTGGCGCTGTCGGGCTGGGACGGCTATCTCGACGTCGAGATCTTCTCCGAGCCCGACCGGTTCTGGGGCCTGCCCGTCGACGAGGCAGCCCGCCGCGCGCACGCGCGGTCGCCGGCTTCGCCTAGCATGGACACATCGGAGCCCATGGTCGAGCCATTGCGACCGGAGCAGCATGCGTGCGGCGAGGTGGGCTTCACACCGACTCGCGCTGACAGCGTCGAGGAAACGATCGCCAGACGCTTCGCGGCCACCGTGGAGCGGCACCGCGGCTGCATAGCGGTCGTCGATGGCAACGTACGCCTGAGCTACGCAGAGCTTGAAGCACACGTCACACGCGTGGCCGGTGCTCTCGAGGGGGTCGGGATCGAGCCTGGCGATCCTGTCGCGCTCCTGACCGACCAGGGCGCGTCGGCGATCGCGGCCGTGCTCGGTGTGCTGCATGCCGGGGGTGCGTTCGCTCCCCTGGACGTACTCGACCCGCCCGCACGGACGCGGGAGCTTCTCGAGTTGGCCGGCACCCGCGTACTGCTCAGCTCAGCGCGGCGGCTCCCCCAGGCGAGTGCCGTCGCGGCGGCCACAGGCGTTCGTCTGATCGACGTCGATCACCTGGACGCAGCGGATCGCGTGACAGACGCCCGCGTAACCCCCGACTCGCCGGCGTCGATCTTCTTCACGTCGGGCTCGACCGGCAGGCCGAAAGCGGTCATCGACATCCAGCGGAACATCCTCCACAACACGTTGCGCTACACAAACCTGCTCGAGATCTCACCAGGCGACCGGCTGAGCCTGATCCAGCGGATGAGCTTCAGCGGCATCTCGTCGAGCCTCTTCGGCGCCTTGCTCAACGGCGGCAGCGTCTGCACCTTCGATCTCACGCCCGAGAGCCTGCCGCTGCTCGCGTCGTGGGTCGAACGGGAACGGATCACCGTCTTTCACTCCGTGCCCGCCATCTTCAGGGCCATGGTTGCGGTTGCGGACGGCCGGCAGTGCTTCTCGAACGTCCGCGTGGTGCGATTGGAGGGCGACCGGGCGTCGTGGCACGATGTCGAGCTCTTCCGCAGGTGGTTCTCGGCATCCGCGCTGCTTGCGAACGGGCTCGGCACGACCGAGACGGGGCTTGCATGCCAGTACCGGATCGCCGGTGACATGCCGCTGGAAAGCGGCCCTCTCCCGGTCGGGTACGCGGCGCCGGGGATCGAGATCGCCATTCTCGATGAGCACGGTGAGCAGCTACCCGAAGGCGAGATCGGGGAGATCGCCGTGCGCAGCCGCTTCCTCGCCCGCGGATACATGGGTGCGCCTGCTCTCACGACGGAGCGATTCCTGGACGACCCGACCGGTGGCGACCGACGCACCTATCGCACCGGCGATCTCGGCCGAGTCGGCCCGCGCGGACGCGTTGACTATCTGGGCCGCAGGGACGGCAACCTCAAGATACGCGGGGTGCGGGTCGAGCCCGCGGAGGTCGAGGCCGCCCTGCTGCGCCTTGCCGGGGTGCGCGAGGCGGCAGTGGTCGTCGTAGCCGGCAGAGGCGGTGGCGGACGGCTGGTGGCCCGTGTCGTACCGCACCACAAGGACGTCGGCGAGGAGGAGCTGCAGGGGCAGCTCCTCGAGCTCGTCCCCGACGTGATGATCCCTACCCGAATCGAGCTCGTCCCCGAACTGGCGGTGGACGCGAACTGGAAGGCTCAGAGGTCGGTCACCACTTCGCATGCAGCCGCGACCGAGGTCGAGCGTCAGCTCCGCACGATCTGGGAGGAAGTGCTCGAAACGGAGGTCGGGCTGGACGATACGTTCGTGAGCCTTGGTGGGGACTCGCTCGCAGCTGCGGAGATAGTCGCCGCCGTCGAGCGCACGCTTGGCATAGACCTGCCGTCCTCGCTGCTGGCGCATGCACCCACCGTTTCACGGCTCGCGGCTGCCCTGGGCACTCGGGACGACGAGCAAGACGCCCAGCTCGTCGTATTGAGGGACGGCGGCTCGGGTACGCCGCTGATCCTCGTCCCTGAGCGAAGCGGCAACCCACTGATGTACGCGCGCGTGGCGCGAGCCGTCGATCCCGCCCATCCGGTCTGGTCGTTCCGGCTCAGGCTTCTCGCCGGCGACGGCGTGCCGACGGTGGCGGCTCGCGTGGCGGCGGTTGTCCGCGCTGCGCTTCCGGACGGCCCGTACGTCGTCGCGGGATTCTGTTACGGGGCGCTTGTGACCTGCGAGGTCTCGCGCACGCTCCGAGCGGATGGCGCGCGTGTCGTGCCCGTCCTGCTCGGGCTCTCCCCGGCCGACGTCCCGACGCTGATGGCGGCCGATGCCCTGGCAGGCTGGCGTGCCAGTGTCGGCGCCCAACGGCTGAGCGTGGGTCGCGTCCGGTACCACTTGAGGCGAGCGAGGCAGGGCACACGTCGCGGTGTGATGCCCTATCTCGTCCGTACTGCCGGCCATGCGTTCACGCACGCGCGTCATGGGCTGCAAGACCACCTCCGCGCGACGCGTCGTCACGCAGATCGCTCGTACGCGCCGGCGCCTCTGACCGGCGCTGCAACGGTCATCCTCAGTCGCGACGATGTGTCGGTCTATCCCGACGATCCCGCGACAACGTGGGCCGGCGTCGCCGAGCATGTCGATGTCCGAGTCGTGGATGCGCGCGGAGACCACATGGGCTTCCTGCACATGCCCGGTGCCTGGTTCCTGGGACTCGAGCTCTCCGACATCCTGCAGTCGGTCGATCAGGCTCGGGGAGTCGCTCAGACCGTGCCGTAGAGCTGCAGGATCACCGACACGTACTGCTTGGTGTCGTCGAACAGGCCGCGCTCGCGGACGGCACGCGCACCCTGGTAGTAGCCGGCGAGCGCGAGCCGGCGGTCGCCGCCGAACTGGTCGAGCTGCCAGCGCAGGTACCGCACCCCGGCGCGCACGTTGCCGGAGGCGTTACGCGGCGTGCGCACCCCGAGCAGCATCACGTCGACCCATTCCCATGTCTCGGGCAGCAGCTGCATCACCCCGATCGCGCCCACGCTCGAGACGACGTCCTGCTGGAAGCCCGACTCCATCCACGCGAGCGCGCGGGCCAGCTTCGGGTCGACTCGGTAGACGGCGGACCAGTGGTCGATCTCGGCCTGGATCGACCAGCGCGCCGCGGTCGAGGCGCTGTTCGTGTGGGCGCCGGCCGGTAGCCGAAGCCGCTGGCCCGGGACGATCACGCGCGTGAGCCGCAAGCCGTTGACCCGAGCCAGCTGCCACGGGCTCACGTGGTAGCGCTGTGCAATCGAGAAGAAGCTCTCGCCCGCGGCCACGACGTGCACGGGCAGAGGCCGCGGCTTCGAGCGGGCGGCATGCGCGAGCGCGCGGATCGTGAACCGGCCCACGATGCCGTCCGCGCGCAGTCCGCTATTACGCTGGAACCTCCGCAAAGCGCGCTGGGTTGCGTTCGTGAAGCGCCCGTCGACCTTCCCGGGGCGCAATCCCAGGCGGCGCAGGCGAAACTCGAGCGACGACACGTCCCAGCCGACGTGGCCGATCCAGAGCTCTCGCTCACCCAGCAGCGGCCGCCCCAGCGCCCCGAAGGCGCGCCGCGTGGCCGGGCTGACGCGGCCGCTGGGCCTGATGCCGACCCGCCGCTGGAACGTACGCAGGCCCGCCTTGGTCATCGGCCCGCTCAGTCCATCGACGGGCCCCGGGTAGACCTGGTGCGCGCGCAGCGCGACCTGGAGCGCGGCGATCCGCGCGCTCGTCTTCAGCCCGGCCGCCATCCCGTGCGGCGCCCAGGCCAGGGCGCACGCACAGACGGCACCGATCACCGCTGCCCGGCGCATTGTTGGCGCCTTCGACGAGCGCGTGCGGTGTCCTGCCGCACCAGCGCCGCGTCGCCGCTCGCGTTACTACTCGGACCCGGGGGCCGGAGCGTACGAACGGCGGAAGTACACGATCGGCACGTCGTCGTCCGCGGGCGAGGCGCCGGCGGCCACCTCACCCGTGACCACGACGTGGTCTCCCAGCTCGAGCTCCTCGATCGTCATGCACTCGGCGTGCGCGACGGCGCCTTCGTGCAGGATCGGGACGCCCCCGAGGCCCGGGGTCCAGGCGACGCGGGCGAACTTGTCGTCGGCCTTCGAGGCGAACAGGCGGCAGACCTCTTCGTGATCCGACCGCATGAAGTTGACCACGAAGCGCTTGGTGTGCAGGAGCGCGGGCAGCGTGCGGGAGTTGCGGTCGACGCAGACGAGGAGGATGGGCGGCTCGGCCGAGACGCTCGTCACGGCATTGGTCGTCAGGCCCCTCGGAGTGCCGTCCGGTTCGAGCGTCGTCACGACGGCGACGCCCGTCGGGAACGCGCTCATGATCGCAAGGAACTCCTCGCGCGTGACCGTCACCGTCGCCGAGTCTAGAGGCTTTACACGGCTGGATCGAACCCGTCGCCGCGTGCGAGAGCCTCGAGCTCGGCTCGCTGGGCTCGCACGCGTTCCCGGGCGCGCTCGAGCACGTCGTCGAACAGGTCGCCGAGGTGGTCGCTGGGCTGGCGCTCCCACTCGAGCCAAGTCGCGGGCAGCACCTGTCGCCGCGCCCGCTCCCGCTCCCAGCTCGCCTCGAACCGGGCGAGCAGCCGCTCGTCGACGTTGGTCATCCTCTTCCATATCGGCACGCGGCCGCGAGGGGATGAGGACCGCCGGGGCCGTGTCGACGGCAGAGAGTGGCTTTCCGCACGCTGGGGACGCAAGCCGGCTCCGGTTGGGTCAAGCTGTCAACGATGCGTGACCTGACACGGTGTCGTATGAGAGGCGGGGCGTGAACGAGCCGGTGCGCCTGACCGTCGTACCGAACGAGGGAGAGGCCGAGATCGTCTGCGGCCTGCTGCGGGCCGAAGGCATCGTCTGCGCCCACCGTTACACCAACGTCAGCAGCGGCGGCGCCGACGCGAGCACGACATTCGGCGGCTGGCGAGAGGTGGTCGTGCTCGAAGCGGACCTCGAACGCGCGCGCGAGCTGATCGAGAGCCAGGGTGACGCTGGATCGGGCGAGCCCACCTCAGGCGAGTAGCTCACCAGAGGATGCCGCGGGAGGCTTCACCTTCCTGGCCGTCCCCGACTCACGTCCTCGACCTCGGAAGGAAACAGCGGCGTATGGTGGACGGACGAGCGACGCTCGGATCGCTCATCCACCATTCAGAGGAGTCGACATGCCGAAGGTCATCGTCACCCACGCCGTCGAGGACATCGACCGCTGGTTGCAGGGCAAGGGAGCGCGCACTGCGGCCATCGAGTCCGCCACCGGCAGCAACGTGACCGATTACGTCGCGAGCGACGGCAGCAACAACGTCGCCGTCACCGCCGACGTCCAGGACCTTGCCGCCGTACAGTCGATGTTGGCCTCGCCGGCTCCTGACGTGCTGGAGCTCATGCAGTCACACGGCGTCGTCCCGCCCCTGACCTCCTACGTGCAGGCGGACTAGCTCCAGCGGCAGCGCGCCTCGTCAGCTTGGCAGCGACGGCTAGCCGGATAGATGAGGGGCGCCCCGCACAGGGCGCCCCTCATCGTTTCCGCACATGTGCAGGCCGTTCGCAGCTCCCCGGGTTGGACTCGAACCAACAACCCTCCGGCTAACAGCCGACCCGACCGGGGTCAGCTACGGCCGAGGGTAGCGCGATCGTTGACTATCGCGACGGCGAGACGCTGGTCATACGCCTCACACGCGACGATTTTCCATACTTCCGGTCGTGACCGAGTACGACCCCGCCGCATTCGATGCGTTCGAGGAAGCCGGCTGGACGACGAAGGAGGCCTCCTCGTACCACGGGCTCTTGGGGCGCGTGACACCGCAGGTCGCAGTGCCGCTCCTCGATGCGGTGGGCGCCCGCAGGGGAACACGGCTCCTCGATGTCGCGACCGGCCCCGGCTACGTCGCTGCAAGAGCGGCCGAGCGCGGTGCGGAGCCGATTGGCGTCGACTTCTCGGACACGATGCTCGCCTATGCACGCGCCCACGTAGCGGGCGTCGAGTTCGTGCACGGAGACGCGACTGCACTGCCGTTCGCGGACGAGTCGTTCGACGCGGTCGTCGCGGCATTCGTGCTCCTGCACCTTGGAAGCTCCTGAGCGAGCAGTCGAAGAGGCCGCTCGCGTGCTGCGATCCGGCGGCCGCGCTGCGTTCAGCGTGTGGGATGAGCCGTCGCGAGGTCGCTGGATCGGAGTTTTCTTCGAGGCGTTCGTGGCGGCAGGGGCGCATCCCCCCGCCGATGTTCCTGCCGGACCGAACTTCTTCAGGTTTGCCGACGACGCGGAGTTCGCGTCACTGTTGGAGGGCGCCGGGCTCACCGACGTGACGGTCGATACCGTCGAGTTCGGCCTCGACCTGGCCGACGGCGACGAGCTCTGGGACGGACTTCTCGAGGGGGCCGTGCGAATTCGCCCGATGATCCTCGGTCAGCCGGAGATGCTGCAGCGTGAGATTCACACGCGCTTCGCCGAGCTTCTCGAGGCGTATCGCACGGAGGATGGATTCGACGTTCCCGTTTCGGTCAAGCTGGCCTCGGGGACGAGAGCGTGACGATCTCGATCGACTGAGACTGGCTCGCCGACTGAGCGAGCCGGGCGATCGGCACGCGCTTGTTCGCCTTTCGTCCTCCATTGTCCCACTCCGCGCCCGACGTGCAAAGGCAACGAGCCGGGGCATGGGCGCCCGACAGCGGGGGCGGCATGGCTGAACGCCTGCTCACCGCGGATGGGATCGCAACGCCGCCACGTCAGTTCGTGCAGTGCGAGACCCAGTTCATCATCGTGAGCGCGAAGATCGCGAAGACCACGCCGCCTCCGGCGAGGAGCGCGAGAGGCACCATGCCGATGCGGAATCGCGACGCGCTGAGCATGACCGCGACGGTCGTGAGCAGCCCCGCGAGAAGCCAAGCGATCCACCAGAGCACGCCGGCCCAGCCGGGCTTGCGGCACGGTTCGGGCCCGAGCGCGACGGCGAGGGCCACGAAAGCGCTGCCGCCAGCGAGGAGCCACACCAGCAGTGCCTGCCTCGACCTTGCCATCACGGCTCGGTATCGGCACCGGAGGGCCGTGGCGTGACGGACAGGCTGCTACGCGCCGGCGTCTTCGAGCGGGTCGAGCGGCGGCGGAGGTTCGTCCACGAACCCCGTGAGTTGCGCCGACTGCCAGTAGATGAAGGGGTCGTAGGCGAGGCCGTCCACAGCTGCTTCGACGGGTGTTCGGGACTGCTCCTGGGCGTCGTCGATGCTCGCTCTGACCCGGTGGTGTCCGTCCTCCGCGGTTGCCTCCTCGATCTCGAAGCCGGCTGCTTTGAGGCGCCGCCGTCCTTCCTTGGCGTCTTCCGCTGTAAGGAAGTCGATCTCGTACGTGACCCAGCGCGGATACGTCGTCATGGCGCCGGGTTTCAGCCTACTGCGCCGTCGGCGAAACACTCAAAGCCGTTCGCGGAGGCGCCACTCTCGAAAACTCGCGACCGCCTAGCGCGACTCGGGCACCACGACAGCCCCTGCGGGCGGCGTCGCGAGGCTGCTCAGCTGCACGATCTCCCTGCCGAAGGGCACGAGCGCCGCGCCGGCCATCTTGAAGCTCGCGATGCCAAGCGGAATCCCGATGATCGTCAGACAAAGGACGATCCCAGTGATCAGGTGGCCCAGGGCGAGCCACCAGCCGGCCAGGATGAACCACAGCACATTGGCGACGGTGCTCAACGTCTTCATCCGGGTCGCAGCGGGAACGAGCGCGCGGCCGAATGGCCAGAGGGCGTAGCCGGCGAGCTTGAACGACTGCACGCCGAACGGGATGCCGATGATCGTGATGCAGAGGATCAACCCGGCGACCACGTATGCGATGGCCATCCAGATGCCGGCGAGGACGAGCCACAGGATGTTGAGGATCAGGCGCACGGGGCGAGCGTAAGCGATGTAGACCAGCCGGTGCGAGGCGGGCGGCTGACGCTAGGCGCCCGCGTCCTCGAGCGGGTCGATCGGCGGCGGCAGCTCGGCGTCTCGTATCGGGACGGCGTGGATCCGGAAGGGGACGTCGGGCTCTATGTGGATGACGCGGACGCGGACGGTGAGTGGCCGCTGCTGTGCGTCATCCGCGTCGATGACGTCGTCGATCTCGGGCGGGTCCTCGGCCGTGAATTCGTAGACCCCTTGCGGATCGGTTTCGACTTCTACTGGATAGGTGGTCGGCTCGGGCGCCTCTGGGGTGCTCATGTTCCAGGTCCGTACCCGTCACAGCCCTTCCCGAAGCCGCCACACATGCTTTCGGAGCAGGACGCCGCGTTACGCCTGGTCGCCCGTGCCGGGCTGTCCCTCTTCGTCGGCCCCGTCGTCTTGCTGCTCGGGACGGTCCTGCTGTTCCTGCTCGAGCTCGTCGTCGTCTTGCTGGGCGGGAATTCCGCCGTAGCCGTGTTCGCCGGGGTCGTCTTGCCTTTCGGGTGTCGACATGGTCGCCTCCATCGCTTGCTGGTTGGCCCTGGGCGTCTCCGGGCTGTCATCGACGCCCTCCGCGAGTGCGGTCTCGAAGTCGAGGTCGGCTCGGGCGCGTTCACGATTCGCAGCTGTCGCCTTGTGCAGCATGTCTTCCAGGTTCCGATGGTCGGTCACGTGCCCCTCCGTCCGGGTCGGATTTGGCGTACCCCGGCTGCCAGGCGGCGACACCTGGATCGGCTAGAGCCCTCCCCGCTTCCGCCATTCGTGCTCGCGCAGCAGGACGCCGCGCAGCTTGGCGAGGCCTTAGTGACCAGCGGTTACGTTCGGGCCTCCGCCTTGCGACATATCCGACGGCTGCTGTCTCCGATGCTTGCGGAATCGTCGGGCTATCCAGATGCAGAGGCCGATGCCGACGATCAGACCGGCGATACCGCCCAGAAGGAAGCCTGCCGCGACCTCGCTGAGGCACGCGAGGAACTCGCCGCTGTTGTGGTCGCAGGTGGTGTCGCCAATCCAGGCGCCGAGGTACGCGGCGCCGATCGGCGGGATGAGCAGCGCGGCGACGAAGGCCAGCACCGTCGCGATCGGGTGTCGGGTTGGGTCGAGGTTCCGCACGAGCCGACGCTCGCTCACGCCGCCCACGAGGCGCTCACGGTCGACTCATCCGGACGTGAGCCCTTCTTTGAGCCTCCACTCGTGCTCCCGCAGCAGGACGCCGCGAAGCTCGTCCAGGCCGGCGCGCGGGTCGACGAGCACGGCGAGGATATTCTCGCGGTCCGGGATTGTGAGGGGCGACGACGCGACGTTCGCGTTCGACCGCAAGGATGAGGACGCCTGCGGTCTGGTCGTGGCCGGCGTCGGCGAGCAGCCGTGCGAGCTCGAGCGTGAGGTCGTGGCTGACGGGGATGCCGGCGAGCATCGGCATGACGTCGAGGCTACCGCTGCGGCTCAGACACACCTAGCCGTCGAGCTCTACGGCCGCGATCGGCAGGGCGACGCCCGGCGTGACGTCTGTGACGCGTGCGCGAATGGTGAGGCCCCGCTCGCCGGTAGAGCGGACAAGGATCGTGGCGTCGATGTCGGGGAGCGCTTCGCCGTGGTACTCGTGGTGGCCGCCGACGAACATGCCGTCGCGCGACACGAGGAGGACCCGGAACCGCTTGGTTTCGCTCTCGAGGTAGTTCACGGGGACGGGCAGCCTACGGGGCTGGCCGCGTGAACGTGCGCCCTACTGCTGTCGACCGGCTGCCTACCGCGAGAACGCGTGGGCGAGCTTCGCGGCTATCCCTGTCCGGCGGGCGTCGCCGCGGTAGTCCCAGAGTTCCGCCGTCCAGTGGCTCGCTAGCACGCGATCGGCTCTGTGGCCGCCGCGGGTGCGCGACCAGGCGGTCTGGATGATGTTGGGCCTGGGCAGCATTCTTTGTCCCTATCGGCATCGAGGCGCGGCGACGTGAGCGCACGGCTGTCATTTCAGAGCAGCTCCCGTGACCGACCGGCGGCTCACCGCGGACGAGGTGGCGGACCTGCTCGCGGTCCCGGTGTCGTGGGTACGGGAGTCAACACGCAGCGGCGCGATGCCGCACGTCGCGCTCGGGAGATACCGCAGATACCGGCAGGAAGCGGTCGAGGCGTGGTTGGAGGAGTGTTCGAAGCCGGGCAGGCTGGTCAAGCTGCGGACGAGGGTCTGATGCCGGCCGGGATTACAACCGTGCAGCGCAGCGTCTGAGCGAGAACGCCTTTCTTGCGATCGGCGAAGCCAGTGTCTTCGACCGTGTCGATCCGCCAAGTCTCGGATTGCACGTTCAGCGTGTCGCCCGGCTCGTAGTGCTCATCGCGTAACCCCTGGAACTCGTTGTTCGACCGGCCCTGGGCCACCGCTGTGTAGAGGTACCTCGCCATCGCGCCGAATGGTCGCACGCTCGGCAGACGCTTGCCTCCGTACGCGTGATGTCCTAGTGAGAGGCGCCCCGCACAGGGCGCCTCTCCGTTTCCGCACAGCTACAAGGGGTTTCGCAGCTCCCCGGGTTGGACTCGAACCAACAACCCTCCGGTTAACAGCCGGATGCTCTGCCAATTGAGCTACCGGGGAAAGCGGCCGCCATTGTAGCCAGCGGCCCGTTGGGCTCCGGCTGCCTCGGCGTCCCGGCGCCGTGTCAGGAACAATGCCGCGGTGCCCGGCCTCGTCCGCTCCCTGTCCAACCAGCTTCGGGTCGCGAAGCGGCTCGCGCCGCGGCGCGGAGCGAGCCTGCGCGAGCGCGTCGGCCGCCGCGACGACCGGCTCGTGTTCGTCGTCGGGTCGCCGCGCTCCGGGACGACGTTCCTCGCCGGCGCGATCGGCTCGGTGCCCGGGTTCGTCGACCTCGGGGAAGTCGCGCCCGTCAAGGCCGTGATCCCGGAGCTCGCCGCGGTGCCGACGTCCGACGCTGCCCAGCGCCTGCGGGCGATCATCGGCACCGCGCGACGCGTCGGGCTCGTCGGCTCCGTCCGCGCCGTCGAGCAGACGCCGGAGATGGCTCACCTCGTCGATGCCGCGATGACCGCCTACCCACAGGCGCGCGTCGTGCACATCGTCCGCGACGGCCGCGACGTCGTCTGCTCGTTGCTCGAGAAGGGCTGGCTGGGCGCGAGCCGCGCGGGTGGCGCCGACGACGCAGGGCTCGCGTACGGTGTCGAGCCGCGCTTCTGGGTCGAGCCAGAGCGGCGCGACGAGTTCGCCAAGGCAAGCGACGCGCGACGCGCAGCCTGGGCGTGGCGACGCTACGTCACGGCTGCGCGATCGGCCGCCGCCGCCGTCTTCGAGCTCCGCTACGAGACGATGGCAAACGATCCCGACGCAGCCGCTGCCGAGCTCGCCGCGTACCTGGATGCGCCCACCGAGCCCCTCGCGGCGGCGCTGCGCAAGGTGCACACGAGCTCGATCGGCCGCTTCCGCACCGACCTCACCGAGGAGCAGCTCGCAGACGTGGGCTCGGAGGCCGGCGGGCTCTTGCGCGAGCTCGGCTACGCCGGCTGAGAGCCGACCGGGCTCACGCCAGCTCGGCGAGCGCCTGGCGCACGCGCACGAGGTGCGCCTGCAGTTCGGTCGTGCGCACGAGGTCGGCACCCTCCAGGTCCCGCTTCAAGCCCCGCTCGCGCAGGCGCAATAGGAACTCCTGCCCCGTGCGCTCGTCGAGCGCCTCGCGGTGAGCGCGTGCGTCGAGCTCGGCGTGCAGGGCGACCAGCTCGGCGTCCTCGATTGCGTCCTCGACGAGCACCTCCCGGAACCTCCGGTACAGCTCGGAGTCGAAGTGGTTCGCGCCGAGCGCCTCGAGCTGGCGGCGAAGCCCCGGATGGGCGAGGCACGCCGCCAGCGCGTCCCGCTCGAGGCGGTCGCCTGCGGCGAGGAGCCGTGGAGCCTGCTCGACCGGGCGAGCCCCACCCCGCGCCGGTGCGATCCCCGAAAGCGTCTCCTTCGGCAGGTCGAGCCGGTCGGCGACGAGCCGAATCGCTTCCTGCCGCTCGGGCGAGTCCTCCGCCCGGGCGAGGATCTCGCGCACACGGAGCCACGCCTCCTGCCGGTCAGCGGCACGCTCGATCTCGATCCGGACGCGGTAGTGGAGGTAGCTCTCGGCGCCCGCGAGACGGTCCTCGAAGGCCTGCGGTGCGTCCGCGGGGTCCTGCCCCGGCGGCAGCGTCACGACGCGCACGTCGAACCCCTTCCCCACCGCGAGCTCCATGCCGCGCAGCGTCGCATCCTGACCCGCGGCGTCTGCGTCGAAGCACAGGAACACGCGACGGCTGAGCCGGTCGAGCTCGCGCAGATGCCCTTCGGTGAGGGCGGTTCCCATCGCGGCGACAACCGGCTCGAAGCCCGCCTGGCGAAGCGCGATCACGTCGGTGTTCCCCTCGACCACGACCGCGCGCTCCTGCTTCGCGATCGCGGCACGTGCGAGGTGGAGGCCGTAGAGCACGTTCGACTTCTTGAACAGCTCGCCCTCCGGCGAGTTCACGTACTTCCCTCTGAGCGGGTCGTCGTCGCGGAGACGGCGTGCCTGGAAGCCGATCACACGACCCCGCGCGTCCGCGAGCGGGAACATGAGCCGGAACGGGAAGTAGTCGTTGCCACGCTGGTTGGCGAGCCCCGCAGCGCGCAGCTCGTCTGGCGGTGAAGCCCCCCGATCGCGCCTTCGCCGCCAGCCCTCTACCGGGCGAGAGCCCGAGCCGGAACTCCTTCGCGATCTCCTCACCGAGATCGCGGCTCGCGAGGTACTCGCGCACGGGCCCGCCGGCGTCGGTGTCCCACAGGTGGCGCTCGAAGAACACCGTCGCCTGCTCGAGCGCCTGGTAGAGCCGGTCACGATGGTGCTTGGCGCGCTCCGCCGCCGGCGAGGTCTCCTCGTACTCGAGCTGTACCCGGAACCGGTCGGCCAGCCATTCGATCGCGCCGACGAAGTCGAGGCTCTCGGTCTCGCGCACGAAGGTGATCACGTCGCCCTTGGCGCCGCACCCGAAGCAGAAGTAGTACTTGTCGACGGCGTTCACCGAGAAGCTGGGGGTGCGCTCCTCGTGAAACGGGCAGCGGCCCGTGTAGCGGGCGCCGGCCTTGCGCAGCGCGGTGCGCTGGGAGACGACCTCCACCATGTCCGCCGCTGCGCGCACGTCCACGACCGATGCGTCCTTGATGCGCGCCATCAGATCGAGCCAGCGTATGCGAGGGCGAACCGGTCGGTCATGCCGGCGACGTAATCGGTCACGCGCTCGACGTCGTCGCCGTGGATGCCGGGCACGAGCTCGGGGCGTTCGAGGAGATGGTCGAAGATCCGCGCCACGACGTCGTGTGCGCTCGCATGCTCGACGCCGGCGCGCGGCCCGAGGTACACGCGCTCGAACATGAACGACCGCAAGGAGAGCATCGCCTCGCCGATCTCCGCGCTCTGCACGACGTCCCCGGCTTCGGCGGAGGTCTCGACCAGGTCGTGGACCAGCCGGTCGACGCGCCTCGAGCCCGTGTCGCCGAGCAGCTCGATCTCCGCGGCGGGAAGCTCGGCCGGGTCCAGCACGCCGGCGCGCACGGCGTCGTCGATGTCGTGGTTGATGTAGGCGACCCGGTCGACGATGCGGACGATCCTCCCTTCGAGCGTGTCGGGCGGCGTCGGGCCGGTGTGCTTCAGGATCCCCTCGCGCACCTCCCAGGTCAGGTTGAGACCGGTCCCGTCGCGCTCGAGCAGGTCGACCGTGCGGCGGGACTGCTCGTTGTGGCGAAACCGGCGGCCGTAGCGCTCGGTGAGGATCCGGTCGAGCGCGTTCTCGCCCGCATGCCCGAACGGCGGGTGGCCCACGTCGTGGCCGAGCCCGATCGCCTCGGCCAGATCCTCGTTCAACCGCAGTGCCCGCGCGACGACGCGGGAGATGGCGGTCGTCTCGAGCGTGTGCGTCATCCGGGTGCGGATGTGGTCGCCGGCCGGGTCGATGAAGACCTGGGTCTTCCCTTTCAAGCGACGAAAGGACTTCGAGTGCGTGATGCGGTCGCGGTCGCGCTGGAACGGGGTGCGCACCCTGCACTCCTCTTCGGGCGACTCGCGGCCACGCGTCTCGTACGACGGAACGGCCAGCGGCGACAGTGAGTCTCGCTCGCGCTCCCTCACCGTGGACGCGAAGCGGTCGGCGACAGGACCGGCTGGCTCGGGCACCCGTCGAATGTAGACGCTCGCCCGGAGATAGGCGTGCGTGTCGGGGAGGGCATGCACCAAGCAGCGTGTCCGGCTCGATCGGCGTGCAGGCTGCAAACCGCCTGGATGCCGATCGAGACGGATGCGATGCGCCGCGTGCAGGCCCCCAACCGCGCGTGCGCCTATCCCCGGGCAAGCGTCTGGGCCGACACTCGGAGAGCCGGCCCTTGCGCTGCCGCTACCCTGCGACGGTGAGGAGGGTCGTAGGGGTCGTGCTCGTGATCGTCGCGCTGACGGTCGCCGGCTGCGGTTCGGAGACTGCCGACGAGGGCCCGTTCGCCTATGACTCGTCACAGCCGCTGGCCTTCGACGACCTCGGGGTCGTCGACCCCGACTACCCCGTTGCCGTGCACGACGTCTCGTACGGCTCGAGCTCCGGTCGCGTCGAAGCGTTCCTCGTGGTACCCCCGGGCGACGGCCCCTGGCCGGCGGCCGTGTACGTGCACGGCGCGGGCAGCGATCGGCTGAGCATGCTCGGGCCTGCGACCTGGCTCGCAGCGCGCGGCGCCGTCACGCTCGCGATCAGCGCTCCCTCCGGCTCCGCAGGAGAGCCCGAGGGCGCCACGGGTCTTGCGCGGCTCGAGGAGCATCGCGCCATCGAGGTAGCCGACGTCGTCGCCGTGCGGCGGGCGGTCGATCTGCTGAGAGAGCGTGACGACGTCGACCCCGACCGGATCGGCTACGTCGGCTGGAGCGCGGGTGCGCGCACCGGCTCGATCCTGGCCGGGCTCGAGCGGCGCCTCCACTCGCTCGTGCTCATCGCCCCGGGTGCGGCGCGCGTCGCGGAGTATGTCGACGCAGCGCGGCCGGAGGACAAGGCAGCGGTGGAGCAGGTGATGTCGTCGATCGACCCGCTCGCCTACATCGCCCGCGGCGACGCCGAGTCGCTGCTCATCCAGGAGGCGGAGCAGGACACGCGTGATCCCGCGCACGGCGATCGACGCACTGGTCGCCGCCGCACCCGAGGGCACCGAGGTGCGCTGGTACGACACGGGTCACGCCATGGGCCCGAAGGCCTACGCGGAGCACCTCGACTGGCTGCAGGAGCGGCTCGAGATCACCGGGCCCGCCGTGCCCGGGGCGCAGACCGGCCCCGCGTAGTCATCACGGCGCACCAGCCTTTCCTCCGAGAGCACTGATAGCGTCGGGCGGTGCCGCTGCACCTCGAGCAGCACCGGGCGACGGCAGCGCTGGCCGCGGCCGTGGTGTTCATCGTCTGTGCCGAGTGGGCGCGCGGAGGCACCACCAACGGCGCCTCGCCGGCCTGGCTGACGCTCGAGGCGGCCGCCGCAGGCGGCGCCCTGCTCGTCGCCTGGCGCTACCAGGACGGGTTGCGGCTTCTCCCTCTGCTGGCGCTGACGGCGGGCTACGGGGTCGCGATCGTGCTCGTCCACGAGGCGGTCGGGATACCGGGCGACACGGATCTGAGGGTGTACGCGGCGCAGGGCAACCAACTGCTCGAGGGCGACTATCCCCGTTCGGAGTATCCCGTCGGCGCCGTGCTCCTGTTCGCCCTCGACGCGCTGCTCGGCGGTGACGACGTGCGCACGACGCACGCGCTCCTGATGATCCCGTTCCAGGTGCTCACCGTGGGTGCGGTCTGGGCGCTGCGCACGCGATGGAGCGGCTGGCTGGCCGCGTTGCTCGCGGTGTGGCCGGCGAGCCTGTTCTTCGTGTACCTGCGCTTCGACGCGGTCGTCGCCGCACTCCTGGTCGCGGGGCTCGTGCTCGCGCGCCGCGAGCGCTGGATGCTCGCGGGCGCGGTGCTGGGCGTCGGCGCGGCGGTCAAGTGGTCGCCGGCGCTCGCGTGCGCGCTCTTGCTGGTCTGGCTGGTCGCCTCTCGCCGGTCTCGTGCCGCGCTGCAGCACGGCGCTTCGTTCGTTGTCGCGTTCGCGGCGCTCAACCTGCCGTTCTTCGTCTGGGATGCCGGCGACGCGGTGGCCGCCTATACGACGCAGTCGACCCGTGGGATCATCGCGGAGTCGCTGCCCTTCCTCCCGCTCCGCTTCCTGGGTCTCGCGGACGTGAGCCCGAGCGGTCACATCTGGGAGGAGGCAGTCGTCCCGGGCTGGGCCGACGGCGCCGCCCTCGCGGCCCAGATCGTGCTGCTCGCGGTCGTGGCGGGCGTCGCCGTGCGAGCCCGTGGCGACCTCGACGCAGCCGTCGCCTGCGCAGCCCTGGCCCCCGCCGTGTTCCTGCTCACGAACCGGGTCTTCAGCCCGCAGTTCGCGCTCGTCGCGCTCGCCGCGTGGGCGGTGGCGGCGGCGCTGCTCGCGCGGTCGGAACGCGAGCAGCTTGCCCTCGGCACGGCTGCGATGCTCGCCACCTACGCGAATGCGGTGGTGATCCCCGGCTTCGCGGATCCGTTCCTGCCCTGGTCGACGCTCTTCTTCACGGTCGCGCTCGGGCTGACGGGATGGCTGCTCCGATCGAGTCTGCGGAGAACCGCGCCGACGCGGCCTGTTACAGGATGATCGGCACGGTGCCACCGTCCACCGACCACGCGGCACCGGTCACGTAGGACGCTCGCTCCGAGCAGAGGAACACGATCGTGTCGGCGATCTCTCGGGGCTCGGCAAGACGCCCGAGCGGTCGCCCCGCAGCGGCTTTCGCCAGAGCGGCATCGCGGTCGCCCTGCTGGTCGGCGAGACCGCCCTCGGCGAGCCACGCATCGGTGGCGGTGGGCCCGGGTGCGACGGCGTTGCACCGAATGCCGTCGGCCGCGTACAGGTCGGCGACCAGGCGCGACAGCGAGAGGACCGCAGCCTTCGTCACCGAGTAGTGCGGCATCGACGTCGACGGGCGTTTCCCGGCGGTCGAGGAGACGTTCACGATCGCGCCGCCTTCCGCTTCGCGCAGATGGGGCAACACCGCCCGAATGGCGCGCACGTAGCTCATCACGTTCAGCTGCCACGTGGCATCCCACTCGTCGTCCGGAACGTCTTCGAAGCGCGCGATCCGTGCGGTGCCGACGTTGTTGACGAGCACGTCGAGGCCGCCAAGGGCACTGGCCGCTTCACCGACGACGCGCGCCGGCTCGTCGGTGCCGCGCAGGTCGGCGACGACATGTGCCGCTTCTCCGACAGCGGGTGCGCCGCGCCGGCCGCAGGTCACGACTCGTGCCCCTTCCAGGGCGAGCCGGCGTGCGGTCTCGAGCCCGATTCCGGCCGTGGCTCCGGTCACGAGGCACCGCTTGCCGGCGAGTCCGAGCTCCATGCGTGGCTAGCGTATCGGGGTGGCTGCCACGACGATCCTGCTGGTGCGCCACGGCGAGACCGACTGGAACAGGGAGCGTCGCGTGCAGGGCCACACGGACGTGCCGCTCAACGAGGCGGGCCGAGACCAGGCGCGCGTGCTCGCCGGTGAGCTGGCGAACGAGCCGTTCACCGTCGTCTACTCCAGCGACCTGGCGCGGGCGTTCGAGACGGCGACGATCCTGGCCCAGCCGCGCTCGCTGACGGTGACGGCGCTGGCGACGCTGCGCGAGAAGAACTTCGGCACCTGGGAAGGGCTCACCGACACCGAGGTGCTGAGCCGTTACCCCGATGCGCACACCACCGGCTGGGGAGACGGGGAGACGACCGAGGAGATGGCGGCGCGCATGCTCGGGGCCGTGCGTGAGATCGGCGCGGGGAACCCGGGCGGCACCGTGCTCGTCGTTACGCACGGAGGCCCGATGCGAGCCGTGCTCCGGCATTGCAACGCCGAGGACGGTCGCATCGGCAACTGCGACGTCGTACGGCTCGCCGCCGAGGACGGGCTCGTCGTCCGCGTCGACTGACGCGCTGCTGGAGGAGTCTGGCGTCGACGTCGAGGCTCATGGACGGCCTCGAGTGCCCACCCCTTCGCGAGCTCTCGCGCCTGGCACGGTTGACACAGACCGCACAAGTTGAGATAACGGCGGCCCCCCGGGTAGAGAATGCAATGAGGCAGGCGACAACTGCTGCGGCACTAGCGGCTGTCCTGCTGGCCGTCGCAGGTTGCGGAAGCGACGAGGATGGCACCTCGGACGAGGAGGGCGTCGACTCGATGGCCGAGGTCAATACGCTGACCGGCTCGGTCGGCCCGGGATTCTGGATCAACATGGCCGAGACCGAGGCAGCACCCGGCTCATACACCCTGATCGTCGACGACCAGTCGGCCGACCATAACTTCCACTTCACCGGGCCCGGTGTCGATGTATCGACCAGTGTCGCGGCCATGCCGCACGCGGAGTTCCCGCTCGAGCTCGAGGCAGGCACCTACACGTTCGTCTGCGACCCGCATTCCAGCTCGATGAAAGGAACGCTCGCGGTCGGCTGAAGCGCGTCGCCGGACGCTGATCCCAGACGACGATTTCGCCGCCGGCGCCCTGCAGGAAAGAAGGAGGCCGCCCTCCCCCGAAACCCCAGGGCGGCCTCCGGTCTCTCTTTCCCCCTCTCCGGCATGGTTGCAGTCAACCTGCTGGTCGCGGGGCTAGACCCGACTAGCCGAAGGTGAAGTGCGCGGCCACTACGTTCGCGGAGGCGCTGCACCGAGGGGGTCCGTGGCTAGCACGGCCTACGTAATCGGAGCTCGCGCCGTTCTGCATCCACGGGGGCGCGCCCAACCGCGACGCGCCCCCGGCGTAGCTTCTACCGGGTTGTTGAGAATTCGGCCCGGCTCTCGTCCCAGCGTGCGGTCAGCGCGAAGAGGACGATCACGTTCAGCGCCAGCGAGGTCAGCGCCCAGAGTGGGTAGTTGCTGTTGCCGAGAAAGCCGAGCTGGACGAAGAAGTTCAGCGACACGAGGAAAATGGCGAACCAGCGTGCCCAGCCCAGGGCGCCGAGCAACCCGATGCCCACGAGAGCGAGCAGCAGGCCCCAGACCATCAAGATCCAACCCCACGTGCTCACGTCGAACACGAGGTAACCGGACTGCGTCACGAGGTAGTAGTCGTCCTCGAACGCTGCGATCAGACCCTGGAAGAAGTTGATGCCGCCGAGGATCAGCATCACGAGCCCGGCGAAGCCGATCCAGCCGGCCATGCTCTTGGAATTCATCCGTACCTCCTGTTGAGGACGCTGGAAAGGCTGCGTCGACTGGGCAGAGGTTTCGCCCACAGACGGCGCATCCCTGCACGAGACGCTCGATTGACCCCGGAGCCGAACGACGCGAGCTCTCGTGAGCGGCATGCTGGTCACGTCGGGTCTGCTCATGCCAACCGCCTGGAACAGATCCGCGCCGGCTTAGCGCAACTGGTTCGCGACCTCCTCGCAGTCGGCTCGCCACGTCGGATACAGCTCGGACGCGGGCGCGTCGACGTCGATATACGTGCATTGCGGCTCATCGGTCGCGGACACAACGTCGCGACCCAGACCGAAGTCCCGATCAGGGTACGGCGCTGGCCTGACCGACACGACGTGATAGACGTCCCCGTACGCCGAGAGACGGGCGCCATCGACGCGATCTCGAGGGCCTGGTCGCGCTGACCTCGAGGCTGTCCCGAGACGTGTGCGTCCAGAGTAGGCGAAGTAGCCAACGATCAGCACCGCCGCTCCGAGATGCCAGAGCTTCACCACAGCCGTATCGGCGCGACCGCAATCGGGCATGTGTACGTCGCCGAGCCAGGAGACGCAGCCGCCGCCGGCCCGCGGGCGTAGGCGTCATCGTACGGGGGCTCGTCGAGTTCTTCCCTGTCACGGACAAGCCAGCATCCTGCGGTTTGCTCGCCTCCGATCGTACCGGATGCGGTAGGGCTGCTCTGAAAAGAGCGGATCGGTGAACATCACCTGGCAGACCGTTGTGCTGGGACACCTTGTGCTCAGCCTCATGTACGGCGCTGAGCGCCAATCGCCTCGACTCCGTCGCGGAATGACTCCTCGAGCTGTTCCCGGTACGCCGCGGAGTGAAGTCGAACGGGGCTTCGACCGACCACGCGCCTCGCCGTCGAGACACCCCGCAGCGGGACAGCGAAGTCTGACTTTGACCGTCCGGCTGATCTTGTTCTGAGGCCGTGCCGGACACCACGTGCAGGTCATAGGGAGGCGTGGCGTACAGGTAGGCGGATCACGCCACGTCCGACCGGGCCAACGAGCTGGTAGTCTGGCTCCAAGGGAGCTGAGCCTTTCTGATCGGCTTGCCGATGATCGTGATCCTGACGGCGTAGGCGACAGACGAGCGCCCGGAGGTTGTCGAAGCGCACGATCGCCTCGACGTGGTGCCCGAAGATCCGTGGGTCACCCTTGGCGCGGGCGGGCCGAGCGAACCGGCGTAATCGTTGGGCTTGCACCCCGCCCCGAGTGAAGGCTCCATCTTGGCGATCTCTCGTAGCGTCTGATCGCCTTTGCGATCAGTTTCTCGTTCCGCTCCACGACACCGGCGGCGACCCGGAGCCACCGAAAGGGTCGGTGTGTCATCGATCAGCGGGATCCCCGACGTGTCCCTCGCCCCGAGCCCGCCGACAGCCACTCGGCACCGATCACCGCTCGCAAGCGCCAGCACCCAGCGACGTTCTGCCCGGCACAACACTGAATATCGGCACGACGGCCCCCTGCTTGACCGGGCTGACGCGGGACGCCGCCGACCTTCGCCGATCTCGTCGAGCAGCCGGCGCCCGACCGGATCCGCGATGCGCCCGCGTCTGGAGGAGCGGCCGGCCCAGCTCGGAAGGGCTGATCTCGCCAGCAGGTACCCGTGACGACCGACACCGCACGCTCCCCTAGGCACAACGGCAAACGAGGTGAACTCATCCTCGCTGCGACGGCAACGAGCTCGGTGACCGATTCAGATAGACACACTATCTCGAGACCACCCGCTGCGGCTTCCTCGGTCAGGCAGGGCACCCCGAGCTCCGGGGACGGATACGACCGCCGTTTCATGCGGGATCGGCTAGCGTGCGCGGCGTGGAGGACTACACGAACAAGTACAAGGGCGAGCAGGTCGAGCTGGCGCTGTTCGGCGGCGAGTACCAGGAGGGCGTCCTCACCGCGTACTGCTCGATCGAGGACGTGCCGCACGTGGAGCTCAACGGGCACATCCTCGTCCCTCTGCAGAACGTCGCTTCGCTCCACTGCTCGAGCAGGTGCGACGCGCCACAGGGCGACGACTGGCCCCCGCGCGGACTGCTCGACGACGATCGCGACGGCGACGCCGACGCCAGAGTGACCACCGGATCGGGCGTGCCCGCGCCGCGGGCCGCGCTTGCCGGCCTCCGCAACGTCACGAAGAGCCTGCTGCTCGTCGCGCTTCTGGCGGCGTTGTTCGCGGGGATTGGGTGGTTCGTCGACGAGGTGCGCGGGGCGTCGCTCTTCGGCCTCTGCTCGCTCCTTGCGGCCATCGGGGCGTACGCGCTCGGCGATCGCGCGCTCCTCGGCATGCTGGGTGCGCGCCCGCTTCTGCTCGCGCGTGATCCGCAGCTGAGATCGACCGCCGACCGCATCGCCGCCCAGGTCGGTATCGCGTCACCCAGGATCTCGGTGATCGAGGACGGCTTCCCGCGGGCGTTCGTCGTCGGCCGTGGGCCTCGTGCGGCAACGCTTGTCGTGAGCCGCGGCCTGCTCGGTGCGCTGCCGGCCGGCGAGCTCGAGGCAGTGGTGGCACACGAGCTGTGGCACGTGCGCTGCCGCGACGTCCTCACGCAGACGTTCGCCGTTCTCTTTGCCTCCACCCTCGTGGAATCGAGCCGGCTCGGCGGCTGGCTCTCGCGCTGGCTGCTGTACGTACTCGGCCCCATTGCCGCCGCCTTCGTCCACTTGCTGCTGTCGCCCCGCCGCGAGCTGGACGCGGACCGGGCGGCCGCTGCGATCGCCGGCTGGGAGAACGCCGCCGATGCGCTGCTGCGCCTCGACCGAGCCTCGGATCTCGTGCAGTTCGAGGCGAGCCCGGCCACGGAGCCGCTCTACACGGTGAGCCCGTTCGACACCGTCGATCGCCTGCCGCGCATGTTCGTCACGCACCCGCCGCTGCAGAAACGGCTCGACGCGCTGCGCGCCGCGGGCATCGTGGGTGGCGGCGCGAACGGCGGGGGTGTCACCGCCCTCGCTGTGACACCCGCGGAAACGACGACGGGCCGCTCTCGCGGCCCGTCGTCAGGAAAAACCGGCGGTGTCCTACTCTCCCAGGGGCTTGCGCCCCAAGTACCATCGGCGCGAGCGGGCTTAACTTCTCTGTTCGGAATGGGAAGAGGTGTTTCCCCGTCGCTATAACCGCCGAACTGTCAAGGGCGGGCGCGTCGATCGCGCCTGACACCCTCAAAACTCCATAGCGACCCACGTGTTCTAAATCAAGACCTCGGGCAATTAGTACGGGTCAGCTGAACGCGTTGCCGCGCTTGCACCGCCCGCCTATCAACGTGGTGGTCTCCCACGGCCCTTACTCACTCGAAGTGATGGGGAGCCTCATCTTGAGGTGGGCTTCCCGCTTAGATGCTTTCAGCGGTTATCCCATCCGGGCGTGGCTAATCAGCAGTGCCCTTGGCAGGACAACTGATACACCAGCGGCCCGTTCATCTCGGTCCTCTCGTACTAGAGACGACTCCTCTCAAGCTCCCAGCGCCCATGGCGGATAGGGACCGAACTGTCTCGCGACGTTCTGAACCCAGCTCGCGTGCCGCTTTAATGGGCGAACAGCCCAACCCTTGGGACCTGCTACGGCCCCAGGATGCGACGAGCCGACATCGCACGTTATTCCGTCGTTACCGACGGCGCAGACTATGTCTTCACCCTGCCTGACCAAAGGCGAGGGGTCGGCGTGTTGTGGCGCTCACAAATTTGCTCCTTGCATGGAGCACGAGACACCACCTCGGCCCGAAGGCCTCAGTCGTTACGGGGTCACTTGCGGAAGGACGAAGCTACTGGTCATCCCTTCCGACGGACTTCCCACGGCATTACCCAACTTACGGAGACGTCCAGAAGACGCTCCCAGGCGTGGGCTCCACCGTTATTAGCCGATGCGTGGCCGGCATCTCTGCCGGCCCACCCCTGATGTAGAGGTGCCAAACCCTCCCGTCGATGTGGACTCTTGGGGAGGATAAGCCTGTTATCCCCGGCGTACCTTTTATCCGTTGAGCGACGGCGATTCCACTCTCCACCGCCGGATCACTAAGGCCGACTTTCGTCCCTGCTCGACTTGTCAGTCTCGCAGTCAAGCTCCCTTATGCCTTTACGCTCTACGCACGATTTCCAACCGTGCTGAGGGAACCTTTGCGCGCCTCCGTTACATTTTAGGAGGCGACCGCCCCAGTCAAACTGCCCACCTCACGCTGTTCCCGACCCGGATTACGGCATCGGGTTAGAAGCCCGGAATTCGAAGGGTGGTATCCCAAGGTTGGCTCCACGAGAGCTGACGCCCCCGCTTCAAAGCCTCCCACCTATCCTGGACAGCGAAGTCCAAACTCCAACGCAAAGCTGCAGTAAAGGTGCACGGGGTCTTTCCGTCCAGCCACGGGTACTCGGCATCTTCACCGAGACTACAGTTTCACCGGATCCCTCGTTGAGACAGCGCCCAAGTCGTTACGCCATTCGTGCAGGTCGGAACTTACCCGACAAGGAATTTCGCTACCTTAGGACGGTTATAGTTACCGCCGCCGTTTACCGGGGCTTGGATTCAAGGCTTCGCCCGAAGACTAACCTCTCCTCGTGACCTTCCGGCACCGGGCAGGCGTCAGCCCCTATACGTCGTCTTACGACTTAGCAGAGACCTGTGTTTTTGGTAAACAGTCGCTTGGGCCGTTTCACTGCGGCCCCCTCGAGCTCCGCGGAGCAAGTCCGCTTTACTCTACCGGGGCGCCCCTTCTCCCGAAGTTACGGGGCCATTTTGCCGAGTTCCTTAACGAGGGTTCTTCCGATCGCCTTGGTATTCTCTACCTGCCCACCTGTGTCGGTTTTGGTACGGGCACGCCTGATCTCCCTAGACGCTTTTCTTGGAGGCATGGCTTCAGGAACTTCGCCCATTCGGGCTCGGCATCCCGTCTCAGGCTTAATGGGCGACGGATTTCCCTATCGCCCGCCCTACGCGGTTACCCCAGGTCGACCATCGCCTGGGTTTCCCTAGCCTACCCCGTCCCGCCATCGGTGATAACGATCAGTGACGTGGTACAGGAATATCAACCTGTTGTCCATCGCCTACGCCTTTCGGCCTCGGCTTAGGTCCCGACTAACCCTGAGTAGATTAGCTTTACTCAGGAACCCTTGGGCATTCGGCGGAGGGGTTTCTCACCCCTCTTTCGTTACTCGTGCCAGCATTCTCACTTCCCATCGCTCCACGACTGGCTTCCGCCGCCGCTTCACCGCAATGGGAACGCTCCCCTACCACTCCTGCTTGCGCAGAAGTCCGTAGCTTCGGCTCCATGCTTGAGCCCCGTTGAATTATCCGCGCCCGACCACTTGACCAGTGAGCTGTTACGCACTCTTTGAATGGTGGCTGCTTCTAAGCCAACATCCTGGTTGTCTGTGCAATCGGACATCGTTTGCCACTTAGCATGGAATTAGGGGCCTTAGCCGACGGTCTGGGCTGTTTCCCTTTCGACCACGAAGCTTATCCCCCGCAGTCTGACTGCCACGTTCTGGATTTCCGGCATTCGGAGTTTGCCTGATTTCGGTAAGCTGGTAGGCCCCCTAGACCAAACAGTGCTCTACAACCGGAAATGAACACGTGACGCTATACCTAAATATATTTCGGGGAGAACCAGATATCTCTGAGTTTGATTAGCCTTTCACTCCGACCCACAGGTCATCACCGCCGTTTTCAACCGACGTGTGTTCGGTCCTTCACGGGGTCTTACCCCCGCTTCAACCTGCCCATGGGTAGATCACTCAGTTTCGGGTCTGCCTCCAACGACTGAACGCCCTGTTCAGACTCGCTTTCGCTACGGCTCCGTTTCCTTAACCTTGCCGTTGAAGAGCAACTCGCTGGCTCATTATGCAAAAGGCACGCCGTCACAGGACAAAGCCTGCTCCGACCGCTTGTAAGCACACGGTTTCAGGTGCTATTTCACTCCCCTCGCGGGGTACTTTTCACCTTTCCCTCACGGTACTAGTTCACTATCGGTCGCCAAGGAGTACTTAGCCTTACGGGGTGGTCCCCGCAGATTCCGACCGGGTTTCCCGTGCCCGGCCGTACTCAGGTACTCGTCCAGAGAGGCCACGAGGTTTCGCGTACGGGGCTGTTACCCGCTGTGGCCCGGCTTTCCATCCGGTTCCGCTACCACGCGACTTTGTAACTCTCCGACCCGCCGGCAGACGGATCAAGACGAGCCCTACAACCCCCGGACGACAACGACTGCCGTCTATCACATCGCCCGGGTTTGGGCTCTTCCCCTTTCGCTCGCCACTACTCAGGGAGTCGAGGTTTCTTTCCTTTCCTCTGGGTACTTAGATGTTTCAGTTCCCCAGCTTGCCTCCTCGTGCCCTATGTATTCAGGCACGGGTACGCGCGCATTACCACGCGTGAGTTTCCTCATTCGGAGATCCCCGGATCAAAGGTCGGTCAGCACCTCCCCGGGGCTTATCGCAGCCGCCCACGTCCTTCATCGGCTCTTGGCGCCAAGGCATCCACCGTGTGCCCTTATTCTCTTGATCAGAAAGAACACGTGTTGCCGCTATGGAGTTTTCAAGGTGCACGCGAGCTCGTTCGCCCGCCCTGCAGAGCCCGAACGAAGCCGCACACGCCGATCTCGGCGGTTGTGCGACTCGGCACGGTCTCTCAAAGCTCAACAGCGTGCGGTGCTCTCGCCGGCGAACCGGCTTCGAGCGATACATCGGTCGACGTGTTCTAGGCGAGACCGAGACCGGACGAGCCCGAGCCCCAACCGCACTAGCCGTTTCCGGCGTTGTGCGAGCTGACATTGCTCGAGCACATCAACGGGCGCGCATCCGCGAACGGATGCTTTGCCCAACGGCACGGACGCCTCCGGAGTAATAGCTCCGGATTCCCTAGAAAGGAGGTGATCCAGCCGCACCTTCCGGTACGGCTACCTTGTTACGACTTCACCCCAATCATCGACCCCACCTTCGACGGCTGCCTCCTTGCGGTTAGCCCACCGGCTTCGGGTGTTGCCAACTTTCGTGGTGTGACGGGCGGTGTGTACAAGGCCCGGGAACGTATTCACCGCGGCGTTGCTGATCCGCGATTACTAGCAACTCCGCCTTCATGGAGGCGAGTTGCAGCCTCCAATCCGAACCGGGACCGGCTTTTTGGGATTCGCTCACCCTCACGGGTTTGCCGCCCTCTGTACCGGCCAATGTAGCACGTGTGTAGCCCAGGACGTAAGGGGCATGATGACTTGACGTCATCCCCACCTTCCTCCGATTTGTCACCGGCAGTCTCCCATGAGTCCCCGACATAACTCGCTGGCAACATGGGACAGGGGTTGCGCTCGTTGCGGGACTTAACCCAACATCTCACGACACGAGCTGACGACAGCCATGCACCACCTGTGATCGAGTCCCGAAGGAGGACCGAATTTCTCCGGCTTTCTCGACCATGTCAAGCCCTGGTAAGGTTCTTGGCGTCGCATCCAATTAAACCACATGCTCCGCTGCTTGTGCGGGCCCCCGTCAATTCCTTTGAGTTTTAGCCTTGCGGCCGTACTCCCCAGGCGGGGTGCTTAATGCGTTAGCTGCGGCACGGGGGGAGTCGACACCCCCCACACCTAGCACCCATCGTTTACAGCGTGGACTACCAGGGTATCTAATCCTGTTCGCTCCCCACGCTTTCGCGTCTCAGCGTCAGTACCGTCCCAGAGAGCCGCCTTCGCCACGGGTGTTCTTCCTGATATCTGCGCATTCCACCGCTACACCAGGAATTCCACTCTCCTCTTCCGGACTCTAGCCAAATGGTTTCGGTCGACGTCTAGAGGTTGAGCCTCTAGTTTTCACAACCGACCTATCTGGCCGCCTACACGCTCTTTACGCCCAATAAATCCGGACAACGCTTGCCCCCTACGTATTACCGCGGCTGCTGGCACGTAGTTAGCCGGGGCTTCTTCTGGAGGTACCGTCACCCTCTGGGCTATTCACCCGAGTGGCTTCGTCCCTCCTGAAAGCGGTTTACAACCCGAAGGCCTTCTTCCCGCACGCGGCGTCGCTGCGTCAGGCTTTCGCCCATTGCGCAAGATTCCCCACTGCTGCCTCCCGTAGGAGTCTGGGCCGTGTCTCAGTCCCAGTGTGGCTGATCGTCCTCTCAGACCAGCTACGGATCGTCGCCTTGGTGGGCCATTACCCCGCCAACAAGCTAATCCGCCGCGAGCCCATCCTCGGCCAGAGGCCGAAGCTACCTTTTCCCGCCGCCCGTAAGGCGGAGGGGCTATCCGGCATTAATCCGGGTTTCCCCGGGCTATTCCGGTGCCGAGGGCAGGTTACTCACGTGTTACTCACCCGTTCGCCGCTGTCCCCGAGGCCGAAGCCTCGGTTCTCGCTCGACTTGCATGTGTTAAGCGCGCCGCCAGCGTTCGTCCTGAGCCAGGATCAAACTCTCCGTGAAGAAATCGATCACCGGCATCGCTGGCCGAAACCAGTTGAGCCGGCAAACGGTTGTCTCCCCTTCAAGCTCGAAGCTCAAAAGGTGTCTTCCCTCTCGAGAGAGGGTTGACGGGTTTTCTTTTCCTCACGCACGAACCGACCACGCCGGCGAACCGGAGCAGCCACCACGCGCGCGAGGGCTCGACGTAAACGCACGCTGTTGAGTTTTCAAAGACCAATGCCGCTCGGCCAACAAAAAGCCTCCGACTCGACGCCAGAGGCCTCCATTCGATTCGGTTACGCGTCGTATCCGATTCTGTCGAAGGCGCTCCTCAGTCTCTTTGACTGACGGTCGAGTTGCAGACTCCGTGCAGCCCTTGCGGGCGACTCGCGGATTGTAGCAAAGGGCTTGGGAGCGTCAAGCACTGTCCACGAGCCGAACGAAGCGGCGCTTGCCGGCCTGGACGAGTGTCCCGGAGAGCGACGCGCGCGGGACGTCGAGCGCCGTCTGCGCCTCGCCGTCCACCTTGACGCCACCCTGCGCGATCATCCGTCGCGCCTCGCTCGTCGAGAGCCCGAAGGCCGACGCGAGCACCGCCGGCAGGTGCACCGGGTCGCCGTCCGGGAGCGGGGCCTCCGGCACGTCGTCCGGCGATCCGCCCTCACGCACGACCCGCGTGAAGTGCGCCTCGGCCGCCCGTGCCGCCTCGTCCCCGTGCGAGCGGCGCACGATGCGTCGCGCGAGCTCGAGCTTCGCCTCCATGGGCTCGCTCGACGGCACCTCCTCTTCCGCCACCAGGCGCCACCAGTCGGGCAGCAGCTCGTCGGAGATGCGCATCGTCTTGCCGAACTGCTCATCGGCGGGCGCGGTCAGCGGGATGTTGTTCCCGACGGACGAGCTCATCTTGGCGCCGTCCCAGGAGAGGAGCAGCGGCGTCGTGAGGACGACCTGCGGCGCCGAGGCCGTACGCCTCCATCACCGTGCGGCCGGCGAGAAGGTTGTAGAGCTGGTCGGTGCCGCCGAGCTCGACGTCCGCCTCGATCGCGACCGAGTCGTACGCCTGCATCAGCGGGTAGAGGAGCTCGGAGACGGAGATCGGCTGCCCGGTCGCGTAGCGCTTCGAGAAGTCGTCCCGCTCCAGGATCTGCGAGACGGTCGTCGTTCGCGTCAGCCTCAGGATCTCGGCGAAGTCGAGCGTCTTGAGCCACTCGCCGTTGAACCGGACCTCAGTGCGGCTCTCGTCGAGCACGATCATCGCCTGCTCGATGTACGTCTGCGCGTTCCTGTCGATCTCCTCGTCCGCGAGGATCGGGCGCTCGGCGGAGCGACCGGACGGGTCGCCGATGCGCGTCGTGTAGTCGCCGACGATCAGCACACCCACGTGCCCGGCGTCCTGGAACGCGCGCATGCGCTGCAGCGGGATGGCGCGACCGACGTGGATGTCCGGCGAGGTGACGTCGATGCCGAGCTTGACGCGCAGCGGGCGTCCGAGCGCGAGCTTCGCCGCCAACCCTCCCTCGGGCAAGAGGTGGACGGCGTTGCGCGCGAGGCGCTTGATCGCGTCGGCGTCGGTCACGGGCAGCCGATGGTACCCCGCCCCGAGGGCCCTATCGTCGCGTCACGTGCTCGCGGCTCACGTCGCCGGGTGACCGGCAGCCGAGCAGGTGCAGCCCGATCTCGATCTCCGCGATCAGGAGCCGCAGCACTTCGGCAGCTCCCGGCTCGCCGGCGGCGGCGAGCCCCCAGAGAGGCGTTCTGCCGGCGAGCACCGCCCGTGCGCCGAGCGCCAGCGCGACGAGGACGTCCGAGCCGCGGCGGATGCCGCCGTCGACCAGCACCTCCAGGCTGTCACCCGCAGCGTCCACCACCTCGGGCAGGACGTCGAGGGTCGCCGGCGCGAGGTCGAGCTGGCGCCCACCGTGGTTGGAGACGACCACCGCCGCCGCGCCGTGCCGGCTCGCAAGCACGGTGTCTTCCGCGGTGACGACACCCTTGATGACCACGGGCACGCCGAACCGGGTCACGAGGTGCTCCACGTAGCGCCAGTCGAGTGTCGGATCGACCACGTCCACCCAGTCGCCTTCGAGACCGTTCGCGCGTGCGCGTACAACCGTCGGCACGTCGTCCTCGGGCATCGTCCAGTCGATCCGGCGCTCCCGGTCGCGCGACCCGAGCACCGGGAGGTCGACCGTGAGCACGAGAGCGGTGAACCCGGCCTCGAGCGCCTCGGCGATCAAGTCGTCGGTCAGGCCCCTGTCTCGGAAGGTGTAGACCTGGTACCAGCGCGCGAGACCTGGCGCCGCGGCGGCCACCGCGGCGGGTGTCGCCGTCGCGAACGAGGACAGGCAGAGCCCGCAACCGGCCGCCGCGGCGGCTCGTGCCATCCCCTCCTCCCCATCGGCATGGGCTCGTCGCATGTACGCGACGGGTGCGACGAGGAGCGGCGCCGCGAGCTCGTGCCCGACGATCGTCGTTCGGGCAGTCGCGTGCTCGATGCCGGCCAGCACGCGAGGCCGCAAGCGATGGCGCCCGTACGCCTCGACGTTGGCGCGCAATGTCCGCTCGTCGCCGGCCCCGCCGAGGAAGTACTCGTGCCAGGCAGGTTCGAGGCGCTCCTGGGCGAGGGCCTCGATGTCCATCAGCGTGATCGGCGCCGGCACCGCGGAGCGTACTAGAGGCCCGATGTGAGATCCGTGGCGCGCGGCCGCGCAGCGGACGCCTTCAGGGGTATGCGCGGAAGGAATCCGCGGAAGTGGATTCCGTGATCTCGCGCAGCGAGATCCCGCTTCGGCTGACTAGAACGGGTACGGAGCGAGGCTCCACACCGCTGCGGCGTACCAGATGCCGAAGGCGAGGCTCACCAGACCGACCGCCGGTAGCGCGCCGACGAGCACACCCGACACCGGACGCGAGCCGAGCGCCGCACCGAAACCGGTCGTCACGATCGTCATCGACACGGCGGTGAACAGGGCGAGCACGAGGAGTGAGACGACGGCGAGCGTCTCCGACGGGATCGCGGCCAGGAGGAGCACGCCGACACCTGCGCTGCCGCCCATGCCGTGCACCAGCCCGATCCCGAACGCGCCTGGGCCGGTGCGCACGGCGTGCCGGTGCTCGCCGTCGCCCTCGTCGTGCGTCGCGAAGGCTCCGTGACGCCAGCGCACGAGCAGGCGGACGGCGAGGAAGACGATGAGCGCAGCGACGGCCGTCTCGGCGCCCTGCTGCACACGCTCGGGCAGATAGCGCTCGGCGAGCAGGATCGGGATACCGAAGACCACGAGGGTGACCGCGTGGCCGGCGCCCCACCAGATACCGAGCCGTGCGGCCGACCGCGCCGCCCGCTCGCGCCCGGAGGCGACGAGCGCGCTGACCGCGGCGATGTGATCGGGATCGGTCGCGTGGCGCAGGCCGAGCAGCGTCGCCACGAACACGACGACGACGATCGATGCCCCGTTCGACAGTCCCGCGATCCAGTCGTCCAGCCCGAACACCTCTCACTCTCCTCCGTCGTTTTTCCTTGTTCGCAGCGGCTCGTTCATGGGTTCGGTCACACGACCCCTGGAATCGCCTTCGCAGTGATCACGAGCCCCACGACGAGGATCACCGCGGCGGAGACTGCAGGCAGGGCGCGCACGACCGGGCCGTCCAGGGACACACGTGCGAACGCACGACGTGCCAGCACGGCGGCGAGCCCGATGCAGGTGATCGTCGCGGCGAGCCCGAGGCTGAACGCGACGATCAGCGCCATGCCGAACCCGATCCGGTGCAGCGCGATCGCGGAGAGCAGCACGACGAGAGCCGAGGGGCAAGGCAGGAGGCCTGCCGCCACGCCCACGCCGAGAATGCCCTTCGAGGTCAGCGCGTCGTCGTGGTGGTGGTCGTGAGCGTGGTGATGATGGTGCCCGTCACCGCCGTGGTGGTGGTCGCCATGGTCGTGACCGCCGCCGTGATGGTGATGGCCGTGACCCTGCGCGTCGCGGCCGCGCAGGCGTGCGCGAAGCACCGCAGCGCCGACCGTCACGACGAGCAGGCCCGATACGAGTGTCAGCCAGGGATAGAGCTGCTCGGGCACGATGAAGCGCGACAGCGCGAGCGTGACGAGTCCGAGCGCGAAGACACCGGCCGTGTGGGTCACGGTCACCGTTGCTCCGAGGGCGAACGCATGCCGCGGCCTCCCCCGCGTGCCCACGAGATAGCCGGCGACCAGTGCCTTCCCGTGCCCTGGCGTCAGAGCGTGCACGGCACCCCAGAACGCGGCGACCAGCAGCGAGAGCAACACGACACCGGCCGACAGCTCGCCCCTGTCGATCAACCCTTCGAACCCGCCGCCCGTGTGGGCCGGGGCTGCGACTGACTCGATCGAAGGCGGCGCCCCGGGTCCGTCGCCGAGGTCGACGACCGCCGTGACCGACCGGACGTCGAGTGGCGAGCTGAGCATGTTCCGTGGGTAGGAACGAAGCGCGTTGCTGCTGCTGCGGGCAGGCACCGAGGACGACTCGACGCGCGCGCCGTCACGGGCCGAGAGCGTGATCTCCCGCCACCCGATGCGCGAGCCGTACGAGCGGTCGCGAAATGCGAGCTGCCGTCCCGCGGCACGTGCCTCGTAGACCGCATCCAGACGCAACGTCTTCAGCCCACCCGCGCCCGGACGCTCCGTGACGCGTTGCTCGAGCACCCGCAGCGCAGAGCGGCGGCCATCGACCGACAGGTCGAGCTCCCGCGCGAGCGCGGCCGCGTAGCCCGCGGCACGGACGCGGTCTCCGGTCTGAAAGGCGGGTATCTCGGCCAGGTCGAGCGCCACCCTCAGGTAGATCGTGTCGCCGGCGACCTCGATTCCCGCGTAGTGGTTCACGGTGAAGTTGCCGAGCGGATGCGCCGCCGCGGATCCGACCGAGGCGAGCGCGGCGACGGCGACGACGGCCAGGGTCGCGAGGATCCGCTTCACGCCACTGCCTCCCGCGCCACGGCCGACCAGCGCACCGAGAAGTGGGGATTGAGGGCGACCGCCTTCCGGTACCAGTCGCGCCTGGCGGCGCTGTTGCCGGCGCAGCCCTCCGCGTATCCGCGGTGGAAGAACAGCAAGGCGTCCTGCGTGCCGAGCCGCAGCGCCCGCCGCAGCCAGGGCAGCGCCTCGTCGCAGCGTCCGGCGCGTGCCAGCGCCCAGCCGAGAGCGTCGTCGCCGTAGATGGAGGGCCGGTCGGCGCGCGCACTCCGTGCGAGGGCAACTGTCTCGGCGGGGCGGATGCCGTGGTCGGCGCGGTACACCGCAGACTCGAGGTCGACACGGATGCCGTTCGCTCCGAGCAGGCGCTCGATCGCCGCCACCGTCTCCCGCTGCTGGCGCGCCTCGGCCTGGCGGCCGGTGCGCTCGAGGAGATCGCCGAGCAGGCCGACGAACTGGGGCAGCGGGATCGCCTCGGCTGCGCGACGCGCCTCCACGACGGCACGGCGGAGCCTGCCGTTCGCGGCCTCGACGCGCGCCAGCTGCTCGCGCGCGTACACGTAGCCGGGGAGTGCGATCAGCGCGGCGCGGACGTGCCGCTCGGCCCTGCGCGAGCGTCCCAGCCCGAGCTCGAGCTTCGCGAGCTCGACGTGCACCCAGGCCGTCGGCTCGGGCACGCCGCCGGCCGCGTCGAGGGCGAGCTGCATGGCCGAGATCGCCCCCTGCGGATCGCCCGTGAGCTCCCGTGCGTACGCGATCCGGGCGTACGCCGAGAGGTTGGGCTTGAGCGCGGTCATGCGCTCGAAAGCACGGAATGCCTCGGGGTAGCGTCCCAGCTCGACGAGGGCATCCCCGATCACGCCCAGCGGCTTGGCCGACGAGGGGGCAAGCCGCGCCGCCTCCTGCCCCAGACGCAGGGCGCGGCGAAACTCGTGCTGGATGAGCGCGAGCGACCCGAGCCCGAGCACGGCCGTGGCGTCACCTGGTCGCGCAGCGAGCGCCCGTGCGAGCGCACGGTCGGCGCGTGGCAGGTACGACGCGTCCCCCGTCTCGCGCCAGCGCAGCTGGTAGGCGAGCCCGAGCGCGCCCAGCGCATCGGCGTCGCGTGGCTGTGCTGCGACCGCTCGCTCGAGCCGCTCCACCGCGGCCGCCGTGCCGGGCCGGCCGATCCCGGCGAGCGCCTGATCGGCGATCGCGCGGCTCGACGGTGCAGGCACGGCGGCCGGTGCGGAGCCGGCCTCGGTGAGGACGCCCCCGAACAGTGCGCCCGCGGCAAGCGCCGTGGTGACGGCGATGCCGACGAACGCTGTCCTGGAACGTCTCACCGAGACCTCTCCCCCCGCTTCTACCTGTGACCCGTGTGCTCGTAGCCGCGGTTCGGCACGGCGACGTACGGGAACGTGGACTGGAACGGGTTCTCGTTCGCATCGGTCTCGTCGACGACGGCCGGGTCCGGGTTGCCGTCACCGACGACGTTGTTCGGCGACAGGTTGCAGAGGCCGAGGAGGCCCTGCAGCGCGTCGCCGTAGCCGCAGGCGATCGCACGCAGCTCGATGTCCGTCACGTCGTCGGCGAGCCGACGACCGTTCGGGAACCCCTGCAGATCACCCGCGAGCACGCCGAACGGGCTCGGCGACGTCGCCGGTGGCACCGCAGTGTTGAGCCGGAGCAGATCCGCCTTGGTGTCACCGGTGAACGTGAACGCCGACCCGTCCGGCAGCTTGACGCCGGTGAGCAGCACCGCCACCAGGTCGTCGCGACCGGTGGTGGGCGTGTCGGGCAGCCCCGGGTAGAGGAAGTTGATCAGCCCCGCGAGCTCCGGCGAGCGGTAGTGCGTGAGGAACTGAGAGTCCCTGCGCGGGTCGGACGCGTTCCAGTAGTCCTTCTTGCCGACCGGGATGATCACCTCGTTGATGAGCGGGTTCCCGAGCCGGGAGACCTGCACCCACGGGCCGGTCGAGTCGGACGAGCCGTCGCCGCGCAGCACGCGGATCTTCTGGCGGCTGGCGCTCGCGTAGACGCCGATCACGCCGTCCCTGGCGGGTGCCCTCAGGAGGTCTGTCTTCGGCACCTGGATCGCGATCGAGTGCGTGTTGTAGTTGCGCACACCGTCGACGCCGGCCTCGGCCGGGAGCGGGAACGCGTGGAACGTGTTGAACGGCCGCAGCCCGCCGAGGTCGAAGATCGAGCCGAGGTCGACGAAGAACGGGTCGTCGCGCGGGCCGGCGAAGATCTTGCGGCCGGCCACGTTGCTGACACCCATCGTCGGGTCGTAGGAGTCGCCGTTCGACCGGGGGCCGATGTTGGCGGGCGCGACCGGCAGGTTCGGGATCGTCACGGCGTTGTGCCCGGCGATCCGCCTGACGCTGTAGGTCTGCTGGACGTTCAGGTCAGGATCGGTCGGCGACGTGACCTGACTCGTGTTGTAGAGGAACGTGTTCGGGTTGCCGACCTTCGTCCTGAAGCGGAACTGGTAGGTGACGTCGTCGCGTGCGTCCCCGTTGTTGTCGATGTGGATCTCGTACAGCACCGACGGGTCGAAGCGGTAGTAGTTCGGCCCGCCGGCCGGATCCTCGAACGGGATGTAGTTGGCGATGATCGTCACCGTGCCCGGCGCATCGGGGCTGACGAACGCGTAGAGGTCGGTGTTGTCGGCGGCCGGGTCGTCACCGATCACCGGTGCCTCGCGATGGCTCGACGCGGTCGCCGGTGTGGGGGCGCCGCCCGCGAGCGCGCCGACTGCGGCGGCTGCGACGACGGCGCCCAGAGCGCCTGCGAGCGCAAATCCCTTCTTCATGCCTGTCCACTCCTCTCCCATGTGGCGGTCGACGTGTGTTCGTCACGCCACGCCCGGTGGTTCGACGCGGCGTGTCGCCGGGGCCGGCCGGCATCGCTGACCGGCCCCGGCGTGGGAGGTGCCCTTACTTGCCCTTCGTGTTCGCGAAGCCGCTCTGCGGATCCGCGACGTACGGGAAGGCGCCGAGCAGCTTCTGGTCGTCGGCGTCGACGCCGTCACCGAGCGGCAGCTTGGTTCCCTTGAGGAAGCCGCCAACGGCCTGCTCGGCGATGTCGATCACGTCGTCGCCCAGCCGGCGGCCGTTCGGCCACCCCTGGTTGTCGCCGGCGAGGACGCCGAGCCGCTTCGGGCTGGCGGTCACCGGGACGTTGAGGTTGAGACGAAGCAGGTCGGCGATCTTCGTCCCCGTGTAGTTGAGCTTCGGCACACCGGTCAGGAGCACGGCGACGAGGTCGTCGCGTCCCGTCTCGGGTGCGTTCAGCTTGTACAGCTGGTTGATGACCGCAGCCAGGATGGGCGTCTCGTAGTACTTGCGGTACTGCGCATCGAGCCACGGGTTCCCGGCGTTCCACTGGTCCTTGAGGCCGGTGGGGATGATCACCTCGTTGACCAGCGGGTTCGCCAGCCTGTTGACCTGCACCCACGGACCGCTGTTGCGGGTCTGGTCGCCGCGGGTGGTCACCTTGCGGCGGTCGACCGTCGCGTAGACGCCGATCACGCCGTCGTTGCCCTTGAGACCGGCGACCGGGACCTGCACGGCGAACGTGTGCACGCCGTAGCCGGCGAAGAAGTCCTTGCCGCCGCCCTGGTTGCCGGTGCCCTTGCGGATGGCGACGAGGTCGAAGATCGCCCCGATGTCGCCGTAGAACGGATCGTCACGCTGTCCCGCGAACGCCCTCGAGGCGCCCCCGTCGAACCTGACGATCGACTTCGTGGTCAGCTGCCGGTAGTTCGGCGTGGAGCGTGGCCCGATGTTGTTCGGCGGCGTCGTGCCGCGAGCCACGACCGTCGCCCTGCCACCGCGAATCCGCGTCACCGTGAACGGCTGGGCGGTGTCGCCGAGGAAGTACGGGCCGGTCTTCCGCTTGAACTCGAACCGGTAGGTGACGTCCCCGTTGCCGTCGCCCGTCGTGTCGAGCTTCAGGTTGTAACGGGCGTTGGGCGAGAACGTGTACCAGTTCGGTCCGGCGGCCGGATCCTCGCCCGGGATCACGTTCGCGATGATCGTGACCGTGTTCGGGCGATCCGGGCTGCGGAACGCGTACACATCGGTGAGGTCCGCGGACGGGTCGTCCGCGATCAGAGGTGCCTCACGATGGCTGGACGCGGTGCCGTCGCCCGGGCCGAGCGTGATCGCCGCCGTCACGGCCGCTGCACCGAGCAGCAGGCCGAAAGCGGCCAGCGCGATCCCCTTGCGCATGTGTCGTCTCCTTTGTGGTTGTCGCGGGCCCTTCGGGTCGGCCCTTGTTCGCCGTTCCCCGCGGCGCGGTTCGACGCGAACCGAAGACCCCGGGACCGCGAAACACAGACATGAGCGCGGCGTTCACCGTGGTAGCGTTGCCCGGGCGCCCGTCTGCCTGGTCGATGCGCAAGCACCTCGCTCATCTCTCGGACGAAGCCCTCGTCGCGCTCGTCGCCCGGGGGGACGAACCGGCTCTCGCCGAGCTCTACGATCGCGTCGGGCGCGTCGCCTACGGTCTCGCGCTGCGTGTCCTGCGCGACGAGCGGCTGGCCGAGGACGCCGTCCAGGAGGGATTCCTCGCGGTCTGGCGCACAGCCGCCGCGTTCAGGGCGGAGCGCGCCAAGGCGAGCACCTGGATCCTGACGCTCGTGCACCGGCGCGCCGTCGATCTCGTCCGGCGCGAGGAGCGCCGTCGCGCCGAACCGCTCGACGAGGGCACCGCCGCCTCGATCGCGAGCAACGAGCCGGAACCGGACGAGGCGGCGTGGCTGCGCTTCGAGCGCGAGCGCGTGCAGGAGGCGCTCGCGAGGCTGCCCGACGCGCAGCGCGAGGCGATCGAGCTCGCCTACTACGGCGGCTTCTCGCAGACCGAGTTGGCGGAGCGGCTGGGCGTGCCCCTCGGTACCATCAAGAGCAGGATGTTCGCCGGGCTCGCGCGGCTGCGCGAGCTCCTCGACGAGTCCTCTCAGGAAGGATCATGGAGACCGGAATTCACGAGCTGACGGCTGCGTACGCGCTCGATGCGCTCGACGCGGACGATCGCGCCTCGTACGAGGCGCATCTCCCCGGTTGCGGCCGGTGCCGGGACGAGCTCGCCGCGTTCTGGGAGACGACCGAGGCGTTGGCCGTCGCGACGGCGGGGCCGGCGCCACGCGAGGAGCTGCGTGCGCGGATCCTCGAGTCCGCGCGCGCCGAGCGCCAGACCGTCGTGCCGTTCGAGCCGCGCCACCGGCGGCTGGTGCCGGTGCTCGGTGCCGCCGCTGCGATCGCCGCGGCTGCGGCGATCGGCATCGGGCTCTACGCCGTCAGCGTCTCGAACGACCTCGACGAGGCGCAGAGCGCGCTCGTCGAATCACAGAGAGCGCAGGCGGTGCTGGCCGATCCGGGCTCGCGCGACGTCGCGCTGGCCGAGGGCGACGGCAGGCTCGTGGTCGGGGCGAACGGCGACGCGGTGCTGGTGCTCGACACGGTCGAGCCGGCACCTTCGGGCAAGACCTACGAGGCGTGGATCATCGAGGGCGACGCACCCCGCCCGGCCGGGTTGTTCCCCGGCAGCGACGGGCAGGACGTGGTGCTGATCGACGGCACGGTGGCACCGGGCGCGGTCGTCGCGGTGACGGTCGAGAGCGCGGGCGGGTCCGACGCGCCGACGACACCGCCCATCGTGGCGTCGAACCCGGCCTGACGGCGTTACGAAGTCGTTCCGATTCCGCCCGTACACTCGTTCGGGTGCAGGATCTGCTCCCGCCGCTGCGCGAGATCTTCGGTCACGACGGGTTCCGCCCCGGCCAGGAGCCGGTCGTGCGCGCGGCCGTCGACGGGCGCGACACGCTCGCGCTGATGCCGACCGGCTCCGGCAAGTCACTGACGTACCAGCTCGCCGCCACGCTGCGACCGGAGCCGACTCTCGTGCTGTCGCCGCTCATCGCCCTGATGAAGGACCAGGTCGACAAGCTGCCGCCGGTCGTCGCCGCAGACGGCGACGTTCGTCAACTCGTCGCTCACCGCGGAGGAGGTCTCGGGACGGCTCGCCGGCGTGGCGGCAGGCCGCACCCGGCTCCTGTACGCCGCCCCGGAGCGGCTGCGCCAGGAGCGCTTCGTGGAGACGCTGCGCACGATCGGCGTCGGGCTCGTGGTCGTCGACGAGGTGCATTGCGTCTCCATGTGGGGGCACGACTTCCGCCCGGACTACCTCTTCATCCGGCGCGCGCTCGAGTCGCTCGGACGCCCGACGCTCCTGGGGATGACCGCCACGGCCACGCCGGGGACGGTCTCCGAGATCGCAACCGCGCTCGGCAGGGAGCCGGAGGTGGTGCGCACGTCGGTGGTGCGCCCGAACCTTCGCTACGACGTCGAGGAGGCGGCGAACGAGGAAGAGCGGCTGCGCATTCTCGTGCAGCGGCTGCGCGAGCTGGCCGGCGCGCCGGCAATCCTGTACGCACGCTCGCGCCGCTCGACGGAGACGCTCGCCCGTGTCCTGTCCGGGCACGGCTTTCGTGCTCGCCCCTATCACGCCGGTCTCGAGCCCGACGAGCGCTCCAGCGTGCAGGACGCGTTCCTCGGCGGATCGCTGCAGGTCGTGACGGCGACGACGGCGTTCGGCATGGGCATCGACAAGCCGGATGTCCGCCTGGTGGCGCTCGTCAACCACCCCGACTCGCTCGAGAGCTACGTGCAGATGATCGGCCGGGCGGGGCGCGACGGCGCGCCGAGCGGCACCCTGCTCCTCGCCGGCGCCGCCGATGCCGCGTCGCTGCGCCGCTTTGCGCTCGGCGACGTGCCCCGCACGGAGGACTTGCGCGCCGTCTACAGGGCCCTGCGCGACTCCGGCGGGCGCGTCGACCCGGAGGCGCTCCTGCCCGTGGCCGGCGACCACGACCCGCGCGTCCTGGTCGGGATGCTCGAGCAGGCCGGCCTCGTCCAGCGCGGTTACGACGAGGGGCGCGCGCTCACCGTCGACGTGTCGTCCGCGCCCAGCGACGCAGCGACGCGCGTCGACGAGCTCCTGCGGCGCTACCGGCTGGTGGCCGAGTCGCGGGTCGAGCGGATGATCGCCTTTGGCGAGAGCGACCGCTGCCGGCACGCCCAGGTGGCGGAGCATTTCGGCGAGACGATCGACGAGCCGTGCGGCGCGTGCGACGTCTGCGCCCCGCGGACCGGGCGGCGGCCGCCTGTCGCCGTGGCGGCGGCGCTGCCCGACGACGTCGCCGGCACGATCGTCAGGGCGGTCGAGGGCCTCGCCTGGCCGCTGGGACGCAAGAGCCTCGCGGCAACGCTGCGCGGGTCGGTCTCCGCGCCACCGTCGGCACGCCGGTCGGCGTCGTACGGCGTCCTCGCGGCGGCGGGTGACGGAGAGGTGACGCGCTGGATACGGGCGCTCGAGTCCGCGGGTGCGCTCGTCGAGACCGTGACCCCGGACGGCTTCCGCGTGCTGCGCGCGATCCCGGACGCGAAGCTGCCGTCGCTCGGGCCGGTGGCGCGAGGATCGGGTGACCCGGACCTCGTCGCGCGCCTGCGGGCCTGGCGGCTCGAGCGGTCGCGCGCGGACGGCGTCCCGGCCTTCGTCGTGTTCAACGACAGGACGCTCGAGGAGCTCGCGGCGGCGCGGCCGTCGACCTCGGAGGAGCTCGTCGGCGTCCGCGGTTTCGGGCCGGCCAAGGTCGACCGATACGGCGACGCGTTGCTCGCGCTCGTGGCCACGGCCTGAGCTCGGCTTCACGTCGGCTCAACGGTAATGCGCCTGCACGGCGCTACACTTGCCTGCTGTTGCGGCTTCGACGACGTAATGAGGCGACGCCCAGGAAGCGGCGCCGGATCCGGAAGCTGCGCCTGCTGGCACTGCTCGGTGTGCTGTTCGTGCTGGCGGGTGTGGCCTTCTCGTTCGGCCTCGTGACCGCAGTCGCGAGCGAGATCCCCAAGCTCGACCCGGCGAGGAACCGTCCTCAGGTCGACTCGGTCCTGTACGCCTCGAACGGCTACTCCGTGCTCGCCGTGCTGCGCGGCGAGGAGAGTCGCGTGCTCGTCCCGAGCGGAGAGATTGCGCCGATCATGAAGCAGGCGATCGTCGCCGTGGAGGACAAGCGCTTCTACGAGCATCGGGGCGTCGACGTGCGGGGCATCGGCCGCGCCCTCTGGCAGGACATCCGCAGCCAGGGGCTCGTCGAGGGCGGCTCCACGATCACGCAGCAGTTCGTGAAGAACGCGTACGTGCGCAACGAGCGCACGATCGCACGCAAGGTGCGCGAGGCCGCGCTCGCCTGGCAGCTCGAGCAGCGCTGGTCGAAGGAGCGGATCCTGACGGCCTACCTCAACACGATCTACTACGGCAACGGCGCCTACGGCATCCTGCAGGCGGCGCGCGCGTACTTCGGCAAGAAGGCGAGCGAGCTGACGCTCCCCGAGGCCGCGCTGCTCGCGGGCATCCCCACCGACCCGTCGCGCTACGACCCCGTGCAGCATCCCGCGGCGGCGCGCGCGCGGCGCTCGTACGTGCTCGCACAGCTGCAGGACCAGGCGAAGATCACGCCCGGTGAGCGCCGCCTGGCGGAACGCGCGCCGCTCCCGTCACCCGAGGACGTACGCCTCCCGGGCACCGGGGACCTCGCGCCCTACTTCGTCAACTACGTCAAGGATCAGCTCGTCGCGAAGTTCGGCGCCGATCGCGTCTTCGGCGGTGGGCTCGAGGTGACGACCACGATCGACCTGAAGCTGCAGCAGCAGGCGTCGGAGGCGATCAAGAGCGTGCTCGCGGATCCCGACGGCCCGGCCGCCGCGCTCGTCTCGATCGACCCGCGCAACGGCGCCGTGCAAGGCGATGGTGGGCGGCACCAACTTCCGCAAGAGCCAGTTCAACCTCGCCACCCAGGCCGAGCGCCAGCCCGGGTCGGCCTTCAAGCCGATCGTGCTCGCGAGCGCCTTCCGGCGCGGCATCTCACCGCTCACCCGGTTCGACTCCAAGCCGGTGGTGATCGACGCCGGCGACCGCTTCTGGCGGGTGACCAACTACGAGAGCTCCTACGCCGGCCGCACCGACCTGAGCAGCGCCATGCTCACCTCCGACAACTCCGTCTACGCGCAGCTGACCGAGCTCGTCGGCCCGCGTGCCATCGTGGACACGGCGCACGAGCTCGGCGTGCGCAGCGATCTGCCCGCCTACTTCTCGATCGGGCTCGGGGCCGTGGCCGTGAACCCGCTCGACATGGCGCGTGCCTACGCGACGGTCGCCAACGACGGCATGCGGGTCGACGGAGCGCTCACGGGCGACCGCCCGCGCGTGATCGAGCGCGTCGGCTCGCGCCGCGGGGACAAGGTACGCGTCAACACGCCCGTGCCCGAACAGGTGCTGGACGAGGGCCAGGCCCGCGTGCTGACGTCGATCCTGCAGGGCGTCGTCCGTAGCGGCACCGGCCGCCGGGCCGCGATCCCGGGCGTGCCCGTCGCGGGCAAGACGGGCACCACCGACAACTACGGCGACGCGTGGTTCGTCGGCTACACGCCCGAGCTCGTCACCGCCGTCTGGGTCGGCTACCCCAACGAGCTCCGGCCGATGCTGACGGAGTTCCGCGGCAGGCCGGTCGCCGGTGGCACGCTGCCGGCGCAGATCTGGAAGGCGTTCACGGAGAAGGCACGTCAGAGCCAGGCGGAGCCGGCCTCGTACTTCGCATCGGCGCCATACCTCGCCGCGCAGGACTACCGGATCGTCAAGCGCGGCGGCTGGAAGCTGGACAACGGCTACTGCCCCGGCACTCGCCTCGTCTCGTTCTTCTCCGGTCTCGCACCCGACGAGCAGGCCGAGTGCTTCCCGAACGAGGTGCGCGTGCCGCTGGTGACGGGTCTGCACATCTCCGACGCGCGCGAGCGCCTGGCCCTGCAACCGCTCGGCGTCGACCCGATCGGCATCCCCGCCAAGGCGGGCAGCCGGCCCGGGCTGGTCACGCGACAGGAGCCGGGTAAGGACGGGTTTGCGTCCGCCGCGAGCAACGTGCGGCTGTGGATCACGCGACCGGATCCGCGCTACGGGTTGTTCCCGAACCTGATCGGCTCCAGCCTCGACGACGCCCGCGCGCGCCTGCAGAAGCTGAGAGTGAGATTCAGCGTCTCCTACCGCCGTGGGTCGTCCGGGGTGATCCTCACCCAGAAGCCGGCCCCCGGTGTCGCGTCCGGGCCGCGGTATGAAGGTCACGCTCGTCGTCGGCCGCTGACGCGGCCGCCGTCAGGCCCGGACGACGAAGCGTCGCTCGAGCTCGACCGCCTTCGTGATCCCGATCCGCGTCGTCGTCTCGTAGTCGACCGCACCGCCGGGTCGGAGCAACTCGAACGGAGGCCTGCTCCACCGAGGCGCCGTCGTGGGCACCGGTGATGCCGAGCGCCTGGGTGAGCCGGCCGGGGCCGGAGCACAGCAATCGCTCGTCCTCCACCCCGCGCCTGGCCCGCATCGCCTCCAGCCCGTGCGTCGGCCGTAGCGCTCGCAGCAGCACGGCCGCGCCGACGCCGTCCGCGTCGCAGACGACGTTCACGCACCAGTGCAGCCCGTACGAGCGGTACACGTACAGATGACCGGGGGGGCCGAACATGACCGCGTTGCGCGGCGTCCGGCCGCGGAAGGTGTGGCTTGCCGGGTCCTCCTCCGAGTACGCCTCCGTCTCGACGATCACGCCGCCGACACCGTCGACGAGCAGCGTCCAGCCGAGCAACGCAGGCGCAGCCTCCGTCGCCGGTAGGCGCGCGACCTCCGCGAACGTCACTCGTCTTCGATGAAGAGCTGAGGATGGAGCGTGACGGGGCGGCGCGACCGCTTGCCGCGGGGCACCTCGGCCTCGCGGGCCATGTCCTCGAGGATCGTCTCCTGCGTCCGCGACGCGACGACGGGCTCGGCGATGCCCTCCACCCAGACGAGCGTGCGCCGGCCGTTGCCGCGGTTGTCGCCGGTGATCGGCTCGAGCGCGTAGATCCTGTCCGCGCGCACGTACTTGCCGAACCCGAGGAACACCATGCCGGGAGCGCTCACCGGCGTAGTATCGCGCGCTCGCGCGCGAGCGACCACCAGGCCAGACCGGACAACACGAGGATCGCCAGCCAGACCGGGCGCGGTCCCGGCTCGAGCGCCGAGGGGATCGACCAGTCGACCCAGCCGCGCTTCACGAGCTGCTCCTGCCAGAGGTCCTGGGCGAGGTTCACGGCGCCGTAGCCGAAGGCGAGCGAGACGTATGCGACGTAGAACGAGCCCGACCGGCCGCTCGGGCGGCGCCGGGAGAGGAGCAGCGCGGACGCGACGAGCAGGGCGCCGTCGAGCCCGTGGTGGTGACCGAGATGGACCGCTGCCAGCGTCTCGCCGGCCGGTACTTCCTCGCCGAGGAACACGTCGCCCGGCAGGTGGAAGCCGAGCTCCGCAGAGAGCCACGGCAGCGAGAGAATCCCGATCGCGAGTCCCAGCGCGATCCTGAGCCGGTCGGCCGGCAACGCCGGCGCGACCGAGATGCTTGCCCGTAGCGCCGCGGCGACGGTGAGCCCGAGTGCGAGAGCGACGCCGACAGCCGGCAGTGCGTTGACCCAGCGCGCGTCGAGATCCTCCTGGCGGACGACACCGGGGACGGCCGTGACCGCACAGAGCGCGATCGCGGGGGCGCCGACCAGCCAGGCGTTGCGGGACAACGCCGCCAGGGCGAGCAGCGTGAGCGCCACGGCGACGAGCGAGATGGGGAAGCTCAGCAGCACGACGACCCGGCTGAGACCGGCGACGATCCCTTCGCCACTCGTGTGGTAGAGGACAGACGGGTCCAGCCGTGAGTACGTGACGAGGACCGCGAGCGCCAGGAGCGCCCACAGCCCCCAGACGAGCAGCGCCTCGCCCTGGCCGGGCTCGCGCCTCACCCGTGCAGTGCCGCGCGGAGCGCCTCCGCGACGATCGCCTGGTCGCCCTCCGCGAGGCGTGCGTGGAAGGGAAGCGCCAGCGTGCGGCTGCTGATCCCCTCGGCCACCGGGCACATGCCCTCGCGAAAGCCGTACCGCTCGCGCATGTAGCTCTGCAGGTGGATGCACGGGAGGTAGCGAGCCGTCTGCACACCCTGCGAGGCGAGCGCGACGATCACCCGCTCGCGGTCGGTGCCCTCGGGGAGCTCGACGACGTAGACGAACCACGACCGCCGGTGATCCTCGTCGTCGGGGCACGGCAGGACGAGACCGTCGATGCCTGACAGAAGCTCGTCGTAGCGCGCGGCCACGGCGCGACGCCCGGCGAGGATCAGGTCCAGCTTCTCGAGCTGACCGAGGCCGATCGCCGCGCCGACGTCGTCGATCCGGTAGTTGAAGCCGAGCCGCGCGTGGTCGAGCCACCCGCCGCCGTCGGCCCGGCCCTGGTTGCGCAGGCTCTTGAGCAGGCGCCACGTCTCCTCCGACCAGGTCGTGACGATGCCACCCTCGCCGGTCGTGATCTGCTTGTTGGGATAGAACGCGAAGACCGCGTCCTGGCCCTGGGCGCCGACCGGCCGCCCCTTGTAGACGGCGCCGAGCGCCTCGCAGGCGTCGTCGATCAGGACGATCTCATGGCGTTCGCAGATCGCTTGCAGTTCTTCCAACTCGCTAGGATAGCCGAAGATGTCGACACCGACGACGGCTCGCGTGCGCGGTGTGATCGCCGCCTCGACGGCCGCCGGGTCGAGGTTGAGCGTGCGCGCGTCGATATCCGCGAAGACCGGCGTCGCGCCTTCGTAGATCGCGCAGTTGGCCGACGCGACGAACGAGTACGGCGACGTGATCACCTCGTCACCGGGCTGGACGCCGGCCGCGACGCAGAGCAGGTGCAGCCCCGCGGTGCCGCTCGAGACTGCCGCGGCGTACGGCGCCTCCACCGCCGCGGCGAACGCCTCCTCGAAGCGGTCGATCGTCGGGCCGAGCGACAGCCGGCCCGACCGCAGCACCTCGATGACGAGCTCCTCCTCCCGCTCGTCGAGCCAGGGCGCGGACAGGCCGATCTGCCTCGGCCCGTCCGCCGTGGCGGGAGCGCCCGATGGGACGGCGGCCGGGTGCGACATGCGGCCTAGTCCTCGGCGGCAGCCGGGGACGGAACGCGCGCGGGCATGCCTTCGACCACGTCGAGCCAGTGGCTCCAGCGTTCGCTGCGGCCGTTGACGGTGTCGAGGTAGTGCCGCTGGATCTCGAGCGTCACGGGGCCGACGCCGACCTCGAGGTCGTCGACGGCGCGCACCGGTGTCACCTCGGCCGCGGTGCCGGTCATGAACACCTCGTCGGCCAGCGCCAGGTCGGCGCGGATGATCGACGTCTCGTCGACCACGTAGCCGAGGTCCTGCGCGATCTGGATCACCGAGTCGCGGGTGATCCCCGGCAGGATCGACGTCGACAGCGGCGGCGTCATGATGCGCCCGTCCTTGACGACGAAGATGTTCTCCCCCGGCCCGTCGGCGACATAGCCGTCGTCGGTGAGCAGGATCCCCTCGTCGTAGCCTGCCCGCTGCGCCTCGGTCGTCGCCAGCATCGAGTTGAGGTAGATCCCTGTCGCCTTCGACACGTGCGGGATCACGTTCGGCCCCACACGCTTCCAGGACGAGACCTTCGCAGTGATGCCCTTCGTGAGCCCTTCCTCGCCCAGATAGGCACCCCACGGCCAGCTCATCAGCACGGTCTCCACCGGGTTCCCGCGCGTGTGCACACCGAGCGACCCGTACCCGAAGAACGCGATCGGTCGCAGGTAACACGCCGGCAGGCCGTTTGCGCGCACCAGCTCGTGCGTCGCCTCGCGCAGCTCCTCGACCGTGTACGGCAGCTCCATGTAGAGCAGGCGCGCCGAGTCGTGCAAGCGCTGCAGGTGGTCCACCAGCCGAAACACCGCCGGGCCCTTCGGCGTCTCGTAGCAACGGATCCCCTCGAACACACCGGTGCCGTAGTGGAGCCCGTGTACACCGACATGAACCTTGGCCTCGTGCCAATCCACGAGCTCGCCGTTCATCCAGATCTTGTCGGTCTCCTGCATGGCTCCTCCGTCGGCGTGGCTGCCGGGTTCGTACGGAAGAGAACTGTATCCATGCCCGGCATCGGGACGGCTGTATCCGGCGCGCTGCCTAGCGGCTGCGCCCAGGTTCAGCCCGGTTCCGACTCCGCCTCCGCCTCACCCAGCCTCTCGCGCGCAGCGACCTCGGCCGTCTCGGCTTGCGCCAGTCGCTGCAGCTCGAGCGGGGTCAGCGCGGCCAGGTGGCGGGGCGATCCGGCACCGCACCACACGGTGCGATGCTCGAGCAGCGAGCGGTCGATGAGCACCCGATCGACGCGTGTGAGCGGAAACGGGGCCACCGCGCCGGGCTCGAACCCGGTGACGGTCTCGACCTCGTCGGCGCGTGCGATGCGCGCATGCCGCGCTCCGACGGCGCGGGCGATGCGGCGCGTGTCGGCGCGCCTGTCACCGGGGACGAGGGCGACGACCGGAGCGCCGTCGCAGACGAGCACGAGGGTCTTCACGATCTGACCGAGCGTGCAGCCGATCGCGTCGGCTGCCTCCTGCGCAGTGGCACCGCTCGAGCCGAGCTCTTCGAGGCGCGCCTCGGCGCCGGCCGCGCGGAGGAACGCGGCCACCCGCTCGACCTCCGCAGGCCACGAGCCGACGCCCATCTCAGCCGCAGGCGACGGGCATCAGTAGAGCCCCGGGACGAGACGGAAGCGGACGCGCTGCGCGTACGCCGGATAGCCGGGATAGCGGGCCGTGAGCAGACGTTCCTCGACACGAGCCTTCAACGCCCACAGGATGCCCAGCGCGCCGGTGAGCACGAGCGCAAGCGGGCCTGCGAACAGTGACCAGCCGGCGAAGAAGAGCAGCCCGCCGGAGTAGATCGGATGACGTACACGCCGGAACGGGCCGGTGTCGACCAGCGAGCCTGCCGAGGCGGGCGCCGGGAACGGGGTCAGCGATCGCCCGAGCGTGCGGCCGGCCCACACGGCCAGCGTCCCTCCGGCGAGCGCGAACGCAGCACCGAGCGCGCCCAGGGGGACACGCGTGCCCTCGGGCCAGCCGGGCGGCACGACGACCGCAGCCACGATCAGGGCTATCAGGACAAACTGCGCGACGACCCAGCCACCGCCGCGACTCGCGCCGGCCATCAGCCGAGCTCGATGAAGCGAGCGTCGTCGAAGCCGACCTGGTGCAGCCGCTCGACGAGCTCGTCCGGTGGGGCGGTGTCCACCGAGAAGACCATCAGCGCCTTGCCGCCCTCCTTGGTGCGTGACACCGCCATGTTGGCGATGTTGACGCCGGCCTCCCCGCAGAGCGTGCCGACGCGGCCGATCACGCCCGGCATGTCGTTGTAGACGAGGAAGATCATGTGTGGCGCCAGCTCGATGTCGATCCCGTAGCCGAGCGCGCCTGCGAGGAACAAGCCGCCCCTCCGGACCGATCGTCGTGCCCGAGACGGTCGCCTCCTCACCGTCGGTGACGACGCGCACCTCGACGACGTTGGTGTAGTCGCGTGAGGCCCGAAAGCGCTCCTCCGACACGGCGATGCCACGCTCGGCGGCGATCAGCGGCGCGTTGACCACGTTGACGACCTGATCGGAGCGCCGCTCGAAGGCGCCGTTCAGCACGGCGACGGTGAGCAGGCGCGTGTCGTAGTCGGACAGCGGGCCGTGCGCGGCCACGGCGATCCGGTCGAGCCTGCCGTCGGTCAGCTCCACCGACAGACGGCCGAGCCTGCCTGCGAGCGGGATGAACGGGCCGAGCACCTCGAGATCGGCCTGGTCGACCACCGGGATGTTGATCGCGGTCGTCACGATGCCGCCTTCCAGCGCAGCGACCACCTGCTCCGCGGCGATCACGCCGGCGCGGTCCTGAGCCTCGTCGGTCGATGCGGCGAGGTGCGGCGTGACGACGACCTCGTCGAGCTCGAGCAGCGGGCCGGAGTATGGCTCGCTCGGGAAGACGTCGAGCGCGGCTCCTGCCAGCTTCCCCGAGCGAATCGCGTCGACCAGCGCGCCTTCGTCGACGAGGGCCCCGCGGGCCGCGTTCACGAGCCGGGCGCCGTCGCGCATCTTCGCGATCGCGTCGTACCCGATGAAGCCGCGTGTCTGCTCGGTGAGCGGGGAGTGGAGCGTGACGACGTCCGCGCCTGCCAACAGGTCGTCGAGCGTCGGAGCGCGTTCCACCCCGAGGTCGCGGAAGCGGTCGTCGCCGACGAGGGGGTCGTATGCGACGACGCGCATCCCGAGACCGCTTGCGCGCCTCGCGACCTGTTGCCCGATGCGGCCGAAGCCGACGATCCCGAGCGTCTTGCCGTCCAGCTCGACCCCGCTCCAGCGCTCGCGCTCCCAGCGCCGCTGCTTGAGCGCCGCGTGTGCCTGCGGGATGTTCCGGGCGAGCGCCACCAGCAGGCCGATCGTCTGCTCGGCGGCCGAGGTGACCGTCGACTCCGGTGCGTTGGCGACGACGATGCCACGGCGGGTGGCGGCGTCGACGTCGACGTTGTCGATGCCCACACCGGCGCGCGCGATCACCTTGAGCCGCTCCGCGCGCGCGATCAGGTCCGCGGTCAGCCTTGGTCGCCGACCGGATCACGATCGCGTCGTAGCGGTCGACGATCTCCTCGAGCGGCGATTCCGTGTCGACGTCGACGTCGAAGCGCGAGCGGAGAAGCTCGAGACCGGGCTCGGCGATCGGCTCGCGGACGAGGACGCGCATCGTCGTCAGACGGCCGCCGGCGCCCCGTAGGCGGCGCGCGCCGCAGGCACGGCCGATCCCGGCTCGACGGCGATCCCGGCGCCTGCGAGCTCCTGCTCGATTGCGTCGAGCACCGTGGCCACGTCGTCGATCCGCACGTAGCCGATGTGGCCGATGCGGAAGAGCCGCGTGACGAGGTCGCCGTGGCCGCCGGCGATCGTGATCCCGTGGCGGTCGCGGAGCGCGAGCCGCAAGGCCACGGCGTCGACGCCCTCCGGCGTCAAGGCCGCGGTGAGGACGGCCGAGCGATCCTCGTCCGGCGAGTACAGCTCCAGGCCGAGCGCCTTCAGGCCCGCCCGGCACGCGCGCCCGATGGCAACGTGTCGCGCGAACGCCGCCTCGAGCCCGTCCTCGAGGAGCAGCCCGAGCGCCTCGACGAGCGCGACGACGGTGGACGTGGCAGGGGTGAACGGCGTCGACCGCTTCTCCTGCGCCTTCCGCATCCTGCTCCAGTCCCAGTAGAACCGCGGCAGGGTTGCGGTGCCGGCCTTCTCCCAGGCCCGCTCGGACACGGACACGAACGAGAGGCCGGGTGGCGTCATGAGCGCCTTCTGAGACCCGGTGACGACGACGTCGGCGCCCCAGGCATCGGTCTCGAGCGGCACCGCACCGAGGCTGGAGATGGCATCGACGATGGTCAGCGCGCCGGCCTCGCGGCACGTGGCGAGCAGCGGCTCGAGGTCGCAGACGACACCGGTCGACGTCTCCGAGTGCACCAGGACGACGACCCGGGCCCCGCTCTCGGCGAGCGCGACGGCCAGGTCGGCCGGTTGCGGAGCCTCGCCCCACGGATAGTCGAGCGGCACGACGTCGAGGCCGAAGGCGCGGCCGAGCTGCTGCCAGCGCGTGCCGAACTCGCCGTTCGACACGCAGATGACGCGCTCGCCCGGGGAGAGCAGGTTGACGATCGCCGACTCGAACGCGCCCGTGCCCGACGAGGTGAAGACGAGCACGTCCGAAGCTGTGCGAAACACCGCGCGCAGCCGCTCCTGCGCCAGTTCGAACACCGCGGCGAAGTCGGGCGAGCGATGGTGCACGACCGGCTCTGCCAGCGCGTGGAGCACCTCCGGCGGCACCGGTGTCGGCCCGGGCGTCATGAGGAGGCGCTTCTCCGTCACTGACCTGAGCCTACCTTTGCAGGTGGCGCCGCCTCTCGGTTCCGCGTCGCTCGTTCCCCGGGGCGGGTGAGCCCCTGACGCGGCTCTCAGCGATGCGTCGCGAACGTGATTGCCTGCTGGAAGGTCGGCTTGTTCGACCCGCGCATCGTCCGCGTGAGGATCCCCGGCGCGAACTCGATCCTGTCCTTGGTCGCGTCCGCACGCCACGCGGCCGGGCTCGGCCCCTGCGCCGCCTCGAGCTGCGCCGCCGCCGCATCGAGCGCCGCCCAGAGCGAGGCGGCGCACGCGCTGACGTTGCCTGCCCCGCAGAACCGTGTTCCGAAGGCGCCCTGCACGGGGCGGCCGAGCACCCTCCTCAGGTCCTTGTCCACGTACGACCACCAGCCGTCGTAGTAGCTCGAGCCGTCGGCTCCGAGCGGCTGGTCGCGCGAGACGATGCGTGCAAGCTCGCCGAGCAGGCCGCCCGGCGCCGGGCCCGTGCCGAGCACCGGTGCGAGGACCGCGTCGGCGAGCCGGTCCCACGCCGCGTCCATCACGGCCGCGCCGGCTGCGTCGATCTTCCCGTCGAGGTCGTCGTCGATGCGACTGCCACCTGCTGTCACCCAAGCGTCGAGCTGGCCTGCGGCCGCCGACGCCCGTGGTGTCGGTGCCGTGCCACGCGCCAGCACGGCACGGATCACCGGCCAGACGCGCATCACGCGCAGATCCTGCGTCGAGGCGCCGTTCATCACGCCGACGACGCTCCCGAGCGTGTGCTTCTGCCGGCGCTGGATCCCGGCCCAGAGAAGGTCGACGCGCTGCACCGATCCCCACGTCCACTCGGAGTCTGCGCCCGCGTATCCACGCGCCGGCTTGTTGTTCCAGTTGAGGATGAGCCCGCTCGCCGGGCTCACGACCTGAGCGTGCGCCCTCGCCGGGGCGAAGCCGCGCCACTCGTGCTCGCCGGTCCCCTTCGTCGGCAGGCCCGGGTCGACCGTCGAGGGCCGCACCGGCAGACGGCCACTCGTGAACTGCGCGATGTCGCGATGGTCGGCGTAGAGCCAGTTGAAGGTCAGCTCCATGGAGGCGGCGCTCTCGATGAAGCCCTTCGCGGAGCGCACCACGTTCGTGTTCAGGTCGAGGAAGAAGAGGGCCGAGAGGAGCTCACGGCCGCGGGTCGACCGCTTGCGGGTGATCGCGACGCGCGTCCCTTCGACGGTCGCATAGGCGACGACCGGGCCGTGCACGGTCTCGCGGTAGACGAGCGGCCGGTCGGGCTGGCCGGGACGGCCCTTGATCACGCCCGCGTCGAACGTCGTCATGTCGCGGCACTCGCCGCGATACAGGTACTTCACGTCGCTGCCGCCGCAGAGCGACTCGACGTACTCGTCGATCAGGTCGGAACCGGCGGACGTCGCGCTCCACGCGTAGTCGATGCCGCGGCCGAGCAGGACGGCGAACGAGAGCCCCGGAAACGACGCCCCGCGCGCCTTGTACCCGCCGCCGTCGAGGTCGAGCTCCATCAGGATCCCCGGGTAGTAGTGGCCCACCTGAGGCCCCGCCACGAGGAGCGGCTTGCCTGTCGCGGAGCGCTTCGCGCCGAGCAGCAGCGCGTTCGACATGGGCAGCCTGGTCGTGGTCTCGTCGTTGCGTGCCGCCGGCCGCCAGCTCCTCGCGTCGAGGACGAGGTTGCCCGACTCGCTCGTGGGCCGGCCCGCGTACGGGAACCTGCCTGCCACCGCGACGCGTGCCTCCGGGTCGTCGCGCTGCCGCAGGTCCTCCCACACCTGGCGCCCATTGTCCGGGCCGAGCTTCTGCTGTAGCTGCGCGAGGAATTGCGACCGCCGTGCCTCGTCGCCGCCACCGGCGCCGAATACGGCGCCCATCAGCCCTGCGACGGCGACGACGTCGTTGCGCGTCCACCTCGGCAGCGGCAGCCCGGCCTTCGCGTACTGCGCGTTGATGCCGGCCACGAAGGCGTCGATGATCTTCAGCGCCTGCCGCCCCTTCGGGCCCTGCGCGGCGAGCAGCGGATACTGGCGAGCGAGGAACGCCTCCGCCTGCGCGCTCGGCACGAAGGCCTGCCCGGAGAGCGCCAGGTCGAAGGCGTCGATCCCCGGTGCGTCGAGCGCGGCGATCCGGCCCGGGCCACGGAGCAGCTCGATGATCAGCTGGCGGTCGGCGGCAGTCGCCCAGCCTGCGCCGAACGCGACGTCGACCTGCGTCGCGCCCTTGACGTGCGGGACGCCCCACCGGTCGCGGGTGATGGTGACGCCGCGTCGCGGCCGCTCGATCTTGACCGCCTTGAGCGGGCCCAGTCCGAGAGTCTCGCGCTTGAAGTACCGCGGCAGGTCTGCGTCCGTGACCCGGTCTCGCAGCCTGGTCAGTCCTTCGTACAGCCGGATCTGGTCGGTCGAGTTCGTGGTGAAGCGCGACGCCACCGGCCTGACCGGGTGGGAGCACGTTCCAGGCCTGCGCGGCATGGTCGCGAGCGCTCCCCGCGGCACCCGCGCCCGCCACTGCGGCGCCGACGAGGACGGCTGCGGTACCGAAGGCGGCGACGGCGCGCCGGGCCTGCATCGGGGGACCTCCTGGCGGCGGAACGAGACGGTGAAGGGTACGCGTCCGAGCGCCGCAGCGGAATGCCCGATTCGAAGCCCGCCTGTGGACACATCGGCACACATTCGGCACAGGTGCAGGCTCAGAGCCTTTACATTCGCACGCGACGGCCAGGGCCTGCGGGGGCACGTCCGTCTAGGCTCTTGCGTCCATGGACGCGCTGCTCGCCTTCGCCGCGTCGCTGGTTGCGCTTCGGCTGGCGGCGGAGCTCGTCCGGCGCCGCGCACGAACGCGTGCGCCTGAGCTCGGCTGGTGGGCGGCCTCGCTGGCAGCGTTCGCCGTCGCCTCGGCTGCGCTGGCATGGGGGTCGGCAGCCGGCTGGGACGACCGCTCCTTTCGCGTCTACTACCTGGCGGGTGGGCTGCTCACTGCCGCGTTGCTCGGTGCCGGCTCGCTCGTCCGCATCGGCTGGTCGTGGGTCGGTCCGGTGGCGCTCGTCTACGTCGGCCTCGCGATCGGGATCGCCATCGCGGAACCGCTGACGGCTGCGGTCGCCGGGACGTCGATCCCCGACGCCCAGGAGCATCTCGACGCGTTTCCCGGCACGAGTGCTGGCGATCGTCGGCAACTCGCTCGGCACGCTCGCCGCCGTCGTCGTTGCGCTCGCGACGATACGACAACGTCCGCTCGGCAACGGGCTGCTCCTCGGCGGGATCGCCGTGGCCGCGCTCGGCAGCGCGCTGGCGGGGCTCGGGGCAGCCGAGTCGGCGCTGTCCTTCGCCGTCGCCTCGGTCCTGCTCTACGCCGGCTTCGTGATCAATCGCTAGGCGGGTCGTTCCCGTCCCGCAGCTCGGCGGTGGGACGTGCGTGCCGGCGTCGCCTCCCGCGCCACCAGACGAGCGCGAGCAGGCCCGCGACGACGAGGATCACGCCGAGCTCGACGACGATCCCCCATGTGCTGACGTGATGGGCGATCACCCGCGGGACAGGATCCACAGGCCGCCCACCGTGTACAGGACCATCAGCGCCAGCAGCGCGTACTGCGATCGCAGGGCATCGCGGCGATCCGCGAAGAGGTCGACGGCACGATCGTGGGCGACCGCGAGCGCAACGACATGCCCGACGACGAGCGCTCCGGCCTGCACGTACCAGACGGTATTGGGCGTGACGACGGTGAGGTCAGGCACCACGCCGGCCGTGCCGAGCAGGTTCCAGCCGCGTCCGAAAGGGTCGGAGAGCAGCGGAATCGCGAACTGGCCCTGCGTCAGGAAGTTCGAGAAGTAGTGCGCGAGCTCGTAGACGAAGGCGATCGGCACGAGCGAGAGCAAGAACTCGGGCTGCAGCGGTCGCGGCGAGTTGACGAGCCAGCCGGCGACGGCGCACGTCGCTCCGTAGGCGAGCGCCACGAGCACGATCAGCACGAGCAGGCCCCACAAGGAGATGCCCGTCGCGACAAGCTCTGCCATGCGTGGGTTGTCGACCACGTACGGCTCCTCCGCCCGTGCGATCAGGTCCTGCCAGGTCGCCGTGCGGCTGTACCCGTCGAACGCGACCGACCCGAGCATCACCGCGATGAAGGCGAGCGACCCGGGCACCACCTCCGTGCCGGCGAGACCGGTGAACGGCCAGCGCAGGCGGATGCGGCCCTCGACGGTGTGCAGGGGCGCAAGCCGCGCGAAGTACGCGAACAGGATCGCGAACCCCTCCCCCCGCTCGCTCCACAGGTCGCGACCGAAGGCGACCATCCCGAAGAGCGTCACGTACGTGTAGATCGCGACGGCGAATGCGAGTGCCCTCGGCGAGGCAGGGTCCGCGTATGCGAGCTCGAGCGCCGTGAACGCAAACAGCGCAGCCGCGCCGGGCCAGCGCCCGAGCCGCTCGGGGTAGTCGGCCAGCGGGCGGGCTTCTCGTCCGCTGGCCTCCCAGACCCAGACGCCGGCGTCGGCGATCGCGCGCCAGGGGCTGAGCGCACGCCACACGTTCCCGAACAGCACGCTGAGCGCAGGCAGGCCCAGCCAGAAGACGACCAGGATCCACGTCGGCGCGAGGTTGCGGATCGGATCGGTGTCACCGAAGAGAGCGGCGGCCCAGACGACGGCGAACAGCACCGTCGTCAGCACCTGGACAGCCACGCGCACCGGGCCGAGCACCAACCGCGACACGCGGGCCCCGATCTCGCGTCCCAGGGCGTGCCGTGCGAGCAGCGGTTGCCGCCAGAGCAGCCCGAGCGCGAGAAACGACAGCACGAGCACGACCGCCGCGCCCCAGTAGAAGAGCCATCCCGGGACGGGCAGGTCCCGGATGCCTCCGATCCCGTGGGCGACGATGCTCAGGCTCACACCTCGCAGCTAACTTGCATAGTGTCTGTCTTGCTCTACTCGTTGCCGAGCTTCGCCCGCACGAGGTCGTTGACGGCGCGCGGATCCGCCTGTCCCTTCGTCTCCTTCATCACCTGGCCGACGAAGAACCCGAGGAGACCTTCCTTGCCGCCACGGTAGGCCGCGACCTGACCCGGGTTCGCGGCGATCACCGCGTCGACGATCGGCTCGAGCTCGCCGAGGTCGGAGACCACCTCCTGGGCGAGGTACGCATCGGCCGCGAAACCCGGCTCGCCGAGCCGGCCGATCGCCTCGTCGAGGGCCGCGCGTGGGATCCGTTCGCGAGCGTCGACGAGTCGCGCAAGCTCGCCGGCAGGGACCACCGCCGGGTCGACGCCGGTCGCGACGACATTGTTCGCGATCAGGTTCGCGGCGGCGACGCCGTCCGCGCCGGCGGCGACGGTCGCCTCCCAGAGGCCGTCCAGGCCGCCGGTGACGAGCACGAGCGCGCGCTCGTGATCGAGCCGCTCGGCCACATGGCGTATCCGCTCGGCCGGGAGGACGGGCAGCTCGCCGCGTAGTCGTTCCACGAGCTCGGCCGGCGGCTCGACAGGCACGAGGTCGGGCTCGGGGAAGTAGCGGTAGTCGTCGGCCTCCTCCTTCGTGCGCCGAGGCGTCAGCTTCCCGGAGCCGGCGTCGAAGTCGTAGGTCTCCTGGACGACGTCCGCACCCGACTCCCAGACCGCGATCTGGCGCGCCACCTCCGCGTCGATCCCGCGTGCGACGAAGGTGAACGAGTTCATGTTCTTGATCTCGCAGCGGGTTCGCAGCTCGTCGGAGCCGGCCGGGCGCACGGAGACGTTGGCGTCGACCCGCAGTGTCCCCTTCTCCATCTCCGCGTCGGAGACGCCGAGCTCGACGATCGTCTGGCGCAGGAGCTGGAGGAAGCGCTTCGCCTCCTCCGCGGAGTGGATGTCGGGCGCCGTGACGATCTCGACGAGCGGCGTGCCGCCGCGGTTGTAGTCGACGAGCGTGTAGTCGGCGCCGCCGATCCGACCGGTTCGCCCGCCGACGTGCACGTTCTTCGCGGCGTCCTCCTCGAGGTGCGCCCGCACGATGCCGACCGTGTGATCGCCGTCGACCAGCGGTACTAGCACCTTGCCGTTTATGCAAGATGGCATATCGTATTGGGATATCTGATAGCCCTTTGGCAGGTCGGGGTAGAAGTAGTTCTTGCGCGCGAACACCGCCCGGGGCGCGATGTCGCAGCCGAGCGCGAGCCCGAGCTTCACCGTCCATTCGATCGCGGTGCGGTTCGGCACCGGAAGCGCGCCCGGGAAGCCGAGGCAGACCGGGCACGTCTGCGTGTTCTCCCCTGCGCCGAAGCCGACGGGACAGCGGCAGAACATCTTCGTCCGCGTCTTCAGCTGGACGTGGATCTCGAGCCCGATGACGGGCTCCCACTCCATCAGCGCAGCCTCTCCGGCACGGTGTCGAAGCCGATCGCCTGCTCGAGCGCGTGGCCGACCGCGAACAGGGTGTTCTCGCCGAACTGCGGGCCGATCAGCTGCAACCCGACCGGCAGCCCGTCGGAGAGACCGCAGGGCACGTTGAGCCCGGGAAGGCCGGCGAGGCACGACGGGATCGTGAGCAGGTCGCAGGCGTACATCGCGAGCGGATCGGCCGCGCGGTCGCCGATCGGGAAGGCCACGGTGGGGGACGTCGGCGTCGCGAGCACGTCGAACTGCTCGAGCGCCTCGCGATGCTCGCGGACGAGCAGCGTGCGCACCTTCTGCGCCTGCCCGTAGTACGCGTCGAAGTAGCCGGCGGACAACGCGTAGGTGCCGATCATGATGCGGCGCTTCGGCTCGTCGCCGAAGCCCTCGTCGCGGGTGCGCTCGACCATCTCGCGGTACTCGGCGCCTGCTTCGCGCGGCCCGTAGCGGACGCCGTCGTAGCGCGCGAGGTTCGAGGATGCCTCGGCCGGTGCGATCAGGTAGTAGCAGGGCATGCCGTAGTCGAACGAGAGCGGGAGATCGCACTCCCCCACCTCGGCCCCGAGGCCGCGGGCAAGCTCGAGTGTCTGCTCGAAGGCCGAGCGCACACCCGGCTCGATCGCGGTGAGATCCGCGACCTGGCGCGGAACGCCGATCCGGACCCCGGCGAGGCTCTCCCCTTCTGGAAGCCGGATCGGCTCGGGATGCTCGACCGTGGTCGAGTCGGCCGGATCGCGTCCGGCGATGATCGACGTGAGCAACGCGACGTCGCGCACCGTGCGGGCCACCGGGCCGACCTGGTCGAGGCTCGATGCGAACGCGACGATGCCGTAGCGCGAGACCGTGCCGTACGTCGGTCGCAAGCCGACGTTGCCGCAGAGCGCCGAGGGCTGCTTGATCGACCCGCCCGTGTCCGAGCCGAGCCCCCACGGGGCGAGGCCGGCCGACACCGCAGCCGAGGTGCCGCCACCGGAGCCACCCGGGACGCGCGACGGGTCCCACGGGTTGCGCGACGGACCGAACGCCGAGTTCTCCGTCGAGGAGCCCATCGCGAACTCGTCGGTGTTGGTCTTGCCGAGGAGCGGCAGGCCCGCCGCCTTGCAGCGGGCCGCGACGGTCGCATCGAAGACGGGCACGTAGCCGCGCAGGATCCGCGAGCCGGCGGTCGTCTCGACGCCGCGGGTCGAGATGACGTCCTTGAGCGCGATCGGCACCCCCGCTCCCTCGCACTCCTCGACGACACGCAGATAGCAGTGGAGCTCGCCGTCGCGAGCCTCGATCGCCTCGAGGTACGCCGCGTGGAGCTCGGCGGACGAGACCTCCTTCCGCTCGAGCAGCGCCAGCGCCCCCTCGGCCGTGAGCCGTAGCGTGTCGATCACTGCACCGCCACCCTGGCTCGCGCCGGCGTGCGCGGCGCGGCGGCGCCGTCGCCGCTGCCGACCGCCCAACCTCCCCCGAGGGGGCGGGCGGCCCCCCTACCGGCACGGTACGCGGGCAACGCGCGCGAGACCGTGCCGCGATCGCACCAATGTGTGTCGGCTCGGGGCCGGGCATCACACCGTCGGCGGGACGCGGAACAGGTCGCCCTCGCGCGCGGGGGCGTTGGCGAGCGCGTCGTCGACGCTCAGCGACGCATGCGGCTCGTCCTCGGCCCAGACGTTGACGAGGTCGAGCGGGTGCGACGTCGGCGGCACGTCGTCGAGGTCGAGCTCGGACACCTTGGAGACAGCCTCGAGGATGGCACCGAGCTCGCGGGTGAGCCGGTCGACCTCGTCGTCGTGCAGGTCGAGACGCGCCAGCTTGGCGACGTGCAGCACCTGCTCTCTCGTTATCGGCATCGGCGAGCAATCCAACCAGAAACGCGTCGGGCCTCCCGTAGGAGGCCCGACCGCGGAAGCTTCTGTCGCTCCGGCTCTACGCCGTCGCGACCACGTTCGCGGCCTGGGCGCCCTTAGGCCCCTGGACGACCTCGAACTCCACCTTCTGACCCTCCATCAGGGTCTTGTAGCCGTCCCCGGAAATCGCCGAGAAGTGCACGAACACGTCCTCGCCGCCCTCACGAGCGATGAAGCCGTAGCCCTTCTCGTTCGAAAACCACTTGACGGTGCCCATCTCCGCCACGAACGTTCCTCCTTCAAACAAACGAGCGCCGGTCGAGCCGACGCGACTCAATCAAGCGCCGGAACGGTACCGGTCAAGCGCCTGGATATGCAAGCAGACCGCGCCGGAAACGCGCCGCGCGGATCGCCGAGCGCAGCAGCATCGCGATCGTCATCGGGCCGGTGCCACCGGGCATCGGCGTGAGCAGGCCGGCCACCTCGGCGACCGCGGGATCGACGTCGCCGCGGATCCCTTCGTCGGTGCGCGTGAGGCCGACGTCGAGCACCGCTGCACCCGGCTTCACCATCTCCGGAGTCACGATCCCCGGCCGGCCGACCGCCGCGACCACGATGTCCGCGCGACGCACGTGCGCCGCGAGGTCGGCGGTTCGCGAGTGGCACACCGTCACGGTCGCATGCGCGTGCATGAGCAGCATCGCCATCGGCCGCCCCACGATCTCGCTGCGCCCGATCACGACCGCCTCCTTGCCCAGCGGATCGACGTCGTACGCGGCGAGGAGCTCCATGCAGCCTGACGGCGTCGCCGGAACGTGGATCGGCGTGCCGAGGTAGAGGTTCCCGGCGTTGACGGGATGAAAGCCGTCGACGTCCTTCAACGGCGCGACGGCGTAGGTGACGCGTGTCTCGTCGACCTGTGCAGGGAGGGGCAGCTGGACGAGGATGCCGTCCACCTGCTCGTCGCTGTTCAGCTCCGCGACGAGCCGCAGCACGTCCGCCTCGGCCGTGTCCACGGGCAGGCGCACGTCGCGCGCCTCGATGCCCGCCTCCGTGGCGGCCTTGTGCTTGGCGCCGATGTAGACGTGGGACGCCGGGTCGTCGCCGACGAGCACCGTTGCGAGGCCGACGTGGCCGAGCTCCTCGACGTCGCGTGCGACGTCCGCGCGCACACGGGCGGCGAGCGCCTTCCCGTCCATCATCGTGGCAGCCACGGCGCGACTCTACTGGTCGCGACGATGCGGCAGGTCAGCATCCGCGCAGTGCTCAAGGCGGGTGCCCGCAGTGCCGATGAGCATCTGCAAGAAGACCAACCGCTCGTCACACACACCGCCGCCTATGGTGCTCATCAAGATCGGAATCGTTGCAGCCGCCATCGCCGGCCTGATGTTCATGGCCCAGAGCCAGCGGTGGTTCGAGCGTGCGGGACTGCTGGCGACGCTGTTCGGAGGCGACGAGACCCTACGGCAGCACGCAGCGGACCGGCCAGTGGTGGTCGTGCACCGAGGGTGCGGTGAGCGGGTTCAAGAATCTCGAGCGCGAGCACTGCGAGAACAAGGGCGTGGTCGGGCACACGCAGCTCTGGTACTGCCCGACCCCGATCGGCCGGCCCTGAGCTAGATAGCCGGCAAGCGGGCTCTCGCTGACGCGAGAGCGACGGATCCGCTCGCGCGGATGCTGCCGCGCATCACCCTGAAGGCGTCCGCTTCGCGGCCGCAAATGCAGGCGCTCTGGTCAGCCGTCGTTCCCAAGTCGGCGCAGCGCGATCCCGGTCAGCGCCTCGCGCACCACGCGCTCCGCGACGAGCGCGGTGATGTCGGCCGAGCCGACCGCGGTCGGGATCACCTCGACCACGTCCACGCCGACGAGGTCGAGACCCGCCGCGACGCGTGCGCACCGCCCAGAGCAGGTCGACCGACGTCATGCCGCCGGGCTCGGGTGTGCCGGTGCCGGGTGCGAAGGCCGGGTCGAGCACGTCGACGTCGACCGTCAGGAAGACGGGCCCCCGGCCGACGATGCGGATCGTGTCCTCGACGACGGCGCCGATGCCCCGATCGCGCACGTCGTGCATGAAGAAGCTCGTGATCCCGTGCTCGGCCTGCCACGAGAGCTCTTTCTCTCCCGGCCAGTAGCCCCGCAGCCCGATCTGGACGTAGCGGCGCCCCGTCGACGTGCCCGTCACGCACGAGCCGGTACATGGGAGTGCCGTGCGACACCTCGACACCGAACACCTCCTCGCCGGTGTCGGTGTGAGTGTCGAAGTGGACGAGCCCGACCGGGCCGTGCACCGCTGCGACGGCGCGCACGTCGGGCTCGGCGATGGAGTGGTCGCCGCCGAGCACGATCGGGATCGCGCCGGCGTGCGCGACCTCGCCCACGAGCGCCTGGATCGCAGCGTGCGACCGGGCGGCGTCGGCGGGCACCACCGCCGCATCGCCGTAGTCGACGACACGCAGCTCGTCCGACCAGTCGATCTTCGCCTCCAGGTGCGGGCCGGGCGGGCAGCTGGCTGCGCGGATCGCCCGCGGGCCGAACCGGGTCCCCGGCCGGTCGGAGACGAGATCGTCCACCGGCGCGCCGACGATCGCCGCGTCGACGCCTTCGAGCTCGGACGCCTCCTGTGTGTACGGGAGCGCCGAGAAGGTCAGCAACCCCGCATAGTCCGGTTTGTCTGGCAGGCCGAGCGCGCGCCAGCGTGCGAGCGGGTCGATCACGGCTCGATGCTACTTCGCCTCGGAGTACGTCTACCGTGGCACGGTGCGCCAGGGAGACCGCCGCAGGTTGCAGCAGGTCCTTCGCGTGGCCGCGCTCGCGTTCGTCGCCGCCTGGCTCTTCTCGGAGCACTTGCAGCGGCTCGTCCCCTTCTGGATCCCGTTCGCGCTCCTGCTGGCCGCCGAGGCCGAGCTGGCGGTGCGCGGCTGGCGCGAGCGCAGCGCGCCGGTTGCAGCACCCGACGCACTGAGGGAGCGGCGGCTGCCCGGCGTGGACGACGCCGACCTGGGCTGGGGAGAGATCGTCGAGGACGACGAGGGTGGCCTCGTCTGGACGCCGCCTCCCCCTCGAGCGGCTCGTGGGAGGCGCTCCACCACGATCGTCATCGCTGCGGCGCTCCTCGTCGTGTTCGTGCTCGCGGCACGCACCGAGCCGCGAGCAGACCTGGTCGGGTCTGCCGGCACAGTCTCGCGCTCGAACGGAGGCGCGCATCACCGCGGAGGCCGCGCGCATCGCCGAGCGCCCCGTCACCGTCCACTGCGACGACGGCTACCTCTACACGGGTATCGGCAGCGACGCGCTCGGGGTCGCGTTCATCAGGCGTGGGCTGGCGTATCTCGACCCGGCGGCGTGCCGCGATCTTCACGACCTCGTCTTCGAGCACGAAGGCGCTGGACGTGAGGCAACCGCCGAGGCAATCCTTGTCCTGGCCCACGAGGCGGTCCACCTGGCGGGCGAGCGCGACGAGGGCGTGACCGAGTGCAAGGCGCTCCAGGAGGGCGTGCCGCTCGGCGAACGTCTCGGGCTGAGCGACGGTCGGGCGCACGCCGCGATGAAGTCGCTCTACGTTCGGAGTCTCGCCGAGCGGAGCATCACGCGTGTTTCCTACCGGCTCCCCGAAGAGTGCGTCGTCGGGCGGCCGGCTCGACCTGCGGCCCGCCGACGAGCGGTTCCCGTAGTCAGGAGTCGAGCGCCGCCTCGACGCGCCGCCGCACGAGCGCGACGCTCGCGGCGCCGAGATCCTCGCCGAGCACGGAAGCGGCCAGCGCGTTTGCCTCCGCGACGACCCTCTCGCGCTCGGTCTCGAGGGTGCCGCGTGCGACGAAGAGCGACGCACGAGCCTGGCCGCCCCAGTCGTCGATCTCGCCGAGTGAACGGCCAGGGTCGCGCTTGCCCGCGTCCGCGACGGTCGCCGCGTCACGCAAGGAGGCTGCCACGTCGAGCGCCTCGACCTGCAGGCCCTCGGCCTCGGCGAGCAACGCCTGCTCGACCTCGCGCAGCTCGGCGTGCGCCGCCTCGAGTCGCTCGACCCGGTGCGCCGCGTCACTCACGGCCTCCCGCGCGTCCTGCAACACCTGGCGCGCACGCGCACGCTCCTCGTCGCCCGCGCGTCGGCTCTCCATGACCTGGTCGAGCCGTCGCTCGGCTTCGGACTGTTCCGCGCGTGCGTCGCGCTCGCGGGTCCGGGCCTCGGCCTCGGCGCGCTCGATGCCCGCGAGCTCGTCCGGAAGCGCCGCCAACCTGCCGTGGACCTCCACCGCGCGCGCCCGGACATCACCAGCTCGCTCGGCGAGCTCCGTGACGATCGCAATCTGCTTGGCCAGCGCCTCGTCGCGCTGCTCGAGCTCCGCCACGTGAGCGAGAAGTGACGCGGCGCGGTCGGCGGCCACGCCATGATCATCTCAGACGGCCGCTCGGCCGCGCCGTGCTTCGGCGATCGCTGTGCGGATGCGCGCGGCCCCGTCCGCGCGGATGACATCGCCGTGCGGGATGATCACGCGCTCGATCGGAAGCTCGGCAATACGCTCGAGCGATGCCAGCAGCGGCTCGCGTTCGGCCTCGTCGACGAACACGTGGAGTCGCCCACCCGTCCCGCTGAGCACGTCACCGCTGACGAGCGTTGCGTGCTCGCTGATGTAGAAGACGACCTGCTGCGGCTCGCCGTCGAGCTCGATCGCTTCGATGCCCGACGGCAGCTCGCGCGTCGTGCAGGGATTCGCTCGTTTGCGCCACTCGGCCCGCGGCGGGCCCCATACCAGCGCGCCGTAGCGCGCGACAAAGTCCGCGGTGCCGCGGTAGTGAGCCGGTTGCGTGAGCAGCACGCTGACGGGCTTGCCGCGCGGATCGAAGTCTCCGTCAGCAGGAAGGAAGGGGTCGATGAGGGCAACCTCGTCCTCGATCTCGTACCGGACGACGGGAACCTCCTGCGGCCAGTCCTCGCCCGCCGCCCAGTCCGGGTGCGGCGCGAGCCACCACGACAACTCACTCACGTCAGGGACGTTACCCAGCGGTCAGAAGTGTTCCCTGATGGTTCATCCGATTGAATCGAGGCTAGGGTCTGCTCATCCAGAAGGAGACAGCTCACGTCGCCGAGAGCGGGTATGACGAAGTGGCCCAGGCGTACTCCGGCTTGAACTGCCGGGCCGAGGGTGGTGGGCTCGCAGGCATGTCGAAGCGTGCTGCGCGGCCTGGAGGCGGCAACACCCGCTTACGAGGCGGCGTGGCGGTGGCTTCCGTGCGGGCGGCGCGGCCTTCCCTGTTGGTGGCCTGCTCGACGGCCTCGCGGCCTCACGGAGGCCCGGCGCGACTGTGGGCTGCGACCGCATCGTGAAGCTCGGAGTGGTGTTGCGAGCATGCCTCGCTGTGAAGGCGAGGACGAGATTCGAACTCGTGTACGCGGCTTTGCAGGCCGCTGCCTAACCACTCGGCCACCTCGCCGGGTGACGAGGGAAGGGTACTGACAAAGGAAGTTCCGTTGTTACGAGGCTTCGCAGGCCTCTGCCGAACCAGGTGCGCGGAATGGTCACGGCAACGCGTGGCGAATTCCGAACAAAGTCCTCACGAGCGTCAGTCACCCTTGTCGTCCAACGTGAAGCCGGTCAGAGCCCACCACCTCGCGCTTGCCGTCGCCGTCGCGGCGACAGCCGCCGCTGCGCTCGGCGGCGCGGCCCTCTCCGCCGGCTCGGAAGACGAGGTCGATGCGTGCGGCCTCCCGACCGCGAAGCCGCTCTGGATCGAGTACGGCGAGGGTGCGCTGCCCCTCGACGTGCGCGCCGTCTTCGCCCGGCCGGGAGTGGTCGTCGCGACGAGCGGCTCCGCGCTGCCGAAGACCTACCGAGACAAGGGCGCGAAGACGGTCTTCTTCGTGCTGCGCCTCCCGCAATGGGTCGGCACGCCGACCGACCCGCACGACTCGGTGGACATCGACGCATCGGTGGAGTCCGTCTACGAGCGCGCCGTGACCGCGACCGGCTGCTCGACGCCGATCATCGGCCTCAACGAGCTGCTCGGGCCGGCGGCGCCGCTGCCGTGGGAGCCCGACGTGGCGGCGTACCGAGCGAACGTGCTCGAGCTGCTGCGCGGGCTCGCCGACCGGGGTGCGCGCCCCGCGCTGCTCGTCCACGGCAACCCGGCGGTCGGCGGCGAGGCAGCCACCTGGTGGCGCGAGGTGGGCAAGGTCGCGGACGTCGTCTACGAGGCCTACTACCGCGCCACCAACATCAGCAAGCTGGGTCGCATCGTCGGGCCGCGCCGCATGCGCCTCGGCATGCGCTCCGTGATCCGCAAGTTCGCGACCGTCGGCGTCCCGAGAGACCGGCTCGGACTGGTGCTCGGCTTCCAGGTGGCACCGGGCAAGTTCGGCCGCGAAGGGCTCCAGCCGCGCGAGGAGTGGCTCCGCTTCGTCAAATGGAACGCGCTCGCAGCGCGGCAGGTGACGCTCGACGAGCGCACGTCGTCGATCTGGTCGTGGGGCTGGGCGAACTTCGGCCCGCAGAGCGTCGACCCCGACAAGCCCGCCGCCGCGTGCGTCTACCTCTGGGCGCGGAACCAGAGCCTCTGCGACGGCCCCGGCGTCGCCGGGCCGGCCTTCAAGCGGTCGCTGGTCGAGGGCGCCATCGTCGTCCCCGACGGCGTGGAGTGCATCTCGGCATCCGGGAAGCTGCGCACCGACCCGATCCTCGCGCTGGCCAGGCTCACGCGCGACCGCCAGCAGGCTCTCGACGCGCTCTTTGCCCGACAGGCGCTGCGCAAGCGCGTGCCGGTGCCCGGCGCCGATCTGCTCGCCGCGGAGCAGGAGGTGATCGACCGCGCGTTCGCCGGCTCGCGACCCGACTACCTGATCGCGCTGCAGCGCCGGAACGCGACACGGCAGATGGCACTCGGCATCCTCGAAGACGAGCTGCGCCGCGACCTGATTCTCGACCTGGTCACGGTCGAGCCCGGCAAGACCGCGCTCACGTGGGCGACGGACCTCGGCGCCGCCGACATCGCGACGGCAACATGCCGCCGCGACCTTCTGCCCGGCCGTGGGAACTTCCCCGCCTCCGACATCCGCGTGATCGGCGTCGTTCCGCTCGCCTCGAAGCTCATGTTCCTCAAGGACGACCGCGAGACGCCCGCGACCGCGGTCGAGCTCATGGCAGTCGACGGAGACGGCATCGTGACGCTCGACTGGCCGGACGGCATCGAGGCCGACCTCGCCGGCTACGTCGTCTACCGGTCGACGGTGCCCGGTGGCCCGTACACCCGGCTCTCCCCCACGCTGTTGCCGTACTCGACGTACGCCGACCGGGCGCCCATGGCCGACGGCGCTCCGAGCTACTACGTCGTCCGCGCCATGGACTCGTCGGGCAACCTGAGCACGCCGAGCCCCGAGTCGACACCGCAGCCGCCCGCCGCCGGCTGACGCGAGCACGACCGCGCGGACCGCAGGGTGAGCGCCATCCGCGGCCGCTCGTACAGTCGACTGGTGACGCCGACAGGCCAGGCAGCAGCATCTCCCCAGCCGGGCTCCGGCGCCGAGCCAGGCGAGGGGTGCCCGCGCTGCGGCGCGGAGATGGAGTGGCGTCATTCGTCCTTCCAGTGCCCACGCTGCCGGTTCAAGGCCGGGTGCTGCGAGGGCCCGACCGCGGAGTGCGAGCCGCAGGAGCGGTAGCCTCGTCGGGGTGATCGACCCCGACGCTTCGCTCGTCGCCGACCCCCTCGTCGACTCCACTCGGCCGGCTCCCTCGTGACCGGCGAGCAGATCGTCGCGATCCGCGCCATCGAGCCCGGCGAATGGCGGCGCTGGCGGGAGGTGCGGCTGCGGATGCTGCGCGAGGAGTCTTCGCACTTCGGCACACGCTGGGAGGACGCGTCGCTCGAGCCCGATGAGCGCTGGCAGGCCTGGGCGCTCGAGGCAGCCCGTGGGGAAACGCGTGTGCTCTTCGTCGCCGAGCGCGACGGCCGCTGGCTGGGCGTCGTCGGCGCATTCCTCCGAATCGACCCGCGCGAAGCACAGCTGATCTCGATGTGGGTCGACCCGGCCGGACGCGGCGCAGGGCTCGCAGAGCTGCTGATCGACGCGGTTGCACGCTGGGCTGCCGATCGTGGCTGCACCGACGTGTACCTGTTCGTGCAGGAGACGAACCTGCGAGCACAGCGGGTCTACGAGCGCGCCGGGTTCCGGCCCACCGGCGCCAGGGAGAAGGTGCCGCGGCGGCTGGGCTTCAAGCTGCTCTACACGGCCCCCGTCGCCGAGCTGCGCACGCTATGAATGCCGCCGTGGATCACGAGCACGACCAGGTACCGCAGCGCCGTACCCGTGTCTGGGTGGTGCTCGGCTGCGTGGCGGGAGGCCTGGTGCTCGCCTGGGTCGGTGCCGCGTTCCTCCCGCGCTGGTGGTCGCACCGCGTCGCCGATCAGGTCGACGGCAGCATCGCGCAGGGCATCGGCGTCGGGCTCTTCTACGGCTTCGTCTTCACACTGCTCCCGCTCGCGCTCCTCTGGTGGGGCCTGCGACGCGTCTCGCGCTGGAAGACCCGGCTGCTCGTCGTCGCCGCCGCCCTCGTCCTCGCGCTGCCCAACCTGCTCACCCTGGGGATCGTGCTCGGACGTGGGAACGCCGCCCACGCGGGTGACAGGACGCTGGACGTCGACGCACCCGGATTTCGCGGTGCTGTCCTCGCCGGTGCGATCGTCGCCGTCGTCGCGCTCGTTGCGCTGATCGGCCTCCTGCGGTCGCGTCGGCGCGCCCGCCGCGACGCCCGCCGGCTCGAGGCCGAGCTGCGAAGCCGGAGCGACTCGCCGGGCCCGCCGTCGACCTAGGCACCCGCCACTTCGACGTCAATCGCCTCGCTCGACGCAGTCCGTTCCGCTTATGGTACATTTGTACCACTATGAGAGCACTTGCCGTACTCACACTGCTGTTCCAGCTGACGACCGCACCTCGCGAGAGCACCCGAGCCGGCCTGCGCCGGTGACACAACCCGGTGTCCGGGCACGCGGCGCCGCCCGGCGGCGCGCCATCGTCGAAGCGGCGCTGGCGCTCCTCGGGCGGGGCGGCTCGGGCGCAGTCACACATCGTGCAGTGGCGAACGAGGCCGATGTGCCGCTGGCCGCCACCACGTACTACTTCGCCACGAAGACGGAGCTCGTGCTCGACGCATTCGCCCTGGCGATGACCGAGGACGTCACCGCCCTCGGCGCCGCGAAGCCTCTCGCGGGCGACGACCCGCCCACGGTGCCGCAGGTCGCCGCCTGGCTCGCGTCGCTGCTGCTCGGCGACTTCGACCGCGGCAGGTCGACACAGCTCGTGCTCTTCGAGCTGGAGCTCGAGGCCGCACGCCGGCCCGGAGCTGGCGCCGCTGTCGCGGGCGTGGACCGCCGCCTACGTGCGCGCCGTCTCACCGGCGCTGGCGCAGCTCGGCTGCAGCGAGCCGGAACGCGACGCCTGGATCGTCGTCACCGCGCTCGAGGGCATGAGCTTCGAGCTGCTCGCCTCGGGCGAGCGTGACGCAGAAGCGGTACTGCTACCCGCGATCGAGCGACTGCTCGAAGCGCTGGTCGCATCGACCGACGCCGTCACGTGACCGGCGCGCCTCCCACGTAGACACGCTCCACGGCGAAGTCGTCGTCGAGCACCACGAGATCGGCGGGCGCGCCCGGTCGCAGCACACCGACGTCCTCGCGCCAGAACAGCCGAGCCGGCGCGCCCGTGACCGTGTCGACCGCTTCGACGATCGGCACGCCGAGCTCCACCAGCATGCGCAGCCCCCACGCCAGCGGCCGCACGGCGCCCGCCAGCGCGCCGTCGGCCCCGCGCGAGACCCCGTCCACGACCGTCACCTCGACGTGCCCGAGGCGGTACTCCCCGTCCCCGAGACCGGCTGCGGCTATCGCATCGGACACGAGCACTGTCCGGCCGCGGGCGGCGCGCCAGGCGGCCAGGATCGCCTCGGGCGCGACGTGGACGCCGTCGGCGATCAGCTGCACCACGACGTCCTCCCGAGCGAGAGCCGTGCCTGCCACCCCGGGATCCCGGTGAGCGAACGGACGCATCGCGTTGAACAGATGGGTCACAGCGCGCGCGCCGTGATCGAACGCGCCGTGCGCCACCGCCGCCGTCGCGTCGGTGTGGCCGAGTGAGACGACGACCCCGCGCCGCGCCAGGGCCTCGATCAGGTCGACAGCCTGGTCGAGCTCGGGTGCGAGGGTGACCATGGTCACCGGACAGCCGCCGAGCAGCAGGGACGCGAGAACGTCGAGATCGGGCGTGCGCAGTAGCTCGACGGCGTGAACGCCCGACCGGGCGGGAGACAGGAACGGGCCCTCGAGATGGGCGCCGAGGATCCGTGCGGAGCCACCCAGCTCGTACGCCTGCCCCACCGACTGCAACGCCGCGAGCGTCTCCTCGAGCGGGCTCGTGACGAGCGTCGGCTGGTACCAGAGCACACCGTCGCGCGCGAGGGAACGACCCATCTCGACGAGCTCGCCCGGCTCCGCGGCGAGGACGTCGACACCTGCGTAGCCGTTCACCTGCAGGTCGACCAGACCGGGGATCGCCAGCCCGCTGCCCTCGCCGGGGACGCCGACCTCGGTGACGAACGAGCCCTCGACCTGCACGTCGCCGCGCACGAGCGCGCCGTCCACCACCGCCGCTGCCACCCCCAGGCGCACGCGGTTACCCTACGTCCCCGTGGGCGCGCCATCCCCATTTGGCCTCCTGGACCGGCGTGCGGTCGTCACCGGTGCGTCGAGCGGGATCGGGCAGGCGATCGCCGTCGCGCTTGCCGCTGCCGGCGCCGACGTCGCGGGCATGTCGCTCGACGAGGCTCCCGGCGACCGAGCGCGCCGTGCGCGACGCGGGTCGTGACGCGCTGATGCTGGTCGGCGACACCGGACGGCGCGAGGACGTCGAGCGCCTGGCGGACGCGGCCGCCGACCGCTTCGGTGGCATCGACATCTGGGTCAACAACGCGGCGGGGCTGCTCGTCAAGCCGCTGCTCGAGATGACGGACGAGGACTGGCACGGCGTGCTCGCCGCCAACCTGCACGGCTACTTCTACGGCTGTCGCGCGGCCGCGCGGGCGATGACCGGGCAGGGGACGGGTGGGAAGATCCTCAACGTCAGCTCGGCAGCCGACATCCAGCCGCTTGCGAACCTCTCCGCCTACATCACCGCCAAGGGCGGCGTCGTCGCGCTGACGCGGACGCTCGCGCTCGAGCTCGCACCGCACGGCATCACCGTCAACGCCATCGCACCCGGTGCCACCGAGACGCCGTTGAACCGCGCCGCGTACACCCCCGAGGTGCGTCGTGCGTACGAGCAGCGCATCGCGCTCGGTCGCATCGGCGAGCCGGCGGAGATCGCCGACGCAGCGCTGTTCCTCGTCACCGACGCCGCACGCTACGTGACGGGTCAGGAGCTCCTCGTCGACGGCGGGCTGACGATCAACGGCAGCGTCGGTCACGCCTCGTCGACCGACTGACGCATGAGACGACGCCGCCGCGAGATGATCGCAGCGTGAGCGAGTTCGACGGGCTACGCGCGGGCGTCGTGGGCACCGGCTTCGTCGGCGTCGTCCACGTGCACGCGCTGCGGCTCCTCGGCGTCGACGTGGCGGGGGTCGTCGGCTCGTCGCCCGACCGCGCGGCCGCCAAGGCGATCGCGCCGGAGCGGCGCTGGGTAGACGTGCCGCGATGAAGCTCGGCCTGCTGACCGCCGCCTTCGGGCGCATGCGCTTCGAGAAGGTCGCCGCCTGGTCGGCGGCCAACGGCTACGAGATGGTCGAAGTCGCCTGCTGGCCGGCCTCCGGCGGCGAACGACGCCGGTATGCGGGCGTGTCGCACATCGACGTCGCGCGACTCGACGCCGGTCGCGTCCGGGACGTGCTCGACCGCCACGGTCTCGAGATCTCGTCGCTCGCGTACTACCCGAACAACCTGCACCCCGACCCGGCGCAGCGGCGCGCCGTCAACGCGCACCTGCGGAAGGTGATCGACGCGGCGGCAAAGCTGGGCGTGCCCACCGTCGGCACGTTCGTCGGTCGCGACAAGACGAAGAACGTGCCGGACAACTTCCGCGAGTTTCGCAGGGTCTGGCCGCGTCTCGTCGCGCACGCGGAGGACAGGGGCGTCAACATCGCGATCGAGAACTGCCCCATGATCTTCAGCTGGGACGAGTGGCCGGGCGGGACGAACCTGGCCTCGACGCCGGCGGCGTGGGACGAGATGTTCTCGATCATCCCGTCGCAGCGCTTCGGGCTCAACCTCGACCCGTCGCACCTCGTCTGGCTGATGGTCGACTACGAGCGGGCCGTGCGCGACTACGCCTCGCGCATCATCCACGTCCACGCGAAGGACATGGAGATCGACCGCGACGGCCTCTACCGCTACGGGTCTGCGGCGCAGGGGATGGGCTGGCAGGTCCCGCGACTCCCGGGTCTGGGTCAGATCGACTGGGGACGGTTCATCGGGCAGCTCTACCGGGTGGGTTACGACGGCGTCGTCTCCGTCGAGCACGAGGATCGCGCGTTCGAGGACACCCAGGAGCTCGTCGAGCGCGGCTTCCTCATCGCGCGCGACTGCCTGCGCCCGTATCTCCACTGACGTCAGCGCGCGACGAGTGGCGCCAGCAGCGGCGCGGCGAGGCGTTCGAGCAAGGCGCGCGCCTGCTCGTCGGAGAGATCGAGAACCCGTCGTGCGCCGACCCCCTGACCGAGGTGCAGGACGATCGTGCAGAGCCCCGCGCGCGCCTGACCGGGTGATCGCCGCACCTCGTAGCCGACGACCGCCGACGGGTCGAGCGCGGTCCAGCGCCGCGTGAGGCTGCCCTCGCGCACGGCCAGGCGCCTTCCGTCCCAGCGGTGCCCGAGCTGCCGGTAGCGATCACGGCCGAGCGCGATGCCGACGCCTGCGAGCAGCACGAAGGCGATGGCCACCCACCAGAAGCCCAGCGCCGCGGCGACCGCGGCCGCCGCGGCGGGAAGGACGACCGCGCGCAGGAGGCGTCTCGCCAGCGCCGCGCGCGGGTGGCCCAGGAGCACGCCGGACGGGTCGGGCACATGTGGGTCGATTGCGCGCAGCAACCCCTGAACGTCTCGCCGCCGGATCACCGGGGCCACGGACGCACGCCCGCCGCGGCCACCCCCGAGCCCGCCCGCGACCACCGCGGCTCCGACGAGGCCGACCACCCGCCGGAGTGGCGAGTCGGTCACGTCGACTCCGCGGATTCGCGCCCGCTCGATCGTCACGGCGCGATGCGTGACGAGCCCGCGCGTCGCGACGAGACGGTCTGGTTCGTCGTGCACCGTGAAGTTCCAGTCGATGAGAACAGAGCCGAGCGCGGCGAGCGTCGCTGCTGCGACCGCGACGACGCCGACCAGCACCAGCACGGCCGGCGCTTCCCTCCGGCGCGTGGTCGACGGCGCTCGAGATCAGCCTGTCTCCGAGCGACCCCGGCAGGTCGTCCGCCAGGTTGAAGACGACGCCCACGACCGCGAGCGGCGCGAGCAGGTAGCGGCCACTGGTGATGCCGCCGGCGGCCAGCAGGCCCGGGCTCGCACGAAAGAGGACGCGCGGGCTGCGCTCTGCCTGGACATCGGCGTCGAGTTGCTCCACGTCGCGCGCGAGCAGCTTCAACCGGAGCGCCTCGCCCTCGGCGCGGGTGACGGCGGCCAGCGTCAGCTCCGCACGCGAGCTGCCGCCGGAGGCGGCCTCGACCTCGACGCGCACGAGCCCGAGCAGGCGATGCAGGGCGGATGCGGACACGTCGACACCGCGGATGCGAGCGACCGGGACGACACGCACCTTGCGCTCGAAGACGCCCTGCCGTATCTCGAGCCGGTCGCCGACGACGGCGTAGGTGAAGCGAAGCCACGTCAGGACGCCGTACGCCAGCCCGGCGCCGACGATCAAGACGAGGCCCGGGATCGCGAGCCCTCCGTGCCAGGTCAGGGCCACGACGAGCAGCGGCAGGATCCAGGTACCGACGAACCGTCGCAGGACGACGAGGATCGCCAGCGGGTGCAAGCGCCCGCTCAGCTCGGCCGATGGCGTCACGTTCCCTCCTCGATCCCAGCCCGGCGCGCGAGCTCGTCGACGAGGGCGTCGGCGACCGTGGGGTCGAGCCCCGGGATCTCGGTGCCACCCTCGGCAGATGCGGTGGTCACCTTCGCGCTCACCAGCCCGAAGGCACGGTGGAGCGGCCCGGCGTTCGTGTCGACCGTCTGCACACGGGCGTGCGGCACGACCTGCCAGCTGCGCCAGAGCTTCCCCTGTGCCACGTAGAGCCCGAGCTCGGTGACCTCGTAGCGGTAATGGTTGAAGCGGATCGCGGGGCCGACGACGACGAGGACGACGCCCACGGCGAGCACGAGCACGACGGCGGCGCCGAACAGGAGCCACGCCAGTCCGTCCGTCCCACCCGGAGAGGATCGCGATCGTGAACCCCGCCACCACAGCCGCCAGCAGGACTCCGCTCGCGATCAGCCCTTCGACGGCCCACAGCACGCGAGCTCGGGGATGCAGCGCGCAGGCGGGCTCTCGCAGGATCACCGTGGGACAACTGTACGGGTCCCGCCTCGCGCAACCGGGACAACCGCGGACGTGATCCCGCCACCCGCGCGGACCGGCGAGCGCGATCGATGCGAGCCGCGCGAAGTCCGGCTAGCGCGGCAGCCGGTACGGCACGAGCCAGGACGGCTTGCCGGTGCCGGCCGGGCGACAGCCGGTCCACCCGAGGAAGCCGCGGCTCGCGGTGAGCGCGGTGCAGCGCTCCCGGCTCCACGTGCCGGAGCCGAAGCGGTCACGCGTCCCGTCGCTGACGACCAGCACGTTGCGCGGACCGCGGACGAAGACGTAGTTCGCGATCGGATCGCCCTCCATGGTCGTGTACACGGCGACGGCGCGGGCGCGGCGGCCGTCGCCGGCCGCCTTGACGATGCAGGCGTTGACGCGCCGCTGTGTCGCGGTGACCGGGTTGTTGCGGTTCCAGTAGGACCCGCAGGAGGGGTACGACGCGGGTGTAGCGGATGGCCGCGCCACCCCGGCGGCGGGGAGAGACAGCGCGATCGCCAGCGTTGCGGTGGCGGCGACGACGCGCGAACCGGCGGGGCGGCGCAGGCTCATCTCATCGTCTCTACGTCACCACGTGCGTGGACGTCACACGAAGGATTCTGCCGGAGATCGGACCGGCCTACGCCGGCGACGCAAGACGTAAGGGAAGCGTTAGGCGTCCCAACTCGTCCCCGCCGCCCGCGTCTCTCTCGTGTATGTCCATCTTCCAACCGGTGCAGGGAGACGTCGTCTACCTGCTCGCCGAATGCCGGTCGACGAGGACGGGGCACGTGTACGAGATCGGCACCCCTGCTCGGGTTGTCGGGGCACGCCGCGAGCTCCTGACGCTCGAGACCGGTGATCCGGCGCATCGGGACGTGCTCGACTGCCCGCGTGATCGTGTGGCGCACGAGCGCACCCCAAGGCCGCGTCAGGCGACTGCCTGGTATCGGCGACGCGCCGCGGCGCGCGCGTAGGGCCGCTACCGGGCCGGCACGGCGGCGCGAACGGCTTCCGCCGCGCCCCTTGCATCGTCGCGAAACGAGATGCCGACGGCAACGGCACCTGCGGCGAGGAACTCGGCCAGCGTTGGCCGCGCTCACGCCCCCCGTGCACACGAGCGGCACGTCCTGCAACGGCTTGAGCACGTCGGCCACGTACTCGGGGCCGACGGCCCGCGCCGGGAACAGCTTCACCATCGCCGCCCCCGCACGCCACGCAGCCTCGATCTCCGTCGGCGTCAGCGCGCCGGGGATCACGGGGACGCCGAGCTGGTGACCGCGCGCGAGCACCGCGCCCGAGAACACCGGCGAGACGAGCGCCTCCGCGCCCGCGGCAACCGCCGCCTCCGCCTGCTCCACCGTGCGGACGGTGCCGGCGAGCACCGCCACGGTGCCGCGTTCCCGCAGACGCTCGATGCCGGCCAGCGCCCCCTCGTCGTCGAGCGTCACCTCGATCACGCCGATCCCCGCATCCACGAGCTCCGTCGCGAGCCGGTCGACGTCGGGGACACGGCGCAACACCGCCACGACTCGCTCCGCCCGGATCCGTGCGACGACGTCCACCGAACAAGCCTACGTCGCAGCGTTCGCGCCGTCCGGCCGGGTGGAACGGGCTTCTACGGGAACTCGCGCTTGGCGCAGTCTGCGCAGTACGGCACGAGCTCGCCGGCACCGTCCGAGTACCAGCAGCCCCAGGTCCCGATCGACTGGTTGCATTCCACGCACCGGTCGGTCACGGCCTCGTGGTCGCGGCGCTCGGCACGCTTGCGCCTGTGTGCGAACCAGGGTGTGTGCCCGGCGACGGCGACGGCTACGAGATGTCCAGCCACTCTCGAACGTTGGGCGACGTTCGGCCGGGCGTCGTCCCCCGATCGAGGGATGTAGGCCTCCGCAGAACCGGTGACTGCCGCCTCGTTTGGACGCGCACGGCACCGGGTCATACTCCCGTCACGAGATCGGAGACCGCGAAGGCACCGACGGGAAGGAGCGTCATGAGCGTCGCAAAGGTGATCGAGATCACCGCCTCGTCACCCACCAGCTTCGAGGACGCCGTCAGGGCGGGCGTCGCGAAGGCGTCGGAGACGGTGCACGGGATCAAGGGCGTCTGGGTCGGAGAGCAGACCGCAACCGTCGAGAACGGCGAGGTGCAGGAGTTCCGCGCCACGATCCGCATCAGCTTCGTGCTCGACTGAGCACGGGCGCCGTACGCCGGTCCGATGATGCGACGCACGCGGACGAGCTATCGTCCCTGCCCGTGAGCAACGCCCACCTGACCACTCACACGCGCGGCGAGCGTCTGGCCGACTTCGCCGTGGCGTTCTTCATCAGCGCGCTCCTGCTGAGCATCGGCCTGCTGCTCTTCGTCGGCGTGACCATCGTGATGGTGCACGCCTTCCGCTGGCTGTTCTGAGCTCACCGGCCTCGACGCCGGCTCAGCTCGCCGTGTAGGCCCGCGCCGAGGCTCGGCTGGCCTTGCCCGAAGCATCAGCTACAGGCCGAACTCCTGTTCAGTGCATTCGGCACAGAACGGCGTGAGCGTGCCGGTGCCCGTGGCGAAGTAGCGCCAGCCGGCGTAGTCGGCAGCCTCGTCGTCCTCGACCTTGGCGCCGCACTCCACACACGCGATAGACCGGCAGTACAGCTCGAGGAGCTGCGAGCAGTCGGTGCAGAAGCAACCGGCGAAGCCTGCCTTGGGCAGCCGCACGGCCCAGCCGAGCCGGTCCATGCCGGACGCTCGCGCAGATCTGCCGCAGCCGTCGCAGGCTGTCGGCGCTGCCGGGTCCCCACCCGGGCTAGCCCTTCTTCCCCCCACAGTTTCACCCTATTCACGACGACCAGGAGTTCAAGCCCTTGTGCTTCGGCGGGTCGGCGATCGCCCGGCGGCGACCGGACGCCGCGCTCGGCTCTCGATCTCCGCTTCGGGCAGCCAGGGCGGCGTGGCCGGGCAGGGAGTACCCTGGGTTCGTCCGCCAACGAGTGCTCCCCTTCCGCCACTGCACCCGCTGGGTCCCGGTCGGTCGAGCGGAAGGAATGATGGTCATGCCGAATCGGATCTGGAAGTTCCGTTTTCCTGACGGCCATGTCGAGCACCGCAACTTCGATCGGCTTCTCGCGACGGGCGACGAGGTCAACGTGCGCGGGGCTCGGTGGATCGTGGCGCAGGTGACCGACCACAGCGTCACGCTGATGCCGAAGGCGGCCGACGACGTCGGCCGGTAGCTCTCCGCCGGACGGGGAACTCCTGGGATACGTCGAGGTCTAGCCCCTGAGGCTCTTGTGTACTCACCGCGCACGCTCGGCGAGTGACGCCGCCACCGTCGCGAAGTCGGTCAACCTCGGCGACGTCTCCGCGAGATACCGCTCGAGCCACCGCAGCGCCGCGTTTTCGTACTTCGGGCTATCGAGCTCCGCGTACAGGTGCACGAGTTGCAGCGCGTCCTCGAGCGCGAGCTTCGTGATCTCCCGTGCGGCGTCCTCTGCCGCGACGAGGTTGCGCCGGTCGACGGCACGGTGGAAGCGGGCGTAGGGGTGGCCCTCCGCGGTCACGAACGTATGTTCTCATGCTCGTGACGTGCTCGCCGAGCCCTGCGACGTACCCTGGCCGCTCAACGCGATCTTCCCGAGGGAGCCGGTTCACGACGTGCGAGACCCATCTCCCGGGCCGCTGGCTCATTGGAACCAAGGCGCAGCAGCCGGGGTAGTAGCGGCGACGCCGGTGGGGGCCGGCCGCTATCCACCAGGCATCGGGCTCGGGCCGGCCCCTCAGCCCAGCAGGCGGGCTTTCGTCGCGGCTACGACCGCCCCGACGCATGCCGCGCGCACGTCGCGAGCCATTCGGAGCGCCAGACGCCGTCCGGGTCGTCGGCCATGTCCGCGATCCAGGCCTCCGGTCGTCGGTCCGCGGCCGGCTGACCGGCGCCGAACAGCGCATCGCGACGAACGAGCGGCAGCGCGACCGCCGCCTCGGGGCGCGTGAGGAGGACGTCCAGCGCCTCGACACCGAGCGCGCGGCGGGCGCCCTCCGCGTGGTCGATGACGCGGACGGCCTCGGGGACGCGCTCCCCGTAGCGGAACGTGAGTGTTGCGATCACGAGCCGGCGTGCGAGGTCGATCTCGTCGTCGAGGGCACGCACGAGCGAGCCGTCCGATGCCGCGAGCGCGTCTCGGGCGGCATACGCGCGGGTGGCGAGGTCGACGGCATCGTGGAAGACATGGTCGAGGACGTTCGACGGCACGAGATCGCGCCCGCCCGCCGCCTCGAGCGATTCGAGCGCCGCCAGCACGCCGGCACGATCGCGGTCGTCGAGCGCCGGTGCGACCACGTCGACACCGTGCTCGGTCGCCAGCATCGCGGCCGCGCGCACGAGCGACGGACGCCTCGGGGCGTCACCGGCGAGCGCCGCGGATACGCAGGGGCACCGCCGCCGGGCCAAGTCGCCGCACCGCCGCACCGGCCGGTCCCGCGAGGCGAGGCTCGTCGAGGGCGGCGACGACCCGGCGCACGAGCTCGGGGTACGTGGCGTCCGATGGGACGACCGCATCGAGCGCCGCGGCCCTCACGCCCAGGTCGCCATCCACGAGGAGATCAGCGAGCACTCCGACGTCGTGGCCCGCGCTTCCACGCGCGGCGAACAGCGCCGCGACAGCCCGCCGCTCGCGCGCGTCGTCCGAGGTGGCCAGATCTCTCACCGCCGCCGCGGCCTCCGCGGCAGCGCTCTGCGTCCCCGTGCGCGGCAAGCAGCGCGAGCGCCCGCATGCGCACCTCGGGATCGGCATGCTCGGCGATCAGGCGCAGCTCGACGTCCGGGGCCGGCGAGGAGACGCCTGCGAGAAGATCGAGGCCGAGCCGCACGTCACGGGCGTCGTCGGAGCGCGAGCAGCGCCCGCACGGCCCCTGCGTCGTCCTCTGCGACGTCGAGCTCGAGCGACGAGAGTGAGCGTCGCCGCATCTCGTCCGCGAGCGACCGCGTGTACGACCGGTACACGACGGTGGCCACTGCGGTCCAGATGACGCCGAGGACGAGTCCGAACGCGATGACCCCGCCGGTGCCGAGCCCGAGCACGTTCAGGGCGAGGAGGAGCACGCCCGTCACCCCGATCGCCACCGGCACTCCGATGCCCTCGACAACGGCCTGCACGGCCAGGCGCTCCTGGACGGGGACGATCTGGTAGGCGGCATTGATCGACGTCCGGGTCGTTCCGTCGGTCGTCGCGATGTCGGCGATGCGGAGGACGCCGGCGAGGACGAAGAGGCCGAACGCCGCCGTTCCCGCCCCCGCCGCGACGACGAGCATGAGCGCGAGCACGCCGGCGACGACGGCGGGGTTGAGGAGCAGCCCGAGCCGAAGGCCGAAGCGCCGCATGAGCGGACCGGCGAGGAGCGCGAGGAAGAGGATGTCGACGAGGTTGAGCAGCGCCGTGTACGCCGACAGGAACTCCGTCAGCTCGTCCCCGCTGTAGCGAGCCGCGGCGCGGTCGAAGAGGAGGAAGTCGACGACCCACGACCCCATCGCGGACAGCACCTGATAGACGAGAAGAAGGAGCGCGATGCCCGAGGCGAAGAGCATGCGCAGCGGCGGGCGCGTGACCGTCTGGCGCCGCGTCGGTCTGCGCCGTCCGTACCTCCGGAAACCGGCGCTCCGTCACGAGCAGGAGACCGAGGAAGGCGAGCTCCGCGGCCGTGGTCGCCAGGAGCAGGTGCTCCGTCGACCCGAGCAGGGCGAGGAGGGGGATGCCGAGGAGCCCGCCGACCAGGAACCCGACCGCGAAGCCCGAGACGATGCGTGGGAAGAGCTCCTTCATCTGGCGCACGTCGAGCAACCGGCCCGCCTGCCCGCCGATGAACACGAACCCGACCTGGAGCGCGATCGGGAAGGCCACGAGGAGCACAGCCGACACCCACGCGCCGTCCGCCACGAGAATCACCCACGAGACGGCGTAGAGGGCCGCGAGGCCGCCGAGCGTCGCCGTCGCGACGCGAACGAGGCTGGTGCGGCGTGCGGCACGGGCGATGAGCGCCGACGCGCCGCTGCCGACCACCGCGACCGCGATGTACGTCGCGGGCAGCCACTCGGAGCCGTACACGTCCAGGAAGATCGCGTTCGCCGGCACGAGCAGGAGGGCGAGCGTCACTCCAAAGGCGAATCCCTGCCCGGTGAGGAGGGCGACGACGCCGCGAGGCGGCGAGTCGCTCACCGCGTCCGGTCGGCGTAGTCTGCGGCCGCGACCAGCCGCGCGACGAGTGCGTCGATGACGCCGTGGGCGAGCTCGGGCCAGTCCGCGAGGAGCTCATCCAGAACGGTCTTGTCGAGACGAAGCGCCAGCGTCGGCTCGAGGGCGGTGACCGACGCTGCGCGCGGCTGCGAGACGAGCGCCGCGAGCTCGCCGACCGTCGTGCCCGGGCCCAGCTCGACGAGCGTCTGCTCGCCGCGGTGCACGCGAACCCGTCCTTCGACGATCGCGAACAGGTGTGCCTCGACCGCCCCCTCCTCGATGAGCACGTCGCCCGGCGTCGGCGCGTCACCTCGGACGTCACCTCGGCGACCGCGGCGAGCACGCGCCCGGGAACGCGCGCGAACAGATCGACGCGATGCAGCGCGGCCACGCGCTCGACGAGGCCGAGCGAGCCGATCGGCGAGATCGTCCCGTCCGACGTCTTCATCCCGCACCGTCACGGCTCGGGTGAACGGCAGATCCGCGAGGCATGGTTCGATGCGTCACTCGAGCTCGCTTCCGACGTTCCGTTCGAGCGGACTGGCGCGACGCAGTGCCTCGGCAAGCATCTCGGGGCGGATCGGCTTGGCCACGTAGTCGTCCATCCCGGCCGCGAAGCACGCCTCGCGCTCCTCGGGCATGGCGTTTGCGGTCATCGCGATGATGCGGGGGCGTCTCTCGGGCGCCCACCGCTCACAGATCCGGCGGGATGTGTCGAGGCCGTCGAGCTCGGGCATCTGCACGTCCATCAGCACGACGTCGTAGGCCTGCCGCTCGAGCGCCTCGAGCGCCTCGCGGCCGTTCGTCGCCACGTCGGCGCGCGTACCCGAGCCGCTCGAGGATCCGCAGGGCCACCATCTGGTTCACGGAGTTGTCCTCGGCGAGCAAGATCCGCAAGGACGACGTCGCGGGCCTGCCGTCCGACGCGGCCGCAGCGACCTGTCGCTCGTGCCAGCCCTCGGCGAGCGCGGTCGCCAGTGCGTCGTGGAGCTGCGAGGCCTTCAGCGGCTTCGCCAGCTGCGCGGCGAAGTGCCCGGCCTCCGCGCTCACTTCCCGTCGTCGACCGATGGACGTGACGAGAACGAGTGGCAGCTCGCGCTCGTCGCGTCGGCTGCGGATCTCCCGTGCCAATGCGAGCCCGTCCATCTCCGGCAGCACCAAGTCGAGCACGGCAATGTCGAAGTGCTGGCCCTCGTCGATCAACGCAAGCGCGTCCAGAGGCCCCTCCACCGCCACCGGCTCCATCTCCCACGATCGCGTCTGCCGGACGACGATCTCACGGCTCGTCGCGCTGTCGTCGACGACCAGCACGCGCTTGCCGCGCAACGGCGACAGCCCGTCGGGTGGCGCGATCCGTGCCGGGCACCTCCGCCTCCCGGACGGTCAGCGACACGTGAAAGGTCGATCCATTGCCCTCCTCGCTCTCTACCCACATCGTCCCGCCCATCAGCTCGACGAGACGCCTCGAGATCGCGAGTCCGAGCCCCGTGCCGCCGTAGCGGCGCGTCGTCGAGGCGTCGACCTGGCTGAACGAGGCGAACAGCCTGTCCATCCGGTCCTGCGGGATCCCGATCCCGGTGTCGCGGACGGCCAGCTCGAGGCGATGGGAGCCCGGGCCGGCGGGCTCGGCGCCGACGTGGACGACGACCTCGCCCTCCTCGGTGAACTTGACCGCGTTCGAAAGCAGGTTGAGCAAGACCTGACGGAGCCGGGTGGCGTCGCCCACGATCCCGGCCGGCACCACCTCGTCGACGAGGCACCCGATCTCGACGTTCTTCTCCGAGGCACGCGGCGCGACGATGTCGAGCGCGTCTTCGACGCACCCGCGGAGATCGAACGGCTCCTGCTCCAGCTCGAGCCGGCCGGCCTCGATCTTCGAGTAGTCCAGGATGTCGTCGATGACGTGGAGCAACGCTTCGCCGCTCGAGCGCACGACGTCGGCGAACTCACGCTGCTCCGCCGTCAGCTCCGTCTCGAGCAGGAGGCCGGTCATGCCGATCACCCCGTTCATCGGCGTCCTGATCTCGTGGCTCATCGTCGCGAGAAACGCACTCTTCGCCTGCGTCGCCGACTCCGCCTCCTCGCGAGCACGCTGCAGCTCGGTGACGTACCGCGCCTTCTCGATCGCCGTCGCGGCGAACGCGGCGAAGGCCGCTGCCGTGTTTGCGTGCTCGGCGGTGTAGAAGTCGGCCTCCAGGCTGTCGAGCGTCAGCATCCCGATCAGGCGATCGCCGATCAGCAGCGGCACGCCCATGAATGCCTTGACCTGACCGCCGCCATGGGCTTCCTCCTTGAAGTGCTCGAACCGCGCGGAGACGTCGGGAATGATCACCGGCTCCCGCCGCTCGACCATCTCGCGGGCAGGATCGTCTTGTCCCCGCCAGTCGAAGCGCAGTCCGATCAGCTCGTCGATGTTCGGAAAGCCATGGCAACCGACGATCACCATCTCGTAGCCGTCGAGCTGCTGGACGGTGGCCGCTCGATACGGGACGACCCTGCGCAGCTCCGTCAGGATCAGATCGAAGACCTCGGGCAGGTCCAGGCTGCTGCCGAGCGACTGGGCTGCGGCGCGGAGCGTCTCGGCCTGTTCGCGGGCGGAGCGCTCCGTTTCGAGCAACCGCGCGTTGTCGATCGCAATCGCGGCCTGGGTGGCGAACGCCGTCGCGAGCTCCGCCAGCTCTTCGTCGTAGAAGTCGGCCTCGAACTTGTCGACGCTGATGACGCCGATGACGCGGTCGCCGACGATCATCGGCGCGCAGATCCATCCGCGAATGCGTCCCCTTCCGTGTTGCTGGCTCGCGAAGTGAGGATGGTGCGACACGTCGGCAAAGACCTGTCGCCGCTTCGACCGCACGACCTGGATGCCGGGGTTGGCCTCGTCGTTCAGGTCGAAGCCCACTCCGATCATCCCTCCCAGATCGTCGAGGCCGCGCCCGCCCACGATCACCAGGCGGTCACCCTGGATCACCTGAACGGAACAACTGTCGTATGGCACGACTCGCTGCAGCTCGCCGAGGATCGCCTCGATCGTGTCCTCGAGGCTCAGCGTCTTCCCGAGCACCTGCGTCACGGCCAAGAGCGTCTCGGTGCGCTCTCGTGCGCGCTGCAACGTCGGTGACGTCGTGGTAGACCGCGAAGAAGCCGACGTGCTCACCGTCGACCTCGAGCGGCACGAGCATCAGTTTGCACGTCGACCAGTCCGCCGTCCCTCCGCACACGGCGAGTGACGCGGTCGGCGCGACCCGTCTCGAGCGCCTCGCGGGTGACGTCCCGGCCTTCGTCACGAAGGTCTCGAGTGAGGACGAGGTCGTCGATCCGCCGTCCGTCGCCTCCTCCGACGACCATCCGAACAGCTCTGCCGCAGCCGGGTTCCAGCTCGTCACCCGCTCGTCGGCGTCCATGGTCACGATCGCCACCGGGCTGACCTCGACGAGCGACTCGAAGAACCCCTCAGCGGCCCGGCTCTCGGACGGCATCGAGAGGTCCTCGGCTCGATCCACTGAGGCAGTATCCGCTGCGCGTGCGGAGTTGCCAAACTCGACCAACTCGCGCAACAGGACCACGCTCGAGCGGAGAGTCATGCGGGTTAGCGGTTCGTACTTCTCCCCCGCGCTTCCAGCGAGCTCGGAACGGGTAAGAGGGTGCGCCGACCCGCTGCTAGGAGCCGCCGACATGCTGCTCGAGCGCAGCATGCAACAGACGAGCGGCCTCCGGAGCCTCTCGCTCGAGCGTCCACACATCGCGTTTGAACAACGCGATCGCTCGAACGGGAGATGTCGCCACCACGGACGCGGTGCGCCGACCCGATGACAGCACGGCTACCTCACCGATCACCGCACCAGGCCCGACGACGTCAACGGGCGCGCCGTCGGCTGACACCTCCGCCGAGCCGGTCTCGATCACGAACAGCGTGTGGCCGAAATCCCCCTCAGTTGTGAGCGGGTCGCCTGCGTCGAACTCGACCTCGGAAGCGAACCGCGCGACAAGGTCGATCTCATCGTCGGGTAGGCCGGCGAACAACGGCAGGACGGCGAGCCGCGCACGCTCCATTCATCTGACGCTATCGCCATAGCCGCTGTGGCTCATGCCGATCTGGTGAACATCCCGAGAGCAACCGGTACCCGCACGGTGGCCGGTATCGCGCGTCTCGAGCGAAGCACGTCGTCGCTCGTGGTTTTCGACGCGGCTGCCGAGTAGGCGCCGGTCTGCGTATGGCCGCCCCAAGCGCCTGGTGCGCTTGAGGCGGCCGTACGCGAGTCGTCTACGGCGTCTGGGTGACGGTTACGCCCGCGTTGTTGACGACCGGCCCCCCGGTGTTGCCGTCGAGGTTCATCGCGGAGAGGTTCAGCGTCCCGGTGCCTGCTCCGCCCTGGTCGGCGCGCACGCCGGCCCCGCCGTTCGTGGCTGAGCTTCCGCGGGTCACGGCCGCCGTGAGGTTGCCGTCGCTGTTCTCGTCGAGGTCGGTTCCGTGTCCGGTGTTGCCGTCACTGCGTGAGCGGTCGATGTTTGCCGTGAGGTTGCCAACGGCGTCTTCGCGAATGCTGATCCCCGCCGTCTGGTTGCCGTTGGCCTGTGCTGAGCGGACGGTGGCGTTGAGGTCGCCGACGCCCTTCTCACGGATCTTGAGGCCGCCGTCGCCGCCCGCCTGGTTGCCGTCGGTCTTGATTCCGGTCACGACGGTGAAGAGGCTGCCGCCACCGGCGAAGTCGTCGTCCTCTTCGAAGTCGATGCCTTCCTGGACGTTGCGGCTTGCCTCGACGAGGGTCATGTCGACCTTGAAGTCGCCGGCGTTGTTCTCGTTCAGGTCCCAGCCCTCTTCGAAGTTGTCGTTGGACACGCTTGCGGCGATCCGGCCGATCAGGTCGCCGTCGAGCGACTCGTCGACGTCCATGCCGTCGTCCTTGTCGATCGGTGGAGTCGTGTCGAAGTCGCCGTTCCTGCTCAACGTCACGCCGGTGACGTCGAATACCGCGTTGCCCGGGCCGCGCTCGTCGAGCTCGATGCCGTCCGCGCCGTTGTGCTCGAACGAGCTGAGTGCAACCGAGAAGCTCAGATTGCCGTCGGCTCCCTCATCGACGCGCAGGCCGTCGCGATCGAACCCGCCGAACCCGTTCTCGGCGAACTGCGACGCGAGCACCTTCACGTCGAGCGATGCGGCGGAACCAGCCGGGTCGGGCGGGGTGGGCGGGTCGGTGTCCGGTGTCTCCGGGTTCACCTGATCATCGACCAGCACTCCGTGACCGCCGTTGTTGAGGATCCGCACGCCGACCAGGGAGACCTTCTTGGTGCCCGAGGCGTCACCGGGAACCTCGTAGACGAGGCCATGGTCGCCGACGTCTCGGATCGTGAGCGCTGCGACGGACAGATTCCCAGGCGTCAGCGTTCGGAACCCGCCGCCCTTCAGCACGGCACCGGCGCCGAGAACGCTGAGCGACTGAACGCCGTCATAGACAACCGGCGAGGCGAGCGCAATCGGCGCGAGGCCCACACGGAACACGATCGTGCCAATAGATGAGTCGTCGCTTGCTCGCTCGGCCGCGCGTCTGAAAGAGCCAGCACCGCTGTCATTGGAATTGGTCACAAGGACAGTCGTTGCGTTCCCAGCCGCCATCGGCGCGCCGGCGCCAACTGCCGCCACGAGCACGAGCAACGCCACGACCATGATCAGCCCAGCACTTCTTCGCACCACTTCCCCCTTCTCGATCGACCCGAAATAGCGCGGACGCACAGGCACCCGCGGACGATCAAGCATCACCTCGGGCGTGGTCGCCGGTGGGTGCCGGACCGGTAACCAACTTGTGAACGCCGTTTGCAGTGCGCCTCCACGGGTACGCGGCACCTAGGCGAGACGATGGAGGTGATCCGATGACAGGCAAGGTTGACCCGCACGAGACGCAGAAGAAACTCGACCATGTGCCGGAGCGACTCCTGGACGAGTTCCCGGATGTGCCACTAGAGCCCGTCAAGCGCGAGGTTCGCGAGGTAGCGCGCCAACTGCTGAGTCGGGCTCGCTTCACGGATTACGTGCCGCTGCTCGTGCATCGCTTCGTCCGCGAAGCCTTGCTCGATCGCGGCGCCAAGCGCCGCCTCACGCTTCCCCATTGATACGCGCGCCTGCGGCTGACAGAATCGCGGCCGCATGAACGAGGCGCCGTGGGAGGAGTTGTACGAGGCGTTGCGGAACGCCCGCGGACAGGCCACCGTGCTCGACCAGGCGCCGGATGCGGACGAGTGCCCGTGCGAGCGGTGCAAACGGCTGATCGGCTCGAGCGGCCGCTGGTACTCGGACGGCGCCGGCTCGCTTGTGCCCTACTGCAAGACGTGCGCCGAGATCGAGTTCCCGGTGCTCTGACGGCGTCTGGCGAGAGGACGCTCGGGCAAGCGAGCGTCACGCGGCTGGCAGCTGGCGGTCCCCGTGGAAGACCGCTTCGACGTTGTTCCCGTCCGGATCAAGGACGAACGCTGCGTAATACTCGGCGTGGTAATGGGGGCGAAGACCCGGCGCGCCGTTGTCGCGGCCGCCGGCTTCGACAGCGGCACGGTGGAACTTGTCAACGGTGGCTCGGTCTGCTGCGGCGAAGGCCACATGAACGGGCGCGGCCGGGGGTTCCCCTTCCCCGATCCAGAAGTCTCCACCGCCCTCGATGGCAAACCCGGGCCCCTGCGAGCTCTCCACCACCTTCACTCCGAACGGCTCGAGGGCCCGCTCGTAGAAGGTGCGGCTGCGTCTCACGTCACGTACTCGCAAGGCCAAGTGGTCGATGAGGGGAAGCGTCATGGGCAGCGACAACCCCTCTATGTTAGAGCGCGATCTCGGGGGAACATCCCTGCACGCTGAGGCAGCCGAGCGCCCGGTCGCCTGAGTCGGACATCGTCAACGTGACGATCAACTCTTGGCCCGACGAGTTGCCCGGGGGCGTGGTGCCCTAGACGCTGTGGGGTCGCCACGGCTCGTGCTCGTGCGCGAGCCAGACCAGCTCGGGGTCGAGCGCAAGGACCCGCTGCCGGCCTTCGGTGGGCGGCTCGTCGAACTCGCCGAACCACACCGCCACGTCGCCGCCGACGACGACCGGGCGGCCGCCAGTCTCGACGACGACCACCTGCGAGCCGCGTGTGTGGCCCGGCGCCGAGACGAGTCGGAGCCCGGGCAGCAGCTCGTGCTCGCCGTCGACCGGCACGTACCGCACACCGGGCGCGTCGACCCACTCGCGAATGGTGTAGTCGTCCTCGCTGCGAGCGTCGTCGAGCTCCCGACGCTGGACGTAGATCGGCTTGCCGGCGAAGAGGTGGTTACCGCCGCAGTGGTCGGCGTGCAGGTGTGTGTTGACGACGATGTCGATGCCGGCGAGATCGAAGTCCTGCTCGCTCAGCGGCTGGAGGCGGGGATCCATGTCGGCCATCGCCGGGTGCAGCTCCGTCATGCCCGTGTCGACCAGCACGCGCGCATCGGGATGGTCGATGACGTGCACGTAAACCGGCATCCGCTCGCCCTCGACGGATAGGTCGGCAACGAAGACTGGCGTGATGGTGATCGAGGCGGAGGCGTTCATCGTGTACCGTCCGGCCCGCTCATCTGCGCCCCGCCGTCGGCATCCTCGATTACGGCTTCCCGCGTATAGCAGGCCACGAACGCATCGAGGTCGCGAGCGTTGCACGCCTCGACTTGCTTCTCCACAGCATCCATTCGGGTCATCTCATGACTCCTTGTCCGACTGCCGCTCCGGCCGTATCGCCGTAGAGACTCACAAACCACCGAGAACTCATCGGCGCGGCAAGATCCAGCCTCACTTCTTCAGGGGACATTCCGGAACACTTGCCCACGCCATGCTCCCCGCCCTGGAGGCGCGGGAGTCCAGGCTTCGCGCCGGCTAGTCCGGGGAGCCGAGTGGCGCTCGCACGACGCTGTCGTCGACGAGCTTTCCTCCCTCGTAGCGGTACACGCCAACCGGAGCAGGATCGATGTCGCCGAGGCGATCGAAGGAAAAGGAGCCGAGGATCCCGTTCTCGACCTTCGTCACGAAGAGCTCCTCGACGACCGACGCACGCGTCCCGTCGGACCGCGCGATCGCGTCGAGGAGCACGTCCGTCGCCTGGGCAGCTTCGGGAGCTCCGGGCTGCCCTGGTACAGCCGACGCATCTCCGAACTCACGGAGGAACTTCTTCCCTGCGGGCGGCAGCGCAGAGTGCGGGATGCCGGGCACGGTCGTGAGCAGCCCGTCTCCTGTCGGACCGAGCTCCTGCGCGACGTCGTCCAGAGCGAAGGAGTCGGGCGTGATGATCGGGACCTGCCCGAGCTCGGCCCTGAGATCCCCGATGAGCGTCTTCGCGTTCAGGTCGGGCACCCCGACGAGATAGACGACGTCCGGACGCGCAGCGGCGATCGACGCCGCGAGATCGGCGTAGCTCTCCTCGAGCCGCCAGTCGTAGGACTTCGATTCGATCCCCAGCGCTCGAGCTGTTGCTCCGAACGACTCGGTCAGCTGCCTCACGTACCGCTCCTCGAGACCCCTCATGGCGACGACAGCCGCCCTCCGTGCACCTGAGCGTCTCGCGAGATGTGCGGCCGCGACCCCTTGCGCCTGGTCGTGGGTGACGACCCGTGCGTAGTTCCGGACGCCGTCAGGGTAGAGCGTCAGGGAGTACGGGCCACGGGTGAGCCCCTCGTCGGTGTTGGTCGGGCTGACCATGGCCAGGGGGCCGGCCGCCGCGCGGCTCAAGATCGGGATCTGTATCTCAGCGCAGCCCGAGTTGTACGGCCCGATGACACCGACGACGGCGCGTGTCTCGACGTACGCCTGTGCATTACGCCTGCACGCTCGGGCGTCGAGCTCCCCGCCGACTGTGTAGTCGCACGACTGGAAGCCGACTCGAAACTCGCCGGCTCGGAAGTCGCGCCGGCGAAGGACGTGCTCGATCGCGTCGACGACCTCCTTGGTCGCCGCCGCACCCACCCCGCGGAGTGGGTTGTCGGTCACGACGATCGCGTCCGGTTTCCCCTCCCCTTCGTACAGGAGCTCGCCGCACGATCTCGCCGCCACCGGATCGACACTGTCGTTGTCGTCCCCACACGCTGCGGCGAGTCCTGCCAGTAGTACGACGAGCACCGCAGCCGTCGTCTTCACGGCTGCCATGATCTTCCCTCGACGACCTATTGGTCAACTCAGTCGACCGACACCCACAGGTCCCGTACGCGGACGTCCACCGCGCGCGGCGTTGTCCCGCATGGCGAGCCGGCGTCTCCCCTCTACCCGCACCCGACACCAGAGGTGCTCTACGTCGCGGAGGGTGACGCGACGTTCTCAGCAGTGGGCCTCAGGGACGCGTTCCGCAGCTCTCAGCCGATCCGCTCCGCCAGCTCGACGATGATCCCCTCCGGGCCGCGGACGTAGCAGAGCCGATAGATGTCCTTGTAGTTCTCCACCTCGCCGACGAGCTCACCGCCGCTGGCTTGCACGGTGGCGACGGCGGCGTCGATGTCGTCGACAGCGAATAGGACATGGCGGATGCCCAGGGTGTTCGCCGGCGCGTGCCCGTCGCCGCCCCGGGCAGAGGGGGAGTGGAACTTCACCAGCTCGAGCCGACCGTGGCCGTCCGGGGTCTCCACCATCGCGTACTCCACCCGGACGCCCTCGAGCCCCACCACGCGGTCGACCCAATCGTCCTCGACCTGCCCTTCTCCCTGCAGCTTGAGCCCGAGCTCGACGAAGAACGCCGTCGCGGCCTCGAGGTCGTCGACCACGATGCCCACGTGCTCCATGTGTTGGATCGTCACGCTGTCGACCTCCTGTTCGATGCTCTTGGTCGTTGACCGTATGGGCCGCGCAAACTCATCGCCCGCGCTCGGCGCTCAAGAGACATTCCCGCACACTCGGGCACCCGAGCTCAAGAACGGCGACCTCCTCTCCCCGGCGCTCTGGTTCGTCATGAAAGCGTCGGACGAGCAGCAGCGCGGAAATCCGCGGGCCTCACCCGCGCCTGGCTGATTGCGTGTGGACGGACCCCGCGCCGCTACCGACCGTTCGCGTGCAGACGCCCTCCGCAGTGATAGAGGGGCCGTTGATCGCTGCGCGCTCCGACGCCTGGCATGTCGCCACCGGGAAGGGGCGCAGCTTCGAGGCGATCCGGACAGACCGGATGATCTCGGCCACGTCGAGTCGCCCGAGCGCCAGGACCCCGAACCAACAATCAACGCCCCCCTGGTAGAGGCGAGTGAGGTACGCGCTCGCCATCGTGGCCACACGACCGGCTCGGACCTGACTAGAACCTGACTAACCCCGACGCCCGAGGGCGAGCGCCTGCATCGGGGAAAGAAGAAACGCCCTGTTTCCAGGGCGTTTCGTGAAGCGGATGAAGGGACTCGAACCCTCGACCTTCTGCATGGCAAGCAGACGCTCTAGCCAACTGAGCTACATCCGCGGGCGCAGCCGATTCTAGCAACGGCCGGGCGCGACCTCCCGGACACCCCGGCCCGGGAGGGAGCGGGCGTCTAGGCGAGGTCGAATGCTGCCGCTGCAGCCTCCTGCGCCTCGCGCAGCGCGATCGAGCGGTTGACCGCGTTGACGACGGCGCGGAGCGACGCCGTGACGATCGACGGATGGATGCCGACCCCCCACACGACGTCGTCGTCTACATCGGCCTCGACGTACGCGGCGGCGGTCGCGTCGGCGCCCTTCGACATGGCGTGCTCGTGGTAGTCGCGCACCCGCACCGTCACGCCGAAGCGCTGCGAGAGGCCGCTGACGAGGGCTGCGATCGGCCCGTTGCCGACCCCCTCCAGCTCCAGCTCGTCGCCGGCGGCCCGTAGCTGCGCGACGAGGTGGTCCTCGTGCTCACCCGCCGAGTGGGTGTACGAGACGAGGTGGTACGGCTCGGTCATGTCGAGGTAGTGCTCGCGGAACGCCTCCATCAGCTCGGCGGCCGTGAGCTCGCCGCCACGAGCGTCTGCGATCGCCTGCACCTTCTGGGCGAAGTCGACCTGCAGGCCGCGTGGCAGCTCCAGATGGTGCTCGGTCTCCATCAGGTATGCGACACCGCCCTTGCCCGACTGCGAGTTGACGCGGATGATCGCCTCGTACGTACGGCCGACGTCCTTCGGGTCGATCGACAGGTACGGCACGTCCCAGAGCCCGGTGTCCGACCGCTCCTGAGCGTGCATCCCCTTCTTGATCGCATCCTGGTGCGAGCCGGAGAAGGCCGTGTAGACGAGCTCACCCACGTACGGGTGGCGCGGGTGCACGGGGAGCTCGTTGCACTCCTCCACGATCTCGCGGGCCTCGTCGATGTGCGACAGGTCCAGCTCGGGGTCGACGCCCTGGGTGAGGAGGTTCAGCGCGATGGTGACGAGATCGACGTTTCCGGTGCGCTCTCCGTTTCCGAACAGCGTCCCCTCGACACGCTCGGCGCCGGCCATCAGCCCCAGCTCCGCCGTCGCGACCGCGGTGCCGCGGTCGTTGTGCGGATGCACCGAGACGACCACGCTGTCGCGCTTCGAGAAGTGGCGGCAGAACCACTCGATCCGGTCGGCGTAGACGTTCGGCGGGAACTGCTCGACCGTGGTCGGCAGGTTGACGATCATCCTCTCCTCAGGGGTCGGCCTCCACTCCGCCGCAACCGCCTCACAGATCTCGAGCGCGTAGTCGATCTCGGTGTGGTGGAAGCTCTCCGGCGAGTACTGGAAGACAACCTCGCCCGCCGCACCTGCGGCGAGCTGCTTACAGAGGGCCGCGCCGCGGACCGCGAGCTCGGTGATGCCTTCGCGTTCCATGCGGAACACGACGCGCCGCTGTGTCACCGAGGTCGAGTTGTAGAGGTGCACGATCGCGCGGCGCGCCCCTTCGATCGCCTCGAACGACCGCTCGATCAGCTCCGGCCGTGCCTGTGTGAGGACGGCGATCGTCGTGTCCTCGGGGATCAGGTCGTCCTCGACGAGCTGTCGGACGAAGTCGAAGTCGGTCTTGGACGCGGCCGGGAAGCCAACCTCGATCTCCTTCACGCCGAGACGTACGAGCAGATCGAAGAAGCGCTGCTTGCGCGGCGTGTCCATCGGGTTGACGAGTGCCTGGTTGCCGTCGCGCAGGTCGGTCGAGCACCACGTCGGCGCGCGTTGGACGACGTTGTCCGGCCAGGTGCGATCCGGCAGCGTGACGGTCTCGTAGGGCTGGTACTTCCGGTGTGGCATGGGCATTTCGAGCTCCTCCTCGAGGCGTACTCCTCCCGTTGTGCGGGAGCGCGGGCACGGGTATGTCGAGTCGCTCGTTCCCCTAGCGGGGAAGGAGGAGGGCGAGCGCGATCAGGCCGGAGGCCGTCGGAATCGGTGCACGCAGAGCGCCCATCGCCGACCACCATAGCCGAGCCCGCCGGTGCGGGCAACGCGGTGCGTCAGGCCGGCGGTGGCCCGTGCACGGCCTGGGTGCCCGCGTCGGCGAAGGTCTTCCCCGCCACGGGGACGAACTGCCACTCGTAGCTCGAGGCGTGCAGCGTCAGCTTCAGGACTCCGTGTGTGCCCGAGTTGCGTACCTCGCTCGTGGCAGCTGGCGTGGTGAAGCCGTGGTAGGAGGCCCCGCCGGTGCCGACGACGAGCTCGCGCATGCCGAACGTCGCGTCGACGGCCCCGCTGGCGTTCATCGGCGCGAAGCGCTCGTAGTTGTGCGAGTGCCCGGCGAGCATCAGGTCGACGCCGCGGTCGTAGGCGACCTTCCACAGCGCCTGCATGTGCGAGCTGTTGCCGTGCTCCGTCGACGACGAGTACCGAGGCTTGTGCCACGTGACGATCACATTGTTCGTCGTGGCTGCGGCCAGATCCGCCTTGAGCCACGTCTCCTGTGCCGATCCGGCGGCGCAGCCGCCCTTGAGCCACAGCCCGGTCGTCGTCTCGCACTCGCTGTTCAGGACGACGATGTGCCAGGTGCCGAGATCGAAGCTGTAGTACCCGAGGCTGCGATCGCCGGCCGGCCCCGTCTGGTTCCCCGCTCCGTTGAAGTAGTCGAAGTAGCCGGTCGCGCCAGGTGTGTTGTAGTCGTGATTCCCCGGTGTCGGCCGCGTCCGCCCTTTGAACTGGCCCCAGGAGGGTGCGTAGCAGCTCGTGAACTCGGTCAGCGTCCCGTTGGGGTACACGTTGTCGCCGAGCGTGACGACGGTGCCGGCGAGCCCGTTGACGACGCTCGCCGTGTTCTCGTCTCCTGACCAGGTGCACCCCGCGATGTCGCCGGCGACGAGCAACACCGGATCGGGTGATCCGCCGGACGGTGTCGCCGAGGCGGGGGCAGACAGCGCGGACGCGTTGTCCGAGCGGTCGACCGCGCGGATCGCGTAGTGATACGTCGTGCCGTTGACGAGCCCGGTGTCGGTGTACGACAAGCCGGCGAGCAGGTCGGCGCCGTTGACCGACCCACCGGCCGTTGTCACGGGCAGGCTGGTGCTCCGGTACAGGTCGTAGCCGGCCAGGTCGGCCGCGACGCTCGCTGTCCACGACAGCGTCACCGTCCCCGTCCCCGGTGCTGCCGACAGGCCGACCGGCGCGGACGGGGCGGTCGTGTCCTGCGGGAACGTGTACCCCCCGACCCAGGTCGGGCCGGCGCCGGACGGGCGCAGCACGCCGCTCGGCGACCCGGCGGAGTTGGCAACCGTGGTGCCGGAGCCTTCGCCCATGCCGAACCGCGCCAGCAGCCCGGCCTGCGGGCCGGTGATCTGGTCGTCTCGCCACTGGCGGATCTGCTGTCCGGTGCGTGCGATGTTCCAGATGCGTGCCTCGTCGATGCGGCCCCGGAAGAAGCCTGCCGCGGTGCCGCTGGAGTTGAGCGCGCTGCCCAGCGCTGTGCGCTGGATCGAATCGGATCGTGGGTTCAAGGGGCTGGCCAGCGTCAGCGCCCGGTCGAGACGGCCGTCGAGGTAGAGCTTCCACGTGCGTCCGTCGTACGTGACGGCTGCGTGATGCCAGGCGTTGTTGGTGATCACGGTGCTCCCCGTGACCGGGTGGTTCAGACCCGGCGAGGGTTGGCCCGCGCCCTCTTCGAAGTCAGCCGCCAGCCTGCCCGAGGAGTCGATGCCGAGGAAGTAGTTCAGGTCGACGTTCGAGCCGTCGGACTGGGAGCGGCCCTTCGCGATCAGCGGCGCGGCGGTGACGCCGCCCGTGCCGGTGCTCGTGGTCGCTCCTGTGCCGGTGCGGTAGAACCAGGTCTCCAGCGTGAACCGTGTCGCGTTGAGCGCATCCGGAGACGAGGCGACCGAGCCCGCTCGCACGTACTGGCTCGTGCCGTTGAACTGAAGCGCAGTCACCGCGAGCGTCGCGCCGCTGCTGCCTGCGGCGAGGGTGAGCGCGAAGACGAGCGCGAGCGCCGCGGTTACGAGCAGCCCGCTCCGACCCAGCTCGCGCAGTGTTGCCTCCCCCTTCCGACGCCGAAGCGAGCGATCCGCCACGACGTGCCGCAGTGACCCGCGGAGAATCTCACTGCGCAGAAGCCCCTGTCAATCCGCCGCGAGGGCTCGCGTTGATGTGGATAGGGTCGGAGCATGGCGGCCGGGCGGCAGTTGACCGAGCGCGGGTTCAAGCGCTCCGCACGCGAGTTGGTCGCGAACGACCCGAACCTCGGGGCGATCGTCGAGCGTCACGGCCTGCCTGTCTTCTGGGCACGCCAACCGGGCTTCGCCACGCTGCTCTTGCTCATCCTGGAGCAACAGGTCTCGCTCGCCTCGGCGAAGGCGGCCTACGACAGGGTCGATACACGGGTGGACGGTGTCACCCCGGCTGCGCTGCTCGAGCTGTCCGACGCGGAGCTCCGTGCGGACGGGTTCAGCCGCCAGAAGACGCGCTACGCGCGAGCCCTTTCCACCGCCATCCTGGCGGGCGAGCTGGAGCTGGAGCAGGTCGCGCTACTCGACGACGACGGTGTCCGGACGGCGCTGATCGCCCTGCCGGGGATCGGTCCCTGGACGGCCGAGGTCTATTTGCTCTCGGCGCTGCGCCGGCCGGATACGTGGCCGGTGGGCGATATCGCGCTTCAGGAGGCGGCGCGTCGAGCGCTCGGCCTCGACGCACGGCCGACGTCGCTCGAGCTCGAGGCGATCGGAGAGCGGTGGCGGCCTCATCGCGCGACGGCGGCGCGCTTGCTCTGGCACCTGTACCTGAGCGAGCGGTAGGGTCAGGACGGTGGCGTTCGAGGAGCTCAAGCAACGGCACGCGGCGATGTGGGGCTCGGCCCCGTTCGAAGTAGTGGCGGCGGGACTGGCCGACATGCACGACGCGGTGGTCGACGCAGTCGCCGCCCAGCCGGGCGAGCGCTGGCTCGACGTCGGCGGGGGCACGGGAGAGCTCGTGCTCCGGGCAGCGGCGACCGGCGCACAGCTGACCGGCTCGGACATCTCGGAGACGCTTGTGGCGACGGCCCGGCGCCAGGCGTCGGAACGCGGCGTGGACGCGACCTTCGACGTGGCTGACGCGGAACAGCTCCCGTATGACGACGCGTCGTTCGACATCGTCTCGTCGTCGATCGGCGCCATCTTCGCGCCCGACCACGCGCGCGTCGCGTCGGAGCTGGCCCGCGTGTGCCGGCCCGGCGGTCGGCTCGTCATGACCACGTGGACGGACACGGGAAGCGTCGGCGACTTCTTCCGCCTGGTCGCGGGCTACGCTCCGCCACCTGTCGAGGGAGCCGGCAGCCCGCTGCAATGGGGCGACGCCGACTACTGCGCGACCATGCTCGGGGATGCGTTCGACGTCGAGATCCGGCCGAGCGTGGCCACGTGGAGCGCGGCGACCGCCGGCGAGATATACGACGAGATGGAGGAAGGCTTCGGCCCGATCAAGACGCTCCTCGGAGCGCTCGAGCCTTCTCGCGCGGACGCCCTGCGCGACGACTTACGCGGGTTCTTCGCGGGCTTCGCGACCACGGACGGCGCCGCCTGGGTGCGCGACTACCTGCTCGTCCTCGGCAGTCGGCGCAGCTAGAAGGTCCGTGAGACCCGTCACGCGCGGCCGCGAACCGGACCTCTAACGATCCAGGCGCCTGGCGCTTTCGGCGCGGCTAGGGCGACGCGTCCTCGGCATCGAGCGCGTCGTTCACGAGCCGGTCGGCGAGCTCGTTGTGCTCCCGGCGGACGTGCGCGTACGAGACGACGCCGAGCTGCCGCGCGAGCCGTGCCGCCTCGACCGAGTACCACTGCAGGTCCTTGTTCTTCACCCGGTACTCGCCTCGCATCTGCTTCACCATCAGCTCGGAGTCGGACACGACCTCGAGCTCGTCGACGCCTGCCTCCACGGCCCGCCCCAGCCCGGCCACGAGCGCCGCGTACTCGGCCACGTTGTTGGTCGCGACACCGATCGCCTCACCGCGGGCGTCGAGCACGGTGCCGTCCTCCGCCTCGAGGACGTAGGCGAACGCTGCGGGGCCAGGGTTCCCCCGTGAGCCCCCATCGGTGTGGAGCCGCGCCTTCATGGCACCGAGACTACTGCCCTCCCGAGACACGCCCCACCGGGACGGCTGTGGAGAGATCGGCACGATTGCTTAACGCGCCCAGGCTCAGAGCCTTCACAATTGCCGCGCGGCAGAGGCGCAGCAAGACATGCCCGACGCAGACGCCGCGGACATTCGCCCGCCGAGCGCGTCAGTCAGGGATGTCGAAGACGATGCCCTGCGCGAGCGGTAGGTCGCTCGTGAAGTTCACGGTCGCCGTCTGCCGGCGCATGTACGCCTTCCAGGCGTCGGAGCCCGACTCGCGACCGCCACCCGTCTCCTTCTCGCCGCCGAACGCGCCACCGATCTCCGCGCCGCTCGGCCCGATGTTGACGTTCGCGATCCCGCAGTCCGAGCCGGCAGCGGCGAGGAACCGCTCCGCTTCTCGCAGGTCGGTGGTGAAGATCGACGACGCGAGGCCCTGCGGGACGCCGTTCTGCAGTGCGATCGCCTCGTCGAGGTCGTCGTACGTGAGCACGTAGAGAATCGGTGCGAAGGTCTCCTGCTGGACGACGGCGGTCTGCGCAGGCATACGCACGATGGCCGGCTCCGCGTACCACGCATCGGGCCAGCGATCGGCGTGCGCACGTCCCCCGCCGACGATCACTTCTCCCCCATCGCTGCGAGCCTCACCGAGCGCGGCTTCCATCCTGCCGAACGACTCGCCGGTGATCAGTGGGCCGACGAGCACGCCAGGCTCCCGCGGGTCGCCGATGGAGATGCTGCGATAGGCCGCGGCGAGCCGTCCGAGGAGCTCGTCGGCGATCGACGCGTGCACGATCAGCCGCCGCAGGCTCGTGCAACGCTGACCAGCTGTTCCGACGGCGGCAAAGAGCACGCCACGGACGACGAGGTCGAGGTCCGCGCTCGGGGCGACGATCGCCGCATTGTTCCCTCCGAGCTCGAGAAGCGATCGGCCGAGGCGCACGGCGACCCGTGGCGCGAGCGCCTTCCCCATGCCCGTCGAGCCCGTGGCGGAGACGAGCGGGACGCGCGGTTCGTCTGCCAGCTGGAGGGCACGATCGGCGCCGCCGACCACCAGCTCGAACAGCCCGTCGGGAACTCCACCGAATCGGTCCGCTGCTCGCGACAGCAACGACGTCGAGGCGAGCGCCGTCAGCGGCGTCCGTTCGGACGGCTTCCAGATCACGGGGTCCCCGCACACGAGCGCGAGCGCGGCGTTCCAGCTCCAGACGGCTACCGGGAAGTTGAACGCGCTGACCACCGCGACGGGACCCAGCGGGTGCCACGTCTCGGTGAGCCGGTGACCGGGGCGCTCCGAGGCGATCGACCTGCCGTACAGCTGGCGGGAGAGGCCGACGGCGAAGTCGCAGATGTCGATCATCTCCTGCACCTCGCCCAGCCCTTCCTGTGCGATCTTCCCCGTCTCGAGCGTGACGAGTGCTCCGAGCGCTTCCTTCTCGCGTCGCAGCTCCTCGCCGAGCAGGCGCACTAACTCGCCGCGCCGTGGGCCTGGGACGTCTCGCCATGCCGCGAATGCGGCGGTGGCACGCCCGACGGCAGCGTCTGTGTCCGTGGCGCTCGAACGCGCCACGCGGCCGATCTCCTCGCCGGTGATCGGAGTGCGGACGACCAGGTCGCCGCCGGAGACGCGGGCCGGCTCGACACCGAGGCGTTCGAGCAGGTCTGTCGCGGGTGTCAGGTCGACGGTCGTCACGGCGTGATCAGCGCCTCAAAGTGAAGCACGCCGCCGGAGCTCGGTCGGCGGAGAAAGCGTGTCCGATCGACGTCGGACCCGGAGGGAACGTCAGACGCGGACGAGCTCGGGGACGAGCCGGCCGTCCTCCTCGAGCACCGAGTTCCACTCGCTGAACGGGACCACGATCTCGTCGATGTCCTGCCCCCGCTCGGCGATGCGCACCGGCTGGGCCAGCTCGGGGGAGACGCGGTACTGATACCAGGTGATCTCCCACGCGATCGTGATCACGGTCTCGGCGTTGACACCCGAGAGCGGCACGATCGAGACCCTCGGCGAGCCAAGGCTGCGCGCGACGCCGGCAACGGTGCGCCGGTACTGGCTCTGGTTGAAGAGCTCTGCGGCCTCGACGAGCGCGACCTCCTCATCGGACAAGCGGCGGAGGATCGGCTCGGTGACGACGGGCTCCGGCTCCTCGTCACGTGCGCCGAGGAGCGCCTGCCACAACGTCTTCTGGCGGCGGCGGCGCGGAGTGTGAGCGAGCGCAGGCGAGTGCGTCAGGCCCTCGCGCACCCAGCCGTGCTCGAGCGCGACGTCCTGGCAGAGGGTGCACACGTCGACGAAACCATGCCCGTCGGGCGAGAACCTGATCGTCAGCTCGCCCTGCAAGAGCGTGCGATCGCAGATGGCGCACACCGAGACGGCGGTGGACTTGATCACGCGCATGGGCGTCCACTATAGCCCCGCAGCCCGGGTTCTCCACAGGCGGAGCTCAGGCGAGGCGCATGGTCAGGCGTGTGCGGTCTCGCGAGCCTTCCGGGTCTCGTCGATCACGCGCTGCGCGACATGCGTCGGGACTTCCTCGTAGCGGAGCAGGTGCACCGAGTAGTCGCCGCGTCCGCTCGTCATCGAGGTGAGCGATTGCGAGTACGTGAGCAGCTCGGCCATCGGCACCTCGGCCTTGATGGTCGTCATGCCGCCCGCCGGTTCCATGCCGAGCAACCGCCCGCGGCGCGAGTTGAGGTCGCCGTTGACGGCGCCTACCGCCTCGTCGGGCACCGTCGCCTCGAGCTCCATGATCGGCTCGAGCAATATGGGGTCGGCCTTCGAGTACGCGTCCTTGAACGCCATCGAGCCGGCGATCTTGAAGGCCATCTCCGACGAGTCGACGTTGTGGTACTGGCCGTCGACGAGCAGGACGCGCACCCCCTGAACGGGCGCACCCGCCAGCTCGCCGTGCTGCATCGCCTCCTGGATCCCCTTGTCGACCGCCGGCCGGAAGCTCTGCGGGATGACGCCGCCGACGATCTTGTCGAGGAACTCGTAGCCCTCGTGACCGTCGATCGGCTCGAGCACGATCTCGCAATCGCCGAACTGGCCGCGGCCGCCGGTCTGCTTCTTGTAGCGATGCCGGGCGCGAGACTCCTTTCGGATCGTCTCCAGGTAGGGGACGCGGGGCTGGTGCAGCTCGACGTCCACGCCGAAGCGCCGCTTTGCACGGTCGAGGGCGACCTCGACGTGCATCTGGCTCATGCCGGCGAGAATCTCCTCGCCCGTCTGCTGGTCGCGACGGAGGTGCAGGGTCGGGTCCTCCTCCGCCAGGCGCCGGATCGCGTTCGCCACCTTCTCCTCGTCGCCCTTCGATCGCGGTGTGACGGCGAAGCTCATCACCGGCTCAGGGAAGCCGAAGTCCGGCACCTCGACCTCCACCTCCTTGTCGACGAGGACGTCGCCCGTGCGGACGTCCTTCAGCTTCGCCACGGCGCCGAGGTCGCCCTCGCCGAACTCCTTCGCCGGCGTGTGCTCCTTGCCCTGGAGCTGGAGCAGCGACCCCATCCGCTCCTTCGCCTTCTCGCGCAGGTCGAGCAGCGTCGTCTCGGTGCTCACCGAGCCCTTCAGCACCCGGAACAGGTTGATCTTCCCCGCGAACGGGTCGGCGATCGTCTTGAACACGAAGACGGCGGTCGCGGCGCCGTCGACGTCGATGGGCGTTCCCTTCTTCGCCGGCGAGGGGACGCCTTCGACGAGCAGGTCGAGCAGGGCGTGCGTGCCGAGGTTCTTCGTCGTCACCGACGCCGCAACGGGGAAGACCTCGCCCCGCGTGACGGCGGCCTTCAGGGCGGCTGCGACATCGTGGGGGTCGAGCTCCTCCCCCTCGAGGTAGCGCTCCATGAGCGCCTCGTCGGTCTCGACGACCGCGTCGAGCAGCTTCTCCCGGTACGTCTGCGCGATCTCGGCCATCTCGTCGGGGATCGCGACGGGGTCGCCCTCCTTCGCTCCCTCAGGGCTGGTGTACGCGCACATGTGGAGCACGTCGACGATCCCCGTCAGCTCGTGCTCCGAGCCGATCGGCAGGTGCACTGCGACGCACTTGGACGACAGCTGCCCCTGCAGTTGCTCGAGGGTGCGGAAGAAGTCCGCCCGCTCGCGGTCGAGCATGTTGACGACGACCACGCGGGACAACCCGAGGTCGTCGGCGCGCTTCCAGACCCGCCCGGTGCCGACTTCCACGCCCATCACGGCGGAGACGACGACGAGAGCACCCTCGACGACGCGCAGCGCGCACCGCCACTCACCCTGGAACGACGGATCGCCCGGACAGTCGACGAAGTTGATCTTGCGGCCCTGCCAGGAGGTGTGGGCGAGGGTGAGCGCGATCGAGAGCTGGCGCTTGTGCTCGTCCTCGTCCCAGTCGGTGACGGTCGAGCCCGCCTCGATCGTGCCGAGCCGGTTCACCTCACCGGTCTGGAAGAGCAGCGATTCGACGAGCGACGTCTTCCCCGTCCCGCGGTGACCGACGACGGCGACGTTGCGGATCTTGCCTGGCTCGATTGCAGCCATCTGCTCGCGCTCCTCCTGTCCGTGGGTGGCCCGAAGAATGCTAGTCCGGGGACTGTCCCTGAGGGGACTGACCCCTCCTCGACCTCCCGGGGTCAGTCGAGGGCAGCGAGGTCGCGACGATACCTGGCGGCCCAGCGAACCGCGCCTCGCGCTTCCGTCGCGTCGCGCAAGCCCTCGAGGAGCTCGCGCGCCTCGCCCACGTCACCGAGCGCGAGGCGGGCGCGCGCGTCGACGTACGCGACGTGCTCGGCGAGGAACACCATGTCGATGGCCTCCACGGCCTTCGTCGCGCGACCCAGCAGCGCGGATGCTCGCTCCGCGTCGTTCTCGAGCGCCCATGCGTATCCCTCGGCGGCGTCGAGCGTGATCTGATCGGCGACGTCGTCGGCGCGAGCGAGCGAGCGCCCGCGCGAGACCGTGTGCAGAGCGGCGTCGGCGTCGCCGAGCGAGCACAGGAAGATCGCCCAGTTTCCGAGGACGTTCGGGAGCATCACGCTGTCTCCCAGCGCCTCATAGCTTTCCACCTGGCGACGTTGCAAGGCCTCCGCGCCGACGTCGTCCCCCTCCAGCCACCAAGCGTTGCAGATGAAGTTCCGCATGATGATCGCCTCGACCAGCGATCCCGTCTGATGCAGGAGCTGGGCGTAGCCCTCGACGATGTCGGTCACCTCGGCCAGCGTGATCAGCCCCACGGCGTAGTCGGACCGGGCCCACGCGGCGTCGATCGAAGCCGCCAGCAGCGGCCCTGCATCCTGCGCCTCCCCGTAGAGGTCGGCGAGCAACCCACGGATCTCCGGCAGAGGACGCCCGGCGAAGACGGCGCTGGCCTGGATCGCCGGGACGATCTCGCTCTGGTACGCCGTGCTCCCAAGCTTCCGCAGACGCTCATGCACGCTGAGCGCGTACTGATGCGACTCCCCGACACGGCACATCCCCCACGTGATCTGGGCGAGGGCTCGCTCTGCCCGGGCGACACCCATGTCGTCTCCGACCGCGTCGAGCGTCGCGCGCGCCTCGAGGACGGCCGTCTCGAGCTCGTGGAACGTCCGTCCGCCTCCCGAGTTGAGCTCGACGAGCGCACGCAACACGTCCGCGGTCGCCCGGTCGTGCGCGTCACCGCCCGCCAGCTCGTCGACCAGCCCGCCGAGCCCTTCCGGGTCACCGCCGAGCAACCGGGCGTCGACGAGGTCGGGGACGAGACGGCGACGATGCGCGCCGGGAGGAAGGAGAGCGATGGCGCGACCGAGCAGATTCCTCGCAGCGTGATGATCCTCCCGCTCGAAGGCCGCCTTACCGGCGGTACCAAGCCTCTCGGCCGACCGCAGCGCGAGCTCCTGCGCGCGCGCATCGGCCGGGTCGAGCTCTCGGAGACTGCGAGCGGCCTGCTCTAAGTGGTAGCCGACGATCTCGTCCAGCTCCAGAAGCTCGCCGTGTGCGGCGAGCCACTCGGCGAAGCGCTCGTGCAGCTCGGCGCGAATGGCCTTCGGCAGCGCCTCGTACGCCGTATCCCTGATCAGCAGATGTCGGAAACGGTAGGCATCGTCCCCGGCGATCCGGGAGCGATCGGGCCGCACGAGCTCCTTGCGCACGAGTGAGAGCAAGCGGCCTGGCACGTCCTCGCGTAGCGACTCGGGCGCAAGGGCCGTGACCGCGCCGCGGTGGAACACCTTGCCCTCCACGGCTCCGCGCTCGATCACGCTCCGTTCTCGCTCGTCGAGGGTGTCGAGGCGCGCCTGCAGCACCGCATGGATCGTCGGCGGCAGGTCGACGCTGCCCCCGGCCTCGCGCGCCAGCGATGCAAGCTCCTCGAGGAACAGCGGGTTACCCTCTGCCGTGTCGAGGATCCGGTCACGGACGTCGGCGTCGAGCTCGAGACCGGTGAGCAGGTCGTCCACCAGGGTCGCCGACTCCATGTCGCCGAGCGGCTCCAGCAGCACCGACGTGGCGTTCACCTTGCCTCCGCTCCAGCCTGGCCGCACGTCGAGGAGCTCGGGGCGCGCCACGCAGAGAAGGAAGATCGGCGTCTCCCGCGACCAGTCGGCCACGTGCTCGACGAGGTCGAGCAACGGCGCTTCCGCCCACTGCAGGTCATCGAGCACGACCACGAGCGGCTGCTCGTCCGCAATCCGCTCGAGCAGCGCCCGCGTCGCGAGCTGCGTGTCGGCGGGCGAGGCGCGGATCGCCTCCTCCGGGTCCAGGCCGAGCTGGATGAGGATCTCGACCAGCGGCCAGTACGTGATGCCCTCCCCGTAGGACAGCGCACGGCCCCGCGCCACCCGAGCCCTGCCGTCGACAGACTCGAGGAAGTCCGCCACGAGCCGCGACTTGCCCACCCCGGCCGGGCCGATCAGCGTGAACAGGCGGCAGGTGCGCGTCTCGGACGCGTCGGCGAAATCGGCGCGGAGCCGGTCGCGCTCCCGTTCGCGCCCGACCATGGGCCGCTCGAGGTGGCGTGCACGCCCGGCAGCGGTCGTGTCGAGCGCCAGAAGTCGGTGGGCAGCCACCGGGTCCGCCTTTCCTTTCACCGTCAGCGACACGAGCTCGGTCTCGACCGCGTCACGGACGAGGCGCGCCGTCTCGTCACCGAGCAGGACCTCACCGGCCCCGGCAGCCTGCTCGAGCCGCGCCGCTACGTTGACGGCATCGCCGGTGACGAGCGTGCCTCCTTCTCCGGCGACCACCTCGCCCGTGTTGATGCCGATCCTGGCCTCCAGCTCGAGCCCGTGCACCAGCTCGCGAAGCTCGGCAGCGGCTCGCACGGCCCGCAGCGCATCGTCCTCGGTGGCCACGGGGATCCCGAAGACCGACATCACCGCGTCACCGACGAACTTCTCCACCGTGCCCCCGTGGCGCTCGAGCACGACGCGCGCCGCATCGTAGTAACGGTTCATCAGGGCACGGAGAGCCTCGGGATCGGTGCGCTCGCCGATGGCGGTCGACCCGGTCAGGTCGCAGAACAGCACGGTGACCACCTTGCGCACCTCACGCGCCGGCGTGGCAGCGGCGAGAGCGCCACCACACGACGGGCAGAAGCCGTAGTCGTCCGGGCTCTCGCGACCGCACTGCGGGCAGGTCGTCATGCGCCCGGAGTCTACGACGGCGACGGTGGTGGTTACGTCTCGGCGGGCTCGCGCATCGCGCCCGAGAGCCGCGCTTTGAGGCGGAGCACGGCTTTCGTGTGCAACTGCGAGACGCGAGACTCGGTCACGCCGAGCACCTCGCCGATCTCGCGCAGCGTCAGCTCCTCGTAGTAGTAGAGCGTGACGACGAGCTTCTCCCGCTCGGGGAGGCGCGCGATCGCCTCGCCGAGCGCCTCCTTGAGCTCGGTCTGCTCGAGCGAGAACTCCGGGTCGGGGCCGGCCGTGTCCTCGATCGTGTCGATCAGTGAGATCTGGTCGCCGCCGCCGCCCTGCGGCGTCCACAGCTCGTCGAGCGCGGCCATCGAGGAGCGAGAGATCTCGGTCAGGGCGCCCTCGAGCTCGTCCTGCGAGATGCCGATCTTGGCCGCGATCTCCTCGTCGGTCGGCGCACGCATCAGCGTGCGCTCGAGCTCGGCGATGGCGCGCTCGATCTCCCTCGCCCGGGTGCGCACGGAGCGGGGCACCCAGTCGAGCGAGCGGAGCTCGTCGATGATCGCGCCCTTGATGCGTGCGATGGCGTACGTCTCGAACTTGATCTCACGGCCGGGGTCGAACCGCTCGATCGCGCCGATCAGGCCGAGGAGGCCGTAGGAGACCAGGTCTTGCTCGTCGACGTGCCCGGGAAGGCTGGCGCCCAGCCGTCCGGCGACGAACTTGACGAGCGGCGCGTAGGTCAGGATCAGCCGGTCGCGGAGCGCCCGGTCGTTGGTTCGCCTGTACTCCTGCCACAGCCCGTGCGTGTTGCCCCCCGTTGACACGGAGAGAGAATACGCCGCCAGCGCGCCGGTTCCCCCTTTCGGGGAGCCCGTCTCACCCTTTCCCGGGGTTGTGCCGCACGCCGGTGCGCTGCACGAGCCTCAGCGCAGTGCGCGCCGGCCGACGTCGGCGAGCCACACGCCGAGCGCGGCGGCGCTGACGGCGACGATCCAGGCGCGTCCGCCCTCGACCGCGCTCCAGACGCCGATCGCGACCAGCGCGAGGCCGAGGATCAGGAACAGCACGCCGAGCGCACGCCGCTGCACGAGCCCCATCCTGCCAGCGGCCGGCACGTTGTCCCGGTTACCGCCCTCGCCCGGTCAGGCATCCTGTGCTGGTCGGAAGGGGTCGATGAGGGCTGTCCGGATCGTCACCGTGCTCGTCGGAGCGTGCGTCGCAGCGGCTGTCGCCGCCGGGGCCGTGCGCGGCGCGTCGTCCGCCGACCTCCAGCGCGTGACGATCTTCGGCGACTCGCAGCTGACCGCGGTCGGGTACACCGTCGATGCCCGGGAGACGCTGGCCAAGGGCATCGACCTCGACCTGAGGGCGGCCGTCTGCCGCAGGCTGGCCCAGGAGAGCTGCCCCTACCAGGGGGTCCGTCCCGCGACCGTGCTCGACGAGGTCAAGGACACGAAGACGCCGTTGGGCTCGACCGTCGTGATCCTCGTCGGTTACAACGACTTCGAGGACGAGTACGGCAGGAACGTCGCTGCCGTGATGAGGGCGCTGGTCGCGCGCGAGGTCAAGCGTGTGCTCTGGCTCACGCTCACCGAGGGGCGGTCGAGCTGGGCACGCATGAACGACGACCTGCGAGCGACCGCGAAATCGTGGCCGCAGCTCGAGGTGCTCGACTGGAAGCAGACGTCGGATCCGTCCTGGTTCAGCGACGGCGACATCCATCTCACGTATGCGGGCGCTGTGGGGCTCGCCCGCTACGTGCACGGCGCCCTCCTCGAGCGCGGCATCGCCGTCGAGCCGCCACCTCCTCCGGCGCCGAAGCCCCAGGTGGCCCTGCGAATCACGATCCGCGGCGCAGGGGCCGTCATGCTGAAGGGAGCCAGGTGCCGGACGTCCTGCTCGCGCCTGCTGCCGGTCGGCACGGTCGTCCGGCTCACCGCGCGAGCGCCGGCCGGATCCGTGTTCGACCGCTGGAACGGCGCCTGCGCAGGAAAGCGAACCTCGTGCTCGCTCAAGCTTTCACGCGGCACGTCGGTCATCGCCCGCTTCCGCGTCAAGCGCCTCTAAGGCCTTCCCTCACGGCGGCTACACTCGATCCCGCAACCCAGGGGAGTAGCTCAATCGGTAGAGCACCGGTCTCCAAAACCGGGGGTTGCAGGTTCGAGTCCTGTCTCCCCTGTACCAGCGGGCAAGCCGGATCCGGCGTTAATGCGCGAATGCCCGCCGCTGATGTACGGTCGTCCGATGAGTCCGCATCGCCTGCGGGCGCCATGGTCACAGCGGTGCTGGGCGCTCGCCGCCGTCACGGCCGTCATCCTGCTGGCCGCGCCCGCCGGCGCGCAGGCGTTCGACACCGGCCCGCACACGGACATCACGCGCGACGCGCTCGCAGCCGAGGGCTTCGGCGCCACCGCCAGGGACGTCGTCGTCGTCAACAACTGGTTCGTCGACCTGTACTCGAACTCGTCGAAGATCCCGCAGTCGGGCCACGCGGACACGATGGTCGCGATCTTCGGCGCGTTCTTCGAGAACGACGAGAACTGGCCTCAGGCGGTGCTCGACGGCGGCGAACCGCATGCACTTCGACTCGTCGCTGTGGGACGTCGCGAACGTGGCCAAGGCGCAGGCCGAGTGGGACCGGCTGCAACGCTCGACGACGCAAGCGCTGCGCAGCATCAAGTCGGCAGGTGGAGCGAACAAGGAGCTCCAGCTGCTCTCGACGATCGGGATCGTCCTGCACTCGCTGCAGGACTTCTACTCGCACTCCAACTGGATCGAGCAGCAGGGAGTCACCGGGGTCGACGGCCCCGACTGGTCGAAGCTGACGTTCGGGCTGACGCCGACGTGGTTCGACGTCCCGAAGGCCGCGCGCGACAAGCTCAACGTCTACATCGGCGACTCGACCGGGCACAAGGACCGGCCGCACGGCGCCTGGAACACCGACGGCAACAGGTCGATGAAGAAGGGCGTCAACAAGGACTGGCCCGGGCGCCCCGGTTACACGAACGCGTACACGACCGCGTACTTCGCCACCCGCCAGTGGGTGCAGGCGATCCGCGCCGCGCTCGGCGACGAGGCGCTCTGGCAGCGCACGCTGCGCTACGCCAACCGGCGCGGGGGCGAGCTCGACCACGACCTCAAGGGCGCGCTCGGCATCGGGATGATGACCGGGCACTGGCAGGGTCAGGGCGAGCCGTGCGACCCGTCGTTCTCGCTGAACGTCTGCGGATCGCGCAACGGGCTCGGCGGCGACCTCATCGGCGCCCGCAGTGCCGTCAACTCGTACTTCGAGGACCGCAGCCGCACGCGCTTTCGCGGCACCTTCCAAGGGCTGATCCCGTTGTTCGGCCAGCAGAAGCCGAACGGCGATCTTCTCCCCATCGCCTCGAGCCAGAGCCTGCAGGCGCACCACGCGCTTCGTACAGATGCGGGTCACCTCGATGAAGGGCGTCGGGCTCCGGGCGCTGGGCGACCCGACGCCGATCGACCGCGCCGACATGTACTCGCGCGCGACCATCGCCGGCCAGAGCTTCCAGTCCGGCGAGATCAACGGTCGCGACAGCTTCAGCTTCGGGCGGCCGTACGCGCCGTTCACGTTCATCAAGGCAATCCCTGCCGGCGGCCGCTACGCCGAGCCCGTGACGACGATGACCGTCGAGATCCGCACGAGCTCCAAGGCGTTCGCCGGCACGGACGACGACGTCTACCTGCGCATCGGGCCGAACCTGCGCTTCCCGCTCGACAAGACGGCTGTACGACGACTTCGAGCGTGGCGACCGCGACACGTACAGCGTGCCGATCGACGCCGCGGTCCTGGCTGGGCTGAAGGTCGGCGACATCTCGCGCGTGCAGATCGAGAAGTCGCCCGACGGCGTCGCCGGCGGCTGGCGCCTGCGTGGCGTGAAGCTCGTCGTCAACGGCCGGACGCTGTACCGCCGCGACGGCATCGAGCGCTGGCTCGAGGACGACCACCGCACCTGGCGGGCCCCCGACTTCACCCAGAGCGGGCCGCGCGGCGCCGGCGCTGCCGATCACGCTCGACCTCTGGGACGAGGACTCGAACGTCTACGGCGGCGACGACCACGGCGACCTCAACCGCTACGACAACCGTCGCCGTCTCGCGCTCGCCTATCGCCCCGGCACGGTCGTCCGCGACCGGGCGACCGGGGGCAGCTTTCTCAGCGGCCGCCTCGGCGACGGCGACAAGGCGTCGGTCACGTACACGATCGAGACGCTGACGCCGAAGCCCGCGCCGCCGCCGCCCCCGCCGCCGCCGCGCGCCACCGCCACCGCCGCCGCCCGAGCCGCCGCCGCCGCCCCCGCCCAGCCCCCGCCGCCGGCTCCGAAGCCCGACCTCGTGATCAGCGCGATGGGCTACGACGAGGCCGTGAAGTACTTCTTCACCGTCACGAACCAGGGCACCGGCGCCGCCGGCCCGTTCACGGTCGACGTCCCCGGGGAGGGATCGTTCCCGATCCCCGGCCTGGCGCCGGGCGCCTCGGCGACGCAGGACGTTCCGGACGGCGTGCAAGGTCGCCACGCAGCAGGCGATCGCCGATTCGCTCGCGCAGGTCGACGAGACCGACGAGACGAACAACACGCGCAGCTACACCGAGACCGTCTGCCTGACGATGTTCGGCATGCAGCATCGGCGCCCGCCGGTTGATGCGTTGACCGCCGGCCGGGTGGCGGGCTCGTCGTCGAGCTCACCGACGACGGCTTCTCACGGGAGACGACCCGCAAGACGCTGTCCGTCGACCTGATGGATCAAGCGGTTCGAGTGAGAGCACGCCGGCGGCCAGAGAGTTGCGACAACCGCGACGCCGCCGAGGACCACGGTGATCGGGACTAGACCGAAAGTCGTGTACGCGACAGGTGCGCGCGACTGAACCTGATGCTGCGTAGGGATAAAGGTCGCACGACGTGTGACCGATGAGAGGCTGATGGTGAGCGTGCTGATCTGGGTCGTGATCGGCTTTTCGTCGATCTGGGTTTGGAAAGACGCCGGGCGTCGCGAGTGGAGCGAGGTCAGGTTCGCCAGCAGGGCGTGGATGTGGCCTGTCGGCACGCTCCTGGCGTGGATCATCGTGCTCCCGATCTATCTGTTCCAGCGCAACCGCGTTCCGGTCAAGGGCTAGCGGCGCGGCTGTGGCGTGTGGGCGACGGGCCGAACGGCCCGCGACGCCCGTGTCACGCTGCTGCGCGAGGGCTCAGCTCGGTCTCGTCGCAGTCGCCGCAGAACAGCTTCAGCTCGTCGGCGCCGGCCGAGCGGGCCTGCCACCAGAGCCAGTCCTGGTCGTCGTGCGGCCGCCTGCCGCAGTTCGTGCAGACCACGGTGTCGAAAGCGTCCGGTTCGCGGTGCTCAGGCAGCACGGCTCTCCTCGCCGTCGGACGACGCCGCCTCGATGATCGTCCCCAGTGCAGCCGCTGTGACGGGCGGGGAGATCAGGTTGCCCTGGATGAGGTCGCAGCCGAGCTCGTCGAGAAGGTCGAGTTGGTCCTCGTCCTCGACGCCTTCGGCGACGACCGTGAGACCGAGGCGGTGTGAGAGCTCGATCGCGGCCGCGACGATCGCCGTGCTGGCCTCGGACTCGAGCATGTCAGCGACGAACGACCGGTCGATCTTGAGCACGTCCACGGGAAGCTCCTTCAGGTAACTGAGAGACGAGTACCCAGTCCCGAAGTCGTCGATCGCGACTCGGACGCCAAGTGCGCGCAGCGCGTCGAGCGTGCGTCGTACTCGCGCGGGCTCGTGGACGAACGCGCCCTCGGTGATCTCGAGCGTGAGCGCTGACGCAGGAAGGCCCGCATCGGCAAGCGTCGACTCGACATCGGCGGCGAAGGAGCGCTCGATGAGGTCGAGGGCGGAGATGTTGACGGAGACACCGCTACCGGAGCCCTGCCTGCGCCACGTCGCACACTGACGCACGGCGGTGCGAAGAACGAACCGGTTGAGATCGACGATGAGCCTCGTGTTCTCGACCAGCGGGATGAACGACCCCGGCGGAAGCATGCCCCTCGTCGGATGGGCCCACCGCACGAGCGCCTCTGCCGACTGCAGGACGCACTCGTCGGCCGTCACGACCGGCTGGTAATACACCTCGAGCTCGTCGCGCTCGACGGCGGCACGAAGCTCGGTCATCAGCACGAGGTTCCCGGCGTCGTTGCGGTCGAAGGCGGCGTCGTAGCGCAACACGCCCGCGCGTGCCTGCCTCGCCGCGTACATGGCAACGTCGGCGCGGCGGACGAGCTGGGTGACGTCGTGACCGTCCTCGGGCGCCAGCGCGACTCCGACGCTTGCGTCGACGGAGACCGGGATGCCACGGATCGTGGCCGGCAGCTCGATGCTCCGTCGCACCGCATGGGCAAGCGCGACGGCCTCGTGGGGGGTCGTCGGAGCGAGAACGAGCGCGAACTCGTCCCCTTCGAGTCGTGAGACAGGCGCACCACCCGCCGCTTCGACGATTCTGTCGGCGAGATCGCACAAGAGCTCATCCCCGGCGTCGTGGCCGAGCGAGTCGTTGACCTGCTTGAAGCGGTCGAGATCGACGAGCACGACCGCCACGTGCTCGTCTTCGCGCAACCGGCCGACCGCCGACGCCAGTTGCTCGTGGAGCACCTCGCGATTCGACAACCCGGTCAACGGATCGTGCGTGGCCCGGTAGCGGATCTCGTCGACGTACCGTCGCAGCCTCTTCGAGGCACGCGCGAGCGCCGGCACGAGCGTCACGAACAGGAGGAGCAGCGCCAACTCCAGGACCCCCGCGACGGGGAGGAGCGACTCTCGCGCTGCAGCGGCAATCGGTGCGTAGTCCTGCTCGAACAAGACCACGCCGACCACGCCCTGACCGAGCGCGACGGGGACGCTCGCGACGAGCGCCTCGATCGTCGCGTCACCGCTCACGGCCGGGACGTCCTTCACCTGCGAAAGGATCGTGCCGCCACGCGTCTCGGCGATCTCCGCGCGGTTCCCTGCCTTCCTGCCGATCCGCCGGTGGTCAGTCGAGTACGTGATCCGGTCGCCTGCGCCGACGAGCGTCACGCGGAGCGCTCCGTCCAGCGTCACGTAGCGCTTCACGAGCCGATCGAGCTCCTTGCGGCGAGCGCCCCGAACCGGCGCTGCAGCGTCCGCGGGGCGAAACACGTCGTGAAGAAACGTCTCCGAGACGAAGCGGGCGCGCTCGGTCGCAGCGCGCACCGCTTGCCGCTGGTCGATCTCGCGAACGACGGCGAGGATGCCGGCGCCCGCAAGCGCAAGCGCGATCGCCGTCACGACGGCGAACCGAAGCACGAGCCGCGGCTCCCGGCCTTCGAGGCCGACGCCCGACGGCATCTCGACACTCTGGCGGCGACTCCTGAGCATCGGCAGCCTCTAACCGGTGCCGGAGAGGGCCGCGGTCTTTCCGCCGCCGCTGCCGCCGCTGCCGCTCCCGCCGCCGGAGCTCCCACCTCCGCCTGCGTTGCCGGAGCTGCCGCCGCCCAAATCGTTCGAGCCACCACTGCTACCCGCAGCGCCCGAGTTGCCGCCGCCGCTGCCGGAGTTACCGGCGTTCCCGCCTCCGGCGTTCTCATTGCCACTCGCATTGCCAGAGCCGGAGCCGCCGCTCGAGCTGCCGCCGCTCCCGCCTCCGGCGCTCTCATTGCCGCCCGCATTGCCAGAGCCGGAGCCGCCGCTCGAGTCGCCGGCGCCACCGTCGCTCCCCCCGCCGCCGCCTGCGTTGCTCGTCCCGCTGTTGCCGTTGCCGTTCGAGCCGCCGGTGCCGGTTTCCGAACCGCCGTTGCCGTTGCCGGAGTTGCCGCTGCCGGAGTTGCCGCTGCCCGAATTGCCGCTGCCCGAATTGCCGATGTCCGAATTGCCGGGGCCGTTGCCGCTTCCGCCTGAACCTGTGTCGGTGCCTCCGGAGTGGGAGCCCCCACCACCGCCCGACCCGCTGCCCGAGCCACCCGAACCACCGCCCGAGCCGCCACCCGAACCATTGCCCGAGCCGCCACCCGAACCATTGCCCGAGCTACTGCCCGAGCCGCTGCCCGAACCGCCTACCGGCGTGTCCTCACCCGTACCCGCGGGACCGCTGGTGTCGTCACCCGCGGACGTGTCCACGCCACCTCCACTCGCGACGACGACCGACGCATCCGCGGTCGCGCGCACCGGTGCCGAGGCGCTCTGTCCGCCGACATGCGCCGAGACTCGCACGAGCGTGGCACGATCGGGCAGGGCGGCGCGCGGCACCCGAGACGAGACGCTGTTTCCCGGTGCGATGGCCGTGTCGGCTGGCACTGATGTGATGGTCACCCTTGACGGCTGCGCTGCCCGCTCCGCAAGGCGCGCGCCGTCAACCGATGCGCCGGGGACCAGCGCCACTACCACTCGCTCGATGAACCCGGGGAGGGGAACCGAGAGCCCTGAAGTGGTCACGAGTGGGACCGGCAGCGTCAACACGGCGAACAGCCCGGCGATGACGAGCCAGCGTCGCGCTCCGTCACCGGGCGGCGAACCGCGTTTGGACACCGCGAATCGGCGCCGAGCGGTCGCCCCATCCCCCCATCTCCATGCTCGCACAGTGCGAGGAGATCGGGTCAGATGCGTCCCCCCTTCGGGTTACCCGGATCGAGGCAGCGCCGCGCCCCAGGCCGCGGGTATGGACGCAAGCGCCGAGGGCTGCGATGATCGTCCTGTTCCTCTTCGCCTGAGGAACCTGCGGTCCTACGGGGGCGCGCAGGCAGCCCCCTCAGCCTGCGCCCCTCACCGCCTCTCTCTAGAGAAGGTGACGACGCGCCGTCCGCGGGACATCGCGCGACGCGTCCTTCGCGCTGTCGGGCTCGGCCAGCATGACTCGCTCGAGCACGGTCAGCCCGGCCAGCGAGTCGTACTCGATCGCGCTGCCGAGCCCACGCCATCTGCGATTGCGTCTCCGCGAGGCGGACCGCCTCCGCTCATGTCTGGGATCGATCAACGAGCTCATGCGCGCCTCCGATTGCCGCTCGCGTTGCCATACCCAGGTTCGCCGTCGTACACACCTCACCTGCGCCGACGGCCTCAAGGCGAAACGCGCCGGTGTCGATACCTTCAGGTGATGCGCAGATTGGCTGTCCTCGCAGCGCTTGGTTTGGCGCTTGCCGGAGCGACGGCCGCCGAGGCAGCAGACGGACGGCCGCGCACGATTGTCCTGTACTCGGAGACGACGTCCTACCGGGTCACCGACAAGAGCCCGAAAGGCCCGAGCGCGGGCGACACCGCGCGTGAGACGTCGAGGCTGCGCAACGCAGTGGCACAGCTCGGGAAGACCGTAGGCGCAGTGGTCGGCCGGGACCGCGCGACCTCGGTGCTCGAGACCAAGACGAGGGTGCGGGTGAGCGGTGTCACGTACCTTCCGGGCGGCACCCTGACCTTCCGCGGCATCGCCAGACCGCACCCGCAGGGCGGGTTCGAGGTGCCGGTCGTGGCCGGCACCGGCAGGTACACAGGAGCTCACGGCCACTCCCGGGTCGTCCAGGTCGAGAACCCGAAGCGGGTCGTCAACGTGTACGTGCTCGAGTACCGGCAGACCGCCTGACGGCGGCCACCCGTGGAGATATGGCCGAGCCGACAACCCACCGGCACCCCTGAGGGGGAAATGGGGACGCCAAATGCCGACCCGGCCAGACTGACCCTTCGCGACCGATCGCGGAGACCCTTCTAGCCGGAGAAACGTTCGTCCGACCGATCGTGCACGGGAGAGCTCGCGCGGCGACGTCCGTAACGGCGCCATCCCACGCGGGCTGGTGTCGCAGCAGCAGCGTGCAGCTACCGGGCTCGAGGCCGGTGATCTCGTCCGCTAACGCTCGAGAAGACGCGAAGCTGCACTCTCGATCTCGTCCTCCGAGAGGAGCACGAGGTTCGCCGCAGCGCCGAGCGGCACGAACGAGTCCTTGCTGGCCACGCGCGCGAGACGCCCGTCGAAGCCCGAGTCGACGAGGGCCGTGACGACCCCCTCCGACACGCCACCGGTGCGGCGGGTCTCGTCCACCACGAGCACACGGCCGGTCGCCGATGCCTCACGCAGGACGTCGTCGAGCGGCAGCGGTGCCAGCCAGCGTAGGTCGACGACCCGTGCCCGCACACCCCGTCCCGCGAGACGTTCGGCGACCCGCAGGGACATCCGCAGCCCGTTGCCCCACGTGATCATCGTTAGGTCGTCGCCGTGGAGGTGCGTCCGCGCGGAGCCGACCGGGACGTGCCCACCGCCGAGCTCCGCGAGCCACAGGCCGTCACCCTCCTCGTGCAGGTCACGTGTGTGGTACAGCGCGATCGGCTCGAGGAAGACGCAGACGCTGCCGTCGACCTTCGCCGCCGCGACGCACGTGCGCAGCATCGACGCCGCGTCGTCCGGCCTCGAGGGAGAGGCAACGACGAGACCCGGGATGTCGCGCAACACCCCGACCGCGTCGTCGTTGTGGAAGTGCCCGCCGAAGCCGCGCTGGTAGCCGTAGCCCGCGATCCGGATCACCATCCCGTTTCGGTAGCGGCCCTGCGAGAAGAACTGCAGTGTCGAGGCCTCCCCGCGCAGCTGGTCCTCGGCGTTGTGGAGATAGGCGAGGTACTGGATCTCCGGGATCGGCACGAAGCCGCTCACCGCGGTTCCGAGCGCGAGCCCGAGGATCGAGGTCTCGTCCAACAGGGTGTCGAAGACACGAGCTGCGCCGAAGCGCGCATGGAGCCCGCGCGTGACACCGTAGACACCGCCTTTCACCGCGACGTCCTCGCCGAAGAGGAGCGTCTCCGAGTAGTGCTCGAGGACGTCCGTGAGCCCCGTGGTTGATCCCCTGCGCGAGCGTCAGCGCCTCCGACTCGGGCCACGGCGCCGCCTCCGTCACGACGGCTACCGCCGAAGGAGTGCGCGGCGCCTGAGGGCGCATCACCTCCTCGGCGGTGCGCAGCTGCGGGTGCCGCATCGCCTCCTGCGCGAGTGCCCGAACCTCCTCGCGCGACTCGAGGTAGTCCGCCGCCAGCTCCTCGCCGGTTGCGTCGCCGGACGAGACGAGCAGGCGCCCGGTGGCAAGCAACGGGTCGCGCGCGTAGTCCGCACGGATCGCCGCTGCGGGCCGGTACGCCGTCTCCACGTCCGCCCCCGCGTGCGAGAGGTAGCGAACGGTGCGTAGATGGAGCACCGCCGGCCGGCGGTTGTCCCGCACCCACTCCGCGAGCTCCCGCGTCGTGCCCAGCACGCCCACGGGGTCGTCGCCCTCCGCGTGCTCGACCCGCAGCGCAGCCCGAGCGCGGAGAGCGCCGCTCGACCCAGCCGGCGGGGGACGGCACGCTGATCCCCAGGCCGTTGTCCTCGCACACGAGCAGCAACGGCAGAGGCAACCCCTGGTGCGCGCAGTGAGCGGCCGTGTTGAGCGCCACCTGGGCGGTGGCGTGGTTGAGCGACGCGTCACCGAAGCTGCAGACCACGACTGCGTCGGCGGGCCAGTGACAGACGACGTCGACCTTCGCAGCACGATCGATTGCGAAGGCGATGCCGACTGCCCGAGGAAGATGCGAGGCGATCGTCGACGTCTGCGGGATCACGGCGAGCAGGTGATGGCCGAAGACCTTGTGCCGCCCACCCGCGATCGGCTCGTCCACGGCAGCGGCCATGCCGAGCAGGATGTCGACGACGCCGTCCCGGCCGGCTTGGCCCGCCCGGGCGAGGTAGAACCCGCCCGAGCGGTAGTGCAGCAATGCGGGGTCGGTCGCGCGCAGCGCGAGCGCGACCGCCGCGTTGCTCTCGTGACCGGCGGAGCCGACCGTGTAGTAGCCGAGCTGCTGCCCCTGGAGCCAACGGGCGGCGTGGTCGCAGTGACGGCTGTCGACCTGGGCGCGCCATAGTGCGCCGGCCTCCGGCACCGACACGATGTCCGGCTCGGGTGCGAGCCCGCGGAGCGCGTCGAGGAGGTGCTGCTCGAGCGGATCGAGATCGTCGGCCACCGGACGACGGTACCGCAGCGTCAAGCCTCTTAGGACGTCTCGAGTGTCGCCGAGCGCCGGCCGTCCCACTCGAAGACGCGCAGCATCGCGAGCCCCACGACGAGCAGGACGGCACCGATCGCGAGCTCGGTCGCCAGCAGGCCTGCGACGTCAACGAGCGACGCACCGTCCGCGAGCTCGCGCGCAGCCTCCATCCCGTGCGTGACCGGGATCACCGAGCTCAGCGCCTGGATCCACGCCGGGAGCTGGTCGAGCGGCACGTTGGCGCCCGAGACCAGCAGCATCGAGCCCGCGATCACGTCCGCGAAGAGGCTCACGCTGCGACCTCGAAGCCCCAGCGCGCCGATGCACATCCCGAGCGACGTGCAGGCGAACGAGGTCACGACGACGGCGACACCGATGCGCCACAGCTCGCTCGCCTCGAGCTCGACGTCGAGCACCAGAGCACCGATCGTGAACGCGATCGCCGCGGTGATGGAGCCGGTCACGATCGACGGCAGCGCGCGCCCCAGGAAGAGCGCGAGCCTGCTCGCCGGCGAGGCGAGCACGTTCGACAGGGTCTGCGAGCGCCGCTCGCCGGCGACCGAGTGGCCCATGCCGAACATCCCCGTGACGGCGATGGCCACGAACGTGTTGCCGATGAGGAAGAACTCGTCCGATTCGACGCCCGCCGACCGACCGAGGTAGGCGAAGAAGAGGATCTCGAACACCGGGAACGACGACCGTGAGCGGGATGAACACCCACGGGCTGATCCAGTTGAACAGCGCCCGGTAGCTCGTGAGCCCGCCGACGAACAGGACCCGGAACCAGTTCATGTCAGGCGAAGGGTCGCGTTTGCCCGGGCGAGGCGCTCGAACACGCTCAGGCACACGACGGCGGTGGCGGCGTAGCCGATGCTGACCACGAGGCACATGCCGATGTCCGGCCAGGGTGTCCCCCCGAGAGCGGCCTCCTGGATCGCGCGAAAGCCCCAGGTCGGCGCGAGCAGCCACCCGATCTTGCCGACGAACCCCGGCAGCACGCTGAGCGGAACCAGCAGCCCGGTCGCGATCCAGACGGGGTACTGCATCGCCACCCCGAGCGCGAACGCCGCGCGATAGAGGACGAACGTGGCCGTCGTGATCAGCCCGAGCATGCCGATCGCGAGGACGCAGGCCGGGATCGCGACGGCGAACGCAAGCGGCTGCTCGATCGCGAGCGGGACGTCGAAGAAGAGCGTGCCCCACGCCAGCGTCGCGACCAGCGAGTACGCGCCGACGACGCCGCTCGCGATCGTGATCGGCGCCAGCACGGCTGCCAGCGGTACCGGAGCGGCGACGACGAGCTCGAGCGTGCCGAGGAAGCGCTGCTGCTCGAGCGCCCCGGCGGAGCCGATCACGACCACCGACCACATGCACATCACCGCCGCGCCGAGCGAGGCGGAGAGCAGCACGCTGCCGTCGTCCGAGCCGTCGAGCAGGTAGTAGGCGATCGACGCGTAGAGGATCGGCCACAGCACGACCGCGCTCACGTCGAACGCGTTCTTCGTGAACTGCTTCACCTGGATCCGCACCCCGGTGAAGAAGGCGCGCGTCACGCGGACCGCACCAGCTCGACGTAGGCATCCTCCAGCGTCGGCTCGCGAGCGATCACCTTGCCGACCGTCGCACCGTCGAGCGCCTCGAGCAGCCGCGGCACGAGCTCCGCGCCGACCGCGGACTGCACGAGCACCACCTGCGCCTGGTCACGTATCTCGACGCCGACCGATGTGACACCGGGGACGGCGCGCAGCCGTTCGAGTGCCTCGTCCGGGACGCCGAACGTCTCGATCTCCACGATCGACTGGTCGGCGACGGCAGCCTTCAGGTCGGCCGGCGTCCCCGTCGCGACGAAGCGGCCGTCCGCGATCACCGCCAGGCGCTCGCACAGCTCGTCCGCCTCGAACATGTAGTGCGTCGTGAGCAGGATCGTCTTGCCCGCCTCGCGCAAGCCCGAGATCGTCTCGCGCAGCTCGCGGGCGCCGACGGGATCGAGCCCGATCGTCGGCTCGTCCAGGAACAGCAGCTCGGGGTCGTGCAGCAGGCCGCGTGCGATGTGCAGGCGCTGGCGCATGCCGCGCGAGTACGTCTCGACGCGCTCGCGCTCCCGCCCCTCCATGCCCACGAGAGCCAGCAGCTCGTCGATCCGCCGCTTCTTGTCGGCAGCCGGCACGCGATAGAGGTCTGCGAAGTAGCGCAGGTTGTCGAGCCCCGAGAGCCGGTCGTAGAGACCGCGGTCGCCGCCGAACACGTATCCGATGCGGCGCCGGACCTCCTGCGGCTGCCGCGCCGGGTCGAAGCCGAGCACCCGCGCCGACCCGGAGGTGGGGAGAAGGAGCGTGGTGAGGATCTTGATCGTCGTCGTCTTGCCGGCACCGTTCGGGCCCGAGGAGGCCGAACAGCTCCCCCGGCTGCACGTCGAAGGTGATGCCGCGCAGCGCTTCCACCTCGGTGACCGTGCGGCGCAGCACACCCTTGCGCGAGCGGTAGGTGCGGCAGAGCTCCTCGACCTCGATCGCTGCCACGGCGGCCGAGCCTACCTTGCTGCACGCGAAGATCCCAAGGGGGTCAGCCGCCGTCGCCGCTCGGTTCGAGCGGCGGCGGAAGGTCAGCCGGCGAGATCGAGCGGGATCCTGACCTCGTTGATCCGCGAGCCGTCCTCGGCCGAGCGCTCGAACACCACGAGGGTGATCGCGTCGGCGTCCCCCGCGTCGAAGACGACCTGCTCGTCGAAGGTGCCACGACATCCCGTCCCGCACGTCGCGGTGACGAACGTGCCCGCGAGCTTCGTCCCGTCCGGCGCGAGCACCTCGTACTCGAAGTTCGCCTCGAACGTGTTGGCCGTGCCTTGCAGCTGCAGCGGGCTGGTGACCACGTCGCCGAAGACGGGGCGCTCGACGAGGATCTGCGGGCTCTGCTCCTCGAAATCGGCGCGGCCCTGCGGCCCGTCGAGCACGATCCCCTCCGCGGAGAAGGTCTCGACCGCCTCGCCGTCGAGCTCGAACTCGACGCCGGTCACTCCCGGGAACTGGGTCAGCGTGAACACGACCTGCGCCAGCCGCATGAACATGCCGGCCGAGCCGCCTCCGTCGTCGAACTCCTCCGACAGGTCGACGGTGGCGACGCCATCCTCGATCTCGACACCGTTGAGGCTCGTCCCCGCCGGGATCGCCGTGCCCAGCACGTACTGGGATTCGGCATCGGTCGGCCCTGCGAGGAGCTGTTCGACCGTCGCGCGCTCGACGTCCTCCCCCGCCGCGACATTCCGGGCCGCGGCGCCGATCTCGTTGTTCGCGACCAGGTACACCAGAGCCCGAGTCGTCTCACCGGACGGCTCGCTGCCCTCGTCACACCCGGCCGCGCCGAGGCCGAGCACGACGATCACCGCCAACAGCCCGAGCCTGGCCACGGCCCTCATCGTCGCACGATCGTGGTGTGCTCAGGGGAGAACGTCGCTGCGGCGGGCAGGATCGGTGACATCGCCGAGTACGGGCCGAAGCCGCGAGGTGGTCGCGATAGGCTCCGCCCGTGGGTGTCCTCACCTCGAACGTCGTCCGCGACGAGACCTTCGAGCTGCGGCGCGCCCGCATGGAAGGGCTCGTCGCCGAGCTGCGCGAGCGCACCGCGCTGGTGGCGCGCGGCGGGGGCGACAAGGCACTCGAGCGGCACCGCTCGCGGGGCAAGCTCACCGCCCGGGAGCGGATCGACCGCCTCGTCGACCCGGGCTCCGCGTTCCTCGAGCTGAACGCGCTCGCTGCCTGGGAGCTCTACGACGGCGACGCCCCGGCCGCCGGGATCGTCACCGGGATCGGCGTGATCGAAGGGCGGCAGTGCGTCGTGGTGGCGAACGACGCCACCGTCAAGGGCGGCTCGTACTACCCGCTCACGGTGAAGAAGCATCTCCGCGCGCAGGAGGTGGCAGGCCAGAACCGGCTCCCGTGCGTGTACCTCGTCGACTCGGGGGGCGCGTTCCTGCCGCTGCAGGCCGAGGTGTTCCCCGACCGGGAGCACTTCGGGCGGATCTTCTACAACCAGGCGCGGCTGTCGTCGCAGGGCATCGCGCAGATCGCGGTCGTGATGGGCTCGTGCACCGCGGGTGGCGCGTACGTGCCGGCGATGTCGGACGAGACGGTGATCGTGCAGGGCACGGGCACGATCTTCATCGGCGGCCCGCCACTCGTGAAGGCAGCCACCGGTCAGGACGTGACGGCGGAGGAGCTCGGCGGCGCGGACGTCCACACCCGGCGCTCGGGCGTGGCCGATCACTTCGCGACCTCCGACGAGCACGCGCTGGCGATCGCACGCCAGATCGTCCGTCACCTCGGCGACCCCCAGTCCGTCGCCCCTGGACGATCGCGCCGCCCGAGCCGCCGGCCGCCGACACGGCCGACCTCTACGGCCTGGTGCCCGAGGACTTCCGTCACGAGCTCGACCCGCTGGAGGTGATCGCGCGCATCGTCGACGGCAGCCGCTTCCACGAGTTCAAGGCGCTGTACGGGGACACGCTGGTCTGCGGCTTCGCGCGGATCGAAGGTCACCCGGTGGGGATCCTCGCCAACCGCGGCGTCCTCTTCGCAGAGTCGTCCCAGAAGGGCGCTCACTTCGTCGAGCTCGCCTGCAAGCGGCGCGTCCCGCTCGTCTTCCTGCAGAACATCACCGGGTTCATGGTCGGCAAGGAGTACGAGGAGGGCGGCATCGCACGCGACGGCGCCAAGCTCGTCACCGCAGTCGCCTGCGCCGACGTGCCGAAGCTCACGGTTGTCACCGGCGGCTCGTTCGGCGCCGGCAACTACGCGATGTGCGGCCGCGCCTACGGGCCGCGGCAGCTCTGGATGTGGCCCAACGCCCGCATCTCGGTGATGGGCGGCGAGCAGGCCGCGACCGTGCTCTCCATGGTCGGCGACACCGACCCGGAGGAGATCCGGGCCACGTACGACCGAGAAGGCTCGCCCTACTACTCGACAGCGCGCCTGTGGGACGACGGGATCATCGACCCGCTCGACACCCGTCACGTGCTGGCCCTCGGCCTCGCGGCGGCGGCGAACGCCCCCGTGCCCGAGACCACCTTCGGCATCTTCAGGATGTAGGCCCTCCCGAAAGGAGCAGTCGTGTCGCACTCGTACGTCGACGTCGAAGACATCCCCTACGTGTGGGGGTCGTTCAAGTTCATCCGCCACCACCTCGGCGCCACCGCGTTCGGGTTCACGCAGATCGACTTCCCACCGGACAAGGTCGGCTCGGAGCACGACGAGTCCGGGTCCGGTCAGGAGGAGGTCTATCTGTGCCTGTCCGGCCACGGCAGCCTCGACGTCGAGGGCGAGACGGTCGAGCTGAAGCCGGGCCGCTACGTGCTCGTCTCGCCGGACGCGAAGCGCCGCCCGGCGGCCGGGCCCGACGGGCATGTCGTTCCTCGTCATCGGCGGCGTCCCCGGTGGCGTCTACGAGCCGTGGGATCCGCCCGAGGAGTGATCGTCCGCATCTTCCTGTGGAGCCTCTTCGAGAGCTCCACGACGATCGACGAGCTCAGAGACACGCTCGCGCCGCTCGACGCGCCGTCGACCTGGCTCTGGAACGACGCGTCGGAGCGGTTCGGTGCGCTCGTGATCGGCGACGAGATGCCCGACGGCCTTGCGGGGGCTCGCGAGCTGATCGGCCGCGAGCCGGACGCCTACGAGGAGTTCGACACGACGTAGAGGCCGCTCGCGCGTCCGCGCGGACCGGTGCTGGGGGCTCGAACGAGGCGATTCGAGACGTCGTGCCGTCCTGAACGGGGTACCCCGACTCAGGTCACTTGATTCAGGCCTGTGGCTCGGTCACCTGTTGTGCCGATGACCGCTGCAGCGGCCCACGAAGTGAGAGGAGAACGACGCGTGACGACGGCACGACGGACCCTGGCAGCTGTGGTGGTGGTGACGCTGCTCGCGCTTGGCGGTGCGGGTGCGGCGCTTGCGGCACCACAGGCATCGCAGGCGCTCTCGCCGCAGTGCGAGCGGCTGGCGAACGGCATCTCCGTCCTCGAATCGACGAGAGACGGCGTGGCTGCGGTGATCGCGCAGCTGCAGGCACAGATCGCGAGCGGCCAGCTGCGGCCGGCGCAGCAGCGAGTCGCGCGAACCCTCGTGAACGTGCTGCAGTGGCAGCTGGCACGACTCGATGCGTCGCTCGACCGGCTGAACGACCGCTTCGCAGGACTGTGCTCGGACGACGGTGGTGGCGAGGTTCCCCCTCCACCTCCGCCACCTGGCGAGGAGTAGCCCGAGCACCGGTGCCGGGCTGACGCCCGGCACACGTTTCCCTGTAGGGGCCGGATCCGTCCGGCCCCTACAGGCCCGCGCCGGCGAGCCAGCCGTCGAGCCGGCCGGCCTCGTCCTGCGTGAGACCGCGTAGCGGCGCGCGTACGTCAGGCCCCACGGGAACGCCCTTTCGCCCCAGCACGTGCTTGAGGGCGGCCTGGCGGGGGAACGCCTCGACGTTGCCCCGGATCTCGGCCAGGCCGGCTGCCCCGGCCTCGGTGGGATTGCGCACCACGGCCGCCACCTCCGCCGGAAACGCCGAGGCAAGCGCAGAGACCGCGCCGACCGCACCTGCCTCCATGCCTCTATGGATCAGCGCCTCGGGCCCGACGAACACGTCGAGGCCGTCGAGGAGATACCGCTCGAACGCCTCCCACGGCGTGTCGGACACCTTGAGCCCGGCCAGGTTGTCCGCCTCGTCGCGCAGACGCCGCAGCATCTCCGGCTCGAACGCATACCCGGCCGTTGCCGCGAACTCGTAGACGTAGAAGGGCAGCGGTGCACACGCGTTGGCCGCGGCGAGCAGGTGGGCTCGCTGCGCAGCCGCATCGAGCTTGAAGTACGGCGGCCCGATCACCGCCACCGCGTCGGCTCCCGCCGTCGCGGCGTGCTCGGCCAGCGACACCGTGTCCGCCGTCGTCTGCGCGCCGCAGTGCGCGGCGACGAGCAGCCGACCACGGGATGCCTCGACGAAGAGCTCCGTCACGCGTCGCCGCTCGGCGACGCCGAGCAGGATTCCCTCACCGTTCGTGCCGAGCGTCAGCACGCCGTCGAGACCTGCCGCATGCAAGAAGTCGGCGTACGGGCCGACGGCGCCCTCGTCGAGCGACTCCCCGCTGTCCGTGAGCGGCGTCACCGCCGCCGCGATCGCGCCTCTGAGCATGCGGCGACTCTAGATGGCTGCTCGACGGCTCGCATGCGTTCGGGGAGGGTCGAGATCGAGCCGCAGACGTCGATCGACCGCGCGCGTACCGGCAGTACGGGCAAGGGCGAGCGACGGCTGCGGCGATGGTATTCGACCCCCATCCGGGCGCACGGGAGTCGTCGAGCAGCCATCTACACTCACCGGCGTGGGTGCGCTGCGCATCGAGCGGGACGGTGACGTGCTGCGGGTCACGCTCGCGCGCCCGGAGACGCGAAACGCGTTCGACGCCGCCCTCATCGCCGAGCTCGCGGAGGCGTTCGTCGACGTCGGTACCGCGCGTGCCGTCGTGCTTGCCGGTGACGGGGCCAGCTTCTGCGCCGGAGCCGACGTCGAGTGGATGCGAGCGTCGGTCGACCTCACCCAGGACGAGAACGTCGCCGACGCGACCGCACTGCGCCGCATGCTGGAAGCGGTCGACGGCTGCCCGGCTCCCGTGGTGGCGGTCGTGCAGGGTCACGCCCTCGGCGGCGGTGCAGGGCTCGTCGCGTGCGCCGACGTCGTGATCGCACACGAGCAGGCGGTGTTCGGCTTCTCCGAGGTGAAGCTCGGGATCATCCCCGCCGTGATCTCGCCCTTTGCCCTGCGCAAGATCGGCGAGAGCGCCGCGCGACGGTACTTCGTCACGGGTGAGCGCTTCGACGCCTCCACCGCGCTGCGCATCGGGCTCGTGCACGAGGTGACCGGCGACCTCGCCGGCTCGCTCGACCGGCTGCTCGGCGAGCTGCGCACCGCAGGGCCCGCGGGCCGCGCGCCACGCGAAGCGGCTCGTGCTCGACCGTCCCGACGGGCTCGAGACCGCACGGCGCATCGCCGAGCGCCGCGCGAGCGACGAGGGACAGGAAGGCCTGCGTGCCTTTCTCGAGCGCCGCCGGCCCGGCTGGGCGCCGTCACCCGACGACGCGTGACGGCGTTCCTCGCGCTCACGTCGGCCGCGATCATCGGCGGCGTCGACTTCTTCGGCGGGGTCATCTCGCGCCGACTCCCACCCGTGCGCGTCGCCGCGCTCGTACAGGTGGCCGGGCTGCTCTGCGCGATCCCCGCGGCGTTCCTCTTCGACTGGGAACGTGTCACGGCGGGCGACATCGGATGGTCGCTCGTGAGCGGCGCCGCGGTCGGGCTCGGGCTTGGGTTGTTCTACACGGCGCTGGCGCGCGGGGTGATCAGCCTGGTCGCGCCCGTCACGGGCGCCGTTGGGGCGACGATCCCCGTCGTCTGGGACTTCACCCGTGGTGAGATCCCGGGCGCGCCGGCCGTCGTAGGCATCGTCCTCGCGATCGCAGCGATCGTGATCGTCTCGCTCGCCACGGGCGCACACGGCGGCGGCGACACGAGAGCGATCCTGATCGGAATCGGTGCGGGCGTCCTGTTCGGCGTGTTCTTCGTGACGTACTCGCTCACGGACTCCGACGCAGGGCTGTGGCCCGTCCCGATCTCGCGGATTGCGTCCGCGGGGGTGCTCCTCGGAGCGGCGCTGGTGCTCACCCGGGGTGTCCGCGTGCCGACCCGCGAGTTGCCGCCCATCGGCCTGCTCGGACTGCTCGAGGTGATCGGCGCGGCGCTGCTGCTCGTCGCGCTGCAGCGCGGGCCTGTCTCCGTGGCGGTCGTTCTCGCTTCGCTCTATCCGGTCACGACCGTGCTGCTCGCCGCAGCGCTGCTGCGCGAGCGCCTGACGCGACCGCAACTGGCCGGCGTGGCTCTGGCGCTGATCGCCGTCGCGCTCGTCTCGACCGGCTGAGCTCCAGGGGCCTAGTCTCTCGGCGATGCCGTTCCGACGAGTGCTCGTTGCGAACCGCGGCGAGATCGCGCTGCGCGTCTTTCGCACGTGTCGGCGGCTGGGGATCGAGACAGCCGCTGTCGTGGCACCCGACGATCGCGGTGCGCTCCACGCCCGCTCGGCCGACACCGTCGTCGAGATCGCCTCGTATCTGGACCCTGCCGAGCACGTCCGCGCCGCTCTGCAGGCGGGCGCGGACGCCGTCCACCCCGGCTACGGCTTCCTGGCCGAGAGCGGCGATCTCGCCGACGCTGTCGAAGCGGCAGGGCTCACGTGGGTCGGGCCGCCACCGGACGTGCTTCGCCTGGGAGGCGACAAGCTCGCCGCCAAGCGAATCGCCCGCGAGCACGGCATCCCCACCCTCGCCACCGGCGAGGCTGCGGAGGTCGGCTACCCGCTCGTCGTGAAGGCGGCTGCCGGCGGCGGCGGCCGCGGCATGCGCGTCGTCCGCCGCCCCGAGGAGCTCGACGACGCGCTCGCAGCGGCGGCGCGCGAAGCGGAGACCGCCTTCGGCGACGACACCGTCTTCTGCGAGCGCTTCCTCGACCGTCCTCGCCACGTGGAGGCGCAGCTTCTGGCCGACGCGCACGGCGAGATCGTGACCGTCGGGCTGCGGGACTGCTCGGTGCAGCGACGGCATCAGAAGGTGGTCGAGGAATCACCTCCACCCCGCCTCGACCAGGCCGTCGGCGCCCGGATCGCTGACGGCGCCGTCGCCTTCGCGTCCGCGATCGGATATCGAGGAGCCGGCACGGCCGAGTTCCTCGTGGCCGGGGACGAGGTGTTCTTCCTCGAGCTCAACGCCCGCATCCAGGTCGAGCACCCGGTCACCGAGGAGGTCACCGGGCTCGACCTGGTCGAGTGGCAGCTCCGGATCGCGGCGGGGGAGCCGCTTGCAACAGAGTGTCACCAACCCCCGCTCGGGCACGCGATCGAGGCGCGGCTGTACGCCGAGGATCCCGTGACCTTCCTCCCGCAGAGCGGTCGGATCGAGCGGCTCGTCTTGCCGAGCGACGTGCGGGTCGACGCAGGGGTCGAGGCCGGTGACGAGATCGGGACCGGCTACGACCCGATGATCGCGAAGCTCGTCGCGCGCGGTGCATCGCGTGACGCGGCGCTCGACGCGCTGGCGCGGGCGCTTGCGGAAACCGACGTCACCGGCCTCGTGACCAACCTCCCGTTCCTGCGCTGGCTTGTCTCGCACCCCGCGTTCCGCGCCGGCGACGTGTCGACCGCCTTCCTCGTCGAGCATCCGCCGCTCTCCGCGCCACCCCTCCGGATCGCGACCGGCGCGTTCGGCCGCGCCTGGCGCCTCAACCTCCCTGCGCCGCCACCCGCTGCGCCACCCGACCCGGACGCAGCCGCGCAGGAGCGACCTTCGGGCGGGAGCGGCGGCGTCACCGCGCCGATGCCCGGGACGGTGATCGCGGTCCACGTCTCCCCGGGGGACGCGGTGACGCCGCGACAGCCGCTCGTGACGCTCGAGGCGATGAAGATGGAGCACCCGGTCACGGCGCCGTTCGCAGCCACGGTGGCAGCGGTGCACGTGGCAGTCGGCGACTCGGTGGTCGCCGGCGCCGACCTCGTCGAGTTGGGCTAGCGCGCGGCTTCGCGCTCGCCGAGGCTGAGCAGCCAGCCGACGACGACGTTCACGAACCAGACGACGATCGTCGCGCCGACGTACGTCCAGAAGCCGTCGATCGAGAAGTCCGGGGCGATCCACTCGGCGAGCGCGAGCATGAGGACGTTGATGGCGAAGTAGGCCACCCCGAACGTGATGATGATCAGCGGCAGAGTGAGGATCGCCAGGATCGGCTTCAGGATCGCGTTGGCGAAGCCGAGCACGGTCGCGCCGATGATCAGCGGCCACCACCCGTCGATCGTGACGCTGTCGAACATCCAGTCGACGACCATCAGCGCCAGGACGTTGATGCCGATGAGAACGACGATCCGGACGAGCAGGAACACGCTGCGATCCTATGCGATCCGGCGGCCGGAACGGGTCAGGCTGAGGCCGTCCCGGGTGAGGCTCAGAACAGCTTCTGGAGCTTGAGCGCGGCGCCCATGTCGCCGGCGATCTTCAGCTTGCCGGTCATGTACGCCGTGGTCGGGTTGGCCTCGCCGCGCGCGATCTTGAGCAGCGTCTCCTCGCTGGCCGAGATCGTGCAGTCCGCCTCACCGGCGCCCTCCGCGACCGAGACGGCACCGTCGGCCACGGTGACCGTCCACTGACCGACGTCCTGCGACGTCGAACACGTAGCTGTTCGTCATCCCGGCCGTCTTCGCCGGATCGACCTTCGTCGGCAGCTGCTCGAAGAACTCCTGCACGCTCATGGCGACTCTCCTCCTGTCTGAAACCTATGCACCAACCGGTGCCGGGGCAAGCCGCGCCTGGGGCGACGGCAGAAGCAGGCACAACGCCGCCGCGAGAACCGGCGTCACCGCGCAGATCGTCAGCGCCGTCTCGAGATCGACCGCATCGGCCACCGCGCCGAGCGCGACCGCCGCGACGCCGCCGAGACCGACCGCGAGCCCGACGTTGAGCCCGGAGGCCAGCGCCACGTGCCGCGGCAGGTAGAGCTGGCTCAGCACCATGACGACGCCGAACGTCCCCACCACGCAGGCACCGACGAGCATCAGGGCGATCGCGCCCGGGACACCGCCGACGTACACGAAGGTGAGCACCAGCGGCGGCAGCACCGCGGTCGTCGCGAGCAGCGTGCGACGGAGCCCGATCCGGTCGGCGACCGGCCCGAACACGAGCGCGCCGGCGACCCCTGCCACGAGCATCAGCGAGAGCAGCCGATTCCCGTCGGCCTCCGAATGGCCGAGGGACACGACCCACAGCGGCACGAACGTGATCAGCCCGAACCAGGTCGTGGTGCGCAGCAGGATGACGCCGATCAGCACGGCCATGGCGCGCGGCCGGTCCTCCCCGGCAACCGCACGCGAGGCCGCCGTAGGCCTCAGGTCGCGCAGGTAGGGGAGCACGAGGATGATCGCCACCCCGATGAGGAGCACCGGCAGCGCGGCAACGAGCGTTCCGTTGAGCCCGAGCCACACCACGATCGGGGTGATGATGATGGGGCCGAGCGCGTAGCCGGTGTTCCCGCCGACGTTGAAGAGGGACATGCCGCTCGCGCGCCGCTGACCGCTCGCATACGACGCGAACTTCGCTCCCTCCGGGTGATAGGCGGCGATGCCGAGACCCGCGACGAACACCGCGGCCAGCACGAGCCCGTAGCTCGGCGCCACCCCGGCGCACGCGATCCCGGCGCCCGCGACGAGAACGCCGGCGGGCAGCAGCCACATCGCGCCGCGGCGGTCCGAGAGCAGACCGAAGAGCGGCTGCACCAGGGAGGACGAGATGGTCGCCGAGAGCATCAGCAGCGCGGTCAGCGTGTAGCTGAGGTCGAAGCGCTCGGCCAGGAACGGCAGCATCGCGGGCACCGCTCCGGAGGCGAAGTCGACGGCACCGTGCCCGCCGGACAGCACCGCGATGCCGCCCCGGTCGAGCTCAGCCCGCATGTTGCCAGCCTAGCCGCAGCACGACGCGCGACTGCGGCTACGATCGTCCCTCGTGGACTACGACCTGTCGGGCGAGCACGAGCTGATCCGGGACACCGTGCGGGCCTTCTCGCTGGAGCGGGTCGCGCCGCTCGCGGAGGAGCTCGACCGCGAGGCCCGCTTCCCCTACGAGCTGGTGGCCGAGATGGCCGAGCTCGGCCTGATGGGGATCCCGATCCCCGAGGAGCACGGTGGCGCCGGCGGCGACACGGTGTCGTACGCCGTCGCGATCGAGGAGCTGACCCGGGTCGACTCCTCCGTCGCCATCACCGTTGCTGCCCACACCTCGCTGGGCACGATGCCCGTCTACCTGTTCGGCGACGAGGAGCAGAAGGAGCGCTGGCTGCCCGAGCTGGCCTCGGGACGCCGTCTGGCGGCGTTCGGCCTCACCGAGCCCGAGGCGGGCTCGGATGCAGGCGCGACGCGCACGACGGCGGTGCCGGCGGACGGCGGCGGCTGGCTGGTGAACGGCTCCAAGATGTTCATCACCAACGCGGGCACCGACATCACCTGGGGTGTCACGATCACCGCCCGCACCGGCGACGACGAGATCTCGAACCTCGTCGTCGAGAACGGCACACCCGGCTACGAGATCTCGGCGCCGCTGCACAAGATGGGCTGGAAGGCATCGGATACCCGTGCGCTCGCCTTCGCCGACTGCCTCGTGCCGGAAGGCAACCTGCTCGGCAAGCGCGGCCAGGGGTTCAGCCAGTTCCTCGAGATCCTCGACGGCGGCCGGATCTCGGTGGCCGCCATGGGAGTCGGCCTCGCGCAGGGCGCCTACGATCTCGCCGACCGGTACGCACGGGAGCGCACCCAGTTCGGCAAGCCGATCGGACGTTTCCAGGCGGTGGCCTTCAAGCTCGCGGACATGGCGGTCGAGATCGAGGCGGGCCGCCAGCTGGTCTACAAGGCCGCGTGGCTGAAGGATCAGGGCAGGCCGTTCGCGCTCGAGGCGGCGATGGCGAAGCTCTATACCGGCGAGCTCTCCAACCGGGTCGTCAACCAGGCACTCCAGATCCACGGCGGCTACGGCTACACGGACGAGTTCGCCATCTCCCGCCTCTACCGCGACCAGAAGATCCTCGAGATCGGCGAAGGCACGAACGAGGTGCAGCGGATGGTGATCGCCCGCCACCTCGGCCTATGAGGGGCGGGGCCCGAGCGGGCGGCGCTGCAGTCGGCCTGCTCCTCCTCGCGCCCTCCGCAGCCGCCCACGTCACCGTCAAGCCCGCCGTCGCTCGAGCAGGGTGCCACCGTGGTCGTGGCTCTGGGAACTCCGAACGAGCGCGACGGCCACACCACTGTCGCGCTCACCGTCGAGCTGCCGCCTCAGGTCGAGATCGCGTCCGCCGTCGCGCCCGACGGCTGGGTCGTCGAGCACACCGAGCGCACTGTCACCTGGTCGGGCGGCGCGATCGGCGGCGAGGATGCCGTCGAGTTTCCGCTCGAGCTGCGAGGGCCTCGGCCCCGTCGGAGCAGTCGAGCTCGAGGCCCGGCAACGATACGAGGACGGCATCGAGACGACGTGGCAGCCGGAGCTGACCCTGACCCCCGCGACGGGCGGACGCCGCGCCGCCGTCTCACCTCGGGCGGGCCGCTGTTGCGGCTGTCGCGGGCCTGGTCGTCGTCACCGGCAGCCTGCTGCTCGTCCACCGCCTGCGCCGGCGGCCGGTCTAGCCTGGCTCCGAGGCGGCCGGTCGCAGCTTCGCGCGCACCTCGTCTGCGTGGGCGAGGCGAGCCGTCGCACCGACCGAGCGCCAGAACGCACAGGCGAGCTCGAGCTGCTGTCGCGCCTCCGCCGGGTCGGCGTCGGCGAGCGCCTGCGCCGCATAGAGACGCACCGGCGCCTCGTTCGCGAGTGCACCGATTCCGGCGAGAACGTCGGCGGCTGCCACGGGATCGCCACGGCGAATCAGGTCGACAGCGCTCGCCCAGGGGAGCTCCTCGCTCCCGCCGATCTCGCTCGGAATGGGGTCGTCGCCCCTGAGCTGCAGCCACGCCAGGGCGGCTGCAACGACCTCCGGCCCTGCGGGGTAGGTCAACGTGCGAGCGAGCTCCTGGTACTTCGCCAGGAGCACGTCCGCATCGCGGGCGAATCCTGCGGTCAGCGAGCAGCACCGACCGCCTCTCCAACTGCCGGAAGCACTGACTGAGGGTCGCCGACCACGTGCACCGCGTCGAGCACACGTTCCAGCTCGGCCAGGTCCAGGCTGCCCTTCGCGGCAGAGCGCGACCGCCCGGGCTCGAGCTCGGTCATCCGGAGCTGTGTGTCCATCAGATGTGGGGTTCCGGCCTCCGCACGAGCCCGCCAGAGCTCGAAGCCGGCCTCGAGCTCGTCCCACTGGCCGGCCAGGTATGCGTCGAGCACGACCTCCGCTTCCAGATGCTGGGCGAGTGCCTTGTGCCCGACGCGGACCGCGAGCTCGAGCGCTTCACGATGGTGCCGAGCCGCTGCGTCGAGCTCGCCGGCGACGAACTCGTACGTCGCGAGATTGTTGTAGCACCGGACCACGTCGCTCGAGCCGCATTCGAGCGCCAGCTCGAGCGCGCTGCGGCCGATCTCCAGCGCGGCACCGATGTCGCCGTCGTTCGAGTGGCCGAGTGCCAGGTTGTTCAGTGCCTCCGCCTCGGCGGCAGCGGTCGTGATGCATGCGCGCGATCTCCACCGCCTCGACAGCGAGTTGCAGTGTCTCCTCGGAGGACGCCTCCCGTGATCGCGCGCCGACCCGCGACGAGCGCGAGCACCCGGCCGCGCGTCGGAGCGTCGGGCCAGCGTCGGCCACCAGCTCGAGGGCGCGATCCAGCAGCGCCGGGTCGTGCTTGCCCGCTCTCCAGAGCCGGCGTTCGAGCGTCACCATCGCGATCGCCGCCAGGTCGCGCCTACCCGAGGCGAGAAGCGCTCGATCGTCTGCGCGGAGCAGCGGCGTCGGGTCGGTTTCGATGCCCACGCCCCACGAGATGGCCTCTGCACGGAGGAGCAGAAGCTCGGGATCCGGAGCGGCGCCCGCGGTCATCTCGAGAGCGCGGTCGTAGAGCTGCACCGCCCGCGAGACGAGGCTCAGCCCCCACGCCCGCTCACCGGCGTCACGCAGAGCGGCGACGGCGAGCGGCCGCAGATCGTCGACAGGGGCGCCGGCGGCCTCGCCGTACCCGATCGCCGACTCGAGGTGATGTGCCAGCATTTCCGCACGGTCCTCGGCGCGGTCGGCCGGGAGTGCAGCGATCCACTCTGCCGCTCGCCGGTGCTTGTCCGACCGCACGGCGCGGGGAATCTGCCCGTAGGCGGCGTCCCGCACCAGCGCGTGCAGGAAGACGTACTGGCGGGCGCCTTCGACGGCAGATCGCCGCTCGCGGCGGACGAACTCCTGGCGCTCGAGCCGGCGCAGGCAGTCCTCGAGCGGAGCTGCGTCGATGCCCGACAGCGTCTCGAGCGCATCCGTCCAGAAGACCTTGCCGAGCACGGCCGCGTCCTGCAGCACTGCCTTGTCTGCGGCAGGGAGGCCGTCGATGCGCGCTGCCACGATCCCCTGCAGGTTCTCGGGTAGCTCGCTGCCCGAATCGCCGCTCTCCAGCATCCGGGCGTACTCCTCCGCGAACAGCGGCACCCCCTCGGATCGGCGGATGAGCGCAGCCTGCGTCTCGGCGGGCAGCACGCTGCGGTCGAGCAGCGCCTGCAACAACCGCGCCGTCTCGTCGTCCGAGAGCGGTGCGAGCGACAGGGTCAGCGCGTTCAGCTTGCCGCCGCCCCAACCGGGCCGGCGCGAGAGCAGCTCCGGGCGCGCGGTGCACACGAGCAGCAGCGGCACCGCGTCCAGCCGGTCGGTGAGCTCGTCGACGAAGTCGAGCAGGTCGTCGTCGGCCCAGTGGACGTCCTCGAAGATGAGCACTGCGGCCCGCTGCTCGGCGAGCGCCTCGAGGAAGCGGCTTCGCGCGGCGAACGCCTCGTCACGTGACGGCTGACCGTCTGCGGCCGGCAGTCCGACGAGAGGGCGCAACTGCCGCTCGACCCAGACCGCCTCGGTGTGCTCCGGTATCAGGTCGGCAACGGCGTGCGCGAGCTTCTCGGCGGCCGTGTCCGCCCGATCCGACTCGAGGATCCCCGACTGCGCCTTGACGATCTCCCCCAGGGCCCAGTACGCGACCCCCTCGCCGTACGGCAACGACCGGCCTCGGCGCCAGGTGATGAGATCGGGATCGGCGTTGACGATCTCCCACAGCTCGTGCACGAGACGGCTCTTGCCGATGCCGGGCACCCCGACGAGCGTGATCAGCTGCGGGCGCTCGTCGTTGCGGACGCGCGCGAGGGCGTCCGACAGGAGAGCCAGCTCGCGGTCGCGCCCGACGAGCGGCGCACGCACGACCGCGCCCTGCTCGACGCCGAAGCTCGCGCGGCGCCGGATGGCACGCCAGGCGATCACCGGCTCGGCCTTGCCCTTCGCGTCGACCGGGTCGTGCTCGGCGTAGTCGATGGCGCGCTCCGTCGCCCGGTGTGTCTGCTGGCCGACGAGGATGCCGCCCGGCGGCGCAGCCGACTGCAACCGTGCAGCGGTGTTGATCACGTCCCCGGAGACCATGCCCTCACCGGAGCTCGGGCGCGCCTCGAGGGCGACGAGCGCCTCACCGGTGTTGACACCGACCCGAACTTCGAGCTCGAGCGCGGGCTCCACGTCGTTCAGCTCCTCGATCGCCTCCTGGATGGCGAGCGCGGCGCGAACTGCGCGCTCGGGATCGTCCTCGTGCGAGACGGGGGCGCCGAACACGGCGACGACGGCGTCGCCGATGAACTTCTCGACCGTCCCGCCGTGCCCCTCGAGCTCCCGCCGCACGCGTGCGTGGTACGAGGACAGCAGCGCGCGCACGTCCTCCGGGTCGAGCCGCTCGGCCCGTGCCGTCGAGCCGACGAGGTCGACGAACACGATCGAGACGACCTTTCGCTCCTCGCGCACCTCCTCGACCACCAGGGGTGCCCCGCAGCCACCGCAGAACCTGGTGTCGTCCGGGTTCTCGCGCTCGCATCGCGTGCAGACCAGCACGCGCGGAGTCTACGAGGCGCGCGGCGGCAGGACGTCAGCCGGCGGCGGCGACGAGCCCGTCGAGCTCGCGCAATCGTGCGTGCGCCCCGAGCTGCTCGAGGATCTCCCTGGCTCGCGTCGCCTGCTGCGCCGCAGCAGCCGTGTCTCCAGCCGCCAGCAACTCGGAGACCGCGAGCGCGCGCACCGCCGCCTCGTCGGGCACCGCGCCCATCGAGCGGAGGCTGTCTGCCGCGTCGACGAAACGGCCGGACTCGACGAGCAGCGCGGCCTCGAGCCACCGGGTGCGCCGCGACTCCGCGAGACTCTCGAGCTCACCGCTACGGCCGAGGCGCTGGAGCGTGAGCGCCGTGACGAGAATCCACTCACCCGGTATCGAGGCCCGCGGAGCCCGCCGCCGGAGCGCCAGCAGCTCGTCGACGCACGCCGATGCCTCCGCTTCCCGCCCGGTGCGTGCGAACGTCCACGCGGCGACCGCGAGCATCGGCAGGATCGCCTGGACATCGCCCGTCCCACGCGCGTGCTCCAGTGCTGCGGTCGCCGCTACGACTGCGCCGTCGACGTCTCCCACCCGTTCGAGCGCGATCTGTCCCCGCACGTTCACGAACGTGCTCTCCTGGTACAGGCCGCCGATGCGTCGTGCGCGCTCGAGCTCGTCGGCCGCGAGTCGGTCCGCTTCGTCCCACTGGCCGCAAATGGAAAGGATGTCGACGAGGTTGCCCACGGCGAACCCACCCGTCCCGCGCCGGGTGCCGCGGCGTTCGACTTCAGCCAACCCGGCGCGTGCTGCAGCGAGGGCGGGCTCGAGGTCACCGAGATCGCCGAGGATCGAGCCGAGGTTGTTGTAGACCCGGGTTACCTCGGTTGAATCGTGCTCGAGCGCCAGCGCCAGGCCCTCGTCGAGAAAGTCGCGGAACCCCGGCTCGCCGGAGTTCGCGTATGCGGTCCCGAGCGTGATGAGCGCGGAGGCGCGCGCCGCGTGCGCGCCCGTGGCGAGGGCGATCTCGATTGCCTCTTTCGCGAGCTCGATCCCCTCGTCCTGGGCGCCGGCGAGCATGCGAAAACGAGCCGCTGCACCGATCACCCCGGCGTGCTCGGGCGAAGGGTCACTGCCCTCGAGGAGCTCGAGCGACCGACTGATCCACTCGCCGGTGCCCTCGCCACGCTGCCAGCTCACAAGTGCGAGGTTGGCTGCGGTCACCGCGGCGCCGACCCGATCGCCATCCGCTTGGAACGCCTCGAACGCCTGCTCGAGCTCGGCCTGTCCCGTTCCCTCGACGAAGTTGAGCGCGAACCCGAGCTCGCGGAGATGCACGGCGTCCGGCTCCGTCGGCATGAGCGCAGCAGACGCGCGCAGCGCACGAACAGCGGCGGGATACGCCCCGAGGGCGATGGCCCGCGTTCCGGCTTCCCTGAGCGCGGAGGCCGCTCTCGGCTCGACTTCACTGACGTCGAGCCCGGCGGCACGTGACAGCTCGATGGCCTCGAGGTAATGGTGGGCGAGCATCTCGGCACGGTCTTCGCGCCGGTCGTCGGGCAGCGACTCGATCCAGGCTGCCACGCGCAGGTGGCGGGTCACGCGATCGCTGCGCGGGAGCTGCGCGTACACGGCGTCGCGGACGAGTGCGTGGATGAAGGCGTGCTGCGTTGCCCCGGCGACTGACGAGCGACGCTCGCGACGGAGGAACTCCTTGCGCTCGAGTGACCGCAGGAGCTCCGACGACGTCATCCTCGTCGCGCCCCGACACGGCTCGGAGCGCGTCCGACCAGACGACGGCCCCCGTCACGGCCGCGTCGCGGAGCAGCTCCTTCTCCTCCTCGGGCAGCAGGTCGACGCGTGCCGAGACGATCCCGAGCACGGTCTCCGGAAGCGCTCCGACATCGGCCGTGTCCTGTATCCGCACGAACTCCTCGGCGTAGAGCGGGTTGCCTGCCGCTCGCTCGACGACTGTGCTCCGGAGATGGTCGTCCGCAGGATCGCGCCCCAGGAGCGACTCCACGAGGCGCTCGATGTCGGCGTGCGACAGCGGCCCGAGCGTCACCGTGAGCACGTTGCGCTTGCCTCCGCCCCAGTCCGATCGTCGGTCGAGCAGCTCGGGTCGCGCGCTGCAGACGACGAGCAGCGGGACGCCGACGATCAGCTCCGGCAGCTCGTCGACGAAGTCGAGGAAGCCGTCGTCGGCCCATTGCAGGTCGTCGAACACGACCACCAGAGGGCGCTGATCGGCAATCCCCTCCAGGAACAAGCGCCACGCGGCGTAGGTCTCAGCTCGGCGATCGCGTAACGCGCCCTCGTCCGCGGCGAGCCCGACGAGAGGCCGCAGGTACTGCTCGACCCAGCGCCGCTCACCCTCGGGGAGCACGTCGGCCACCGCATGGGCGAGCTTGTCGGCCGCAGCGGCGGCAGAGTCGTTCTCGAGAATGCCGGCCTGAGCCTTGACGACCTCGCCGAGCGCCCAGTACGTGACGCCGTCGCCGTAGGGGAGGCACCGCCCGTAGCGCCAGTAGATGAGCTCTTCGTCGTCCGCCACGGCAGCGCCGCAGCTCGGCGACGAGCCGGCTCTTGCCGATACCCGGCACGCCGACGAGCGTGACGAGCTGCGGCTCCTTCTCGACACGCACGCGGGCGAACGCACCGAGGAGCAGCGCGCGCTCGTGGTCGCGACCGACGAGCGGCGCTCTCGCCTCGTCACCCAGTCCCTCGACACGCGCGAGAGCCTCTACCGCCTCCCACACCTCGACGGGCTCTGCCTTCCCCTTGGCCGCGACCGGCGCGTGTGCCCGGTACACGATCGAGCGCTCGGTCGCTCGGTACGTCGCGGACGTCGACGAGGATCCCGTCGACGGGCGCTGCGCCCTGAATCCGGGCTGCGGTGTTCATCACGTCGCCCGCGACCATCCCTTCACCTGCGCCGGGTTGCGCGCCGAGCGCGACCAGCGCCTCACCGGTCGCAATGCCGGTGCGCACGTGCAGGTCGAGCGCCTCGTCGGCCTCGTTCAGCGTGGCGATCGTCTCACGCGCCGCGAGCGCTGCGCGCACGGCTCGCTCGGGGTCGTCCTCGTGCGCCGTCGGGGCGCCGAAGACCGCCACGACCGCGTCGCCGATGAACTTCTCCACGGTCCCGCCGTAGCGCTCGAAATCCCGGCGCAGCGCCTCGTGGTAGCGGCGCAGGAGCGCGCGAACGTCCTCCGGGTCGGCTTGCTCGGCGCGCGCGGTCGACCCGACGAGGTCGACGAAGACGGCGGTGACGACCTTGCGCTCCTCGCGGGCCTCACCGGCGCCTAGCGGCGCACCGCAGGCGGCGCAGAAGGCAGCATCGTCGGGGCTCTCACGCCCGCACCTTTCGCAGGTGATCACGCCGCGGAGTCTACGAGCGGCACCCGCCTTGCAACAGTCTGTTGCAAGGCGCGCCACGCGCAGCGAGATCCCGCTTGCGGCACGTAAGAGCCTTGCGGCCGCGAAGCGGACGCCTTCAGGGTGATGCGCGGAAGGAATCCGCTCCTGCGGATTCCATGATCTCGCGCAGCGAGATCCCGCTTGCGGCCAGGGCTAGCGCAGCCGCTCCACGATGAACCCCTCGTCGACGAGCGCGCGGATCACGACCTGCGAGTGCTCCTCGTCGCGGGTCTCCAGCGTGAGCTCCGCCTCCGTCTCGAGCACGCCGATGTTGCGCCCCTCGCGATGGTGGCTGACGACGATCACGTTGGCGCGCTTCTCCGCGATCGCGCCGGTGATGCGCGCGAGCTGGCCGGGCTTGTCCGGGATGAGGATCTTCACCACCAGGTAGCGGCCCGAGAGAGTCAGCCCGAAGCGGACGACCGAGCTCAGCGTCGTCGCGTCGATGTTCCCGCCCGCGAGAACGGCTGCGACGAAGCCCTCCCCGCCTGCCCGCCCGGCGAGGAGCGCGGCGACTGGCGCCGCGCCGGCACCCTCGACGACGAGCTTCGACCGCTCGAGCAGCAGCACGATCGCCTTGGAGATCTCCTCGTCGTCGACGACGACGATGTCGTCCAGCAGGTCGTCGAGGATCGCAGACGTGAGCGCGCCGGGGTGCTTCACGGCAATGCCGTCCGCGACCGTGGAGCCGACCGGCTCGAGCCCGGCCAGGGGCGCGCATGCTGCCGACTGCACGCCGACGAGCCTGAGCTCGGGACGTGCCTCACGGAGCGCGATCGAGATGCCCGATGCGAGGCCGCCGCCGCCGACGGGGATCACGACCGTCCCGGGGCCGTCCGGCAGCTGCGCCGCCAGCTCGAGACCGAGCGTGCCCTGCCCGGCGATGACCCGCGGATCCTCGAACGGGTGCACGAAGGTGGCGCCCGAGCGCCACCACGATCGCCTCCGCAGCGGCAACGGCCTCGTCGAACCCCTCACCCGCGAGCTCGACCCCCGCCCCGTACCCCCTCGCGGCGTCGACCTTGGCCATCGGCGCGCCTTCGGGGACGACGATGGTGGCCGGTATGCCGGCCTCGCGCGCCGCCCAGGCGACTGCCTGACCATGGTTGCCGGCGCTCGCGGTGATCACCCCGGCTCGCCGCTCGTCCTCGGAGAGCTGCGCAATCGTGTTGTAGGCGCCGCGGATCTTGAACGAGCCGGTGCGCTGCAGGTTCTCCGCCTTGAGCAGCACGGGCCGGCCGGCGAGCCGTGACAGGGTCTCCGACTTCTGCATGGGTGTCTCGCGGGCGACGCCCGCGAGACGCTCCTGCGCTGCGCGCACGTCAGCGGCCGTCGGCCGGTCCATCGCCTTCCACCCCGAGCACGGACGCCACGATCTCCTCTGCCGCTGTCACCGGGTCGAGCTCGCGGCGGCCCACCCGCTCGACGAGGGCGCCGAGCGCCGGCTCCTTCGCCACTGCGCGCTCGAGCCGGTCACGCGCGCGTGACGTGGCGAGGCTCAACACCTCGCCGGACAGGTTCCGTCTCCGCCGCTCCTCGAGACGCCCGTCGGCGACCAGACCCTCGCGGCGGCTCTCGAGCTCGGCCCACAGCTCCGGCACGCCTTCGCCTCTGATCGCCTCGGTCAGCAGGACCGTCGGCCTGCGGGACGGGTCGGGGTCGAGCGCGACGACGGACCGCACCTCCCGGAGCATCGCGTTCGCGGCGGGATGATCCATCTTGTTGACGGCGATCACGTCGGGGATCTCCATGATGCCCGCCTTGAGGGCCTGCACGCTGTCGCCGGAGCCGGGCATGAGCACGAGCAGCACGACGTCCGCGATGCCGATCACCTCGACCTCGCTCTGGCCCGCGCCGACCGTCTCCACGAACACGACGTCGCATCCCGCCGCGTCGAGGAGCAGCAACGTCTGCAGCGCCGCCTCTGCGAGACCGCCGCGGTGCCCGCGCGTCCCCATCGAGCGGATGTAGACGCCCGGATCGAGGAAGTGGTCGGCCAGCCGGATCCGGTCACCGAGCAACGCGCCCTGCGTGAACGGGCTCGACGGGTCGACGGAGACGACGCCCACGGTTCGCTCCTCGGCACGCGCCTGACGGACGAGCGCGCCGATCAGCGACGACTTGCCGACCCCGGGCGGGCCCGTGACGCCAACGGCGATGGCGCGACCCGTGTCGGGATAGAGCTCACGGACGAGCTCGCCGGCCCCTGGCCCGCGGTTCTCGACGAGCGAGATGGCGCGGGCGATCGCCCGGTGGTCGCCCGCCCGCACGCCGGACGCGAGCTCGTCGACCGTCAGCGCCTTCTTCGTCATGCGCCGCAGCCTAGGCGCAACGGAGGACCGAGCGCGTACCGTGGTGTCCGGCTTCAGCCGGACACCGGTGTCGCGGCCGGCAGGAGCGCTACCCCGCCCGGCGCCGCGGGATGTAGGGCAGCCGGCGCGGCGGCTGCGCGCGCTCGACCGCCCGCGTGGTGTCGATCTCGGTCAGGAGCGACTCGAGCCGCTCGAGACCGCTCGGCGGGGGCGCTTCGAGCGCCTCGAGCGCCTCGCGGGTGTGACGGGTCATCACGAATGCCGTCAATGCCGCTACCGAGGTAGATGCACCCGGCGAGCGCCCAGGTGACGCGGGGGCCTGCCACGTCGGTGACGATCCCGGCGCCGGCCATGGCGAGCCCGAGCACGCCGTAGTAGATGCTCATCAGGACGGCCAGCGCTCGGCCGCGCATCCTGTCCGGAGCGCCGCGCTGCACGAAGAGCTGGTTGCAGACGATCGCTATCCCGTTGCCTATCGTGGCAAAAGCAGCCAGCGTCGCTGCGACCGCGAGCGTCGGCGCGGCAGCGGCGAGGCCGAAGCCGACCCCCATCAGAGCGAGCGCGCCGCCGTAGACGCGGGTGATCCCGAGCGACGCGATCACGCTGCCGGCGAAGAAGCTGCCGACGATCAAGCCCACACCCGTCGCCGCGACGAGCAGGGCGAACCCGAAGCTGCCGGCGCCGAGCGCGTCCTTGGCGAGGAACACCTCGCCGACGTTGATCGCGGCGGTCGCGACCGCAGCGGTGCTCCAGACCACGAGCACGGTGAGGAGCGCACGGGAGCCGGTGACGAGGCGCAGGCCGTCACGCACGTCGCGCCAGTGGCCGCGCGACAGCGATTCCTCCGACTGGAGGAGCCGGGCCGGGATCCGGATCACGAGCAGCGCAGACACGACGAAGGTGCCGGCGTTGATCCAGTAGGTCGTTCCCGGCCCCGAGATGGCCAGCAGCCCGCCGGCCATGATCGGCCCGATCATCCAGGCTGCGTGCTCGACGGTGGAGAGGAGCGAGGTCGCCTGATCGAGATCGTCGTCGTCGACGAGGTTCGGGAGCCCTGCCCAGACCGCGGGGCGGAAGAAGCCGGTGGCGATCCCGTTCACACCCGCGAGCGCGACGATCGCGGCCGGTTCGTCGACGAACGGCAGCGCGCAGAACACTCCCGCGCGCACGAGATCGGAGACGAACATCAGCCGGCGTCGCTGCAGGCGGTCGACGAGCGGGCCGAGCGTGAGGCCGATGATCACGATCGGCAGGAAGTCGGCGATCAGGAGCGCGGCGGCCCAGCGGCCCGAGCCGGTGCGGGCCTGGATGTCGACCAGCAGCGCCAGCGCGGCGAGGTAGGTCCCCACGGCGGAGCACGCAGTGGCGGCGAAGAGCAGCCGGAAGGCGGATCCCCGCCGGAGCAACGCCAGACGGCCGGACGTGCGCTCAGGCACGGCTCGACGCTACTCGCCTCGGCGGACATTCGCAATTCGCCCAAAGGGGCATGTCCGCGTGGATGTCGTCCCGAACGAACAGGAGCGGATCAGCGTCCCACACGGCGCGGAATACGCCGTGACGGGCCCTATTCCTGGGGCTCGTAGGCCAGGTTCGGGCGGAGCCAGCGTTCCGCCTCGCGTGGCGAGACGCCTTTGCGAGCGGCGTAGTCCTCCACCTGATCGCGTGCGATCGCGTCCGATCGAGAAGTATCGAGCCTGCGGGTGGCCGAGCAGGAGACCGCTCACGCTGGCAGCCGGCAGCGTCGCGCAACTCTCCGTCAGCACCATCCCGGCGCTCTCGGCGCCGAGCAGCTCGAGCAGGGGCACCTTCTCCGAGTGATCCGGGCAGGCGGGGTAGCCGAAGGCAGGCCTGATGCCGCGATACCGCTCCCCGATCAGCTCCTCGTTCGGGAGCTGCTCGGAGGGGGCGTACCACTCGCGGCGCGCGCGCTCGTGCACCCATTCGGCGAAGGCCTCGGCGAGGCGGTCGGCGAGCGCCTTGGCCATGATCGCGCGGTAGTCGTCGAGCTCCGCCTCGAACCGCGCAGCGAGCTCGTCGGCGCCGTGCACCGACACCGCGAACGCCCCGACGTGATCGGCGAGCCCGGTGTCGGCCGGCGCGACGATGTCGGCGAGGGACCGGTTTGGTCGTGAGTCGCCGTGGTCTGCCTGCTGGCGCAGCATCGGAAACCGCGTCTCCGAATCGGTCTCGGAGCCGCTCAGCACGATGTCGTCTCCTTCGGACCGGGCCGGCCAGAATCCGTACACGCCACGGGGCCGGAACAACCGGTCGGTCTCGATCTCGTCCAGCAGCGCGTTTGCGTGCTCGATCAGCTCCCGCGCCGCAGCGCCCCTTTCCGGGTCCTCGAGGATCGCCGGATAGCGCCCTTTCAGCTCCCAGGCGTGCAGGAAGAAGGTCCAGTCGACGTACGGGCGCAGCTCGGCGATGGCGGGGGTCACCGACCGCACACCGGTGAACGCGGGCTCCGCGAGGTCGCCTGCGCTCCACTCGATCGCGGTCCGGTTGTCACGCGCCGCCGCCAGCGAAAGCAGCGGCTTCCGCCCGCGCTCGTCGAACACGGTGCGCAACCGCTCCTGATCGGCCCGGTTGGCGTGGTCGAGCGTCTCCTTGCGCTCCGGGTCGAGCAGCGAGCCCACCACGCCGATCACCCGCGATGCGTCGAGCACGTGTATCACCGGCTCCGCATATTCCGGTGCGATCCGCACCGCGGTGTGCTGCTTCGACGTGGTGGCGCCGCCGATCAGCAGCGGCAAGGTGATCCCGCGCCGGTCCATCTCGCGGGCGACGTGCACCATCTCGTCGAGCGACGGCGTGATCAGGCCGGACAGCCCCACCGCATCGGCGCCGCGCTCGAGTGCGGTGTCGAGGATGGTGCCCGACGAGACCATCACGCCGAGGTCGATCACCTCGTAGTCGTTGCAGGCGAGGACGACGCCGACGATGTTCTTGCCGATGTCGTGGACGTCCCCCTTGACGGTGGCGAGGACGAGCGTCCCGTTGCTCGAACGCTCACCCTCCTGCCGGTCGGCCTCCATGAACGGCTCCAGGTAGGCGACAGCTCGCTTCATCGCCCTGGCGCTCTTCACCACCTGCGGGAGGAAGAGCTTGCCGTCGCCGAAGAGGTCGCCGACGACCTTCATCCCGTCCATGAGCGGGCCTTCGATCACCTCGAGCGGGCGAGTCGCCTCCAGCCGCGCCTCCTCCACGTCCTCCTCGACGAAGTCCGCGATGCCGTGCACGAGCGCGTGCTCGAGACGCTTGGCGACAGGCGCATCGCGCCAGCCGAGGTCGTCCTCCCGCTGTGTCGCGGTTCCCTGCACCGTCGCCGCGAGCGAGAGCAGGCGCTCGGCGGCGTCGGGCCGCCGGGCGAGCACGACGTCCTCCACCGTCTCGAGGAGCTCGGCGGGGATGTCGTCGTAGACGGGCAGCCGGCCGGCGTTGACGATCCCCATGTCGAGCCCGGCGTGCACGGCGTGGAAGAGGAAGGCAGCGTGCATCGCCTCGCGCACGACGTCGTTGCCACGGAAGGCAAAGGAGAGGTTGGAGATGCCGCCCGACACGAGCACGCCCGGGCAGCGCGCCTTGAGCAGCGGGACCGCCTCGATGAACGCCTTCGCGAACAGGTCGTGCTCCTCGATCCCCGTGGCCACGGCCAGGACGTTGGGGTCGAAGACGATGTCGCCGGGCGCAAAGCCCGCCTGTTGCGTGAGCAGGTCGTAGGCGCGACCGAGAATCTCGACCTTGCGCGCCACGGTGTCGGCCTGCCCCTGCTCGTCGAACGCCATCACGACGACAGCGGCCCCGTAGCGCCGCACCTCGCGGGCCTTGGCCAGGAAGTCGTGCTCACCCTCCTTGAGCGAGATCGAGTTGACGACCCCTTTCCCCTGCAGGCACTTGAGCCCTGCGACGGCGACCTCCCATCTCGAGCTGTCGACCATCACCGGCAGGCGCGCCACCTCCGGCTCGGTGGCGACCAGGTTGAGGAACTGGGTCATGGCGCGCTCGCCGTCGAGCAGGTCGGCGTCCATGTTCACGTCGAGCAGGTTGGCGCCACCGCGCACCTGGTCGAGCGCGACGTCGAGCGCCCCCTGCCAGGCGTCGGCCTCGATGAGCCGGCGGAAGGCGGCCGAGCCCGTGACGTTCGTGCGCTCGCCGACGACGACGAACGTTGCATCCTCGTCGACCTCGAACGGCTCGAGCCCGCTGAAGCGCGGCCGCGCGACGCGTGCCGGGATGCGACGGGGCGTCAGGCCGTGCACGGCAGTGGCGATCCGCGCGATGTGCTCGGGCGTCGTGCCGCAGCACCCCCCCACGCCGTTGACGAGCCCGTCCTCGGCAAAGGCGCGTAACGACCGGGCCGTCTGCTCCGGAGTCTCGTCGTAGCCGCCGAACGCGTTCGGCAGGCCCGCGTTCGGATAGCACAGCACCGGTACCGGGGCGATGTGGGCGAGGTCGCCGAGGAAGGGGCGCATCTCGGTCGCGCCCAGCGCGCAGTTGATCCCCACCGCGAGCGGCTCGGCGTGCTCGACCGCGATCCAGAACGCGTCGACCGTCTGCCCGGAGAGGGTGCGGCCACTCCGATCCACGATCGTGACCGAGACGACGACCGGGATGTCGTGACCGCGCTCGTCCTCGAGATCCTTGACCGCCGCGATCGCCGCCTTGGCATTCAGCGTGTCGAACACGGTTTCGACGAGCAGGACGTCGGCGCCGCCGTCGAGCAGCCCCCGGGCCACCTCGCGGTAGCCGTGTCGCATCTCGTCGAAGGTGGCGACGCGATAGGACGGGTCGTCGACGCGTGGGGAGAGCGACAGGGTGACGCTCGTCGGCCCGAGCGAGCCGGCGACGATCCCCGAGCCGTGAGCGGCGACCGCGCTCCGTGCGATCTCGGCGCCCGCTCGACCGAGCTCGTACGCGTGATCCTCGAGCCCGTACTCGCGCTGCGTGGCCGGATGCGTGGTGAACGTGTTGGTCGTGATCAGATCCGCACCCGCGGCGAGGTACGAGCGGTGGATCGCCTCGATGTCCGCCGGGCGAGTGAGGCTGAGCACGTCGATGTCGCCCCGCAGGTCCTTCGCGTGGCCGCGAAAGCGCGAGCCCCGCACATCGTCCTCCGTCAGCCCGAGCGGCTGCACCTGCGTGCCCATGGCGCCGTCGAGCACCACGATCCGCTCCGCGAGAAGTGCACTCAGTCGTTCGGCCGCGCTCACTGTCACTCCTTCGCCGGCCGGGCGACCACGCCTACGAGCGGTCCCGCCGACAACGCGGGGGCTCTTTAGGCGTTTGGTAACCCGGTCGCCAAGCTGCCTCAAAGCTTTCCGGGGACTCCAGGGTAGCTGAGGAGTCGCGTTACAGGCGACCGAGCTCTTCGAGCTCGCGGACCTGGGCGGAGCCGAGGAACAGGTCGAGCAGCTCGGGATCGAAGTGCGTCCCACGCTCGCGCGCCATGAGCTCGATGGCAGCCGACGGTGTCAGGGGTGCCCGGTAGGGACGTTCGCTGGTGAGCGCGTCGAACACGTCGGCGATGGCAGCGATTCGCCCGACGAGCGGGATGTCGCTGCCGCTGAGCCCGCGCGGGTACCCGCATCCGTCGAACCACTCGTGATGCGTGAGGGCGACCTCAGCCGCCAGCTGGAGCACCGGGCTGGAGGAGCCGGCGAGGATCTCGTAGCCGGCCTGGCAGTGGCTCTGCATGACCCAGAGCTCGTGCTCGTCGAGCGCGGCGCCCTTGAGCAGCAGCCGGTCGGGGACGGCCACCGTGCCGACGTCATGCAGACGCGCGGCAAGCGCAAACCGCAGCTGGTCCTCGACGGACATGCCGAGCTCGGCTGCGATCAGCGCGCAGTACGCGCTCATGCGGTCGACGTGGTCGCCGGTGACGATGTCTCGACTCTCGATCGCGCGGGCGAGGACGGTGACAGAATCCTCCAGCGCCTCGAGCGCGGCGTGCTCGGCCGCGCTTCGCCGCGCGACCTCGTCACGCAGGCGGGCGATGGTCGATCGGTGCATGGTCTCGAGGTCCTTCTGGCGCAGTGCGGCGACCGCTGCGATCTGCAGCCCGCCAAGCGTCGGCGGCTTCGTCAGGTAGGCGAACGCGCCGAGGTCGAGGGAGCTCCGGACCGCGTCCTGGCTGTCCGACCCGGTGAGGACGATGGTTGCCGGCCGATCCTCCGCGGCGAGGCTACGCAGGAGATCGACGCCGCTCTCGCCGGGGAGGCCGAGGTCTGTCACGAGCAGGTCGACAGGGCCGGCGGCGAGCACGTGGCGCGCCTCCGTGACGCTCCCGGCCGAGGAGACGACGAGCCCGAGTTGCGCGAGACACCGCTCCACGACCGAGCGGACGGTCGGCTCGTCCTCGACGACCAGCACGGTTCGCCCGACCGTCTCGACGTGGTCGTCCGCGACGTGTGTCCCGGCGACAAGCGAGGTCACGCTCATCTCATCGGGTTCGCATCGCTCGCATCGCATCGCACGTTTCGGTGAGGCGGGGTACCCCGGATGGCGTGCACGCCTGCTTGTGCCGCGCGCGTGACGAAACTAGACTCGTGCCGATCGGCACGACCGTCGGGCACGTTCACGAGGAGGAAATGCCATGCCATCGCGCTTTCGCCTGCTCGCCGTCACCGGTGTCACGCTCGCCGCGCTTGCGCTGCCGCTGAGCGTCGGAGCCGGAGCCGGCCCAACCGGTTGGAAGGACCACTACGGCGTCGTCAATGCTGCGACGACCCACCTCGTCTTCGACGGCGACGTCGTCCGCTATTCGATCGACGGCGACCAGGTCACCGTCGTGCGCCGGCTGGCCGATGTCTGTCAGCGGACGGTGTGGAGCTTCCGCGGCCCCGGCGCCGGCTCTTCGACGTCCCGCGTCACCGCTTGCGCGCAGGGGGTAACCGCTCCTGTCGCCCGCGTCCGCTGGGCGGGTGGCGGTACGACCGTCACCGTTGTCCGTGGAGGCCCCGACACGCCCGACCGGCTCCGAGTGAGCACCCGGCGAGGGCTGCGCTACGACTGGCCGCTCCTCGGGCATGCGAGTGCGATCGATGTCTCGCACGGGATCGCGATCTATGTCTCGCCTGGCAACGGCCTCTTTGCGATCCGTCTGCACGACGGCCGGCAGGCGTTGCTCGGCATGGTGCGGACCGGCGACCGGCCACGGATCCTCGGCTCAGGGGTCGTGTACCTCGACAACCTGCGCAAGCGCGAGACCCGCGCAGGCCGTACGAGAATCAGCTTCGTCCCGCGGACGGCTGTCATGCGGGCGATCGATCAGGCCGTTGGCGAGCTCACGACCGTTCGGCCGATCGCGGCCCTCGCCGTCGACGGGCCCAGGGTCGCGTTCGCGGTGAGGGACGAGGGAACTCGCTGCAACCGCATCATGTTCTGGAACGTCGCGTGGAATCACGTCGCGCGTCTGACGATGCCCAACGGGCCGAGCTGCCCTGCCAAGGGCACGGCTGACCGTGTTACGCGCCTCGCGATCGGCGGCAGCAGGGCGACGTGGACGATGTCGTCGGCACGCGGCCAGACGACCGTCGCCTCGAGCATCATCGCCTGCGTCGAGATGACCGTTTCGAGCTTCCGCTCCGGGATCGGGGTCTCGTCTGTCGCCGGCGACGGGCGCGTGCTGGCCGTCGCGCCGGATCGCCACCTGTCGCCGCCGCCCAGCCGTGTTGCGCCGGGCCTCGGCATCACCGCCGTCAGGCCCTCCGCACAGGCTCGGGGGATCGTCGGTGACACTGGGCGGATCGCCGTGCTGCGTGGCGGGCAGGTCGAGCTCCAGACGTACCTGGGCCGGCCGCTTGGCGTCTTCGCCGTCCCGGGCGCGCGCGCCATCGCGCTCCGGGCAGACCGACTCGTCGTACTGCGCGCATCGAGCGTCGACGTGTTCAGCGTCAGCCGACGCGCTCGACTCGCGTCCTGGCCGATGCAGCGGGGCACCAGCCCGGCCATCGACGCGCACTACGGAGTCGCCGTCGTCGTCCATGGTCGCACCGTGCGTACGCTCGACCTGCGCACTGGTGTACAGCGAGTGATCGCGAGAGCTCCGGTGGTGCCGCGGGCAGAGATCGAGCCGATCGGCGTCGTCTACCACTACAACCGCGGGGGCCGCGGTGTGATCCGCGTCGTCCCGACAGCGATCGTCGAGCGGGCTCTGGCGCGCTGATTCCCAGCCACTTGGTGCCCGGCCACGGCCGGGCACCAACCCTCGCTCGGTCGTGGTGCCTGCCTTCAGCCGCGCGCCGCGAGCAAAGGCGGTGTCAGCCTGAAGGCGGACACCTGGTCGCGCCCCGCAACAGCACCGGTGTCAGCCTGAAGGCAGACACCTGACGGAGAGGCCCGCCTTGCGGGCCTCCGCTTCTTCACCCCGTCGTGCGACCCGAGACCGCGAGCTGGTTCTCTGCGTGCTTGATGCGCTGCTCGAGCTGCCAGCGGTCAGCGGTCGACTCACCGGCATCGACCTTGGCCAGCTCGGCTTGCGCCTCGTCGAGCTGCGTCTGGGCCCGCGCGTCGTCGATCTCCTTGACGCTGACGGCATCGTCCACGAGCGCGAGCGCCTTGTCCGTCTCGACCTTGAAGAACCCGGGGCCCGTCGCGAACTCGAGCACCTCGTTGCTGCCGAGATGGACGCGGGTGGAGCCGGCCTTGAGCGTCGCGACGAGCGGCGCGTGGCGCGCGAGCACTCCGATCTCACCCGCAGCGCCCGGGACGATGAGCAGCTCGGCCTCGCCCTGGAACACCGGCCCGTCGGGTGTCACCACCTCGACGTCGAACTTCGGGTGCGCGTCGGCCATCGGCGGCTAGTAGGCGGCCACTACGCCGAGACCTGCTCGAGCTGGCGGCCCTTCTCGAACGCCTCCTCGATCCCGCCGACCATGTAGAACGACGCCTCGCCCAGCTCGTCGCACTCGCCTTCGAGGATCGCGCGGAAGCCGGCGATCGTGTCCTCGAGCTTGACGTACTTGCCGGGCGTGCCCGTGAACTGCTCGGCCACGAAGTTCGGCTGCGACAGGAAGCGCTCGATCTTGCGGGCACGCGCCACGACGAGCTTGTCCTCGTCGGTGAGCTCGTCCATGCCGAGGATGGCGATGATGTCCTGCAGGTCCTTGTAGCGCTGCAGCACCTGCTGCACGTTCGTCGCCACGGCGTAGTGCTCGTCCGTGACGACACCCGGTGTCAGCGCGCGTGAGGTCGAGTCGAGCGGGTCGACGGCGGGGTAGATGCCCTTCTCCACGATCGCGCGGGAGAGCACCGTCGTCGAGTCCAGGTGCGCGAACGTGTTCGCCGGCGCCGGGTCGGTGAGGTCGTCGGCAGGCACGTAGATCGCCTGCACCGACGTGACCGATCCCGTTCGGGTGGAGGTGATGCGCTCCTGCAGCTGACCCATCTCCGTCGCGAGGGTCGGCTGGTAGCCGACGGCGCTGGGCATACGGCCGAGCAGCGCCGACACCTCGGAGCCCGCCTGGACGAACCTGAAGATGTTGTCGATGAACAGCAGCACGTCCTGGCCCTCGTCGCGGAAGTACTCCGCCATGGTCAGGCCCGAGAGGCCGACGCGCAGGCGCGCCCCCGGCGGCTCGTTCATCTGGCCGTAGACGAGCGCGACCTTGTCCATCACGCCGGACTCCTCCATCTCCAGCATGAGGTCGTTGCCCTCGCGCGTCCGCTCGCCGACTCCCGCGAACACGGACACGCCGCCGTGCTGCATGGCGACGTTGTGGATCAGCTCCTGGATGAGCACCGTCTTCCCCACCCCGGCGCCGCCGAAGAGGCCGACCTTGCCTCCCTTGATGTACGGCGCGATCAGGTCGACGACCTTGAGCCCGGTCTCGAAGATCTCCATCTTCGGAGACAGGTCGCGGAACTGCGGGGGGTCGCGGTGGATCGGCCAGCGTTCCGTGATCTCCGGCTCGGGCTTCTCGTCGATCGCCTCGCCGATCACGTTCCAGAGGCGGCCGAGGGTCGCTGCGCCGACCGGGACGGTGATGGGACCGCCGGTGTCGACGACATCGACGCCGCGGGCCAGGCCGTCCGTGGAGTCCATCGCCACGGCGCGCACGCGGTCGTCACCCAGATGCTGCTGCACCTCGGCGACCAGCGTGGCGTGCGATCCGTCGGGGCGCGGGATCGCGATCTCGACGGCGTGGAGGATCTCGGGCAGGCTGTCGGGAAAGACCGCGTCGATTACGACGCCCTTGATCTCGACGATGGTGCCGACGTTACGGTCTGACTCGCTGGGCATGGGGCTCCTGGCGTGACGTGATGGCGTGATCGGAGCGCGGCACGCAGTCGCCGCGCGAGCGCGGTCATCCTACCGGAGCGCTCCCGGCGCCAAACCCGGAGAACCCGTCGTCTCCCACCTCTCCAGGGCAGACGCCACCCGGGCGTCGTGATCGAGGCGTCAGACGTGTGCGGTGACGAGGTTCGGCAGCACATCCGTACGGTAGCGGTGCGGCCCGTCCCCGTCTCGGAACGGACGGCTACAGAGGCTGTGTGCCGGAGTGCTCTTCGCCGACGTCCGCGACGGACAGCAGCTGGGCGCGCCGCGCGTCGCGCAGCTGGGCGATCTCCTGCATGGTGTCGGTCATCGAGGTCGCGTCGATGATGATCGGACGGGCGGCGCGCTCGGGCGCAACCGGTGAGACCGACTCTGCACCGAGCGAGAACATCGCCAGCCCGGCTGCAGCGGCGGCGACGACGGCAGCGGCCCGGCCCGCAACACGCACCGGGGCGATGGTGCGACGGCGCCAGGTGGACGAGGTGGCCCCCGACGGGACGGCGGTCAGCGGCGTCGACCGCAGGCCCACGACGACACCCTCCAACTCCGCCGCGAAGGCACCGCAGGCGGAGCATCGCGCGACGTGCGCGTCGAGCAGCCGGCGCTCGAGCTCGGAGAGCTCGCCGTCCAGCGAGAGCGACACCCACGTACGGGCACGCTCGCACACACTGTGTGCGGACAACGTCCTTCACGACCGCTTAGACGCCCCTTCGCCGCGTTGGATAGTAAGAGTGTGGTGAGAGAACGACGCCGGGCGGCGGAAAAGTCCCGTTACACCAGCTCGTAGCGGCTGTCGACGGCGACGGCGAGCGCGAGCAGGATGAACCCGAGCGTCACGAAGAGCACCGTCACGTTGACGGACTCGCGCATCTCGTCCGGCGAGGCGCGGCGAATCGTCCGGCCGAACGACATCATCCCCACCCCTTCTCCCACGCGTCTCATGGGCCCTCGGTTCCCGACCAGGAACCCGCCGATGAGGAGGAACGCGCCGGTGAAGTAGAGCCCGAGCGAGATCGACCGGTTGGCCGAAGAGCCGAGCAGGAGACCGAACATGAACCCGACCACGACCGCGCCGCCACAGACCAGCACGAGGACGAGCACGAAGCGGCGGACGGCCGCGACGAGCATCTCAGACGGTGGTGCGCGCCTCGGCGGGCCGGCGGATCTCGTCGGTCGTCAGAGGCCACCGCTCGAGTGGGTAGAAGCACGCCGACTCGTGGTCGGCACCGTGCGACCTCAGGGGCGGCTCCTCCACGTCGCAATGCCCCTCCACGAACCGGGGGCAGCGTGGGTGGAAGCGGCACCCTGACGGCGGGTTGATCGGGTTCGGCACGTCACCTTCCAGCACGATCGCCCTCCGCTCGCGCCCGAGGCGAGGGTTCGGGATCGGCACGGCGGAGAGGAGCGCACCGGTGTAGGGGTGCTTCGGCTCCTCGTAGAGGTGATGGCCCTTTCCGACCTCGGCGACCTTGCCCAGGTACATCACCATCACGCGATCGGAGATGTGACGGACGACGTTGAGGTCGTGCGCGATGAACAGGTACGTGAGGCCGAACTCCTGCTGCAGGTCCTTGAGCAGGTTGAGGATCTGTGCCTGCACCGACACGTCGAGCGCCGACACGGGCTCGTCGCAGATGATCAGCTTCGGGTTCGCGGCCAGGGCGCGCGCGACGCCGATCCGCTGGCGCTGGCCGCCCGAGAACTCGTGCGGGAACCGGTTGTAGTGCTCGGGGTTGAGCCCCACCACCTCGAGCAGGTCCTGGACACGGCGCTTCCGCTCGGTCTCGGTGCCGATGCCGTGCACCTCGAGCGGCTCACCCACGATGAAGCCGACGCGCTTGCGAGCGTTCAGCGACGCGTACGGGTCCTGGAAGACCATCATCATCTCGCGCCGGATCGGCCGCATCTCGGCACGCGACAGGTACGTGATGTCCGTCCCGTCGAAGGTGATCTTGCCGCTGGTCGGGTCGAGCAGGCGTGCCACACAGCGAGCCATCGTCGACTTGCCGCAACCGGACTCGCCGACGACGCCGAGCGTCTCGCCGCGGCGCACCACGAAGCTGACCCCGTCGACCGCCTGCACGGCTGCGACCTGCTTCTGGATGATGATCCCGCGCGTGACGGGGAAGTGCTTCTTCAGGTCTTCGACGACGAGCAGGTCGTCGCTCACGATGACCCCGCCATCAGGTCGCCGACGAGCCGCTGCCCCTCACGGGCCTTGGTCTCCTCGCCGAGGTGGCACGCATCCCGGTGCCCGGGATCGCTCGAGTTCCCGCTGAGCTCGGGGCGCTCGCTGAGGCAGCGCTCCATCACGTACGCGCAGCGTGGATGAAAGCGGCAGCCTGGCGGCGGCCTGAGCAGTGACGGCGGCTGGCCCGGGATCTGCGTGAGCCGGTCGGTCTCGATGTCGACGCGCGGGAGGGAGCCCAGGAGCCCCCAGGTATACGGATGGCGCGGCGCTGCGTAGATCCGGTCGACGTGCCCCTCTTCGGCCACGCGCCCGGCGTACATGACGAAGACGTCGTCCGCGATCTCCGCCACCACGCCGAGATCATGCGTGATCATCACGATCGCGGTGCCGTGCTCCTCCTGGAGCTCGCGCATGAGCTCGATGATCTGCGCCTGCGTCGTCACGTCGAGCGCCGTCGTCGGCTCGTCGGCGATCAGCAGCGCGGGGTCGTTGATCATCGCCATGGCGATCATCACGCGCTGACGCATGCCACCCGAGAACTGATGCGGGTAGTCGTCGATGCGCCGCTCGGCCCGGGGAATCCCGACCTCGACGAGCGACTGCACCGACCGCTCGCGCGCCTCCTTCTTGGAGACGTCGTTGTGCAGCATCACGGCCTCGTTGAGCTGCCAGCCGATCGACTTGACCGGGTTCAGCGACGTCATCGGGTCCTGGAAGATCATCGCCACCCGCGAGCCGCGAAGCTCCCGCAGCCGGCTCTTGCCCGCCGTGAGGAGGTTCTCCCCCTCGAGGAGCGCCTCGCCCGTGGACGTGCTCGAGCGTGGGTTGTTGAGCCCCATGATCGTGAGGCACGTGACGCTCTTCCCGCAGCCCGACTCGCCGACGATCCCGAGCGTCTTGCCTCGCTCGACCGAGAACGTGACGCCGTCGACGGCTTGCACGACGCCGTCGTCCGTGCGGAAGCTGGTCCGCAGGTCACGCACCTCGAGAAGGGCCATTAGGCCAGCCTTACCCTTGGGTCAACCCAGGCGTAGGCGATGTCCACGATCAGATTAAAGATGATGATGCAGATCGTGGAGAAGACGACGATGCCGACGATCACGGGCAGGTCGAAGTTCTCGATCGAGACGATCACCTGCTTGCCGAGGCCGGGCAGGTTGTAGATCGTCTCGGTGAAGATGGCGCCGCCGAGCGCGAGGCCGATGTCCATGCCGAGGATGGTGATCACCGGCAGCAGGCTGTTTCTGAGGATGTGGGAGCGCATCACCCGGTTCTCCGGGGCGCCCTTGGCTCTGGCGGTTCGGACGAAGTCCTCGTTCATCGTCTCCATCACGTTGGCGCGCACCAGCCGCGTGTAGAGCGCGGCGAACAGGATCATGAACGTGATCCAGGGCAGGATCAGGTGGTAGGCCCACTGCACCGGCCCGCCGCACTCGGCGCCCAGCCCCGGGTTGAAGAAGTCGCAGTAGTTGCCGATCGGCGTCCAGCCCAGCTTGAAGCTGATGAAGTACAGCAGGATCAGGCCGATCCAGACCGGGTGCGCCGCGATCCCGATCAACACGAACGTCATCGCACCCCGATCCAACAACGAGCGTGGCCGAAGCGCCGACAGGATCCCGATCGGGATCGACAACGTCAACCAGAAGATCGCACCACCGAACACCAGCGACGCCGTCACCGGAGCCGCGCGGGCGATGATGTCGTTGACCTCCTCGCGCGTCTTGTACGACTCCCCCAGCGACTGCTCGAGCACGAGCGTCTGCAGGAAGTAGCCGTACTGCTGCCAGATCGGGTCGTTCAGATGCAGACGCTCCGCCACCCGCTGCACCTCGACCGGTGAGGCGCCCTGCCCGGCCACGAGACGTGCCGGGTCGGCGGGGGTGACGTAGAAGATCAGATAGGTGACGAACGTGACGACGATGAAGAGAAACGCCGCCCACAACAACCGTCTGATGATGAAGCGGAGCATCGTCTCGGGAGTCTACGCCGTCGCGTTCGTGATTTCGCCTGGCCGAGGGGCGGGCCCGCGTGGGGCCCGCCCCTCCGTTCTGCGTCCGTGATCGACTACCTCTTGATCGCGAGCGCGTTGATGATCAGGTGCCCGTACACCGGGTGGTAGATGGCGTTCTCCACCCTCGGGCTGATGAAGTCGCGGGAGGTGTAGTTGAACACCGGGATCCACGGTGCCGCGTTCTTCATGATGTCGATGTCCAGGTTCCCGTACGCGGTGTAGCGGGCCTGGCCAGTCAACTTCGCTGCGGCCTTCATCAGGCGGTTGTACTTCGCGCTGTTGAAGTACGAGTAGTTGCTGTTGTTCTTGTCCTGGATCGTGGTGCCGTCCAGGAGGACGTTGATGAAGTCGTACGGATCGAAGTAGTCCGCGATCCAACCGATTGCGAACGCTTCCATATCCGTGCCCTTCGTGCCCATCGAGTTGATGGCCACGCCGAAGGGCTGCGGCTTCAGGTTGACCTTGAAGCCGGCCTGCTCGAGACCGAACTTCGCGATCTGTGCGTACTGCACCGCCGCTGCCGTCGTGGTGTGGAGGAAGTCGATCTCGCCACCATTGGGCCACAGCGCCTTCGCCCTTGTCGGGCTAGCGCCCTTCAGCGGGTACAGGTTCGCCTGCTTGAAGCCAGGCAGCTGCGGCGCGAGGATCTGGTCGGTGCGCTTGCCACCGAACTTACCGCGCGTGCGCAGAAGTGCAGGCCGGTCGACCGCATAGTTCGCGGCCTGGCGGGCCTTCGCGTTGCTGAACGTCGTGCTGGCGGTGTTGAGGGCGATGTAGCCCGTACCCGTCAGCGGGTTCACGAAGTAGCGGCTCTTGTTGACGCCGAACTCGTCGGCGAGAGCAGCGTTGGAGACCGCGGGCACGCCACCGAGGTCGTGGTCAGACTGACCGGCGCGAACCTGCAGCAGGCTCTGCTCCTGATCGGTGTTGACCGTGACGACGATGCGGTCCGGGTTCGCCGGCCGGGTCCCCTTGTACTGCGGGTTCCGCTGGAGCACGAGCGAGCGGCCCGGCTCACGGGAAACGAGCCGATACGGCCCAGCCGACGGGTAGATGTTCTCACCCTTCGAGTTGATGGGCATGTTCGGCTTGACGGCCGCGAAGAACGGCATCGCGATCTGCGCCAGGAACGTCGGGTCGGCATTGATCAGCCGGACGATCAGCCTCTGACCGACAGCCCTGACACCGGTCAGGTTGCCCTTCTTCTCGTTGAACGCGACGCAGCCCTGGATGTTGTTCGCAAACGCGACGGCGGGCGACGCCTGGTCGGGGTGACACACGCGCGTGATCGAGCGTGCGAACGCGGCGGCGGTGACGTTCGAGCCGTCACTGAACTTCATGCCGCTCTTCACCGTGAAGGTGTACGTCTTCCCGTCCTTGGAGACGGTCGGGAAACCCGTTGCGGCTTCCGGCACGAGCTGGTTGCCGCCAGCCGAAGCAGGCTTGTCCGGGTAGTTGAGAAGCATCTGGTTGACGGCGTACAACGTCGCCCAACCGATCGAGTCGTAGGCGAGTGCCGGGTCCAGGTACTCGTAGTCGGTTGCCGAGACGTTGAGGCGCAAAGTGCCGCCCTTCGAGACCTCACTCTTCGACGAGGCGGTCGACCCGGCAAACGCTGCCGAGACGAGCAAGCTCGCGCCGATCAGTGCGAGGCACAAGGCAAGCAACAGCCTTTTGTGCATCGGACTCCTTCCCTTGTCGGTGAGACCGGCACCTGCCGGCTCACGTATTGCCATCCACCGTTGCGTGAGACGCATCGAGATCGGAATTGTTAGCGGGTAGGACGCTGTCGTATCTAGGCGATGTGCCGCGGGTCGAACGCGTCCCGCAGCCCGTCGCCGAGCAGGTTGAAAGCGAGCGTCGTGAGCAGGATCATCAGGCCCGGCCAGACCATCAGCCACGGCTGTGCCTGGTAGTACGTGGGCCCGTTCGAGAGCAGGTTGCCCCAGCTTGCGGTCGGGGCCTGGATGCCGAGCCCGAGGAACGAGAGACCGGCCTCGGCGATGATGAAGCTGGCCACGATGAGGGTCGAGTAGACGATGATCGGGGCCACGAGGTGCGGCAGCAGATGCGAGCGCATGATGCGGAGGTCGCCGGCGCCGGTCATCCGCGCAGCCTCGATGAACTCCTTCTCTCGCAGCGAGAGCACCTGGCCGCGGACGATGCGCGCCATGTAGAACCACGAGAAGACCGAGAAGAGCAGCACGAGCGTGAAGACGCCCGGCGCGAGGAAGCCGAACGTGACCTTGTTCAACGTCTCGCCGAAGGTCGCGGAGATCGCGATCGTGAAGAGCAGGAACGGGAACGCCATCGTGATCTCGGCCAGGCGCGAGACGACCGTGTCGATCGAGCCGCGGAAGTAGCCGGCCAGCAGCCCGGTGATGATGCCGAGTATCACGGTGATCAAGCGTCGCCAGCACCGCCACCTCGAGTGAGGTCTGCGCGCCGTACAGGATGCGCAGGAACATGTCCTGCCCCAGCCCGTCGGCGCCGCCGAGGATGAGCCACGTCTCGCCCTTGCGCCTCCGGCGAACTTGGGTCGACGCCGAGCTTCGACGCGTTGTCGATCTTCGTCAGCGGGCCGACCGGGTAGTACGTGTTCCCGTCGACGCCCGCCTGGATTCCCGGGAGGACGTTGTTGAAAGGCTGGTTCGGGCCGTGGCCGAGGATCCTCGACGCGATCGGGCCGCCGATGAACGCGGAGAGGATGAGCACGATCACGAACACGCAGCCGGCGATCGCCACGCGGTCCTTGCGGAACCGGAACCAGACGCCTTCCCAGTAGCCGCGCGCCTTGACCTGCTCTGCAACCTCGATGTCGTCGACGGCGATCGTGCCGCCGCCCGCGCCCGCACCGGCGAGCTCGGGGTGCTCGATCTCGGTCCTCATCGGCTCGGCAGCATAGCGGAGGACAAGGCGAAGTTCACCACTTCGATATGACGGCAGCCTCGGGCGGTTGGTTAGCGGCGCGGCGGCGGCAGAAAGAGCCCGGCTACGTCAGCGCGTCCGCTCCGGCCACGACTTCGAGGATCTCCTGCGTGATCTCGGCCTGGCGGGCTCGGTTCATCTGCAACGTGAGGCTGTCGATCAGCTCACCCGCGTTCTTGGAGGCGTTGCGCATCGCGGTCATCCGCGCGCCCTGCTCGGAGGCGGACGACTCGAGCAGCGCGCGGTAGATCTGCGTCTCCAGGTACACGGGGAGCAACCGCGCCAGGATCTCCTCCGGCTCGGGCTCGAAGATGAAGTCGCCGCGCAGTGCGTCGTCGCGGCGCTCCTCCTCGTCCGTCTCGAGGATGTCGGCCGAGATGGGCAGGATGTCCTGCTCGGTCACCCGCTGCGTGAGCGCGGAGATGAAGGTGTTGTAGACCAGCACCACGCGGTCGACCTCGTGTTCGGTGAAGAGCTCCGCGACACGATGGCCTACCGCCTGCGCATCCGCGTAGACCGGCCGGTCGGTGAACCCCACGTAGGCGCCGTCCAGCTCCCGTCGGCGGAACGTGAGCGTCGAGCGCCCCTTCTTGCCGACGGCGAGCCAGCGCACCCGCTTCCCGTCTGCCTCGAGCTGGCGGCCGACCGCGAACGCCCGTCGCAGCACCTGTGCGTTGAAGGCGCCCGCCAGCCCTCGATCGCCGGTGAGCGGCACGACGAGCACCGTCTCCACCGTCTCCCGCTGCTCGAGCAGCGGCAGGCCGCGCACCGACCCTGCGGCGCGGCCGACGCCGGCGATCAGCTCGCGCATCGTGTCGGCGTAAGGCCGCATCGCCTCGATGCGCGACTGGGCCCGCCGCAGCTTGGCCGCCGCAACGAGCTCCATGGCACGCGTGATCTTCCGCGTGTTGCGGACCGAGCGGATACGGCGCTTGTAGTCCTGGACCGAAGCCACGGGCTACCGCGCGTGCCTACGGCGAAGATCGCTTGCCATGAGTGTCTCGCGGACCGGTGCCGTCAGGCGCCGGCCGCCAGCCCCTTCTCCTCCAGCACCGCGAAGCCGTCGACGAACTTCTGCAACACCTCGTCGAGCTTCGCCACCGTGTCGTCCGCGAGGTCGCCCGAGCTGCGGATCGTGTCGTAGAGCCCGCCCTCGGCACGCAGCGTCTCGCGCAGCTCCTCCTGGAAGCGGGGCACCTGCGGCACCGGGACCTTGTCCAGCCAGCCGTGGATGCCTGCGTAGATCGCGACCGCCTGCTCTTCGACCGCCCAGGGCGCGTACTGCGGCTGGTTCAGCGTCGCGACCATCCGCTCGCCGCGACCGAGCGCCTGCTGGGTCGCCGCGTCGAGCTCCGAGCCGAACTGCGCGAACGCCTCCAGCTCACGGTACTGCGCGAGATCGAGGCGCAGCCGCCCGGCGACCTTCTTCATCGCCTTCGTCTGGGCGTTGCCGCCGACGCGCGACACCGAGATGCCGACGTTGATCGCCGGGCGCACGCCGGAGAAGAAGAGGTCGGACTCGAGGAAGATCTGCCCGTCGGTGATCGAGATCACGTTCGTCGGGATGTACGCGGACACGTCACCTGCCTGCGTCTCGATGATCGGCAGCGCCGTCAGCGATCCGGCGCCCAGCTGATCCGAGAGCTTGCACGCGCGCTCGAGCAGCCGGGAGTGCAGGTAGAAGACGTCACCGGGGAACGCCTCGCGGCCGGGCGGTCGCCGCAGGAGCAGCGACAGCTGGCGGTACGAGTCCGCGTGCTTCGTGAGGTCGTCGTAGATGACGAGCGCGTGCTTGCCGTTGTAGAGGAAGTGCTCGCCCATCGCAGCGCCGGCGAACGGCGCCATCCACTTGATCGGGGCAGCCTCCTGCGCCGGCGCGGAGATGATGATCGTGTAGTCCATCGCGCCGACGTCGCGCAGCTTCTCGAACACCTGCACGACCGTGGATGCCTTCTGCCCGACGGCGACGTAGATGCAGATCACATCGCCGCCGCGCTGGTTGATGATCGTGTCGACCGCGACGGCAGTCTTTCCCGTGCCACGGTCGCCGATGATCAGCTCGCGCTGGCCACGGCCGATCGGGATCATCGAGTCGATCGCCTTGAGACCCGTCTGCAGCGGCTCCTTCACGGGCTGGCGCTGGACGACACCCGGCGCCTTGAACTCGAGCGGGCGCTCGCCCTCCGCCTCGATGGGGCCCTGGCCGTCGAGTGGGTTGCCGAGCGGGTCGACGACCCTTCCGAGGAAGCCCTCGCCGACGGGGACGCTCATCACCGCGCCGGTGCGCCGCACCGGCTCGCCCTCCTTGACGTGCTGCCACTCGCCGAAGAGCGCCACGCCGACGTTGTCCTCCTCCAGGTTGAAGGCGATGCCGACGACGCCGTGCTCGAACTCGAGCCGCTCGAGCGCCACGCAGTTCTCGAGCCCGTAGACGCGGGCGATGCCGTCGCCGACCTGCAGGACCGTCCCGACCTCGCTCAGGTCGGTCTCGACGTCGTACTGCTCGATCCGCTGCTTGAGGATCGAGGTGATCTCTTCCGGGCGTAGCTTCACGTCAACTCCTGTTCAGTCGGTCTCGAGCGAATTGGTGGTCGGGTCGGCTGTGGCGCCGGGTCTCACGTGACGGTGAGCCTGGCACACGACCGGCCGCTGACGTTGCCGGCGCGGTCGAGCGCCGCGGCACAGACTCGCAGCTTCTTGCCGCGCGCCGCGGCGGGAACGCGCCACGTTCTGGTGTACAGCCGTCCGTCGGCCCTGGCGGCCGGGAGGCTGAGGTTGGCGAGCGCCTTCGTGCCCGCGATCACGGTGAGGTCGACACGGACGGTGGGGCTCTTGTCGCGGACGGCGAAGCGGAGCTTGGCGAGGCTGCCGACCTTCGCCTTGACGCTGCGCATGCTCACCCTGGGCGCGACGTAGTCGGCGGCCCCGGCGGGCCGGTCGGGCAACTGGATGACGCGCGTGCGGATGCCGCACCAGTCGACCTTCAGGCCGCCGTCGTCCTCCACGTACTCGCCGAAGAAGAAGCTCGGGTCGCGACCGGTGATGCGGATCGTGAAGTCGCTCGACTGGAACGTCTCGTTGCCGTCGAAGCGGCCGACGAGCTCGGTGCCGTCCGCACCGCGAGTGCAGCCGATGAGCGAGCCGCCCTGGACGTAGCGTCCGCGGAAGAAGCGCGTCTTGCCGTCGGCGGGACAGCCGGCGAACGGCTTGCCGCCGAAGTCCTTGCCGACGAGTGCCAGCCCGTCCTCGTAGCGGATCTCGCGCCAGACGAGGGTGCCGAGCGGCGTCGGTCCCGCCTTCTCCATCAGCTGTGCGGGCCACTCGCCGCTCCACTCGTCGGGGATGCCCGCGCTCGGAGGTGCGGCTCCTGTGGCCACGGGCATAATCACGCCCGTGACGACGACGAGGGACGCGAGAAGCGCCAGGCGAAACGACCAGCGCATACGGAGGAACGGTAGCCGATGGGCGGCGCTCCTCCCACTCTGCGCGACGGTCGTGCTCGCGGCCGCCGGTTGCGGCGGCGACGAGGGCTCGGACGACGTCGCGGCCGTGGAGGCCGGGGTCGTCGCCCTGGGGACGACGCAGAACGTCTCCTGCGAGGAGCTCGGCAACGAGGACGTCGGTGGGATCGAGCGTGTCGTGTTCACGTGCGGCTTCGACGAGGAGGAGGATCAGTCGGGCGAGATGCGGGCTGCGCGGCGGTGCTTCGTCCTCTTGGACGACGGGTCGGTCGACGACGTGACCGCGGAGCTGCGCGACGTAGGCTCCTGTCCCGTCAGCTGATTTCCCCGCAAGCGATCTCTCGCCTTGGGCGAGAGTCCGGAATCCGCTCGCGCGGATTCCGGTCGCGCAACGAACCCTGAAGGCGTCCGCTTCGCGGCCGCGGGTCACGGTGTCCCGATCAACGCCCTACCAACTCCCGGCGCAGTCGTTCCAGCCGTCCGCGCACGCTCGCGTCGACGCGCAGCGAGCCGGCCTGGAGGATGACGCCGCCGACGAGGCTCGGGTCGACACGTCGCGTGGCCTCCACGCGGCGACCGGACGACTCCTCGATGCGCTTGACGATCGCAGCCGCATCGTCGTCGGAGAGCTCGTGGGCGGTCGTCAGCTCGACCTGCACCCGACCTTCGGCCCGGTCGACGAGGATGTCGTACTCGGCGGCGAAGGTGCGCAGATCGGCGGCTCGCCCCTTCGAGGCGAGCAGGCGGGCAGCGTTGCGGAGCAGCGGCTCGGCGCCTTCGGTGATCTGCTCGAGCACGTCCGCCTTCGCGGTCGGGTCGACCTGCGGGTTGGCGAGGAACTGCGCCAGCGCGGGCGTCGCGTCGAGCGCCTCGACGAGCTGACGCAGCTCGTCGCGTACCACCGCGACGCGGTCCTTGTCACGGGCGGCCTCGAAGAGAGCGCGTGCGTAGATGCGCTGCGCGGCGGCCATCTCTGTGGTCAGTTCCTCCCGCGCTCGAGGGCGGAGAAGTCGAGCCCTTCGACCGCTTCCTCGATCAGGCGACGCTGATCCTCGGCGTCGAGCACCTTGCCGACGACGCGCTGGGTTGCCTCGATGGTGAGGTCTGCGACCTCGGAGCGGATCTGGTCGATCGACCGTGCCGTCTCCGCCTCGATCTGCTTGCGCGTGTCCTCGAGGCGCCGTAGGCGCTCCGCCTCGGCTTCCTCCTTTGCGCGGACGAGCTGTGCCTCCGCGACCTTGCGTGCCTCGGCGAGGATCTCGGCGGACTCGTTTCGCGCCTCGGCGAGGACAGCGCGGTTCTGCTCGAGCAGCTCACGCGCCTCGTTGCGGGCGCTGTCGGCTTCGTCGACCGCCTGGCGGATGCGGTCGCGCCGCTCGTCGATCGTCTTCTGGATCGGGCCGAACGCGAACTTCTTGAGCACGAAGAACGCGATCCCGAAGCAGATCAGCGTCCAGATCATGAGGCCGGGGACGACCTCGATCAGACCCTGTGGCTTCTCCGCCTCGGTCGGCTCGGTCGCTGCGAGGAGCAGGCTCAGCATCGATTCAGACGAGGACGAAGGCGAGCAGGCCGCCGATCAGGCCGTAGAACACGACCGCCTCGGTGAGCGCGAATCCGAGCCACTGGATCCCCGTCAGCTCGCCGCGCAGCTCGGGCTGGCGGGCGACCGCCTGGATCATGGAGCCGAAGATGTTCCCGATGCCGATTCCGGCGCCGAGCGAGCCGAGCCCGATGCCGAGGGCGAGCGCGATCGCCTTGCCGGCGTCGGCCACGTCGCCGGTCGTCTCTGCGAGGAACAGGAAAGACGCAAGCATTTGAACGGTCTCCTCCTAGTGCTCCGGCTCGATGGCCGAGCCGATGTAGATGGCGGACAGGGCGGCGAAGATATAGGCCTGGATCGAGACGACGATCACGACCTCGAAGAGGTAGAAGACGGTCGCCATCGCGACCGAGAACGGGAACACCAGCCAGTGCGTGAGGAAGATGAGGCCGATGAAGGTGAGGATGAGCATGTGCCCCGCGAGCATGTTCGCGTAGAGGCGCACCGAGAGGCTGATCAGCCGCATGAACTGTCCGAGGATCTCGAGCGGCACGATCAGCGGCAGCATCGCCTTGGGCACGTCGGGGATCCAGCTCTTCAGGTACTTGCGGAGACCGTTGGCCCGGATGCCCTCGATGTGCGTGAACGTCCACGTCATCAGCGCCAGCGCGAGCGTCACCGAGAGCGTCGACGTCGCGGCGAAGATGGCCAGCGTCGGCACCTCCACGCTGCCGATCTCGACCTTCTCGTCGGAGAGCGGCAGCGGGATGAAGCCGAGCATGTTCACGACCCAGATGAAGATCATCAGCGACGCGACGTACGGGAACCAGCGGCCGATCGCCTTTGTCGGCAGACCCTGCTCGGCGACCTGCACCTGCGCGATCTCGTAGATCATCTCGCCGAGCGCCTGCTTGCGGTCGGGCTGCTTCCCCATCTTCACGCGCATGAGCACGATGCCGAGGACGATCGAGACCACGGTGCCGAGGATCAGGTAGGCGACGGCCTTGTTGATGTCGAGCCCGAGCGGAAGGTCGATCCAGGTCTTGAGCTCCCACTCGTGGGCCGGATCGAATTCGTTCTCGTCCCCCGTGGTCGCAGCGGCCTGGGCCACCGCCGGCAGCGCGAGGAAGAGCAGCGTTGCGAGGGTCAGCACCCGCCTCACGCGTTCGCCTCCGCGCCGAAGTACGCGAGCAGCGAGACGGCCAGCTCGAGCGTGAACGCGAGCGCGTAGAGAAGCGCGGCCGCGATGCCGACCTGTTCGTCCGCGACCGTGACCGCAACCAGCGGGATCCCCACCGCGAACGCGCGAAAGCTCGTGCCGATGCCCCTCATCCCTGCGGCGGCGAGGTTACCCGTGTCCAGCGGGAGCCGCGCCAGTAGCGCCGCCAGCGTCTGCCCGGCGATCCAGAGGACTGCGGCGAGCGCCCAGCCGCCGAGCGGCCAGCCGGCCACTGCGAACACCGGCAGAGCGAGGAGGATCACCGCCGTGCCGGCGATCGCCGGCGCCAGGCGCCCCGGGATCGCACGAGGCGTCGAGGCGAGCCGCCCGACGAAGCCGATGTTCTCCACCTCGTCGGCCATCACCGCGAGTACACCCAGTAGACGACACCGACCGCAAGCGGGATGCCGACGAGCGCGCCGACGAGCAGGCCGATCCCCCAGCCTCCGAGCGCTGCGCCGATCAGTGCGCCGACGAGCATCGCGGCGCCCGTCGTGCCGAGCAGCAACCCCGACGCCGTGGCGAGCGAGTGCGGCGACGATGGAGCGTCGGCGGCCATCCGGCTCGGAGCATATCACCCCGCTTGTAACAACGAATTTCCCATTCTCAAGCGGTATCTCGTCCACTTCGTCACACCGTTAGGATGGCCTCATGGAGCGTCTGCTGCTCGTGCACGGCAGCGTCACGGGCGGGCGGTCGACCTGGTCCGCGCAGCGGAGGGGCCTTGCCGACCGGTTCGAGCTGGTCGTCCTCGAGCGTCCGGGGTTCCCCGGCGGCCCGTCCGCTGATCGGGTCGACTTCGACGAGCAGGCCGCGTGGCTCGCCGGCCTCGTGCGCGCCGGCGATCACCTCGTCGGGCACTCCTACGGCGGCGTCGTCTCGCTCCTGGCCGCTGCTCGTGCTCCGCAGCTCGTGCGCTCGCTGACTCTGATCGAGCCCCCGTGCACGAGCGTCGCGCCTCGACCAGCCGGCGGTGGCCGCGTTCGCGCGCGGCGGCGCCGAGCTGTGGGCGAACGGCCCGCGCGACGACCCCGAGGCCTTCCTGCGGGCGTTCCTGGAGGCGGTCGGCTCGGACTTCGATCCTCCGTCTCCGCTTGCCGCCGGAGCTCGAGCAGTGCGCCCGGGTGCTCGTGGCCGAGCGCGGGCCGTGGGAGGCGGTGATCCCACTGGCCGAGCTGGCGGCGGCGGCGTTCCCGAAGCTCGTCGTCTCGGGCGCCCATCACCCCGCGTTCGACGCGGATCTGCGACGTGCTCGCGCGCGAGCTCGAGGCCGAGCGGCTGGTGCTCCCGGGATACGGCCACAACGCGCAGCTCCACCCCGAGTTCAACGCCGCGCTCACCGGCTTCGTGGAGCGCGCGGCGGGTCGCAACTGACGGGCGCCGCGTGCCGAGGCTCAGAACGCGAATCGCACCAGCAGCACGACCACGAGGACCGCAGCGGCCAGGAAGGCCAGCCCGAGGAAGGCGATCAGCAGGCCGCCCGCCGCCAGCTTCGTCAGCTTGGGCACCGCCGGCTCAGGACGGTCACCGGCGTTCCGAAAGGCCCGGTCGAGCTGGCCCTCGACATATGACTCGATCCGCTGCTCGAGCCGTTGGTCGAGAGTGAGTGGCTCCTCGGCCGTGGTGCGGAGCGGTGGGAAGGTGGATGGAAGCCCGTCCACGTCGAGCTGGTAGATCTGCTCGGGCTGGTCGATGTCCTTCAGCCTGTGCTCGCCGAGATCGTGGCGTCGAACGCCTTCGGGGAGGGACGAGCCGACGAGCGCCGCCGTCGCCGCCGACAACAGCACCTGGCCACCGTGGCCGGCCGAGCAGATCCGCGCCGCCCGCACCACGTCGATGCCGACGTACCCCTCCTCCCCGGCGACGGGCTCGCCCGTGTGCAGGCTCATGCGCATCCGCAGCTGAACACCGTCCGGCCAGGGGTGAGAGGCCGTTCGACGCTGAGCCGCGACAGCTGCGGCGACCGCGTCGGTCGCGCGCGTGAACGAGAAGAAGAACGCGTCTCCCTGGGTGTCGATCTCGACCCCGCCACGCGACCCGAACTCCTCGCGGACGATCGACCTGTGGGCCGCGACGACCTCGGCGTACCCCTCGCCGAGGTGCTTGAGCAGCGCCGTCGAGCCCTCGATGTCGGTGAACACGAAGGTGACGGTGCCGCCCGGCAGGGCGCTGTTCACGCGGTGCGCCGCTCCTCCTCGCTGTCACCGATCGGCTCGTCGCCGCCGCACGCGCGGGTTCGCGAGCTTGACGATCTCGAGCAGGTACACGATGTACACCGAGTAGGCGAGCGCGACGAGCGCGATCAGGACGACGGCCAGCGTCTCCCACAGATGCCACTCGCCGCCCTCGCGGAACGGGATGAAGGCCGTCGCGAGCGCGGCCGCGCCGAGCGTCGCCGTCCACGCCCCACATCATCGAGCGCCGCGCGCCGCTGTGAGAACCCGATGTTGAGGAAGCGGTGGTGCAGGTGGCTGCGGTCGGCGGAGTAGATCGGCCGTCCGTACTTGAGCCGCTTCGCGACGACGAAGGACGTGTCGATGATCGGCACGGCGAGCACGACGAGAGGCAGGAACAGGACGATCGGTGGATGCCGTCTTGAGCAGGCCGGCGACCGAGACGGTGGCCAGCGTGAAGCCGAGCACGAGCGCGCCCGAGTCGCCCATGAAGATCCGCGCCGGGAAGAAGTTGTGTCGCAGGAAGCCGATGCACGCCCCCGCCACGATCGCGGAGAGGATCGCCGCGTCGGCCTTGCCCGAGCGAGAGCGCGAGCACCGAGAACGTGATGCCCGCGATCGCCGCAGACCCCGGCCGCCAGCCCGTCGAGCCCGTCGAGGAAGTTGACCATGTTCATCACCGCCACGATCCAGACGATCGTGAGCGGCACGCCGATCGCGGCCGGCAGGTCGACCGCGCCGACGAACGGGAGCGTGAAGTGGTCGATCCAGACGCCGAACGCGGTCGGGATCGCCGCGGCGAGCACCTGACCCGCGAGCTTCGGGATCGGGTCGAGGCCGCGGAAGTCGTCGACGGCGCCGACCACGCACGCCACGGCGGCGCCGAGCAGGATGCCTCGCATCTCGCCGGAGAGGTCGAGAAACGCGAGCGACGGCACGATGATCCCGAGGAAGATCGCGAGCCCTCCGAGACGCGGGATCGGCCGGCGGTTGACGCGGCGCTCGTCCGGCCGGTCGACGACGCCGAGCATGCGCGCCATGCCGCCGACGGCGGGCGTGAGCAGGACGACGATGCCGAAGGCGATCAGGGCTCCGTAGAGAACCTCCGGCGTCGCCCGCAGATCGTCGAACATGGCAGTCGCTACTTCGTGCCGTACAGGCGGTCGCCTGCGTCGCCGAGGCCCGGCACGATGTAGCCCTTCTCGTTCAGCGCGCGATCGATCGAGGCGACGACGATCGAGATGTCCGGATGATCGCGGTGGATGCGCTCGATGCCCTCGGGCGCGGCGATCAGGGAGATCAGGCGGATCGACGCGGCGCCGGCGCGCTTGACGGTCTCGACGGCCGCCGCCGTCGAGTTGCCCGTCGCCAGCATCGGGTCGAGCAGGATCACGTCCCGCTCCGGGAGGTCGTCGGGCAGCTTCACGTAGTACTCCACGGGCTGCAGCGTCTCCTCGTTGCGGTACAGGCCGATGAAGCCGACCCGGGCGCCGGGGATCAGCGACAGCACGCTGTCGAGCATGCCCACGCCCGCGCGAAGGATCGGGCAGACGGCGACCTTCTTGCCCGTGATGCGCTGCGCGGTCATGCGCTCGAGCGGCGTCTCGATCTCGACGCTCTCCGTGGCCAGGTCCTTCGTCGCCTCGTAGGTGAGCAGCAGCGTCAGCTCGTCGACGAGCTGACGGAACATCTGCGTGGTCGTCGTCACGTCGCGCAGCAGGCCCAGCTTGTGCTGCACGAGCGGGTGCTCGACCTCGGTGACCGTTCCGGTCAACGACGGCTGTCCCGGATCGACCCATGCGGCCTCCTCAGCCTTCCTCGCCCGAGGCGAGGAAGGCCGTGTAGCCGCGAAAGCCCGGATACAGCGGGCGCCGCTCGCAGAGCGCCAGGCTGCGCCCCGCGAGCGCGGCGAGGTCGGCGCCGTCGGCGAGCGCGCCGTGGATGATGCGTCCCACCTCGCGGAAGTCGTCCTCGTCGAAGCCGCGCATCGTCGCCGCCGGTGTGCCGATGCGCACGCCCGACGCGACCGTGGGCGGTCGCTCGTCGAACGGGACGGTGTTGCGGTTGACGGTCAGCCGCACCTCGTCGAGCCGCTCCTCAGCGTCCTTCCCCGACCAGTCGGTGCGCCGCAGGTCGAGCTGGAGCAGGTGCGTGTCGGTGCCGCCCGTGAGCACGTCGAGCCCGCCGGAGACCAGCTCCGCCGCGAGCGCGTCCGCGTTGGCCCGCACCTGCCGCTGGTAGGCGTGGAACGCCTCGGTCGCCGCGATGTGGAAGCACGTCGCCTTGGCGGCGATCGCGTGCAGCAGCGGGCCGCCCTGCAGCCCCGGGAAGACGGCTCTGTCGATCGCCTGTGCGTGCTCCTCGCGACAGAGGATGAAGCCGGCGCGGGGGCCGGCGAGCGTCTTGTGCGTCGTCGAGGTGACGACGTCGCAGTCCTCGACCGGGTTCGGGTGCAGGCCGGCCGCGACGAGGCCGGCGAAGTGCGCCATGTCGCACCAGAGCAGCGCCCCGACCTCGTCGGCGACGCGACGGAACATCTTCGTGTCGACGACGCGCGGGTAGGCCGAGCCGCCGCACAGGATCAGCTTCGGGCGGTGCTCCCGTGCGAGCGCGAGCACCTCGTCCTCGTCGACGAGGCTCGTCTCGCGCGTGACGCCGTAGTGGACGATCGTGTACAGGCGCCCCGAGAAGTTCACCTTGAGCCCGTGCGTCAGGTGCCCGCCGTGGTCGAGGCGTAGCGAGAGCACCGTGTCGCCGGGGTCGAGCAACCCCAGGTAGACGGCCATGTTCGCCTGCGCCCCCGCGTGCGGCTGCACGTTCACGTGCTCGGCGCCGAACAGCGCCTTGGCCCGGTCGATGGCGAGCTGCTCGATCTCGTCCACGACCTCGCAGCCACCGTAGTAGCGCCGGCCCGGGTAGCCCTCCGCGTACTTGTTCGTCGGCACGCGAGCCGACCGCCTCGAGCACCGACGGCCACGTGAAGTTCTCCGATGCGATCAGCTCGATCTGGCTCCGCTGCCTCTCGAGCTCGCGCCCGAGGAGCGCCGCGACGCTCGGATCGACCTCTGCCAGGCCCGCGGTGCGGAGCACGTCGAGGGTCTCGGCGGCGACGGCCATCGCGGTGGATGCTAACGGGCGATGGCTGCGGCAACCCGGGCCAAGGCCTCCGCGGCGGGAACCGCACCCTCGCGCAGCACGACCGGATCGTCACCGGTGAGGTCGAGCACGGTCGACGGCGTCCCTGGCAGCTCGCCGCCGTCGACCAGCGCCGACACCGCCGACCGGATCTCCTCCGGCACCTCGTCCAGGCGACGGGGATCCGGCCCGCCTGCGAGGTTGGCGCTCGTGGCGGCCACGGCGCCGACGGCGTCGAGCACCTCGCGCCCGGGCCCGTCGAGCAGCGGCACGCGCACGCCGATCGACTCGGGCCGCTCACCGCACAACAGGGAGAAGCGGTGCGCGGGGTTGGGCAGCACGAGCGTGAGCGCGCCGGGGAGCAGAGCCCGCGCTATCGCCTCGGCGCGTCCGTCGAGCTCGGGCACGCATTCGAGCAGCACGTCGACGGTCGCGGCGACGAGTGCCGTCGGCTGGGTCGCGCTTCGGCCCTTGAGCCCGTACAACTGCTGCAGCGGGCCCTCGCGCGAACGCCGTGCAGGCAAGGCCGTAGACCGTGTCGGTCGGGATCACGACGACCTCGTCCTGCCCGCAGCGCGCCGACCGCGAGTGCGACGTCGCTCATCGCCGGCCCTCGACCACCCGATCGCGTCCCGGCCAGATCGGGCGTCACGAGCACGTCGCGGTACCCGAGCGAACCGAGCAGCGCGATCGTCGCCGGCGCCCGTCCGTCCGCGATCTCGAGCACGAGCGCTCCGTCGGGTGCGAGCACGTCGACCGCGGCGGTGGCGACGGCCTCCGTGTGACCCGACTCGAAGAGCGCGCCGGCCGGCTCGAACTCGACCACCTCGGGCTCGAGCCCTGCCCGCTCGTCGACGCGGACGTACGGCGGGTTGGCGACGACGAGGCTCCACGGCCCGGGCGGCAGCCCCTCGAACAGGTCGTGCCGCTGTAACTCGACGGCGATGCCGGTGCGCTCGGCGTTCTCGCGTGCGAGCTCGAGCGCCTCCTCGGAGGCGTCGATCCCGGTCACTCTCGCCCCCGGGTGCTCGTCGGCGATCGCGAGCGCGATCGCACCGGAGCCGGTGCCGACGTCGAGCACGGCCGGCGCCTCCGCCCCGTCGAGCAGCGCCAGGCAGCGCTCGACGACGACCTCGGTCTCGGGTCGGGGGATCAGAGCGCGCGGGTCGGTCGCGAGGGTGAGCCTGCGGAAGCCCCACTCGCCGAGCACGTATTGCAGTGGCTCGCGCCGCGCTCGTCGCGCGACGAGCTCGCGCGCGGCGACCAGCTCGTCGTCGCGCAGAGGTCGCTCGAGCTGCATGTACAGCTCGATCCGCTCCAGCCCGAGCGCCTTCGCGAGCAGCAGCTCCGCGTCGAGCCGCGGTGTCTCCGAGCCCTTGGCGGTGAGGTGGTCCGTCGACCGCCGCAGCACCTCGCCACAGCGTCATCGCTCGGGCTGTGCCGGTCGGCGCATCACAGCGCCGCGGCCTCGAGCGCGCGGCGGCGCTCCTCGGCCTGGAGCGCGTCGGTGAACTCCCCGAGGTCGCCGTCCAGGATCTGGTCGAGCCGGTGCACCGTCAGCTTGACGCGGTGGTCGGTGAGCCGGTTCTCCGGGAAGTTGTAGGTGCGGATCTTCTCCGCCCGCTCGCCGCTGCCGACCTGCGCCTTGCGCTGCGCGGCCATCTCGCTGTGCTGACGCTCCCGCTCCGCCTCGTACAGGCGGGCCCGGAGCACGCGCATCGCCTTCTGCTTGTTCTGCAGCTGCGACTTCTCGTCCTGCATGGCGACCACGATCCCCGTCGGCACGTGCGTGATCCGCACCGCCGAGTCGGTCGTGTTGACCGACTGGCCACCCGGGCCGGTCGAGCGGTAGACGTCGATCTTCAGGTCCTTGTCCTCGATCTCGATCTCGACCTCCTCGGCCTCCGGCATCACCGCGACGGTGGCCGTCGAGGTGTGGACGCGGCCCTGCGACTCGGTCTCCGGCACACGCTGGACGCGGTGCGTGCCGCCCTCCCACTTGAAGACGGAGTACGCGCCGTCGCCCTTCACGGCGAAGACGGCCTCCTTGACGCCGCCGCCGTCGCTCTCGCTCGCCGAAAGCGTCTCGGTGCGGAACCCGCGCCGCTCCGCGTAGCGCGTGAGCATGCGTGCCACCTCGGCCGCCCACAGGGCTGCCTCGTCACCGCCGACTCCCTGCCGCACCTCGACGAGGACGTCCTTCCCGTCGGCCGGATCCCGCTCCACCAGGGCGAGCTTCAGCTCCTCCTCGAGACGGTCGGCCTCGGCCTGGGCCTCGTTCACGAGCTCCGCGAGCTCGGGGTCGCCCTTGGCGTCGGCCAGCTCGTTGCGCGCCGACCGCCACTCGAGCCCGATCCGGCGCGCCTGCTCGAGCTCCTTCAGGCGCCGCCCGACGTCCGCCGCTTCGCGGTGGTCGTTGTAGACGGCTGGATCCGCCATCCGCTCCTGCAGCTCCGTGTAGGAGCGCTCGAGCTCGTCGACGAGTTCCTCGAGGGTTGCCACGCGGCGATGGTAGCCGCCGTCGTCGAGCCCGCCCTACGGTGCACCGGAGGTCGGATCCCGACAGGGACGGACCAGCGATCCCTCCTACGCGAGCTCGGCCTCGAGCGTCACCTCGGGGATGCCGGTGAGCGCCTTCGACACCGGGCAGTTCTGCTTGGCGCCTTCGGCCGCCTCGGCGAACCCGGCCTGGTCGAGCCCCGGAACATTCCCTCGAACGGCGATGTGCCCGCGGATGAGCCCTTCGCCGGGCTGGAAGGTGACCTTGACCGATGTATTGAGCTCGGCCGGCGGTGTGCCCTCGCCGGCAAGCGCGTGCGAGAGCGCCATCGAGAAGCAGGAGGCCCAGGCCGCAGCGATCAGCTCCTCGGGGCTCGTGCGTCCCTGCGGATCGTCGGCCCGCGAGGCCCAGGTGACGTCGAGCGGTCCGAACGTGCCGCTGCCGACGCTCTCGATCCTCCCGGCGCCCTCCATCAGCGAGCCGCTCCAGGTAACCGTGGCGGTGCGATCGGTGGCCATTTCTCAGTCTCCTTCCAGAGGCTTGACGTGGGTTAGCCTGCAATGTCGCAGCGACGGTGACCTCGGCGCCGGCGCGCTTGAGCAAGGTCGAGAACGGGCAGCCTTCGTCGGCAGCCGCAAGTGCTGCTTCGAGAATGGCGTCGTCGGCACCGGGGACACGGGCGTGCGCGGCGATATCCGAGGCCACGATCTGGTGTCCATCCCCGTCGACCTCGTCCATCGTGATCGTGCAGGTGAGCTGCATCGACTCCGGAGGATGACCGGCGCGCGACAGCTCGCCGCCGAGCGAGGTGATGAAGCAACCGGCGTGCGCCGCCGCGAGCAGCTCCTCGGGTGACGTCTTCCCCTCGGGCTCCGCGATGCGGGAGGCAAGCGTCACGGGGAGCGACTCGAACGCCCCCGAGCCTGCGGTCAGCGTGCCCGCACCACGGGCCACAGAGCCCTCCCATGTCGCCTCCGCCGACCGCACGATCCGGGGCATGGCTTAGGCCATCACCTCCACCTTCTCCTCTTCCTTGCGCTCCGCGTCGGTCTCGGCGTCCTCGAGCCGGCGCACCTCCTCGAGCGCGCGGATCGAGACCTCGATCTGGTCGAGCGACGGCTCGCGTGTCGTGAGCCGCTGCAGCCACAGACCCGGCGCCAGCAGGATCATCAGCGGACGGTTCGACTGGTGCTTGCCCGCGAAGCGGATCAGCTCGTACGCGAGCCCGGCGATCACGGGCAGGAGCAGGATGCGGCTGCCGATCAGGTAGGGCCAGGACGGGCGGCCCACGAGCGCGAAGACGAAGATGCCGATCACCATCACCCAGAGCAAAAAGGCCGTTCCGCAACGCGGGTGGATCAAGCTGAACTTCTGCACGTTTGCCGGCGAGAGCTCCGAGCCCGCCTCCAGAGCGTTGATCGCCTTGTGCTCGGCGGCGTGGTACTGGAACACGCGCTTCAGGTCGGGGATCAGCCCGATCAGCGCCACGTAGGCGATGAACACGGCGACGCGGATCATGCCCTTCGACGATCACGAACGACTTCGTGTCCTCGACCGGGAGCCAGGTGGTGAGGAGCGCGGGCCCGACCTTGAACAGCATGAGCGCGAACCCGATCGCGAGCGCGAACGAGAAGATGATCTGGCCGCGGCTGATCTCCGTCCTGACCTCTCCGTCGGAGCCTTCCTCCTGGGCGGCGTAGTTCGCCGAGATCGCGAGCGCACGAAAGCCGATCGCCAGCGACTCGCCGAGCGCCACCACGCCGCGGATCACCGGCAGGCGCCAGAGACGGTGACGCTGCATGGGCGAGCGGACGTTGCGCACCACCTCCGCGATCTGCCCGTCACGCGTGCGAACCGCGACCGCCCAGCAGGACGGGCCGCGCATCATCACGCCCTCGAGCACGGCCTGGCCGCCGTACGTCGTGGCGTTGGCCGCAAGGCGGGAAACGCCGATCAGCAGGCGTCGCATCTGGGGCAACGCTACCGGCAGGGTCCGAAGGCGCGGGTGCCGTTCGGGCCGGAGATACGGGCCCCTAGGAGTCGCCGGCCGCCGGCCGGGACGACTGCGACTTCTCGAGACGACGCTGGAAGCGCTCGACGCGGCCGCCCGAGTCGACCAGCTTCTGCTTCCCCGTGTAGAAGGGATGGCAGGCCGAGCAGAGCTCGACGTGGAGCTCCGCCTTCGTCGAACGTGTCCAGAACTCGTTCCCGCACGAGCAGGAGACGTGTGCCAGCACGTACTCGGGATGGATGTCGGCCTTCATCGGCCACCCAGGATATCAGAGGCCATCTGGGGGCTGACGTTGCCACCGGAGACGACAACGACGATGCGATCGCCCTCGACGCGTCCGGCGAGGACGGCGGCGAGACCGGTCGCCGCACCGGGCTCGACCGCGAGCTTGGCACGGGCGTAGAGCATGCGAAACGCGGCGCGAATCTCGTCTTCCGAGACGAGCACCACGCCGACTCCGAGCCGTGCGCAGATCTCGACGGCCAACGTGCCCGCGAACGGCGCCGAGAGCGCATCCGCCATCGAGCGGGGTGTGACCGGCACCGACTTCCCGGCCTCGAGCCCCTCGTGCAACGCCGCGGAGCCTTCCGGCTCGACCGCCACGACGCGGACGCCGGCGGCGGCGCATGCCACGGCGATCCCCGAGACGAGCCCGCCCCCGCCGCAGGGAACGACGACCGTGTCGACCCCGTCGAGATCGTCCAGGATCTCGAGCCCGACCGTCCCCTGGCCGGCGATCGTGCGTGGCGCGTCGAACGGGTGCACGAACACCCTGCCGGTCTCCGCGATCAGCTCCTCGAGGCGGGCGAACGCCGCGCCAGGGCCGTCTGCCTCGAGGTCGACCGCCGCTCCGTAGGCACGCGTCGCGGCGACCTTCGCCTCGCTCGCGTCGCGCCACATGACGAGCAGGGCGTCGATCTCCTCCTGCGCCGCGCCCCACGCAAGCGCCTGGGCGTGATTGCCCGCCGAGACGGAGATGACGCCCCGCGCCCGTTCCTCCGGCCCGAGTGCGGCGAGGTTCGTGAGCACGCCTCGGGGCTTGAAGGAGCCCGTGCGCTGCAACAGCTCTGCCTTGAGGAACAGCCCGTCGCGGATCGAGCGGGCGCTGAAGACGGGTGTCCGATGGAGCCGGCCGCGGATGATCGCGGCGGCGCGCGCGACGTCGTCGGGCGTGACGGGGAGGTCGGCGGACATGCGCGCCAGCCTACTCGCGCGCATCCCGGTGCCTGCCCCCATCCTGGCGAGACGGTCAGAATGCGCGCCGTGGACGTCACTCCGCTCGAGCAGCCGCCTGCGCACGACGCCCCGATCCGCCTCGTGCTCACCGACGACCTCGAGCGTTCTCGGCTGACCGTCTTCTTCCGGCTGTTCCTGGCCATCCCGCACTTGTTCTGGCTCCTGCTCTGGTCGCTGGCAGCGTTCACGGTCGCGTTCGTCGTCTGGCTCGCGGTGCTCTTCGAGCGACGCGCACCGCGCTCGCTGCACAACTTCCTCGCCTCGTACGTCCGCTATGCGGCGCACCTCACCGCGTACCTCGCGCTGACCGCGAACCCGTACCCCAGCTTCACGGGTCAGCCCGGGTACCCGGTCGACATCGAGATCGACCCTCCCGCAGAGCAGGGCCGCTGGGGCGCAGCCTTCCGACTGGTGCTGGCCGTGCCCGCGCTTCTGCTCTCGGGCGTTCTCGGGGGCGGTCTCGGCGGCTCGAGCGCGTCCTACGGCGTGTCGGCTGCCGGCGGCGCGCTCGCGGTGGTCGCGTTCCTCGGCTGGTTCGCGTGCCTGGCCCGAGCGCGCATGCCGCGGGGCATGCGCGACCTGGGCGCGTACGGCATCGGCTACGGCGCGCAGACGTACGGGTATCTCCTGCTCGTGACGGACCGCTATCCGTCCACCGACCCGTCGCGGGTGAGCCCGGCCGAGCTGCCCGAGCATCCGGTGCGCGTGACCGTGACCGACCCCCTGACGCGGTCCAGGCTGCTCGTCCTGTTTCGGCTCCTGCTCCTGCTGCCGCACCTCGTCTGGTACCTGCTCTGGTCGGTCGTTGCATCGGTCGCCGCCGTCATCGCGTGGCTCGTCGCAGTGGTCATCGGGCGCGTCCCCCGGCCGTTGCAGCGTTTTCTCGCGGCGTTCGTGCGCTACGGCGCCCACCTGGCGGCCTTCGGATACATGGTCGGCGGGCCGTTCCCGGGGTTCACGGGGGCTGAAGGGTCGTATCCGATCGACCTCACGATCGAGCCCGCCGGCCGGCAGCGTCGCGCGGTCACGTTCTTCCGCTTCTTTCTTGCGCTGCCCGCGCTTCTGATCGCGAGCGCCTACGGCGGGGTGCTGCTGGTGATCGCCATCCTGGGCTGGTTCGCCGGGCTGTTCACGGGACGCATGCCGTCGGGGATCCGCGACCTCGGCGCCGCAGGGATCCGCTACACGGCCCAGACGCACGCGTACCTCCTGCTCGTCACCGACCGCTACCCGTACTCGGCTCCGTTCCTCCGCGGCGAGGAGAAGCCCGAGCAGCTGACGCTCGACCTCGCCTCCGGCCCGGGGCCCGAGGCCCTCGGGGAGCCGGCCTGAAGCCGCTCCGCCTCGCAGCGCTGATCGCGGCAGTGGGTGTCTGGGTCGTCGCGGCCTGGCTGCTGCTGGACGACGCCGTGCCCGAGGGGCTCACCCTGCCGCGCGTCGACGTCGACGCCACCTTCGGCGCGGAGCTCGTCCGCGACGCCCGCCGCTACGAGCGGTTCCTCGTGTTCGACTGGCTGCTCTCGCAGGTGGTGCTCCTGCTGGTGCTGTGGGTGTACGCGCGACGCGGTGTCGGGTTCATGAAGCAGTCGGCGGCGGGCCGGATCGGCACCGGGATGCTGCTCGGGATGCTCGGGCTCGGCATCGTCTGGCTCGTCCGGCTGCCGTTCGGGCTCGTGGCGGTGTGGTGGGAGCGACGGCACGACACCGTCGAGATCGGGTACGTCGAGTGGCTCGTCGGCGACTGGGCCGAGCTCGGCGCGTCGTTCCTCGCCATCTCGCTGGCGCTCCTGATCGTGATGGCGCTGGCCGGCTGGCTGCGCGAGTGGTGGTGGATCCCGGGCGCGGCGGCGTTCGTCGGCATCGCGGCGCTGCTCACGTTCTCCAGCCCGTACCTGGTCACGACCGAGGCGCTGGACGACGCCGAGCTCGTGAGCGCCGGCCGCCAGTACGAGCGAGAGCAGGGAGTCGACGAGATCCCGCTCCGGATCGAGAAGGTGAGCGGCGACACGAGCGACGCAAATGCCTACGCGACCGGGCTCGGCCCGTCCCGGCGGGTCATCATCTGGGACACACTGCTCGACGGCCGTTTCACCGACCGGGCCGAGAAGGTCGTGCTCGCGCACGAGATCGCGCACCACTCGAGCCGGCATCTGCCGAAAGGGCTTGCGTGGTTCGCGATGTTCGCGCTGCCGGCGGCCTGGATCCTGATGCGGCTCACACGGCGGCGAGGTGGGATGGGAGCCCCGGAAGCGGTGCCGCTGGCGCTGCTCGTCGTGGCCGTGATCCAGCTCGTCGCCTCACCGCTCCAGTCGGCGATCAGCCGCAGCATGGAGAAGGAGGCGGACTGGAAGGCGCTGACGTCGACCCGCGACCCGGCCGGCGCGAAGGAGCTGTTCGTCGGCTTCTCCGAGACGGGGCTCGGCGATCCGAGCCCCCCGACGTGGCAGCACCTCCTGCTCGGCAGCCATCCGACGCTCACCGAGCGCGTCGCGTTCGCGGAGGCATGGCGCGCGCGGAACCCGGCGAGCCGTGAACCCCCGTGGGAGCACCGCCTCGAAGTCGCCCGCGCACCCGGTGCCTGCCTTCAGGCGGGCACCGTGGTTGGCCACCTGGCGCTAGGTCTGCGTGTACTCCGGCCCCGAGCCGCCCTCCGGTGGCGTGAGCCGGCCGCCCTTGGCGGTGATCGCGCCGCACTGGACGCAGTTCGACGGGGTCATGTTCACGGTCACCGTGCCGTCGTCCGCCTCCTCCCCCACCTCGTACACCTGCGCCGGGCACATCCACGCCCACATCTCCGCAAGGTCACGCGGCACCTGCGAGGCGATGCGCACGTGGTTCGGCTGGTCGTCGCGCGTGCGGTTGCCCGACGCGAAGACGGAGGAGAGCTTGTCGAACGTGTACGCGCCGTCCGGCGTCGGATATGCGGCTGCGCGCCCGGTGCGGATGAGGGTGTGGTCGGCGTTCGGCTCGGTGGCGAAGTCCTTCGGCGGCAGCTTCCCCTTCGTCACGGTCATCGCGCTGGCCAGCGCGCCGCCCATGAAGAAGCCCTTGTCGAACACCTGCCGCATGTTGCGCACCTCGTCGAGCTCCTTCCAGACGTAGCTCTCGCGGAGGGAGGCGTCGTAGGTGTCGAGGGCGCCTGCCCGCCCGATCACCTCGCCGCGGTCGAGCGCCGCGACGATCGCCTCCGCGGCCAGCCGACCGGACTCGATCGCGTAGTGGATCCCCTTGAGGCGCGGCACGTTGACGAGCCCGGGGCCCTCGCCGACGAGCACGAGCCCGGGCGCGTTGAGCCGCGACGGCAGCGAGAGCACGCCGCCCTCGGTGATCGTCTTCGCCCCCCATGCGACGCGCTCGCCGCCGTCGAGGATCTTGCGCATCAGCTTGTGGGTCTTGAACTCCTGCAGCAGGTCGTGGGCCGACAGCTCGACGTCGCGGTACTCGAGGCCGACGACGAAGCCGACGGTGACCAGCTCCTCGCCCATCGGGTAGACGAACGAGCCGCCGAACTCGCCGTACCTGGCCCGCTTGCGCAGCGGCCACCCCATCGTGTGCACGATCCGCCCGAGCGGGCGCGGCACCCGCCACACCTCCTTGACGCCGAGCGCCCAGATCTGGGGGTTGACGCCCTGGAGGCCGAAGTGATCGATCGCCGCGCGCGTCAGGTGGCCGGCGGTGCCCTCCGCGAGAACGGTCGCCCTGGCGGTGATGTCCGCTCCGGGCTCGAAGTTCGGGAGCGGCGCGCCCTCCTTGCCGCGCCCCTTGTCCCCGGTGCGCACGCCGACGACGCGTCCGTGCTCGAGCAGCAGCTTCTCGCCGGCGGTCTCGGGCAGGATCATCGCCCCGCCTGCCTCCGCTTGCTCTCCCAGGAACCGGCCGAGCTGCGACAGCGAGAACACCCAGTTGCCGTGGTTCATCATCGTCGGCGGCGGCGGAATGCGCAGCGCGGCGCCACGCGTGAGCAGGTAGACGGCTTCGCCCTTCGACCTTCCCGTAGCTCGGGATCTCCTCGAGCGAGAGGCGCCCCTTGAACAGGCGCCGCAGCGCGCGCGGGTTGACGACCGCCCCCGAGAGGAGGTGCGAGCCGGGCTGCTTGCCCTTCTCGAGCACCGCCACGGGCACGTCGCCGAGCTGCTCGCGCAGTGCCGGGCCGCTCCTCGAGCAGCTGGCCGATGCGGATCGCGCACGCAAGACCGCCCGGGCCGCCGCCGACCACGAGCACGCCGACCTCGATCCGCTCGTCCGGCGGGTCGGTCGGGGCGCCGATCGCCTCGGCGGTCGAGAACGGCGGCGGGAAGTCGGCCGGCCGGACGTCGGTCACGGAATGAGCCTAGTCGCCCCGCAGCTCGACGTGAGACGAGAGGCGCCTGGGTTGCGGGCGCGGACGCTTCAGGCGTTTCGCGCGCGGACGAGCTCGGTCAGCTTCGGCACGATCTGGTGCAGGTCACCGACGACGCCGAGATCGGCGAAGTCGAAGATCGGAGCGTTCGGGTCCTTGTTCACGGCGACGATCACGCCGGAGCTCTGCATGCCGACCTTGTGCTGGATGGCGCCCGAGATGCCGAGCGCGATGTACAGCTTCGGAGACACCGACTTCCCGGTCTGGCCCACCTGCGCCGAGTACGGGTACCAGCCGGCGTCGACGACCGCACGGGTGGCTGCGACGGCGCCGCCGAGAGCGGCGGCGAGCTCCTCGCAGACCGCGAAGCCCTCGGGTGCTCCGAGACCCCGTCCTCCCGCGACGATCACGTCGGCTTCCTCGATCGACGGCCCCGCCGACTCCTCGAACAGGTGCTCGACGAGCTCGGCGCGTGTGGAGAAGTCCTCGAACGAGACGGCGACGCTCTCGACGGACGCCGTGCCGCCGGTCTCGACCGGGTCGAACGTGCCGGAGCGGACGAGCGCGAGCCGCGGCGTGCTCGTCCAGCCGCAGTCGACGAGCACGGTGTCGCCGAGCGCGGGGCGCTTCCCGACCAGCTCGCCGTCCTCGACGACGAGATCGGTCAGGTCCCAGTTGAGACCCGCCTCCAGCCGCGCCGCAAGGCCGGCCGCGACGTCCGCAGCGAGCACGGAGGCACCGAAGAGCACGTTGTCGGCGCCCGCCTGCGCCACGACGGTTGCGAGAGCGTCCACGCGGGGCTGCGGCAGCGGCGTGGCCAGCGCCGGGTCGTCCACGACGTAGACCGTGGCAGCGCCGTGCCGGCCGGCGATCTCCGCCAGGCCGTCCGACACCGGAGCCGAGGATCACGCCCGCCGCCTCGCCCAGCGAGGCGGCCTTGGCGAGCACGCCGAGCGAGCCCTTGGTCAGCTCGCCGCCCGCGTGCTCGAGGAAGACCAGGCTCTGCATCAGATCAGCCGCTTCTCGGCGAGGTACTCGACGATCTTCTCCGCGGCGGAGCCGTCGTCCTCGATCTTCACCTGGCCGCTCTTGGTCGGCGGCGGTTGCAGCGCCCGCACGGTCGTGCGCGAGCCGGGCTCGCCCACCTGAGCGGCGTCGACGCCGACATCGCCGAGCGCGAGCGTCTCCTGCGGCTTCGACTTGGCGCCCATGATCCCCTTGAGCGACGGGTAGCGCGGCTCGTTGATCGCGTCCGACACCGCGACGACGGCGGGGAGCGGCGCGCGGATCACGTCGTAGCCGAACTCGGTCTGGCGCTTGCCGACGACCGCGGCGTCCTCGACCGTCAGGGCGGCCACCTGGGAGACCATCGGGCGTCGCAGCCGGTCGGCGACCGCGGCCCACAGCACGGCGCCGTCGGCGTCGCCGGACTGCTGGCCGAAGAGGACGATGTCGGCGTTCTCGCGCTCGAGCGCCTTGGCGAGCACGTGGCTCGTGGCCACGAGGTCGGAGCCTGCGACCGCCGCGTCGGTGACGAGCACGGCGCGGTCGGCGCCCATCGCGAGCGCCTTGCGGAGCGACTCCATCGCCTTCTCGGGACCGACGGAGACGACGACCACCTCGCCGCCGCGCGCCTCCTTGATCCGCAGCGCCTCCTCGACCGCGTTCACGTCGGTCGCGTTGAGCGCCCCTTCGCCGGTGCGGTCGAGCCGATTCGTGGCCGGGTCGATGCGACGCGTCGCCGTGGCGTCCGGAACCTGCTTCACACAGACCGCGATCTTCATCGCGCGAGACTCTAGCCACAGGCCGAGAGCCAAGCGGCGGTTGTCGTGAACCGGTCGGGATCCTCGCGGGAAGCGGACCCGGTGCCTGCCTGAAGGCAGGCACCAACGAGGGCCACGCACCCGAAGGTGCCTGCCTTCAGGCGGGCACCGGGGTTCACGCACAGGGCCCGGCCAGGAAGGCCACCGCCGTCGTCTCCGTGACTCGTTCGAGGGAGCCTGCGCACGGTGAGACTGTTCCGGCGGCCCTCGGCTGCCGATAGATCAAAGAGCGTCGCTCCGGGCCGTCTGTTACCGTCCTGCCTTCCCGAGCGCCGAACCGGAGCATGCTCAGCCACCGGACGACAGCCCGAGGAGTGCCCCTCCTCCTCACCCTCGCCGTCGCGATCGTGGCGGCCTCCTCCGCATGGGCCGGCGACGCCGGCACGAGCGCACGCAAGCCGATCGTCTTCCCGCTCCTCTCGGACGTCCCCGTGTACGACAACTACGGAGACCCGCGCGTCAACGGCGCGCATGCGGGCATCGACATCGAGGGCGCGACGCGGCGAACGCCGGTGCTCGCCGCCGAGGCGGGCAAGGTGCAGTGGCACACCACGTCGGCGCGCGCGGGCTGCATGCTCTACCTCCTCGGCGCCAGCGGCACGACGTACATCTACATCCACCTCAACAACGACGTCACGCTGCGCAACGACAACCGCGGCCGTTGCGAGCTCGGCACGGCCTACACGGTCAAGGACGGAGCGCGCGTGACGGCCGGCGAGCAGATCGCCCTGAACGGCGACAGCGGCGACGCGGACGGGAACCCGCACCTCCACTTCGAGGTGCACCCGAACGACGGCGCCGACGTGAACCCGCTCCCGTACCTGAAGAGCGCCACGCGCCTGCTGTTCCCGGGCCGCCTGGGAGCGCAGTTCTCGCTCGGCCTGCGCGGTGTGGTCCGGGGTGTCGCGCCGGGACGGCTGACGATGGGCGTGACGGCCGTCCGCTGGTGGCCCAACGGGCGCTGGATCGAGCTCGAGAATCGCATCGTGTCGCTGAAGCTGCCGGCCGGCTCGCCCCTCGCAAGCGAGGATGGGGTGCGCACCGGGGCGTCACGCGCGGGCCGCAGCAGCGACGGCGACGCGACCGTGTTCACCGCACCGGCGAAGGTCACCGCCCAGGCGCTGCGCGGTGAGGACGGCGCGCTCCGGGCCACGCGCCTGCTCGAAGGCGACGGCACGCTCGTCCTGCTCGAGCCGGAGCAGGAGGCCGAACCGTGGCCTCCGCTCAACAGCGACGAAGACCCGCCAAGGCCGTTCTGACGCCTGCGTGCCCGCTTCAGGTGTCTGCCTTCAGGCAGACACCTGGTCATCGAGCGACACCGGCCTGCGCCGATTCAGGCAGCGAGCGTGCCGCCGAGGAACTCGACGATCTCGCCGGTCGCCGCGCCGGGGCCGAACACGGCAGCCACCCCGAGGCTGCGCAGCTCCTCCGCGTCGTCGGCGGGGATCGTCCCTCCGACAACGACGACCACGTCGTCGGCGCCCCTCTCGCGCAGCAGGTCGACGATGCGCGGCACCAGCGTCATGTGCGCGCCCGACAGGATCGAGATGCCGACGGCGTCCGCGTCCTCCTGGATCGCGGTCTCCACGATCTGCTCCGGCGTCTGGTGCAGCCCCGTGTAGATGACCTCCATGCCGGCGTCGCGCAGCGCGCGGGCGATGATCTTGGCGCCGCGGTCGTGCCCGTCGAGCCCGGGCTTGGCGATCACGACCCGTCTCCGTCGGTCCACGCGGGCAGTATATGAGCGTGCGCCTGGCGGTCATCGGCTCGTCCCCCGCCTGGCCGAACCCGGGAGGCGCACACTCCGGGTACCTGGTGGAGGCCGGCGGGCGCCGCCTGTTGCTCGACTGCGGCCCCGGGGTGCTGCCGCGCCTGCGCGAGCGCGAGGCATGGCCGGCCGTCGACGCGATCGCGATCACGCACTTCCACCTCGACCACTGGGGCGACCTGATCCCGTGGGTCTGGGGAGCCATGTTCCGCCGCAGGGAGGAGAACGGTGTCGGAACGCCGCCCGCGCTCTGGGTGCATCCAGGCGGCCACGCGCGGCTGCAGGCGTTCGGCGAGCAGCTCGGCTTCCCCGACATGTTCGACTGGGTGTTCGAGGTGCACGAGTACCCGGCCGAGGAGACGATCGAGGTCGCCGGCTTCGAGCTGACCGCGATCCGCCTCCCCCACTACACGCTCGAGACGTACGGCTTTCGCGTCGGCGCCAACGGCGTCGTCTCTCGCGTACTCGGGTGACAGCGGCCCGAGCGACCGGCTCGCCGAGCTCGCCCGTGATGCCGACCTGTTCGTCTGCGAGGCGACGCTCTCGACCGGCGACGCGGACGGCACGCCGCGCGGCCACCTCTCCTGCGACGAGGCCGTCGCCGCGTACGAGGCGTCGGGCGCGCGCAGCCTGCTGCTCACGCACCGGCCCAACGAGCTGCCCGTCGACGCCGGGCTGGCTCTCGCCTACGACGGGCTGGAGCTCGACGTCCCGTAGCGCAGGCCGGCCCGATGGCCGGCACGCTGAGGAGACGAAGCCCTACCTGCGTGGCTTCAGCCGGGCTACGCGCTTTCCCGCTTGCGCCGCAGGCGCTTCATCGAGTGGCGCTCCTTCGCCATCATGGCGAACGGGAACAGCAGCGCCATGGCGAGGAAGGCGACCGGCAGCAGCAGCCACGCGGTGCTCGCCTTCCGGGAGTAGCGCACCGGGGTCGGTGATGTTCGCGATGGCCTGCTCCGGGGTGCGGGAGCCCACGTTGGCGGTGTCCGGCGTGCCGCCTCTCGGCGACCAGCCGGTGATCAGCCACCCGGTCCGCTTCGGATGCGGAGCGACCGCCATGTTGAACACCGTCGGGCGCACCGTCTCGCCCTGCTTCGGGAACAGCAGCACGCTGAGACCGACCTCCACCTCGGTCGCGTAGTCGAACTTCCAGCGGGCGCCGTCGACGGGGTAGTAGACGACGGGGATGTCACCGTGCCTCCACTGGTCGCGCGTCAGCCCGCCCTTGAGCAGCGGCCCCACCAGCTCGTACGCCTCCTCGGGATGCTCGCGCGCGACCGCCGTCTCGACGAAGCGGCGTGCGACGTTGCCGATCTCGCTCTTGTCGATCCTCGTGAGCGTGATCTTCTTCGGCGCGACGAAGGTCTGCGCCGGCTCGTTCGAGAACGTCTCCTTGTAGTCGACGGTGTTCCAGAAGAACACGCCGACGAGCACCGCTGAGCCGACGAAGCCGAGCCAGATGCCGCTCCAGAGCAGGCGGCGGCGGAAGCGGTAGGAGGAGAGCCTGCCCGCGGCCACCCGGTCAGGCTAGCCCTGATCGGGGACGGCCGGGCGGTAGCTCGGCGCCCAGTAGAAGACCTTCCACGGCCCGTCGTCGCCGCCGAGGCGCTTGAGCCCGATGTAGAAGCTCGCCGGCTGCACGCCCTCGCTGGCCGGCGGCACGAGCAGCACCTCGAGCACGATCTCGTTCTCGAACGAGTGGTCGACCTTGAACGACGCGAAGTCGAGCTCCGCGGTGGGGAAGTACACGACGGGGATGTCGCCCTTCCGCCACTGCGCCTTCGTCATGCCCTGTCGCATCTCCGGGTGGACGAGCGCGTAGGAGGTGTCGAGGTTCTTGCGCGCGACCGCGGACAGGATGAAGCGACCTGCGACCCGCCTGGCCTCCGGGTCGACCTTGACCGTCTTCGGCTGCGTGAAGGTCTGCGCGGGCTCGTCGGAGAACGTCTCCTTCGCCGGGCGTGGTGTTGCCGAGGACGACGATCAACGCCGACGCGACACCGCCGACGAGCAGCACGATTGCGCCCCAGAGCAGATACCGCTGGTTGCGCGCGGAGTGCCAGAACCGCCGCTTCTCACCATCGCCGCTCGACACGTCGCAAGGGTAGACGACGGTCCGCAGCGCGTTGTTAGCCGCGGGTTAACCGTCGTGCGCCAGGCTCGAGCGCCCACCCGGTGCCTGCCTGAAGGCAGGCACCAAGAGCCGCCCTGCCCGTCAGGGAGAGTGCAGGTCGAGCCCACCGCTGCGAGCCTCGGCGCGGCGCCGCCGGATGAGCCGGCGCGCGATGAGGGTGCCTCCCACGATCGTCGTCGGCACGTACCAGACCGCCTGCACGAGGATGGCGAAGGCGAGCGCGTCCTCCTTCGGCACGTCGAACAGGCCGAGCGACGCGACGGCGAGCCACTGGTAGGTGCCCACGAAGCCGGGTGACGACGGGATCGCCACGCCGAGGTTGATCGCGGCCGCGACGAACAGCGTCTCCAGCAGCGACAGGTCGATCCCGACCGAGCGGGCGACCAGCCAGACCGCCACGCCCCACGCCGACCACGCCGCGAAGCTCAGCAGGGTCGCGACGACCGCCTTGGCGGGGGTGAGCGTCGTGGCGAGCCCTTCGACGGTGTCGCGCGCCACGCGACGCAGGAGGCGTCGGTGCGTGCGCCGCTCGCGGCTGCGCCGCCGCGTGTAGATGCGCGCGAAGAGCAGGAGCAGCGCCAGCGCACCGAGCCCGAGGAGGCCGCCGACCACGATCCGGTCGAGCCAGGGCTCGTCCGTCACGAACGGGAGCGACACGAGCAGGAACGTGACCAGGGCGAGCAGGTCGAACCCGCGGTCGACGACGACGGTGGCGAGCGCCCGTCCACCCGGGATCGAGACGTCGAGGCCGAGCCAGCGGGCGCGCAGCAGGTCGCCGAGACGTCCCGGCAGCACGTTGTTGACGGCCACCCCGGACACGACGAGCTCGCCGAACAGGAGCCTGCGCGACGGCGGCTGCGACGCGATGCGCCGCCACCGCTCCGCCTGCAGCCCGTAGACGACCGCCATCACGGCCACGGCGATCGCGAGCAGCCCAGGGCGCGCGTTCGTGAGCGTGTCCCACGCCTCGGAGAGGTCGACCTTGCGCAGCGCCAGCCAGAGAAACAGCGCGCTGAGCGGCACGCCGACCACGACGCCGATCCAGACCGTGCGCTTGCTCACGGCGCGCAGCCTACGCCGCATGCCCGTCGACATCGTGCATCCGTGACAGACTTGGGGAGCCATGCGCGTGGTGATCGCGGACGACCACCGGCTCATCCTCGACGGCGTCCGCCGCGCGCTCGAGTCCGACGGCGGCTTCGAGATCGTCGGCGAGACGCAGAACGGCACCGAGGTGCTCGACCTCGTGCAGCAGCACGTCGCCCGACCTGGTGGTGCTGGACGTCCGCATGCCCGAGCTCGACGGGCTCGACGTGCCTCGACGAGCTGCGCGACGCGGTTCCCGGACGTGAAGGTCGTGATGCTCTCAGCCTCGACGAGCCCCGACCTCGTCGAGACCGCGCTACGCCGCGGTGCGAGCGCCTACGTGGTGAAGAGCGTCGACCCGGCCGATCTGCCGTCGACGCTTCGGCAGGTCGCGAGCGGCACCGTGTTCGCGACGCTGCGCCGCGTCGGAGGCGAGGCCGTCGGCCGGGTACGGCGGCCGGGCTGACCGAGCGCGAGGTCGCGATCCTCTCGGCGCTCGCACGCGGCCTCTCGAACGACGAGATCGCCAAGGAGCTCTGGGTGGCGCGCCAGACGGTGAAGTTCCACCTGACGAACGTGTACCGCAAGCTCGGCGTCAAGAGCCGCACCGAAGCCATCCATCGCGCGTATCAGCTGGGTCTCGTAGCGAAGCCCGAGCTCCCCGACCAGGGTTAGGACCGCACCGCGCCCGGGTCGCGCATGCGAGCGGCTCTCCGGAGCATCCCGCCGTCGTTGTGGCTCGCGGGGATCGTCTGTGCCTCGTTCGCCGCGCTCACGCTCGAAGCGAGCTCGGTCGTCCACCCGATCACGTTCGTCGACGAGCTCATCTACTCGAACGCGGCCAAACGCATGGCGCAGGGAGACGGTCCGGCCCCCCCGGGCGGGAGCTACGGCTACGGCCTCGTCTTTCCGCTGTTGGCGGCACCGATCTACCGGGCGACGCCGCACGTGCCGGATGCGTACCTGCTGCTCAAGGTTGCGAACGCAGCCTTCTTCTCTCTGGCGGCCATCCCGGCGTACTTCATCGCGCGCCGCGTGGCGCGGCGTAGCCTGGCGCTGGGTGTCGCGGCCCTCACCGTTCTGGTGCCGGCACGCGCTTACACCACCCTCGTGCTCACGGAAAGTGTCGGCTTCACCGGGTTCCTGCTCGCCGTGCTTGCGATCGTACGAGTCCTCGAGCGACCGTCCGTGGTACGGCAGCTGACGGCGCTCGCCGTGATCGGCCTGGCTGTCGAGACGCGCCGTCAGAACCTTGTGCTCGTGGCAGTACTGCCGTGCGCCATCGCGATCGAAGCGGCTCTGACGACCCGCGGCGCTCGTGACATCTTCCGGAGGGCCGCGACCCGCTTCCTGGCGACGTGGCTCGTGCTCGGCGCCGTGCTCGTCGGCATCATGCTCCAGTCGTACGTCCGTGGTCAGAGCCCGTTTGCCGTGCTCGGGCCGTTCGAGACGCTTTCGCGCTCCTACGATCCCGGCGACATCGCGCTGTGGCTCGGGATCCACCTCTCGGCGCTCGGGCTGATGCTCGCTGTCGTGCCGCTCGTGGCGATTCCGTTCGGGCTCGCTGCTGCCCTCCGTCGTGGGGCGCCGTCTCAATCGCGAGCGCTGGGAGCGGTCACGGCGCCGTTGCTGATCCTCGTGCTCATCCAGGTCGCTGCCTTCGCGAGCACTCCCTTCGGTCTCGACCGGATCCACGAGCGCTATCTCTTCTACGTCGCTCCGCTGGCCTTCTCGCTCCTCGCGCTGTGGATCGAGACGGGTCTCCGAGGCGCACGGTGGGCAGTCGTCGCGGCCGTCGTCGTGGTGTCCCTGCTGCCCCTCGCCATGCCGACCGGGCGCCTCGAGGCGCTGGGGATCGACTCGCCGACGCTGTCGGTGCTCGGGTTTCGACCCCGACAAGGGAGGGCTGACGCCCTTTCACCTCTTTGCCGTGATCTGGTCCGCCTTCCTGGCTCTGTGGGTGCTCGTGGAAAGGTCGCGTCGCGGCCTGCTGCTGCTCGCGCGTGGTGGCGGCGGCGTTCGTGCTCACCGACGTGCGCGTCCACAACGCCTTCGCTGCGGACGAGCCGTGACCGGGCGGCGCTGGCCGGCGCGCGTGCCGGCGACGAGGCCGACTGGATCGACCGCGCGGTCGGCGAACGAGCTTCGGTAACCATCCTGGCGGTCGCCGCACCCAGGCGACCTGCGGGACGTGGAGAAGCGGACCGGGCCGCCAGGAGGCCGCGCTGCAGCGGGCTGTGTTCTTCAACACCCGCGTCGAGCGGGTCGTCTCCGTCGGGCAGGCCCCCGACACCGGCCTCCCGGCCGAGTACCGTGTCGATCGACCGAGGCGCTCTCGTGCCCGCGCCGCGGACCGGCACGAGAGCCTCGTCGTGTCGGACAGCCGCGTGCCCCTCGTCGGTCGAGCGATCGCATCCGACTCGTCCGGCGCGCCTGACCCTGTGGCGGGTCGACGGCCAGCTTCGCCTCGTACGGGGAGGTGCCGTTCGCGACGTCCGTCGACTCGTGTGCGCCGGCAACTCGGGCGGTGGTACGTCAGCCGCCCCGTGACACCGCTGGCCCGGCAGACGAGCGCGCAACCGTCATCGCACGCGATCGCCCGGACACTCGCCCGCCCGCGCGCTCCCTCAACAGGAGCCGTCTCGGGCGCCGGCGCTGACACGCACGAGGCCGGCGGTCCGGTAGACGGCGAGACCGAGTCTTCGGTCCACCGCAACGCGCGGAGCGTCGATCCCGAGCGCACAGCGGGCGAGCACGTACGGAGCGGCAGTTGCAGCGCCGGAGCTGTCGACGAGCGTGCCGTCCGCCAACAGGCTGGTCGATACATCAGGCAGTCCGTACGGCAGCCTGGCCCCGAGGGCATACACCGTGCCGATGCTCTCGTTGAAGAGCTCGCTCACCCATACGGCCTTCTGACGTTCGGCCGGCCTCGCGAATTCGCCCGCCCGCGACTCGTCCCAGACAACAGCGACGCTCGCCCCATTCGGCACGGCGCTATCGATCCAGCCCGGTCGCACGCCCTTGCCCAGCCGAGCCGACTCCGCCGACGCGCCGGTGAATACGGTCACCGCGAGCAATCCGGCAAAGGCGAACCATGTGCCGACGAGCACCCATAGCCGGCTTGCCCGTTCGGGCTCGACTCGGGTCCAGAGGATTCCTGCAAGGGCGGCAGCGGTTCCCGCGGCGATCGCGACGACCCAGGCTTCCTCGGAGATCAGCAGCCAGATCATCGGCGCCAGGTTCTGGGGGTTCGAGGTCACGGGCAGAATCCACCAGGGGTGGAGGAGCACCAGCAAGATGCAACCCGCCGCCACACCTCCCGCCAGTCGACGCGGTCGCGGGAGACCACGTCCGATCCAGACCGCGAGGCCGACGAGCAGTACGGGCACGACGACGAAGACGTTCCGCTCGTAGATAGCGTCGCCTGCGGGCACGCCGGTCGACTGGTAGTCGAGCGACGAGGCGTGAGCAGCGAAAACAGCGACCGCACCCACCGTGCAGCCGACGCTCGAGAACGCCAGCGCTGCGAACACGCGATCCGGTGCTCTCCGCGCGCGGGCGAAACCCGATCGCGACGACCACCGCCGTCGCTGCGAGGGGTGCAACGGCGGTGTAGAGAGACAGTGCCCCGAGGTGACGCAGGACACCGAGCGGCAGCGTCGAGGGGTCTACTCCACGCACCGCTGACTCGTACGCACCAAAACCAGCCAGCGGGGACGCACCACCTGTCACAGCCCTCAAGAGAAGAACGACGGCCCCTGCGCCGAGCAGCGCCCACGTGACGCGGAAGCGCGCGAGCGCGCCACGCAACGACACGCGATCGTACAGGCTGTCGAGGGTCGCGACGAGCACGACAGCAACGAGATATGCGGGGAGCAGCGCGACCGCAAGCACTTTCGCCGCTCCAGCGAGCGCGATGCCGCCCAGCACGAGGACTTGCGCGCCCGCCGTGGGGCGCTCGACCGCCCTCGCCATCAGCCACAAGGCCAGCAGGAACGTGGGGTAGAGGACGACCTCGGTCATGAGCGTCGCCGCGTACGCCATCGACGGGACCAACACGGAGAGCGCCGCAACCACGAATGCGCTCCGCTCGGTTGTGAATCGCCGCGCGAGGAGGTACGCGGGCACGGCAGCGAGCGACATCACCAGGGCGCCCAGCCAGCGTGCAAGCGCGTACGCCTGCGAGGCGTCCGAGGCGACCGCCCAGGCAGGTGCGATCAGCGCGGGGTACAGAAGCCCGTACCCGTAGGTGACGACCCCGCGGACAGAGGGCTCGCCGCCGGCGGCCACGGATCGGGCGAGATCAACGTAGATCAGCTCGTCCGCGAAGATCCACGGGCTGCGGCTCAGCATCGCGAGCACGCCCCAGACGACGGTAGCGGCGCCGACGAGAAGACCGAGACGCACGCTGACACCAAGCCGCGTCAACGACGCTGCGCCCGTGGTCGCCGGCGCCACTCGTCCGGTCAGCTCGGAGGCCTCCATCGCATCAGAGCATGATCGACAGACGGGGCGCCGAACAGAGAGGGCACTCGGGTTGTCGCAGAGCGTTCGGAGCGTGACGCAGTCTCAGCACATCAGCCCGACGATCGGAAGCTGCCCTGCATCGGCGGCAGGCCGACCTCCGCGCGGGTTTCGGCGTGAGCGGAGCCGGCGTCCACACGTACGGTCGCGAAGACGGCGGCCCCGACGAGGGCCAGCGTGAACGCCACCTCCCACCTCTCGGCGTAGCCGACAGGCACGAGCCACGTGGCGAGTGGAGCCAGCCAGAGCGCGCTCAGGCGCGGCCTGACGATCGCGATCGGAACCGCAAGCAGCTGGAAGTAGTGGAGCCAGACAATCGGCGTGCACAGCAGGCAGGCGAGAACCGCAACCGTGAAACAACGACGATCGCTGCCACGGCATGCGACCACCAGGCCCAGGGAAAGGAGCGCGACCAGCCCCCAGACGGCACGCCCAGCGGTATCGGCCCCGAGCATCGCGTACACGGTGTAGCCGTTCGCGGCCATCTCCTCGCCGAGCCGCCGCACGAGACGGAGGTAGTCCAGCGGGCTGCCGAACGGTGCCACAAGGAGGATCGAGCCGGCCCCGATGGCCGCCGATGCGGCGGCGGAGACAAAGCGGCGAGTGACGAGCAGCCAGATCGTAAGCGGCCATGGAAACAGCTTCACGGCGATCGCCAAACCGATGAGCACCCCGGGTAGGAGGCGTCTGGCCCGGTAGCGCCACGCGAGCGCCGCCAGCAGGCTGACGAAGAACGTGACGTTCGCAGTTTGCACGCCGGAGAGAAACGGTGGCCAGATGGCCACGATCGCATAGACCCGCCAGTCACGAACCCCGAGTACCAGCAGCGTGCCAGCGGCCGTGGCCAGCAGAAGGAAGGTCATTACAACGTCCGCCGCGGTAGGCGGCATCAACGCGAGCGGCGTTGCAAGATACGTCGCCAGCGGCGGAAAGATGCGGTTCGAGCCGTCGATCACGACGTCCGGAGGATCGAAGGCAACCCCGGTCTCCAGCAGCCCACGGGCCTGGACGTACAACTCGTGGTGGAAGTCGAGTGCGAACTGATCGCGGTGCCACGAGACGGCCAACACCCAGCCGATCGAGCCGAACGCGGCGACGGCGAGCACAATCGATCCAACTCTCCGCCACGCTGCGGCGAGACCATCCTGGGTCAGGTGCGAATCGGGCCGCTGGTGCTGCTGACCTGCCCGCACCTCAGTGATCCCGCTCGCTCGACAACGGCAGCGTGGCAAGCAGCTGGCCACCGAGAGAGTCCGCGCGCAACGAGCCAGCAGATGAAGGGCGCGGACGATCCGAAGGGGAAGCGCTGCCGGGGTTGAGCTTCAGCAGCGACTGCCTGCGGTGCGCCGCGCCCGGAAAGGCGACCTGGTCGTACGGTCCGACGGCGACGACAGCCCTATTCTGCATAGCGCTCATCGAATGGACTCCCTCACACGTCGAAGGATGACCCAACCGACGGGTATCGCCCACCCCCCGCTCCGATTGAGCCTGAAGGACACCGCGACCAAGCGGGTGGCGGGGCGTTGAACGTATGGTCGGCGGCGGGTGCGCCGAGGCATGCTCGGGGATCGACACGGCGATCCCGGCGAAGAACTCCTGGTGACGGGTAACGACTCAGAAGCACCCCACGATGGCTGCCGAACGCCGCGAAGGAGCTCATAAACCGAAAATGATCACTGCAAGTGCTTCGCATCGGCCCACCGACTCGTCAGCGGCCGGTCACGCGCCCCGCCACGGCCGGCGGGGCGGTCGACCACGCACCGCGCGTCCCAGGCCAACCGGTCGATCCACGGCGCGTGGCCGGGCATTGGCACTCATCGCGGCATCGGAGGGCATGACTTCGGGCATTCCACGGGTCCGGGGACACACCAGGCTTGTGCAATTCGCTCGCGTCGAGAGACTTTGAGAGTGTCGACGAGCGAACACTCCGCTCAGCGCCGCCGGCTTGCGTCTCGTCTAATCGACCTCGTCGGCGCGCAACAGCCTCCTGGTGGTGATGCTGGCCGTGCTGGCAGCCGTGCTGCTCGCCGTCATGCCCGAGTTGCTCGTGGCGGACAGCTGGATGACGCTCGTCGCGGGCCGCGAGATCGTGGAGCACGGGCTGCCGTCGAGCGAGTCTCTGACGGTCATGGCGTCGGGCCGACCCTGGACGGATCAGCAGTGGCTCGCGCAGCTCGCGTTCTACGGGAGCGAGCGGCTCGGCGGGCTGCGGGTGGCCCTGCTGGTCGACGTGCTGATGGTGGTCGCCGCGTTCGCCGTGGCGGTCGTTGCCTCTCGCGCTCGCGGGGCGTCCGCCAAGAACACGCTGTTCGCGGCGACGGCGGCGATGCTGATGGCGCCGTGGGCCTGGCAGCTGCGGGCCCAGTCGTTCGCGCTGCCTCTGTTCGTCGGCGTCCTCGCGCTGATGAGCCTCGATCCGGCGCTGCGGCGGCGACGGACATGGCTCGTCTTCCCGTTGCTGGTCGTGTGGGCAAACCTGCACGGCTCCGTGATCCTCGGCGCCGCGATCGTCTCGCTCGGGGGCGCGATCGGCCTGGTGCAGGCGCTTCTACGGCGGCCGAGCCCAGGCCCGGCGCGGATCGGCGCGCTTCTCGCTCTCCCGTGGGCCTGCGTGCTCGCGTCGCCGTACGCGTTCGACCTGCCGGGCTACTACCGGCTGTTGCTCGTCGACAGCCCGGTGTCGAAGGTGATCAAGGAGTGGGAGGCGCCCTCGCCGAGCGGCTGGATGCTGTTCTTCTTCGCGGTCGCCGTGGCGACCGTCGTGCTCGCGGCGTGGCAGTGGCGGCGTCTGTCCGTCTTCGACATCGGGGTGCTGGCCTTGACGCTCGCCGGCTCGCTGCGCTCGACCCGCGGCATCGTCTGGTTCGCACTCGCGGTGGCGGTCCTGCTCCCGCTGGCGATGGACGGCGTGTTCGGCGGCGACCGGAGCCCGCTGCGCAGGCGGCTCGGCCTCGCCCTGGCGGCCGTCTTCTGTGCCCTGGCCGCCGTTTCCCTGGTCTCGACGATGACGCGGCCGGCGAGCTGGTTCAGGCAGAACTGGTCGGACGTCGCGGCCGAGCGCGTCAGCGCTGCCACCCGGGATGCCGGGACGACCGCCGTCTGGCCGAGCGACAAGCACGGCGACTGGCTGCTCTGGCGGCTCCCCGAGCTACGTGGTCGTGTCGCCTACGACGTCCGCTTCGAGCTCGTCACCGCGGAGCAGCTCGACTCGATCGTGCGCTACAAGTCGCTGCAGGCGGGGTGGGACCGGCCGACGCGCGGCTACAGCGTGGTCGTCGTCGACCCGGCGGACACCCCAAAGCATGCCGCCGCGTTGAGGTCGCTGGGCGCCCGCCGGCTGTATCGCGACGAGGACATCGTGGTGCTCGCGCTGCCGGAGACACGCTAGGTCCGTCCCGGGTCCGGTCCCGAAACTGGCCCTTTGTCCAGTTGCGGGAGCGGCCGCCTGACAGCAGTCTGCGTGTGCCTCGCCGCGGGAGAGCGGGAGGCATGGGATTTATCCCGGGGAGAGGAGAGAACCACATGCTCGACGCTGTCAATGCAGTTGTCGTCCGCGCACGGAGCCGCTGGATGGAGCTTCGCGAGGACGAGTCCGGTCAGGGCCTGGTCGAGTACGCCCTGATCATCGCGCTCGTCTCGCTCGCAGCCATCGCAGCGCTTGGCTTCCTGAGCGGCGAGATCAACGATCTCTTCCGCAAGACGGGCAACGTTCTCAACAACGTCAACCCGTAACGCGTCGGGCTGGCGCCGTACCCCCGGCCTGCGGCATCGGGGGCGCGGCGCTGTCGCCTGACGTCGACGTCTTTGAAATGGGGGAGCGAGAGATGAACCAGGGAAACGACCAGCGACACGAGAGCCCGGCACGCAAGCGTGCGGGCGCGTTGGCGGACGAACGCGGCCAGGGCCTGGTCGAGTACGCCCTGATCATCGCGCTCGTCTCGCTCGCAGCCATCGCAGCGCTTGGCTTCCTGAGCGGCGAGATCAACGATCTCTTCCGCAAGACGCGGCAACGTCCTCAACAACGTCGAGGCGTCATCGGGCGGGGGAAGCGGTGGCCGCCGTGGCTTCACGCCGTCCCGCCGACGGCGACAGCCGCCGTGGGCGACCCAGCGGCCGATCTGGTACAGCAGTGGCCTGCGCCGGCTTCGACGGAGCAGGGGCGCCTCCAGTTCCGGGGGTCTTCTCCACCTCGAGCACCGGCCACGGCGTCAGGCTCACGGGGCGACGTACAGCTTCCCCTGAGCCCGTCAACCGGCTCGCTTCAGCTGCACGTGGAGCGCAGTGCCGAACCCCGGCGATTACTCGACGACGGTGGCCGGCCCGCAGTACGACAATTACTGCACGTAGGTCAGTTCGGCGTTAGCGCCGCGCCGCCCGGCTCAGGCCTCGGGGGCGCGGCGTTGTCGCGTAACGAGACGCACGACCGGACTCGGAGAGCGCCGAGATGACGCAGGGGAACGACCAGCGCGCCAAGGGTCTGTCAAGCGCGACGTGCCGGCGCGTTGCGGACGAACGCGGCCAGGGCCTGGTCGAGTACGCCCTGATCATCGCGCTCGTCTCGCTCGCAGCCATCGCAGCGCTGGGCCTCCTGAGCGGCGAGATCAACGATCTCTTCCGCAAGACCGGCAACGTCCTCAACAACGTCGAGGCGGGCGCCTCCGGGAGCGGAGGCGGAGGGGGCATCGCCCGACCTACGTCTCCGGGGCGACCCTTTCCTGCTCGCCGAACCCTTGCGGGCAGCTCGTCCTCGCGACGGTCTCAGCGGGCTCGTGGGACGGCACGCCGGCACCGGGGTTCAGCTACCAGTGGATGTTCAACGAGCAGTCGAGTGCCGTGCCGGACTGCGACTTCGCGAGCCCCGACGACGGCGACTGGGTCCCGGCGGCGGGGAGTACCAACAGCACGACCTTCGTGCTCCCGTCCAACCCCTCCGGCACGGACGGGATCGGGGTCCGGATCACCGCGACCAACGGCGCCGGCTCCGCGACGCACGACGTCTGCAGGACCTTCTAGAGGCGAATCGTGGGATACGGGACACACCTCGGCCCGGATTCGTCCCATTCGCGACCGCGCCTCGACCGCCAGCCGACCGAGGTACAGGCAGATGACTGTCCCTTCGACCAGTTGCCACAGAGAGCGACAACCTCCACTCTGCGGGGACTTCGTGCGGCGGGCGCACGAGGTGAACGTGGGATCAACAGGGAGAGGAGTCACATGTTCGATGCGGTGAACGCACTCGACGTGCGCTTTCGCAACATCCGGGAGAACCTGCGCGACGAGTCCGGTCAGGGCCTCGTCGAGTACGCCCTGATCATTGCGCTCGTGTCGCTCGCAGCGATCGCGGCGCTGGGCTTCCTGAGCGGCGAGATCAACGATCTCTTCCGCAAGACGGGCAACGTCCTCAACAACGTCAACCCGCCCGGCTAGAGAGCACGCATACACGCATTTGGGTGTGGCCGCGCGTCGAGCGCGGTCACACCCACGCAACGAGCTCACTGTACGTAAACACATCTACCGACTTGAAGTGCACATGCGGAGGGGTCGTGGAAAGGGAGGAAGTTCACATGACGGGGGATGAAACAACTCCACGGAGGTTTTCGACCCGCCGCGGTGCAGAGGAGCGCGGCCAGGGGATCGTCGAGTACGTCCTCATCATCGCGCTCGTGGGACTCGGATCGGTGCTCGCGCTCGGCTTCCTGAGCGGCGAGATCCAGGATCTCATCTTCAAGTCGGGGAACGCCCTGGAGGAGGGCACCGAAGGCCTTTCGCAGCCGCCAAGCGGCACGACGGGAGATATCGACGTTCCGGACGACTGCCCGATCGTCGGCGGCCAGACGATCGAGTACACGTACTACCAGGCGAACACGGTCTACGGACCGGGCACGGAGCAGAACCCGAAGGGCTACGAAGGGCATCTACGTCGACAACATCGACGCAGCCGTCCTGGTTATCGGAGCGATCACGTGCGGATTCGTGGGTGAGGACTTCCCGCCGACGTCGTTCGACATCGGCGGCGAATACGACTTCGACTGCTTCTGGTGCTTCGCGACGTGGCGGATCCCGGGGAACGCAGCGCTGACGCTCGGCGGCAGATGCGCCGTGGCGCCGGTGGTGCCGAGCAACGGGACGGTCACGCTGGCGCCGACCGGTCCGGTACAGGGTGGGCCGCTGACGGCGACGACGACGTGGACGGCAACCCGGAGACGTACGACTTCATCTGGGAGCGAAGCGGCCAGTATCCGGTCGGAACCCCTGGGCCGCCGACTGCAGCAACGCGACCGGATGGGCCGGCTGGAACGTACCGGGTGACACAGGCCAGACCTCCAACGTCAACACGCAGACGCCGAGCAGCTCGGGTGACCTGCGTCGCTGCTATCGCGTCGGTCGAGGCCATGAACCCGGCCGGCGAGAGCGCCAACCCGGATCCCGTCTCGAACGCCGTGCGCGTCGATCCGCCGCCGGCTCCCGCGGGTGGATCGGTCGTACATCACCGAGGGAGCCACGGTCGTCCTGAACACGACGCTGCACGCGACGACCACGCGGCTGGAGCGGCAACCCGACCAGCTACACGTTCGTCTGGCAGGCAGCGACGACGCAGGGCACGCCGTGCGCAAGCGCCTCGTTCAGCGGCAACTGGGACACCGACACGAACAACACGCCCGACGACACGCTCGGGAACACGCCGAACTCGCTGTCGCGAGGGGAACCGCTGCTACCGGGTGACCGTGACCGCGACCAACCTGGGCGGCAACTCGCCGGCAGGCACGCCGACGGCCACCGTGTTCGTGACGAACCCGCCGCCGCCGTCGGGTGGGTCGGTCACGATCACCAGGGCGACACCGTCACCCTGAACACCACGCTTCTCGGCACAGACGAGCTGGAGCGCCGGAAGCCCGACCAGCTACACGTTCCTCTGGCAGGCAGGCGACCACGCCAGGGCAGCCGTGCGCGACCGCGACGTACAGCGGCACCTGGGACTCGGATACCAACAACACGCCCAACGACACGTCTCGGGAACACGCCGAACTCGGCCGGCGAAGGCAACCGCTGCTACCGGGTCACGGTGACCGCACCGGGCTCGGCGGTACCTCGGCACCGCCACAGCCGGTGGACTACATCTTCGTGACCGTCCCGCCGCCGCCACCGCCGGGTCGATCGGCGACATCACGCCAGGGCTGACGCCGACGCCACGGTGACGCGATGTCGGCGATCGCGAGCGGAGTTCACGAACAACCCGACGAGCTACGAGTTCGAGTGGCAGCAGAAGACCGGCTGCCAACCATGCCGGACTCCGGCGACGGCGCGTGGTAGCGCCTGGGAGACGCGACACCACGACACTGGCGAACAACACGGTCGACGACAACGCCGACTCGAGGGCGAACGCAGCAGGTGCTACCGCGTCACCGTCTCAGCTTCGGGCCACGGAGGGACGTCGAATCCGGTCGCTATCCGGTCGATCACATCTTCGTGACCGCGCGCGGCCGGACGAACGCGGTGGAACGACGGTGACCGGAGCATGCAGCTCGAACGCGATCTGGGTGAGGACGGCTAGGCGACCAGACGACGATTGCAGACGTCTCGGTCGAGGCAAGCGCTCCGAGCTCACGTCGGGTGAGCTCGGAGCGCTTGTGTCTACCTGAGTCGGGCCGGTTCGCGGAAGGCGGCGGAACCGGTGGACCGACACATGAACGGAACGATTCGCATTGCATCCGTGCCGTTGCGGCCGTAAGCTATGAAGGTGCAGGGTTGGCGCGAGGACACAGCGCGTGAGGCCCTCGAGGGGAAGAAGTGGGGAGCTGAGGTGCGTAGGACGAGGAAAGAGGGGGAACGGGGTCAGGCGACGGTCGAGTTCGCGATCGTCCTGCCCCTCGTCCTGCTGCTGATCGCCGGCGTGATCGAGTTCGGCAAGGCGTTCAACTACTGGCTCAGCCTCAACCACCTCGCCAACGAGGGCTCACGACTTGCCGCCGTGAGCAAGGTGCCTGTGCACGACGGCGACCCAGACGGCAACGCGGCACCGACAACTCCAGCCATCGAGAACTACCTGCGCAGCCAGGTCGGCGCACAGGAGCTCTCGGCCGCGCTCGCGCCGAACGGCAGCATCACGCTTCTGCTTCACGGGCAGCGGCGCCACCGGCGAAGCGCAGATCGGCGACGAAGCGAAGGTCATGATCAAGACGCCGTACTCGTTCCCGATCTGTCCGGCGTGTCGAAGCTCGTGGCTGGGCTCGTCGGCGACGACGAGCGTCGGAGACATCACTCTCGACCGGCTCGTCGACGGTGCCGCCTCGAACAGGCTTCCGACCTGGTCGTCCGAAGCAGAATGCTGACGCGGGCGTCGCGCCGGCGAGCGCGGCAGCGTCCTCGTCTTCGTCGCAGTCTCAATGCAGGTCCTCCTGCTCATGCTCGCGTTCGCGGTCGACGTCGGAAACTGGTACGTCCACGAGCGGCAGCTGCAGAACCGCGTCGACGACGCCGCCTTTGCAGCGGCGCTTGCGTACGGCTACCGCTTCCCCGCCTGCACGTCCAGCGCAACGCTTGCCAACGAGATCACGTTCACGGCCAAGAAGTACGCCGGCGAGGACACCGGACTGCCGGCCGCGTTCCAGCCTCCGGTGAACACGTCGGTCAACGACCCGGACGAACTCGACGTGAGTGTCAACTCTGCCACCCTTGACGGCCCAGACCGATTCCGACGCGCAACCGGTGCAACCTGGGGCATCCGTGCCGCACCCACTCGCGCCAGCGAGGCCGACTTCACAAGCCCGGGTGGCGGCTTCTGGGTCGACGTGAAAGCGCGCGAGACGGACGTGCCGAGCCTGTTCGGCGGTCTCGGGGTGCCTGTCCCCGCGAATCACCGCTCGTGCGCGGATAAGGGTGATGGAGACGCAATCGGCGAACACGCGTGCAGCCGTTTGCCGTCGCGGACCCAGCCGACACGCCCTGCGCGTGGGCGAGGTTCAGCAACGCCAACGGCTCGTCAAGGATGTTCCGCTGGCGAGGCCGCCGGAAACAATACGTGGACAGGCGTCGGCGACGGTCACGAAGGACGGCAACCACGTCGTGGCAGCGATCGAACTGCGGCAGCTGTAGCGACCCTGCGCAGCGCGTCGACCTACGCACAACGTGGGCGTACATGGACCGCTTCCCGAATCAGTGGACAGCCGGGCGCATCGGTGGGTCCCGTCGAGTGTACGGGACATCAGCCCGCTGACACAACGGCAACTACGTCTTCCGCGAGGAGCGGTCGCCGTGCCACGTTTCGATGTCGGTGCCAGAACGTCGTCTTTCACCCCGGCCTGCGATCCGCCGAGATCATGAGGTCTACGCCTACCTCGGGCCCGACCCTTCGAGCAACAACATCCTGCTGACAGGGGGCCCCGAACGACTGGGTCGGCGCCTTTCCACCGATCTGATCCGGGGCAGGGCGCCTCGGGCAACGGGTCCATCGAAGTTGGCGTGCGAGTGCGATGCGGCGCCGGCGGAGCGTTCGTAGACCTCGGCCAGCAGCAGGCGCATCATGGCCGGCGACGATCGCCAGGAAGGCCCGATCCAGAACGTCACGCTGGGGACGACGACGTACACGAACAACACACGCACAACGTTCCCGCCAAACCGTCGTCCTCGATCTGCGACCACTGCAGAGCGATGGACCGGTGACGTCGCGGTCCCGATCCGCGGTGCTGCACCCCTCAGCGGACACTTCCTTAGTGGCGCGACCTTCGCACCAAGGCTTCTTGAGCGAGCGCCGTCGAGCCTGATCAGGGCCATACGGGCCGCCAGTTGCCCAGGGCCCTTCCGTGCTCCCGTAGGCGGCGCCTTGTGTTCACCGGCACCATCTGTCAGGGTCACGGTAGCCGGCTCCGGGACGGAGCTCTCCAGACGCCTACGACGCAGCGCTGGTGCGGCACGCCGAACCGCTGGTCGGGCCGAATCTTCCGACGACATCCCGCGCGGCGACCCGCGGCTGATCGTCGTCGCCGTGACGACGCCCGGGCGCGCCGTTCGGCACAGGGCGGCGATCCCGGCAACCCACAGCGATCGACCGGCTTCGCGGCGTTCTACGTCACCGGCTGGGCGGAGCGAGCTGCAGCGGCCCGGATCCGGCTAACGAGCCCGCGCCGGCGCCGATCGACACCCGACCGGCGGTGCGCTCTGGGGTCACTTCGTCAAGTTCGTGCGGCCGCCGAGCACGGGCACGCCGAGCCCGGTCTGGGTGCGACGCGCAGGTCGACGAGTCGCGGCGTCACCGCGTGCATGCGCCACGCTGGTGCGATAGACATACGCGCGAGAATTGGTGATAACGAGTACTGGGATCAGAAGCGAGAGGGAGAGGGGAATGAGCATTCAGAGCTTCACCGGAAGGCTGACGTCGTCACGGCGCGGGGCGATCCTGCTCGGCGTCGGGGCCGCGGTGCTGGCGGCGGTGCTGCTCGCCGTCTACATCTCGTCGTACCGCGACAGCGTCGAGTCGGGCTACCGCGCCGACGCAGGTGCTCGTCGCCAAGCGACTGATCGCGCAGGGCACGCCCGGCTCGGTGATCGCGGCCAAGCAGCTGTACGACATCGGCCACCGTCTCGGGCGACGCCGTCAAGTCCGGCGCCATCGTCGACCCGGGGCTGCTCGTCGGGCACGCGTGGCCGCGATCGACATCTTCCCGGGGCAGCAGCTCACGACCGACCGACTTCACCACCGGCGCGACCGTCGGGGGCGTCATCCGTCGACGCTCACCGGCAACCAGCGTGCCGTCACGATCACGATCGACCGCGCTCGTCGGGCTCTCGCCAACCTGCAGACCGGGCGACCGCATCGACATCTACCAGCAGCTCGGCGGCCCGACGGGCAGGTCATCAAGCTCTTCCGGCCCAACGTGCTCGGTCCTGCAGGCGCCGGGCGACGACGGGTCGACGTCGTCATCCTCCAGGTGCCGTCGCTCGACGTCGCCGACCTGCTCTACGCGAGCACAGCACACGCAGCTGATGTTCGTGCTGCGGCCGACGAACGGCGCCTTCCCGACGCCGGCCGACGGTCGCCACCAAGGCGAACATGCTGCGCTACTCGCGCACGCACAGGTAGATGGCCGGACCGATCCGACCGGGCCGATCCGCACCCTCGTCGTCCTCGATCAGAGCATCACCGAGGAGCGAGGTCACGCCGTCGCTGCCCGGGCGGCGACGTCGAGATCGTGCCGTGGTCGAGGGTATCGACCGGGCAGCCTCGCTGCTCGGCGACACCCCGTGCGACGTGCTCCTCGTCGCCTGCAGCGGCTACTCCGAGCGCGTGCTGCTCTTCACCGAGACCGCCGTGCGCGTCGATCCCGAGCGCCCGGTGATCGTGCTCTGCGACCGGCTCGCCGAACGGCTTCGTCCGGCGCGTGTTCGAGGTCGGCGCCGACGACATCGTCGCGCTCCCGCAGCCGGCCGACGGCGTCCGCTTCGCCATCGCAGAAGGCGATCGCCCGCCGGCAGAGCGTCTCACTCCGCGGCGACGGCGGCCTCGCGCGCCTCGTCGTCGTGCTCGGCCCCAAGGGCGGCACCGGCAAGACGCTGACGGCCACCAACCTCGCCGTCGCCTGCAGGAGGCGGGCAGAAGGTCGCGCTCGTCGACCTCGACCTCCAGTTCGGCGACATCGCGCTCTGCATGGGCCTCCCGCCGGACCGCACGATCCACGACCTCGCGACTCGACGGCGGCACGATCGACGTCCAGACGCGTCGAGCGGTTCCTGGTGACGCACGAGTCGGGCGTCAGGGTGCTCATCGCGCCCAGCCGGCCCGACCAGGCGAGCGCCGTCACCGTCGAGGTCGATCCGCGAGATCTACGCGGCGCTGCGGCGGGTCTACGACGTCGTCGTCGTCGACACACCTCCCGGCTTCACGCCCGAGGTGATCGCGTCGATCGACATGTCGACCGACCTCGTCATGATCGGCATGCTCGACTCCCTCTCGCTCAAGAACACCAAGCTCGGCCTCGAGACGCTCGACCTCATGCGCTACGACCCGGACACGTCCGCGTCGTGCTCAACCGGGCGCACAGCCGCGTCGGCATCTCCACGACATCCGTCGGCCGCGTGCTCGGCCGCGAGCCCGACGTGCTCGTCCCGAGCGACCGCGAGGTGCCGCGCACGATCAACGAAGGCGTGCCCGATCGTGACGGCCCTGCCGCGCTCCGACGTCGGCCGAGTCGTTCCGCGGCGCTCGCCGCCATCTACGACGGACGGACGCCTCGCGGTGGTCGAGCCGCCCAGGCGGCCGACGAACCGGTCGCGGCAGCCGCCCGCCCGCGGCCGCCGTTTCGGGAGAAGGAGCGCTAGATGGACCTGCACGAGCGACTCACCACTGCGCGCACGTTGACACAGACGCAGAGCGACAGCCGCAACGACCTCAAGAACCAGATCCACCTGAAGGTGATCGGCGAGCTCGGGCCCGCAGCTCTTCGACCAGACCATCGACCCGGACGAGCTCCGCGAGCTCGTCGTGGCCGACATCCGCCGGCACCTCGCCGGCGAGGTCGGTCTCTCCCGCGACGAGCGCGACGCGGTCGACCAAGGAGATCGCCGCGGACATCCTCGGCTACGGGCCGATCGAGCGGCTGCTGGCCGACGACTCGATCACGGAGATCATGATCAACGGCGCCGACGAGATCTGGATCGAGCGCCAGGGACGGCTGTACGACACCACCGTCCGCTTCACCGACGACTCGCACCTGCGGCGCATCATCAACAAGATGGTCGGCCAGATCGGCCGCCGCGTCGACGAGTCGTCGCCGATGGTCGACGCGCGCCTGCCCGACGGCAGCCGCGTCAACGTGATCATCCCGCCGCTCTCGCTCTCGGGCCCGCTGGTCACGATCCGCAAGTTCCAGACCAAGCGGCTCAACCTCGACGAGCTCATCCGGCTCGGCTCGCTCTCCGAGTCGGCCGTCGACTTCCTCAATGCGTGCGTGCTCGCCCGCCTCAACATCGTCATCTCCGGCGGTACCGGCACCGGCAAGACGACGCTCCTGAACGCGCTCTCGTCGGCGATCCCCGAGACGGAGCGCGTCGTCACGATCGAGGACGCCGCCGAGCTGCAGCTCTCGCAGCGGCACGTGCTGCGCCTCGAGTCGCGCCCGCAGAACATCGAGGGCGAAGGGGCGATCCCGATCCGCGACCTCGTCCGCAACGCCCTGCGCATGCGGCCCGACCGGATCATCGTCGGCGAGGTTCGCGCCGCCGAGGCGCTGGACATGCTCCAGGCGATGAACACCGGTCACGACGGCTCGCTCACCACCGTCCACGCGAACTCGGCCCGTGACGCGCTGTCGCGCATCGAGACGATGGTGATGATGGCCGGCCTCGATCTCCCGGTGCGCGCGATCCGAGGCCAGATGTCGGCCGCACTCGACCTGATCATCCACCTCGAGCGCCTCGAGGACGGCTCCCGCCGCGTCACGCACATCACCGAGGTGCAGCGGATGGAGGGCGACGTGATCACCCTCCAGGACATCTACACGTTCCAGATCGACGCCATCAACCCGGACCGCACGATCACGGGCCACCTCGAGCCGACCGGTCTGCGGCCGCTGCTCCAGGCGAAGTTCGAGAAGCGCGGCATCGACCTGCCGCACGACATCTTCGCCGGGCAACTGCAGCAGATCACCGATCTCGGCGACATCCGGGGGCGCGTGTGAAACGAGGCGTCACCGGTCTGCTCGCCGCGCTGGCGGCAACCCTCGTCGTGACCGCGGCGGCCGGCGCCGCCGAGCCGCGCGGGCAGGGGATGACGCTCAGGGAGACGGCCAACTCGGCCTTCCCGGAGATGCAGTACATCCTCGGCCTCCCGTCCAACGCCGTGCTCACCACGCAGAACGTCACCGTCCTGGAGAACGGCGACCAGGTCAACGACCTGACCGTCGAGCTGCCCGGAGCGGGCAACACGCGTGTCGGCACGGTCCTGCTGATCGACGCGTCCAAGAGCATGGAGGGCGACCCGATCGAGCGGGCGATGGAGGCGGCGCAGGCCTTCGCCACACGCATCCCGGAGCGAGTCGAGCTCGCCGTCGTCCTGTTCAACAACAAGACGCCGGTCGTGCTCCCGCTCACGAAGGACCCGCAGCGCATCGCCAACACGCTGAGCCGGGTGCCTTCGCTCGCCTTCGGCACGCGCATCCACGACGCCGTGCGGACCGGCGCCTCGCTGCTCAAGGAGGGCGGTGTCGACGTGGCCTCCATGGTCCTGCTCTCGGACGGCGCCGACGTCGGGTCGGTCACCGAGCTGGGCGCGGCAGTCGATGAGGCCAAGAGCGCGGGTGCGCGCATCTTCAGCGTCGGCCTCGCCTCTTCGCAGTTCGAGCCCAAGACGCTCGCCTCCTTCGCCAACCAGACCGGTGGCGCCTACACGCTGGCCAAGTCGACCAAGGACCTGACACCGATCTTCCGCGGTCTGGGCGCGCGCATCTCGTCCGAGTACGTCCTCGACTACGAGTCGTTCGCCTCGGCCGGCGAGCGCGTGTACGTCAGCGTCCGCGCCGAGGGCTTCCCCGGCATCGCCACCTCGTCGTACGCGGCACCCGGTCTGCCGGGCGCTGTCGCCGTCGGCGACTCCTGGTGGGATCGCCTGATCCAGTCGCCCTGGCTGGCGCTCCTCGTCGGTGCGCTGGTGGTCGGACTGTTCGGGTGGGCGGTCTACTACCTCGTGCAACAGTTCGACCGGCGCTTCGAGAAGCGCCTCGCAGCATTCGCACTGCCGTCGCCCGACGACCCGGTGCGCCTGCGGCACACGGAGGGTCGCCGCGAGGACGACGACGACGAGCCAGAGGAGGCCAAGGGGGTCGCCAGCCTGCGCTGGTACAAGCGGCTCGACGAGAACGTTCGCGTCGGCCGCATCGGCTCTCTGCCGGGCAGATCGTGGCGCTTACGACCCTCGCCTCCGCCTTCACCGCGGCGGCGGCGGTCGTCATCACCGGTCTCTGGTGGATGAGCCTGCTCGCGGTGCTACCCATTCTCGCCGTGCGAGCGTACGTCGAGTGGAAGGTACGAACGCTTCGGCGGGAGTTCGGAGAGCAACTGCCCGAGACCCTCGACGTCGTCTCGTCCGCGCTGCGCTCCGGTCACAGCCTCGTGGGAGCGCTCGGCGTGGCCGTCGACGGCGCGCCGGAGCCGTCCCGCTCGGAGCTCGGACGCGCGCTCGCCGACGAGCGGCTCGGCGTGCCGCTCGACCAGGCGCTGCGTCGCACGGCCCACCGCATGGACAACCCCGACCTGACGCAGGTCTCGCTCGTCGCGCAACTCCAGCGCGAGGCCGGCACCAACTCGGCCGAGGTGCTCGACCAGGTGGCCACCAACGTGCGCCACCAGATCGAGCTTCGCCAGCTGATCCGTTCGCTGACCGCCCAGGGCCGGCTCTCGCGCTGGATCGTGTCGCTCCTCCCGGTCGGGCTCTTCTTCGCCATGTTCACGATCAACAAGAACTACCTCTCGCCGCTCTGGGAGACCGCGGGCGGGACGGTCGCGATGATCACGGCCGGGATCATGATCGTGATCGGCTCGTACGCGATCAAGCGCATCGTGGAGATCGACGCCTAGCCATGCCTTTCGTCGCTCTGCTTCTCGGCCTCTTGCTCGTCGGCATCGCCGTCGTGGCGATCGTGCGCGGGCTGTCGATGCCCACCGTGCGCGGTACCGGCGGCGTCTACCAGATCGAGTCCTACGGCTACGAGACGGAGGACGCCCGCAGGCACCAGCGCTCCTTCGCCGAGGTGGCGGGCTCGCTGGGCGACGTGTTCTCGCGACGCCGCGGCTCGGGCCGGGAGGAGGACGTCCGCGCGCGCATGATCGCGGCCGGCTGGTACGACCGCTCGCCCCGCGTCTTCATCGGTTACCAGATCCTGGCGGCGCTCGGGCTGCCGCTCCTGTGGCTGATCGTCGGCGTCGGCACCGGATTCGCGTCGTGGCTGCTCCTGCTGGGCCTGCCCGTCGCCGTCTTCGTCGGCTGGCGGATCCCGTCGATCATCCTCGACCGCGCCATCAAGGATCGCTTCAAGCAGATCGACCGGGCGCTCCCCAGCCTGATCGACCTGCTCGTCGTTGCGGTCGAGTCCGGCATGGGCTTCGTCGCGGCGCTGCGGCTGACGTCGAACGAGCTCGAGGGCCCACTCGCGGCAGAGATGCGGCTGACGCTGCAGGAGCAGACCATGGGCCTGTCCATGGCCGAGGCGCTGGAGGCACTGCTCAAGCGCGTCGAGACTCCGGGCATCCGCGCCTTCGTGCGCGCAGTCATCCAGGGCGAGACCCTGGGCGTCTCGATCGGCACGATCCTGCGCAACCTCGCGGATCAGCTGCGCAAGAAGCGCAAGGCAGCCGCCGAGGAGCAGGCGCAGAAGGCCCCCGTGAAGATGCTCTTCCCGCTCGTGTTCCTCATCTTCCCGGCGCTCTTCGTCGTCATCCTGCTGCCGGCGATCATCTCCATAGCGAACGCCCTCGGGGGCTAGCCGTGGCAGGGAAGCGCGGCAGTGTCCTCACGCTGCGCCGCGAGGACGGCCGTATCGTCTGCGAGCGTGTGACCGTCTGCGACCGGTGGTTCTCGCGGATGGCCGGCCTGCTCGGACGGAAGTCGCTGCCACCGGACGAGGGGGTGTCGCTACGACCCTCGTTCTCGATCCACACGGCGTTCATGCGCTTCCCGATCGACGTCGTCTTCCTCGACGCCGAGCTCGTCGTGCTCAAGATCGACCCCGGCGTGCGGCCGTTCCGCACCGCGGCTGCAGAGGTGCCCGAGAGGTCGTCGAGCTGCGTGCAGGCGAATGCGCACGACGTGGGCTCGCCGAGGGCGACCGCGTCACCTGGGCGCCTCTCGCCACCGACGACGAGGTCCCGACGCCGCGTGCCGGACCACGAGAGGAACGACGCGGTCGCGTGGTCATCGCGAGCCGCGACCCCCGCTTCACGAAGCTCGCACGCTTCCTGCTCGACGGCAGGGGGATCGCAGTCACGGCCACCATCCCCCTCGACCGGCTGCTCGAGGAGCTGTCCGACTCGGGTGGCGTCGACGTCGTCCTGATCGACGCCGCCGACGAGCTCGCGGACGCGCTGCGCGCCTCCGGCGCCGTCACGGCCCGCCACCCGGAAGCGACCGTCGTGATGGTCGGAGAAGGTGCCGTGGAGCGCGCCCCGGCAGCCGTGCGGATCTTCGACAAGTTCGCCGAGACCGACGAGATCATGGCCGCCGTCGAGACGGCAGTCGACGCCTCCGGCGAGGTGCCGTCGAGGGCGCCGGTGTAGGGCACCTATGAGCGGGCCACTGCGGCAAGACGAGGGGGCAGGCGTGGCGTCAATCACCGACTCACCGCCGATATCGATTCTCGAGGACGTCTATGCGCGGCTGACGGCGGGACCTGCGAGCGCGCTTCGCGACGACACATGCGAGGCACTGCTGGCACGTGCACGCGAGACGCAACATGCCGCCGGCAGCTCGCCGGACGCCGATCGGCTGGCGGCGCACGTCCTCACCGCCGACGTGCTCGTCGAGCTGGCTGCCGACGGAAGGCTCGACCCGGAAGGGACGCGGTTCGTGATCCAGGCGGTGGCCGAAGCGACCGACACGACGCTCGAGGTCGCCGCATTCGACCTCTTCGGCCGTACCGCGACGAGCCCGAAGCTCCTCGAGCTGCCACCCGCGGTCGGCGCGGAGATTCCGCTTCGGCTGCTGGCGCACCTCGGCGTCGCCAGCGACGTCTCGCTCTGGCGGCGCACCGCCGGCGGCGTGGAGCCACTCCTCGCGCTGGACGCGTCCGCGGTCGCGGACCGCCACGTCCGCGGAGCCGCGGAACGCGCCCTGGGGATCCGCAAGCGCTTCAGCGCGGGGCCGCGAGCGGACATCACCTCCGCCGTCGTGACCCGGCTGGGCGAGCCGTACGCCGCGGTCGTCGCACGGACGGGCCCCGGCACGACCGCCGGCGCCTACCTTGCGGAATGCGCAGCCGCCCTCCAGCCCATGCTCGAGCGCGAAGCGCTGCTGCGACGCGGCGCCGATCGTGAGCACGCGCTGACCCAGGCGGCGGAACGACGGCTGACCCGCCTCGGCTTCGACCTTCACGACGGCCCCATCCAGGAAGTGCTCGCTCTCGCAGAGGACCTACGGAAGCTGCACGACGAGCTCTCCCCGTTCGTCCTCGAAACGCGGCGCGAGCTTGCGTCGGGCCGTTTCGACGACAGCCTGGCGCGCCTCGTCGAGCTCGATCGCCAGCTTCGCGAGATCGCCCACACGCTCGAGTCGCGCAGCATCGTCGCCCGTCCGCTCTCGGAGGTGCTGCATCGCGAGGTCGACCAGTTCGCCGAGCGGTCCGCCATCGCCGTCGCGCCTCGACTTCACCGGCGACGCCGAGTCGCTCAGCGACTCGCAGCGCATCGTCGTCTATCGCGTGATCCAGGAGTCGCTGACGAACATCCGCGAGCACTCCGGTGCCACAGAGGTCGCGCTCAGGGTCCGTGCTCGGCGCGGCGCCGTCGACGTGAGGGTCACGGACAACGGCAACGGCTTCGAAGTCGAGCAGGCCCTCGCCCGCGCGGCGCAGCGTGGCCGCCTCGGCCTCGTCGGCATCGCCGAGCGCGTCAACCTGCTCGGCGGCACGCTCGAGATCGACAGTACCCCCGGCGGCCCCACCACCCTCCGCCTGGCCCTGCCCCGCTGGGAACGCCTCGAGCCCCTTTCCAGCGGCAGACGGCTGACCGGCCCGCCGGCGCGTCGCCACAGGATCGGCCGCACGACCTCGATGCGGTCAAGCGCGTCTGTGCCCCGCTTCGCCCGGACAGAGGCTGTTCGTCGCCGGAAAGCGACGTCGAGAAGGCCTACAGATCCCTCGATTGGGGTGCCCCTCCCCACAAACGGGGGAGGGAAAATGGGGGTACCCCCACCCATGCTTCGACTCGATGGTGGTGCGGCGTCTTTCGGTCCTGCTTGCCCTGCTTGCGCTGGCGGTCACTGCGGTGCCCGTCTCCGGTGCCGGGCAGTCCAACGCGCAGCGGCTCGCGGCTGTCGAGTCGCAGATCGTGCGCGAGATCAACCGCGTCCGTGCGGCGGAAGGGCTGCGCCCGCTCAAGGTGTCGCCGGCCCTGCGCAGCGTGGCATTCGTCCACAGCCGCACCATGCTTCAGCGTGGCTTCTTCGACCACACGTCGCCCGACGGGACGTCGGCGACTGACCGCATCCTCCGCAGCTACCCCGGGCGCCCGAACCGGGCCTGGGCGGTCGGTGAGGTGCTGTTCTCGACCAGCGGCGCCCTGACGGCCCGCGAGGCCGTGGCCCGCTGGCTCGCGTCACCGGGGCACCGCGGCATCCTGCTCTCGACGCAGTGGCGCGAGGTCGGCATCGGCGTGGCGCGCTCCCCGCTCGCCGGCGGCGCGTTCAACAACCTGCCGGCCGTCGTCGCGACCGCCGACTTCGGCGCACGGTAGGCCCTCGTTCGGGCCGGTATCTCGCCTCGCGCTACGCGGCCGGGCGGATTGCGGTGGGATCGATCTCGAGGTTGAACCCGCGCTCCCACGCGACGACGACGTTGCCCTCGTCCGAGAAGCCACGGACGAGGCCGCGGTCACCTGCGCGCAGGCCGCTGCCGGACTCGTCGCCGACGAGCTCGATCCACTCGCCGACCCGGACGTTGGCCCGGAGGCGTGCGGCCAGGTGGCGTGCCCCTGAGACGTCCATCCGTCACATAGTGTGCCGACACTCGCGGACGGTCGTCCCTCGAACGGGTGACGCGGATGCAGGAAGCGTGGTCGCCGCCGTCGAAACGCGATGGGCGCCGGCGGGTTTGGTTCCGAACTCGACGGCTGAGGACCAGCCCGCCGGCGTTACGTCACTACGATCTGTCTATGAGCCAACAAGAGCCGACCCCGGAGCGTGAGTGGGACTGGGAGCACTGGCCCGGCCGGCGCGACCACGACGACGGCATCAGGCATCGTCTGCGCGGCCTGTTCTCGCACACCGGCACGCCGGCCGAGTCCGCCGTCGAGGAGCTGCTCGCCGAGCGCGGGCGTGAGCTCGAGCTGCGCACCGAGCAGCTCGCCGCGACCGTCGCAGACCTGCAGCGTCGCGAGGAGCGCGCCCGCGAGCTTCGTACCGCGGTCGAGGAGATGCTGCGCCACGGCTCTGCGGAGCTCGACGAGCGGCACGCGAAGCTGAACGAGCTGGCCGCCGAGCTGGGGCAGCGCGAGGAGGCTCTCGCCGCCGCCGAGCACGGCCTGGCGGAGCGCCGCGGCGAGCTGGGCGCGGTCGAGCTGCGACGCGCCGCGCAGGAGCGGCGCGAAGAGGCGGTCGCGGAGCGGGAGGCGACGCTCGAGCGGGTCGCCGCGAGCCTCCAGGAGCGCGAGCGCGCACTGGAGCAGCGGCGTCTCGAGGTCGAGGAGCGCGAGCGGCAGCCGGTGCCGGTGGCGGCGCCGCAGCCCGAGGAGCAGCCCGAGCCCGTCGAAACGGCGCATCTCGTGTTCGCGGCGGGAGACCGGTACCGCCTGCTCGAGCGTGACGGGCCGCCGCCGGCACCCGGGTCGGTCGTCGAGCTCGACGGGCAGAGGTTCGCAGTCCAGCGCCTCGGCGCGTCACCGCTCCCGGGCGATCGACGCCGGTGTGCCTACGTGGAACCGGTCGAGAGCTCCTTCAACGCCGCGTAGCAGGCCTCAGCTCGACGGCACGCGGAACAACGGGCCGCGGCGCCGTCGCCGCGGTGCCGGGTCGCCGAGCGCCTCGAGCCGTCGACCCGCCTGACGCACGAGGAACTCCGCCGCGGCCTGGGCGTCGGCCTCGAACCGTCGCATGCGCATGTCGTACACCTCGACGAGGCCCCACGTGACGTCTCCGACGCGCAGTGCCATCAGCAGGCAGCAGTTCATGCGCAGCTCGCGCAGCACGAACGCCTCGCCGCGGTCGATGTCCTCGTCGAGGAACGAGACGCCCCTCGACTCGCCGGTGGTGAGCACCTCGCGCGTGAGCGGGAACTCGTCGATCAGGTAGGAGCCCGCTTCGCCGAGATCGATGTCCCGCAGCGCGTGCTGGTAGACGTCGACGATCCGCTCTCCGTCGACGCGCGAGATGGCACAGCCGACCGAGCCGAGGACGAACGTCATCGACTTGGCGAGCCGCTCGAGGACGCCGTCGGGGGTGCTCTCGTCCCAGATCGCCGAGGCGGCCTCGAACGCCTCCGACAGGACCTTCGCCCCCACGCCCAGCCCGGTGCGGTCGGCGCTCCCTGCCCGTGGCAGTGGCGTGCCGGCGGCGCTGCGCCGGACGAGGCGCTTGAAGCTCACCGAGCGGTTCTTCCCGGCCGCCTTGGCCTCGTAGAGGGCCTGGTCGGCCGCGCGCATCAGCTGCGACGCGCCGGCGCCGTCGTACGGGTAGGTCGCCACGCCGACACTCACGTGCAGCGGGAAGCCTGCCTCCGTGAGACCGGCCACGAGTCGCCGGCGAAACTCCTCGGCCCGGTCCTCCCCACGGTCTGCATCCGAGTCGGTGAGGACGACCGCGAACTCGTCGCCGCCGAGACGCGCGACCTGCGCGTTGGGGCCGACGACCTCGGGGAGCACGAGCCCGATCTCGCGCAGGGCTGCGTCGCCGAACTCGTGTCCCGCCCTGTCGTTCAGGTCCTTGAGGTCGTCGCAGTCCACCACGGCGATCGACAGCGGCAGCCGTCGATCCTGGGCGCGGTCGAGCTGAAGGTCGAGCACCTCCTCCAGGCCGCGCCGGTTGAGCAGGCCCGTGAGGGGATCGGTGAGCGCCGTCCTGCGCTCGCGTGTCAGTGTCACCGCGGCGTCGACCGATGCGGCCGCATGCGCCGCCACGAGCGCTGCGGCATCGACGCGTTGCGCGTCGGGCTGCGTCGGCGCGCGGGTCGTGCCCACGATGAGCCCGAGCTCCTCGCGGGCCGCACGCAACGGCATCACGACGACCGACGAGCACTCCGACGCGTGCGGCTCGGGCAGACCGGCGTCGCGCTGCGTCGATCACATCGAGCACGACCTTCGAGCCGACACGCGCACGAAGCGAAGCGACGACCGCGGGCCCCAACGGCGCCGGACCGCCCGGGGACTGCCAGGAGGCTTCCACCGGCATCAGCCCTTCCGCGACGAGCGTGATCTGGCACGTGTCGAGCGAGAGGATGCGCGCCACCGCGCGCACGACCACGTCCGCGATCGCCCGGGGCTCGCGAAGAGAGCTGACGTAGACGAAGAACCGGGCCAGCGACGCGAGGTCGGGCGTTCCTCCCGTACGCAGCGCGGCGACGTGCGGCGCGAGCGCATCCGGCAGGTCGCCGAGAAGCTCCTCCGCCCCTTCGGGCAGCGGCTCGGTCGTCTCGATGTTGAGCACGCCCACGACGCTGCCGTGGGCAAACAGGGGAACCGCCATCTCCGAGACGACGCCTGTTGCGAGCGCGATGAAGTCCGGGTCGGCGCTGACGTCGCGGACGAGCTGCGTGCGACGCTCTTCGACCGCTCGGCCGACCACCCCGTCGCCGACGTCGAGCCCGTCCGACAGCATCGACCAGCCGCAGGCGCCCACCACCCAGATCAGGCCATGCTCGATCGCGAGGGCGGAGACGTACGCGCCGCCGAGCCCCTCGTCGATCGCTGCGAGCGCGGCGTCGACAGCCTCCTGCGCGCCGTCTGCCGACCGCGCGTTCGTCGGTCGCCCGCCGACACGCCGCGCTGAGACGCGCGGAGTCGATCCCGCCGGAAGCGCGGGCAGCCACAGGCTCGTGCCGCATATCACATAGATCGGCACAGGAGCGGCTGGCGCTTGACCCCCGTGGGCGGTCGTCAATGGCCCTGCGGCCGCGAAGCGGACGCCTTCAGGGGTATGCGCGGAAGGAGCCCGCGTGAGCGGGTTCCGTGATCTCGCGACAGCGAGATCCCGCTTGCAGGGAATCTATCCGAGCCACCAGTCGATCAGCGCGTCGCCCCAGAACAGGGCCACCACCGCCCCTGCTGCGAGGAAGGGTGCGAACGGGAGCCCGATCTTCCGCGCGCGCGAGCCTTGCGTGAGGAGCAGCCCCACCGCGGGCACGCAGGCGATCAGCGAGCCGGCGAAGAGCGCCACCACGACGGTGCTGCCGAGCCACGCGCCGAGAAACGCCGCGAGCTTCACGTCGCCCATGCCCATCCCCGCCGGGTAGACGAGCGCGGCGACGAGGAAGAAGCCGCCCGCGCCGATCGCCGCAAGCACCCACTCGATGCTCGGGTCGCGCGCCGTCTGCACCACGAGCGCGACCACCAGCGCGGGGACCACCACCCGGTTCGGCACGATCCGCCGCTCGAGATCGGTGACGGTGACGACGACCAGCACGACGCACCCGGCCGCGTTCACGACGGCGTCGAGCGTGGCGCCGAACACGGCGACGCACGCAACGGCCAGCGCCGCCGCCACGGCGACCGCAGCCCAGCGCAAGCGGGTCATGGCTCTGGGTTCGGCGGGGACGCCTTCAACCCTGTCCGCGATGTCGCCGCACGTGCCTGCCTTCAGGCAGGCACGGCGTTTCACCCGAGCAGAGCCTCGACGGCGAACACCGCACCGATGACCGCGAGCACGACGGCGAGCGAGACGCGCAGGGTGTTCTCCGACAGCACCCCGGTGTACCGGGCGCCGATCCATGCGCCGGGGATGGCACCGGCGAGACCGGCCGCGAGCAGATCCCACTCGATGTCGAGCGACGCGGCGTGCGTCGCGAACCCGGCCACGCCGAGCAGGAAGCCGACGACGAGGTTCGTGCCCGCGGCGCGCCGCACGTCCATCCCGACCGAGCGGACGAGCGCAGGCATGCGAAGCGTGCCGAGGATGACCCCGATCGCGCCACCGAGTGCGCCGATCAGCCCGCCGAAGACGGCTGCCGGGGCGAGACGCAGCCGTTCCCGCGGCTTCGGCGTGACCGGACGCAGCGCGAGATCGACGGCGCTCCAGAGGAGCACGGCCGCGATCGCCGCGTAGAGGGCGCGCGTCGGGACGTCGTCGGACAGCAGCGCGCCGAGGATCGCCCCCACGATCGACGGCGGCGCCATCACCGCGACGACGCGCCAGTCGACGCGCCCTTCGCGCGCGTGCCTGAGGCCGCCGGAGCCGGCCGCGGCGGCCGAGATCGCGATGTTCGTCCCCGCGCCCGCCGTCGGGTCTCCCGCCGCGAGGAGGATCATCGGCAGCCGCAGCGTGCCGAGGACCAGCCCGAGCGCCGCCCCCGCCGCCCCGGCCACGAACGAGCCGCCGAACGCTAGCGCGAGCCGCCAGGCTTCCAGAGTGGCTCGTCCTCTCCGTCGAGCGCGATCGCGGCGCGCGCGAGGATGAACAGCAGGTCGGAGAGGCGATTCAGGTACACCGCGCAGAGCGGGTTGGCGTCGTGCTCTCCTGCCGCGACGAGCGCTTCGCGCTCCGCACGGCGGCAGACGGTGCGCGCGACGTGCAACGCGGCCGCGGCGGCCGTGCCACCGGGCAGCACGAAGCTGCGCAACTCGGGCAGGTCCTCGTTGAAGCGGTCGCAGTCCGCTTCGAGCCCGTCGATGACGGCCTGTTCGATCCGCAGCCGACCCTCGACCGAACGCGGCACGCTGAGATCGGCGCCCAGGTCGAAGAGCTCGTTCTGCACCCTGCGCAGCGTCTCGCGCAGCGGCTCCGGGCAGCCGGCGGTGAGCACGACGCCGAGCTGTGCGTTGAGCTCGTCGGACGTGCCGTAGGCGACGATGCGAGCGTCGAGCTTCGAGACGCGGCTCCCGTCGCCGAGAGACGTCTCCCCCGCGTCGCCGCCGCGCGTGTAGATGCGGGTGAGGCGCACCGGCTCGTCCTTCGCACGTGGCATGGCCGGATCGTAGACCGTGGGACGGAGAACTCCGTGTTGCGAACTGGTGCCTGCCTTCAGGCAGGCACCGGGTCTCGCGTCACGCGGCGCCGACGGGCAGCAGGCGCTCCTGGTGCTGCAGGATCTGGCGGGCGATGACGATGCGCTGGATCTCCGAGGTGCCTTCGTAGATCTCGGTCACCTTCGCGTCGCGGTAGTACCGCTCCACCGGGAACTCCTTCGTGTACCCGTAGCCGCCGAGCACCTGGATCGCGCTCGAGCTCGCCTCGACCGCGACGCGCGAGGCGAACAGCTTCGCCTTGGCGCCCTCCTCCGTGTGCGGCAGGCCGGCTTGCTTGCGCCAGGCTGCGCGGTACGTGAGCAGACGGGCCGCGTCGATCGAGGTGGCCATCTCGGCGAGCGCGAACTGGATCGCCTGGAACTCGGCGATGCGCCGCCCGAACTGACGCCGCTGGGCTGCGTATGCGCGCGCCGTGTCGAACGCGGCCTGCGCGATGCCGACTGCCTGAGCAGCGATGCCGATGCGCCCGCCGTCGAGCGTTGCCATCGCCACGGTGAACCCCTTGCGCTCCTCGTGCAGCACGCGGTCGGCTCCGACACGGGCGCCGTCGATGCGGATGTCGGCCGTCGACGACGAGTTGAGACCGAGCTTCTCCTCCTCGCGTACGACGGTCACGTGGTCACGGTCGAGCACGAAGCAGGTGATGCCGCGGGGCCCGGCGGTGCTCTGGTCGGAGCGCGCGAAGAGGACGAACGTGTCGGCGTGGCTCCCGTTCGTGATCCACTGCTTCGAGCCGGCGATCACCCAGTCCTCGCCGTCGGCCGTCGCCGTGGTGCGGATCGAGCCGGCGTCCGAGCCTGCGTCCGGCTCGGTGAGCGCGAACGCGCCGAGGGCGGCGCCGCTCGCCAGCGGTGGCACGAAACGGGTCTTCTGCTCGTCGGTGCCGAACGCGACGATCGGCAGGGTGGCGGCGCTCGTGTGCACCGCGACGGTCACGCCGACGCCTGCGTCGGCCCGCGAGAGCTCCTCGAGGGCGAGGATGTACGAGAGAAAGTCGCCGCCGGCGCCCCCGAGCTCCTCGGGCACGCAGATGCCCATCAGACCGAGCCCTCCGAGCTTGGCGAGCACCTCGGCCGGGAACCGGTGCTCCCGGTCCCAGGTCGCCGCGTGCGGTGCGATCTCGGCGTCCGCGAACTCGCGCGCCAGCGACTGGATCCCTCGCTGCTCGTCGGTGAAGGCGAGGTCCATCGCGGCGAGTATAGGCGCGAGCCGGCGGCCGTCAGTACCGCATCATGCGGGCGCGGCGGCGGGCCGTGCGGCTCAGACCGCCCGGTGTCAGCAGGCGCCGCAGACGGCCGGGTGAGAGGTCGCTGCAGAGCACCGCCGATGCCGCAGGGCCGCGCTCCCCGTAACGCACGCCCTCGGGCCGGAAGGAGGGCTCGGCGCGCCAGCCGTCCTCGTGCAACAGGTAGGGCTCCTGCTCCTCGACGAACAGGCCGGCCCGCCGGAAGAGCCGCGTCCAGCCGCGCACGTCGTCCTGCCAGAACCAGCCGTGATTCCCCGGCTCGCCGAGCGGCACCGTGACGAGGAGGCTGCCCCCGGGCCGCAGCACGCGGCGGAGCTCCCGCAGCGCCTGCACCCGGCCCTCGGCGTCCTCTTCCGCCCCGAGGCCGTACACCGTGTTGTCGGCGCCGACGTGCTCCAGCGTGGAGACGAGCAACACCTGCGAGAACGAGTGGTCGTCGAACGGCAGCGACCTGACGTCGGCCTGCACGGTCTCGATCCCGTCGACGGATCCGGGCGCGAGATCGACGCCGACGAGCTCGATGTCGGTGCGCAACAGTCCCGCGAGGTACGGCGGCTCGGCGTACGCGTAGCCGACCTCGAGCGTCCGGCCGGGCTGCAGGCGCGACAGCACCCAGGGGATCTCGATCACACGCTCGTCGGTGCCGGGCGCCGCCTGTAGCCAGCGCAACGACTCGCCGCGGGCGTGTGCGCCGAGGCCGAGCGCGACCGCGTCGTCGAGCTCTTTCACCCGTTCGAACTCGGGCGCGGTGACGAGCTCGTGGAGCAGCGTCGCGCGAGAGAGCGTGCCGTCGGCAAGCTTCTCGATCACGCGCTGCCGCGCCTCGAGGTCCGGCAGCCGCCGCAGGACGAGCTGGAAGGCGGCGTCGACGAAGTCCTCGTCGGCGCTGTCATAGGCACGCAGGTTTGTCTCGACGCGAGAGTCCATGTGCCTACTCGTAGGTGTAGAACCCGCGGCCGGTCTTGCGACCGAGCCGTCCGGCGGCGACGTACTGGCGCAGCAGCGGGCACGGGGCGTACTTCGCGTCGCCGAGACCACGGTGCAGCACGTCCATGATCGCCACGCACGTATCGAGCCCGATCAGGTCGGCGAGCGCGAGCGGGCCCATCGGATGTGCGAATCCGAGCCGCGCGATGGTGTCCACGGCCTCCGGCTCGGCGACGCCTTCGAGCACGGCATATGCCGCCTCGTTGACGAACGGCATCAGGATTCGGTTGGAGACGAACCCGGGGAAGTCGCGTGCCTCGGCCGGCTCCTTGCCCAGGTCGCGTGCGAGCCCGACGATCGCGGCCGAGGTCTCGTCGGAGGTCTGCACGGCGCGGATCACCTCGACGAGTCGCAGCACCGGGACGGGGTTGAAGAAGTGCATGCCGATCACGCGGTCGGGTCGGGACGTTGCCGCGGCCAGCTCGGTGATCGGGATCGAGGACGTGTTCGACGCGAGGATCGCCTCGGCTGGAAGCACCTCGTCGGCGGCGCGGAAGATCTCCTTCTTGACGTCGGCGTCCTCGACGACCGCCTCGATCAGCAGGTCGGCCGGGCCGATGGTGTCGGCCGGCTCGACGCGCGAGAGCACCTCGTCGGGCTGCGGGCCGCCCTTCTCTGCGAGCTTCGCGAGACTGCGGCGCATCGTCTCGAGGCCGCGCTCGACCGCGCCGGGCGCGCTGTCGTGGAGGAGCACCCTGCGACCCGAGGCCGCCACGACCTGCGCGATCCCGGCCCCCATCTGGCCGGCCCCGACCACGAGCACGGTGTCGAACGCCACGGCGGGAGGCTATTGCACCTTGCGGCGAGCCGCACCGCGGACGCACCCGGTGCCTGCCTGAAGGCAGGCACCGCGCACTACCGAGCCCTCAGGCTGCCCGTCTGCGCCGTAGGCGTAGGAGCGAGTACGCGAGTGCGGCGACGAGGATGGCGATGCCGACCACGACCTTGATCCATGTGCCGCGCGGCTCGTCGGCTTCGGAGAGCAGCGCTCCCGGGTCGGTGAGACCGCACGAGTCGGTGGTGAACGTGGCGCCGTCGAGCATCGCGAACACGCCGGCGTCGACCCCGTTGGCGACGGGCTTGTCGTCCGCGTCGACCAGCTCGGGCGCGCGGATCTCGACCTCACCGCCGAGCGGCCCCTTCACCGCCTGCGCGACGTCGAAGCGGTAGATCCGCTCGCCACCCTGCGGGCGCGACGAGACGATCGTCCCGACGAACACCGCCTCGGCCGCGTCGATCCGCTCCCGGATCGTCGCCTGCGGGCACTCCAGCGCCGCAGCCTGGCCGGCAAGGACGAGCGACGCGAGGATCACCCCCGCGGCGACGCGGACGAACGGCATCAAACCTCGAGCAGCAACGCGTCGCCCTGGCCGCCGCCGGAGCAGATCGCCGCCAGGCCGAGCCCGCCGCCGTTGCGCCGCAACTCGTGCACCATCGTCGCCACGATGCGTCCTCCGGACGCGCCGATCGGATGACCGAGCGCGACCGCGCCGCCGTTGACGTTGACCACGCCTTCGTCGACCCCGAGCATCCGCGTCGAGTTCTTGGCCACCGACGAGAACGCCTCGTTGATCTCGACCCGGGCCACGTCGGCGGTCGAGCGGCCGGCCTTCGCCAGCGCGGCGGCTGCGGCGTTGGCCGGTGTTCGGGCGAGATACGCGAAGTCGTCGGCCACGTACGCCTGCGCGAGGACGGTCGCGAGCGGCTCGATGCCACGGCTCGCGCGCCCACTCCTCCGAGCACACGAGGACGCAGGAGGCGCCGTCGTTGACACCCGGTGCGTTGCCGGCCGTGGTCGTGCCCTCCGGGTCGAACACGGGTCGCAGCGCGGCGAGCTTCTCGAGCGTCGTGTCGCGGCGCACGCTCTCGTCGGCCGTCACCTCGCCGACGGGCACGATCTCGTCGGCGAAGCGGCCCTCGTCCTGGGCAGCCGCGGCGCGAACCTGCGACCGGTAGGCCCACTCGTCCTGCTCCTCGCGGGTGATCCCGAGCTCGCGCGCCACGGCTGAGGCCTGCTGCACCATGTGCAAGCCGTCGAAGGTCGACTGCAGCCCGTCGTACACCATGTGGTCGAGCACCTCGCCGTGACCGAGCCGGTAGCCAAACCGGGCCTTGGGCAGCAGGTAGGGAGCATTCGACATCGACTCCATGCCGCCGGTGACGACGACGTCGTGCTCGCCGCCGCGGATCATCAGGTCGGCGATCTCGATCGCGCGGATCGACGACGCGCACACCTTGTTGATCGTGTCCGCCGGGACCTCCTTCGGGATCCCCGCGCTCACGGCGGCCTGACGGGCCGGAGCTTGCCCCGCACCCGCCTGCAGCACCTGGCCCATGATCACGTACCCGACCTCGCCGGGGTCGACGGACGCACGCTCGAGCGCTCCGCGGATCGCGATCGCACCGAGCTCCGTCGCCGGCAGCCCGGCGAGACCCCCGCCCAGGCGCCCGAAAGGCGTTCTCACGGCGCTGACGATCACGGTGCGACTCATGCCGCCAGCGTACCCACGGTCGCTGGACGGGTGACACCATGCAATCCAACGGAGGGCTTCGCCCGAAAGTACAGGTGGATCCACTCGAGGAGTCGCAAGGAGGCGTGATGAGCAAGCTCGTATCGGTGGTCGTCGTCGGGATCGCGCTGACGCTCATCGGTTTGGCGGTCGCCGCCGCCACAACGGACACGTACACCTACAAGGCACTGCTGACGAAGAGCGCCGAGGTGCCGAAACCGAAGGGTGCTCCGGCGACGGCGAAGGGCACGTTCACGGCGACGGTGGTCGAGGGCGCCACGGGCTCATCCCTCAAGTGGACGGTGACGTTCAGCGGGCTGAGCGGCAAGGTCGTCGGCGCGCACATCCACCGCGGGAGGCCCGGTGTGGCGGGGCCGGTCCTGGTACCGCTCTGCGGGCCGTGCACGAGCGGCAGGAAAGGCAAGGCGTCGATCACGGCCGGTGTCGCGAACGCGCTGGAGCTCGGTCGTGCGTACGTCAACCTGCACACGGCGAAGAACGCTGCGGGGGAGATCCGCGGGCAGGTGAAGCTGCTCAAGAAGACAACCGACCAGGATCCGCCGCCGCCGCCGCCGAGCGACGGAACCGGCACCGGCGGGAGCGGCACCAGCACCGGCAGCGGCACCGGCGGCGGGAGCGGCACCGGCTACTGATCTCCGCCCGACCAAGAGGGGGCAGCCGGCGCCCGACTGCGGTCGGGCGCCGGCTGTGGGGCTACCGCAGGAACGAGATGTCGGGCTCGAGCGATCGGGCGTAGGCCTCGAGCAGGCGCGAGGTGGCGTCCACGTCCGCCAGGTCGACGACCTCGTTCGCGGTGTGCATCGAGCGGAGCGGGATGGACACCATCCCGCTGGGGATGCCTCCTGCGACGCCGACGATCTCGTCGGTGTCGCTCGAGGTGAAGCGGCCGGTCTCGACAGTGAACGCGATGCCCTCCGACGCCGCGACCTCCAGCAGCCCGTCCGTGACGATCGGGCTCACGACGGGTCCACGGAAGATCGCGGGACCGTCGCCCAGGTCATGACGACCCCATTCGACCGGGTCGGGGCCGGACGCGTCCGTGGCATAGGTGACCTCGACGACGACGGCGACGTCGGGGCGAAGGCGGTCCGCGACGGCGCGCGACCCGAACGCCTGGCCCTCCTCCTGCGTCGTGGCGACGAACGCGACGTCCCAGGCGGGCGGGTCGGCGGCGAGCCGCCGCAACGCCTCGATCGCGGCGTACACCCCGGCGCGGTCGTCGAGAGCGGCGGACGCGATGCGACCGGCGGCGAGCTCCGTCGGCACCGCGACCGGCACCGCCGGATCGCCGATCCGGACGAGCGCGAGCGCGCCCTCACGCCCGTCTGCACCGATATCGAGGCGGAGCTGCTCCCACGTCACGTCGCCCGTTCCGACCCGCACGGATACGGCCGGGACGATCCCGGCGCTGGTGAGGATGGCGAACCGCTGTCCTCGGGCGGAGACCGCCTCCCAGTTCGCGAGCTTGCAGACACCCAGCAGCCCGTCGTCGAAGACGTGCGAGACGGCGACGGAGACCTGGTCGACATGGGCCACGAGGGCGAGCACCCTGCCGCCGTCGGTGCCATTGATGCGCGCGATCGTCGAGCCCAGCACGTCGGTCTCGATGTCCGCGCCCAATGCGGCCACCTCGCGGCGCACGATCGCGGAGACCGCGTCTTCGTGACCCGTCGGTCCGGGTGCACGCAGAAGCTCGTCGAGAAGCGGCGGAATCGGCATCGCGGCAACCCTAGTCGTTGGCGTCACAGGCGGCCTGTCCCTCTGGAGCATTCACCGACCGGCTCGAAGCACCCGCGGGCGGCGGTGCCCGGTTGCACCGGGGCGTGCCGCCCGCTACCGTGCCCGCGATGACTCCCGTCGCGATCACCTGGGCCTGGTGGCGCACTGAGCGAGGCGGGAGAGCCGCCGTTTGATCGCTTCGCGACCGGACGGCTAGAGCACCGCCTCACTCGAGACCTCCGCAGGAGGTCTCTTTCGTTGCGAGACCATGACACCAACCGCCACCATCTCGGCCGATCTCCTCACCCCACTCGGGGCGTACCTCCGCCTGCGCGAGGCCGGTCGCGCCAGCTTCCTGCTGGAGTCGGTCGAGCGAGGGCGTCTCGGGCGGAGCTCGTGGATGGGCGCGGGCTCGCAGATCGTCACCTTCGACGAGGCGGAGGGCATCGACCGGCCGCTCGTCGGCTACCTCGCCTACGACCACGCGGCACAGCTCGAGCCCACGGTCACCCTCCCCGCTGCCGGGCCGTCGTTTCCCGAGAGCCGCATCGTGGTGTGCGACACACTCGTGCGGTTCGACCACGGCGCCGGCACGGCGACGGTGCTTGCCGGCGACGCGGAGGAGATAGCGGGCCGCCTCGATGGCGGCATCCCGTGGCGGCGCGAGCGGCGCGGCACCTCGGGGCCGCTGCAGCGCTTCCCCGAGCGCGAGCGCTACGAGGAGATGGTGCGCACCTGCCAGGAGCACATCGTCGCGGGCGACGCGTACCAGATCGTTCCGTCGCAGCGAGCCGAACGGCCGACCTCCGCCACGGCTCTCGACCTGTACCGCGCGCTGCGGCGCGTCAACCCGTCCCCCTACCTCTTCCTCCTCGACCTCGACGACCTGGCGCTGATCGGCTCCTCGCCCGAGCGGCTCGTCGCATGCGAGGAGGGGCGGGCGAGCCTCGTCCCCATCGCAGGCACGACGGAGCCCACCGAGGGCGACGTCGAGCGGCTGCTCTCGTCGGAGAAGGACCGCGCCGAGCACGTGATGCTCGTGGACCTCGGGCGCAACGACCTCTCGCGCGTGTGCCGGGGCGGCACCGTGCACGTCGCGCGCTCGATGGAGGTGGAGCGGTTCTCCCACGTCTCGCATCTCGTCTCGGAGGTCGTGGGCGAGCTGCGCGACGGCGTGACGCCGTTCGACCTCCTCCGTGCGTGCTTCCCGGCCGGGACCGTGTCCGGGGCGCCCAAGGTGCGGGCCATGCAGATCATCTCCGAGCTCGAGGGGTATCGCCGCGGGCCGTACGCCGGCGCGGTGCTGTACTCGCTGCCCGGAGGCACGATGGATGCGTGCATCGCCCTGCGCACGATGGTGCTCGCCGACGGTGTCGCCCATCTGCAGGCGGGCGCGGGGATCGTGGCCGACTCGGACCCGGCTGCCGAGCACGAGGAGTGCCTGCGCAAGCTGGCCGCGCTCGAAGCCGCCATCGAGCTGGCCGAGCAGGAGTACGGATCGTGAGCGCATGTTTCGGTCGAGCAGCAGGCACGATGCGACCGACGAGGAGCAGCCCGTGCGCGTCCTGATGCTCGACAACTACGACTCGTTCACCTACAACCTCGTGCACCTGTTCGAGGAGCTCGGCGCGGAGGTCGTCGTGTACCGCAACGACGCCCTCGGGCCGGACGAGGCAGAGGCGCTCCAGCCCGACCGGCTCGTCATCTCGCCAGGCCCCGGCCGCCCCGCCGATGCGGGTGTCTCGGTCGAGCTGATCCGTCGCCTCGGCCCGCGCGTGCCCACGCTCGGCGTCTGCCTCGGCCACCAGGCGATCGTCGAAGCGTTCGGTGGGCAGGTCGGACAGGCGCGGGCGTTGCTGCACGGGAAGGCGAGCCGCGTACGCCACGACGGGCAGGGTGTCTTCAGTGGCCTGCCCGAGGAGATCGAGGCGGGCCGCTACCACTCGCTCGCCGCGACCACGGTGCCGGACGAGCTGATCGTCACCGCGCACACCGAGGACGGCGAGGTGATGGGTGTCCGCCATGCAGGCCACCCGATCGAAGGCGTCCAGTTCCACCCCGAGTCGGTGCTCACACCCGACGGGCCGGCGATGGCCCGCAACTTCCTGGAGGGCGCACGGTGACGATCCGCGACGCGCTCCAGACGCTGATCGACCGCCGTGACCTGACGCGCGCCGAGGCGCGGGCGGTGATGGGCGAGATCATGAGCGGCGACGCGACGCCGGCTCAGATCGCCGGTGTCCTGGTCGCGCTGCGCGCCAAGGGAGAGACGGCGGACGAGATCGCCGGGTGCGCGGACGCGATGCGCGAGCGCGTCGTACCGGTGCGCCCCACGAGAGCGCCGGTCGTCGACGTCGTCGGCACGGGCGGTGACGGCGCCGGCACGTTCAACATCTCGACGACCGCCGCGCTCGTCGCCGCGTCGGCCGGGGCTGCGGTGGCCAAGCACGGCAACCGCGCCGCAAGCTCGGCCTGCGGCGCCGCCGACGTGCTCGAGGCGCTCGGTCTCACCCTCGAGCAGACACCCGAGCGGATCGCACTCTCGATCGACGAGCTCGGCTTCGGCTTCATGTTCGCGCGCGCGCACCATCCGGCGATGGGTCACGCAGCGCCCGTGCGTCAGGAGCTCGGTGTGCGCACCGTGTTCAACATCCTCGGGCCGCTGTCGAACCCGGCTGGGGCGTGCGACGGCGTCTTCGGCGTGTACTCACCCGCACTCGCCCACGTCTACGCCGCGACGCTCGCGGGGCTCGGCGCCCGTCGTGCCTTCGTCGTCCACGGCGACGGGCTCGACGAGCTCTCCCCTCTCGCCCCGAACCTCGTCGTCGAGGTGAACGACGGGGATGTCCGCGAATGGGAGCTCGACCCGCGCGAGCTGGGCATGTACCCGGGCGACCCGGCGGCGCTGGCAGGCGGTTCCGCCGAGGACAACGCCCAGGCGGTGCGGTCGCTCTTCGCCGGCGAGACCGGTGTACGCCGCGATGCGGTGCTCCTGAACGCCGCGGCAGCGCTCGTCGCCGCCGGCCTGGCCGACGACCTCGGCGAGGGTGTCGGTCTCGCGGCGGAGGCGATCGACACGGGCACGGCGGGCGACCGGCTGTCGCGCCTGGTCGCGTTCTCGCGGGGGGAGGTCGACTGATGGGGCGTCTCGTCGCCGCACTCGGTCGTCCCGGCCTGCAGGCGATCGCCGAGATCAAGCGCCGCTCGCCGTCGGCCGGTTCCCTGCGGCCGGGTGCCGACCCTGCGGCGATCGCCGGCGCGTATGCCGCAGCCGGGGCGGCGGCGGTTTCCGTCCTCGTCGATGCGCGATTCGACGGCACCTGGGACGACCTCGCTGCCGCGCGTGCCGCCTCGGACGTCCCCCTGCTCGCGAAGGGGTTCTTCAGCACCGTGGACGACCTGCGCACCGCGAAGGAGCACGGCGCGGACGCTGCGTTGCTGATCCTGCGCGATCTCGACGACGAGCAGACCGCGACCCTGATGGCAGCCGCCACGGAACTCGGGCTCGACACGCTCGTCGAGGCGCACGACGCCGGTGAGCTCGACCGGGCGGTGCGTCTCGGGGCGCCGGTGATCGGTGTCAACGCCCGCGACCTCGGCACCTTCCGCATCGACCGCTCCGCACAGCTCGAGCTCGTCGCTCGAGCTCCGCGTGACAGGCTGGTGGTGGCCGAGTCCGGCATCCACACCCGTGCGCAGGGCGCCGCCGCCGAGCTCGCGGGCGCCGACGCGATTCTCGTCGGATCGGCCCTGATGCAGGCGCCAGAGCCCGCAGCGAAGCTCACCGAGCTCGTCTCGCGCCCTCTGGTGAAGGTCTGCGGCCTGACGCGGGAGGAGGACGTCGCAGCCGCGGTCGACGCGGGCGCAGACCTGCTCGGCTTCGTGCTCGAGCCGGCCAGCCCGCGCGCGGCGCCCGGTGTGCTCCCCGTACCGGACACTGCTCTCTCCGTCGCCGTCTGGGTCGGCGAGGCCGGCGACAGCGACGCCGAGCTCGACCAGGTGCACGAGCGCGCGGAGGGCAAGGTGCGTGGACGCGACGCGACGGTGCTCCGTGGTGGCGAGGCGGTCGCGCGGCTGCTCGACCTTCCCTGGCAGGAGGACGACCCCGAGCACTGGGAGCGCGCTGCGGTCATCGCGCGCGACGAGCGCGTGCTGCTCGCCGGAGGGCTCGATCACGAGAACGTGGCAGAGGCGATCGCGACCGTCCGGCCGTGGGCCGTCGACGCCAGCTCGTCGCTCGAGACCTCGCCCGGCGTGAAGGATCACGACAGGATCAAGGCCTACGTGGAGGCGGCACACGCATGACCGGCCCCGACCCGCAGACGGAGACGTTCGGTGTGTACGGGGGCCGCTACGTCCCCGAGACGCTCATCCCGGCGCTCGACGAGCTCGCCGCGGCGTGGGCGGAGTTGCGCGACGACCCGGGGTTCCGCGCCGAGCTCGACGGGCTGCTCGGCTCCTACGTCGGGCGCCCGTCGCCCATCACGCTCGCCGAGCGGTTCGCGCCGGGCCGACGGCTCTACCTCAAGCGCGAGGACCTGAACCACACGGGCGCGCACAAGATCAACAACGCGCTCGGCCAGGTCGTGCTCGCCCGCCGGCTCGGGAAGACGCGCATCATCGCCGAGACCGGAGCCGGCCAGCACGGCGTCGCGACCGCGACCGCGTGCGCGCGCTTCGGGCTCGAGTGCGTCGTCTTCATGGGGTCGGAGGACATGCGCCGGCAGGCGCCCAACGTCGAGCGGATGCACCTTCTCGGTGCGCGCGTGGAGCCGGTCGAGATCGGCACGCGCACGCTGAAGGAAGCGACGAGCGAGGCGATCAGGGACTGGATCACGAACGTGGAGACGACCCACTACGTGATCGGCTCGTGCGTCGGCCCGGCGCCGTATCCGGAGCTGGTGCGCGAGCTCCAGTCGGTGATCGGACGGGAGGCGCGCGAGCAGGTGCTGGAGGCCGAGGGGCGCCTTCCGGAGGCCGTCGTCGCCTGCGTCGGCGGCGGGTCGAACGCGATCGGGATCTTCGCCGGCTTCATCGAGGACGAAGGCGTGCGCCTCGTCGGGGTCGAGGCCGCGGGCGCAGCGTCGCTCGGCACCGGGCGCACCGGCGTGCTGCACGGCTCCCGCTCGTCGATCCTGTCGGATGCCGACGGGCAGATCGCCGACGCACACTCGATCTCGGCCGGCCTCGACTATCCGGGCGTCGGCCCCGAGCACGCCTGGCTGCGCGACACCGGGCGTGCCGAGTACCTCCCGTGCACCGACGACGAGGCGCTCGAGGCGTTCGTGCAGCTGTCGCGCACGGAGGGGATCATCCCGGCGCTCGAATCGGCGCATGCACTCGCCCGCGTGGACGACGTCGGTGCGGAGCTCGTCCTCGTCTGCCTCTCCGGCCGCGGCGACAAGGACCTCGAGGAGGCGCTGCGGGCGCTCAGCGAGCGGGAGTTCTATTGATCGCGCAGCCGTCTCGAGGGCGGACGGTAGGAGGCGAGCGCGTGCGTAAGGCGCTCGTCATCTACCTGATGTCGGGCGCGGACACGCCCGAGCTCGCCGCGGCCGCGGTCGAGGGCGGCGCGGACGTGATCGAGCTGGGTTTCCCGTTCTCCGACCCGCTCGCCGACGGCCCCGTGGTCCGCGCGGCCGCCGAGCGGGCGCTCGCCGACGGCATGCGCACCGAGGCGTGCCTGGCCTGCCTGGCCGAGACGCGCGCCCGTGTCGGCGACACGCCGCTCGTGCCGATGACGTACAGCTCCCTGCTCGAGGCGTACGGCTGGGAGCGCTTCGACGCGGACGCGCGTGCGGCCGGCGCGACGGGGATGATCGTCGCCGACCTGCCTGCCGGTGCGATGCCGGCGCTGCGCCGGATCCAGCTCGTGGCACCCACCTCGACCGACGAGCGCCTCCGGCTGGCGGCCGAGCAGACCGACGGCTGGCTCTACCTCGTCACCCTGACGGGCACGACGGGCGCGCGCACCGAGCTGTCGGGAGCGCTGGCCGGTCTCGCCGAACGGGCCCGTGCGCTCACCGACGTGCTGCTGTACGCGGGCTTCGGCATCTCCACCCCGGAGCACGCGCGCGCAGCAGCAGATCTCACCGACGGCGTCGTCGTCGGGTCTCGCGCGCTGCAGGTGGCGGAGGACGGTCCCGTGGCGCTGCGGGAGTACGTGGCGTCGCTGCGACAGGCGCTCGACGCGTGAGCCCCGGTGCCTGGCTGAAGCCAGGCACGGACGTGCTCGCAGGATCACCGCGCAGCCTCGGTGACGCCACGTAGGCTCGCCAGGATGCGGCGCCTTCCGTTCCACTACGGCTGGGTCGTCCTCGCCGTGACGCTCGTGACGCTCGCGACCATGGCCGGGTTCCGGTCGATGGTCGCGGTGCTCATCGTCCCGCTGCACGACGAGTTCGGCTGGACGACCGCCTCGATCGGCCTCGCCGCCGGGCTCAACCTGATGCTCTACGGCCTGGGTGGCCCGTTCGCCGCGGCCATGTACGACCGGTTCGGGCTCAAGCGCTGCGTCATCGTCGCCGTCGCGGCCGTTGCCGCCGGCGCGATCGCCACGCTGACGATGACCGCGAGCTGGCAGTTCACGATCCTGTGGGGCGTCGTGATGGGCGTCGCGACCGGCGCCGTGTCGGTCACGCTGGCCGCGGTGGTCGCCAACCGCTGGTTCGTCGCCCGGCGCGGGCTGGCGACGGGCATCCTCACCGCCGCGAACGCCACCGGGCAGCTCTCGTTCCTGCCGCTCCTGGCCTGGGTGACGGCCGCGTTCGGCTGGCGCTACGCCGTCGGCGGCATCGCGCTGACAGCGCTCTGCCTGATCCTCCCGCTCGTCGCGCTCCTGCTGCGCGACCGGCCGGCCGACGTGGGCTTGCGACCGTACGGCGCGGTCGAGGACGACCCGCCGCCGCCGGCGGCGGCGAACCCGTTCCTGGCCGCATTCGGCGAAGGCCTGTTCGCCGTCGCCGGCTCCAGGACGTTCTGGCTGCTCACCGGCAGCTTCTTCATCTGCGGGGCGACGACGAACGGGCTCATCGGCACGCATCTCATACCGGCGGCGATGGGGCACGGGATGACCGAGGTCGCCGCGGCGGGGCTCCTCGCGATGATCGGTGTCTTCGACCTCGTGGGCACGCTCTCGTCGGGCTGGCTCACCGACCGGTACGACCCGCGCAAGCTCCTCTGCTGGTACTACGGCCTGCGCGGGCTCTCGCTGCTCGCCCTGCCCGTCGTGATCGAGGCGCAGGGAGCCGGGCTCCTCGTGTTCGTCGTCTTCTACGGCCTCGACTGGGTGGCGACGGTGCCACCGACGGTCGCCCTCACCGCGGACACCTTCGGGCGCGCCCGCGTCGGCGTGGTGTTCGGCTGGATCTTCGCCTCGCACCAGCTCGGTGCCGGCGCCGCCGCGTTCGCGGCCGGTCTCTCCGAGACGGTGCTCGACACGTACGTGCCCGCGTTCCTCGGCGCGGCGGTGCTGTCGCTCGTCGCGTCGGCACTCGTGCTGCGCATCGCGCGGCCCGCGCCGCTCGCGCTCGCGGCCGCGTAGCACCACGCGCGAAGGTCGCCTGCGACGTGGCTACGAGCGCTTGATGCGCACGCGCTTGCCGCACCGGCTGCAGCGGACGCCCTTCTCGGTGAGGAAGAAGCGGCGCGCCTTGCTCACCTTGTGCCCGAACAGCTTGCAGCGAATGCTCACGTCACCGGCCGCCTTCGAGCCGCGGCACGCTCACTCGACCGGCCCGACCTGCACGAGCATCTTGCCGACGTTCTCGCCGCCCAGCAGGCCCAGGAAGGCGCGCGGCGCGTTCTCGATCCCTTCCACGACGGTCTCGCGGTGCTGCACCAGACCGTCGCGCACCCATGGCCCCATCGCGGCGAGGAAGTCGCCGTAGCGGTCGTAGTGGTCGGAGATGATGAAACCGCGGATCGACAGGCGCTTCGTGACCACCATGAACATGTTCCGCGGGCCCGGCTGCGCCTCGACGTCGTTGTAGCGGGAGATGGCCCCGCACGCGACAACGCGGCCGTGTGTACGCAGGCTGCCGATCGCCGCCTCGAGGTGGTCGCCGCCGACGTTGTCGAAACAGACGTCGATCCCGTCCGGTGCTGCCTCACGCAGCCCCTCCCAGACCGGTGCGTCGCGGTAGGAGAACGCCGCGTCGAAGCCCAGCTCGCGGAGCCAGGCGAGCTTCTCCGCCGATCCCGCGCTCCCGATCACCCGGCAGCCGAGCAGCCGGGCTACCTGACCCGCGACGCTGCCGACCGCGCCTGCGGCCGCCGACACGAAGACGGTCTCGCCTTCGCGCGGCTGCCCCAGCTCCGTGAGGCCGTACCAGGCCGTGAAGCCCGGCATGCCGAGCACTCCGAGCGCGGTCGCCAGGGGAGCGAGCTGCGTGTCGACGTGCTGCAGGCCACCACCGTCCGACAGCGCCCACTCCCGCCAGCCCAGCGAGTGCAGCACCCATGACCCCTCGGCCCAGTTCGGGTTGCGGCTCGCCGCGACGCGACCCACTGCGCCCCCCGTCATCGCCTCGCCGAGCGCGAACGGCGCCACGTACGAGCGCCGGTCGTTCATGCGCCCGCGCATGTACGGGTCGACCGACAGGTACGCGTTTCGGATCAGGATCTGACCGTCAGCCGGGTCCGGGACCTCTGTATCGACCAACTCGAAGAGATCCTCGTCCGGGACGCCCTGAGGTCGCGCGACGAGGCGGATCTCGCGGCTCGCGACGGGCATGACACCATCGTACGGTGTAGGTCCGTAGGTCAGCTAGTGGATACGGGCGCGCACCGCACGGAGGCTCACACGGACGAGGAACGCCGTCCACAGCGCGATCCCGACGAGCTTCACTCCGTCCTCCAGCACGTGGCGCCACTCGATCTCGTGACGACCCGGCAGAAACTGGTCGACGACCGTCGACAGCGCCAGGCATGCTCCGCCGACGACGAGAAGCAGCGGTTCCGCTGCGAGAATCTCACGGCGAAAGCCGATCAGATATGCGAGCCCCGCGATCGCATAGAGCACGTACAGCAGCCGTTCGTCAAGGCCCACGCTGGAGTAGATGCTCTCGTGGAGAAGAAAGACGTCGTCGGCTACCAGAAGCGCCGTGAACGCACCCCCGGCAGTGAGGAAGGCGAGCTCGCGCCGGTCCGCGACATGCCTGAGGGCGAGCGCGGCGAAGAACGATGCCAGAACGCCGCTGAGCCACACGATGGAGGCGAAAGTCGCCTCGTATCCCGTGTAGGACGGGCCTCCGAGCTGCTCGGCCGGTTCCCTACTGAAGAACCAGAATGGGCGATCGACGACCTCGGCGGCGAGGATGACCGCGAGGACGACGAGGAGCGCACCCGCTACTGCCAGGGCCCCGATCCGCAGCTGATTGCCGAGCGACGTGCTCACGCCGAAGCGGGGACTGGGACACTCATTTCCCAACGGTACAGTGGTCGGGGCATGTCGTCTATGCGCGCAGGAATTCTGGCCGCGATGCTCCTCGTAGTGGTCGCCTGCGCCGCGACCGTCAGGTCTGGCGCGATCGACATGACGGTCGGCGCGGTAGTCGAGACACGGCCGGTCTCGCACTCCGGCGACGCGGCCGACGACCCCGCGATCTGGGTGAACTCCCGCGCCCCGGCCCGTAGCCTCGTCATCGGCACGGACAAGCTGGGCGGCGTCGCAGTCTACGACCTCGAGGGCAAGCAACTCCAGTACCGGCCCGACGGCGCTGTGAACAACGTCGATCTCCGGACAGGGTTCCGTCTGGGGGGCAAGCAGATCGTCCTCGTCACCGCTAGCGACCGTCGCGACGACTCGATCCGTATCTACCGGCTGGATACCGTCACTCGGAGGCTCGTCGACATCGCCGCCACCCACCGCGAGGCGATCGACGGCATCTACGGGCTCTGCATGTATCGGTCGCCGGCGGGCCAGTACCACGTCTTCGCCACCCAGAGCAACACCGGAGTCGTCGTGCAGTTCCGTCTCGTGGCCACCAAGGCCGGCAGGGTGGCGTTGCGGCAGGTTCGCACCTTCGACGTAGGCGACTCGACAGAAGGTTGCGTCGCAGACGACACCTTGGGCCATCTGTACGTCTCGGAGGAGTTCTCGGCGATCTGGCGCTACCGCATCGGCTCCAGCGACCGGACGCTGGTCGACAGCGCGGGCGAAGGCCGCTTGACCGCCGACATCGAGGGCCTGGCCCTCGCCAGACGGGCCGGGGGTGCGGGGTACCTCGTCGCATCGAGCCAGGGGAGCAATTCCTTTGCTGTCTACCGACGTGGTGGCGACAACGCCTACGTCGGCCGCTTCCGCGTCGTCGACCACGGCCAGGTCGACGGTGTCACGGAGACCGACGGCATCGAGATCGTCACCGCGTCGCTCGGGAGATCGTTCCCCGGTGGCATGTTCGTCGCGCAGGACGACGTGAACCCAGGTGCCAATCAGAACTTCAAGCTCGTGCGCTGGGACGAGATCGCAAGCGCGCTGGGTATCCCAGGCTGACGCTTCGAACGTCCTGGTCCAGCGACAATGCGGTCGTGGAGTCCTTGCGTGGACAGCTACTCGTCGCCGCACCCGACCTGCTCGACCCGAATTTCCACCGTACCGTGGTCCTCGTCGGCGAGCACGGTGAGGAGGGCGCGATGGGCGTCGTCCTCAACCGACGCTCCGAGGTCACGGTCGGCGACGCCGTGCCGGCCCTGACCGAGCTCGTCGACGACGACGACCTCGTGCACGTCGGCGGGCCCGTGCAAACCCAGGCGATCGTCGTGCTGGCGGAGTTCGACGACCCCGAGCATGCCGGCGTGCTCGTGTTCGGCACGGTCGGCTTCCTGCCCGGCGAGCTGGAGGATGCCGACGAGCTCAGTGAGCTGGCGCGCGCGCGGGTGTTCGCAGGCTATGCGGGCTGGGGGCCCGGCCAGCTCGAGAGCGAGCTCGCCGAGTCGACATGGATCGTCGAGCCTGCCCGGCCCGAGGACGTGTTCACATCCGATCCGGAAGCGTTGTGGAGCGACGTCCTGCGTCGCAAGGGAGGGCCGTTCACGCTGCTCGCGACGATGCCCGCGGACCCGTCGCTCAACTGACGTGACCCGGGCGGTCGGGGCACTCGGCGAGGGCCTCCTGGAGCTTGGTCTCGAGCCTGCGCCCGACACGTCGGTGACGCTCGGCTACGGTGGCGACGCGGCGAACGCCGCCGTGATGGCGGCACGGATGGGCGCCGAGGCGCGCATCCTGGGCCGGGTGGGCAACCGCCGCGCTCTCGTGTCGCGCGCGCGGCTGCGCGCTCTCCTACCCGTCCCGTGACGAGGTCGTCGCGGCCGCACAGGAGGCATGATCCCGCCGTGCGAGAGACGCCGGAAGAGCTCGGCTGGCTGCAGAACCTGATGGACGAGACGCTGGCGCGCGCGAACCGCCACATGACGGGCATCGTCAAGGCTGAGCGCCGGCTCACCGCCGATCAGGTGGTGGCGTACCTGCACGGGCTCAAGCACGTCGCGTTCGGCACCGTCAACGCGAATGGCGAGCCGCGCGTCGCCCCGCTGGACGGCCACTTCCTGCACGGCCGGTTCACGCTCGGCACCGGTCGCGGCTCCGCCCGCTGGCGCAACCTCGAGCGCAACCCCGCGTGCAGCGCGGCTCATTACGTCGGCGACGACGTCGCCGTGGTGGTCAACGGTCACGCGGAGGAGCTCACCCGAGACCACGCCGCGCACGACGAGGTGCTCGAGGTCTGGACGTCGCATTACGGGTCGAGCCCGTACAGCTGGGGCGACGCGGTCGTGCTCTTTCGCGTGGAGCCGGTCTCGATGTGGGCGTACGCATTCAACCCTTCGGCGTTTCCGCACCAGTAGAGTCGCCCGTCGTGCCGATCGCCGCGACCGTCGCTCACCTGCCGCGCACCGCCGTGCTCAAGGCGGCCGACAGCCCACGCCTGCAGCGCTTCGTGCAACGGCACGGCATGAAGCTCGGCGCAGGGCGCTTCGTGGCCGGCGTGACGCTCGACGAGTGCGTGGCCGTCCTGCGCGCGCTGAACGATCAGGGCCTCCATGCCAACACGACGATCCTCGGCGAGGCGATCCCCGACGAGGCGGGCGCCGAGTCCGTCACGCGCTCCTACGAGGAGGTGCTCGACCGGCTCGTCGCGGAGAAGCTGCGGGCGAACGTCGCGCTCAAGCTCACGCACATCGGCCTCGAGGTCGGCGAGGACCTCGCCTACACGAACGTCGAGCGGCTCGTCGCCAGAGCCGAGCGGCTCGGCACGTTCATCCGCATCGACATGGAGCAGTCGTCGTTCGTCGACGTGACGCTGCGCATCTACGAGCGGCTGCGACAGGCGGGGCACAGTGCGGTGGGCACGGTGCTCCAGTCGTACCTCTACCGCACCGAGGCCGATCTCGAACGCCTGCTGCCGCTCCGGCCGAACCTCCGCATCGTGAAAGGCGCCTACCTGGAGCCGGCCGAGATCGCCTACCCCGAGAAGACCGACGTCGATCGCGTCTACGTCAGCCTCGTCGAGCGGATGCTGCGCGAAGGCTCGTACGTCGCCGTGGCGACGCACGACGAGACGATCATCGAGCACGTCAAGTCATTCGCCGACGGCGAGGGAATCGGACGCGACCGCTTCGAGTTCCAGATGCTCTACGGCGTCCGCGGGGCGCTCCAGCGCAGCCTTGTAACTGATCGTTACAAAGTGCTCGTCGCGACGCCCTACGGCCCGGACTGGTACCCGTACCTCATGCGCCGCCTGGCGGAGCGGCCCGCGAACCTGGGCTTCTTCCTGCGCAACGCCGTGCGCCGCTGATGGGCCTGCCGTCCACGGCAGAGGTCGTCGTCGTGGGCGGCGGCGTGATCGGCACGAGCGCCGCGTTTCACCTGGCGGAGGCCGGTGTCGACACACTCCTGCTGGAGCGCGCCGAGCTCGCCTCCGGCTCGACGAGCAAGGCGGCCGGCGGCGTGCGGGCGCAGTTCTCCGACCCGCTCAACATCGCGGTCGGCCTACGGAGCCTGGAGGCATTCGAGCGCTTCGTGGAGCGCCCCGGGGCAGAGATCGACCTGCACCGCGTCGGCTACCTGTTCCTGCTCGACCGCGAGGAGGACGTCGCCGCGTTCGAGCGCTCGGTGGCGCTGCAGAACGAGCTCGGCGTGCCAAGCCGCTTCGTCTCGCTCGAGGAGGCCGCGGCGCTGTCGCCGCTGGCGGGGCTCGACGGCGTCGTCGCGGCGACGTTCAGCCCGCTCGACGGGCACGCGGCACCGGAGGCGGTCACGCTCGGTTACGCGGCGGGCGCGCGGGCGCACGGCGCCACGGTCGCGACGGGCTGCGAGCTGACGGGCGTCGAGATCGACGGCAACACCATCCGCGGAGTGCGGACGACAGGCGGCGACGTGGCCACCGGCACCGTCGTCTGCTGCGCCGGCGCATGGTCGCGCGCCGTCGGCGCGATGGTCGGAGTGGACATTCCCGTGGAGCCGGTCTGGCGCGAGATCACCTACACCGCCCCGGTGGCGGACCTTCCGCAGGCGATGCCGCTCACGATCGACTTCTCGACGGGCTTCTACTTCCATCGCGAGGGCCCGGGGCTGCTGTTCGGCATGGGAGACCGCGACCAGCCCGCCGGCTTCGACGAGCCCACCGACCCCGACTGGCTGCTCAGGGTGCTGGAGGTGGCGGAGCGCCGCTGCCCACGGCTACCCGACCTCGGGCTCGCCGGCGGGTGGAAGGGCTACTACGAGGTCTCCCCCGATCACAACGCGCTCGTCGGCGAGGTCGCGTCGGTGTCGCGCTTTCTCTACGCGACCGGGTTCTCGGGTCACGGCTTCCTGCAGGGTCCGGCGATGGGCGAGATCCTGCGCGACCTCGTCCTCGGCCGCGAGCCGTTCGTCGACGTGACGCCCCTGTCGGTGGAGCGGTTCGCGGAGGGCAGCGCACGGCCCGAGCGCAATGTGATCTGAGCAGAGCGTCCGACCGGCGTGCCTGCCTTCAGGCAGGCACGGGGTCTCGCCTACGCCACGGCAGCGAGCGCCCGCTCGACGAGCGCCGCGAGCACGTCCCGCTTCCAGGCGCTCTGCGGGTTGCCCGGCAGCCCGGCGAGCGGGTCGGCCGGGTCGAGCTCCCGCGGCACGTTCGCGACCCCGGCGGCCACGAGCCTGACGGCCTCCCCACTCCGTGCGGCCGCGACCGACACGAGCGGGAACGAGAATGCCTGTCGCTCACCCGCCCGCAGATAGGCCGAGGCGTCCGGCGGAGCAGGCAGGCGCACCGCCGTGACGAGCTCGCCGGGAGCGAGCGTCAGCAGCGACCGGTTGTCGCCGGTCGGCCGCCTGTACAGCTCGAGCAACGGCTGCTCGCGCTCCTGCGCCGCCGACCGGACGAGAACGGTAGCCCCGCACGCGGCCAGGGCCGGTGCGAGGTCCGACGGGTGCGCGGAGATGCAGTCGCCCGGCTCGAGGTTGTGCTTGCGGTGGTCGCCGATCTGCGCGTAGCACGTGTCACCGCCGCCGAGCCAGCAGTGCCACTCCACGCCCCGGTAGTACCAGCAGCGCGTGTGCTGGCAGAGGTTTCCGCCGACGGTGCCTGCGTTGCGCAGGAGAGCCGACGCCGCTGCTCCGGCCGCCGTCGAGACGGCCGCGTACGGCGCCACGAGAGGCGACGCTGCAACGTCGGCGAGCGTGGTCGTCGCGCCGATCTCGAGCCCCGCACCGTGTGCGGCGATGCCGCCGAGCCCGAGCGACTGGAGGTCGACGAGCAGGGCCGGCTCGCGAATGCCACGGTCGATCTGGCCGGCCAGGTCGGTACCTCCCGCCAACGGCGCCGCGCCCTCGTCCGCCAACAGCCCGAGGGCCTCGTCGAGCGTCCCCGGTCTTGCGTAGCTCATCTCAGGGCCTCCAGGACACGCGCGCGCGTCATCGGCAGCGCCGAGCACCGGCGCCCGGTCGCGTGGGCGAAGGCGTTGGCGATGGCGGCGGCAGTGGGGACGATCGGCGGCTCGCCCAGGCCCTTCGAGCCGAGGTTGGGCAGGTTCGCGTCGTGGACACCGGCGAAGTCGACGACGATCTCGGGGGTATCGGCGATGGTGGGCAGCTTGTAGTCGTCGAGCCATGCGTTGACGGGGACGCCGGCCGTCGGGTCGAGGACGAGCTCCTCGGAGAGCGCGTAGGCGAGACCCTGGAGGACGCCTCCCTCGACCTGGCTCGCGGCCAGGAGCGGGTTCACCACGCGTCCGATGTCGTGAACGGCGACAACCCGCTCGACGCGCACCTCCCCCACAGCCGCGTCGACGGCGACCTGCGCGATCTGGCAGCCGAAGGTGTTGACCGCGAACCCGTCTGGATTTGGCCCTCGGGAGCCGGAGCCGTCGATCGTCGCGTCACCGAGCTTCTCGGTCACCTCGGTGACGGCCACGTCCAGCCCGCCGTCGCGAGACCGGATGCGGCCGTCACGCACGACGAGGTCGTCGGCGCGCTATCTCGAGCACGTCCGCTGCGAGCCCGAGCAGCGTCTTGCGCACCTTGGCCGCGGCGGAGCGCACGGCAGGCATCACCGAGGCCGTCGTCTGCGACCCGCCCGCCACGGGGCCGTACAGGTTCGGCGCGGTGTCGCCGCCGGTCGCCCAGACGTCGTCGAGCGCCAGTCCGAGCTCCTCGGCCGCGACCATCCGCGCCGAGGTGAGCGTGCCGGTGCCGATGTCCTGGATCCCCGTCGCGACGATCGCGTGCCCGGCGCCGTCGAGACGGACGGTCGCGTGCGACGGCGGGCCACCGCCGCCCCACCAGATCTGCGTGGCGCACCCCATGCCGCGCAGCAGGCCGTCCTCGTGCGGCTCACGCAGCGCCTCGCGCTCGGACCATGCCGCCAGCTCGGCGGCGCGGTCGTAGCAGGCGAGCACGTGCTTGCTGGAGTACGGATGCCCGCCTCGCTGGTCGAAGTCGACGTGGTTCACGCGGCGCAGGTCGAGCGGGTCGAGGCCGACCGCCAGCGCGAGCTCGTCGATCGCCTGCTCGAACACGGTCGTGCCCTCGACGACGCCCGGGGCGCGGAAAGCGTTCTGCGCGCGCAGGTTCGTCTTCAGCGGGAATGCCATGCAGCGCACGTCGGCGCAGCGGTAGAGGGTCAACGCGGGCACGAGCACCGGGAAGACCCAGCCGCCCTGGCCCATCGAGATCACGGCATCGGCGTCGATCGCGACGAGGGTGCCGTCTCGACTGCGCGCCGAGCCGAACGGACTGGCGCGTCCACGCACGGCGGCCGCCGTCGAGCTGTTCGGCGTGCCTGTCGTTGACGAGCCGCACCGGCCGGCCGGTGACCCGGGCCAGCTCGGCGGCCAGGATCGCCTCGGTGCCGGCGCCCTGCTTGGCGCCGAACCCGCCGCCGACGTACTCGGTGATCACGCGCACCTGGTCCTTGCCGACCCCGAACAGCTCGGCGAGCTCGTCGCGAGCGGCGAACATGCCCTGCGTCGAGATCCAGGCGGTGAGGCGGTCGCCGTCCCAGGACGCCACGGCCGCATGCGGCTCGAGCGGCGCCTGCAGGTGCGCCGGTGTCTCGATCTGGAGCTCGACTCGGACGTCGGCGGCCGCCAGCGCGGCGTCCGCGTCACCCCGCCCTCCTCGAACGGATCGCGCGTGAAGCGCTGGTCGCGCAGTGCCTCGTCGGGATCGACGCACGTGCGCGAGCGGCTCGATCGCGAGCGCCAGCGCCTCGACTCCCGCCGCGGCGGCGTCGGCGCTGTCGGCGGCGACCACCGCGATCGGCTGGCCGGCGTACTGAGGCTCCGCCACGAGCAGCGGGTCTCGCGTCGTGAACGACACCTCCGCCTCCGGGCCGAGCACCGCCCGCACCCCGGGTGTCGCCCGCGCCGCATCGAGATCGAGACCGCTGACGCGACCGTGCGCCGACGGGTGAGCGCAGGACGGCCGCGTGGAGCATTCCCGGCAACGCGATGTCCACGGTGTAGCGGACGCGTCCTGCCGCGCGCGCCAGCCCATCCTGGCGGGTGGCCGGCCGGCCGACGACGGCCAGGTCGGCGTCGTCGGGCCACGTCTCGACGTCGTCATCCTCGTCGACGAGCACCCAGACGTCCTCGAAGCGCCCTTCCATCTCGCGCTGCGTCTTGACGAGGCGCGTCATTCGGTCAGCTGCCCCGAGGCGTGGAGGATGGCGCGCTCGATCTTCGGGTAGGCGCCGCAGCGGCAGAGGTTGCCCGCCATGGCGGCGCGGATCTCGTCGCGCGTCGGCTGTCCGGCTCGCGCGAGCAGCGCCGTCGCGCTGACGATCTGGCCCGGCGTGCAGTAGCCGCACTGCAGCGCGTCCTCCGCCACGAACGCCTCCTGGAGCGGCGTCGGGCCGCCGAGCGTCAGGCCCTCGATCGTCGTCACGGCGTGCCCCTCGGCCGCGGCGGCGAGCATGAGGCAGGACGCCACGGGGCGCTCGTCGAGCAACACGGCGCACGCGCCGCACGCCCCTTCCGCGCAGCCCACCTTGGTGCCGGTCAACCCGAGGTCGTCACGCAGCACGTCCACGAGCCGCCGTGTGGCGGAGATCTCGAGCTCGTACCGCTCCCCGTTGACGTGCAGCTCGATGGGCATCCTCAGTGGTTACTACCACGGTGGCGTCACCCGGCGCGGAATCGGACGCCGCCAAGCGGCGTCCGTCGTTCCGGACCGGGGCCGGGGTGCTTTGGAAGAAGGTAGAGACACCGGGCGGATTCGAACCGCCGTATGCGCGCTTTGCAGGCGCGCGCCTCGCCACTCGGCCACGGTGCCATGGGCCGGGAGGGCACTAGCGCTCCCGGCCGTTGTTGCCGCTCAACCGTTCAGCATCTCGAGCTCGCGGGAGCGCCGGTCGTACGGCTCGAACTCGTCGACCAGCGCGGCGCGGAAGACCCGCAGCGCGCTGACGAGCGTGTCGAGCTTGTGCAGCGAGTTCCCACGGCCCTCGTCGTTGTCGACGTCGAACGCGAGGCCGATCGCTCGGTCGCAGTCCGCGATCTCGAGGATCATTCTCGGCTCGAAGTTGCCCGGGCAGCAACCGCACTCGTCCGTGCAGTACGGATCGCTGTACAGGCCGCGCTCGCTCGTGTCCTCGACGAACACGTAGACGAAGGCGCCGCCGTGGAAGCCCGGCAGGTTGAGCAGTGTGCGCTCGTTGACACGAGCGCGGTACGGGATACCCATTGGACGGGCCCCTTTCCGTGATCGTGCCGTCCGGGGACGGCGTTGCCTGGACCCAGTGGCTCACGGAGGCCCTCCGACCCGGACGATGCCGAGCGGAGACCCCCGAAGCCGTGCTGGGCTCCGCAGGCATCGTTTCCTCCTCTCTCGACCAGCCGCCCTGGGGCTGTCGGTCCTCGTACGGGTCGTGAACAATCGCGGCCGCGCTAGGCGGCCGGGCGTGTGTGCTGTGGTTGCGGTCGTCGTGCCTGGAGGCGCGCCTTGCGACGCACATCGAGCTGGACGACCTTCGCGGGACGCAGCCGCGACGGCTGGGCTACGACCCGCACGAGGTGCAGATGCCGATGCATCTCGCCTCTCCTCTCTGTCGTCGGTGATCGCCTGACGGCGGCGCCGCAGGCGAAGCCCGCGATCTGCTCGACGCTGCCGCGTCGAAGGCACGCGTCGAGCTGCCGCGGGTCGTTCGGATGGCGGGCGAGATGCCGCCTTCGTGGAAGACCGATTTGCAAGTGGACCCGGTGGAGTTGCACCCACGATGTCGTCTCCGCGTGTCAGTGCCGCCGCTACCACGACGGCGCGAAGTGCACGTGCTGATCTCCTGCTACGGGCCCATGCTTGGTGTTCGGAGGAGCTGCTGTTCGGCCGGCCTGGCGCGAGGTTCCTCGCGTTCCCGACGCGAGGCGGGCGGAGCGGGTCTCCGCCCGGCGGGAGCCCGCCGGCCGTGGCCGCGAGGTGCGGACGGGTGGAGTCGAACCACCACAGCCAAGGGCAGCGCGGTTACAGCGCGCTGAGCTCGCCCGTGCTCAGCGTCCGCACGAGAAGGGGCGGCCGGCCGGATTCGAACCGACACCTTTGGGATCACGACCCAGGATGCTGCCGTTACACCACGACCACCACGACGAAGGACATGGCGCGGGCGGGATTCGAACCCGCGATCTCGAGCTCATGAGGCTCGCGAGGACAACCTCTCCTCTACCGCGCTGCAATTGCTGCACGAGGTGTGAGTCTGGTCGGCTGGAGTCGAACCAGCGGTCTCCGGTTCCCGAAACCGGCGGGATGGCCTGCTTCCCTACGACCAGGTGCGTGGGCACGCCCTCCGCATGCCCACGAGCTCCCCGGCAGGACTCGAACCTGCGCAGCGAGGGGTAGAAGCCCTCCGCTCTGCCGCTGAGCTACGGGGAGTCGGGCATCGACGACCGTGGGATCGAACCACGCGCAACCGCCGTATCAGAGCGGCGCCGGCCCAGCCGGCCCGTCGTCGAGATCTCGCCGGGAGGAGTCGAACCTCCGACCTCCACCGTCGCAGGGTGGCGCTCGGTTCCACTGAGCTACGGCGAGAAAGGCGCTCTCGACGGGAATCGAACCCGCCTCACCCAGGAGACAGCCGGGCCGCGCCCCAGGCGCGTCCGAGAGCAGGTGACGAGTGGAGCCCCGGGGAGTTGAACCCCGATCGCGTGGTTGCAAGCCACGTGTGTTTGCCGTTGACACCAGAGCCCCGTGAAATGCGACCGCCGGGAATCGAACCCGGCCTGCAGCGCTGGCAACGCCGCGTGCTACCGCTGACACCACGGTCGCGTGGAGTGCCCCGAGCGGGATTCGAACCCGCGTCACCGGCTTGAGAGGCCGGCATCCTGGCCGGCTAGACGACCGGGGCAAGGCACGGACGGAAGGAATCGAACCCTCTCCTGCGGTGTTGGAAACCGCGTGGACGCCATGTCCTCGTCCGTATGTGCGAGCTCCTCGGGCGGGATTCGAACCACGCATCCTTCGGTTCAGAGCCGAAGATCCTGCCGTTAGACGACCGAGGAATGAAGACCTCTCGCGCCACCGGCCGGGAGCCGGTGCGGCCGGGGGCGCGAGCTGCGACGGCTGGGGTCGAACCAGCATGCACCGGGTAACAGCCGGGCGTCCTGCCGTTTGAACGACGTCGCATCGTGAGTCCCCCCGCGTGGATTCGAACCACGAACCTCCCGGGTCTGAGCCGGGCGCCTCTGCCGTGTTGGGCTACGAGGGGAAGTGAGAGCCCCAGGTCGGGATCGAACCGACAACCGTCCGCTTACAAGGCGGCCGCTCTGCCGAGCTGAGCTTCAAGGGCCAGATCCGCGGCGAGGGACTCGAACCCCCAACCTCCTCTTTGTAAGAGAGGTGCTCTCCGCAATTGAGCTACCCGCGGGTGTTGATGCTGAGACGCCCCGGCCCGACTCGAACGGGCGCGCGTGGGTTCGAAGCCCACTGCTCTTGTCCTCTGAGCTACGGGGCGGTGCGACGGAGGCAGCAGGGCTCGAACCTGCGAGCGGGAGAGCCCGCCTACGCCGTAGCAGGGCGCTGCCTTACCACTCGGCCATGCCTCCGAAGACGTGCGTCCCGGCGTGCTCCTGGCGGGGACGCGCGGCGCGCCGGCCGGGCGCGCTGAGCGGAAGGAGAGGGAGTCGAACCCCCAAGCCCGCAAGGGCCACCCGTTTTCGAGACGGGATACCGCGCCTGTGGCAGTCCTTCCGAGGTGGCTCCGGCAGGGATCGAACCTGCACGTCCCCGGGTAAGAGCCGGGAGCTCTGCCGGCTTGAGCTACGGAGCCGAGGGGAGTGTGGCCGGCAGGGTTCGAACCTGCGGCGCCCCGCGTTTCAGGCGGGCGCTCTACCGGGCTGAGCTACGGCCACGAGTCGGAGGAGCGCTCGCCCTCCGTCCATCTCCCGACGCGGGAGATCGACGCAGCAGCGACACGTCCTTCGCTCGATGTCACGCACGCCCGTTGGCCTGCGTTGTTTTCCATGCCTCTCGCCTACCCTTCGACCCTGGATCGTCGGCCACCGGTTGCGCGTAGCGCGGATGGCTGCCGTCCTTCGTGGAGGGGCTTTGGAGCCCGAGCCTCGGTAGCTGACGCGGAAATAGCAGCGCAAAGCAGCGGCGAATGCCGCAGCGCCTATTTCAGCGCGAGCGCCGAGGGTCTTTCTCTCTCAGGCGGGGCCTCGATTCGTCATCTGCGCTTCTTCAAGCTGAGCATCACCTCTCGAACCGTGATCTCGTCGCCTCCGAAACGACGAAGGCGACCCGTTGGGTCGCCCTCACTGTCAGCTGCTATGCGGCTAGTCTCCTAGCGCATGAGCCTCTCAGCGAGGACGGTTGCATCGCCACGCGAGCCTTCCTGCATGCAGGTCGTCCGCCGGTACGACCCGACGACCGCGGCATTGGCCGGCGCGAAGATGAGATGTGGGCTGTGTGTCTTGATCATCCTGTGGCGTTCTCCATCGAGCACCATAGACCATCTATCGGCATTCTGCAAGAGAACCTTTGTAAAGATCTGTGCCTGCCGAGTTCCAGGGTGCAGTGAATGCGAAATGGAATGCAGACGTCGCATTCTTCGGCCGACTCGAGAGACGACCCCGGTGCCTGCCTGAAGGCAGGCCCACTTGCTACAGATCGTGCCTGCCTTTCGGCAGGCACAGTGCTCCGTCCGTGGCGAGCGCACGGTCTCTCGCCGGACCTGCCGCCTGGGCGCAGTGGCGGTGGGTAGCGTCTGCACTGGCGGCGCGAGCCGCCACCGCCGTCTACGACCGGAAGGACAGACACCACCAATGACGAGCCCATTTCCCGTGCTGCGGGCGCTGACGATCGGCGTCGTCGTCGCGCTCGCGATCTGTGGCCAGGCGTTCGCCGACTCGACACCGATCGGCCCGCTGCCCGCCGGGCCCGTGACGGCGGTGAGCACGAACCGCGGATCGCTGGTGGCCGTGGCCGTTCCGCGCCAGAAGCCCTCGACCGGGTTGGTGTGGCGCGTTGCGCGACCGGTCAACGGGCGTGTCGTGCGCCAGGTATCGGAAGCGGACGTCGGCCCCAGCGTGGTGCTCGTCTTCCGCGCCGTCGGTGCCGGCAACGCGTCGATCGTCCTCGCGCTGACCCGCGGCGAGAGCTCCGGCAAGGCCGTGCGCGCGGTGACGTACCGCGTCAGAGTCCGGTAGCGGGTCGTCCGGCTACGAGTCCGAGAGGCCCGCGAAGGTCGCGTGCGAGAGCTTCTCGTCCCAGGCTGCGGTGAAGAGACCCGACTCCCAGCCTCCGGGGCGCGTCTCGTCGCGCAGCAGGAACCAGATGAACATGTCGACGCGGGCGTTCGCTCGGAGCTTGGCGTAGGCCCGCTCCATGTAGCGGGCCTGCTGCGCCCAGCTGACGCCGAACAGCGGATCCGGCGGGTTCGTCTGGTAGCCGTACTCGGTGACCCAGATCCGCATGCCGCGCCCGTAGAGCGCCACCAGCCGGTTCGACAGCACGTCGAGGTTGGCGAGCGTCACGGCGGTGGCAGGCTGTCCCTGCGAGCCGCGTGGCGGCCGCGTGTCGGGTGACTCGAACCGGCTGCCGTAGTACGGGTGGTGGGCGAAGGCGTTGAAGCCGGTGGCGCCGTAGCGCCGCATCGCGACGAGAAACGTGATCGGCGACACCGACGGCCGGACAGAGGTCGGGTTGTTGTTCCCCCGGGGCGCCGTCGCGCCGCAGGCGACCTTCCCGCCCCTCTGGCCGGTTCGGACGCCGGCGACGACGGCGTTGCAGATGCGGGCGTAGTCGCGCGCGCTCTGGATGACCCAGGTGCCGCTGACGCGCTTGAACTGCGGCTTCAGGAAGACGGGGTTGTTGGGCTCGTTCCAGGCCACCCACCGCTTCACCGCCGGCAGCAACTCGCCGGCGACCCGCGTCGACCCGCTGTAGCGCCTCGCAGCGGCGGTGACGAAGCTGCGCAGGTCACCGGCGCTCGTCGGTGCGACGTTCCGCTGGCGACCGCCGTTTGCCCAGGAAGGCGTCCCCACGACGGTGAAGACGACCTGGATCCCGAACTCACGCGCGTAGCGGGTCACCCTGTCGTAGCGCGCCCAGTCGTACGCCGGGTCTGCCGGGTTCGCGGGCTGCGCGGGCCTGGTGCGGGCCACGCCGGTCGCCCCGCCCCACCAGAGCGAGACCCGGATCAGCCTCGTGTTGAGATCCGACAGCCTCGGAAAGATGATCTCCGGGTCGCCGTTCAGGATCTGAGCGTCGTCGTGGATCCCGTGTTGCAGAAACCGCGACGCGGCCGCAGTCGAGGGCCACGCGGCCGCCACGGCGAGAGCCGCCACGGCGAGCGCGATCGTGCAGCTCCGCATCAGTCGGCCGCCACGCATGCTCGTGTATCTGTGCCCGGAAGAACTCACATTCGAACCAGCAGCGTGTCGCACGCGGCCGCCTACCGATCGGATCATGCCCATTTGAGAGTCGACTAAGGAGTTTCTTCGGATGCTGTTAGAACCCTCGAACGGACATACGCGTGTCGCGAGCGGCTGGTTCGGGTCGACGGCGATCTACGGTATCCGGTCGCGGTGGTGGTCGCGGTTCTCCTCGCGCCACTCCGCCTCGTACGCCTCGGCCGCCGCGAACTCCTGCTCCGTCCGAGCACGGGTGGCGGCGTCCTCGCCGGGCGGATGCTCACCGGCGGCCTTCGACCTGCGCACGGCGGCGAACGCAACGATCGCGAGGGGCACGACGACGACGGCGAAGATGATCCAGGGGATCACGGGCAAACCGTAGCGCGGGCGCACCCGGCTAGGCTGCGTCAATGAGCGAGCTCGGCCCTGTCACGGTCGAAAGCGCGCCTCGCGGAGATCGCGCATCGCGGCGAGCGCTACCGGTTCGTGCCGGCGCTGATGCGCCGCCCCGATCGCCCGTCACGATCTGAGGCGGCAGAGCGTGCCCGCCGACCCTCCCAGCGTGTCGCCCGACGCCGTCTTCCTGCGGGACGTGATCGAGGCCGACTTGCCGATCTTCTTCGAGCAGCAGCTCGACGAGGCCGCCAACTGGATGGCGGCCTTCGCGGCCAAGGACCCCACAGACCGGGACGCGTTCGCGTCCAAGTGGAGCAGAATCCTGGGCGACGAGCGCACCACCGTGAGGACGATCGTCGCCGATGGACAGGTGGCGGGGAGCGTCCTGTGCTGGACGGACGAGGAGCTCGGGACACCCGAGGTGAGCTACTGGCTCGGCAGGGAGCACTGGGGCAAGGGGATCGCGACCCGGGCGCTCGCGCTGTTCCTCGAGATCGTGACCGAGCGTCCGCTCTGCGGCCGTGCCGTCAGCGACAACCTCGCCTCGTTGCGGGTGCTCGAGAAGTGCGGGTTCGCGTTCCGCAACACGGCCAGAGGCTTCGCGAGCGCCCGCGGCGCCGAGGTCGACGAGATCGTCCTCGAGCTGCGCTGACGGCAAGGCCCGTACCACCGGGCGCGAAAATGCCTTGCCGGGCCGAAGCTCAGTTCATGCCGCAGATCGCCGTGAACAGGATCGGTGCCCAGACGGCATACGCGACCACGATGGCGACGATGGCCCAGAAGATCGGAGTGCCCCAGGAGCGTCTCACTGCGATGGCCGCAGCAACAGTGACTCCGCCGATCACGGGCGAACCGAACGCTAAGGACGCCGACCGCCCAGGGTATGACGCCGCCCTCGTCGAAGGAGGGACAGGTGCCCGAGTCGGCCAGGTCTCGGCTGTGAAGCGCCCACAGCAGGACCCAGGTCACGGGTGCGCATGCGGGCGTGGCAAGGCAAAGCCACGCGGCTGCTCGTTCGAGTGGGACACGGTGGTGCAGCCAGACGAGAAGTGGCGCGGCGACCGCGGCGACGAGGAGCACGGCGCCGGCAGGGGCGAGGACGATCAGGCTGTCCACTCCCTAGATCGTCGCTACGCAGGTCGGCCGTCACCCCGGGGGCGGTCGTACGGCTAACCGCACGGGGATTGGCCGGGCTGCCCCCAGCCGTGCCGCGTGCTGCCGCAGTAGAACTGACATGCGACCCCGAAGGAGCCGCAGGCAGACCACTGGCGCGTCTTGCCAGGAAGCTGCGGACTGAAAAACGCGAAGCGAACGGAGAGAAACCACCGTGCTGACCCACGCTCGATCAAACGCGATACACACCGGCGCATGGACACTGGACTCGGGAACGGCAACCTTCGAACTCGGCGTGGCGCATCGGTCCGGCCCGATCCGCGTCGGCGGCACCATCAAGCTCCTCGACGTCCGCCTGGACAGCGACGCCGCCGGCGACCCGCGCCTCCGGCTCGCGATCGAGACGGGCAGCGCGAGGCTGCGTTCCAACGCCACGCATCCCTTCTCGCGCGCCCATCGGATCTTCTCGCTGCGTCGACGCGAGCTCGCACGGTTCGAGTCGTCGCAGGTGACCCGCATCGACGAGGACCAGCTTCACGTGGTTGGGCTTCTGGACGTCGGCGGCTCACAGAAGCCCACCGAGTTCAGCGTTCGCGTGCGCGAACGAAGCGGGGCGCTGGAGGTCGAGGCAACCGCAGCCGCGGACCATCGCAGGCTGGGCTTCAGCTGGATCCCGGCCGGACCACTCAAGGCGCGCACCGAGGTCACTCTGCGAGCGCGTCTCCGCCCGGCCGCCGGCCCTGAGCGGAGACCCGTCACCAACAGCCGCTACCAGTTCATGGGTGGCCGACGTGCGCCGGCCCTGCGGAGGGCAGCAAGCCCGGCGTGATCTCAACCCGCGCCTGGCCTCGCCCTCCGGCGACCCCTCAGGACCGGACGCTACCGTTCGTCCCGTGACCCGGAACGACGAGCTCGAGCGCTACCGTGCCGCCCTCCGGCGACGGCTCATCGTTGAGTTCGTCGAGCGGTGGGGAGTCTGCGAGCGTGGTCACGTCCTCACGGATCTGAACCGCGACGGGCAGGGGCGCTGCTGGTGCTGTACGCGCGCTTACGAGCGAGCTTTCGAGACTCCGGGACCCGGAATGTGGTCAGGGCGCGTGAGTTAGGCGAGTGACAGGCGGTCAGTCCTCCGCCGCCTCGGCCATCGACCGCGGCGCGGGCACGTTCTCGAAGCGGACGTTTCCCGCGGGAACCATCCAGGTCATCACCTCGACTGCGAGCCGCCCCGCCCGCACCGCCGGGTCATCGCTGCTGAGCCGGCGCGCCGTCTCGGGGTCGCACGTCATGATCGAGATGCCGCGCAGGCGCTCGTCGTCCTGGTCGACGAGCGGCCCTCCGCCGATGAGGTAGCCGCGGTCGCGCAGATCGGCTCGGAACGCGAGATGCCGATCCTGGAGCTCGGCCGCCTCCTCGTCCGAGAGCTCCGGTGCGTCGGGCCGACGCACGAGCAGCACGAGGGTGTGCCGGTCGAACTGCATGCGGCGAATTAGACCAGGCTCTCGTAGTGGTCGAGCGGCGTGTTATGCGTCGCCAGTGTGACGGCCCGGATCGTTCTCTTCGTCGATCGAGCCCTCGACTCCCTGATCCTCGATCGTCCGATCCGCGCGCCCGGGATCGCGCAGCGTCTCGGCGAGGTCTTCGAGCTGCTCTTCGAGCTCGTCGGGCACGTTGTCTTCCGGGTCGTCTTGCCGTTCGGGTGTCGACATTGTCGCCTCCGTCCGTTGCTTGCGCTGGGGCGGCCCGCGGCGCTGGTGACACCGCACGCGGACCGCCCCGAAGCTTCTGGCTCTTTGCTCACACAGGGCGTGCAGTGTCCTGCTCTGCCTCGCGCGTCTCCTCGTCCTTGTCGTCGCCGAGGTCGTCCTTGATGTCCTCGATCTTGTCACCGAGATCGTCCAGCTTCTCCTTCGCCTTGTCCCAAGCGTCGCCGGCCGCCTCCTTCGTGTCGCCCCACGATTCCTGGGCCTTGCCTTCGGCCTGCTTGGCCTTACCCTCGACCTGGTCTTCGTTCACCGTTCTGCCTCCTACGTCGTTGGGAGGGAGTCCATACCCCGTGGCGAGGTCCGCCACACGCGCCGGATCGGAGCCTGTTGCGCGGTGTAGCTCTGCTCCTCGTCGCTCATGCGTTCTCGCTCGTGTGCGGGACCTGCAGGTCGACCGCCGCCGGTTGTCCCTGGCGGAGCTCGCGGCTGCGCTCGGTCTCGGCGTTGAGCTCGCCGCCGAGCAGAAGCGCCACCCCTCCCAGCCAGAGCCAGGTGAGCGTGACGATCACGGCGGCGAGCGAGCCCCACGTCTTCTCGTACGAGGCGAACGACGACGTGTAGAGGGCGAAGGCCGCCGAGACGAGGATCCACACGAGTGCGGCGGCGACGGATCCCGGCGTGATGAACCTCCAGCGCGGGTGGTCGACGTCGGGCCCGAGGTACATCACGACCGAGAACGCGGCGAGCAGGCCGCCGACGAGGACCGGCCATTGCCCGAGCCACCAGGCCCAGGCAACCGCCGACTCTGCCCCGAGCGCCTGCCCCAGCCAGTGCTCGAGATGCGGGCCGAGCACCAGGAGGCCACCGCTGAGAAGACCCGCGGCTCCGACGCAAGCCGCCATCACGAGAGCCGTGATCCGCTTGCGCAGGAAGCCGCGCCGGTCGCGGCGCTCGTACGCGAGGTTGAGCGCCGTCATGCATGTCGTCATCGCGCTCGTCGTGGCCCACACTGCGAGCACGAGACCGAACAGCGTGAGCAACAGGCTGGTCGACGGCTGGTCGGTGAGCCGGACGAGGCTCTCCCCGAACAGGTTTGCGGCGTCGGCGGGCGCGATGGACGAGAGGCGGTCGACCACGTCGGTGACGGTCTGGGGGTCGGCGAACAGGGTGAACATCCCGAGCACGACCAGCAGCACCGAGGGGATGGCGAAGAACGCGCTGTAGGCGAGCGCCGAGGCGATCATCGGGACGTTGTCGTCCATCGCCTCGCGTCCGGCGCGGACGACGATCGCGCGCCAGTCCGCCACGGAGAGGTCGGTGAGGCCCGGATCGCGAAGCCGGGGCTCCTGGTGCTCCGGCTGCGGCTGCGGCGCCTCCTCGGGCGTGTCCGGCGGCGCGAGCGGTTTCGGCTCGGGCTCGGGCTCGTGCTCGATGGCCGGCGACATGACCGGCGCCGGAGATGGAGGCGGGGTCGCCACGTGGACGGGCGCCGCGACGGCCGGCTGTCTCCGGTCGGCGAGCCTCGTGGCCAATCGCGAGAGCCGGCGTAACCGTGCGCGCATCACTGGGCACGATGCGTACCCATCCCCCGAGGCAGGCAATCCTGGCGACGTTTGGCCGTGTTGGGCCCGGGTAGACACCGCTCCCCAACAACGACGGAGGACACGATGTCCGAGCATCCCACGCCCGACGACCCAGCTCCGCCGCCTGACATCCCCACGCCCGTCCCAAGCCCCGATCCGGCTCCGAGCCCGCAGCCCCCGCCCGGCACACCCGACCCCGGGCCGAGCGCAGAGGAAGACCATCCGCTCGAGGCGGACTATCCCGACGCGGACGAGGCACTCGAAGGGCCGAGACCGACGAGCTAGGGAAGCGAGAAACACCGCTCCGCTAGGCAGGCTCCTCCCGTCGCGCGGCGGTAGCACGGAGTGAGGCTCGTCGAGCGTGGACGAGGCTGCCGCCCATCCGGGCGCGGTGGGTTTTGCACCGCCTTGCCGACGGGTACGAACAAACGATGAAACCGAAGACGATGTTCTATGCCGGGCTCGGCTGGATCACCTTCAAGGCCGGGAAGATCTTCGCGAAACGAAAGGCCCGCGAGGTGTTGTCCGGCCAGGTGATCGGAAGGGATGAGATGACAGACGAAACCACAGAGCCGGAGTACGACTCGATCCGTCATGCCGGGGGCGAGTCAGGCGATGCGCCGTCGGAGCCAGACGAACCTGAGTATGAGTCGATTCGCCGGCAAGGCGGAGAAGACCCGGAGGACCAGGAAGGGGAGGCGAACCCTGCTTGACCGGGCTACTCGGACGAAAGCGCTGCGCGAGACGCACGCGCTCGAGCTGATAGGGCCTAGGCAGCGGCGGAGCTCCGGACCACCACTTGTTCGAGCCGAACCGCGGGCGGGTACAGACGCGATGCGAGCCGGGCTTGGCTGCGATCCCCCTCGCCAGCCAGCCCGGCCTCGTTCCGCCTACATCACCAATGCGCCTGGACGCCTACGACAGCACCGCCGAGTTTCACCGCCCGCGTTGCGGGTAGCCATCCTCCCATGACCGCACAGTCCCTCCCCGAACCTCCGGCGCGCCCGGACGAGACCATCACGCGCGAGGGCGAATCCGTTCGCACCGTGGAACAGGAAGTCGCCGCCGGTCAGTCTGACAAGACGCCGGTAGTGGCTCTCTCCACCGTCATCGTGGCAGTCGCGGCGCTTGTTCTGATCGCGCTCGGGGCTGCGGCGCTGGCGTACTGGCTCGCCTGAACAACGCCGGATGACGGCCGCGGAGGACGTGCTCTCGTTCCGGGACGGCGAGCGCGAGGGCGTACTGTGAGAGGTGGCGCGGCTGGAGTTTCGCCGACGCCGAAGGCGATGACCGAAGTCGAGCTCACACGAATGCCACGCGACCGCCGTCTCTACACGCTGGACGGGATCGGATCTCTGCGCTTGCAGGGTCTCTTGTCGCGCTCGGCGATCGCCGAGGCGGATGGACGCACGTGGCGGATCTCCGGACGTGGGTTCTGGCAACGCGCCATGCACGCGATCGATTCCTCGGGCGCGGCGGTGGGCGCCTTTGAGCCCAACAAGCTGCGCCGCGGCGGCACGCTGCTGTGGGATGGCCGCGAGCTGGCACTGCGCCCTGCCAGCAGCTGGCGCGAACGCTACGCACTCGTCGACGGCGACCGAGAACTGGCCACCCTCGACGGCAAGGGATGGGGCAAGCGACCGGTCAAGGTGGTCGTTGACAGCGCCGACGCGATCGAACCAGGTCTCCTGTTGTTTGCCGCCTTCGTCGTCCGAGGGCTCGCCGAGGATGCATCGAGCGCCGCAGGAGGAGCATCAGCCGCAACCTCGCCCGGCTAACCGCCTCGGGCAGCGAGCGAATCGCCGCGCCCTGTAGCCGATGGCGGCTCCAGCGGGGAGGCACGCTGGTGGCCAACCTCCCTGCCGGAGCCTGAGAGCTCTTGTCGGGCCGCCGGGCACCTCTCCGATGGCCACCGCTCCTTGTGTCAACGACCCTACGAGGTCGGAGATGGCGCACGCGTCGCGGACCGGTGAACAGGCCGCATCGAAGTGAGGAAGCCGAGGAACGACCTCGCCGTGGCAGGGCCGCGTCTCGTGTCCCACGCGACGATGGCGGCCTCCCTCGCGGTTGCTAGGCGCTGAGCGGCGTCGGCGCCCTGTGCCGAATCAGCGTCTTCCCACGATCCTCCTTGACCTCGACGTCGGGATCGCGTGAAAGCTCGGCAACCCAGTCGCGTGCGTAGCGCGTGACGGTCTCGAACTCTTGAGCGTCGTGCCAGCGGCCGTCCGCGAGCAGACGGCGAATCGCGTTGTAGGTGCCGTTCCGATTGGACATCGAGCAACCTTCCAACACTCCTGCCGGCGTTGTCAAGCAGGAAGCCGCTGCTCAGAAGGCATTTTTTCCCGCGGGAAGCGCTCATGGCGTCTTCGGGCGAGCGGCCAGGTAGGCACCGGTTGCTAACCGGTCGTGCCTTGAGTGGCGTGCTTGGGTGGCTCTACGGTTGCGTGGATGGGCGGTCATCCACCCTGGAACGGCCCGGTGTCACCGCGACACCCTCCTGGCAGAGGCCGGGAAGGACGGTCAGGCGAGCGTTCTTCCGGCTTTGCCCTGTCCCGGAATGTCGCCTGGGCAGCGTGGGCTAGCCGCGTGGAAATCCGGGCCCTGGTACGAGCTCCACGTCGTCGTTGGCGAGGGCCGGCGTCCCCTCGGGTACGAGTGCTGCGACGACCGGTGTCTCGCTCCCCTTCACGCGCAGGAGCCGCATCGGCTTCGCACACAGGTACCGGTCTCCCCACTGGCGAAGGGCGTTGAGCGCCGTAAAGAGATCGGAGCCCTTTTGCGTGAGTCGATACTCGAAGCGCGGCGGGTGGTCGCTGTAAGGAGCGCGCTCGAAGATCCCCTCGTCGACGAGCCGGTTCAACCGGTCGTCCAGCACGTTGGCAGCTACTCCGAGGCTCTCCTGGAACTCACCGAATCTCGAGATCCCCAGGAACGCATCGCGAACGATCAGCCAGGTCCAGCGGTCGCCGATGATCTCGAGCGTTCGCGCGACCGAGCACAGCTCCTGTCCGACGTAGTCGCGCCTGAGCACGTTGACAGGGTACGGGCAGGCCTTGCATGAAGCTAGTCACCCTTGTAGTGTCGCTTGCTTCAAGCAACTCACCCTGAAAGGAGGCAGCCATGGCGACTGACCGCAACGGGCCTGACACCATCGTCCTCGTCCACGGGCTCTGGATGACACCGCGTAGCTGGGAAGCGTGGGTTCCCTACTACGAAGCCAAGGGCTACACGGTCCTGACACCGACCTATCCCGGGTTCGACGTCGAGGTCGAAGCGCTCCGCGAGGATCCGACGCCGATCGCCACCGCAACCGTGCCGGCGACCGTTGCCCACATCGCGGAGGCGATCAACGCACTCGACAAGCCTCCGATCATCATGGGCCACTCGTTCGGCGGGACGCTGACACAACTCCTCCTCGATCGGGGCTGCGCCGCCGCAGGCGTCGTCATCGACTCGGCGCCCACGGAGGGAGTCCACGTCAACCCGATCTCGCAGATCAGGTCACTCTTCCCCGCTCTCAAGAATCCCGCGAACCGCCACAAGGCGTTCGGCTTCACCCCGGAGGAGTTCCACTACGCGTTCACCAATACGCTCAGCGAGGAGCAGTCACAGCAGATCCATGACCGGTACCACATTCCAGCGCCCGGGAACTGGATCTGGGCCTACGGCCTGATCGCCAATTTCAAGCCCGGACACCAGGAGACGTGGGTCAACTACAAGAACCCGCACCGCGCTCCGCTCCTCTTCATCGGCGGCGGCGAAGATCACATCATGCCCGCATCCGTGAACAAGTCGAACGCCAAGCACTACAAGGCCGAAGGCACGATCACCGAGTACTTCGAGTTCGAAGGCCGAGACCACTGGACGTGCGGTGCGGACGGTTGGGAGGCAGTCGCCGACCACGCCCTCGAGTGGGCGCTCGAGCACGCGTCGAAGGCCGACGTGCAGATGGCCGGCGCGCCCGCCTGAGCCACCGCGTAAGGGCTCGAACAAGAAGGGCCCGGCGATGGGCCCTTCTGCTGGGTGGAGGCGAGCCCGCAGCCTCGCCGCAGGGTGTTCCGCTCGATTCCCATAGTGTTCGACCGAGGAATGTAGGGGACACCAGTACCCGGCCTAGAGGAGTTCTTAGGTGGCGCGACCCGTGACTCTGTTCACCGGCCAGTGGGCGGACCTCCCGCTTGCGGAGCTCGCGACCAGGCTTTCGGCCTGGGGTTTTGACGGCGTCGAGCTCGCCTGTTGGGGCGATCATTTCGAGGTAGACAAGGCAGTCGCCGACCCCGGCTATGTCAAGTCACGCCGTTCGCTTCTCGACGAGCACGGTCTTGGCTGTTGGGCGATCGGTGCTCATTTGGTTGGCCAGGCTGTCGCTGATCCGATCGACGCGCGCCACCAGGCGATCCTGCCCGCGGAAGTATGGGGCGATGGCGAGCCGGAAGGTGTGCGTCGTCGTGCGGCAGACAGGATGAAGGACACGGCACGGGCCGCCTCTGCGCTCGGCGTCACGGTGGTAACCGGCTTCACCGGCTCACCGATCTGGCATTTGCTCTACTCGTTTCCGCCGAACGATTTCGACGCGGTCGGGCGTGGCTACGACGAGTTCGCGGAGCGCTGGGGGCCGATCATCGACGTGTTCGACGAGGAGGGTGTGCGGTTTGCACTCGAGGTGCATCCCACCGAGATCGCCTATGACTTCGTCACGACCCGGAAGGCGCTTGCAGCGGTCGGCCGGCGCAGTGGCTTCGGGATCAACCTTGACCCGAGCCACTTCGCACATCAGTTCCTGGACGCGGCAGCCTTTGCGGTCGAGTTCGCAGACCGCATCTACCACGTCCACGTCAAAGACTCACGACGCGTGCTCGATGGGCGTACCTCCATCCTCGGTAGCCATCTCAACTTTGGCGAGCCCGAACGAGGCTGGGACTTCGTCTCACCGGGTCACGGCGACGTGAACTTCGAAGGGCTCTTTCGTGCGTTGAACCACATCGGATACGCGGGACCGCTCTCGATCGAATGGGAAGACTCCGGCATGGATCGCGCGTGGGGCGCACAGGACGCACTCGCGTTCATCCGGCGAACTGATTTCGCCCCTTCCGCGGTCGCCTTCGACGCCGCGATGCAGAGAAACGAGTAGCGAGTCAGTCCGCCGCCGAGTCCTGCCGCGCGCGGAGTGTCCTGATAGACCCGGGGCATGGCGAGGAGATGACCGGCCCGATTGACTCTGGGGTCAGTAGCGCCAGTCTGAAAAGAGTTCACCGAGCCGGTGGCGCTTTCGTCCACTCAACCCACTGACCTTCCGCTTCCGCGTAGAGCCCTCAGGCTGAGCTTCGACCTAGTCGCGCTCCGTGCTCGGTGCGTGGAGGAACCTATGACGGGAAGCCGACCAGGTCAAGCCTGCCGTTCATCGAATTGGCGCAGTTTGCGCGCTTCTTCGAATACGGCGGCTCGTCCGCGGAGATGCACCGACGCTACGTCGTCGCGTGCTCCCACTGCTCGTGCGTCATCTCGTACTCCACCTCGCCCATCTCGAGGCCCTCTACCGCCCCGGTCATGGAGGTGGGGATGTCCGCACGTACGTGAGACCGATCCGCTCCATCACGGCTCGGGAGCGCGCGTTGACGGTCATCGTCTGGGCGATGATGCGGTCGAGCCCGATGTCGTCGAGGCCGTGGCGAACCAGCTCCCGCGCTCCCTCGGAGGCGAGGCCGTGGCCCCAGCGGCGCCGAAGAAGCCGGAAGCCCAGATCGGCCTGCCCCGGGTCGTCGGGCTGGTCAGGGCCGTGGGCGGGCTGAAGCGTCCACCAGCCGACGAAGTCGTCAGCGACGAAGCCGACCCAGAAGCCGAGCCCGTCCATCTTCTGCGCGGCCGCTATCCGCCGCGCGTGGTGGGCCTCGACCTCGTCGCGTGTGCTGCCCCGGCCGCTCAGAAAGTGCATCACCTCGGGATCCGAGTCGACCTCGAACTCCCACTCGAGGTGCTCGTCGGCGAGTGGGATCAGGGTGATCCGCTCGGTCTGCAGAAGCTGCTGGGGCATCAGACCTTGGTCATTCCCCAACTGACGCCGAAACCGATCTCCAAGAGCACCGCGTCGGCGCGTTTTGACGCAGCGTCACGCTCGAATCGAAGCCTCTGACCCGAGGAGTCGCGGCCGATTGGACGGCGGGCGCGGCCGGGTTTGCCTTCCTCATACGGATGGCATGAAGTTCCGTGCCCGGACGCACTCGAGGGCACAGCCTCGAGCGTCACGACGAGCGATGCAGCGCGGCTTCTATTCGGCCGAGCCGCTCGTCGAGCCGACGGAAATGCTCCGCTGTCGAGGGTCCGGCATCGCTGGCCGATTGCTCCAGGGGTGATGAGCCGGACAGGGCGGCCTCGATGCGCTCCAGCCGGCTGTCGAGCCGGCGGAAGTGGTCCGCCGTCGGAGCCTTGGGTTCCGTACTCATCTGCTCGAGGCGTGAGCGCGCGACGAACGTGCTCGTGATCGCGGCCGTGATCACCGTCAGAAAGCCGATCCCCACGAGCATGACGCCCACCGCGACGATGCGGCCTGCGACCGACACCGGGACGTTGTCCCCGTACCCGACGGTCGTCACCGTCTGGCTCGCCCACCAGAGCGCTGACCCGAGGGACGGATACTGCTCGCGGTCGGCGAATGTCATGAGGACGGCCGCGCCGAGTGTGATGACAGTGGTTGCCGTTGCGATCACCACAGCGGCTCCACGCGGCGTCGTCGCGCGGTCGACCCATGTGTCGAGCTTTCGTTCGAACCTCGACTCGTCAGCCATCTCGCCCCTTTCAGTCGAGCATGTGAATCGTTGAGGACACCGCGAATCCGAGGGTCGCCCGGGCATCCCGCCGTTCACGCCAGTGCCGGATGAGGTGGAGTCCGTGAGTCGGTCGCGCACACGGGCTTGCTGTCGAGGCCACGAAGTGCTCGGCGTCATCGCCGTGCGTGGCGAACTCGACGGGTCGAGTTGCCCGTCCTGACTCGTATCGCAACGGGTGGTCGCGCAAGCGCTCGACCTCGGGGTCTACGGAAGGCGGCTCGTCGACAGCGTCGGCTGGGACAAGGTCGTTCCTGAACAGGAACGGCCCCTTCGTCCAGACGAGGATGTCGCGTACCCAGCGGCCATAACCGCGCTTCCATTTCGGCTCGAGCCCCTCGACTTCGCCGCTCGTCACACGCGCCCGACTGTCGCTTCACCCATGTCACGCCGGAGGTCGCGGAGTGAACGGACGCAGCTCGTCCTGACCCTCGTGGATCATCCCGTAGCTCGACTCGGGCACGGCGTTCCACGCTCCTTTGAGGTCGCCGAGCGGTTCCGAGACGACGACCCTGGTCTCGTCGGACAATCCGTGCAGGACGTGGTTGTCCGGGTACTGCTCCCGAAGGGTGTCGACCCTCGTCGAGTAGAACAGCGATCGCGACGCTCCCTCACTGGAGTAGCGGAATCCCCAGACGCGGTCGCCGTCGCTCGTCGCGACGGTCATCTGGATCGGGTGCTCGATGCCGTGACTGCGACCCACGTGCTCGATCATGCCGACCGCTTGCGCGACCGCTCCAGGCGGGTCGTGCTCGAGCCCGAGCGTGAGCGCGAGGAAGAAGAACGCCTCCGAGTCGGTCGAGCCCTCGACCTCCGGGTAGAGCGACGGGTCGACGGCGAGCAGCAGTTCCCGCTTGACCTCGTGAAACCCGGCGATCGCTCCGTTGTGCATCCACAGCCAGCGGCCGTGGCGGAAAGGGTGGCAGTTCGTCTGCTGTACGGGTGTTCCCGTGGAGGCGCGGATGTGCGCGAAGACGAGGCCTGAGCGGACGTGGCCTGCCAGCTCGCGCAGGTTCCGGTCGTTCCAGGCAGGCTCGATGCTCTTGAAGGTCGCGGGCGTATCGGCCTCGCCGTACCAGCCGACGCCGAAGCCGTCTCCGTTCGTGGTCGTCGCGCCCAGGCGTGAATGGAGGCTCTGGTCGATGAGGGAGTGTGCGGGCTTGTAGAGCAGCTCCTCGAGCAGGACAGGCGTTCCCGTGTATGCGAGCCAACGGCACATGTCAGTGCGCGAAGGCCGTGGCCGTGGCGGCGTGTACGGGCGCAGGTTGTCGTTGCAGGCGTGGCAGCTGACGCTGCAGGTCGTTGACAAGCATGTCCGCGAGATCGTGGGTGAACCCGCGCCGGACGACGACGCTCGGTGATGAGTGGCGGGACTCCATCGTGGGAAGCGTCGAGCCAACACGGCACTCGCCGGAGGCAGTCTTGCACGCTCGCCATCGCTGCTGCACGCTCGCCGTCAGGCGACTCTGGATACTGAGGTACCATCCCGCCGGCATCAGATGCTCCGGACGGCCGAGAACCCCCCTCCCGGCATGCGCTGGGTTCCGAGCGGGGTGTTCTCCATGGGATCCGAGGACTTCTATCCTGAGGAGCGGCCGGTACACCGTGCCTCGGTGGACGGGTTTTGGATAGACAAAGCGCCCGTCACAGCCGCACAGTTCCGCGTGTTCGTCCGTGAGACGAAATATGTGACGCTCGCCGAACGCCCGCTCGACGCCGTGCTGTATCCAGACGCGGATCCCGACCTTCTTGTTCCGGGATCACTCGTTTTTCGCAAGACCGCTGGCCCGGTCGACCTGAGCGACTACCGCAACTGGTGGGCGTACCAGCCGGGCGCGTTCTGGAAGCGTCCTGGCGGGAAGGGAACCACCACCAACGGCCGCGACACGCATCCCGTAGTTCACATCGCCTACGAAGACGCCGAGGCATATGCCGCCTGGGCCGGCAAACAGCTACCAACCGAAGCTGAGTGGGAGTTCGCCGCCCGCGGCGGACTGGATGAGGCGACGTTCGCTTGGGGACACGAGCACTCCCCGGCCGGCAAGGCGATGGCGAACACCTGGCAGGGCGAATTTCCGTGGCAGAACCAGAAGCTCGACGGCTACGAGGGCACCTCTCCTGTCGGCAGCTTCCCGCCAAATGGATACGGCCTGCTCGACATGACTGGAAACGTCTGGGAGTGGACTTCTGACGGGTTCACTTCACACGATCCGGACGATGTCCAGAGTCCGTGTTGTGCGCCGCGCAACCCGCGTGCGACCTCACCGTCGGTTCAACAGGGCGAGACCATCCCGCGTCGCGTGATCAAGGGCGGCTCGCACTTGTGTGCGCCGAACTACTGCCTTCGATACCGGCCGGCGGCACGCCAGGGGCAACCCATCGACTCGTCAACGAGCCACCTCGGCTTCCGTTGCATCGTCCGGAAGGAAGTCTCTCGTCCGTAACGACCCGCCGCCGACAGCCGTGATGCTTGGCGCCTGCACACCGGATAGCCGCCCCTCACGCGGCGCATGGGCGAGGCAACCTGTGCTTTTCCTCGGATAGGTTGTGCGTCCAAGCCACGAGGCAGGCACACAACAGGCTCGCGGCGCCGCGTTCTTCCCTATCAAGGAGATCCAAGTGTTGCTTGCCGCAAGTGCATGGTGGTTGTGGTCCCTCCTCGGACTCGTCATCTGGATCGCCATCGCGTTCTGGCCTGCCAGGGTCGCCGGCCGAAAGGGCCACAGCTTCATCCTCTTCTTCCTCTTCAGCTTGGTCTTCTTCCCAGCGGCGCTCATCGTCGCGTACCTGGTGAGACCGCGGAGACGCGCAACCTGAGTCGTCCGCTGCGCGGACGAGCGTGGAGCGCACCTCCCCCGGGGGGCCCCGCACCCCCACCCCCGCCCGGGGGCCTGGCCGGCGCGGAATCGACCTTCAGCTGAGATTTCCCCTGACATTCGCTCTAGCGTTGGCTCCCGGAGAAACAGAAAGGCCCCGCAAGCAGGGCCTTCACGACGCGGGCGCGCAGACTTGCGCGCCGCAGCCGAAGCCGGCAGTCCTGGGTCTGTCGCCGGTCATTTCCTCGCTCGTCTCCCCGCCTCGTATGCGTGCGCGAACTGGTCGTCGCCGAGGGCGAGGCGTGCGGCGTTCCTCGGCTTCGGCGGCGAGCAGCGGGAAAGCCTCTTCCGAGTAGACGATCTCGCCCAGTTCGGCGGCCGCCTGACCCAGGAGGTGAGCAGCCTCGAGGTGCTGGTCGGAGGAGGCGGCGCAGGCGGCGAGACCCTGTGTCGCGTGGGCTACGTGAACGCGGAAGCCGACGTCGGCGAACGCGTTCCGGGCCTCCTCGAAGGACTCCTGGGCGTGCGCGATGTCGCCGAGGCCGTATTGCGCGAGTCCGAGGTTGAGCGTCGCGAAGCCGATTCCAGACGGGTTGCCGTTCCGGCGGTGTGAGTCGAGGACGTCCTCGAAGAGGGCGACGGCCGCTGCGGGGTCACCGGAGTCCAGGGCAACGCTCCCGAGGTTGAGCTTCTCGACGAGCGGCTCGAGCCCGAGGCTCTGCTTGATCGCAAGGCTCTGCTCATGGTGTTGTCTCGCCGTCTCGAAGTCCTTGCGTTGGTTCGCGAGGATGCCCAGGATCGTATGGGCCCCTAGCATCTCCTCCGGCGTATCGACGACGAGCGCGAGGGTCAAGGTCTCCGTCGCGCGCGCCTCGGCGAGCTCGAGGTGACCGCGGCTCCACGCGAGGCCTGCCAGGCCGCGCGTCGCGCGCGCGCGTGCCGGCGTGATCTCGGTCGCGCGGGCGAGCGCCGCCTCCAGGCGCGCGATGCCTTCGTCGAGGTATCCGCGTGTCCACCAGAAGCGCCAGAGCCCGCCGGCAAGCTGCAACTCCAGGTCGGAATCGCTTCCGGCGGAGGCGACGTCGAGGGCGCGTCGGAGGTTGTCGAGCTCGACGTCGCACCGTGCCAACCAGGCGGGATCCTCCGTCATGGTCTCGTACGCCTCTTCGACGAGGTCTCTGAGGTACAGCGCGAGCGCGTGCTCGGTCTCGTCGCGTTCGTCGCCGAGGAGCTCGAGGGCGTACTCGCGGATCGTCTCGAGCAGGCCGAAGCGCGGCGCGTCGTCGATATCGGTTCTGCGGACGAGGTGGGCGTCGACGAGAGCCTGAAGCGTGTCCAGGTCCGCCGAGCAGACCTCTTGCGCGGCTTCGAGCGTGGCGCCACCCGGAAAGGCGGCAAGCCTGGCGAGCACGGCGCGCTCGGTGGACGTCAGCAGGTCGACGCTCCAGTCGAGCGTCTCTCGGAGCGTCTGCTGTCGCGCAGGAAGATCGCGCGGGCCGCCGGTGAGGACGGCCAGCCGGTCGCCGAGGCGCTCACGCAACGCCGGCAGCGACAGGGTGCCCATGCGGCCCGCGGCCAGCTCAATCGCCAGAGGGAGGCGATCGACCCGTGCGCAGACGTCGGCGATCGCGGCCTGATTTTCCGTAGTCAGGCGGAACGCCGGAGCGAGGGCGCGCGCTCGCTGCTCGAAGAGCTCGACAGCGGCTTCCTCCTCGAGCGGGGGGACGGGAAAGACGTGCTCGCCCGAGAGGTGGAGAACGGCACGGCTGGTGACGAGGAGCGTGAGCCGGGGCGCGCGAGCAACCAGCGCTGAGAAGTGTGGAGTGGCCTCCCGCAGGTGCTCTGCGTTGTCGAGCAGAAGCAACAGCTCCCGCGACCTGACCGCCTCGACCACTGCGTCGAGCAGTTCCTGACCAGGGGTGGCCGCGACGTCGAGCCGCTGGGCGATCGTCGGGAGGACGAGCCCGGGCGTCGCGCAGCGGCGCCAGCTCGACGAGCACGGCACCGTTCGCGTACGTCGAGGCAGCCGCTCGCGCCGCCTCGAGAGCGAGCCTCGTCTTGCCGCTGCCGCCCGCGCCGGTCAGCACGAGCAGTCGGACTACGCGTGCCGCGAGGATGTCACCGAGCACCCGAAGCTCCGAGTCGCGCCCGACCAGACGCGTTGCGGAAAGAGGCAACGATTCGCCCGCCGTCGTCGTCGGTGAAGCCGCGTCGAGTGCGGGGTCTTGCTGGAGGATCTGCAGCTGTAGCTCGCGTAGCCGCGGTCCCGGCTCGAGTCCCAACTCGTCGTTCAACCGCGCGCGGAACGCGGCGTAGTGGTCGAGCGCCTCGGCTTGTCGTCCGCAGCGATAGAGCGCCAGCATCGTCAGCTCGTGCATCCGTTCCCTGGAGCGGTGCTCGTCGGCGAGGGCGAGCGCCTCGGCGAGCGCCTCGGCGTGACGGCCGAGCGCGAGCTGCGCCTCGAGGCGCTCCTCCAACGCCAGCAAGCGCAGCTCGTCCAAGCGCTCGCTTTCGCCTCGCGCGAACTCCTCGTATGCAAGCTCCCCGAAAGCCCGGCCGCGCCACAGCGCCAGCGCCTGCTCCGCGAGCGAGGCAGCGAGGGCCGCGTTGCCGTCGCGGCGAGCCGCGCTGCACTCACCGAGCAGCCGCTTGAGCCGCGCTGCATCGAGACCGTGCTCTGGAAGGCGAAGCGCGTAGCCTCCACCAACCGTCTCGACGACGACGCCCTCCGGTAGGGCCTTGCGCAACTGCGAGACGTAGACGCGAACCAGCTTGCGCGCCGACGGTGGCGGGGCGTCGCGCCACAGCACATCGGCAAGCTCATCCGGCTGGCACACCCGCCCCTCGGCAAGCACCAGCGCTGCGACCAGCCGCTGCAGCATCGCGGGCAGCATCGTCACCCCCGACTGACTGCCGAGTGCGACCGGACCGAGCACGAGAACCTCCGCGGCACCCATCGATGCTCATTCTCGCGCCCCACGCCCACCCTGGGGAATGCCGCGCCTATACCGAAACTAAGCGCCCTGCCGGGACGATCGCAACACAACCTCGGCGACCAGGGGAGGAGCTCATGACCAGACGGACTGCGACGTTCGACCTCATCACGGCGATCACGACCTTCGCCCGCGAGTGGACGCCGCGACTCGTGGACGGCTAGCAGGCACCGTGACCTACGCGTTCGTGAACGACATCGCGGCGAGCTGGGAGCACTACCAGCGCTTCGCGGAGGCCATGGAAGGCCCCTTTCCGGATGGCCTGTTGCTGCACGCCGCAGGCCCGACCGACGAGGGGTTCCGAATCATCGCCGTCTGGGAGAGCGAGGCCGCCTGGGACCGCTTCTGCACCGATCGTCTGGCAGGAGACCCCATGACCACCGCACACGTCCCCCCCGTCTTCCGGGCACTCCGACCAGAGCACCTTGTCATCAGAGGCGGGGCGCCGGCGTGATCGTCGGCCCCGCCTGGAAGAACCTGCACGCCGCTGCTCCGCACAGGGCTCGCGACGTCAGCGGCCGCTCCCTGCACCACCATGCCCCGCCCACCGGGCCCGCCTCGCACGGGGCTCGACCCGCAACCAACAGGAGGTCACGATGACCAAGACCCTTGCATTCCGCGGCTCGACAGCACTCGCCGCGCTGATTCTTCTCATCACCGCAGTGCTCGCAACAGGAGCCGCGGCCGCCCCGAGCGCGACGTGTCCGGTGTGCGGCAAGAACCTCATCAAGAACCCCGGCGCGGAAGCGGGCGCCGGCATCACGGCTGTCGGCGCCTTCGGTGCCGTCCCGGGCTGGACGAACGAGGCGGGCCAGTTCGGCGCCGCCTCCTACGCGTTCCCGAACGGCTGGTTCTCGAATACATCGAAGGGCTCGCCGAAACGAGGGAAGAACTACTTCTTCGGAGGGACGACGACCGCCGCCGTCACCGCGAAGGCGACAATCGGAAAGCAGACGATCAAGCTTCCGGCCGGTGCCGCCGGTCGCAAAGCGACGCTGAGCGGCTGGCTCGGCAACTACGGCACCCCGCCCTCGGCAGTTACGACGCAGGTGCGGGCGCAGTTCGCCACCGCGGGCGGCAAAGTGCTCGCGACGGTCAGGATCGGCCCCGACACAACGATCTCCGGCACGGACATGGCACGTCGAAGCCGCAGCGCGACCGTCCCGCGCGGCGCGACCCAAGTCACCGTCATCGTCACCTTCTCTGGCGGAACCGTCTACAAGCTCGCCGGCGCGGACGATCTGTCGCTCGTGGTCGCATGACCACTCGACCCCAGGAGCGTGGCGCCGTCCGTCACCAAGACGCCACGCCCCGAACAAATGGCGGCGCCTTTGGGTTCCGGGTGCGGCGCCGCTTCCGGAAGGTTGATAGGCGCCTGTGTTGATGCTCGTGACCGCGTGCATAGCGTTGGGATTGAGCGCCTGTAGCGGCGGCTCGGGCGCTGCGGCCACCGGGGTGTCCGCGGATGTGGTTGCGCAGGTCGAAGCGGTCTGTGCCGGGTGGCGAGACGCGCTGGATGCGCGTGGCGATTTCCCGGTGGATGGCTTCGATCCGGAGCATCCTGCGTCCGATGCGCTTCCTGCTGTGGGTGAGTATTTCGCGTTCGCGAACGCCGCCGGGGCGAAGGCGCTCGTGTCGTTGCGCAACCTTGATGCGCCGGAGGAGATACGAGCGGAGTTCGCCGCGTTGACCGTCGCGATCGAGGGGCAGCTTGTCAGCGCGAGGCGGCAGGTAGCGGCTGCCCGGAATGGTGACGTGGCGGGCTTTGTCGCCACCCTCGACGCTGCCGGAGCAGCCACGGAGACCGTGAGCGATGCAGCGGACGCCCTTGGCGCGGAAAGCTGCGGCTTCTGATGGCTGGCTGGGTGCGGCGGCTGGTTGCGGCGCTGTTGGTATCGGTTGTGCTCGCGTCGGTCGCTAGCGCGGCTTCTCCTGTTCGCTCGTTCATTCGCTCGGCGGGGCCAGCCGATGCTCCACGAACGCTCGTGCTCGTCAACGGCGGGCCTGGCTACGACAGCCAGCAGGTGTTTCGCGGGTTCAAGCGGCTTGCTTCATCGACGCTTCGTGTGGTCGCCTATGACCAGAGGAGCATGGGGCGAACCCCGGCGCCGCGATCTGTTCCGGCCGACTACTCGCTGGACGCATTCGTGTCGGATCTCGAAGCACTACGCATTCGGCTTGGCGTCGAGCAGATCGACGTTCTTGGTGAGTCGTTCGGTTCCCTCGTCGCCGCTGCGTACACGGCCGCGCACCCCGACCGCGTGAGGTCGTTGACGCTGCTGTCGGGACTGCCGATGGCAGTCAAGGCGCAATACGAGGGCGACGCGAGATTCGAGAAGCGCCTCCGCTCGCTGCAACAACGAGGGCTGGTACCCAAGTCTGTGCCTGAGTTGTGTGCGGCGCGAAGCCGCGCCTTGCTTCCCGTTTACGTCGGCAACCCTCGACGTGCCCGGTCGGTCGGTGCCGCGCTTGGCCCATTTCGCTGTGACGACTCGGTCAGCGCCCTTGCGAACGAGGCGATCCTCTACGACCCGCGTCGGCCCAAACTCGAGGCCGCGCTGGCCCGCTACCGCGGGCCTGCCCTTGTCATGATCGGCGCCCTCGACCCGTTTGGCGCCGCCTGGGCCGACGACAACGCCGCACCGCTCCGCAGCGCCCAGGTGACAAAGCGGATCATCCCGAACGCCGGGCACTTCCTCTGGATCGAGTCCCCCACCCTGTTCCCAACACTCCGAGCCTTCCTCACAGCAAACTAGCCACCGCCGCTCGGGCTGCAGTCGGTCGGCATAACCGCTGCTCGAGCGGCACACGCCGCGGCGCCAGCCGGAGGCACCCCACCCCCCGCGACTCAGTTCCTGCGTCTGAGGCCTGGTCGCGGGGCGTCTGCTGTGCACGACGCTGCGTGCGGCGCAATGCTGCAATTCGGGCGTGGCAAGCAGCGGAATCGGCTTTGCCTACCGGGTTGCGTTGACGACATCGAGGATGGCGTCGATCACGAGTTGCGGGTCCTGCTCCTCGACCGCGTGACCGGTGTGCACCACTACCTGCTTCGCGCGAGGGCTGAGTACCAGCCAGCCTTTCTGGTCTGAGACGTTACGCCGCATCCCTCGCGCCTCCGAGGGGAACGGTGAGGCTTCTATCTCCGCGGCCGAGTACTCGTTGCTGATGATCGTGACCGGGATATCGCCGATCCTCTTGCGAGCCGCCCAGGCGTCCTTCTCGACCTGAAGGTAGTCACGGCGTTCGATGTTCGACGGGTGGTTCGCATCGGTCTCCTCGACGATCACCCGCGGGGGATTGCGGAACGGTGCGGGAACCTCGACAAAGACTATCCCGACGACCTCGTCGGGGTGCTTGTACGCATACCCAGCTGAGATGTAGCCACCGCCCGAGGTGCCGACGAGAACGTACGGGCCAGGGATCTCGGCGGCTTGGAGAAGCGCCTCGAGGTCGCCGACAAGATCTGACAACCCGCGCGGCCCCGGCGCAGCATCGCTTCGGCCCAGGTTGGCCCGGTCATAGACGCATGTTCTCGTTGCCGCCGCCAGGCGGCTCTCGGCGAACGCGTAGGAGTAGCTCGTGTCCTCGTCGCCTCCCTCCATCACAACCGTGGGCGAGCCGGTCCCCGAGCACCTCAGATACAGCCCACGCTCACCATCGACGTTGACAACTCGGTCGATGGGAGCGTCGGATGAGGCGGTGATGCTGGCGTCATCCCCGCCGCCGCATCCACTCAGAACAACAGCCAACGCAAGGCTCGCCAAAACGAGGCGTAATGGGGATCTCCGGGGCGGAACCAATGCCACGGCCCGCAGGCAGAAGGAGATTGGCCAACCCTCACTCAAGCCACCCTTCGCGTTTTCTGTCATGGCGTGAGCGTAAGCGCCGACGAACCCACATGTCCGCGCAACATCGCGACGCTGACGGCCACGACCCAGATCAGCATCGCCGGGATCGCCACCATTCCCACGAGCGCCGCCGCCGCGACGACGATCACGAGCGCGGTCGCCGAGCCGAGCCACGCCAGCCAACGGCCGAACACCGCCGTCCGAACGATCAGCCACGACGTCGTCGCCATCGCGACGGCGGCTGCGAGCAGGCCGCCGATGCCGAGCGCGGCATAGCCGGTCTGCGGCAGATATCGGAGCGTGTCGGCTCCCGGGGAGCGACTCGCTGTCGCCCCGGCGACTTGACAGCGAACCCGATCACTCCACGCGACGCGGCGGCGACGAGCAGCATCGCGACGAAGACCGCCCCACTCGCGACGACGAGCGAGGTCAGCTCGCCGGTGCCGCCCTCCGCCGCGAGCAAGCGCGACCGAAGCTTTGCGAGAAAGAGGAGAAAGCAGAGCCCGGCGACGATGAATAGGTACATCGAGACGATCGCCGTCGTCTGATTCCCGCCGTCGGCCCACCACGCGACGAGCGACGCGTCGCTCGCGCCGCGGGGGATGTTCAGCGTTGCTGTCCCCATCAAGAAGAGGAACGCGAACGCGACGCCTGCGAGCGCACCGAGCCGCCTGTCGGCCGTTCTCGTCGTGGTTGTGGCCGGAGCTCCGACCGCCGCTGTTGCTGACACCTCATCCTCCTTGTCGAGCGCGGGTTGCGCTGGCTCAGACGCTACGACCCGGCCCGCCCGAAGTCGTCGTGACGGGCACTGAGATGCGCCTCGGTGCCAGCACCGGAGTTCAGCGTGCGGAGGCGCGCAAGTACGTCAGCACGGCGAGCACGCGGCGGTGGTCGTCGCCGCCCGCCGGCAGGCCGAGCTTGCCGAGGATCGAGCGGACGTGCGTCTCGACGGTGCGCTCGGTCAGCCAAAGCCGCTTTGCGATCGCCGCGTTCGTGCGTCCCTCGGCCATGAGCGCGAGCACCTCATGCTCGCGCGGGGTCAGCTCGCCGAGCGGATCGTCGCGGCTCTGTGGCGAGAGGAGCGTCGCGACAACCTCCGGATCGAGCGCCGAGCCGCCGTCGCACACCCGCCGCGCCGCATCAAGGAAGTCGTCCACGTCGAGTACGCGCTCCTTGAGCAGGTACCCGAAGCCGCCTCCGGTGGCGACCAGCTCGAGCGCGTAGCGGGTCTCGATGTGCTGTGAGAGGACGAGCACTGCAGTCTGCGGGTAGTCGCGGCGGATCTCGGCGGCGGCGCGCATTCCTTCGTGGTCGTAGTCGGGCGGCATACGCACGTCGATGACGGCAAGGTCGGGCTCGTGCTCGGCGACGACGACGAGGAGCGCGTCGGCGTCGCCGACCCGCGCGACGACCTCGTGGCCGGCGTCCTCGAGCAGGCCCGCGAGGCCCTCGCGGAGGAGAACCGTGTCCTCGGCGATCACGATCCGCATGGAATCTTCGCCTCGAGCCGCGTGCCGGCGCCGGGGGGCTGTCGATCAGGAGTGTCCCGCCCTGGGCCTCGACGCGGTCGGCGAGGCCGGTCAGCCCGGTGCCGCCGGACACCGTCGCCCCACCGACGCCGTCGTCGGCGACCACCAGCCGTAGGGCTCCTTCGACGACCGTCGCCTCGATCCGCACGTGCGACGCCGCCGCGTGCTTGACGGCGTTCGTAACCGCCTCGCACGCAACGAAGTAGGCGGCAGCCTCGACCTGCGGAGCAAGCCGCTCCTGGGTCGCCTCCAGCTCGACGGGAACGGGGCGCCCCACGCGCGAGGTCGGCGAGAGCAAAGAGAGGCCCTCGTCGAGGCGTGGCGGCCGGACACCCGCGGCGATCGCACAGGTCCTCGATCACGCTCCCGACCTCGTCGACCGCCAGTGGAGCGCCGGTCCAAGGATCCGGGCCTCGCGCGGGAGCGAGAGCTGCAGCCTCCGCAGGACAATCCCGAGCGTCACAAGCCGTTGCTGTGCCCCATCGTGAAGGTCGCGCTCGAGCCGCCGGCGCTCCTCGTACCCGGCCTGGACGACGCGCGATCGCGACTCCTCGACCTCCGCGAGCTGGACGCGCACCTCGACTCGCAGGCGTGCGATCTCGATCGCGAGGCTCGCGGCGGCGAGGACGCTGCGGAGCAGGTCGGGGCGGTCAAGCAGCGCGGGCGCATGCAGGAGGACGGCGATCTCCTGGCCGCGTATCGACCCTCGTGACGGCGCGCCCGTCAGCGGGAGGGTCACCGACGACGCTTCCGAGGCGCCGCTGGCATAGGCCTCGCTCGCCGGGAGCCGGTAGAGCAGCTCGGCGCCGGGATCCCGCAGCGCCGCGGCGAGCACGGCGCCGACATCCTCCGGCTCGCGCCTCCCCTCGCGGACGTCGTCGACAAACGCGTTCACGCGCTGTAGCCCGTCATAGCGCGGCCGATCGAAGCGCCAGTCGACCGCGGCCTGCGCCCGCCGGCGCAGTGGCCGAAATGCGCACGCGACGAGGACGGCGGCGGCCGCGACCCAGGTCGAGCCGCGGGCCGACAGCGACACCCGCGAGCAGCGAGACGGCGGCATACAGGAGCCCGAGCGACGCTGTCGCCGAGTAGAACAGCGTCCGGTTGATCAGCCGGTCGATCTCGTAGAGCCGGTAGCGGGTCACCGCGACGCCGACCGCGAGCGCGACGGCAGCCTGCGTCGCCAGCAGCACGGCGAGCACCGCATCGCCGGGCTGGCCGAGTACGAAGCCCCAGACAAGGAGAAACGCACCGACTCCGAGCGGCACGAGCAGCGCCGCGTACGCCGGCCAGAGCATCTGCAACCGCTCGATCCCGGTAGGAGCGGCGGTACCGCGTTCGCACCGCGGCCGCGCCGACGAAGAGGCTCGCGAAGACCGCGAGCCATGCCGGGCCCCTCCAGGAAGCCGAGCACGTCGGGCCAGCGGGCGGGGAACGGATTCGCCACGTCCTCGAACAGATCTCGACTTCTCCGACATCACGAGCAACACGACGAGCAGCGTCATCGAGCCGACGGCGAAGATCGCGTACGGCCGCCAACGCCGCGACGGCAGCCGGCCGTCGGGGAACACGAACGTGATCGCCAACGGCCACGCGAAGAACACCGGCCACAGCGAGGAGACGAGCGCCGCCCACGACCCGCCGGGGAGCGCGCCCGGATGCGCCTCCAGCGCCACCCACGCGTACGGCTCCGCCGCCAGCACCGCCGCTAGCGATAGCGCGCCGACGACAAGAATCCAGCCGATCGGGTTGCGCGGCCGCCGCGCAACGATCAGCGCGCCGACCGCGGCCGGCGAACAGATCGCCGCGAGGAGAAACGGGTACAGCCACCACGCCGGACCCGGACACGCCCTCCGCGGCGGCGACGCGATCGAGCACAAGCCCCACGACGGTCAAGACGAAGGCCGTCTCACGGCAAAGCCACAGGCAATGAAGCGCGACGCCATCTGCACGCCGCCATTCTCCCTCGCACCGGCGCCGACAGCCACAGTGCTGCCACCGAAGAGCGCGGAGGCAAGGTGCCGCGACGCAAGCCCGCGCCTCCGCTGCTGGACGCAACACCGCCAGCCCGCTGCAGCGGAGTGTGCTCGTCGAGCCCACCTAGCGGTCGGCGGGTTGTTGGTTATGCCGCTCACCCGATCGCTGCCGTCCTCACCTCCCGGTACGGCTTGCGGCAAGCTTCTCGAACGCGGCACGGTCGATCCGATCCGCCGGGATGACGGCGACACGGGAGCGGGTACAGAGCGCGCAGCGTGGCTGTTCGCTCGCCTCCTTCGAGAAGAGCCCGCTCGCCGAGAATCGCGCCCGGCCCGATTTCCGCGACCTCCTCGCCGTCGACCTCCGCGACCAGCACGCCGTCGACGACGGGAGGAGGCTCGTTGCCTTCGTCGCCTTGCTCGACGAGCGTTTCGTCCACTTCGAGCTTCCTTCGCTCGGGCGCTGCTCGCTCTGCATGATCTCGCGCGAGAGCTCGCGCTCCAGCGCGCTTTCGGCCTGGGTCACGAAGGCCTCCGATTCCTCGTCGCCCCAGGGCGTGTTTTCGCCGTGCGCTTCCCGGTACCAGGACTTGAAGTCGACTGTGCTCGACTTCTCGACGAGCCTGCCCTCCCGGTCGTAGATCCAGTGACGGGGAAACGAGCTTGCTCCGACGAGCTCGTGGTGGGACGAGCCGTCCGCGTGGATAGTCAGCGCGAGCGTCGTCCATGCGGTCGCGGAGTGGATCCGGAAGAACGGCCTGCCGGTGACCCTTCTAGGCGCCGGGAATCCGGCGCGGCCGCCTACGGTTTGAACGAAGCGAACCGCGTTTTCGCGTACCTCGGGCTCGGGCTGGAGAGCGTGAAGCCAACGCCCGGGACGGTCATATTCTTTAGGCCGAGGTAGAACGTCGTCGAGCCGACGAGGCCGCCGCCCGCAAGGCCGTGGCCGACGATCCGGCCCTCCTCTACGTCGATCCAGGCCTTCAGGTGGTTGGCCTCTCGGAAGCGATCGTCGTCACGCAGCCTTTCGAGATCCCCCTCTTCGAGTCGGTCGGGCGGAGGCTCGTCGTACTTCCCGATCCCAAGCTCGAACGGAAGCTTCGGCATACCCTCGATCGCCTCCGACGGGATCCACGATATTGCCGTCACTGAAGACTCGACACGCATCACACGCTCCTTGGTCGCCAGGTCTACGCTAGAGCACCGAGGCGCCTTTGTGTCGTTCGGTTACCTACCGTAAGAGAGGAACCGGTGCGCGGCGGGTTCGTTCTCGCCGTGCCCAAGAACAGGTCGCGGATTACAGGAAGATGGCGCGCAAGGCAGGCAGGCTGCGGATGGAGCGTCGCACCTCCTACCTGGAGTGCATCGCCGACGACGTCCCCACCGGGAAGCTGACCTCCTTCGCGAAGGCGGTCAAGCTGAAGCGGGGCGAGACCGTCGTCTTCGCATGGATCACGTAAGAGACACGGCGCCACCGCGACGCGGTCAACAAGAAGGTGCTGGCCGATCCACGGCTCGAGACCGACATGACCATCGCCCCGTTCGACGCCAAGCGCATGATCTACCGCGGCTTCAAGGGCTTAATCGAGCTCTCTGACCACTCCCGGCCGATCCACTCGACGTGTCAGTCTGCGTCCGGGTTGGAACCCCCCACCCCCTCGACGCTCAGGCCGACGTGGTTCTGGTCGCGGGTCATGTCGTTCG
>CAVTBP010000010.1:0-92200 GCA_963732985.1 uncultured Actinomycetes bacterium | reverse complement strand
AGAGTATCCCGATTAAATAAACATAAAAATCATACGCATGGAAAAGAAAGATAACAAACAAGCAGGCGGTATCACTGATAAAAAAGATGTCAATGCGGGAAGTGGCGCATTCAACCAGGGCAGTGAGCAGGGCCCTGGTTATAATGATGGTACCAAAGTAAGTGACGAAGAAAAAAGGACAGGACATACACCGGCACGCGGTAAAAAGAAAGAGAATCCGAAGGACGGTAATATCGGGAAGAACAATGCCGGAGGATACGAATGAAGATTGCCACCTATAATGTAAATGGTATCAATGGGCGATTGCCCGTGTTACTACGCTGGTTGAAAGAAAGCTCAGCCGATGTGGCATGTCTGCAGGAATTAAAATCCCCGGACTGGAAAAGTTTCCGGTAAAGGCGATCGAAGAGGCGGGGTATAAGGTTTGCTGGCACGGACAAAAAACATGGAACGGGGTTGCCATCCTGGCAAAAACCAAGTTGAACCTGCAGGAAGTTGGGAAAGGATTGCCCGGTGACCCGGAAGACCTGCAAAGTCGCTATATAGAAGCTACGGTGAAGGGGGTGCTGATTTGTAATCTTTACCTGCCAAACGGCAATCCCGCACCCGGGCCGAAATTTGATTATAAACTCGCCTGGTTTAAAAGGCTTTCAAGCAAAGCAAAAGAATTGATAAAGCTGAAAAAGCCGGTGATATTATTGGGTGATTATAACGTAGTACCAACCGATCTCGATGCCTATAAGCCTGAACGCTGGGTGAACGATGCAGTATTCTTTCCTGAATCCAAAGCAGCCTATGCCAGTTTATTAAAACAAGGATGGACCGACGCCATCAGGACGCTATATCCCAATGAAAAAATTTTCACCTACTGGGATTATTTCAGGAATGCGTTCGCACGCGATGCAGGTATCCGGATGGATCATATATTGCTCAGCCCGGATTTAAAGAAGCGCTTAAAAAAGGGCGCCGTAGATAAACACGTACGTGGCTGGGAAAAGACAAGCGATCATGCACCGGTGTGGATTGAAATAAAAGACAAATGAAAAAAGATAGTATACCAGCGAATGAATCGGGAAAAAAGGTAGACCTCGTAGAAGAAGTGGAAGCAAACTCTACTGAAGAAGCGACCAGGATTTATAATCAGGCACGCAACCGCCTGCTTCATCCCTTGTACTGGAAATCGATTACCGGTGCAGTAGCCGCCGGGTTCACCCCTGATACAAAACATCTTTCAGCAGGCGATTACATACAGATAGACATTCCCGCTCCGGGTCTTGCAGCGGGTGATGGTCATGACTGGGTTCAGGTACAAAGTATTGAGGAGGGTCGCGATCCGGCTGCCGAAGAGAGCATTGCAATTACAGTAGAGGTTTGCGCAACCCGGAGCTCCGAAAAAGGAGTCGCTCATTTTTTTGCAAAAGGGGCGACATCAACATTCATCATTACCCGGAATAAAAATATAGTCAAAGCGTCTTACCATGGCCGCAATGAAAAACCGAATCTTCAAAATCCCGGACTAGGCGATAAGATCCGCAATGCGGTGGTGGCGATTGGCGCAATGGCCGGTGTATCGGAACTACAATGGAAGGCTTTACTCAAAGGACTGCTGTCTGCAAGCGACAAATAAAAAAGAGGCTGCCTCAAAAGTCGTCAATGAAGCAGATCGCTTCGGTCGTCCCTCCCTCGCAATACGATTGACGACTTTTGAGACAGCCCTCCCCTTCAACTTTCAAAATATCATGTTACCTTGGCGCTATTGTCACTCACATCTCACCCGTCACTAACTAAAACCTTTCTTTCCAGACACTCTCATTTCCGCTAAGTGTCATATATTCTGGAGTCAACCACATATTATAAGCAGCCAGTTGTTAACCATACCCTATTAAAGACCAAAAGCTGGAACCTTAATATATCTTTTACACTACTTTGACCTTTGTCAGCAAATGAGTTGCTGCTTAAATTTTGTCCAATTTTAAATTCGATGTGGCATGAGAAATTTAATCCTTATTATATTCATTTTCTCAGGTTGCAAAAAAGATCCTTCAACTTCTATTCAAGTTCTGGAAAGTGTAACCAATTTTCCTTTAGGTGGTGCAGACGTATTTCTTTCCATTTGCAGTATCTCATCGTGTAATGGGGGTACTCTTCTCTTTAAAGGTGTAACAGATAATAATGGCATTTGCCAGGTGTCATCTGAAAATTATATTGATGCCAACACGATGTATGTAGATAAAGAAAAATACTGGTTTGAAACTCAAAAAAATACAACTGTATACCTTACACCTGAGGGATGGGTTCAACTACGTATTCGTAAGGTTGGCAATTATCCTGTCGATTCTGAACTGGTTTTGACGACGGTTAGCGAGTCTGGAAGGCCTTATATTACATTATATAGCACGTTATGGGTTGTGGATAGTTTGATTTCGGTAACGGCGTTTGGCGGCCAAATAAATAAAATAGATTGCAGGTGGTTCCAGTTTCAACGAATATCCCCGTCGCTAATCGCACATTAACCGGACTACAGATTCCGAGATTTGATACGCTTAAAAATGTCACCCTAAATTATTAGTCGTAAACGTTGTTGAACAAAAAAGCCGGAAGCTTAATTCCCGCTGATTTAATTTTTTTTATCGAATATCTACTGAAACACCGAAAAAAATTATACAAATCTATACCGTTTTAATAATTAAGCAACCATTAAACCCTTCAATCAGCACCGCCTTTTTCTGGCTGCCATGCTGTTGTCAGCCACCCTTTGTCAAGCGCAAAAGAAATCTAACCTATTTATTACAGCAGATTTCTCCGGGAACTTAGGCGATTCTTTCTTACAGCTATGCGATTAAAGAAAAATTTGGCATCGGTGCTTCAATGGAAATTGTAGAAGATGAAGTAATCGAACCCGAAGAAAGCTTTGCGGCATTAGCTGACTTCAGGTACTATCATAATATTAATAGATCAACGATAATTCCGGTGCTGCAGGTCGGTAAAAACATTTATGAAAGTGAACATCAGTTCGCAGGCCGCACTTTTTCTAAGAAAGGCGGCATACAGGCTGCAATTGGATTGGGGTATAGTTATAGGCTATTCGGTAAAGCAAGTGGAGTTTTTGCATCAATAAAATATCGAATGATCACCTTTAAAACTAAAGTCGATAGTGATGAAGGTTCAGTCACTGAAGGTGACGCTGTTTTTTCAATTGGAATAAGATTATAAACTGTCAACTAACACCATGGACGCATTTATGAATAGAATTTAGTAGAAATTTCATGATTAATATCTTTTTAAATAAAGAAATATTCATTTACCTTTTGTAAGATTCCATCCTAATCAAGACTCCCCGTCTCTCCGTCTGAATTTAGTATTGTCTATCATTAAACAAATTTTTATGAGAAAGCTTCTTGTACCATTATTAGCCATCCTGCTATTCAGTACATGTAAAAAACATGATCCTGAAACAAAAATTCAAATCTGTCACCAGAATCAGAAAGAAGGCACTTCACATACTATTACTATAAGTGCAAACGCCTTGCCTGCACATTTGGCTCATGGAGATTTGCTGGGCCTGACTGTCCCGAAAAACCGTACTATCTGCGACCAAACCTGGATGGTTAAAAATTTGGATGTAGATCATTATAGAAATGGTGACCCAATTCCTCAAGTTACAGATCCAATAGGAGTGGCAAAACCTAACTACCGGTGCATGGTGTTATTACGATCATGATCCTGCAAATGGCCCTATTTATGGTAAATTATACAATTGGTATGCGGTAAACGATCCAAGGGGCCTGGCGCCTAAAGGCTGGCATGTACCAAGTGATGAAGAATGGACAACACTTGAAACCTGTTTAAAGAAATTGCACCTACCAGGAAATGTTGGAGGAAAGATGAAAGAACCCGGCACCGCCCATTGGGACTTACCCAATGCCGATGCCACCAATAGCAGCGGTTTCACAGGCCTCCCGGGCGGCCTCCGAGGTGGGGCGGGTAAATATTTCAACTCTGGGCTCCTGGGATTTTGGTGGAGCACAACAGAGAGCTTTACGAACACCGCATTGGTTCAGGACCTGTACTATGTCGATGCCACAATAGTCAAGGGTTCCGCAGATAAGTATTATGGGTTCTCAGTTCGTTGTGTTAGAAATTGACAATTGGGACCTATTGATGATTGTGGACCTGATATAGAAACTGTCATAGCTGGCTGATTCATTCCAGTTCATACAGCCTGTTATGATTCAGCAATAGCTGACTGATGACACTCTACCAATTTAATGCATTGGATGAAATGGAACAGACGGAAGCGGTCTGGTCGGCAGGCGAGATACGCTCCGGGTATGACGGGTAACGCGGCCTGTCCCGGCGGCAATTTCAAGTACAACAGCAACCCCGGCGGGATCAATTCGTTTGGCTACTTCTATGGCATAGGGTTCAAAGTACAGGGGACCGAAAAACTCGTCATAGTGAGTAGCGGTTTGTCCGGGGTGCATCATCGGAGAGAGTCTTCGTTGAAGTATCAGCCATAGGTCTTTGTCATTTGATGTTTGAAGATATAGCCCATCCGGTAGTCGGCTTCCGATTCTTTAAACTAAGTTTCGGGCAATTAACAGACCATTTTTTCTGTTGAAAGTCATGGACTTTATCAGCATTTTTTCAATTTGGTTGTAAGGTACGAGAGCTTGGGAACGTTTAGAAACTGTTCAAGAAAGAGACTCGTCTGGAAAGAAAGGCTTTAGTTCGTGTGGCGGGTGGAGATACTTCGACAAGCTCAGTACACCCGCCACGGCGTGCTATTTTTTGGGAACACCTGCCATGGCGGAGAGGGACGCGTTTTTATTGTAATTAATAAAGATGCTTTAGCCTACGTTCGACCCATCCATTATTTTTGACAATAATTTTCTACTGGCGCAAATGTTTTCCAATGGTCTTATGTTCCGGCTGACAACCACAGTATATTAGCGCAGCATAAAGCCCTGGGCGTTCTGCCGTCGAGCGCCACCGTGCTCGATCTGGGTGCGGGCACGGGCAAGCTGACGCGCCGGCTCGTCTCCGCGTTCGACCGGGTGGTCGCGGTGGAACCAGCCGATGCGATGCGTCGCATGCTCGTCTCCCTCTGTCCGCAGGCCGAAGCTGTCTCCGGAACCGCCGAGGAGATCCCGGTCGCGGATGCCTCTGTCGATGCAGTCTTCGCCGCCCAGTCCTTCCACAAGTTCGACGACGATCGACCGGTCGCCGAGGTCGCCCGCGTCCTGCGTCCGGGTGGGGCGGTCGTGTTGATGTTCAACGTCCCGGCAGGACCATGGATGCCGTCGGCCGCAGCGGCGGAGGAGCTGCTGACGGAGCGTGGCCCGAGCCAGGTGCCCTACATCCCGCTCGACCTCGGCAGCCCGGGCTACGCGGCGAACGACTGGCCGCTCGCCGTGCCGAGCTTCGAGCCTCTCGAGGAGTTGCGGCTACCGAACCCGCAGACGCTCGACCGCGACGGGCTCGTTGCGTTCTACGCCTCGATGGGCTGGGTGGGCGACCTCCCCGACGACGAGCGCCTACCGCTGCTCGCAGAGGTGAGAAGGCTTCTCACGGCGGGCGAGTATCGACGGCTGTGGGAGACGCAGGTCTACTGGACGCGACGTCGCTGACCGCGAGCTCGCACGGCGATACGTCGCGGGTGTCCCTGCGTCGGCGATGCCGAGGCGAGGTCGGCGGGTCAGACGACCGGGAGCAGCAGGTCGATCACGTCCCGGCGCCGGTAATACTCGATCCCGGGACGCGAGCGGTCGCGATCGGGGCGCTGTGACAGCCGCTCGAACGTCGGCCCGATCAGTCGGTAGACCTCGGGCGGCTCGCCGGTGAGGCGCACGCGCGCATAGCGGCCGCCGGGCAGCGTTCCCACCTCCAGCCCGAGCGCCTCCGGATCGTCACCGTCCCGGAGTTGCACGCACACGCGGTACTCGTCGCCATCTGCGTCGAACGCGCCGTAGTACTTCCTCCCGCGCAGGCCGACCGCTTCCTCCACATCGGCCACACCGCTGGTGATCGCGTCAGGTTCGTCGGCGACGCGCTTGAACATCACCGGAACGTCGTCACGCTCGATCAGCACCTGCTCCTCCGCCACCCGCCGAGCATAGCCCCCGCGGCGAACCGCGTTCACTCGCGCGAGCGATCGCGCCCCGTGCCTGCGCCTCCGACCTCTGCTGGTGAAGCCCTCGACAGAGAGGTCAGCCGGAAATGAAACGCATCTCCGCAGGTCGTGCCACCATGGCCGCCTTCGCCATCGCCGCCACGGCGTTCGCGGGCGTTGGCAGCGCCGCAAACGAGGACAAGGTTCTCCTGTGCCACGGGACCGCGTCCGAGCCGAATCCGTATGCGCTCATCTCGGTCGATTCGAGCGCGCTCAACGGCCACCTCGACGGCACCGCGCCGGGACACGGCCCGAACAACAACCCGGACGTCCCTCCGGTCAACGGCGCATGTCCGAGCGTCCCGCCCGGCGGCGGCGGCGAGTAGCGACTCCAGAAAGTGGTCGTAGGGGCGGACACCGATCCGCCCCTACGACCCGGGCACCGTGTCGGAGGGCGAACGCGGTGCTCGGGCTTGTGCGTTGCCGTCAGGACCGCGCGACGGCGCTCGATTCGCGGGTGGGCGGAGCGCTGCGAGCGGAGATCAGGTCGCGGTACCACCGGTAGCTCTGCTTCGGCACCCGCTCCAGCGTGGGGTAGTCGACGTAGACGAGCCCGAAGCGCTGGGAGTAGCCGTGACCCCACTCGAAGTTGTCGAGCAGCGACCACACGAAGTAGCCGTCGACGCGGACGCCGTCGGCGATCGCCCGACCGACCGCGTCGATGTGGCGCGCGCAGGTAGGCGATCCGCTCCGGGTCGTCGACGCTCCCGTCATGGCGCCGGCCGTCGACGTATGCGGCCCCGTTCTCGGTGACGTACAGCGGCGGTACGTCGTACTCCTCGTTCAGGCGCACGAGCAGCCGGTACAAGCCGTCCGGGTACACCTCCCAGCCCATCGCGGTCCGTTCGACGTCCTCGAGCGGGGAGGCGGTGACCGCGGTCCCGCTCCGCGGACGCGCGCACCACGCTGCGCGTGTAGTAGTTGACGCCCATGAAGTCGATCGGCGCGGCGATCGTCTCCATGTCGCCGTCGGCGATCGTCGGCAGGCTCGGCCCGTAGTGCTCCACCATGTCGGCGGGGTACTCGCCGCGCAGGACCGGATCGAGATACCAGCGGTTGCGCGACCCGTCCTGCAGCTTCGCGCGGCGAGATCCGCGTCGGAGCGTCGGTGAGCGGCTGGATCTCGACGAGGTCGATCGTGATCCCGACCCGCGATCCTGGCGCATCGCGCCGCAGAATCTCCACGGCCCGGCCATGGGACAGGAGGACGTTGTGCGCGGCGGCGAGCGCGTCGGGCTCGCTGCGGCGGCCGGGCGCGTGCAGGCCGAGCCCGTAGCCGAGCCACGAGATCACCCAGGGCTCGTTCTGCGTGATCCAGGTGCGGACCCGGTCGCCGAGGCGCCCGACGACGGCCTCCACGTACTCGGCGAAGGCGCCGACCGTGTCACGGGACGGCCAGCCACCGCGATCCTCGAGCGCCTGCGGCAGGTCCCAGTGGTAGAGGGTCGCGAACGGCTCGATCCCGTTCGCGAGCAGCTCGTCGACGAGGCGGTCGTAGAAGTCGAGCCCCGCCGCGTTCGGCTTGCCGCGTCCCGTCCGGGAGCACGCGCGGCCAGGCGATCGAGAACCGGAAGGCGCCGAGACCGAGCTCGCGCATCAGCCGGACGTCCTCCGGGTAGCGGTGATACGTGTCGCACGCGACGGCGCCGTCGTCGCCGTTGCGGACGTTTCCCGGCTCGGCGCTGAAGCGGTCCCAGATGCTCTCGCCGCGCCCGTCCTCGTTCGACGGCGCCCTCGATCTGGTATGCGGCCGTGGCCGCGCCCCAGACGAACGAGGAGGGAAAGTGGTTCACTTTAGTCGTTCAAGCGAGACACTCCTTCTGCATCGACGTTACTGAACCGGTATAGAAGACCATACTCGATGCCGTCAGAACATGCCACCGACTCGCAGCAGTCGATGCCGGAGAGCCGACGTGGCGCGCGGGCACGTGCCGACGCCCGCTGTGTAGCGTTGCCGACCGGCGCCGCGAGCGGGCGCGTGAACTGCGACGGCGGGAGTCGACTGTGGCTGAGCGGCCCGGCTCGACGCGCGCAGGGTGACGATCAACGACATCGCGAAGCGGGCCGGGCGTCTCCAAGGGCGCGGTCTCGTACGCGCTCAACGGCCGACCGGGGCTCTCCGACGAGACGCGGGCGCGCATCCTCCAGGATCGCGGACGAGCTCGGCTGGCACCCGAACAGCGCCGCTCGCTCGCTCTCCGCGGCGCGCGCGGGCGCGTGCGGGCTCGTGCTCGCCCGTCCGGCGCGCACGCTCGCCGTCGAGACCTTCTTCCCCGAGTTCCTCGCCGGCGTCGAGTCCGAGCTCGTCGCCGCGCTCGATCGCGCTGACCCTCCAGCTCGCCACCGACCTCGAGAGTGAGGTCGCCGTCTACCGCCGCTGGTGGGCCGAGCGTCGTGTCGACGGCGTGCTCGTCGTCGACCTGCGCGTCGACGATCCGCGGCCTCGAGTGCTCGAGCACTCGGGCTGCCGGCCGTCGTGGTGGGCGGACCGCCGAGAACGGCGTGCTGCCTGCCGTGTGGCACGACGAGCAGGCTGCCGTGGTGCGAGCTGGTGCGCTACCTGGCGGCCCTCGGTCACACGCGGGTCGCGCGGGTCGCCGGCGTGCCGGCCTTCGTGCACAGCACCGTCCGGACGGAGGCCTTCGAGGAGGTCACCCGTGAGCTCGGGCTGTCGGCGCGAGTCGTCTCGACGGACTACACGCCCGAGAGCAGTGCGCGAGCCACCCGCCAGCTGCTGTCCGAGCCCGAGCCGCCCACGGCGATCGCCTACGACAGCGACGTGCTCGCCGTGACCGGGCTCGGTGTCGCGCAGCAGATGGGGTTCTCGGTCCCCGACGACGTCTCGATCGTCGCCTGGGACGACTCGCTCCTCTGCCGGTCGTCCATCCGCCGCTGACGACCCTGAGCCGCGACATCGCCGCCTACGGCGCGCTAGCCTGCGAGCGGCTCCTCGCACTGATCGACGATCCGGACGATCGCCAGGACGTCGAGACCCCGCGCGCCGAGCTCACTCCGCGCGCGAGCACCGGGCCCGCGCCCGCCGCACCGGCGCGGCGGCCGGCGCTGTAGAGCAGCGCCGCGCGCGCTCGCGAGCCAGGGGGCGCCGGCGTCCCCTCACGCGGTCACCGATACTTAACCGTTCAAGTACAGGCTTGACACTTAACCGGATAAGTGATGGACTCCAGAGGATCGACCGGTGCCGACGGCGGTGCCGGACGAGCGACAAGAGGTTCGCGCAGCGATGACCGACGACGGGTTCGAGACGGGAAGCTCAACCAGGGGATCGACACCGCTGCCGTGGCTCGGCGTCAACTTCTGGTCACGCGCCGGCGGGCCGCGGATGTGGGCGCGGTACGACGGCGACGTCGTCCGCGAGGAGCTCGACGTGCTCGCCGAGCACGGTCTCGGCGTCACCCGCTCGTTCTGCTTCTGGCCCGACTTCATGCCGGAGCCCGACCGTCTCGACGAGGACGTGGTCGAGCGGTTCGCCGACTTCCTCGACGCGCACGTCGAGCTCGGGATGCGCACGATCCCGACCTTCATCGTCGGCCACATGTCCGGTGAGAACTGGGACCCGGCCTGGCGTGAGGGCCGCGACCTCTACCGCGACGTCTGGCTCGTCTCGCAGCAGGCGTGGTTCGCGGCCGAGATAGCCCGCCGCTTCGGTACGCACCTGGCGGTGACCGGCTGGCTCGTCTCGAACGAGATGCCGCTGTACGGCGGCCGGGCGCCGGCGGACGTGGTCGCCGCGTGGGCGCGCACGATCGTCGAGGCGGTTCGCTCGACGGGAGCGACGCAGCCGATCTCGCTCGGCGACGGGGCGTGGGGGGTCGAGGTCTCCGGCGTGGACAACGGATACTCGCTGCGCGCTCTGGCGCCGCTCGTCGACTTCGTCGGCCCGCACTCCTACCCGATGCAGGACGATCAGCTGCGCCAGTTCCTCACGCCGGCGTTCCACTGCGAGCTCGCCGGCGGCTTCGGCAAGCCCGTCGTGCTCGAGGAGTTCGGGGTCAGCTCCGACTTCGCGTGCGAGGAGAGCGCGGCCGCGTACTACCGGCAGGTCCTGCACACGACACTGCTCGCCGGCGCGCGCGGCTGGCTCGCCTGGAACAACTGCGACTACGACGACATTCGCGACGAGGACCCGTACCGTCACCACGTCTTCGAGCTCCATTTCGGCCTCACCGACTCGAACGGACGGCCGAAGGAGCAGCTGCACGAGATGGCGTCGTTCTCCGAGCTCGTGCGCGGGCTCGCCGTCGACGGCTGGAAGCCCGTCAAGGGCGAGGCGGCCATCGTCGTGCCCGAGCACTTCGAGCGCGCGCTTCCGTTCACGAGCCCCGACTACCGCCAGGACATCGGCGAGAACCTGCTCCAGTCGTACGTCGCCGCACGGGAGGCCGACCTGCCCGTCGAGCTCGTCCGCGAGCGCGACGGCATCAGCAGTGGCGCCCGGCTCTACCTGGCCCCGTGCGCGAAGCTCCTCACCGCACCCGGCCTCGACCGCCTGCGGCACCTGGCGGACGAGGGCGCGACCGTCTACCTGTCCTACTTCGCGGGCAGCACCCCGAACCAGCGCGGTCCGTGGCTGTCGTGGCTGGACGAGATCTTCGGCGTACGTCACCTGCTGCGGTACGGGCTCGTCGATCCGATCGTCGACGACGAGGTCGTCTTCCGCTTCGTCGAGGACCTCGGCGAGATCACGTCCGGCACACGGCTCTCGTTCCGGGTCGCCGGCTCGCCGAGCGCCCGCTCGTACCTGCCGGTCGAGCTTGCCGGAGCCGACGTCGTCGCCGTCGACGGCCATGAGCGTCCCGCCCTCGTGCGGCATGCGCTCGGCGCCGGCCAGACCTTCCTCTGTACGTATCCGCTCGAGCACATGGCGGCCCGGACCCCGTGGGCGAACCCCGAGAGCACCTGGCGCATCTACTCGGCGCTTGCCACCGCGGCAGGGGTCTCGAGACCCGTTCGGGTCGACGACCCGCGAGTCCTTGCAGGCTGCCTGGCAAGCGGTGCCACCAGCACGATCGTCCTCGTCAACGCCTCCGAGGACGAGCTCTCGCTCGAACCGCTCCCGGCCGGCGGCGCCGTTCTCGGCGATTCCGCCTGGCCTTTGACGCTCGACCCGTTCGGGGTCGCGGTGCTTCCCCTCGACGTGCCGCTGCCCCTCGCCGCGGACGAGAGTGGAACCACGCTCGCGGTCGCGACGCTAACGAAGGGAGGGATGCGTCCGTCTCACCTGCGAACGACCCGTTAGCCCCAGACCCCCAGACCAGTCAACCACAGGACGCGTCGCCCCCTCACACGACCGTCGAAAATCAGGGCACATCACCAGGAGGAACACAGATCATGTCAACCCGCAAGAGCAGGACGGCCCTCGGTCTCGGCGTGGTCACCCTCGTCGCGGCGGTCGCGGTCGCATCGTTCACCGCAGGTGCAGGCGCGCAGTCGCAGGAATCGAGCGCGCTACCGCGGGGAGCCACGCTGTACACGTCGGGCACCGCGTGGGGCCCGTTCGACAGCTTCAACCCACTCAGGCCCGATTACGCCACCGGGACACTCGGGCTGCTGTACGAGACCCTGTTCCGGTACGACCCGCTCAAGGACAAGTTCATCCCGTGGCTCGCCACGAACGGCCACTGGGTGGGCAAGAGCTACGTCGTGACGCTCCGCAGGGGAGTGACATGGAACGACGGCAAGCCCCTGACGGCAGCTGATGTGAAGTTCACGTTCGAGACCGGCAAGCTCGAAGGCTCCCAGTTCGCGACGATGTGGAAGACCGGCCTGACCAGCGTCACCACCAGGGGCAACGTCGTGCGCTTCAACTTCAGGGGCACGCCGAACTACCAGGACTGGGACAACAACATGTACTCGATCCCGATCGTCCCGCGGCACATCTGGTCGGGCTACAGCGCCACCGAGATCATCTCCGGCAACACCGACGCCGCCAACAAGCAGGTCGGCACCGGGCCGTTCAAGTACGGCGCCGGCGCAGGCACGTCGGGGACGCTGCAGTGGAACCGACGCGCCGGCTGGTGGGCGACGAAGGCCCTCGGTATGCGGATGCCCATGCAGCACATCGTCGACATCCACAACACGTCGAACACCGCCTCGCTGCAGAACTTCCTGCAGGGCAACATCGACCTGAGCAACAACTTCTTCCCCGGCATCGACAAGCAGATCGGCGGCCAGATCCAGACCTACTACAAGAAGGCGCCGTACATGCTGTCGGCCAACACCGCCTGGCTCGTGCCGAACACGACGCACAAGCCGCTCAACGACAAGGTGTTCCGCCGGGCGCTGGCGACGTCGATCAACATCAACCAGATCGTCACGGCCGACTACGGCAACATCGTGGCGAAGGCCAACCCGACAGGGCTCCTGCCGACCTGGAACAAGTGGATCGACAAGGCCCAGGCCAAGAAGCTCGGCTTCACGTACAGCACCGCACGCGCGAAGACGCTGCTCGCCGGCGCCGGCTACCGGGACACGAACGGTGACGGCTTCGTCGAGAACAAGGACGGGTCGAACATCAACCTGAGGATCATCGTCCCGAACGGCTGGTCGGACTGGATGACCGCCATCCAGATCATCGCCGACAGCGCCAAGGACGCCGGCATCAAGCTCACGCCGGCCTACCCGGACTTCAACGGGCTGGTCGACGAGCGCAACTCCGGCAAGTTCGACCTCGTGATCAACAACGAGAAGCAGATCGGCAACACGCCGTACACCTACTACGACTACCTCTTCCACCTGCCGGTCGCGGATCAGCAGACGTTCGCGAACTTCTCGCGCTTCACCGAGGCGGGCGCCGGGCCGTGGGCGCAGACGCTCACGCTGAACAAGATCCCGACCTCGAACGTGGTGAAGGCGAAGAAGCTCCACTCGCAGATCCAGAAGACGATCCTCGAGGATCTGCCTGCGATCCCGCTCTGGTACAACGGGATGTGGTCGCAGTACAACACGAGCGTCTGGACGAACTTCCCGAGCTGCGACGGGGGCCGGGCTGCAGAACACGCCCTCCGTGTGGGAACGGCTACCTCAACATGACGGGCATCGACGCGCTCGCGAAGCTGAAGAAGAAGTAGTTCGTCGATCTCGCGAAGACGCGGTCGTCGGGCCGCTGCCCCTCCCTCGGGAGGGGCAGCGGCCGGCGCCGTCCGTCGTCCGGCCTCGACACCTCGACCAGCGACGCGCACACTCTGGGACGACACGTGAAGCGCTACCTCAGCCCGCAAGATCGCGATCTACCTCCTCACGTTCTTCGTCGCCGTGACGATCGACTGGGCGATCCCGCGGCTGATGCCGGGCAACCCCATCGACGGCCTCATCGCGCGCCTGCAGGCTCGACTCGACTGCCTCACAGGAGCTGCACGGCTACTTCACGGAGTCGTTCGGGCTCGACCAGCCCCTGTGGCGCCAGTACCTCAACTTCTGGTGGGGGCTCTTCCACGGCGATCTCGGGCCGAGCATCGCCTACGTCGGCTCGACGGGTGAGCGACCTGATCTGGCAGGCGCTGCCGTACACGCTGGCGCTGCTCGGTCCCGTCGATCGTGCTCAGCTACGTCGCTCGGCAACCGCGTCGGCGCGATGGCCGCACGGCGCAAGGTGCTCGACAACACCGCGCTTCCCGTTTGCGTACGTGCTCACCGCGACGCCGTACATGTGGCTCGCGCTCGTGCTCGCCTACTTCCTCGCCTTCCGGCTCGAGTGGTTCCCGGTCTCGGGCGCGTACGACTTCTCGCTGCAGCCGGAATGGTCGTGGGAGTTCGCGCGCAGCTTCCTGAGCCACTGGTTCCTACCCTTCCTCACGCTCTTCCTCGTCGCGTTCGGCGGCTGGGCGATCGGCATGCGCAACCTGATCATCTACGAGCTCGAGGCCGAGTACGCGAACTACCTGCAGGCGCTCGGCGCGCCCAGCAAGCTCGTGCGCAAGTACGCGTACGGCAACGCCGTGCTGCCGCAGATGTCCGGCCTCGCCCTCGCGCTCGGCGCGGTCGTCGGCGGCGCGCTCGTGACCGAGATCGTGTTCGGCTACCCCGGCATGGGGTCGCTGATCATCACGGCCATCCAGAATCGCGACTACTTCCTGCTGCAGGGCCTGTTCCTGTTCATCATCATCGGCGTGCTGATCGCGAACTTCCTCGTCGACATCGCCTACGTGATCGTCGACCCGCGCACGCGCACCGGGATCCAGGGGTCAGTAGTGTCGACCGCCGACCAGCACACCGAGACCGTCGGCACGGGCTCAGCGTCGATCGCGGTCGTCGTCGACGAGACGCTCCCGCCGCGCCGGCGGCGCAGCGAGACGCTGTACTTCGCGTTCCGCAACCGGAAGCTCGTGATCGGGCTGTCGGTCGTGCTCGTTCTTCCTCGGGCTCGCGATCGTCGGGCCGTGGCTGACGGACGCCGACCCGTTCGAGTTCGGCTATCCGACCGGGCAGCCGCCGTCGTCCGAGCACTGGCTCGGGACGACCGGGGCCGGGCAGGACGTGTTCGCGCAGTTCGTCTACGGCTTGCGGTCGAGCTTCGTCGTCGGCGCTGTGGCGAGCGTCGTGGCGGCCACGATCGCCATGGTGATCGGGTTCGTCGGCGGCTACCGCGGCGGCGTCGTCGACGACATGCTGAGCATGCTCACGAACGTCGTGCTCGTGATCCCGACGCTCGCGGTGCTGATCATCGTCGCCGCGTACCTCAGCGTCGGCAGCCTCTTCTGGCGAAGCGGTGCTGATCGGGGTCACCTCGTGGCCGTGGGCGGCTCGCGCGATCCGTGCGCAGACGTTCTCGCTCGTCGTCGCGCGACTTCGTCAGCCCTGGCGCGGCTCTCGGGCCAGGGGAGCGTCAAGGTGATCGCGCGGGAGATCGCCCCGAACATGAGCTCGTACCTGTTTCTCGTCTTCATCCTCCTGTTCGGCGGCTCGATCCTCATCGCCGCGACGCTCGACTTCCTCGGTCTCGGCCCGTCGCAGGTGATGTCGCTCGGCCTGATGATGAACACGGCCGTCTCGCAACGCTGCGCTGCAGCTCGGGTACTGGTGGTGGTTCATCCCGCCGGGGCTCGCGATCACCGCGATCGTCGGCGGGCTCTACGTGATGAACGTCGGCCTCGACGAGGTGTTCAACCCGAAGCTGCGCGACACATGAGCCTCGCCGTCGACAACCTCCGCGTGTACTACCGCACGCTGCACGGCGACGTGCAGGCGCTCGACGGTGCCACCTTCAGGTCGCCGACGGGGAGATCATGGGGCTGGCCGGCGAGTCGGGCTGCGGGAAGACGACGCTCGGCAAGAGCCTGATCCGGCTCGACGGCCGCATGCGCCTGATCGGGGGCTCCGTGCAGCTGGACGGGCGTCGAGCTGCCCGATCGGCGACACGCAAGGCGATGAACGACTTCCGCTTCCGCGAGGTGTCGATCATCCCGCAGTACGCGATGAGCGCGCTCAACCCGATCCGCAGGATCGGGCGGATGATCTCCGAGCTGCTCGACTCGCGCGGCGTCGACTACGACGACACGCTGCCCGAGCTCGCGTCGCCGGCTCGGCCTCGTCGGCCTCGACGACGAGCGTGCTCGCGCCGCTACCCGATCGAGCTCTCCGGCGGGCAGAAGCAGCGGGTCGTGATGGTGCTGTCGACGCTGCTCGACCCGTCGCTCCTGATCGCGGACGAGCTCACGTCGGCGCTCGACGTGTCGACGCAGCGGGCCGTGGCGGAGATGCTCGTCGAGTTCCGCGACCGCGGCTTCGTGAAGAGCACGATCGTGATCACCCACGACCTCTCGATCCTCTACCAGATCGCCGACACGATCCTGATCATGTACGCCGGCAAGCTCGTCGAGAAGGGGCCGACGGACGAGATCGTCGCCAACCCGCTGCACCCGTACACGCAAGCTCCTGATCGGCTCGCTCCCCGAGGTCGGCGTCCGCTACGCGGAGCAGCGGCTGACGGGCATCCCGGGTCGCCCGCCGTCGCTCCTCGACCCGACCTCGGGATGCCGCTTTCGCGACCGGTGCCCGCTCGCGTTCGAGAAGTGCGTCGAGGAGCCGCCGTTCGTCGAGGTCGCACCCGGGGCGACTTGCCGCCTGCTGGAAGGTGGGCGCCTGATGCTCGAGCTCGACGGCGTGACGAAGGTCTACAAGACCGGGACGTTCGGCGGCACGCAGCTCGCCGCGGTGTCGAACGTCAGCTTCACGATCGACCGCGGCGAGATCGTCTCGCTGATCGGCGAGAGCGGCAGCGGCAAGACGCACGGTCGGCAGGATGATCCTGCGCCTCACGCCCGCCGACGTCCGGCACGATCACCGTCGACGGCCAGGACGTCTCGACGCTCCAGCGTCGCGCGCTCCGTCAGTACTACGGGAACGTGCAGGGGGTCTTCCAGGATCCGTTCAGCTCCTACAACCCCGTCTTCAAGGCCGACCGCGTCTTCGAGATGATCCGCGTCGAACTACCTGCGCGGCCTCGGTCGCAGCGAGTGGCAGGCACGAGCGCCGCTCGTCGCTCGAGGCCGTCGGGCTCGAGCCGGCGACGTGCTCGGCAAGTACCCGCACCAGCTGAGCGGCGGGCAGCTCCAGCGCCTGCTGATCGCCCGCGCCCTCCTGCTCGACATCAACTACCTCGTCGCGGACGAGATCATCAGCATGCTCGACGCCTCGACGCGAATCGACGTGCTCAACCTGCTCGGCGACCTGCAAGGAGCGCGGTCTCGGGGTCCTGTTCGTGACGCACGACCTGTCGCTCGGGAACTACATCTCCGACCGTACCGTGATCCTGCGCCGCGGCGTCGTCGTCGAGATGGGGCCGACGCAGAAGGTCTTCGGCAACCCGCTGCACCCGTACACGAAGATGCTCGTCGCCTGCGTGCCGCAGCTGCCCGAGAAGTGGGAAGGCACGCCGGACGAGCTCGAGCCCGTCGCCATGGAGAGCACCGGTGCCCTCCGGCTCGTCGACGACGATCACTACGTCGCCTCATGAGCCGCACCGCCCCTCACACCGTCTCGTTCATGAGCGCGAACTACGTCGCCCAGGAGATCGGCTACGGGATGGCGACGGAGTGGGGGCCGTGCGACACGGCCACGAACGCCGCCTTCGCGCCGCTCGACACCTTCGGTGCGCGCTTCGACGAGCTGCTCGGCGCGATTCGCGGCGCGGGCTTCGACACGCTCGACCTGTGGGTGGCGCACCTCAACTGGCGGTGGGCGACGCCCGACCACGTCCTGATCGCCACCCAGGCGCTCGAGCGGCACGGTCTGCGCGTGGTCAGCCTCGCGGGCGGCTTTGGCAGCACGCCCGACGAGCTTGCCTCGGCCTGCCGGCTGGCGACGGCACTGGACGCGCCGCTGCTCGGCGGCATGGCCGACCTCCTGCTCACCGATCGCGCGGCCACCGAGACCGTGCTCAGGGAGCACGGCGTCCGCCTCGCGTACGAGAACCACCCCGAGCGCACCCCGGCGGAGACGCTGGCCAAGATCGGAGACGCCGCCGACGTGCTCGGCACGGCCGTCGACACCGGCTGGTACGCGACGCAGGGCTACGACACGGTGCAGGCGATCGTCGAACTCGGCGACCGCATCATGCACGTCCACCTCAAGGACGTGGAGGAGCCCGGCACGCACGTCACGTGCCTGCACGGCACCGGATGCGCCGAGGTGGCGCGGTGCGTCGACGCGCTCGTCGCGATCGGCTACGAGGGCGCGCTGAGCGTCGAGCACGAGCCGTACGACTTCGACCCGACGGAGGAATGCATCCAGATGCTCGCGCAGCTGCGAGCTCAACTCGCGGACAACGGAGGCGACACCCATGCCTGATCCACTGCTCCACGTCGCCGTTGTCGGCTGTGGCAACATCGCAGGTCGGTACGGAGAGACGCTGCAGGCCTACGACACGATCAGGATCGCGGGAGCGACCGATCTCGATCGTGACCGAACCCAGGAGTTCGTCGCCCGGTTCGGCGGCACTGCCTATGCGTCGCTCGACGCGATTCTCGCCGAGCCCCAGGTCGACGCCGTGATCAACCTGACCTCCCACGGGGCCCATGCCGACGTCACCGCTCGCGCGCTCGAGGCGGGCAAGCACGTTCACACCGAGAAGCCGATGGCCGACAGCTATCCGGAGGCGCGCGCCCTGGTCGAGCTCTCGCAGGCGAACGGCGTGCGCCTCAGCTGCTCACCGATCACGTTCATGGGCGAAGCCCAGGAGACGGCGTGGCACGCGATCGTCTCGGGGGCGATCGGCACGGTGCGTGTCGTGTACGCGGAGGTCAACTGGGGGCGCATCGAGCGCTGGCATCCGAGACCGGCGCCGTTCTACGCCATCGGCCCGCTCGTCGACGTCGGCGTGTATCCCCTCACGATCATCACCGCGATGTTCGGCCCCGCACGCAGCGTCACGGCGTACGGGCGCGTCGTGCTCCCGGATCGGGTCACCTCGGACGGCGAGCCTTTCCGCGTCGAGGCTCCGGACGTCGTCGTGGCGGCGATCGAGCTCGAGTCAGGCCCGCTCGTCCGCCTGACCTCGACCTTCTACGTCGGTCAGCACTCGAAGCAGCGAGGGATCGAGTTCCACGGTGACAAGGGCTCGCTCTTCATCGACAGCTGGCAGGAGTTCGACGCGAAGGTCGAGATCGCCGAGTTCGGCGGCTCGTACGAGCCGGTACCGACCCTGGCGCCCGCATTCCGCGGCACCGACTGGGGCCGCGCCCTCGCGGAGCTCGGCGACGCGGTGGCCGCGGGGCGTCCGCACCGGCCCGGCGCCGAGCATGCCGCCCACGTCGTCGAGATCCTCGACGCGATCAACACGTCGATGACCGAAGCGCGTGCCGTGGCTCTCACCTCGACGTTCGTGCCGCCGGCCATACCTGCCGGTCATCTCTCCTAGTAGCGTCGTTCGGGCAGCGGTCGCAGCCCGGCGAGCAGGCTCGGCACGGTCAGCGCGGCGACCACCACCAGCGCGGCCAGTGCGGCGAGCGGGGCGAGGTTGCGCTGGGCCTCGATGATCCCCGTGGGACGCGTCGGGCCTGCACCGGTGTAGGCCCGAATATCCTCGATCGCGGTCTCGAGCTGACTCTCTTCGTACGCGTGCCAGCCGGCCGCGCGGAGCGAGCTGACGGCGAGCGAGCTGGTCGAGCGGTACGACTCGGGCCGGCCGTCCGCCGCGAAGATCCGCTCGCCGGGGCGGGCCACCCGAACGATGAACGGCTCGATCCGGCTGCGGTGCAGCGCGGCCAGCGTGCCGCTGAGGCCGAAGAAGTCGGTGTCCAGGTCGCTGAGGACGACGAGCGCGCGGTGTTGCGCGGTGCGGCTGAAGTAGGTGCGGTGCGCGGCGAGCGTCATCGCTCCGAGCTGCGTCGCGCGTGGCGTGGTGAGCCGAGCCGGCGGCGGCTGCATGATGGCGACCGAATGGTCGAGGACAGCCGACACGCCGCGTCCGTCCGGGATCGGGAACAGGAGCGGCATCATCCGGTTCGTGATCGTCGCGACGCCGGCCGGGATGTCCGGCAGGCCCGCGTTGCACCCGTACGGCGAGGGCACGCGCACGATCGAGCCGCGTCGCTGCCTTGCGGCGCGGACGATGCGAGCATCGAGCGGCTCACGTCGAAGGTGAGGTACAGCTCGGCGTCCGTCCTCATGCGGGCGCCGTCGAGACTGCGGAGCGCGGGCTGCGCGGCGGCGAGACGCGACGAGCACGGCGGCGAGAACCAGTCCGGTGGCGCGCGCCAGCCGCCGGTGCAGCGGCGGGTCGCTCAGGCCGAGCGCCGAGCGCACGTGCGCGCTGCGGCGCTCCCGCAGCAGCAGGGCGGCGAGGGGCGCGACGAACGCCAGCGCGACCAGGCTCGCGGCGGGCGTGCAGGAACACGAGGGACGAGAGCGGCACGCTGCTCATCAGTAGCCCGTGCCGGCACGCCCGCTCTGCGGCGTCGTCGTGGGCTTGCCCTGCTGATCGCTCAGCCGGTCGTTCCGCGCGCGCGCCCGGGCGTCGGCCGCGACCTTTGCGGACGTCAGCAGCGTCTCGAGCCCGAGCTTCGCCTCCGTGCGCCGTCGGATGCTCGAGCACGCCGCGCCGGAACGCGTTCACCGCGTTGGTCTGGAGCCTCTGCCTCAGCGCCGTCGGCCCGGCTGCCTCGGCGCTCGCTGCGTAGACGACGCCGAGCGTCACGTCGACGCCCGCCCGGTCACGCGCGCTCGCCAGCGAGCCGCGGAGCCTGCTCATCGTCGCGATCGCGTTCCAGCGCGCCTGCGTCTGCGGGAAGACTGCGCCCTCGACATCGATTCGAGCCCGTGGCGGTAGTCGAGGTACGCGGCGAGGACCGCGTTGCGCGTGCGAATCCCGAGCAGGCTCTCGGCCACCTCCTGCAGTCGCCTCGGGCGCGCTGGGCCGGCTGCGCGACGAGCCCGCGCTGCCAGTCGGGCCTGGTGCGCACGGAAGCTTCTGCTCCGCAGCGGCGACGCCGCGCGACAGCAGTGCTGCTCCACACGCGAGCGCGAGCAGCACGATCCCGGCGAGTGCGCGCACAAGCGGCCGTCGCCTCATCGTCCACCCCGGGCGTCGCTGTCGGTGCGCCCCAGCGGAAGCGCGGCAGCAGGAACTCGACCGCCGTGAGCAGCGCCGCGAGCACGACGCCGAGGACGACGAGCAGCGCCGCCGGCGGCACGACGGGCAGCGTCGGCGCGCGGCGCGGGGCGTACACCGCATCGGCGGCGCTCATCACGAAGTCGGCACTGCCCTTGTCCGCGAACGCCTTCCGGTCTCGCGGGGCGTTGCCGACGACCACGACGCGCAGCTCCATGCCGAGCTCGTGCAGCCGCGTGATCGCGGCGCTCACCCGCGGGAGGTCGTCCGGCGCGTCGCGGAGATCGCTGATCAGGACGATGCGACCGCCGGGCGTTCCCGACTCGCGGAGCGCCGCCGTCGCGCGCGCGATGCCGGCGGAGAGACGCGTTCCACCGGTGAAGACCCCGGCCCACGGATAGTCGCCCGGCGTCGGGTACGGGATCGGCGTGCGGTCCTGCTTGGCCCTCGCGGCGATCTTGCGGTTGCTCTCGCGACGGCGGTGATCAGCCGTTGCCAGCCGTCGAGTGCCGATCCCGGGGCCTCCGGCGGCAGCGCGACGTAGGCGCTGTCGGACGCGAGGACGAGGCCGGCCTTCTGAGACGGGATCACGGCCGAGCGCGAGCAGCGACTGCGCGATGAGGTGGGAGTACGCGAGCGTGCTCCACGAGACGTCGACACGACGACCAGACCCGTCGCCGCCGCGGAGCAGCCTCGGGGAGGGCGGGCTTGTCCTGCGGGGCGAGCGAGAACGCGACCGCCACGCGAGCGTGAGGAGCGGGAGGACGACCAGCAGCAGCCGTGTGCGGCGGGCGGGGCGACGCGAGCGCTCGGCAGGTCGGTCGTCGGAATCTGCCCACGGCCGTGCCGCCCTGCGCGTGACGATGCGACGCCGGTGCTCATCGAGTGCGAGCCGCCGTTGAGCGAGCCGCGAATCTGCTGCCGAGCAGGGTCGAGCGCTCTCCGTCTCGGGCGGCATCCGCGTCCCACGCGAGCGTTCGCGGCTGCCGTGGCCAGCGTGTCGAGGTCGGCCTCGGCGAGACGGGAGGCGAGCTGGTCGAGCACCGCGCGACGGAGCGTCTCGTCGTCGATCGCCGCGGCCGCGTCGAGTTGCGCCAGCGCCTGGTCGAGCGGCGACAGCCGTCGCCACCGCCGGCGCGAGTAGGGAAAGCGCGGCCAGAGGCCGGTGGCGATCAGGAGCCGTGCCGGTCAGGCCGAGCACGACCGCGAGCGTCACCAGGACGACGCGGAGCGAGGGTCGGCGAGACGCGGAAGCCCGTGTCCAGGCTCGGCGGGTTGTCGGCGAGCGCTTCGTCGCTCGTCGTGCCCGCGCCAGGCGCGAGTAGACCTGGACGGGAGCCCATGCCTGCGCCACGCGCGGCTGCCCGGCGTCGGCCCGGGCCGGTACGACACGAGACCGGCTCGAACCGGAATACGCGACCGCCGTCCCGACCCGGAACGCAGGCGGCGGTGAGGCACTGCAGCTCGATCCTGCGTGCGCAGGAGTGACAGCCGCGTCGCGGCTCGATCGGTCGACTCGGGTCGCACCCGCGGCGTAGGGGCGAAAGTCGGTCGTGGACGCTCACCGAACGTGGATCGATGACCGCGGTCGCTCGGTGAGCACGTCGATCTCGGCCGTCGATCGGGTCGCCGAACAGCGACGTCGTCGGCGTCAGCGTGTTCGTGACCGTGATCGGCTCCACGACTGCTCGCGGGGCGGGTCACCGGCCGGCAGCAGCAGCGCGAGGACGATCAGGCGTCAAGCGTCGGCGACAGCACGACGACGATCGCGATCAGCCGTGTCGCGGGCTCCGCCCACAGCTCCGCCGAGCCAGGCTCCGATCCGCTGTCGGGCGCCGCCTCACAGAGCCTTCCGGCGCCGGCGAGTGCCGGCCTGCGGCCCAGGCGAGGAACGCGCCGTGGATGGCGCGCCGGTCGGGGCTCGTGACAGGACGATCGAGTCGAGCCCGAGCGAGAGCCACGTCTCGCGTAGCCGCCGGGCCCGCAGCTCGTTCGCCTCGCGCCGCGCTCGCGCCTCGGAGCGCCGCAGCCGCACCAGCGTCGCCTCCCGGTCGCCGGTATCGGCAAGCGGCAGCGTGACACCGGCGACGTCCGGGGAACGACTGCTCCCAGACCGGATCCTGGATGACCACGGGGACCACGTCCCAGCCGGTCGCGAGCAGGCGCCGCAACGCAGCCGGCTCGGCGGGGTGGCAGGAAGTCGGAGAGGACGAAGACGAACGTTCCCGGCGGGACGTCGAGTGCGACGGCCAGACACGAGCCTGAGCGTCTCGTCGAACGGCGTGCGGCCCGAGCCCGGCGCGGCCGTGTCGAGCAGCAGCTGCTCGATCCGGCCGAGCGAGCCCGCGGTCGCGTCGCGGTGCGCTCCAGCGTCGGCCCGGCGCGCCGTGCTCCGCGTAGCCGACGAGCGCGTGCGCGGCCGACGCGCTCGCGAGGATCATCCGGCCCGCCTCGAGCACCACGTCCGGCTTGTGCAGCCACGGAAGCTCCGCGGGGAAGAGCGCCATCGACGGGCTGCGATCGACGATCACCAGCACGCGAACCGCGTCCTCGGCGAGCCGGTCGCGGACGACGAACTCGTCGCTCGCCGCGCGCCGTGGACAGGCGCGCCGAGGCGCGCCAGTCGACGAGCTTGCATGGTGTCCCCGCGACGGTAGGGGCGGGAGCTCGCGATCTCGCTGCCGCTGCCGCGCCGCCGGCTCGTGCGGCCGGCGACGTCGAGCCTGCTGCTCCGCCGCGACGGGATCAGCGGAAAGATCAGCTCGCGCTCGGGCACGCTCGCCGACCGCTCACCGCGGGCATCACTCGTGTCTCGCGCAGGAGCAGGCGCCGGTCGCGGCGCGCGCTCGAGGCAGCGCGCGAGCAGGCTGCTCGGCTCCGCCGACGGATTCGTCACCGAGGACGTACGTCGGGCGTCAGCAGCAGCCGGTGGGAGAGCACCGGCTCGACGAGCCGCTCGATGTCGCCCGGCTCGACGTGATCCCTGCCCTCGAGCAGCGCCATCGCTCGCGCCCCGCGCTCGAGCGCGAGCGAGCCGCGTACCGAGGCGCCGATCTGCACGCCCGGCAGCTCGCGGGTGGCGCGCACGAGGTCGATCACCCAGCGCTGCAGGATCGGGTCGATGTAGACGTTCTCGACCGCGTCGTGCAGCTCGCGGAGCTCGGCGAGCGTGATCGCGGGCGCAGCGAGGTCAGCGGGTGCGCGTGACGTTGCGCGCGGACGATCTCGAGCTCCTCGTCCGCCTGCGGGTAGCCGAGCGCCGCCTTGAGGAAGAAGCGATCGAGCTGCGCCTCCGGGAGCGGGAAGACGCCCTCGTGATCGAGCGGGTTCTCGGTCGCGAGGACGAGGAACGGCGCGGGGAGCGGGCGCGACTGTCCGTCGACCGTGATCTGGCGCTCCGCCATCGCCTCGAGAAGTGCGCTCTGCGTCTTCGGCATCGCCCGGTTGATCTCGTCGACGAGGAGGATGTGCGCGAACACCGGGCCCGGCTGGAACTCGAACTCGCGCTCCTTCTGGTTGTAGACCGACAGCCCGGTCACGTCGGTCGGCTGCAGATCGGGCGTGCACTGGACGCGCGAGGCGGTCGCCCCGTCGATCGAGCGCGCGATCGCTCGCGCCAGAACCGTCTTCGCCGTGCCGGGCACGTCCTCGAGCAGCACATGCCCCTCGCACAGCAGGGCACAGAGCACGAGCTTGACCTGCTCCCGCTTGCCCCGGACGACGAGCTCGATGTTGTCGAGCAGGCGGTCCGAGAGCTCACCGTGACGCTCGTCGTCGCGACCGTGCCGGTGCGGGCGTAGGCGCGGGCGAAGGTGAGGCCGCGGCGGCCTCGTTCGCGGTCGTCGCGCGGGCCGCAGACTCGTCGGGAACCGCCAGCATCGCGTACGGGACACCCGCGTAGACCGGCACCGCCGGATCGCGCAGTGGCAGGCCGAGCACGGCTGCGAGCTTCTCAGGCCACGGCTGATGCTCAGACGAGCCATGAGGTCGTCCGGAGCTCGTAGCCGGGCCGGTTTCGCAGGGTCAGAGCCGTCATCTTAGGTGCACCCGGACGCGGCCGTCGGGTGTCGCAAGATGGACTGGACGCGCGCTTCGGCGGCTGCCACGATCACGAGATGAAGCGGTTCAGTAGCACGGCGGCGATCGCGGCGATCGTGGTCGTCACCGCGGCCGCCGTGATCGCCGCGGCGTGGGTCGTCGGCCGAGGTGGGGAGGCGTCCGGCGACCCGTCGGCGACCACCGCAAGCGGGCTCCCCGAGGGCGTCTTCCGCTACCGGTTGACCAAGCAGGACGTCCTGCGCGTGATGCCCGACATCGGGCTCCGCTTGCTCACCGACGCGACCGGGACATTCACGTGGACGCTGCGCGACGGACGGATCTTCCTCGTCCAGTCGGACTGCGACTGCTCGTTCACGCGGGTCACCGGTCGCTACACCAGCGACGGCGACCGGCTCACCGTGCACTGGCCCAGACGCGCCTCGAACGGCGTCGAGTTCTGCTCGGCCGACTGCGTCGAGACCGTTGCGTGGGCCTTCGACGGCGAGGCCCTCCGCATCGACCCGCTGACGGATCGAGCCTACGACGTGGTCTTCTGGGGCGCCGAGAAGCCCTGGCGGCGGATCGAGTGATCCGCCGGCGCGGTTGCGAGCGCTGCCTGTAGGCGGTCGAGCGTGCGCTGTCGATGCTCGTCCTGGAGCGCCACGACGGCGTCGACGTCGCCGGCCGCGAGCGCAGCCGACGATCGCCTGCGTGCGAGCGGTCGGCCTCGGCCGTCTCGCCCGGCAGGGCGTAGTAGAGGGCCCGGTAGGCCTCGGTCTGATCCCAGAGCCCGTCGATCAGCCGCGACAGCGGCCTGCTTCCCGCGAGCGCGTAGAGGCGGTCGTGGAAGCGGCGGTTCGCCGTGAGCCTCGCCGCGAGGTCGCCGGTGCGGCACGCGTCCGCCATGTGCCGGAGGGCGCTCGACGTCGTCCGGTGTCGCTCGGGCGACGCCGCGACGAAGCGCTTCGGTCTCGAGCAGGCGGCGCAACGCGTACACCTCCTCGAGGTCGGCGAGCGCGAGCTCGGTGACGACGTAGCCGCGCCGCGGGCGGTACGTGACGAGACCTTCGCCGGCGAGCGCGTTCAGCGCCTCGCGCACGGGGATCGCGCTGACACCGGCGCGCGCGGCCCAGTCCTCCTGGTTCACCCGCTGACCCGGGCGCAGCTCGCCTTCCAGGATCGCCGCCCGCAGCGCGGACGCCGCGCGGTGGCTGCGCCGTGGGACGGCGGGTGCGGGGAGGCGCGACGGCCATGCTCTACCGGAAGGCCGGTGTCCCCGTGAGCGCGTTGCCCGACGACGAGCGTGTGCACCTCGTGGGTGCCTTCGTAGGTGAGCACCGACTCGAGGTTGTTCATGTGCCGGATCACCGGGTACTCGAGCGTGACGCCGTTGGCGCCGAGCACGGTGCGGGCCGTGCGGCACACGTCGAGCGCGCCGCGGACGTTGCCCATCTTGCCCATGCTCACGTGCTCGGGCCGCAAGCGTGCCGGCGTCCTTCATGCGGCCCACGTGGAGTGCGACCAGCCCGGCGCGGTTCACCTCGAGCGCCATCTCCGCGAGCTTCTGCTGCGTCAGCTGGTAGGCCGAGATCGGCTTGCCGAACACGATGCGCTCCTTGGCGTACTCGAGCGCCGCCTCGAAGCAGGCACGACCCGCGCCGACCGCGCCCCACACGATCCCGTAGCGCGCCTCGTTGAGGCACGAGAGCGGGCCGCGCAGCGTCCGCACCTCGGGGAACACGTGCTCCTGCGGCACGCGGACGTCCTGGAGCACGAGCTCGCTGGTCACGGACGCGCGCAGCGAGATCTTCTTGTGGATCTCCGGCGCGGAGAAGCCCGGCATGCCCTGCTCGACGATGAAGCCGCGGATCTCGTCCTCGTCCGTGCGCGCCCAGACGATCGCGATGTCCGCGATCGTGCCGTTCGTGATCCACATCTTGGCGCCGTTCAGCACCCAGTCGGTGCCGTCGCGCCTCGCGTGCGTGCGCATCGCGCCCGGGTCGGAGCCCGCGTCCGGCTCGGTCAGCCCGAAGCAGCCGATCACCTCGCCGGTGTGCATCGCCGGCAGCCAGCGCTCCTTCTGCTCCTCGGAGCCCCAGCGCCAGATGGCGTACATCGCGAGCGAGCCCTGCACCGAGACGGCGCTGCGGACGCCCGAGTCTCCAGCCTCGAGCTCGAGGCACGTGAGCCCGTAGGCGACGGCGCTCGCGCCCGGGGAGGCCGTAGCCGTCGAGGTGCATGCCGTACAGGCCGAGCTTCGCCAGCTCGCTCATCAGCTCGCGCGGGAGCACGCCCTGCTCGAACCAGTCGCCGACCTCGGGCAGGACCCGCTCGCGCACGAACTGGCGCACGGTGTCGCGTACGGCGCGCTCCTCCTCGTCGAGCAGGCTGTCGAGCGCGAGGTAGTCGAGGGGGTCGAGGGCGGGGAGCTCGGTCGAGACGGCCACGGGGACCTCCGGGTCGAATGAAGGCGTCCCAAAAAGTCTATAGAAAAAGCGGAGGGAGTGTTGCTGCGGCTCGGACGTAGGCTTCGGCGGTGCCCAGCCGGCCTGTCGAGCGACCACGACCGCGCGGTGACCCGGATCGCCTTCAGCCGCTTCGACGAGCCGGCGACCGGCGACTGGACGTCGGCGTGGATCGAGCCGGGATTTCCGGTGCTCGACGTCGTGCCGTCGTGGAACGCGGAGACACCGCCCGGGACGGCGATCGCGGTCGCGGTTCAGGGGCGCGACGCGGCGGGCGAGACGCCGTGGTACTCGCTGGGCACCTGGGCCTCGGGTGACGAGCACATCGAGCGCACGTCCGTGCCGGGTCAGGACGACGGACGTTGCCGCGTGCAGGTCGACACGCTCGTCGCCGACGGTGGCCTCGACGCCTTCCGGCTGCGCGTCTCGCTGCTGACCGCAACCGGGGCGTCGGCCGCGCGTGCGACTCGTCGCGGCCGTGGCGTCGTCCGAACGCCCGCCGGAGCCCGTCGTGCCGAGCGAGCCATCGCTCGCCGGGCCGGTCGAGCTCGAGGTGCCGCCGTTCTCGCAGTTCCGGCACCGCGGTCACTTTCCCGAGTACGACGGTGGCGGCGCCTCGTGGTGCAGTGCGGCCTCGACGGCCATGCTGGTCGCCTACTGGGGGCGCGGCCCCACCCCCGAGGACATGGCGTGGGTGGGGGAGGGTCACGTCGATCCGTGCGTCGACCACGCTGCGCGCTCCACGTACGACGCGGCCTACGGCGGCTGCGGCAACTGGCCGTTCAACACCGCCTACGCTGCGACCTTCGGTCTCGAGGCTTTCGTGACCCGGCTGAGCGTCGCTGCGCGAGGCCGAGGCGTTCCTCGCCGCGGGCGTGCCGCTGGCCGCGTCGATCGCCGCCGCGCCGGGAGAGCTCGACGGCTTTCTCGCGGCGGGTACCACAGGACACTCGTCGTGCTCGTCGGCGTGACCGCCGACGGTCACCCGGTGGTGGACGACCCCGCGGCGCACGCGAACGAGGAGGTGCGCCGCGTCTACGACCGGGCGCAGTTCGAACGCGCCTGGCTGCGCGGCAGCGGTGGGATCGTCTATGTCGTGCGGCCACCCGAGGTGCCGCTGCCACCCGGTGGCGGGGCCTGGTAGCCGGCTGTCCGGTCGCGGGCGGCGGCTCGGGTTGCGGTGCACGAACAGCCCGAGCACCGCTCGCTTCACCTGCACGAGGATCGGGTCGCCGGGCCCCTGCGCCGGACGTGACCACGCGGCGGCGACCTCGGCTCCGAACAGCAGCGCCGATGCGTACAGGTACACGGAGTAGAGAAACACGAGCGCGACGGTGATCGACCCGTAGATGACCGACAAGCGCGCCGTCTTCTCGAAGATGTAGGCGGAAGCGGCCGAGATCGCGAGCAGGAGGAGCGCGGCGACGAGGGCGCCCGCCACCGTGTCGCGGATCCGCACGCGGTGGGCGGGAACGAAGCGGTAGAGCAGGATGATCACCGCCAGCGACACGGCGAGCGGGACACCGGTGCGCGCCGCCTCGTCGATCAGCCCTCCGTCCGAGGCCGATCTTCGACGACGCCTCGGTCGCGAGCCTCGTCACGAGCTGGGTCGCGATGGTCACGCCGATCACGACGAGCACGAGCGCGCCGGCCGCCGCGACGAGGATGAAGTCGACCAGCTTTGCGCGCGCAGCCGGTCGGCGTTCGACGTCCATCGCAGCCTCGAGACCCGTGCGCAGCGCGGCCATCATCCCGGTCGCGGCCCAGGCGAAGACGACGAGCGACAGAAGGCCCAAGCGCGCTGGCCGGGGCTGGCGATCTTCGTGATCGCGCTGCTCGATGTCCGCGCTGCCCTCATCGCTCACGGGCAGCCAGTCGACGATCGCAGTCGATCACGTCCTCGCGCACCTCGTCGTTCTGGAGCACGAGGCCGAACACCGAGACGAGCACGATGGCGAGCGGCGCCAGCGAGAACAGGACGCGGTAGGCGATCGCCGCCGCGTGCTGTCCCAGCCGGTGCGCGAAGTAGCCGTCGATCGCCTGCGGGATGACGGACAACGAGCTTCCGCAGCACGCCGAGCGGCGACGCGCAGGAGGCGAGCGGGCCACGACCGGTGTGGCGAGGCGGGCACGTCGCCCATCGCGGGCCAGTGTACGGCGCGCTATCGCGGGCGCACGACGAGCGTCGCCCGCATGCCGCGTGCGCGGTGGTCGGCCAGCGTGCACCAGAGCGCGTAGCGACCCGGCACGAGGCGGGCCTCCAGATCGCCGCACCTTGCCCGGGGTCGACGACGCGGGATCCGCCAGCGTGCGGGCGCCCTTCGCCCGGCGGCGCAGCGCGAGGTCGTGGTCGTCCTCGCCGAGGTTGAAGAGCTCGAGCACGACCGGGCCCGCGCCGGACGCTCGTCGCGCGAGAGCGTCAGCCGGAACTCGTCGGCGGTCACCTGTACGCGGGCCGGCGACGGCGCCGCGGCGGCCGACGCGGTCCGTCACCGCGAGCGCGGTGGCGGCAGAGCCGCGAGCACGAGCGTGTGGTGCTTCGACGCGAGCCTCGCCGCTCACTTCACGACCTTCGGGCGCGGGAGCTTCGCATCGGGGAGCACCGCCGCGGCGTCGCCGCCGAGCCAGTCCTCGATCAGCGCCGCGTAGAGCCCGCGGAAGTCGGTCGTCGCGCGGAGGTTGCCGTCGCGGTCGAGCTTGTCCAGCCCCGGGAACTCGCCGACCATCGTGCCCGAGGCCTTCGTCCCGATCAGGAAGCCGGCGCCCGCCGCGCCGTGATCGGTGCCGTTGGAGGCGTTCTCCTCCGCGCGGCGGCCGAACTCCGACCACACGTGGACGAGCACGCGGTCGGCGAGGCCGCGTGCCTCGAGGTCGCGCTGGAAGGCGAGCAGCGAGTCGGCGGTCAGCTTGAGCCCGTCGGCGAGATCGCCGGGCTGGCTGTCGTGCGTGTCGTAGGCGCCCGGCGCGGTGATCGCGACGCAGCGGAGCGGCAGGCCGGCGGCCAGCATGGCCGCGACACCGGCCAGTCGGCGCGGGAACGAGTCGTCGCCGCCCGGGTAGGGGACGGGGCTGCCGAAGCCCTTCGACTCGCCGTCCTTCGACCGGAACGGCGCGAGCTGCCGGTACAGCTGCGCCGTCTGGCGCGCTGCGTCGGTGGCCTGCTCGAGCCCCGGGTCGGACCGTGTCGGGATCCTGCCGAGCAGCCCGATCGCGTCGAGCAGCCGATCCTGGACGTCGCCCCAGACCCCGCGCGTCCAGAAGTCGAAGCGGTCGGGCCCGTCGATCGAGGCGACCGGCACCTTCTTCGTCGCGAGCGACGGCTGCAGGCCCCAGTCGAGCGCGAGACCCTGCAACGGGTTGTCGGGCGCGCCGTAGCGGTCGAGATACCGGCCCATCCAGCCGGTCGCCGAGCCGCTCGTCGAGCCCGCCGACCTCCCAGAAGTGACGCGACGTGAAATGCGACTGGTTCGGGTCGGCGTAGCCGATCCCGGGCATCACGGTCACCTTGCCCTCGGCGTGCAGCGTCGCGAACGGCGTCAGCGCGGGATGCCAGCGCAGCCGTGGGTCCTCGGCGAACGCGATCCCCTGTGCGGGGCCGAGCGCGAGGCGTGGCCGCAGCTTGCGATAGAGCGGATCCGTCGGCCGGGAACAGCATCGACAGCGAGTCGGCGCCGCCGTCGAGGAACACGTTGACGAGCACCTTGTTCTTCGGCCGTGCCGCGGCCTGTGCGGCGGCGATCCCGGCCTCGAAGGCCTCGGGGCTCAGCGAAGCGCCGCCGTAGACGGCGATCGCCAGGCCGAGGCTCCGCGCCAGGAAGCTGCGCCGGTCGAGACCCGTGCCGGCCGGTGTCGGCATGCCGGGCTCGATGGCCGGCAGCCCGCGGCCCGCGCTCGCGACGCCGCGGCGCAGCAGGTCGGAGCGCGTGTGCTCGCTGCAGCAGCCCATCAGGCGGTCTGGAGGTCGGGGGACACGGCGAGCAGCTGGCGGACGGCGTTGAGGACGAGCGGCGGGTAGGCGTCCTTCTTCCAGTCCTCGTCGCGTCGGACAGCGCCGTGCGTGCGAAGCGCACGAGCGCCCTGTGCGTCTCGGGCCTGATGCGCGGGCTGCCGAGCAGGTAGACGGCGTTGGCGACGATCTTCTCGGCGTCGAACGGCACCTTGGGCGGCTTCTTGCCGCGCTTCTGCTCGACGGCGAACTTCGAGAGCGCCTCGTTCGCGACCGCCCAGCGGCCGCGGAAGGTGCCCGTGTCGAGCCACCGCTCGTCGTCCCAGCCGGCCACGTTCGGCGGGTAGAAGAGCCGCTGCCCGACCCCGTCGGCGAGCCAGACCCAGGAGCCTCCCTCGACGCGTCGCCCGAGCGTGCGGAGCAGGCCGGCCATGTAGACGACGGGCGGCTTCACCATGCGCGGCCCGAGGTAGAGCTTCGGGTGACGGAGGATCGCGTCGAGGAGCGGACGCACCTCGTAGCGCTCGCGGTACAGCGCCTCGAGCGCCCGCCGGGTGCGTGGCTCGGGCGGCACCGGGATGAAGTAGCTCCACAGCTTGTCGACCACGAAGCGCGGGTGCGCCGGGTGGTCGAGGCAGAGGTTGCACGCGTCCCGGAAGTCGAAGTTGCCCCGTTGCCCGAACACGAGCTTCGACGCCCTTGTCGTGCCGCCGCGGGTCGAAGTGGAAGTTGACGGGCCCCTTGTTCCGGCTCCAGACGTAGCGGAAGCCCGTCAGCGCCCGTGCCTGCTCGCGGACGTCCGCGCTCGTCGTAGCCGTTGCCCTCGCCGAGCGTGAACAGCTCCATCAGCTCGCGGGCGTAGTTCTCGTTCGGCGCGTCCTTCGAGTTGTCGGCGCCCGACAGCCACAGCAGCATCGCCGGGTCGGCCGTCACCGCGTGCAGCGAGGAAGCGGAAGTTCCCGAGCGCGAACCGGCGGAAGAGCTGGTTCTGCTCGAGCATCAGCTTCTGCGAGCCGACACCGTTGTTCGACGTCGCGAACCAGTCGTGCCAGACGAGCGTCATCCGCTCGACCAGCGGGCGGCTCGTCCGCACCATGCGGTCGAGCCACCAGAGGTGGTCGTGGCCGTAGGCGTCGGCCGGCGCGAGACGGCGGCGCTTGTCGTCGCGTGGCGGCTTCCCGACGAGCCGCTCCCGGCCCGGGTGCGTGAGCGAGCGCACGGCCTCGTCGAGACCGCGCTCCGACAGGCTGCGCGCCTCTCCGCGGCGAGGGCCGAACCCGGCGCGCCAGAGCAGGCGCTCCGCCTCGGCGACGCCGAAGCGTCCCCGGTAGACCGGAACGGGCGGCACCTCAGTAGGTTCGGTCTTCCGCGGTGATGTCCTCAACGCCCGAACGAGTGACCCGCCGGACGCGGCCGCGCGGGACACGTCAGGGGTCAGACCCCGGACAGCGCTCAGCCGGACGTGTCCGCCGCTATGCCGGCGCTCCCGTTAGGATGAGGCGGATGAACGACCGCGCTCGCATCGAGCGCTACGGGAAACGCCCGCGGCGCTCGCCTGCCCCCGGTAGGGGCGAGCGCCGCTCCGCTCCACGACTATCCTCCGCCGCGATGAAGGTCGTCCTGCCCGACGAGACCGAGCTCGAGCTGCCGGAGGGCGCGACCGGGCTCGACGCCGCGCGCGCGATCGGGCCGAAGCTCGCCGAGCAGGCGGTGCTGGTGCGTGCCGACGGCGAGCCGCGCGACCTGCGCGGCTGCCGCTCGCCGGACGGTGCGCGGCATCCAGATCCTCACCACGCGCGACACGCACGGACCCGGACGCCCTGTACGTGCTCCGCCACTCCACGGCGCACCTGCTCGCCGAGGCCGTGCGCCGCCTGTACCCGGGTGTGAAGGTCGCGATCGGCCCGCCGATCGACGGTGGCTTCTACTACGACTTCGAGTTCCCGGAGCCGATCCACGAAGGCGACCTCGAGGCGATCGAGGACGAGATCCGGAGTGAGATCGACGAGGGCCGCGACGTGGGAGCGCGAGGAGATCACGCGCGACGAAGCACGCGCAGCGGTTCGACGCGGAGGGTGAGCCGTACAAGGTCGAGCTCGTCGACACGGCCGAGGGCGACATCACGCTCTACACGCAGGGCGACTTCACCGACCTCTGCCGCGGGCCGCATCTCCAGAGCGCGACGCCGATCAAGGCGGTCAAGCTCACCGGTCTCGCCGGCGCCTACTGGCGCGGTGACGAGAAGAACACGCAGCTGACGCGGATCTACGGGACGGCCTTCTACTCGCAGGCCGACCTCGACGCGCACCTCGAGCGGCTCGAGCAGGCGCGCGCCCGCGACCACCGCCGGCTCGGCCAGCAGCTCGACCTCTTCCACTTCGACGACCACTCGCCGGGATCACCGTTGTGGCACCCCAAGGGGATGGTGGTCTGGAACGAGCTCGAGGACCTCCGTCGCCGCGAGAACCGCGAGCGCGGCTACGACGAGGTGAAGACCCCGCTCATCTACGACTCCGAGCTCTGGGTCACCTCCGGGCACTGGGAGAAGTTCCGCGACAACATGTTCCTCATCGAGGACGAGGGCAAGACCTGGGGCCTCAAGCCGATGAACTGCCCCGGGCACATGCTCCTGTTCGGCAGCCAGCTGCGCAGCTACAGGGAGCTGCCGGTGCGCTTCGCGGAGTCCTCGACGCTGCACCGAAACGAGCTCGCCGGCACGCTTCACGGCCTCCTGCGTGTCCGGCACGTGACGCAGGACGACGCCCACATCTTCTGCACCCGCGAGCAGATCGAGGACGAGATCTTCGGCTGCCTCGACTACGTCGCCTTCCTCTACGACCTGTTCGGGGTGGAGGCTCGCTTCGAGCTCTCGACCCGACCCGAGGACAAGCTCGGCACCGACGAGGAGTGGGACTTCACCGAGGAGGCGCTCCGGTCGGCGCTCGAGAGGCGCGGGCTCGACTTCTTCGTCGGTGAGGGCGAAGGGGCGTTCTACGGGCCCAAGATCGACCTCCACATGAAGGACGTCCTGGGTCGCTCGTGGCAGATGGGGACGATCCAGCTCGACAGCCAGATGCCGCAGCGGTTCGGCCTCACCTACATGGGCGCCGACAACCACGAGCACACGCCGTACGTGATCCATCGTGCGCTGCTCGGGTCGCTCGAGCGCTTCATCGGCATCCTGATCGAGCACTACGGCGGCGCGTTCCCGCTCTGGCTGGCGCCCGGTGCAGGTGCGCGTCGTGCCCGTCGGCGAGGACCACCACGAGGCGGCGCGCGCCCTGGCGGCGCGGCTCCGCGACGCCGGCTACCGCGCCGAGGTGGACGATCGCGCCGAGACGCTCGGCAAGCGCATCCGCGACGTCGAGCTCGAGAAGGTGCCCTACGCCGTCGTGTGGGGTGATCGCGAGAGCGACGACGCGCTCGCCGTGAGGCGGCGCGGCGGCGACGCACAGGCGACGCTCTCCCTGGACGAGCTGCTCGCCGAGCTCGCGTCGCAGAGCCCGACGACCGGTTCGTAGCGGTCGGATCTTCGGTCACCGCGTCCGCGGCAAGACGCGACGTATCCCGCCGCTACGAGCCTGCTACGCTCCATCTCTGCAAGCAGGGACGGCATCGCCCCTCACCTCGCCGGCAGCGCGTCGCGCGGGGTTCAACCGAGTCGCAAGACGAGGATCCGGTGCCGCTGCGTGCAGCGGCTTTTCGTGTTCGAGAGCAGAATCGGCATTGAGAGGAAGGAACAACGAGGACTTGAGAGGTAACAGAGCTTGGTGAGTGGCCTTTGAGACCCAGGCGTCGTCCCGAGGACAGGACGCGGCCGGTCGTCCAGCAGGATCGGATCAACGAGCAGATTCGCGTGCCGCGGGTGAGGCTCGTCGGCGAGGACGGCGAGCAGATCGGGATCAAGGACACGAAGGAGGCGCTCGAGTACGCGTACTCGAAGAACCTCGACCTCGTGGAGGTCGCGAAGAACGCCGACCCGCCCGTGGCGCGGGTGATGGATTACGGGAAGTGGCGCTACGAGCAGGAGCAGCGGGCGAAGCAGGCGCGCAAGCACCAGTCGCAGATCAACATCAAGGAGATCAAGTTCAGACCGAAGATCGGGATCCACGACTACGAGACCAAGAAGGGCCACGTCGTCCGTTTCCTGAACCAGCGGGCGAAGGTCAAGGTGACGATCATGTTCCGGGGGCGGGAGACCCTCCACCCGGAACGGGGTCGGATGCTTCTGGAGCGTCTCGCCGAAGACGTCAAGGAGATCGGGCAGATCGAGCAGCAGCCCCTTCTCGACGGACGCAACATGGTCATGGTTCTCGGGCCGACAAAGAACGCAGGAGTGAAACGCGATGCCGAAGGTGAAGACATCAAGCGGGGCGAAGAAGAGGTTCAAGGTGACGGGGGCGGGGAAGCTCCTGCGCCGTCACGCGATGAAGAGCCACAACCTGCAGAAGAAGTCGTCGAAGCGTAGGCGCGGCTTCCGCAAGGAGTACGAGGTCGCTCCGAGCGACGCGAAGTCGATCAAGAAGCTGCTGGGGAGGAGCTGAGCCATGCCTCGCGTCAAGCGATCCGTTGCCGCGCGCAAGAAGCGCCGCAAGGTACTCGAGCAGGCGAAGGGCTACTACGGGCTCAAGAAGTCGCACTACACGTACGCCAAGGAGCAGGTCGACCACTCGCTCGTCTACGCGTACCGCGACCGCAAGAACCGCAAGCGCACCTTTCGCTCGCTCTGGATCATCCGCATCAACGCCGCGGCGCGGCAGAACGGGCTCTCCTACAACCAGCTCGTCCACGGCCTCGGCAAGGCCGGCATCGAGCTCGACCGCAAGTCGCTCGCCGATCTGGCGATGAACGAGCCGGACGCGTTCGCAGCGGTCGCCGAGCAGGCCAAGGCCGCGCTCGCGAACGCGGCCTGACCCGGCCGCGGCGGTGACCCGGGTCGCGTGATCGAGTCGCGCGACAACGAGCGGCTCAAGCGCGTCCGCAAGCTCCTCTCGGCGCGCAAGCACCGCGACGAGACCGGTCTGTTCGCCTGCGAGGGGGAGGACCTCGTCGACGCCGCGCGGAGTGCCGGCGTCGAGCCCGTCGATCTGTTGGTCGCGGGCGAGAACGTCTCCCCCGAGGCTGCTTGCGTCCGTCTCGACGCTGCCGCACCCCGCCCGCGCGATCGGAGTGTATGCGCGCTCAGCCCTTCCGACCAAGGCTCCGCGACGTCTGCCTCGCGCTCTGGCGAGTCGGCGATCCGGGCAACGTCGGGACGCTGCTCCGCACTGCCGATGCCTTCGGTGCGTGCGTGGCGTTGTCCGACGGGCTGTGCCGACCCGCTGTCGCCGAAGGCGCTGCGCGCGTCGGCGGGCGCCGTCTTCCGTGTGCCGGTCGTGGCGTGGGACGAGGCGCCGGGCCGACGCGTCGCGCTTGTCGCCCACGGGGGTGCTCCGCTGACGGAGCTGGACCTCGAGCCCCCGCTGACCTTCGTGCTCGGGTCCGAGCGCGGCGGTCTGCCGCGCGATGCTCGTCACGGACGGTCGTGTGGCGACTATTCGGTTGCCGGGCGAGGCCGAATCGCTCAACGTCGCGGCCGCCGGCGCGATCGCGCTCTACGAGCTGTCGCGTCGCGGCTCAATCGGGACGGCTAGCCGAAGCCGCCGCCCCCGCCGCCTCCGCCGCCTCCGCCGCCGCCCGAGAAGCCGCCTCCGCCACCTCCCGAGCCGGACGAGGGCGGCGCGAGCGCAGAGCCGAAGCCGGACGAGAGGTCGCCGATCGAGAGCGACGAGGCGCCGGAGCCGAGGTCGCCGCCGGGTGAGATCCAGTAGATCGAGCTCGCCTGCGCCAGCTGCTCGGGCATGTGGAGGTGTGCCGCCTGCAGGACGCGGTCGGCGATCCCGAACGCGATCCCGTAGACGAGAAAGCGCTCCCACAGCGCGAGCGACGCCGGCGGCGCCTCGTCCAGGCGTGGGAAGTCCGTCAGGTAGCGGCGGAACGCCTCCCAGCGCTCGGCTTCGATCCCGGCCTCACGCGACCTGCGACGCCACAGCTTTCGCCCTCGGACGAGCGTCCCGAGCAGCACCGCCGCGTTGACGAAGCGAGCACGCAGCCAGCGCCAGCAGCACCACGTCGCTCCACCTCGGATAGACGCTGCGCCAGCCGTCGAGCGCGCTCCAGCCGAGCAGCAGCGCCGATCCCGGCGAACGCGACCACGCCGATGCCCAGCGGGAGCGCTCCGATCGACCGGAACCAGCGCCGGCTGCTCACCTCGCTGCCGACGTCCTCCTTGAACGCCGCGAACCGCTTGGACATCTGCTCGCGGTCGGCCTCGATGCGCTTGCGGAAGCCGGAGAGCACCTCGGTGCCGCCGTCGAGCACGTCGTCGACCACGCGCGTGACCTCCTTCTCCCAGGGTGTGCAGCGCCTCGTCGTGGCTGCCGGCCGAGAGCTGGAGGTCGTGCACCCGCTCCTTGCGCAGGCCACCCCAGATCGAGCGCTCGGTCGTCGTCGGCTCGGCGTGGTAGACGCCCCGGCGCACGAGATCGAAGAGCGTCGCCGTGAACTCGAACGAGCCCGCCTCGCCACCCTGCCGCATCAGCGTGGGCACCAGAGCGGGCTCTGTCTCCGTCGGCGGCTCCTGCTCGTACTCGCGGTCGTACCCGGTGCCGAGCTCGCGGCCGTACAGCCAGAAGACGGCGGCTGCGACCAGGAAGGCGGGGATCGTCGCGAGCGCGAGCAGGATCAGGACGGTGCGCCACGGGTGCGCGATCGCATCGTCGATCCGCTCGCGGTCGCGGGCGTATTCGGCTGCGTCCTCCCGCTCCTCGGCGATGATCTTCTGCAGGCCGGGACCGTCCTCGACCTTCATTCCCGACGTCGAGGTGAAGGAGCGGCGCGGGAACAGCGCGCGCAGCTCGACGAACTGGTTCGCCGAGATGTCCACCGCCCGCAGCAGAGCCCTGTTGCCCTGCAGGGTGACGTCTCCCCGCACCCACACCGGGTGACCCCACGCACGGACGACGTTGCCCGGCCCTCGCATCGTCGGCGCGTCAGCCGACCGAGCGACTGCTCCCACTCGTCGCCCCACACCTTGAGGTTCACGTCGACGACGTCGTCGTAGGCGACCGCGAGGCCGCGTATCCGGTAGCGGATCGTGAACGTCCGCGTGCCGCCCGCGCCCGACTGCGAAGCGCCAGACGATGCGTACGCGGCCGCCGAGGTCGCGCACGCCGAACGTGCCGGCCGGGCCGCCCGGCTCGAGCTCGGTCGAGCGCGCCGGGACGGTACGCGGTGCCGTTCTCGGAGACCGAGATGCCGTCGATGCGCTCGCCCGACCGGTAGGGCACCTCGCGGAAGCCGAACGTGTAGCTCCCGTCGAACGAGACCGTGATCCGCTCGACGACCGAGAGGCTGCCGTCCTGCGCCGACGGCGGCCGTGACGTTGCTCTCGAGGAGAGCGTACGAACGAGCCTGGGCGGCGGCTGCGAGTGCGAGAGAGAGGAGCGCGACCGCCGCGAGGGCGAGAACGCTACGTGCTCGGCGGCTCACTCGACGCTCCGCCCGCGGCGCCCGCGTCCCCGACGGCGGGCGGACGGGAGAAGTCGACGCGCGGCACTTCCCGCTGCGCGTCGTCCTCGACCTCGAAGAACTCGCGCTGCGTGAACCCGAACGTGCCCTGCGAGCAGCACGCCCGGGAAGGTCTGGATCGCGTTGTTGAACGTGAGCACGGTGTCGTTGTAGACCTGGCGTGAGACGGCGATCCTGTTCTCCGTCTCCGCGAGCTCGGTCTGGAGCTGCCGGAAGTTCTCGTCCGCCTGCAGCTCCGGATAGGCCTCGGCGACCGCGAACAGGCGACCCAGCGCCTGGCTCAGCAGCCCTTCCGCCTGCCCTGCCTGCTCCGGCGTGCGGGCCTGCTGGGCGGCGGCGCGCGCCTCGGTGACGGCCTCGAAGGTCCCGCGCTCGTGGGCGGCGTAGCCCTTGACCGACTCGACGAGGTTGGGGATCAGGTCCCAGCGCCGCTTGAGCTGCACCTCGATCTGCGCCCACGCGTTGTCGACGCGGTTTCGCAGCCGGACAAAGTTGTTGTAGAGGACGATGACCGCGATCACGATGACCGCGATCACGCCGAGGATCACGAGCAGCCACACCATCGACCGCGACTCTAACGGTTCCGGCCCGTCGGCGAAGCTGCGCGGGCGAGCCCGGACGACCGGTCAGACGCGGCGCCGGCAGACCCAGATCATGTCCTCGCCGCCGTCGAACGGGCGCCGGTCGAACCAGCCGTAGAGCGCCTCGACCTCGAAGCCCGCCTCGTCCAGAAGCGCTCGCCACTCCGGCTCGCCGAGCCAGTGCAGGCCGAAGGACGCAGCGGTGCCTCCGGAGCGCACGGACAGCGTCAGCGTCCGGGCCTCCTCGTCCCAGTCGGCGCGCTCGAAGATGCCCGGCTCACGCTCGAGCCAGCGTCCGTCCGTCTCCTCGATGTCCTCGCGGGACGGGGCGAAGACGTCGAACACGAAGCGCCCGTCGGGTGACAGCAGGTCCGCGCGCCGCGCGCAGGGCTGCGAGCTTGTCCTCGGCGCTCTCCAGATGGAGCAGCGAGCGGAACGGGCAGGTCACGAGCGGCACACGCTCCTCCACCGGTGGCTCGAGCAGGTCGCCGCGGCGGAGGTCGACGAGCTCGGCGACGCTCTCGCGCTCCGCGTAGGCGCGGGCCACGGCGAGCATCTCCGCGGACTGGTCGATGCCGATCACCGGGACTCCGGCCTGTGCGATGGGGATCGCGACCCGCCCCGTCCCGACCGCAAGCTCGACCACCGGGCCACCGGACGCGAGGGCGACCTCGACGTAGAACTCGACGTCCTCCGTCACCGACGCCGACCACGGGTCGTAGATGCCGGCGATCGCGTCGTACAGCGGCACGGCCGGGTCGGGCGTCACGGGCCTGACCCTTCGCGCTTGCGTGCCACGTACACGAACTCGCTGCTCGCGTCGTCGAACGGCCGCCGGTCGAACCACCCGTAGAGCGCCTCGATCTCGAGGCCGGCGACGTCCACGAGCGCCTCCCACTCGGAGCGGGCGACCCACCAGAGGGACACCGACGCCCCGCTTTCGAGCGTCACGTCCACGCGGTTGTCCGCCGGGGCGTAGTCGCAGCGGTGCCGGACGCCGTTCTGGTCACGCCAGCGGCCGTCGATCTCCGTCGCGATCGAGGGAAGGAAGACGAAGGCGTTCCAGGCGAAGCGGCCGCCCGGGGCGTAGCGACGCGGCGACCCGCTCGAAGACGCGCCGGCGATCGGCCCACGTGGGGAGATGCAGCAGCGAGCGGAACGGGCAGTACACGAGCGCCCGCCGGCTCGTCGAGGGAGAGCTCGCGCATGTCGGCCTGCCGCAGGTCGAGCTCCACGCCTGCACGGTCGGCCCGCTCGCGCGCCCCGGCCAGCATGGCGGGCGACGCGTCGATACCGATCACGCTCCGGCCAATCGCCTCCGCCACCGGCACGGCGACGCGCCCGTTGCCGACCGCGAGCTCCACGACGGGGCCGTCGGCTTCGCAGCGCGAGCTCGACGTAGAACGCGACGTCCTCGGTCATCGGCGCCGACCAGTCGTCGTAGATCGGCGCGAAGGCGTCGTACGAGCCCATCCACGTGATTGAAGCATCGCGCCTGGCGCCCGGTACCGCTGAGCGGTGCCGGGCACCGATCATCCCGGTACCCTCGCATGCCAATGGACGTGCAGGCGCTCGAGCAGGAGGCCCTTGCCGCGGTCGCCGCTGCGTCGACGGTCGACGAGATCGAGCAGGTGCGCGTCGACTATCTCGGCCGCAAGAGCGCGCTCAAGCTGGCGCTGCGCGACGTACGCGATCGCGAGACCGGCATGGCGCTCAACGCGGCTCGCGGCACGCTCGAAGACGCGATCGACGCGCGCACCGTCGAGCTACGACGCGCTCGAGCTCGACCGCCGGCTGACGGACGAGCGCGTCGACGTGACACTCCCCACCGGCGGCTATCGCCGGCGGGCACCTCCACCTGATCACGCAGATCCGCCGCGAGGTCGAGGACGTCTTCCTCGGGCTCGGCTACAGGGTCGTCGACGGCCGCGAGGTCGAGTCCACTCACTACAACTTCGACGGGCTCAACTTCGACGAGGGTCATCCCGCCCGCTCACCGCTCGCAGACGTTCTTCCTCGACGAGAGCACGGTGCTCCGCACCGAGACGTCGCCCTCGCAGATCAGGGTCATGGAGTCGCAACAGCCACCCATCTACGTGGTCAGCCTCGGGCGCGTCTACCGACGCGAGACCATCGACGCAACGCACACCGAGATCTTCCACCAGGTCGAGGGCCTCGCCGTCGACGAGGGGATCACGCTCGCCGACCTCACCGGCACGCTCGACTTCCTGCTGCGCGCCCTCTTCGGAGAGCAGCGGCGCACGGAGTTCCGCACGCACAACTTCCCCTTCACCGAGCCGTCGATCGAGGCGTACGTCTCGTGCCACGTCTGCGACGGCGACGGCTGCCCCGTCTGCCGCCACTCGGGCTGGATCGAGGTCGGCGGCGCCGGCATGGTCGACCCGAAGCTGTTCGAGTTCGTCGGCTACGACCCGGAGCGCTACACCGGCTTCGCATTCGGCTGGGGGCTGGAGCGCATCGCCATGCTGCGGCACGAGTTCCCGGATCTGCGCGAGCTCTGGCGCAACGACCTCCGCTTCTCGAGGCAGTTCTAGATGCGCGTCCCGGTCAGCTGGCTGCGCGAGTACGTCCGACTTCGACGTCCCGATCGCCGACCTCGCGCGTCGCCTCGCCCTGTCGTCGCTCGAGGTGGACCGCGTGCTCGAGCTCGGCGTCTCCGACGAGGGCGACAACCTGAAGCACTTCGTCGTCGGCCGCGTGCTCTCGGCCGACCATCATCCGAACGCGGACAAGCTGCAGCTCTGCCAGGTCGAGATCGGGAACCCCGAGCCGCAGCAGATCGTCTGCGGCGCCTGGAACTTCGGTGTCGGCGCGACGGTTGCCGTCGGGCTCCCGGGCGCACGCCTGCCCGGCTTCCCCGACCCGCTCGCAGAGCGCGAGCTGCGCGGCCAGCTCTCCCGCGGGATGATCCTGGCCGAGGACGAGGTCGGGCTCGGCGCCGACCACGCGGGGATCATGCTGCTCCCGGACGGGCTCGAGCCGGGGACGCCGCTCGCCGACGTGCTGCCGCTCCGCGAGCAGGTGCTCGACGTGACACCGACCCGCAACCGCGTCGACCTGCTGTCGATGGTGGGCATCGCGCGGGAGGTGTGCGACCGTGCTGGAGGCCGAGCTGCTGCCCTCCGAGGTCGAGGATCCGCCCATCCATCATCCCGAGTGGGTGGACGTCGCCGTCGACGACCCCGACGGCTGCCCCCGCTACATCGCCCGCGTGATCCGCGGCGTCAGCGTGGCGCCGTCGCCGATGTGGCTGCGCGCCCGTCTCCATGCGGCCGGGATGCGACCGATCTCGAACGTGGTCGACGTGACCAACTACGTGATGCACGTCCACGGCAGCCCGCTCCACGCGTTCGACCGCGCCAAGCTGGCGGACGGGCGCATCGTGGTGCGACGCGCGCGCAAGGGCGAGAAGCTCCGCACGCTCGACGGCACCACGCGAGAGGTGCTGCCGACCGACCTGATGATCACCGACGGGAAGGAAGCGGTCGCGCTGGCGGCGATCATGGGCGGGGAGACGAGCGAGGTCACCGACGAGACCACCGATGTCCTGCTCGAGGCGGCGAACTTCGAGCCGATCGGGATCCTGCGCACGTCGGAGCGCCTCGGTCTCCGCACCGAGGGATCGAACCGGTGGGAGAAGGGCGTCGACCCGTACGCCGCCGAGCCGGCCGCGATCCTCGCCAGCCGCCTGCATCGTCGACGTCGCGGGCGGAGAGCTGACGGGAAGCGTCGACGTGCACGGCGAGCTCCCGGAGCGGCCCGTGGTGCGGCTGCGACCGGAGCGCACCGATCGCGTGGTGGGTCTCGAGATCGCCCCCGACGAGCAGCGCGCCATCCTCGACCGCCTCGGATTCGAGGTCTCCGACGAGTGGGACGCGCTCGTGCCGACCTGGCGGGCGCGAGACGTGACCCGTGAGATCGACCTGGTCGAAGAGGTGGCACGGGTCGTGCTCGACCGCGTGCCGCGGACGCTGCCGCTGCGGCGTTCCGTGGCCGGGCACCTGTCGAGCGAGCAGCGCCTGCGCCGGCTCGTCGAGGACGTGCTCGTCGGCGCCGGCTTCACCGAGGCCTACACGCTGAGCTTCGTCGCCCACGACCCGGATCCGGGCGCTCTCGGCGTGCCCGACGCCGGGCCCGAGCGTGGCCTGCTGCGAACGACGCTGCTCGACGGGCCTGATCGAGGCGGCGCAGGTCAACGTCGACGCCGGCAACGAGGGGATCGCGCTCTTCGAGCTCGCGCGCGTCTACCTGCCGGCCGGCGAACAGCTGCCCGAGGAACGGTGGCGCGTCGGGGGCATCTCCGAGGGTGGGTTCGCCACGGCACGGTCGGCCGTCGAGGCGCTGTACGAGACGCTCCACCTTCCGTTCGAGCCACGACGCGCCGCACGCGAGTTCCTGCACCCGGGCAAGGCCGGCGAGACGGACGCAGGCTGGCTCGGCGAGCTCCACCCGGCCCTCCTCGAGGGCACCTGGGGCGTCTTCGAGCTCGATCTGGCCACACTCGTAGCACCGGTCCCGGAGCGGATCCTCTACGAGGACGTGATCACCTATCCCGCCAACCGGCAGGACATCGCCGTGGTCGTCGCCGACGACGTCGAGGCCGGCGCGCTGGTGGCGGCTGCGCGCGGAGCGGGAGGGCCGGAGCTGCGCGAGGCACGCGTGTTCGACGTGTACCACGGCGAGCAGGCAGGAGACGGACGCAAGTCGGTCGCTCTCCACCTCGTGTTCCAGTCGCAGGAGCGGACGCTCTCCGACGAGGAGGCGACCGTCCTGCGGGAGAAGATCGTCGCGGCCCTACAGGAGGCGTTCGACGCCGAGCTCCGCGCGTAGCGCACGTCGGACGCAAATCCGATGACGCCCGCTCTGCGTAGGAAGAGGGCGTGAGGGGTCTTGTCGCTGCCGCCACTGCGTTCGTCGCGCTCGTCGCGGCGGGCGGTGGCGGTGGCGGAGGGTCCCGTGCTGTCCGGATCGGTCGGCCCGGGGTTCAACATCTCGCTCCGCGACGCTGCGGGCAACGCGCTCGGCAATCCGGCGCCCGGCCCGTACCTGGTCGAGGTCACCGACAAGTCGATCGAGCACAACTTCCACCTGTACGGGCCCGGTGTCGACGTGTCCACGAACGTCGACACGCTCGAGGACAAGAGCTTCCAGGTGACCTTCGCCGACGGCGTCTACCGCTTCATCTGCGATGCGCACCCGACCCGCATGGCGGGGCAGTTCACCGCCGGCGCGGGCGACCCGGGTGGGGGAGGTACCGGCGGCGGTGGAACGGCGGCGGCGGTACCGTGACGCCGAAGCCCACGGCACCCGTCGGCGCGACGCTCCTCCTGACGAGCGGGCCTGCGCAGACCATCACGTTCAGGACACGGGCCGGGAAGCGGGTCACGCGCCTCAAGCCAGGCCGGTACACGATCCGCGTACGCGATCGCTCCGACTTTCACAACGCCCATCTGCTCGGCGCCGGCGTGAACCGCAAGACCTCGGTCGCACGCCTCGAGACGAAGACCTGGACCGTCGTGCTCAGGAAGGGCACGCTCGTGTACCAGTGCGACCCCCACAAGACCTTCATGCGCGGCACGGTCAAGGTCGCCCCGTAGCGATACGGCCGGCCGCGCCCTCCGAATCACGCCGTCGAGCGTGAGGTCGCCTCGCCTTGCGGATGCCGGGTGAGGCTGCCTCGTCCTACAGGACCCGGCCGCCGACGGGCCAGACGACGCCCTGGGTGTCGACGTTGCGCGCGTCCGCGAGCATGCGGCGAATCGTGACGCGGGCCGGGATCTGCTCCTCGTCGAGATGCTCGAAGCAGCGGCGCGCCATGCTCGGCGAGACGCCGTAGCCGGCGCGCCGCGCGCAGCGGAAGACGAACCCGATCATGTCGTGGTCACGCGTCGGGTTGACCGGCGCGCAGAGGAGCGCGGCCCTCGGCAGAAGGTCGCTCGACTGGAGCTCGAGCCCGCACAGGAGGTCGCTCCAGTCGGGTGGCAGCGTCGCGAGCGCGGCGTCCCACTGAGCCGCGACGCCGGACGTGGCCGCGCGATCGGCGCTCTCGGCCGGCGCACAGCGGCGACGCGCGCCTCCCCGGCGGCCAGCACGCACCAGACGCGGTCCCGGTCGAGGCGTGAGAACAGCCGGCGAGCGGCCTCCGGCCCCGACGCGCCACCGGCCCGTCGCACGTGGAAGACGAGCCCGTCACCGGAGCGACCGGCGTTCATCGGGCCGAGCACCTGCGCCGCCCGCGCCAGCTCGGCGGGCTGCTCGGTGGTGAGCGTCAGACGTACGTCCTCCCACCCGTCCGGGAGGTTCGCCTCCAGCGCCGCCCACTGATCGACGAGCTTCACGAGGCGTCAGCATAATGACGCCCGATGACCCAGGTGGAGGGAGATCCCCGTGCGGCGGCGGCGACGTTGACGGACGCCCGCCTGCGCGAGCTGTTTCGCGAGATGCTCGTCATCCGGCGCTTCGAGGAGAAGGTCGAGGAGCGGTTTCGCGCCGGCGAGCTCCCGGGCTTCCTCCACGTCGCGATCGGCCAGGAGGCGGTTGCCTGCGGCGTCTGCGCGGCGCTGCGACCCGACGACGTGATCTCGTCGACCCACCGCGCGCACGCGCACACGATCGCCAAGGGCACGCCGATCGACGCGGTGATGGCGGAGATGTACGGCAAGCAGGAGGGCTGCTCGGGTGGGTTCGGCGGCTCCATGCATCTCTACGACGTGCCGCGCGGGAACATGGGCGCGAACGCGGTCGTGGGCGGTGGCCTCCCGATGATGGTCGGCGCCGCGCTCGCGTTCAAGATGCGTGGCGAGCCCCGTGTGGCCGTTCCCTTCTTCGGCGACGGCGCGACCAACACCGGCGCCTTCCACGAGTCGATGAACCTGGCCCAGCTGTGGCGGCTCCCGGTCGTGTTCGTGCTCGAGAACAACGGCTGGGCGGAGTCGACACCCGCGTCGCAGCAACTACCGCTGGCCGTGGAGGACATGGAGCATCGCGCGCTCGCCTACGACATGGAGCACGCCGAGGTCGACGGTCAGGACATCGAGTCGGTCTTCGCGGCGATGGTCGCCGCGCGCGAGCACGCGGTCTCGGGCAAGGGGCCGATGTTCCTCAACGTGCGCACCTACCGGTTCACGGGGCACTACGTCGGCGACCCGCAGGTCTATCGCGACAAGACCGAGGTGCGCGAGCTGGCGGAGACGCACGATCCGATCGACCGCCTGCGCGCCCGTCTCGGCATCGAGGACGACGAGCTCGCCGCGCTCGACGAGCAGGTGCAGGCAGAGGTCGACGCGTCGGTCGAGTTCGCCAAGGCCGGCACCGACCCGGCGCCGGAGGACGGGCTCAAGTGGGTCTACGCGGAAGGGTCGCTGGAGCCGTGAGCGCCGCCGCCGCAGTCGAGATGACCTACCGGGAGGCCGTCCGCGACGCGCTCTCCCAGGTGATGCGGAACGACGAGCGCGTCTTCATCATGGGCGAGGACATCGCCGAGATGGGCGGCTCCATGGGCGTCACGCACGGGATGCTCGAGGAGTTCGGCCCAGGTCGCGTTCGCAACACGCCGATCTCGGAGATCGCGATCGTCGGTGCCGGCATCGGCGCCGCGATCCAGGGCATGTTGCCGGTGGTGGAGATCATGTACGAGGACTTCCTCACGATCTCCATGGAGCAGATCGTCAACCAGGCGGCCAAGCACCGCACCATGTCCGGTGGGCAGGTCCAGGTGCCGCTCACGATCCGCACCCAGGGTGGCGCGGGCTGGTCACCCGGGGCGCAGCACGCGCAGCAGCTCGAGGCATGGTTCACGCACGTCCCGGGGCTGAAGGTCGTGTTCGCCTCCACCCCCGAAGACGTCCGTGGCCTGCTGTGGTCCGCGATCTACGACCCCAACCCGGTCATCTTCTTCGAGCACCGCACGCTGTACCCGATCAAGGGCACGGTCTCCGAGGAGATCACGCCGATCCCGCTCGGCCGGGCGCGCGTGCTTCGCGAGGGCACCGACGTCACGGTGGTCGCCACCGGGAGGCTCGTGCACGAGTCCCTCCAGGCGGCCGCGGACGCCGAGCAGGACGGCATCTCCGTCGAGGTGGTCGACCCGCGGACGCTCTCGCCGCTCGATGCCGAGACGATCGTCGCGTCCGTGCGAAAGACGACCCGCTGCGTGACGGCTCACGAGGCGATCGTCCAGGGTGGCTTCGGTGCCGAGCTGGCCGCGGTCGTCCAGCACGGCGCCTTCGACTGGCTCGACGCGCCGATCGAGCGGGTCGGGGCGAAGTTCGCGCCGCTCGCGTTCGCACCCGTGATGGAGAGCTATCTCATCCCGCACGCCGCGGACGTGCTCGACGCGATCCGGCGCACGGTCGCGAGGAGCTAGACATGGCGACCGAGGTGAAGCTGCCGCGGCTCGGGCAGGGCATGGAGTCCGGCACGATCGTCCGCTGGCTGAAGGCCGAAGGCGATCCGGTCTCCAAGCGCGAGCCGTCTGTACGAGCTCGACACCGACAAGGTGACGCAGGAGGTCGAGGCCGAGGCCGACGGCGTGCTGCTCAAGATCGTCGTCCCGGAGGGCGAGGTCGAGGTGGGGACCACGATCGCGCTCATCGGCGCCGAAGGCGAAGACGTGCCCGTGGCGGAATCGCCCGCAGGCGACTCCGCGCCAACGACCGCAGGAGCAGCAGCCGTCGGCGTCGCCCGAGAGTCCCGCGCGCCGCCCCTGACCGAGGCTGCTGCTGCCGCCGAGACGAGCGCCCGCCAGCCCGGTGGCGGAGCCCAGCGTCGGCGCCCGCCCGGCGAGGCCGGAACAGGCGCACGCGTGAAGGCGAGCCCGCTCGCGCGCCGCATCGCGCGTGAGCGCGGTGTCGATCTCGCGTCCGTGGTCGGGACGGGCCCCGACGGGCGCATCGTGGCGGAAGACGTCGAGCAGGCGGCGACGGCGCCGGCCGCGGCTGCGCCGGCCGCCGCGCCCGCGCCTCCGGACGTCGAGGTCGTCCAGCTCACCTCGGTCCGGAAGACGATCGCGCGCCGTCTCACCGAGGCGTGGGCGGCGCCCGTGTTCCAGCTGGCGTGTCTCGGCCGACATGACGGAGGCCCTCGCGCTCCGCGAGCGGCTCGTCGACCGCTCCGCGGAGGGGGACGCCAAGCCGACCGTCAACGACGTGCTCGTCAAGCTCGCCGCCGCCGCGCTCATGCGCCATCCGCCGGTCAACGCGACGTTCACGGGCGACGAGGTGCACCGCTACGCGACCGCGAACGTCGGCATCGCCGTCGCCGCGCCTGCCGGCCTCGTCGTTCCGGTGATCCGCAGCGCCGAGCGGCTCACGATCCAGGAGATCGCCCGTGTCCGCTCGGACCTCGTCTCGCGAGCGCGGGACGGGAAGCTCACGCTGCAGGACTTCGAGTCGGGCACGTTCACGATCTCCAACCTGGGCATGTTCGGCGTGGAGCAGTTCGTGGCAGTCCTCAACCCGCCGCAGGTCGCGATCCTCGCCGTGGGAGCCGTCAAGGCGGAGGCGGTCGTCGTCGAAGGCGAGATCGACGTGGCGCCCATCCTGCGCATGACCCTGACCTGCGACCATCGCGCCATCGACGGCGCCGAGGGCGCCGACTTCCTGCGCACCCTCGTCGCGCTCGTCGAGGAGCCGGCGCTCGCCCTGTAGGACGCCGTGGCGGTCGTCGTCAGGAGAGGTGGCGCGCAGGACGTGCGCTACCTGCGCGACATGCTCCACCACGCCTACTACTGGAAGGAGCGGGCGCCCGGCGAAGGCCCCGGCCCGGTGCAGCTCTACGTGAAGGCCTGGGGTCGACCCGGTGACACCGCCGTGATCGCGATCGAGGACGGCTTCCCGGTCGGCGCGGCGTGGTTCCGCCTGTTCCCGCGCGAGCGGCCCGGCTACGGCTTCGTCGACGCGTCGACACCCGAGCTGGCGATCGCCGTCGTGCCGAGCCGACGCGGACGTGGCATCGGTGACGCGCTGCTGACGTCGCTGCATCGACCGTGCCAGGGCGGACGGTCATCCGGCGCTGTCGCTGTGCGTCGACAAGCGGAACGACGACGCGATCCGCGTCTACGAGAGGCACGGCTTCGAGCGCGTCGGCGAGTCCGACGACTCGATGACGATGCTGCGCCGTGCTCGACGCCGGCTACGACGGCCGGGCTGCCTCGGCGCCGACTGGCTAGCGATCCGCCGCGACATGGAATGTGACGTCGTCGTCCTCGGTGGCGGCCCCGCGGGCTACACGGCGGCGATCCGCGCCGCGCAGCTCGGTGGCAAGGTCGTGTGCGTCGAGCGCGAGCCCGCGCTCGGCGGCACGTGCCTCCGCGTCGGCTGCATCCCCACGAAGGCGTGGGTGCAGACCGCGCACGCGCTGCACGCGGTGCGCGAGGTGAACGGCAAGCTCGGCGTCGTCTCGTCGCTGACGACGCTCGACTTCCCGACGGCCGTTGCGTGGAAGGACGGCGTCGTCGAAGCAGATGACCGGCGGCGTGGCGTCGCTCTTCAAGGCGTTCGGTGTCGAGTGGGTGCAGGGTCACGGCCGCTTCACCGGACCGAACACGCTCGCCGTGTGGGGTGGCGAGGAGATCACCTTCCGCAGCGCGATCGTCGCCACCGGCTCGTACCCGATGCGTCCGCCGATCCCCGGCCTCGACTCGCCGCGCTGCGTCGACTCGACCGGGCTCCTCGCCCAGACCGAGGTGCCGCGACGGCTTGCTCGTCCTCGGCGGAGGCATCATCGGCTGCGAGTTCGCCTCGATCTTCAACCGCTTCGGCTCCGAGGTGACGATCGTCGAGATGCTCGACACGCTCATCCCGCAGGAGGACGCGGATGCCGCGAAGGAGCTGGCCAAGGCGTTCAAGCGCCGCGAGCATCGCGCTCCAGCTCGGCAAGCAGTGCACCCAGGTCGACGACGACGGGAGCCACCTCGTCGTTCACTTCGGCGAGGGCGAGACGGTCGAGTGCGACCTGATGCTCGTCTCGGTCGGACGGGCACCGCTCGTCGACGACCTCGGCCTGGAGGCGACTCGGGATCGAGGCCGACCGCCGCACCGGCATCCCGACCGACGACCACATGCGCACCGCGGTGCCGCACGTGCTACGCCGCCGGTGACGTCGCCGGCCGCTGGCAGCTCGCGCACACCGCCTTCCGCGAGGGCGAGATCGCGGCCGAGAACGCGATGGGTCACGACGCACGTCTCGGCGAGCCCGCGGTGCCGCGTCCGATCTACACCGACCCCGAGATCGCGGGTGTCGGGCTCACCGAGCAGCAGGCGCGCGAGCTCCACGGCGACACGGTCGCGGTCGGCATGTTCCCGTGGGTCGCCAACGCACGTGCGGTCATGTCCGGCGACACGGTCGGCTGGGTGAAGTCGATCCACGAGACGACCTACGGCGAGCTGCTCGGTCTCGTGATCGTCGGCCCGCACGCCACCGACCTGATCGAGGCCGGCGTCGTCGCGCTCGATGCGGAGTCGACGGTGGAGACGGTCGCCGACGGGATCGCTCCTCACCCGACGCTCTCCGAGGCGATCAAGGAGGCGGGTCTCGTCGCTCTCGGGCGCGCGATCCACCTGCCGCCGAAACGGCGTTCGTAGCGCCGGGGATATCGGGCTCTCGCGCGAGGTAGGCTGGAGGATCGACTCCATGCGCAGGGCGCTCGTCACCTCCATCGGTCTGGTGTTGCTGCGGCGACGGCTGCAGCGGCAGAGTGGTCCCGGCGCGGCGATCGCCCTCCTCGCGCTCCAGCTCCTCGGCCCCAGGATCCTGCACGTGCGCCGGCTGATCGTGTGGGCGCTTGCGTTGACGATCGTCGGCGGGATCGCTGTCGCCGCCATCTGGTGGTGGCGGCGCGGCGGCAGTCCCGAGGCGGCGTGGGAGCCTGCACTCGCCCCCGAGCCCGCGGGCGGCCCCGTCGCCCCGGGCCCCGACGAGGCGTCGCCACCCCCGGACTGGGCGCCAGCGGCCGCGTGACCGACGTGGTGAGGGCTGTGGGCGAGGGAGTCGTCCGCGGTGCGCTCGACGGCCTCGTTCCGTACGAGCCGGGCAAGCCGGTCGAGGAGGTGCAGCGCGAGCTCGGGCTCGAGCGCGTCGTCAAGCTCGCCTCGAACGAAGGCCCCTACGGGCCGTTCCCGGCGGCGACCGCGGCGATGGCCGCCGCGGGTGCGGAGCTCAACCGCTATCCGGACGGCGGCTGCTACCGCCTGCGATCGGCACTTGCCGAGCGACACGGGGTGCGCTTCGAGGAGGTGACCGTCTGCGCCGGCGCCGACGCCGTGATCGGGTTCACGTGCCAGGCGACGCTCGACCCGGGAGACGAGGTCGTCACGGGCTGGCCGTCGTTCGTCAGCTACGTGCTCGACCCGCTCAAGCTGGGAGCGGTGCCGGTACGCGTGCCCGCTGCGCGACCAGCGCATCGATCTCGACGCTCTGCTGGGTGCGATCACGCCGCGCACGAAGCTCGTCTTCGTGGCCACGCCGAACAACCCGACCGGCACGATGACCGGCCGCGCCGAGCTCGACGCGTACTTCGCGCGCGTGCCGGAGCACGTCCTCACCGTCGTCGACCAGGCGTACCTCGAGTACATCGACGAGCCCGACTACCCGGACGCGATCGAGGAGTACGCCGAAGGCGGGCCACCGCGTGCTCGTTCTGCGCACCTTCTCGAAGATCTACGGGCTGGCCGGGCTTCGCGTCGGCTACGGCGTCGGCCCCGTCGACGTGATCACGGCGATCGGCAAGGTACGGCGCGCATTCGACGTCGGCACGCCCGCACAGGAGGCGGCGCTCGCGAGCCTCGCGGACGAGCCCGAGCTCGAGCGTCGCCGAGCGCTCAACCGCGAGGCGATGAGCTCTCTCGTGGACACGCTGCGCGCGCAGGGCTTCGACCCGGCAGGCCCTGCGGTGGCGAACTTCGTCTTCGTCGAGGTCGGGGATGCCGCTTCCCTCGGCGACCGTCTGCTGCGCGAAGGCGTGATCGTGCGGCCCGATGGGCCCGTTCGGTGCGCCGGGCGCGCTTCGCATCACCGCCGGCACGCCCGACGAGATCGGCGTTCCTCGCCGAGGCGCTGCGCCGCGTGAAGAGCGCGTAAAGGCCAGCTCCGAAGCGCGGTGCCCGCGCCGGTGGCTCGGGTATCCTCGGCACTCGGGCGCCCGGCGCCCGTTCTCGCATGCGAACGACGCTGAAGAGAGGTGTGGGCCGGACCGCCGGCGCGAACGGCAACGGGAACGGCGGGGTCTCTCTCCCGCCGGCTGCGCTCGCCGAGGTCTCCGCTGTACCGTCAACCGCCGCCGCGGACGCGTGGGCGCCTGGCGGTCAGCATCCTCGGCTGGTGCGTCTTCCTCGTGGCCATGGTCGGGGCCGGGCTCGCGGGTGGCGCCTACCTGTACGTGCACGAGTCCGTCGCGGCCGTCGCACCCCGGTCGGCGACGCTCAAGAAGGCGGTCGAGGTGCTCGACGTGCCGCTGCCGGGTCAGCCGGCGACGGCGCTGGTGATCGGCTACGACCGGCGGGCGAGCGACGGGAAGAACGCGCCGTCGCGCAGCGACACGCTGATGCTCGTCCGCGCCGATCCCGGTGCGAAGACGATCTCTCTGCTGTCGCTCCCGCGCGACCTCTCCGTTCCGATCCGTTGCCCGGGCCGGCAGCCGTTCACGTCGAAGATCAACTCCGCGTTCGTCTACTGCGGCGAGCAGGGTGCGCTGGAGACCGTGCGCGCGTTCACCGGGATCCCGATCAACTACATCATCACGGTCAACTTCCGCGGCTTCCGGCAGCTCGTGGACAAGCTCGGCGGCGTCTGGATGGACATCGACCGCCGCTACTTCAACGACCACAGCGGCCCCACGGGCTACGCCACCATCGATCTCCAGCCGGGCTACCAGCGGCTGTCCGGCCTGCGCGCCCTCGACTTCGTGCGCTACCGGCACACGGACTCGGACTTCTACCGAAACGCGCGCCAGCAGCAGTTCGTGCGCGCGCTGAAGCAGCAGGTCGAGTCGAGCTTCTCGCTGCTGCGGCTGCCGCAGGTGATCAAGGTCGTCACGAGCAACGTCGAGGCGGGTCAGGGTGGCGGCAAGAACATCAGCCCCAGGACGGTGGCGCAGTACGCGGCTCTCGCCTACACGCTGCCTGCGGGCCACATCTTCCAGGCGCGGCTGGAAGGGCTCGAAGGCTCCGGCGACCTGACCACGGCGCCCGAGAACGTGCAGCGCGCGGTGGCCGAGTTCGCGAACCCGGACGTCGAATCGCCCAAGAAGGCGACCGCCGCCGCGCTCGGCGAGAAGGTCAAGCAGAAGGCTCCGCCTGCCAACCAGACGACGGTCACCGTCCTCAACGGGAACGGCGTCACCGGCTCCGCGTCGAGCGCCAACTACCTGCTCTCGCAGCGGGGCTACGACATGGTGCTGCCGCCCAACGGCATCCCCGCCAACGCGCCGTCGTTCGAGTTCTTCCGCACGACCGTGTTCTTCGACCCGGCGAAGCCCGGCGCCAAGCCGGCCGCCGCGAAGCTCGCCGGCCTGTTCGGGACGGCCGACGTGAAGCGCATCCCGGTGCCGGTGCGACAGCTTGCGAACGGGGCGATGCTCGCGGCCGTCGTCGGCCAGACGTTCCACGGGCGGCTGGCGCCGGCGCCGATCGACAAGACGCCGGAGCGGCAGCGACCACAGATCGTGCCCGGCACCGGAGCCTCTCTCGACCTGCTGCGCCAGGCGCAGGTCGGGACGCGGTTCCCGCTCATGGTGCCGACGGTCGTCGAGCGCTCGTCCTGGATCGACTCGGAGCGGCCGCTGCGCTCCTACTACTTCGACCAGAAGCGCAAGCGCAACAAGACGATCCGGCTCACGTACAAGCTCGGCGGGCGGAACGAGTACTGGGGCGTGCAGCAGAGCGACTGGGAGGACGCACCCGTGCTGAGCGGGAAGAGCGTGACGCGCAGGATCAAGGGGCGCCGCTACGAGCTCCACTACCAGGGCGCGCACCTGCACATGGTCGTGCTGCGCACCCCGCGCGGGACGTACTGGGTCGTGAACTCGCTGCTCGACCGGCTCTCGAACGAGACGATGCTCGCGATCGCGAAGGGCCTGAAGCCGATCGCGACCGTCCGCCGGTAGGGCGCTCCCACCCGCGTTCGCCCGGCCCGTCGTCGTCTGCCGAGCCGTGACCTCTGCCGGATTTGGGACGTCCGCGGCGTACTGTGTCGCAGTGAGCGGAGAGACTGCGCCACAGGAGCAGATCGCGCGACGCCGTGCGCTCAGGCGCCGTCAGGTGCGGCGCCGGCGCATCGTGGGCAGTCACGCTTCTGTGCGCCTGCGTCGTGGGCGTGACGGCGCTGATCGACAGCGCACCCGACGAGACTGCCGCTGCGCCGCGCGAGCCGACGGACGCCGCCGCCACCGAGCAGCGGCCAGCGTCGGATCGTCCAGTCGACGGCGGCGTCTCCGGGACGGCTCGGAAGCGGCCGGCCGGTGACCCTTGCCTTCGGCGGCGACGTGCACTTCGAGAGCCCGATCCGCGAGCGTCTGGACGCGTCGCCCGCGCGGGTGCTCGCGCCGATGGCGCCCGTGCTGAGGCGCTCCGACATCGCCATGGTCAACCTCGAGACTGCGATCACCGATCGCGGCACGCGCGCGTCGAAGGCATTCACCTTCCGTGGCGCCGGAGACCGGCATCGCAGCGCTGCGAGCCGGTGGGGTGGACGTCGTCAACGTGGCCAACAACCACGGCATGGACTTCGGGCAGGCCGGGCTGCGCGACACGCTGGCCGCCGCGCGCAGCGCGGGCATGCCGGTGGTCGGCGGCGGCGCCGAACGAGAAGCGGGCGTACGCGCCGTTCCGGCGCACGGTCAACGGCCAGCGGGTCGCGATCATCGGTGCCACGCAGGTGCTCGACGACAACCTGATCGAGGCATGGACCGCGCGGCCAGCACAAGCCCGGTCTCGCCTCGGCCAAGCGCGAGGAGCGGCTCGCCCGTGCGGTGCGCGAGGCGCGCAGGACGAGCGACACCGTCGTCGTCTTTCTCCACTGGGGGCTCGAGCTCGCGAGCTGCCCGACCACCGATCAGAAGCGGCTGGCGGCGCGGCTGGTCGCCGCAGGCGCCGACGTGGTCGTCGGCTCGCATGCGCACGTCCTGCTCGGCGCGGGCCGCATGCGCAAGGCGCTCGTCGCCTACGGGCTCGGCAACTTCGTCTTCTACGCCTTCCGTGAGATCACGTCGCAGACCGGCGTGCTCGAGGTGACCGTCACCGGGCGCAGGATCGACGGCTACCGCTGGGTCCCCGCGCGCATCTCGTCCGGGATTCCGCGCCCGCTCGCCGGATCGGACCGGCGTGCCGCCCTGCGGCGGTGGAACGGCCTGCGCGCCTGCACCGGGCTGCGCAGGTGACTGTCACCGCGGCGCGGTGACAGTCACCTGTCGCGCAGTCGTCGCCTACGCGGTGCACGGCCTTCGCCGCCGGCCCGCGGTACGTGTCGCTGCCGAAGCCGAGGATGAGGCCGAAGATCGGTGCGAGGAGGATGAGCCCGATCGCAAAGCCGACGCCGCGACCGAAGCTCTTCGCGAGGTCGAGCGAGACGATGATCCACACGATCAAACCGACGAAGGGGATCAGCATCAGCAGCACCCACCACCATTCCCGCCCGACGATCTTGAGCAGGACGATGATGTTGTAGATCGGGATGATCGCTTTCCATCCCTCCTCACCCGCCTTGGTGAAGATCTGCCACCAGGCCGCGATGATCAGGACGACGATCGCGATGTAGATGATCCAGAGCACGTTGACCTCCGAGAGCGGGAATCGGCCGGTCCGATGTTGCACGTAGACAGCAGACGGAGCCGCCACGACGGACGCCAATAGGCTGACGGGCCGTGCTGTTCCCGACCGCGACGTTCGCCATCTTCTTCCTGCTGGTGCTGCCGCTCTCGTGGCTGCTGATGCCGCACGTGCACCGCTGGCGGCCGTTCATGATCGTCGCCAGCTACGTCTTCTACGCCTGGTGGGACTGGCGCTTCGTCTTCCTGCTCGCAGGCTGCACGCTCTGGAACCAGTTCCTCGCCGTGCGCATCCACCGCTCGAGCGTCGCCTCGCAGCGGAAGTGGCTGCTGATCGTCGCGCTCGGCCGGGAACCTGCTCCTGCTCGGGTACTTCAAGTACTACGACTTCTTCGTCTCGTCGACGCAGAACGCGGCCACGATCGTCGGCTTCGACCTGCCGTTCTCCGTCAAGACGATCGTCCTGCCGGTCGGGATCTCCTTCTACACTTCATGGCGATCAGCTACGTGGTCGACACGTACCGCGGCGACTTCGTGCCGACGACGCTCGAGAAGTTCGCCGTCTACCTGTCGTTCTTCCCGCACCTCGTGGCCGGGCCGATCGTGCGGCCCGGCGAGCTGATCCCGCAGCTCGACACGCCGCGCGACCCGCGGCGCGTCGACACGAGCCGCGCCTTCTACCTGATCGCCACGGGCCTCTTCAAGAAGGTGGTGATCGCGAACTACCTCGCCTCGTCGATCGTCGACGACGTGTTCGCCGCGCCGGGGAACCACTCGTCGCTCGAGATCCTGATCGCCGTCTACGCGTACGCGGTGCAGATCTACGCCGACTTCTCCGGGTACACCGACATCGCGATCGGTATCGCGCTGCTGCTCGGCTTCTCGTTCCCGCAGAACTTCGACTCGCCGTACGCGGCGACGTCGCTGCAGGACTTCTGGCGCCGCTGGCACATGACGCTGTCGCGCTGGCTGCGCGACTACGTCTACATCCCGCTCGGCGGCAACCGAGGCAGCCGGATCCTCACCTACCGCAACCTGATGCTGACGATGCTGCTCGGCGGGCTCTGGCACGGCGCCGCGTGGACGTTCGTCGCGTGGGGGGCGATCCACGGCGTCGGCCTGGCCGCGGAGCGCTGGTGGAAGGAGCGACCCGGCTACGTGCCGCGCCCGCGCACTGCCGCTGCGCACCTGGCTGGCGCGCATCGCGACGTTCAACCTCGTCTGCCTGGCCTGGATCTTCTTCCGCTCCGACTCGTTCGAGCTCGCCTGGGAGATGATCACCGGCCTCTTCACGGGCTGGGGGGAGGCGTCCCCGCTGGTCACCGGCGGCGTCCTGCTCGCGATCGCCGTCGGGATCGGGTCGCAGTACCTTCCCGCGCGCGTGCCACAGCTGATCATGGCCCGGTTCGGCCGCCTGCCGGTGCTCGGGCAGGCGGCTCGTGCTCGCGTTCGCGCTCATGCTGACCCATGCGATGGGGCCGGAGGGCGTGGCTCCGTTCATCTACTTCCAGTTCTGAGCGGCCGTCCATGGGCTACCCTGGGTCGACCGCCGTGGTGCGGACGCGGGAGGCTCTCGAGAACGTGCCCGAGACGACGTCGCCCACCAAGCCGCCCCCTGCGCCGTGCCGCCCGCTGCCGGGGCAACGCCTCGGCCGCCGGCGGCCCGGAGGCGCAGAACGGGGCGCACCGACCGACACCGGTCGAGCCGGCGCGCCGGCTCGCGCAGTGCGTGGCGCGCGCTGGCGGTGATCGTCGTCGCGCTCGGCCTGTCGCTGCTCCTCAACGCGCCGGGCATCCACAAGACCGCGTACAACCAGCCGGACGGGTGGGCGCGCGACGTCGCGCTCGCGGTCACGGGGCCGCTCGCCGACGTCAGCCGTGCGCTGCGGCTCGACCGTCCACGCGCCGCCGTCAAGGACGCGCTGGGACGCTCGGACGACGACGGGATCGACACCGAGATCGAGATCGCCGTGCCCGCATCCCCGGCGGGTGGCGTCGACGAGGGGAGCGGCACGCCGGCACCTGCCCCGGCGACGCCGGCGCCCGCCAAGCCCGCCAAGCCGCAAAGCCCGTCAAGCCGGTGTTCACCGCGGCCAAGAAGCTCCGCCTCTGGATCGCGGGCGACTCCCTCGTGATCACCCCGGGCTACGCGATCCTGCGCGCCGCCGGCGCCAACCCCGCGATCGCGAGCGTGGGCACCGTCGACGGCCGCGTCGCCACCGGGCTCGCGAGACCCGACGTGTTCAACTGGTTCAAGCACATCAGCACCGAGGTGCGGCGGCTCGAGCCGCACGTCGTCGTGCTCGCCTTCGGCGCCAACGACGACAAGGCGTACATGACGGGTACGCCCGACGGCGTCCGGGCCGAGAGGTTCGGCGACGCCGTCTGGCGCCGGGAGTACCGCCGCCGCCTCGGCGTCCTGTTCGACGGCGTCAGCCGTGCGGGAGCACACGTCGTCTGGATCGGGCTCCCGCAGACGCGCAACGCGAGGCAGAGCGCCCGCTTCCGGGTGATCAACGCCGCGGTGATCGCAGAAGCCGAGCGAGCGGCCGGGGAAGGTGTCGTACGTCGACACGTACAGGACGTTCGCCGGGCCGCGTGGCGGCTACGCCGAGTACCTCGAGCGGTCGTCCGGCAGCCTCGTCAAGGTGCGCGCGTCCGACGGCGTGCACTTCGAGCGGGCGGGTGGCGACATGATCGCGCGCCGCGTGCTGCGGGAGCTGAACCGTCTGTTCGATCTCCGCCGCGCCGCGTAGTAGCAGCGGGCGGGCGCGACGCTCGCGTATCCTGCGCTCCCGATGAGCCGGTCGGGAGAGCGCATCGTTGTCTTCGGCGCCGGATACGTCGGTCTCGTCACCGGCGCGTGCCTCGCGGAGCTCGGCCACCAGGTGGTGCTTCGCGACGTCCTGGTCGCCCGCGTCGACGCACTCCGTCGCGGCGAAGTGCCGATCTACGAGCCGGGCTTGCAGGAGATCATCGCCCGCAACCGTGAGCGCCTCTCGTTCACGACGGACGTCGCCGAGGCCATCGACGGCGCGGACATCGTCTTCGTGGCCGTCGGCACGCCGCCGACCTACTCCGGCGATGCCGACCTGACGGCGGTCTGGACGGTGATCGACGAGCTGCCGCAGGTCGACCGCCGCATCGTCGTCGTGATGAAGAGCACGGTGCCGGTGGGGACGGGGGAGAAGGTGAGGCACCGGCTCGACGAGCGTGGTCTCGAGCACGTCGGCTACGTCTCCAACCCGGAGTTCACCGCGGAGGGCACTGCGGTGCGGGACTTCCTGCATCCCGACCGGATCGTGATCGGCGCCATCGACGACGCCGACGGCGATCGTGTCGCCGCGCTGCACGACGGGATCGAGGCGCCCGTCGTCCGCTGCGACGTCGCATCGGCGGAGATGATCAAGCTCGCGGCGAACGCAGCCCTGATGACGCGGATCTCGTTCATCAACGAGATCGCCAACGTCTGCGAGGCGACGGGCGCCGACGTCGTGCGCGTGGCCGAGGGCGTCGGCCTCGACCGCCGTATCGGCCCGAGCTTCCTCAGGGCCGGAATCGGCTACGGCGGCTCGTGCTTTCCGAAGGACTCGCTCGCGCTCAAGCAGCTGGCCGCCAACTCCGGCTATCACTTCCAGCTGCTGACCGCCGTGATCGAGGTCAACGAGCTGCAGAAGCGCCGGCTGATCGGAAAGCTCCAGGAGCAGCTCGGCGAGCTGCGAGGCGCGACGATCGCGCTCCTCGGTCTCGCCTTCAAGCCGCACACCGACGACGTGCGCGAGGCGCCGAGCCTCGTGCTGGCCGGACGGCTGCTCGCCGAAGGCGCCGACGTGCGTGCCTGGGACCCCGTCGCGACGCCCGACGGGAGTCGACGGCATCACGCAGGTGCCGACGGTCGCCGAGGCAGTCGCCGGCGCCGACGCCGCGGTGCTCGTCACGGAGTGGCCGCGAGCTCGCCGACGAGGACTGGGCCGCGCTCGGCGCGACCATGCGGCGGCGCGTGTTCGATCGACGGCCGCAACATGCTCGACCCGGCGGTGATGCGCGCCGCCGGGCTTCGCGTACGAGGGCATCGGGCGCGGCGCCGCATGAGCCTTCCGGCGGTCATCCTCGTCGGAGGGCAGGGGACGCGACTGCGACCGCTCACCGAGACCATCCGCAAGGACATGCTGCCGCTGGTCGACCGCCCGCTGCTCGCCTACACCTTCGAGCACCTGCGCCGTCACGGCGTGCGCCGCGCGGTCGATCTCGTGCGGCTACCTGCCGACCCAGATCGAGCAGCACTTCGGGGCTGCGTACGGCGACCTCGCGCTCGAGTACCGCGTCGAGGCCGAGCCGCTCGGCACCGGCGGCGGCATCGGCTTCGCGGCGCGCGGTCTGGACGGCACCTTCCTGGCGCTGAACGGGGACTCGCTGCGCGAGGCCGACCTCGACGCGCTCGTCGAGTTCCACCGCGCGAGCGGCGGCAAGGCGACGATCATGCTCACACCGGTCGCCGACCCGAGCCGGTACGGGCTCGTCCGGCTCGCCCCGGACGGGCGCGTCCGCCAGTTCCTCGAGAAGCCGCGACCGGAGGAGATCGACACGAACCTGATCAACGCGGGGCTCTACGTGCTCGAGCCCGAGGTGCTCGAGCTGATCCCCGAAGGCCGGCCGGTCTCGATCGAGCGGGACGTCTTCCCGCGCCTGTGCGAGGAGGGCTCGGTGTTCGGTCTCGCCCAGCCGGGCTACTGGCTCGACGTCGGCACGCCGGCGTCCTATCTGCAGGCGCACCGGGACGTCCTCGAGCGGTCGTTCCGCACCGACGATCGGCGAGGCGCTCGGCAGCGGCTACACGCTGGTCGACGCCACCGCGGACGTCCACGCTGACGCACGGCTCGTCCCGCCGGTGTACGTCGGGCCGGGCGCCGTGCTCGAGGCGGGCGTGCGGGCCGGCAGCCTCGCCGTCGTCGGCGCGGGCGCTCGGCTCGGCGCCGGCACGGTGGTCGAGAACGCGGTCATCGCAGCCGGCGCGACGATCGGGGAGGCGTCGACCGTGATCGGATCGATCGTCGGTGCAGACGTCCGGCTGGGCAGCCGGCTGCACGGTGGCCGGCATGGCGGTCGTCGGCCCCGGCGCCACCCTCGGCTCCGACAACCATCTCGACCACGGTCTGTGCGTCGGCGCCGGTGCCACGATCCCGGAGGAGGCGCTGCGCTTCTCATGACCCGCTACCGACACGAGCCACGCCGGATCGACAAGCCCTGGGGCTGGGAGCTCATCTGGGCCGAGGCGGAGCAGTACGTCGGCAAGCTCCTCTTCGTCCGCGCCGGGCAGTCGCTCAGCCTGCAGTACCACGAGCAGAAGGACGAGTCGTGGCTCGTGCACGAGGGGCGTGCGACGCTCGAGCTCGGGGAGGTCGGCGGAGCGCTGGAGACCGTCGAGATCGGCCCCGGCGACGCCTTTCGCTTCCGCCCCGGGACCGTGCACCGGGTCACCGCCGTCGAAGACACGCTGGTGCTCGAGGTGTCGACTCCGCACCTCGACGACGTCGTGCGCCTCGAGGATCGCTACGGACGCGCCGACGTGCCCGCCGCGGACCGCTCCGCGACTGACCTCGAGCACCGATCCGGCCCGGAAGGTCGCGGTGCGCCCGACCGGGCTAATACGTAGGCCGCTCTACGCCGATACGGATCTGATGCGGAGGATCCACTGCGGTTCTCGCCGCCGCTTGCGTGCTGCTCGCGGTCTCACCGCTCCTGCGCCCGTACGGCGTGGCGTACGAGGCATGGCTGACGGGGCTGTCGGCGCTGTCCGCGCTTGCGGTGCTGGTCGGGGTACGCGCTGAACCGGTCGCCCGAGCGGCGGCCGTGGCTCCTCGCCGCCGGCGGAGCCGCGCTGCTCGCCGCCGCGCAGGCCGTCGACCTCGTGGAGTCCCTGCGAGGTGTCGACGTGGCCGTACCCGGGACCGGCGGACGTGCTGCACCTGCTCGCCTACGCGCTCTTCGGCGCCTGCCTCCTGATCTTCGTCCGGCGCCGCACGCCGGCACACGACTGGGGTGCGATCCTCGACGCCGCCGTGGTCACGATCGGCGTGGCGTCGGTCGTCTGGGCGCTCGTGCTCAGCTCGGTCACCGGCGACCCGACGCTCTCCACCTGGGAGAAGGCGGTCTCCGCCGCCTACCCGGTGGCGGGCATCATCCTCTTCGGCCTCGTCGTCCGGCTCGTGCTCACCACGGGCCTCGGCGTGGCCGCGAACGCCCTCATCGCGCTCGCGACGACAGTGCTCCTGGTCGGCGACGGCCTCTACGTGCTACGGGCTGCTCGAGGGCTGGTACCAGAGCGGCAGCGTGCTCGACGTCGCCCTGGTCTGCCGTGCCCGTGCTCTGGGCAGCGGCTGCGCTCGATCCGTCCATGCGGCGGCTGACGCAGCTCGTGGAGCAGCCGGAGTCGTGGCCGATCCGACGGCCGTGTCGTGGTGCTCGGGTGCGCCGTGACGACGACCACCGCGATGGTCGTCGTCGAAGCGGTGCGGGGCCCCGAAGGGGTGTCGGGCGTGATCGTGATCGCGGCCCTCGCGCTTGCTGGCCGCCGTCAGCGCGCGGCTCGCGAACGTCGTCGCTCGCCTTCGACCGCTCCCGCGCCCGCGAGGACGTCCTGCAGGCCGGGGCGGCCGCGCTCGTGTCCGCACGCTCACGCGACGACATCGGCTCCGTCACGGCGCAGACCGCGCAGCAGCTCGCCGGCGGCAAGCGACAGGCGTACGTCCACGTCGAGCTCGGCTCGCGGCCGACGCTCGACGGTCGAGAACGCGGTCGTGATCGGCGGCGGCGACGTGGTCGGCACGATTCGCGGCGAGATTCGCAAGACGCGGCTCGCTCGGCCGGCTCGGAACGGCGAAGACGTTCGTCGTCCCGATCGTGCTCGAGGAGAACCTCCAGGGCGTGATTCGCGTCACGGGGCTGCGCGCGCTGCCGTGGCATCTGCACCAGGGGCTCGACACGCTCGCCTCGCAGGTCGCGCTCGCGCTCGACAGCGCCGCCCGCCGTGAGGCGCGCAGCGAGGATCGCTTCCGCAGCCTCGTGCAGAACTCCAGAGACCTGATCGCCATCCTCGAGGAGGACTTCACGATTCGGTACGTGACGCCCTCGGTCGAGGCGATGCTGGCGCACGACCCCGCCGAGCTGCGTGGCGGGGAATCTCGACGCTCTGCTCGACCCGGAGCAGACCGAGCTCGTCGCCGAGCTGCGTGACGCGGTCTCGACCGAGCCCGAGGTGCAGCGCGAGCTTCGGCTGCGGCATGCCGATGGCGGCTTTCGCGCGGCGGAGTGCGTCTTCGGCAACCTCCTGCACGACGAGGCGGTGCACGGCATCGTGCTCACCGCCCACGACGTGACCGAGCGTCGCGTGCTCGAGGACCAGCTCACGCACCAGGCGTTCCACGATGCGCTCACCGGCCTGCCGAACCGTGCGCTGCTGCTGAACCGCATCGAGCACGCGCTCGAGCGTGCGCGGCGTAGCGGAGACGACGTCGCCCTGCTGTTCCTCGACCTCGACGACTTCAAGACGATCAACGACAGCCTCGGCCACGCAGCCGGCGACGAGCTCCTCGTCGAGATCGCACTGCGCCTGCAGGAGAGCCTGCGCGCGGCCGATACGGCGGCGCGCCTCGGCGGCGACGAGTTCGCGCTGCTGCTCGAGGGCACGCACGGGATCGCCGGCGCGACGACCGCCGCCGACCGCCTGCTCGAGGCGGTGGCGCGGCCGATGAAGCTGGGCAGCACAGAGGTGCTCGGCCGCGCGAGCGTCGGGATCGTGTTCGGCACGCCGGGCCAGTCCGCCGGCGAGCTGCTGCGGAACGCCGACATGGCCATGTACCGGGCCAAGAACGCCGGTGGGAACCGGTTCGAGATCTTCGAGCCGGAGATGCACGAGGCGGCCATCACGCGGCTCGAGCTGAAGGCCGACCTGGAGCGCGCCTTCGCCTCGAACGAGCTCGACCTCCACTACCAGCCGCTGGTCGACCTGGTCACCGGGCGGACGCTGTCCTTCGAGGCGCTCCTGCGCTGGAAGCATCCGCTGCGCGGCTTCGTGCCGCCCGTCGAGTTCATCCCGCTCGCCGAGGAGACCGGTCTCATCAACCACATCGGCCACTGGGTGCTCGAGCGCGCCTGCAGGCAGACCCGTGTCTGGCAGATGTCGGTGCCCGGGAACGTCCATCTCGCGATCAACGTCAACCTGTCGGCGCGTCAGATCCTGCAGCCGCGCTTTCGCGAGGAGGTGGCCCAGGTGCTCGTCGACACCGGCCTGGAGGCGACGCAGCTCGTGCTCGAGATCACCGAGGGCACGCTGCTCGAGGACGTGGAGGGGGTCAGCGCCAGGCTGGCGGAGCTGCGCGCGATGGGGATCCGGATCGCCATCGACGACTTCGGCACCGGCTTCTCGTCGCTCGGCTACCTGCAGCGGTTCCCGGCCGACGAGCTGAAGGTGGCGCGCGAGTTCGTCGACGAGGTGGTGCGCGACCCGCGCCGTGCACGCCTCGTGGAGGCGATCGTCGCGCTCGCGCACTCGCTCGAGATGACGACGGTGGCAGAGGGCATCGAGGAGCCCGCGCAGCGTCAGCGCCTGCAGGAGCTCGGCTGCCTCGTGGGGCAGGGCTACCTCTTCTCGCGGCCGGTACCGGCCTCCGACGTGCCTGCCCTGCTGGCCGTCGAGAACGCCGCGTGAGTCGGCCGCCACGCAGTGCCAGGCATCGCGGGCGCTGCCAGGCATCCGGTGACCCGCGGGTACACTCGGCCGCGTCACACCGACCGAGAAGGAAGTCATGGCCACGACACAGCGTCACGACGTCAAGGACCTCGGCCTCGCCACCGAGGGAGTGCGCCGCATCGCGTGGGCCGACCGCCAGATGCCGGTGCTCGTCGCGATCCGGGAGCGATTCGAGCGTGAGCAGCCGCTCGCCGGCTATCGCGTCTCCGCCTGCCTCCACGTGACGACGGAGACGGCCAACCTGATGCGCACGCTGAAGGCGGGTGGGGCGGACGTCGTGCTCTGCGCGTCCAACCCGCTCTCCACACAGGACGACGTGGCCGCTGCGCTCGTCGCCGAGTACGAGATCGGCGTCTTCGCGATCAAGGGCGAGGACAACGACACGTACTACCAGCACATCGAGGCGGCGGTCGACCACCGGCCGCACGTGACGATGGACGACGGCGCAGACGTGATCGGCGTGCTGCACTCGCACCGCCGCGAGCAGCTCGGCGACGTCATCGCCGGGACGGAGGAGACGACCACCGGCGTGATCCGCCTGCGCGCGCTCGAGCGCGACGGCAAGCTCGGCTTCCCGGTGGTGGCCGTCAACGAGGCTCGGACGAAGCACCTCTTCGACAATCGCTACGGCACCGGGCAGTCGACGATCGACGGCATCGTCCGCGCCACGAACGTGCTGCTCGCCGGCAAGCGGTTCGTCGTCGCGGGCTACGGCTGGGTGGGTCGCGGCGTCGCCATGCGCGCGCGCGGCATGGGTGCGCACGTGATCGTCACCGAGGTGGACCCGATGCGCGCGCTCGAGGCGGTGATGGACGGCTTCGAGGTGCTGCCGATGGAGCAGGCTGCCGAGATCGGCGACATCTTCTGCACCGCCACGGGCGACAAGGGCGTCATCACGCGGTCGCACATCGAGCGCCTGAAGGACGGCGCCATCCTCTCCAACACCGGCCACTTCAACGTCGAGATCGAGATCCCGGCGCTCCGCGAGATGGCGGTCGAGACGCGCGAGGCGCGCGCCTTCGTGGAGGAGTTCACGATGCCGAACGGCCGCCGCGTCTACCTCCTCGCCGACGGACGGCTGGTCAACCTGTCGGCGGCCGAGGGGCATCCGGCGCAGGTGATGGACATGTCGTTCGCCAACCAGGCTCTGGCTGCGGAGTGGATCGTCCAGCGCGCAGGCGAGCTCGAGCGCAAGGTCTACGTCGTGCCGACGGAGATCGACGAGGAGATCGCCCGCCTCAAGCTGGAGACGATGGGCGTCGCGATCGACAAGCTCACCGAGGAGCAGGCGCGCTACCTCGCGAGCTGGGACGAGGGCACGTAGGACGTAGACGTGCCGGGTCACCCGAGCGGTGACCGCCGTCCTGGAGCGCAGTGGGCGAGCTCGAGCCATATCGCATCGTCCGTCTCGAGGACGACGCGGTCGTCGTCCTCGACCAGCGGCGTCTTCCCGGCGAGGAGGTGGAGCTGCGCTGCGGCTCGGCGGCCGAGGTGGCCGAGGCGATCCGGACGCTGGCGGTGCGCGGGGCTCCGGCGATCGGTGTCGCCGCGGCGTACGGGCTGGCCCTCGCGGCGGCGCGCGGCGAGGACGTCGACGCGGCGTACGAGGAGCTCGCCGGCTCTCGGCCGACGGCGATCAACCTGCGCTGGGCGCTCGACGAGATGCGCCCGGACCCGACCGCCGAGCGCGCGCGCGCGATCCACGAGGACGGAGGTCGAGCGCTGCCAGCGCATGAGCGCCCACGCCGCTGGAGCTGTTTCCCGAGGACGCCCGTGTCCTCACGCATTGCAACGCCGGCGGTCTGGCGACGGGTGGCTACGGCACCGCCGTCGGCGCCGTGCGGGCTGCGTGGGAGTCGGGCCGCGTCGGCGCACGTGTGGGTCGACGAGACGCGGCCGCTGCTGCAGGGCGCGCGGCTGACGGCGTGGGAGCTCGAGCAGCTCGGCATCCCGCACGCGGTGATCGTCGACGGCGCGGCAGGGTCCCTGATGGCGCGCGACGAGGTCGATCTCGTCGTCACCGGTGCCGACCGGATCGCCGCCAACGGCGACACGGCCAACAAGATCGGCACGTACGGGCTCGCCGTGCTGGCGCGGCATCACGGCATACCGCTCGTCGTCGTCGCCCCGACCTCGACCCTCGATCCGGCCAGCCCGAGCGGGGAGGCGATCCCGATCGAAGAGCGCGCCGCGGACGAGGTGTCGACCCGGTTCCCCGCTCGCAACCCGGCCTTCGACGTCACCCCGGCGGCGCTGATCGAGCGCGATCGTCACCGAGCAAGGCGTGCATCGGCGCTCCGTACGCCGACACCCTGCCGAGACCGTGACACTGCTCGACGGCATCGACCCCGGCAGTCACGCCCTTCTGGAGCGCTTCGGCTTCGACGAGGAGCGATTCACGGAGCTCGCGTCGCGCGTTGCCGGCGGTGAGCTCACACCGGCGTCGAATCCGGTCGCGGGTGTCGTCGAGCCACCCGCAGCCGGAGACGTCGCGGCGCTGCCCGAGCCCGGAGGCCCCGGGTACGACGAGGCGCGCACCGCAGGGCTCGAGGCGCTGCGACGCGGGCACGGTCGCCGCCGTCGTGCTTGCCGGGGGCATGGCGACCCGCTTCGGCGGCGTCGTCAAGGGGGCCGTCGAGGCGGTCGACGGTCGTAGCTTCCTCGACTGGAAGCTCGGCGAGACGGAGCGGCTGGCGGCCGCGCTCGGCGTCCGAGATCCCGGTTGCCCTGATGACGAGCTTCCAGACGGACGAGGCGACCAGGGCGCACGTCGCCGCGCGTGAGCTGCCCGACCCGCTCTGGTTCTCCCAGTTCGTCTCGCTTCGCCTCGAGGCCGACGGATCGTTGTTCAGGGAGGCCGACGGCCGCGTGTCGCCCTACGGCCCCGGGCACGGTGACCTCGTCGAGGCGCTCGGCGCGTCCGGCACGCTGGGCGAGCTGCGGGACGCCGGCGTCGAGATCGTGACGATCTCGAACGTGGACAACCTCGGAGCGCGAGTCGATCCCGTCGTGATCGGAGCCCATCTGCTGGGCGGTGCCGCGTTGACGATCGAGGTTGCGAGCAAGGAGGGGGACATGGGCGGCGCGCCGGCCCGCGTCGACGGCCGGCCCGTGCTGCTCGAGGCGCCGCGCTTCCCGCCGGGGTTCGACCACGAGCGGATCGCGGTCTTCAACACCAACACCGCGGTCGCCGACCTGAGCCTCTTCGACCGGTCCTACGACCTCGGCTGGCTGTACGTGGAGCGCCAGGTCGGCGGTCGTCCGGCGGTGCAGCTCGAGCGCCTGTACCACGAGCTGTCCTGGTTCGTGCCGACGCGGTTTCTCGAAGTGCCGCGCCGAGGGCCGCGCGGCCGGTTCTTCCCGATCAAGACACCGGACGACCTGGTGCGCTCGCGCGACGACCTGCGCGAGATGCTCGCGACGCCGCTCGTGTAGCAGGCTCGGCGTGCGCGTGGGCCGCGCCGCGCAAAGACGGCACGAAGCGGGCACGGTCCGGACACGCGTTGCCGCCTACCGTCGGGTCATGGCGCCGTGGTGGCTCCTCCTGCCGGCGCGATGCGCCGTCTGCCGGATGGTCGGGACGCCACTGTGCGATGGCTGTGAGCGCGCCCTCGTGCGTCTCGCCCCGCCGTTGTGCGAGCGCTGCGGAGCGCCGGGCGCCTGGCCGGTGCGGCGCTGCGCCGAGTGCGCGGGCCGGCGGCTCGCATTCGCAACCGCGCGCGCGGCGATCGCGTACGACGCGCGCGGGCGCAGCTTCCTGCGCGCCTGGAAGGAGGGTGGCCGGCGTGACCTCGCGTCGGTCGCGGCGCGGCTGCTCGTCTCGGTCGTGCCGCCGCCTCGCGCGGCGGTGCTCACGTACGTCCCGGGCGACCGTGAGCGCCGACGCTCCCGCGGTCACGTGCCCGCGCAGCGCCTCGCGGTCGAGCTGGCGCAGCGCTGGGAGCTTCCGGTCGCGGGGCTGCTCCGTCGCACCCGGAGGCTCGAGCGCCAGCGTGGTCTCAGCCTTCCGGAGCGCCGGCGGAACGTCCGAGGAGCGTTCGCCTGCGACGGAGCCGTCGCGGGCCAGGTGACCGTGGTCGACGACGTCTACACGACGGGTGCCACGGTCGATGCGTGCGCCTCTGCGCTCCGCCGGGCGGGCGCTTCGCGGGTCGAGGTGGTTTGCCTCGCCAGGGCGCTGCGGTAGCGCTAGAGTCGGAGCAGAGCCAGGACAAGGAGGCGCGATGCGACTGCAGGTGACGGTGCGGCATGGCCACGTCAGCGACGCGATCAGGAAGTACGTCGAGACGAAGTTCACCAAGCTGGAGCGTCGCCTCCACGATGCAACGCAGATCGAGGTGGTGCTCGATCGCGAGCGCAACCCGAAGATCGCCGACGACCACGTCGTCGAGGCCACGATCCACGCGAAGGGGCCGACGCTGCACGGCCGCGAGGCGGCCGCGTCGTACGAGGCGGCGACCGACCTGCTGATCGACAAGCTCGAGCGGCAGGTGGAGCGCTACCGCGACAAGCGCGTGCACGAGCGCCGCCGCCGCGCCGCCGGCCCGGATCTCGTCCTGGCCGAGCCGCCCGAGCCCGACGGCCGACGAGCCCGAGGAATCCGCCGCGTAGCCAGAGACGGACCTGCAGCGGCCACGGCAGTCGTCAGGCTGCTCCGGCGTCCGACCGCGCGCCGGCACTCAGGAGGCCGGCAACGGCCCGACGCGCCAGTTCACGGTCTTCCCGCGGGCCCACGCGAGGCCGGTCGCGTCGAGCTGGCCCAGCGACCGGCTGCGCCGGCGTCCCGTCCACGAGCAGCACGTTGGCCCCGGTGGAGATGGTGACGGCGCCGAGGTCGCCGGCGCGCTGGTACAGGATCCGTCCGGCGGCGACGTCGACCATCGTCGCGCCGCCCGGGAGCGTCACTTCGGTCTCTCCGGGGCCCGACGATGTTCACGACGTTGCCCACCTGGTAGGCGACGCCGCCCGCGAACAGGCGCAGCGCCTTGACGACCCCGTCGACGACGATGTTGTCACCGGCCGCGCTCCCGTCGGCGGCGAGCGGGACGATCCGGCCTTCGGCGGTCAGCGCGACGACACGGATGCCGAACGGCCCGGGGCCGGCGGCGATCAGCCGCACCGGGCTGTCGGCGATCACCTTGAACAGCCGCACGCCGTCCTCGCCGAGGTACACGATCTCGCGGTTGACCGCATACGGGCACGCCGACCGGCGTGCCCGGGCCCGACCACGATCGGCGCCGGCCCGTCGACGTTTCGCGCGGCGAACCGGAGCCGAAGCGGCTTGGTGCTCGTCGGCCGGTGCCGTGTACAGCGCCCACTCGCGGATGTTGCCGCCCCCGTAGGCGAGCCACACCACGCGGTCCGACGCCACCGAGACCGAGGCGATGCCGGTGCCGGTGCTCGTCTCGATCGTGCACGAAGGCGCGCTCGCCTGGCTGGAACGTGGCGACGGTGCCCTTGGAGATCGACCAGAGCCGTCACCCTGCACTCGGCCGGCGACACGCCCATCCCGAACGCGACCTTCCGGCCGGTCAGCGCGAGCGGCGTCACCTCGCCGGGCTGCGTCAGGGTCTTGCCGGGAGTGACGAGCGCCGCAGCGCCTGCGGCCGCGACCGGAGCGCGACAGCCGGCAACCAGGATCACGGCGGCGAGGCGCGAAGGCTGCACGACCGACAGTGTTCCCTGCGCACGTGACGGAACGATCAAGCAACCGTTAGGACTCTCGGACACCGTCAGCGCTGTCGGTACCCTTTCTTCGCTGATGCCCAACCAGAGCTTCGGCCGTTTCGAGAAGGTGCTGCGCGTCGGCGAAGGCCGCCGAATCAAGCGCCTTCAGCAGCAGGCCGCCTACATCGCCACGCTCGAGCCCGACGTCGAAACGCTCTCGGACGCGGAGCTGCTGGCGGCGTCGAACGCCCTCCGCGAGCGCGTCGCCAACGGCGAGCCGCTCGACGACGTGCTCTTCGAGGCGTTTGCGCTGGTGCGCGAGGCGCGCAAGCGTGAGTCGGGGCAGCGGCTGTTCGACGTGCAGATGATGGGCGGCATCGTCCTGCACGAGGGCGACATCGGCGAGATGAAGACCGGTGAGGGGAAGACCTTCGTCGCGAGCCTGGCCCTCTACCCTCAATGCCCTGGGCGGCGACAACGTCCATCTCGTGACCGTCAACGACTACCTCGCCAAGCGTGACGCCGAGTGGAACAAGGGCGTGTACGAGCGGCTGGGGGTCACGGTCGGCTCGATCCAGAACCTGATGCCGTTCGCGCAGCGACGCGAGGCGTACGCGGCGGACATCACCTACGGCACCAACTCCGAGTTCGGCTTCGACTACCTGCGCGACAACATGGCCGTCTCGCTCGACGGCGTCGTCCAGCGCGGACACACCTTCGCGATCGTCGACGAGGTCGACTCGATCCTCATCGACGAGGCGCGGACGCCGCTGATCATCTCCGGCGAGCCCGAGACGGCGGCCAAGACGTACTACGACTTCGCGCGCATCGTCAAGGAGCTCGACGGCCAGCCCATGACGCGCAAGATGATGAAGGGCGAGGACGAGACGGAGCTGTCGGGCGCCGACTACCTCTACGACGAGAAGTTCAAGACCGTCTCGCCGGCGCAGACCGCCCTCGACAAGGTCGAGCGAGCGCTCGGGGTCGACAACCTCTACGACCCCCGCAACGTGCAGCTCGTCAACCATCTCAGCCAGGCGCTGAAGGCGCAGTCGCTGTACAAGCGCGACGTCGACTACGTCGTGCAGGACGGCGAGGTGAAGATCGTCGACGAGTTCACCGGCCGCATCATGGAGGGCCGCCGCTGGAGCGAAGGCCTGCACCAGGCGGTCGAGGCGAAGGAGGGCGTGCACATCCGCGAGGAGAACGTCACGCTCGCGACGATCACGCTGCAGAACTACTTCCGCCTCTACGACAAGCTCGCCGGGATGACGGGTACCGCGAAGACGGAGGAGAAGGAGTTCGTCGAGATCTACAACCTGCACGTGGTCGAGATCCCGACGAACGTGCCGGTCGCCCGCGACGACCGCAACGACTACATCTTCAAGACGAAGGAAGCGAAGTGGGACGCGGTGGCCGAGGACATCGTCGAGCGCCACGAGGACGGGGCAGCCCATCCTCGTCGGCACGATCGCGGTCGAGACCTCCGAGTACCTCTCCGAGCTGCTCACGAGACGCGGCATCCCGCACAACGTGCTCAACGCCAAGGAGCACGAGCGCGAGGCGGAGATCATCCAGTTCGCCGGCGAGAGCGGCGCCGTCACGATCGCGACGAACATGGCCGGCCGCGGCGTCGACATCAAGATCGACGACACGGTGCGCGAGGTCGGCGGCCTCTACGTGCTCGGCACCGAGCGGCACGAGGCGCGCCGGATCGACAACCAGCTCCGCGGCCGCTCCGGCCGCCAGGGCGACGCGGGCGAGACGCGCTTCTATCTCTCCGCCCAGGACGACCTGGTGCGGCTGTTCGCCGGCGACCGGATCCACGGGATCATGGACCGCTTCAAGATCCCCGACGACCAGCCCATGGAGGCCGGGATCCTCTCGCGCCAGATCGAGAACGCGCAGAAGAAGGTCGAGGAGCAGAACTTCGTCGCGCGCAAGAACGTCCTCAAGTACGACGACGTGATGAACACGCAGCGCATGGTCATCTACGAGCAGCGCGGCCGCGTGCTCCGCGGCGAGGACATGTCCGAGGACATCCGCGGCTGGATCGCGCGAGGTGATCGCCACCAACGTGGCCCAGCACACGGAGAGCGAGATCGTCGAGGAGTGGAACCTCGAGGGCCTGGCCACGCAGATGAACGCGCTGTACGAGACCGACATGACGATCGCCGAGCTGATCGAGGACGGCGTCGACGTCGGCGAGCCGCGAGGAGCTGATCGACGAGTTCACCGAGGACGCTCTCCAGACGTACGCCGAGCGCGAGGAGTCGTTCGGCTCGGAGCTGATGCGCGAGATCGAGCGCTACGTGGTGCTGCAGATCGTCGACACACGCTGGCGCGAGCACCTCGAGTCGATGGACTACATGCGCGACGGCATTCACCTGAGGGCGATGGCGCAGAAGGACCCGCTCGTCGAGTACCGCGCGGAGGGACACGCGATGTTCGAGATGCTCGGCGCGATGATCCGCGAGGAGGTCGTGCTGACGCTGTTCCACGTCGAGGTGCAGAAGGAGGAGCCTGCGCTCCAGCAGACGCAGGCGCCGCAGCACCTGAGCTACGAGCACGAGTCGGCGCACGGCGCCGACGCGATCGCCGCGGCCGGTGCCGGCACCGCGACCGCGCTCGCCACGCCGCCGGACCCGTTCGCGCCACAGCCGCAGGTCGTCAACGACCACCGCGACGTCGGTCGCAACGATCCGTGCTGGTGCGGCTCCGGCAAGAAGTTCAAGAAGTGCCACGGCGCCTGATTTGCCCGCAAGCGTGCGGAATCCGCTCCCGCGGATCCCACACGTGCGAACGGCCAACGTGCCCGCTGCGCGGGCGCAACCATCGTCGGCTCGTTGCCGGCAGGGGCCGGTCCGAGAGTCCCGCGTAGGGCCGAGGCCTGCTCCCGCCCAGTCGCCGCGCAATCGGACGTAGGGTGTCCGGCTTGGAGCGGCTGGCCGACGAGCGCGCGCGTGCGTACCTCGACCTCCTGGCAGTCGACGCGCGACCCGGCGAGGTGGATGCCGCGACCCTGCGCGCACTGCAGCGCGCGCACGTGGGCCGCGTCCCCTACGAGACGATCGACATCGTCCGGGGAGCGCCGCCGGGAATCGATCCGATCGCGTGCGCCGATCGGATCCTCGCGGGCCGCGGCGGCTACTGCTACCACCTGAACGGCGCCTTCGCCACGCTGCTCGAATGGCTCGAGGTCGACGTGACGCGCCACCTCGCCGGCGTCCAGAACCGGACGATGGCGGAGCCGCGCGGCGCCGACGGCAACCACCTCGGTCTCACCGTCCGCACGCCTGACGGCGCGGCGTGGCTCGTCGACGTGGGCCTCGGCGACGGCCCGCCGGAGCCGCTGCCGCTGGCGGTCGGCGTCTACGAGCAGGACGGCTACCGCTACGAGCTCGTGGCCTCCGCCTGCGTCGCGGGCGGGTGGCGCTTCGAGCACGACGAGCGCGGGGCGTTCGTCGGCTTCGACATGGCGCCGCAGAGCGCGGTCACCGCGGACTTCGCCGAGATGCACGGCGTGCTCTCCACCGGGTCGCGGTTCGCCGAGGTGCCCTCCGCACAGCGGCGGATCGGCGGCCGCGTGGAGGTGCTGCGCGGCTGCGTGTACACCGAGACGACCGCACAGGAGAGGCACGCCAGAGACGTCGACGACGCGGAGGAGTGGTGGGCGCTCGTGACGGAGCACTTCGGCCTCGCCTACGGCGACGTCGGCGCCGACGAGCGCGGCGCCTGTGGCGGCGCGTGCGCGCGGGCCACGACGCCTGGGTGGCCGAGGCCGTCCCTAGCTGCATGCTGTGCCGCGTGGGTGACGTTCGCGTCGAGCGGTTCGGGCCGGACCTGCGCGACGCGTTTCGCGACCTCCACTCGGACGAGAACGACGCAGGCTGGTGCCGCTGTGTCGCGTGGTGGGTGCCGACGTGGGACGGCTGGGGTGACCGCACCGCGGAGGAGAACGCCGCGCTGCGCGAGTCGCTGTGCGACGGCGGCGAGTACGACGGGCTGCTCGCGTTCGAGGGCGACCGGCCGGTCGGCTGGTGCCAGGTCGGGCCACGAGACCGGCTGGCCAAGCTCGTCACGCAGCTCGATCTCGAGCCCGACCCGTCCGTGTGGGCGGTGACCTGTTTCGTCGTCGCACCGTCGCACCGACGGCGGGGTGTGGCCGCGGCGCTGCTCGAGGCAGCCGCACGCGTGGCGCGCGCCGCGGGCGCGTCTCGTCTCGAGGGCTATCCCCGGGTCGAAGCCGACGAGCCGGGGGAGATGTGGACTGGCCCGATCGGGCTCTATCGCTCGGCCGGCTTCGACCTCGCGCGCGAGGGCTCGCCCAGGTCGGTGCTGTCCCTCCAGCTGCGCGGGTAGGCTGACGACGCATGGCCGACGCAGTCGACATCTCGCTCGCCGACCAGCTCGAGGAGCTCGGGGCCCAGCTTGCCTGGGTCCGTGAGTACCTTTGACCCCGATGCGCTGACAACCCGCGCCGCCGAGCTCGAGTCCGCCATGGGAGCGGCCGGCTTCTGGGACGACCAGGCCGAGGCGGCCCGCATCTCGCAGGAGCATTCCCGCGTGACGCGCAAGCTCGAGCGCTGGGAACGGCTCGAGCGCGAGGTGTCGGAGGCGCGTGAGCTCCTGGAGCTCGAGCCCGAGCTCGAGGAGGACATCGCCGCCCAGCTCGCACCCGTGCGTGCCGAGGTGGAGCGGCTTCAGGAGGAGGCGCTCTTCAGCGGCGACTACGACCCGGGCGACGCGGTTGTCTCCATCACCGCCGGCTCGGGGGGAACCGACGCACAGGACTGGGCCGAGATGCTGCTCCGCATGTACCTGCGCTGGGCGGCCGATCGCGGCTTCGAGACCGAGCTCGTCGAGGCGAGCCCGGGGAGGAAGCGGGTCTCAAGTCGGCCACGCGTCGCCGTCAAGGGCGAAAACGCATACGGGTTGTTCAAGGCCGAGCGCGGCGTGCACCGTCTCGTGCGGCTGTCTCCCTACGACTCGGCCCATCGGCGTCACACGGCCTTCGCGCAGGTGGTGGCGGCGCCGCTGCTGCCGGACACGGCGGAGGTCGAGATCGACGAGGCCGACCTGCGCATCGACACGTACCGGGCAAGCGGAGCCGGCGGCCAGCACGTGAACAAGACCGACTCGGCCGTCCGGATCACGCACCTGCCCACGGGGATCGTGGTGCAGTGCCAGAACGAGCGCTCGCAGACGTCGAACAAGGCGACCGCGATGCGCATCCTCCGCTCGCGTCTCGCCGAGCTCGCGGAGGAGGAGCGGGAGGCCGAGCTGGCCAGGGAGCGCGGCGCCAAGCAGGACGTCGGCTTCGGCAGCCAGATCCGCTCGTACGTGCTGCACCCGTACCAGCTCGTGAAGGACCACCGCACCGACTTCGAGACGGGAAACACGCAGGCCGTGCTCGACGGCGCGCTCGACGGATTCGTGCGCGCCTACCTGCTGCAGCGCGCGGCGACGCAGGGCGCGGCGTAGCGCCTGGAACGCGAGGTCGCCTCGGCCTCACCCGCTCCTTGTGCCCCGGAACCGCCGCAGGAGTCGGCTACACTGGGACGAACCAGACCGGAGCGGCACTCGGACGCCGCACCCATTCATTCCGGTGCAGGACGACGACACCTCATGACAGAAACCACGGCTGCGGCCCCGACTGCCTTCGCGGAACCGGTCGATACCGGGAACGGCGACCACTCCAGGCTGAGCGCCTCCGCGATGATCACCTTCGAGGCCGTGACGAAGGTCTACGAGCCCGACGTGACGGCCGTCGACCGAGCCACCTTCACGATCGACAAGGGCGAGTTCGTGTTCGTCGTCGGCCCGTCCGGATCGGGCAAGTCGACCATCATCCGCCTCCTGCTCAAGGAGCTCGAGCCGACGGAGGGGCGCATCATCGTCGGCGGTCGCGACCTCGGGCGGCTCAAGCGCTCGAAGGTGCCGTTGCTGCGGCGCAACGTGGGCTGCGTGTTCCAGGACTTCAAGCTCCTCCGCGAGCGCACCGCGTTCGAGAACGTCGCCTACGCGCTCCGCGTGCAGGGCGAGTCGAACCTCTCCATCCGCAAGAAGGTGCCGGAAGTGCTCAACCTCGTCGGCCTCGCGCACAAGACCGGCTCGCGCCCGGATGAGCTGTCCGGCGGCGAGCAGCAGCGCGTCTCGATCGCCCGCGCGGTCGTCAACCACCCGCCGCTGCTGATCTGCGACGAGCCGACGGGGAACCTCGACCCGGACACGTCGGTCGGCATCATGCAGCTGCTGCACCGCATCAACACGGCCGGTGGAACGACGATCCTGATGGTCACCCACGACCGCGAGATGGTCGACAAGATGCGCAAGCGCGTGATCGCGCTCGACTCGGGCAAGGTCGTACGCGACGAGCGCCGCGGCGGGTACGAGACGGAATGAACCGCCTGAAGCTCATGGGGTCGGAGGCCTTCCGGTCGATCGGCTCCAACCTCTCGACGTCCGTGGCCGCGACGATGACCGTGCTCATCGGCATGTGCCTGCTCGGCCTGTTCCTCGCACTCGGCAGCTGGGTCGTGTCCTGGTCGGATCACGTCAAGAGCCAGCTCGAGGTGAGGATCTACTTCACCGAGGATGCCGCGCCGAAAGAGGTGAACGCGGTCGGCCGCTACCTCGCGAACAAGCAGCTCTCGGGTGAGATCGCGGAGTACCGGTACGTCTCGAAGGCAGACGCGCTGAAGATCATGGAGAAGACCAACCCCGACCTGATGGACACCATCACGTCGAACCCGTTCCCTCCCTCCTACAGGTGACGCCGACTCGCGCGGAGACGGTCAAGACGCTGTCGCAGCAGACCCGCGCCAAGTTCAAGGCTCCGGTCTGCCGCATCGGCGTAGGCGACCCGAACGGCCCGCTCGGGGTCGAGTGCGTCAGAGACGGCGAGCAGACCTCGAAGCGGGTGCTGCAGGTGGCGCGCGCCATCGAGGTCGTCTTCCTCGTGGCCGTGATCGTGCTGCTCGTCGCGTCGGTGATGCTGATCGCCAACACGATCAGGCTCTCGATCTTCGCCCGCCGTCGAGAGATCGAGGTGATGAAGCTCGTCGGGGCCACGAACTGGTTCGTCCGCGGGCCGTTCATGATCGAAGGCCTTCTCTGCGGCGGCATCGGTGCGCTGGCCGCCGTCTTCCTCCTGCTCCTCGGCAAGGAGCTGGCGCTGCCGGCGATCCTGCCCGACACCTTCGACTGCTCCGACGACGTACGCGCGCTCGGCTTCGGGCTGATGTCGCTCATCCTGCTCGGCGTCGGCCTCGGCGTCGGCGCCGTCGGGTCCGGGATGACGCTGCGACGCCACCTGCGCGTGTAGCGGCGAGACCCGCCTCGCTCTGCGCAGCGGGCCACGCTGCGCCGACGTGGCTACGGTTCGACGGTGCCACCGCGAAGAAGAGCCAGGCCGCCGAAGCGGCCGAGCCGCTCGCAGCGTCACGCGCGGGCGAGCGACGCGCATCGGCGCGCCGCGGTGAAGCGAGCCGAGCAGCTCGTCGAGATCCGGCTTCCGGAGCGTCGCCGCGAGCCCGAGAGCGTCGTCGCGCACCTCGGCCCGACGAACTCGGGGAAGACGCATCACGCGCTCGAGTTCCTCGCCGAGCAGGGACGCGGGGTCTACGCGGGCCCGCTGCGCATGCTGGCGCAGGAGGCGCATCGCCGGTTGTCGGCGCGGCTCGGTGCCGAGCAGGTCGGGCTCGTGACGGGCGAGGAGCGCATCAACGACGGTGCGCCGATCATCTGCTCGACCGTCGAGATGGCTCCCGCGAGCGGCGAGGTGCTCGTGCTGGACGAGGTGCAGTGGGCCGACGACGAGGAGCGCGGCTCGGCCTGGACGCGCATGCTGCTGGCCGGCGAGTACAGGCACATCCGCGTGCTCGGCGCGCTCGATGCGCTGCCTCTCGTCGAGCACGCCTTTCCGCAGGCCGAGATCCGCATCTTCGAGCGCAAGCTGCCCCTCGAGTGGGTCGGTGAGCGGATGCTTCGCTCGGTGACGCCGGGCACGGTCGTCGTCGCCTTCAGCCGCAAGGCGGTGCTCGCGCTGGCGGGCGAGGTGCACCGCCTCCAGCCAGGGCGCGTCGCCGTTCTCTACGGTGCGATGCCGCTCGCGTCGCGGCGCGAGGAGATCGACCGCTTCGTGGCGGGCAACGCGGACGTCTGCGTCGCCACCGACGTCCTCGGTCACGGCGTCAACCTGCCCTGCGAGACGCTGCTCTTCGCGGAGACGACGAAGTTCGACGGTGAGGAGCGGCGCGACCTCGAGCCCTGGGAGATGGCGCAGATCGCCGGGCGGGCCGGCCGTTTCGGGCTCGTCGAGCGCGGCCACGTCGGCGTGCTGGCCGGCGTCGCCTGGGCGAGCGCCGACCCCGATCTCGTGCGTGACGCGCTCGAGCCCCGCGTGGAGCTGCCGCACGGGCATCGCGGCTACCGCATCGTGGACGAGGCGCGCATCGGGCCACGGTTGTCGGATCTCAACGTCGACGACCCTCGCGACCTCGACGCGGCGCTCGCCGCGTGGCACCGGGTCGCGGTACGCCAGTGGGCGCGTGAGGGCTGGCTGGCGGTCGAGTCGCTCGTGCCGATACGCGGCCGGCTCGCCGTCGTGCAGCGGCAGCTGCTGCAGCAGCGCCGCCGGCTGTCGCTCGACGACACCTGGCGCCTGATCAACGCGCCGATCGACGAGGACGGCGCCGAGATCCTCGGCATCTTTGCGCTCGCCATCGCCGGCGACGCGTCGCAACGGCCGCTGCTCCAGTGGCTGCTCGACACGCAAGCGCCTGCGCGACGCGTCGCTCGAGGATGCGGAGGCGGCGGGTCGCGTGGCCGGCATCCTGCGCTGGTTCGCGCTCCAGTACCCGGGCGTCGCGGGCGTCACCATCGAGCGGGCCGCCGCGCTCGAGGAGGCCGCTGCCGCCCGCGTCGTCCAGCGGCTCGAGGCGGAGGTGAGGGACGGGAGGATCGGCCGCTGCCGCTCGTGCGGGCGCACCTGCCCGCCGTGGTACCCGCTCTGCGACCGCTGCGCGCGAGGGCGCTGAGAGGATCGGAGAGACGGGCTCGCCGCTAGGAGGGTTTGGCGGGCGACGTTCGGTAGCGAAGCACGACCGCGGTGGTCGCGGCGTACGCGGCGAGCGCGACGGTGTTGGACACGATCAGCGCGGGGTTTCCGATCGCGATGCCGTACGCGAGCCAGAGCACGAAGCCGACCAGCAGCACCGCGAGAAACGCAACCGAGACGTCGTCCGACGAGCCGCGCGCGACAACGGTTCGCAGCTGCAGGATCGGTGACAGCCCCATGGCGACGCCGAACACGGTTGCTGCGACGCCGAGGGCGGTGGTCGTGGACATGGAGCCTCCTTGGACGTGGAACGCAGGCGGGAGCGGTAGCTCGCGCCGGTCAGTCGCGGAGGTCGCCGCGCTCTCGATCCTCGCCGTACAGGGGCAGCGGGAAGATCGAGGACGTGGTCACGAAGGCAGCGTACCGGTCGTCCCTACACTGCCGTGGTGGCCGACACGACCGGAACGAAGCTGATCGCCGACAACCGTCGGGCACGGTTCGACTACGAGCTCACCGACCGGGTCGAAGCCGGGCCTCGTGCTGACCGGCACCGAGGTGAAGTCGCTGCGCGACGGGAAGGTGCAGCTCGGTCAGGCGTACGCCGACCTGCGGGACGGCGAGGCCTGGCTCGTCGGCGCGTCGATCGACGAGTACCCGGGTGGCAACCGGCAGAACCACGTCCCGGACCGCGACCGCAAGCTGCTCCTCCACCGGCGCGAGATCGACTCGCTGCGCGGCAAGGTGGGCGAGAAAGGGCTCACGGTCGTGCCGACGCGCCTGTACTTCAAGGACGGCCAGGTCAAGGTCGAGCTCGCACTGGCACGCGGTCGCGAGAAGGCCGACAAGCGCCGCGTCATCGCCGAGCGCGACGCGAAGCGGGACATGGAGCGCGCGTTGCGGCGGAGGCGGTAGCGCCGCGGAGGCGTACCCCGGTGTCTGCCTGAAGGCAGACACCGTCTGCAGGTGTGCCCGGCTGCGCCGGGCACGCTCATCTCAGTCCGGCCCGGAGAGCGCGGTCGACAGCACGATGCGGCCCGGCTCGGGCCGGTAGCCGTAGCGCTCGTTGAGGTGGCGGATCGGCGCGTTCCGCTCCTCGTTCATCGTCGTCAGCCTGAGGTAGCCCTGCTCCTTCGCCCAGCGGATCTGCGTCCGCTTGAGCGCCGAGGCGATACCGCGTCCACGCCAGGCGCGCTTGACCCCGGTCAGGTCGTGCCAGGCGGTGCCGGTCCACTCGTGCGGCAACGACAGCTTCGCGAAGCCGACCACCTCGTCTCCGGCGAGCGCCACGAACACGGCCTCGGGACGATCCGAGGCGCCCTGCATGTCGTCCGACAGCCACTCGTCGTACCCCGGCACCTCGACGCCGTCCGAGCCCGGGATGTCCGGGCTGGCCTCGACGAACACGTCGTACATCCCGCGCGCCAGCTCGGGCCGCTCGGCCCAGGTGACGACCTCGATCCCGGGCGGCGGGTCGATCTCCGGCGCCTCGATCCCGGCCAGGTCGAGCGTCACGCGCAGCTCCCGCCCGATCTCGCGGAAGCCACGCTTGTCGGCCCACTCGAGGCTGGCCGGGTCGTCCTCCGAGACCGAGGTCTGCACCTCGACGCAGGCGCGCTCCGCCGCCCAGTGCAGCAGCTCGGCGTAGAGTGCGTGGCCGACGCCACGCCCGCGCGCCTGCGGCAGCGTCCACGCCTCGACCGTCGCCGTGCCCGGCTTCGAGTGCCAGCCGACGAGCCCGATTCCGGCGCCGACGTCGGTGCCGTCGTCGGCGGCGACGAGCCAGGCCATGTCTCCGGCCTGCTTGCGCCAGTCCTCGAAGTCGGCCGCGTTCGCGGGGTCTCCGGGGCGTAGGGCGTTCCGGACGGCGAGCAGACGGTTCAGATCCGGGCACGTCGATGTGCTCCACGGTGACCATGGAGCCAGCGTACCCCGCTTGGAGCGGCCGCATGCGGAGGAGTAGGCTCGGACGTGCTGCGTCCACCAGGAAGGAGGCGACGTTGTCACACGTGACGCTGACCGTGAACGGGGCTGCCCGCACGGTGGAGATCGAGCCGCGTGAGCTGCTGGTCTACGTGCTGCGCGAGCGGCTCGGGTTGACCGGGACGAATGTCGGCTGCGACACGTCGTCGTGCGGTGCCTGCACGGTGCTGCTCGACGGCGAGTCGGTGAAGTCGTGCACCGTGCTCGGTGTCCAGGTCGACGGCGCCGACGATCACCACGATCGAGGGCCTGGCGGGCGCCGACGGCTCGCTCCACCCCGTGCAGCAGGCGTTTCACGAGCACCACGCGCTCCAGTGCGGCTACTGCACGCCGGGCATGGTGCTGGCCGCGGTCTCCCTCATCGAGCAGCGGCGAGGCCGGGAGCGAGGAGCAGATCCGGGCACGGCCTGGAAGGGAACCTGTGCCGTTGCACCGGGTACCACAACATCGTCAAGGCCGTCGCGGCGGCCGCGGAGGCCACGTCATGAGCACCACCGAGACCAAGTACGTGGGCACGTCCGTCCTCCGTCGTGAGGACGGGCCGCTGCTCAAGGGGCGCGGGACGTTCGTCGACAACATCCAGCTGCCCGGGATGGTGCACATGATCGTCGTCCGGAGCCCGTACGCCCACGCCCGGATCCGCAGCGTGAACCTCGACGCCGCCCGCGCGGCCGAAGGGGTCGTCGCTGCGTTCGCCGCCGCCGACCTGCAGGACGAGTGGAAGGCGCCGATGCCGTGTGCCTGGCCGGTGACGGAGGACATGGTCAACCCGCCGCACTACCCGCTCGCTGCGGACGAGGCGTGCTTCCAGGGCGACGGGGTCGCGGTCGTGCTCGCCACGAGCCGGGCGCTCGCCAAGGACGCGGCCGAGCTCGTCGAGGTGGACTACGAGCCGCTCCCCGCGGCGGTCGACGTCTGGGCGGCGGCCCAGGACGGTGCACCGCTTGCCCGTGAGGGTCTCGAGTCGAACGTGTCCTACGTGTGGAAGCTCGCCACGGACGACGTCGACAAGGCGTTCTCCGATGCCGACGTCACGGTGAAGCGGCGCTACGTCCAGCCGCGCCTGATCCCGAACGCGATGGAGACGCGGGCCGTGGTCGCGAGGCCGGAGCCGAACGGCGACATGACCATGTGGTCGACGACGCAGATCCCGCACATCCTCAAGGCGCTCGCGTCGGCGACGATCGGCCTGAGCGAGGCCAAGGCGCGCGTGATCGCGCCGGACGTGGGCGGGGCGTTCGGCTCGAAGGCCGACGTGTACGCGGAGGAGCTCCTCGTTATGGCGCTCGCCCGCCGGCTTGGCGTCGCCGGTGAAGTGGGCCGAGGACCGCTCCGAGGGCTACACGTCGACGATCCACGGTCGCGACTTCGTGACCGAGATGGAGTTCGCGGCGACGAAGGACGGGACGATCACGGCCGTGCGGGCGAACGTGACCGCGGCGATGGGCGGCTACCTGCAGCTCATCACGCCCGGGATCCCGCTCCTCGGAGCGTGGCTCTACTCGGGCCCGTACGCGATCCCCCACTACAGCTTCACGTGCACGGGCGTGTTCACGAACACGACGCCGACCGACGCGTACCGCGGTGCGGGCCGGCCGGAGGCGACCTACGTGATCGAGCGCACGATCGACGCCCTGGCGGCGGAGCTCGGCATGGACGTGCTCGAGCTGCGGCGGAAGAACTTCATCACCGAGTTCCCGGCGGAAATCGCGTCCGGCCTCACGATCGACTCCGGTGACTACGCGGGCGCCCTGGACAAGCTCCTCGAGTGTCTCGGCCTCGACGACCTGCGGGCCGAGCAGGAGGCCAGGCGCGCGCGGGGGGACGTCAAGCAGCTCGGCGTCGGGTTCTCCACCTACACCGAGATGTGCGGCATCGCGCCCTCGCGGATCCTCGGCGCGATCCGCTTCGGTGCAGGTGGCTGGGAGTCCGCCACCGTGCGCGCCCTGCCCACGGGCTCGCTCCAGGTGGTGACGGGCACGTCCCCGCACGGCCAGGGTCACGAGACGGCGTGGGCGCAGATCGCCGCAGACCAGCTCGGCTACGACATCTCGGAGATCGAGGTGCTGCACGGCGACACGGCCATCGCCCCGTACGGTCTCGACACGTACGGGAGCCGGAGCCTGCCGATCGGCGGCGCGGCGCTCGTGTTCGCGGCGGAGAAGGTGATCGAGAAGGCGCGTCAGCTCGTCGCGCACCAGATGGAGGTCTCGGCCGACGATCTCGACTTCGCCAACGGTCTGTTCTCCGTCAAGGGCTCTCCTGACCGTGCGATGCACATCAAGGAGGCGGCCTGGGCGGCGTTCGCGGCGCACAACCTCCCGGACGGGATGGAGCCGTACCTGCAGGCGACGGCGACCTACGACGCGTCGAACTTCTCGTGGCCGGGCGGCGCGCACGCCGCGGTCGTCGAGGTCGACACCGAGACCGGCGACGCACGTCTCGTCAGGTACGTCGCCGTGGACGAGGTCGGCGCGGTCGTGAACCCGATGATCGTCGACGGGCAGGTGCACGGCGGCGTGACGCAGGGCATCGCGACCGCTCTCTTCGAGGAGGGCGTGTACGACGAGGACGGAAACCTGATGACCTCGACCCTCGCCACCTACCTCGTGCCGTCGGCGGCGGAGCTGCCCTCGTTCGAGCTCGACCGTGTCGAGGCGCAGAGCCCGAACCATCCGCTGGGGGCGAAGGGAGCGGGGGAGACGGGCACGATCGCCTCGGCGCCTGCCGTGATCAACGCGGTCGTCGATGCGCTCTCGCACCTCGGTGTGACCGATGTCCAGATGCCGGCCAGCCCCGAGCGGGTGTGGCGCGCGATCCAGGAGGCGAAACAGTGATCCCCGCACGGTTCGACTACGAGGTGGCGGAGAGCGTCGAGCACGCCAGTCGAGCTGCTCGGCGGCCGATCCCGACGCGAAGCTGCTCGCGGGCGGTCACTCGCTCGTGCCGGCGATGAAGCTGCGTCTGGCGCGGCCGTCGAAGCTCATCGACCTCGGCCGGCTGTCCGAGCTGTCCTACGTCCGCGACGGCGGGGAGCACATTGCAATCGGTGCGCTCACCCGTCACAAGGACGTCGCCGGCGCAGCGCTGCTCCACGAGCACTGCTCGCTCGTGAGCGCCACGGCCGCGCAGGTCGGAGACCCGCAGGTGCGCCATCGCGGCACGATCGGCGGCTCGCTGGCCCACGGTGACCCTGCCTCGGACCTGCCGACGGTGATTCTCGCGCTCGGCGGCGGAGCTCGTCGCTCGTGGGAACGGGCGGCGAGCGGGTGATCCCGGCGGATGCGTTCTTCACCGGCGTGTTCCAGACTGCGCTCGCGCCGGACGAGGTGCTCGTCGAGGTGCGCGTCCCGAAGCTCGGCTGCCTCGTCGGGCTCCGCCTACGTGAAGGCAAATCGCCGTGCGCAGGACTGGGCGACGGTGGCGGTGGCCGCCGTGGTGCACGGCCGAACGGCGGCGCGGGCACGGCGTCGGTGACGCTCACGAACATGGGTGCGACACCGCTGCGGGCCGAGGCGTCGAGGAGGCCCTGGCGGGCGGCGCCACCATCGCCGACGCCGCCGCCCGCGCGGCGGAGGGAACCGAGCCGCCGACCGACCACGCCGGCAGCTCCGAGTACCGCACCGCGCTGGTCAGGTGCTCTGCGCCCGGGCGCTCGAGCAGGCCGGGGCCTGACGCATCCGTATCGTCGTGGGGCGGGAGGGATCCCGCCTCACGACGCGCCAGGCGAGGGCCGTTACCCCGCGGCGACCAGTTCCAGGGTCTTGCGCAGCGCGTCGTCGGGAGTCGTCTGCCCGTTCTTGCAGATGAGGCGGTGGCGGAGCACGTTGGGCGTCATGACCCGCACGTCGTCGATCGAGACCGTGTCCCGGCCCTCGAGGCGGGCGTTCGCCTTCGCCGCGCTGAGGAGGTGGATCGCCGCCCGGGAGCTGGCGCCGAGCTCGACGCCCTCGATCTCGCGGGTGCAGCGAACGAGCCGGACGATGTAGCGGGCGACCGTCTTCGGGCACCTCGGTCGTGTCGAGCTCGTGGCGCGCCTTGTCGAGGCCGACGATGCCGAGCAGTGGCCGAATCTCGCCGAGCATGTCCGGCGTGACGCCGGTGTGCGGCAGCCGCAGCATCTCGACCTCGCTCTCGGCGTCGCAGTAGTCGAGGTCGATCTTGAAGAGGAAGCGGTCGAGCTGCGACTCGGGGAGCACGTGGATGCCCTCGTGCTCGTACGGGTTCTGGGTTGCGATCACGAGGAACGGATCCGGCAGGCGGTGGGTCTGCCCGTCGACGGTGACGGTGCGCTCCTGCATCGCCTCGAGCAGCGCTGCCTGGGTGCGCGGCGGCGTGCGGTTGATCTCGTCCGCGAGGAGGACGTTCGCGAAGACGACGCCCTTGACGAACACGAGCTCGCCGTGCGCGCTTCTCGTAGTGGCCGGTGATCTCGCTCGGGGTCGTGTCCGGCGTGAACTGCATGCGCCTGAACTCGGCGCCGAAGACGTAGGCCATCGCGCGCCCGAGGAGCGTCTTGGCGCTGCCGGGCGGGCCCTCGAGGAGCACGTGGCCGTGCGCGAGCGCGGCCACGAGCAGCAGGTCGATCGCGTCTTCCTGGCCGACGACGACGCGCGCGACCTCGGCCTTGGCCTGGTCGCGCAGCGACGTCAGGTCGAAGTACGCCGGTTGTGCTGTGAGTGACACCGCTTGACCCTCCCGTTTGCTTCCCCGCTTCTGACGATACCCGGGCAGAGCCGTCGCTGTCGCCCCCGCCATCCCTCCTAGACTCGCGCCATGAGTGCCCGCTCGCTGCTGCTCGGTCTGGCGATCGGCATGGCCCTGGCCGATTCGTCGGTCGTCACGCTCGCATTGCCGGACGTGCTGCGCGAGTTCGACGTCGGGATCACGACGGTGGCGTGGGTGCTGACGTCGTACAACCTCGTGCTCGCGCTGCTGGCCGTGCCGGCCGCGATCGTCGCCCGGCGGCGGCCCGTCGGCGCGTTCGTCGTCGGGACGCTGGTCTTCGCCGCCGCCTCGCTGGCCTGCGGGCTGGCGCCGTCCTTCGAGACGCTCGTCGCGGCGCGCTGCGTGCAGGCGGCCGGCGGCGCGCTCGTGATCACCGCGGCGCTCGACCTTCTGCGGGCGGCGGAGGGGAGCGCCGAGCGCGCGATCCGCATCTGGGTGGCCGCCGGTGTCCTCGGCGCCGCGATCGGCCCGGCTGTCGGCGGCGTGCTCACCCAGACGATCGGCTGGGAGTGGATCTTCCTGCTGCAGGCGCCGCTTGCGCTCGTCCCGCTGGTCGCGGCGCGTGGCGTCGCGGGCACGTCGATCGCGTTTCCGCCCAGACGGCCGAACGTCGCCGCCAACCTCGGGCTGCTGTTCCTGTCGGGTGGGCTCGTCGCGGCGTTGTTCCTCATCGTGCTGTTGCTCGTGGACGGCTGGGGCATGTCGCCCGCGGCCGCCGGTCTCGTCGTGACGGTGATGCCTGCAGCGGCGATCGTCGCCTCGAGGCTCGCGCCGCGGGTCGGCAGCGTCGCGATGCGGACGGCGACGGGCGTGGTGCTGGTCGCCGGCGGCCTCGCCGCGCTGGCGTTGCTGCCCGGCGCGGGGTGGGGCTGGACGATCCCGCCTCAGATCCTGATCGGCACCGGCCTCGGGCTCGCTGTTGCGTCGCTGACCGAGTGGGCGCTGGCCGATCATCCCGAGCAGGTGATCCAGGGCGGCTGGACGATCGCCTCGCGCCACGCCGGCGTGGTCGTCGGGCTGCTCCTGCTCGCGCCCGGTGCTCACCGTCCGCGCTCGACCGCAACAAGCAGGACGCGATCTACGCGGGAGCGGCCGCGGTGCTCGACAGCACGATCCCGCCGCTCGACAAGCTCCGCGTCGCGCAGGACGTGCTCGCCCAGGTCGACGAGGCGAAGGGTGAGCTGCCCGACGTGGCGGTCGTGTTCGAGGACCGTCCCGACACGGACGAGTACCGATCGCTGCTGGCGACGTTGCAGGACCAGCTCGACCGCGCGGTCACGGACGCGTTCTCGGGCCCGTTCGCGCTGGCCGCGGTGCTGGCTCTCGCGGCGCTCGTCTCGGTCGGGATCGGGGCGAGGCGGTCACCGTGAGGCACGCGAGGCCGGTCCTCCTCGCGCTCGGCGCCTCGCTGGCGCTGATGGTCGCGTACATCGCGCTGGGCGGTGGGCGTTACGAGCCTGCGGCCGTCGCCGACCCGTGCGAGACGCGCACGTGGAGAGACCCCGGCGGCCTCCAGGAGACGCTCGAGCAGGTCGTGCTCTCCGGGCTGGACGGGGCGGCGTGCGAGCTCGGCGTGCCGCGCGAGGAGCTCGTGCTCGCACTGCGCAACGACGACACGCTCGACGCGTTCGCGGAGCGGCACGACATCTCCAGGGACGACGCGGAGGCGGCGATCGGCGAGGCGCTCGGCCGCTCCATCGACGACGCGGAGGAGGCCGGCGTGCTCCCCGGCTTCGTCGCACGGCTGGTGCGCGGCATCACAGAGCGGGTGCCGGCCGCACCTGCTGCTCGAGCTGCTCGACCGACTACACGGCGTCCTCGGCTGAGGCTCGACGCGGCCGCAGGGCCAGCGCGAGCCGGCGCCGCACGGGTGGGGGTCCGCCGGCGGCTCCTACCCCGTCTCGAGGTCGCTGCCGCACCACTGCGGCCTCGTCGGTCCTCGCGGAGCGCGCGAGATCGGCTTCGTGCTCCTTGCCAAGCATCCGGTAGGTCTCGTACATCGATCGGCCTCCTCTGTCCCGCGACGACGCTGTTTGCTCCGCCACGCTCGCGACAGCTGGCCAGAACGCGTCCACGAGAGGGCCAATCGCCGTCCAATCGGCGTTTCGGAGGTGGTACGGTCGCCGGGGAGGGCCCTGGCGCTGGAGTTCCGCATACTCGGACCGCTCGAGGTCGTGGACGACGGCCGCGTTCTCCGGCTCGGCAGCGGAAAGCAGCTCGGCCTCGTCGCGGTGCTCCTCCTGCACGCCAACGAGGTGGTATCGGTCGACCGCATCGTCGACGACCTGTGGGGTGCCGAGCCGCCGCCGACCGCAGCGAAGATCGTCCGCAACTACGCGTCGCTGTTGCGCAAGCAACTCGGTGACCGGCTCGTGACGCAGTCTCCGGGCTACATGCTGCGCGTGGAGCCGGGCGAGCTCGACCGGGACGTTCTCGAGCGCGCCGTCGCCGACGGCGACTCCGCGGCGCTGACCGAGGCGCTCGCGCTGTGGCGTGGCGGGCCGCTCTCCCAGTTCACGTACGACGGGTTCGCCCAGGACGAGATCGTGCGCCTGGAGGAGCTGCATCTTGTTGCGGTCGAGCGGCGCATCGACGCCGATCTGGAGGCTGGTGGCGGCGCGCAGCTCGTCGGCGAGCTGGAGGGGCTGGTGCAGAAGCATCCGCGTCGCGAACGGCTCTACGAGCGGCTCATGCTTGCGCTGTACCGCTCGGGGAGGCAGGCCGACGCGCTCGACGTCTACCGGACAGCCCACCGCACGCTCTCCGACGAGCTGGGGATCGAGCCGGGCGCCGAGCTACGCGAGCTCGAGAGGAGGATCCTCAATCAGGATGCATCTCTGCTGCCGGCGCGGACCCTCGCCGCACAGGCTCCTCGCCGGGGTCGAGGGCGCCTCGCCGGAGCGTTGCTCGCCGTCGCTCTCGCCGCGGCGGCCGCGATCGCCTACCTGGTCGCGCAAGACGGCGCTGGCGGCTTGTCGGAGATCACCCCCAACCACGTGGGCGCGATCGATCCCGATGTCGGGTCGCCGCCCGGCGGTCGTGTTCGGATGCGTGCAGGATGAGTCCTACACGGCACACGCGAAAGGGGAAACTTGTCCGATGGCTGAACTCGACGCACTCGTCGACGAGACTGCCGAAAACGCTGCTGAATGCGATCAAGGCGTCCGCCGAAAAGACAGAAGTGTTCCGAGGCACCTGCTGAGTCTTGCGCAGGCGTACGCGCTTGTAGTTGCTCCGGATCCGCGCCAGCGCCGGCCGAACCGACGACTCGGATTAATCCGACCGGCGAACCGTTCACGCAAGCACAAGGTTCGACGGTCGCTCGCCTGCATGTCATCTTTCCGTGTGGCGAATCATTGGGGGGACCCGTCGGTGGCGTGGGACTGGGACATGGGTGAGGCACCTGCTGTCCCACGTAGCCGTCGGGCCGCCACCCAAGCAGGATGACGGGGAAGGTGTACGCGCCACTTCAAGCCTCGATGCGCTTCACACTTCGGTGCGGGAGCGCACCTCACGCCTCAGCTCGATGACCTGCTTCTCTAGGTCGATCACGCCCTTGACGCACATCGCGGTCAGAGCGATGAGCTTCACGATCGCGGACCAACTCTTGTTCTTGCCTGTGAAGGATTCGTCAAGCTGCTCGAACTTGTCGACGAGCTCCCTACCGACCACGGACTCGGGATCGAGATCTATCGTCGATTCTGCTGAACGGCGAGAAATCGTGGATTTCTTTGGGCTCGGGCGCCATGTTGCGAGCTTAGCCCGTCCGCGACTGCGAGACCTCGCCAAGATGGTGCGAGTCCATTCATCGCGCTGCCCATTGGAGTCGTTGAGCACCAAGACAGTTCGGTGAAGTAGACAGGTCGTCCCCGTGGTTCGCCGGCCCACCCCATCGTTCTCAGCGGTCAGGCCACCGCATCGGCGCGCTCCGGGTGAGCACCTGCACAACTCCCCGGAAAGGAGTAACATCACCGCGACGAAGGACATGAACATCAAGGCCGCCGTGCTGGCCAAACTAGTACTCCGACGGTTTCGGGCGCACAATTGAGGTGTCCGTGTGAAACCTGGGGAGCCGCGATGAGCGAGCAAGGGTACGAGACTTTTTCGGCGAGATCTTCCAGCGGTACTTCAGACCCGCCATCGGCGCATATCCGCGAATGGGTGGAGCACTCGTCGAAAGGTTGCTCACGCTGACTGACGACGTCCCGGATCGATTGGCGCAGACCCGGCGCGCGGCCATCGCATGGGGCGAAGTTGAGACCCCGAACGCCAGGATCACCTCGGAACTCTTCGTGATCACCCAACACGGACTGATGTATGCCGCCAGGTTGAACGCGTCGCGCCGGGCGCTGTATTACCTGGCCACGCCGCCCGCCTTGTTCGATCCGTTCGTCGATCAGGTCGAGACCGCCGAACTGCGTGAGGGCGCGGTAGTCGTGGTGGACAGCCGGTTCGGCCGCGACCTCGCATCCGCGCATCCGATGGACGCCGCGCTGCGCCGGATACTCGATGAGCACCTGGCGCTGCGGGTGGATCTGCCCGCTTAGCCACCTACCACGCGGTTCCGTACCGGCACGACGGACGGCACGTCGACATCGCTCGAGGACCTGACGGCCGCCGCGACGTTCAAGGATTCTGTGGATGTCGTCGGCCCCGCCAAGGCGCTGGCTTCCGTCGGTGCCGTCAACACCGAAACCGTTAGCGGACATCAACCCATCAGGGATGGAAGACTGACGATGCTCAGCCCACCTTCATCTCGCCCATCTCCGACCAGCCAGTTGCATCGATCGTCTGGCTGATGATCTGAGGGGTCGACGCGAGCGCCTGTGGCATTTCGCCGATCGCTTTCTTGAAATGCTCACTGGTGACGTGCTCTTTGCCCGCGTCACCGTCACGAAATCCTTCCACCAGAACGTATTCCGAAGGATCTTCCAGGCTGCGCGACCAGTCGAACCACATGTTGCCCGGCTCGGCGCGAGTGCCAGCGGTGAAATCGGCGACCAGGTCTGGCCAGCGTTCGGTCCACTCGGGCTTGGTCTTGAACTTGACGACGATGAATATCATGCTGTGCTCCTTAAGGGGTGAGGATCGCGCGTCCGCGGACGTTGCCTGCGTCGAGATCGTCGATGGCGGACTGGAAGTCGTCGAGTGCGTACTTCTGTGTGTGCAGGTTGACCGCCCCGCGCGCGGCCAGCGCCATCAGGTCGCACAGATCGTTGTACGACCCGACGAGGTTGCCGACGAAATTGATCTCGGTGGAGACGATGTCGATTGTCGGCACGTCGATGTTCTCGCCGTATCCGACGACGTGGTAGTCGCCCGCGCGGCGCAGCATCGCGACTCCTTCTGCGGTCGCACCGCCCTCGCCGACGAAGTCGATGACCGTCTCCGCGCCGTTCCCGCCGGTCACCTCCAGCACCTGCTGGACCTGTGTGCCGTCGGCGACGATTCCACGGTCGGCGCCGATCGCCTCGGCCAGTTTGAGTGCCTCGGGGTTGCGGTCCACCACGATGATCTCGGCGGGGCACAGCGCCTTGAGCACCTGAATCCCTATGTGCCCCAAGCCTCCTGCGCCGATGACGACGCAACGATCACGAGGAGTCAGTCGCCGGGCAGCCTTGGCCGCGGCGTGGTAGGCGGTGAGGCCCGCGTCGGCAAGGGCGGCGACGTCGGACGGTTCCAGCGCGTCGTCGATCTTCACGACGCTGCGTGCCGAGGTCTTCAGGTAGTCGGCATAGCCACCGTTGGTGTCGATGCCGGGGAATTGGTTTGCCTCGCAATGCACGTCGTCGCCGGACCGGCAGGCGCGACACAGCCCGCAGGTGATCAACGGGTGCACGATCACCTTGTCGCCCTCGGCGACGTTGGTCACGGCCGATCCAATGGCGTGTACCCAAC
>CAVTBP010000009.1:0-189318 GCA_963732985.1 uncultured Actinomycetes bacterium | reverse complement strand
CGCTGCGGTACTGGATGCCTGCGAAGGGTCGAATCTCGGCCAAGTTGTCTCCCTCCGCGCTTCAGGGCGCGGCCGCGTACTCCGCGAGCTTCGCGTCCAGCTCCGCCGCGGGCAGCCAGCGTCCCGCCACCACCACTCCCGCGCGCTTCCAGACGTTGCGGATGTCGGCGAGCGGATCGGCGTCGAGCAGCAGCAGGTCGGCGCGCCGGCCGACCTCGATCGTGCCGAACGACTCCGGCACGCCGAGCGCGATCGCCGGGTTGCGCGTGCCCGCCTCGCAGCGCCTGGAACGGCGTGAGGCCGGCGGCGACCAGCGACTCCAGCTCGCGCAGCGTCGCGAAGCCGGGCACGTTGAAGACCTGCGGCGCGTCGGCGCCCAGCAGCAGGCCCGCGCCCGCCGTCGCGCAGCGCGCGGATCAGCTTGCGCCGCAGCTCCACGAAGCGCGCGCCCGCGCGCGGCGTCGAAGTCCGGGCCCGCGGAACTGCTGCGCTCCCTTCCGCCACTGCTCGCGCATCGCGGCGGGCACGTACTTCATCTCCGGGCGCGCCGCGACCTCCTCGATCGCTGGCGCCGCCGTAGAGGTTGTCGATCAGGACCTGCGTCGGCGTGTTCCAGGCGCCGGCGGCGCGCGTGGCCGCGGCCAGGGGCCGCGATCTTCGCCTCGTCCACCGTGTCCACGATCGAGGACGCCGAAGAAGCCGGTCTGGTGCGGGCAGCGTCGTCCCGTCCTTCTGCAGCGCCTCGACGTAGCCGTCGAGGTGCTCGACGGTGCGGATGCCGGAGAGCAGCGCGTGCACGCAGCCCGACGTCGGCCGGGATGTGGCCCGCGAACGGAATGCCCTCGGCGCGCGCCGTGCGCGCCACCTCGTCGAAGGCCGGCGCGCGGGACGCCGGGGTGGATCTTCAGCAGGTCGTAGCCCGGCGGCGCGCTGCTCGGTGACCGTGCGCCAGGCCGCCCGCGCGTCGGGCACGCTGTTGCCGTTGACCGAGGGCCCGGCGGTGAAGATCTGCGGGCCGACGCCGCGCGCCGCGCGCGACCTCCTCGCGCACGCGCAGGTCGCGCGGCCCGCCGATCATGCCGCGCACGCGTGGTGACGCCGCAGGCGACGTTCAGGTACAGCAACCGGTCGCCGAACGGCCTCGCCGTACTGCTGCAGACCTGCTGGGCCCCAGGGAAGTGCGCGTGCATCTCGGCCAGGCCGGGGATCAGGAAGCTTGCCGCGGCCGTCGATGCGCGTCGCGCCGTCCGGGACGACGGTCGTCGCTCGAGTCGGACCCGACCGCCGTGATCCGCCGGCCCTCGACGATCGACGGTGTGGTCCCGGAGGACGCGCTCCGAGTCCATCGGGATCACGGTCACGTTCTCGATCGCGAGCGCGGGCGGTGCGGTGGGCGGGGCGGGCGCTTGCGCGCTCGCGCGGCTCGCGGCGGCGGCGAGCGTCACGGCAAGCATCGCGACCCGCTGCTTGGACATGGGAGCCACGATCATATAATCCCGAGTTCCCCCGAGGAGGTTCGATGCCCTCACTTCGCCGCCGCGCGTTCCTTCGAGCCTGGCCGCGACGGCCGCAGCGCCGGCGATCCTGCGAGCGCAAGGGAGGCCCCGAGCGCTGCCGATCGCGTTCTCGACGCTCGGCTGCCCGCTTGGAGCTGGAAGGCGATCCTCGAGGCAGGCCGACCGGCTCGGCTACTCCGGGATCGAGCTGCGCGGCGTCGCCGGCGAGATGGACCTGCCGAAGGTCCCGGAGCTCCAGGGGGCGCGCCTCGCCGAGACGAAGCAAGACCTGAAGGCGCTCGGCCTCGTCGTCACCGACCTCGGCGCCTCGCGCGCATGCACGCGAGGACAGGCGGCGCGCGACAAGCAGCTCGACGAGGGACGCCGCTTCATCGACCTCGCGCAGGCGATGGGGGTCCCCTACGTCAGGATGTTCGGCGACAAGCTGCCGCCCGAGGAGCCGAAGGCCGAGGTGATGAAGCGCGTGGTCGACGGCTTCCAGCAGATGGCCGCCCACGCCAAGGCCGCGGGCGTCACGGTGCTGATCGAGTCGCACGGGGACTTCACTCGCTCGCGCGACCTCGGCGCGATCCTGAAGGCGTCGGCTCCGACGCGTTCCAGTGCTATGGGACGCCCACCACACGTTCGTCGCCGGGCAAGGAGGCGCCCGCCGACACCTGGAAGAGCCTGGGCCGCTGCGTGCGCCACACGCACCTGAAGGACTCGAAGCCGGAAGGGACCGAGCGGCGCTACGTGCTCACGGGCGGCGGCGAGGTGCCGGTCAAGGAGCAGGTCCGCGTGCTCGTGCAGGGCGGCTACAAGGGCTTCTACTGCTTCGAGTGGGAGAAGAAGTGGCACCCCGAGATCGAGGAGCCCGAGGTCGCGTTCCCGCACTACGCCAAGACGATGCGCGACTACCTGTCCGAGGCGGGCTTCAAAGGCGCCTAGTCACAGCGGCCGGTTCCTTCCACTGCCGCGCGGGGCGGCTTCGGCTCGCGCCACGCGCACTGCGGCGCGCGAGGCCGCCGCCGAGTCCGAAGAACGCGAGCCCGAGCGCCGCGAGCGCCGCGGCGACTTCCCACGGAGCGAGCCAGAAGCCGCTCAGCATCCCCCGCTGCCACGCGGCGACGCCGATCGCCACGAGCGCCAGGAAGGGCGTGAGCGAGACGAGCGCCGTCCACCAGGTCCGCCGGAACGGAAACACGAGGAGCGGCAGCAGCAGGATCCACAGCGCCGGCACCGGGTGCCGCCACAGCAGCGAGCGCCGTGAGCAGCGCCTGCGCCACGCGCACGCCGAGGACGAGCCCGGAGCCGTGCATCGCGCGCCACAACCCGGGCAGCAGGCCCAGGGCACCGGTTCCGAGCAGCCACGGCCACGACACGACATGGCCAAAGGCCGCGAACCAGTGCGGCTCGGCCGCCCGCGGCCGCCGCGGCGTCTTCTCGAGGGCCCGAACGGTGGCGAGGGCGCTCGTCCCCCACCCGCTCGAGCGCAGCGGCGTCGAGCTTGTCCGCCGTGTCCGTGGGCTTGTGGTAGTCCGGATAGAACGCCGTGAAGGACGAGTCGGAGGTGAATACCGCCGGGTAGCCCGCCTGCAGGAAAGACAGGTCGTCCGCGTACAGGCGCACGCGGAAGGTCCGCACCGCCGGCTGGTAGAGCCACGCGAGCCACGGGTCCCCCACGGCGTACGGGGCCCCCGCGTCGCGCGAGGCTCGAAGCGCCGCGCTCACGAGCCAGGCCGGCGCGATCACCGAGCGTCCCAACGCGCGGGTCCGGGTACGCGATCGGGTGCAGCACCGGGCGCCCCCCGCGCCAGCCCGACATGTCGATCAGGAACGCCGCCACGAGCGAGCGGGCGCGCGGGCCGAGCCGCTCGAGGTACGCGCGCGAGCCGGCCGTGCTGCCCTTGCCGGCCGAGCTCGACTCTTCGCCGTCGAACGACGCGAACACGAGCGTCCGCGGCCGCCGCGCGTCCCTGGCCAGCACGCGCGCGAGCTCGATCAGGACGCCCACGCCGCCGCCGTCGTCGTAGGCGCCCGGCGCTCCACGGTGTCGTGGTGCGCGCCGATCACGACGAACTCCTCGCCCGGTGCAGGCAGCGTCGCGGTCACGTTCGCGCCCACGACACCCTGCCGCTCGAACGGCTGCAGCTCGACCGCCGCGAGGCCGGCGTCGCGCCCCTGCGCGGCGACGTACGCGGCCGCGGCCTGGTTCGCGGGGAGCCCCACCGGTACGGGCCGAGCGCCGCGAGCGCCGAGGCGTGGCGCAGCGCGGCGTCGCCGGAAACGGATGCGGCGAGCAGCAGGCCGACGAGCGAGCTCATCCGGGGCCGGGATCATAGCGGGCCGACGCGGATCGCGCGATGATTGCGCGCATGACCGCCTTCGACTACCGCGCCGTCTACAACCGCGTCGTGCCCATAGTCGAGAAGAGGTACGGCGTCGAGGTCGTGATCTCCGACGTGGTGGATCCCAACACGGGCGACTTCGACGGCGAGAAGATCCTGATCGACTACGACCAGGACCTGGAGGTGGCGCTGTTCGTGCTCGTGCACCTCTACGGCCACACCGCTCAGTGGAACACCTCGGAGGCGTACCGGAACCTGGGGCTGAACGCTTCGACGGGCAAGACGGAGGCGGAGCTCCTGGCGATCCACGAGTACGAGCAGGGCGCGACGCGGATCGGGATCGCGCTGCTGCACGAGGCGGGTGTTCTCGACATGGACGGCTGGGCGTCGGACTGGTGGCGCGCCGACTACGAGTACCTGCTCCATTTCTACGAGACCGGCGCCAAGCTCGACGTGCGCGCGCTGCTGAAGCGCGGCGGCGAGGCGCTTGTGCCCATGCCGATTCCGGCTTTCAAGCCGCAGCGCTTCGCCTCGCGCTGGAGCTTCTGACCGGCGGGCTCGATCCCGGCGCGGGTGCTAGATTCCCGGGGAACTGCCGGAGGCAGTCCGATGCGCGCCAGGTGGCTTGGGGCAGTGCTCGTCAGCGTATTCGCCGCAGCGCCGGCCGCCGCCGGAACGCTCCAGGGCAAGGTCGCGGTGGTCGAGAAGGACGGCCGGCCGGCGCAGGACCTGGGCGAGGCGGTCGTATGGGTCGAAGGGCCGAAGGCGCGCGTGCGCGCCTCGAGCGCGACTGTCAACATGAAGGGCAAGGCCTTCATGCCGCGGGTAGCGGTCGTGGCGGTGGGCGGGAGCGTCGAGTTCCCCAACCTGGACTCGATCTTCCACAACGTGTTCTCCGTCTCGGGCGAGAACAGCTTCGACCTGCAGCTCTACAAGAAGCCGAAGAGCGCCTCGAAGCTGTTCGAGCACCCCGGCATCGTGCGCATCTACTGCAACATCCACCCGCAGATGAGCGGCTTCGTGCTGGTGCGCGACAACCCGTTCTCGGGCGCGCGTGGGGCCGCTACCGCGCGGTGGAGTTTCCCGACCGCTGGGAGCTGGATCGTGTCCTGTGGGACGGCGTGCACGCGGTCGACACGACGCCGCTCGAGCACGACGGGCGCACGTGGATCTTCACGACCATCCGCGCGAACCGTGGCGGTGCCACGGAGACGATGTCCCTCTTCACCGCGGACTCGCTCACGTCCCCGTGGGTCGAGCATCCCGCCAACCCGGTCGTCGCGGACGCACGCTCTGCGCGACCCGCCGGGCGAGTGCAGGTTCGAGACGGGCGCCTGCTCCGACCGGCGCAGGACGGCTCGGTGCGCTACGGCTACGCGCTCGTTCTGAACGAGATCCAGGCGCTCACGCCGGAGATCTACCGCGAGGTCGAAGTGCGCCGGGTCGAGCCGAGCTGGCTCCCGGGAGCGAGCTGTACGCACCACTACGACACCGACGGCGAGCTCGAGGTCGTCGACGTCTGCGTTCCTACGCTCACGGCGACGCCCGTAGCGGGCGTCTGGCGATCAGCTCGAGCCGAACTTCTTCGCCGCTCGCTTCTCGCTGCGACGCTCCTTGAGGGTCTTCTGCGGCTGCTTCTTCCCCTGCTTCTTCGGCTTCTCGGAGCCTTTCGCCATCACGACCTCCTCGATCACGCTCGCGTGCGGACAACGAGCCATGCGCCCGGCAAGAATCGAACTTGCGACCTCTGCCTCCGCAGGGCAGCGCTCTATCCCCTGAGCTACGGGCGCGCGGGAGAGCCGAAGTCTACCGGCAGACCCGTCACGCCTCGTGAGGGCCGGATGCATCGCCGCCTAGATCTGTCTCGCCGTTCCCCCCGTCCAGGCGAGCACCGCGTCGGCGGCCACCTCGCGCCGTAGATACGCGAGCGCGACGACGCCGTGCTCGGGGTCACGGGCGGCGCTGGTCACCCGGCCGACGGGCCTTCCCTCCAGCGTCAGCTCGGCGTCGTACGGCGGGAGCCCGTCGCCGTCCAGCGCGAGCACGCGCAGGCCTCTGTTCGCGCGACCCCGGTAGTGGAGCCGCGCCACGGGCTCCTGGCCCGGGTAGCAGCCCTTCGTGAAGCTGACCGCCCGTTCCTCGAGCCCCGCCTCGGCCGGGAGCACGCGGTCGTCCAGCTCGGCTCCGAACCGCGGTGTGCGCGCCAGGATCCGCAGCCGCTCGAGCTCGTCCTGGTCGACGGCCTGCGCGCCCGCCGGTGGCGGTGCGTCGAGCAGCTCGACCGCCGGGACGCCGTAGTCACGGTTCGGAACCCCGCCCGTGTCCTGCCCGAGCACGAGCGTGGAGACGTGCCGTTCGAGCTCCACGGTGCACTTCGCCGCAAAGCGTGCGCGCAACAGCGCAGCGACGAGCGACCTCGCCGATGCCGGGCTCGGTGAGCAGCAGGAAGTCGTCCTCGCCGCGGCGCAGCACGGTCATCGGTGCGATCACCCTCGCTTTCGCCGTGAGGAGCAGTGCCTCGCACGACCCGCCGGGTGGGAGCTCCTCGACGGTGTTGGACACCATGCGCTCCAGGAACGCGGCAGCTTCGGGCCCGCGCACGGCGACGAAGGCTCTGGGCCTCTCACCGACCTGTAACGTCGTTGCGACCACTCGAGACGAGAGTAGCGGCCGTGTTCAGGAGCAAGGCGGAGAGGAAGGTGCTGGAGGCGGGGTACGACCCCGCCCGTCTGCCACCCGGCCAGTACCTGACCGAGAAGTGGCCCGTCCTGCACGCGGGCGCGGTGCCCGACTACCCGGCGGATCTCTCGGGCTGGGACTTCCGGGTCTGGGGCGAGGTGGACACGCCGCTGACGCTCACGTGGTCGCAGCTCCTGGAGCTGCCGACCGAGACGGTGACGCAGGACATCCACTGCGTGACGCGCTGGAGCCGGTTCGACGCGGTCTTCGCAGGCGTGCCGTGGACGGCGATCCGCGAGCGCATCGGTCAGCGTCAGAGCGCGCACTACGCGATTGCGCACGCCGAGCAGGGATTCACCGCCAACGTGCCGGCGACCGCGCTCGAGCTGAAGGGTGCGCTGCTGGCGACACACGCCGACGGCGAGCCGCTGACGCCGGAGCACGGGTGGCCGCTCCGGCTCGTCGTCCCGGGCCGCTACTTCTGGAAGAGCGCCAAGTGGCTGCGCGGCATCGAGCTCACCCCGAGCGACCAGCCGGGGTTCTGGGAGCGCTACGGCTACCACAACGACGCCGACCCCTGGGAGGAGCAGCGGTATGCGTTCTAGCCTGCAAGGTGCCTGGCGGCGAGGCACAAGCTAAAGGCGTCCGCTTCGCGGCCGCAAGGCCTTGGCTCGCCGACATGCTCGAGTGGGCGTGAACAGAATCCCTCGAACAGGGGATGAGCGCCAGGCGTAGGAGGCCGATCTTTGGGGCACCCACCCTCCCCCTAGCTTCATCCCACTGAAGCGGCCCTCCCCCAAGGGCCGCTTCTCTTTGTGGTCCGGGCCGTTTCGTTTAGTGGTCACGGAGTCGGGGTACGGCGCGCGAAGTTCACTCATTCTGAGGGACGCGTTGCACCCGCGCAGGGCACACGGCGTTGCGTAGGGTGCCGGGCGCCCGAGGACCACACATCGGCCGGCGCGGCTCCAAACCGCACGGAGCATCGCCGGCCACGTATCTGGAGGTGGATGTTGCGCAGGATCCTGATCGTGCTCACAGCACTGCTTGCGATCAGTGCGGCCGTGGGGCCGTGGGCGGCAGGTGCCGCCGGGGTCGGCTCCGCACCGCCGACCGGCGACTTCGTCGCTTCTGACCAGCTGCCCAACCCGCTCGCCGAGAAGCGGACCGAGTTGCGCGAGCGCGCGGTCAGCGAGGTCGTCAGCGGCAATCTCAAGCCCGAGGTACGAAACGGGAGCGTCGTGGTCAAGGTCGGTGAGACCGCGTCGCCCAGCGGGGAGGGCCACACCGGCAAGAAGAAGAAGGCGCAGTTCGTCGAGCTCGAGCGGGAGAAGACCGACCGGATCTTCGTCATCCTGGCCGAGTTCGGCAACCAGAGGCATCCGTCGTATCCGGACATGGACACCGATCCCGCCACGCCGGGGCCCGATCACGTTCGACGGCCCGCTGCACAACGAGATCCCGCAGCCGAATCGCGCGGTGGACAACTCCACGGTCTGGCAGGCGGACTACGACCGGCAGCACTTCCAGAACTTCTACTTCGGTGGCGGCGAGTCGCTGAAGAACTACTTCGAGGCGCAGTCGTCGGGCCGCTACAGCGTCAGCGGGACGGTGACCGACTGGACCGAGGTGCAGTTCAACCAGGCACGGTACGGCCGCTCCAACGGCTTCCCGTGCGCGAGCATCGTGTGCACCAACACGTGGGCGCTCGTCCGGGACTCCGCCAACCAGTGGTACGCGGACCAGGTCGCTGCGGGCCGCACGCCCGCCGAGATCGCGGCGGAGATGCAGACCTTCGACGTGTGGGATCGCTACGACCACGACGGCGACGGCGACTTCAACGAGCCGGACGGCTACCTCGACCACTTCCAGATCGTCCACTCCGGCGGCGACCAGGCCGACGGCGATCCGATCTACGGCGAGGACGCCATCTGGAGCCACCGCTGGTATGCAACCAGATCTTCAACGGCACGGTCGGCCCGCCGCAGAATCCCCTCGGGGGCTTCCAGGTCGGCGGCTCCGGCTTCTGGATCGGCGACTACACGATCCAGCCCGAGAACGGCGGTCGCAGCGTCTTCTACCACGAGTACGCCCACGACCTCGGCCTTCCGGACGACTACAACATCCTGAGCGGCGGGGACAACAACAACGAGCACTGGACCCTGATGGCCCAGAGCCGGCTCGGCGCGAAGGAGGACCAGGGCATCGGCGAGCGCGGTGGCGATCTGGGCGCCTGGAACAAGCTCCAGCTCGGCTGGCTCACACGCTGCCGTCCTCCAGTCGAACGAGAAGAAGACGCTCGAGCTCGGGCCGCAGGAGTTCAACTCCAAGGACCCCCAGGCCGTCGTCGTCGTCCTCCCGAAGAAGACGGTCGTCACCGACCTGGGTGCGCCGGCCGCCGGTGCCAACCAGTTCCACAGCGGTGACGGGGACGATCTGGACAACACCCTGACGCGACAGGTGAGCGTGCCGGCGGGATCGCCGTCACTCACCTTCAAGGCCCGCTGGGACATCGAGGACTGCGGGCCCGACCCGTGTGACTACGCGTTCGTCGAGGTCGACAACGGGACGGGCTTCACCGCCATCGCAGGCTCGATCGGGAACGCCGCGGAAGGCAACGGGATCGACGGCGTGAGCGCCGGCTGGACCGACGCCACGTTCGATCTCTCCGCCTACGCAAGGCACGACGGTCGGTCTGCGATTCCGGTACGCCACGGACGGCGCCGTCGCCGGCAACGACGACACGCTGCCCAACGGCATCTTCATCGACGAGATCGCCATCACCGGCGGCTTCACCGATGGTGCCGAGAACGGGCTCGGCGACTGGACCGCTGACGGGTTCTCGATCGTCGGCTCCAGCGTCAGTCAGGAGTTCGACCACTTCTACATCGCGGGCCACCGCTCGTACGTCTCGTACGACAAGTACCTGAAGACCGGGCCGTACTTCTTCGGCTACACGAACACGCGCCCGGACTTCGTCGACCACTACGCGTATCAGCAGGGCCTGCTGATCTCGTACTGGGATACGTCGTACGCGGACAACGACACGTTCGCCCACCCGGGCAACGGTCGCAACCTCTACATCGACGCACATCCGCAGCCCTTCAACCGGGTGGACGGCGCCCTCTGGCGCGCCCGGGTGCAGGTCTACGACGCACCGTTCAGCAAGCGCAAGGCAGACTCGTTCACGCTGCACGTCAACGGCGTGGCGAGCCCGATCACGGGCTTGCCGGGTCAGCCTGACTTCGACGACACCGCGACGTACTGGTACGCCGCGCTGCCGAACCACGGCGTGAAGCTGCCTGCCGTCGGTGTGAAGATCAAGGTGCTGAACGAGCACGGAACGCAGATCAGGATCAAGGTCAACTAGATCCGCTTCCTGCTTCGGAACGACGAGGGGCCGGCTCACGCCGGCCCCTCGTGCTTGCGTGCGTCAGCCCGGAGGCTGCTTACATCATCCCGCCCATGTCCGGCATGCCGCCACCGACGCCGGCGCCCGCCTTCTCCGGCGCCTCGGCGACGATCGCCTCGGTGGTGAGGATGTTCTTCGCGATCGAGGCTGCGTTCTGCAGCGCCGAGCGCGTCACCATCGTCGGGTCGATGATCCCGGCCTTGACCAGGTCCTCGATCTCGCCGTCCTCGACGTTGAGACCGTGGCCCTTCTTGGCCGAGCGCACCTTGTCGACCACGACCGAGCCCTCGAGGCCCGCGTTGTAGGCGAGCTGCCGCAGCGGCTCCTCGAGCGCGCGCACGATGATCGATGCGCCCGTCTTCTCGTCGCCCTCGAGCGTGTCGAGGGTGGCCCTGACGACGTCCGCCGAGTTGAGGAGCGCGACGCCGCCACCGGCGACGATGCCCTCCTCGAGGGCGGCACGGGTGGCCTGCAGCGCGTCCTCGACGCGGTGCTTCTTCTCCTTCATCTCCGTCTCGGTGGCCGCACCGACCTTGACGACCGCGACGCCGCCGGACAGCTTCGCGAGGCGCTCCTGGAGCTTCTCGCGGTCGAAGTCGGAGTCGGTGTTCTCGACCTCCGCCTTCAGCTGCTTGATGCGGGCCTTGATCGCGTCGGAGTCACCGGCGCCGTCGATGATGGTGGTCGTGTCCTTGTCGACGACGATCTTGCGGGCCTTGCCGAGCTGCGCGAGCTTCGTGTTCTCGAGCTTGAGGCCCATCTCCTCGGTGATCACCTCGCCACCGGTGAGGATCGCGATGTCCTCGAGCATCCGCTTGCGGCGGTCACCGAAGCCCGGCGCCTTGACGGCGACGGCGGTGAACACCCCGCGCAGCTTGTTGACGACGACGGTGGCAAGTGCCTCACCCTCGACGTCCTCGGCCACGATGACCAGCGGCCGTCCGGCCTGGATCACCTGCTCGAGCACGGGCAGGAGGTCCTTCACGGCACCGATCTTCTGGTTGGCGATGAGGACGTACGGATCCTCGAGCTCCGCCTTCATGCTCTCGGCGTCGGTGATCATGTACGGCGACAGGTAGCCCTTGTCGAACTGCATGCCCTCGGTGAACTCGAGCTCGAGGCCGAACGTCTGGCCCTCCTCGACGTTCACGACGCCGTCCTTGCCGACCTTCTCGATCGCGTCGGCGATCACGTCGCCGATCTCGCGCTCACGCGACGAGATCGTGGCGACACGGGCGATGTCCTCCTTGCCCGTGACCTCGACCGACTGCTTCTTCAGGTCCTCGACGACGGCCTCGACGGACTTCTCGATGCCGCGCTTGAGGCCCATCGGGTTGGCACCGGCGGCGACGTTCTTCAGGCCTTCGCGGACGATTGCCTGTGCGAGCACGGTCGCCGTCGTCGTGCCGTCACCGGCGACGTCGTTGGTCGCCGTGGCGACCTCGCGGACGAGCTGCGCGCCCTGGTTCTCGAACACGTCCTCGAGCTCGATCTCGCGAGCGATCGTGACACCGTCGTTCGTGATCGTCGGCGCGCCGAACTTCTTGTCGAGCACGACGTACCGACCCTTCGGGCCGAGGGTCACCTTGACCGCGTCGGCGAGCGCGTTGACACCGCGCTCGAGCGCACGGCGTGCGTCCTCGTTGAACTTGAGCTCCTTATGAGCCATGTCTTTCCTCCTGAGCGAACGAGCTAGGCGGCGGCGCCGGCGAGCTTGCGCTTGCCCTTGCCACCTGTGCTTACGACCTTGGCGAGGATGTCCGACTCGCGCAGGATCAGGACCTCGTCGGTGCCGAGCTTGATCTCGGTGCCGCCGTACTTGGAGAAGATGACCTCGTCACCCTCGCTCCACGTCCATCTTGATGTACTCCCCGTCCTCGTCGCGCGGGCCGGGGCCCACCGCGAGGACCTTGCCGCGCTGCGGCTTCTCCCTCGCGGTGTCGGGCAGCACGATGCCGCTCGCCGTGATCTCCTCCTCATCGAGGACCTCGACGATGACGCGGTCACCAAGGGGCTGCAGGTTCATGCACATGCCTCCTAGAGACGTGATTGCGGTTGATCTACTGGCACTCGCTCCCCGAGAGTGCCGACGCACCGAACACTGTACCAGACACCACGCCCTCGACCAAGCAGTGTCCGGCCAACAGGTTGAGTCGATGTGACTGAGATCTGGTAGAAGGACCGCATGCGGCGAGAGCTCTCGGCAGGAGGCGTTCTCGTACGCCGCATGCAGGGCCGGCCCTTCGTGGCGGCAGTGCGGCCGCAGGGCAAGCCGCAGGGCGTCTGGGCGCTGCCGAAGGGCCTCATCGACCCCGGCGAGACACCCGCCGAGACCGCCGTGCGCGAGACGGCCGAGGAGACCGGTGTCGAGGCGCGTCTCGTCGCAAAGCTCGGCGACGTGCGCTACGTCTACACCTGGGAGGGCGAGCGCGTGTTCAAGATCGTCAGCTTCTTCCTCCTGCGACCGCGTGCGCGGCAGGATCGGCGACCTTCCCGCCGGGGATGGAGCGCGAGGTGGCCGAGGCCCGCTGGCTGCCGCTCGCATGACGCGCCGAGCGTGCTCGCCTACCGCGGTGAGCGCGAGATGGCCGCGAGGGCGGTCGAAGCGCTGGCCGGAGAGGCTCTATAGTCCTGCGCGGTGGCGACGTACGCGCTCAACTTCTACTCGCCCGTCCTCGCAGACCAGCTGCGCAGCGGACGGAAGACGGCCACCATCCGGCTCGGCGACAAGTCGACGAAGTACCGCAAGGGCATGATCGTGACGGTGCTGGTCGGGCAGCGCTTCGGGCAGCGCGAGAAGGTCTTCGACGCGGTGATCGACAAGGTCGAGGTGAAGCGCCTCGGCGACCTCTCCCCGCGCGAGATCGAGCACGACAACCCCGAGGTCCGCCAGGCCGAGGACTTCATGCGGTTCCTCGGCCAGCTCTACAACCGCGACGTGACCGAGGACGACACGATCACGGTGATCCGCTTCTCCCAGATCGTCGGGACGCAGTCGTAGCGGCAGCGGTCCGCGCAACGAGCGACCGTCGCGGTCCCTCCTAGCGTCCGGGCTTGCGGATCGGGCCGCCGAAGAGCTCGGCAGGGCGGACGTCCGCGTCGCAGACCTCGCACGTGACGGCGAACGCGGACGCCACCAGCGCCCCGCAGCCGGGACAACGGGAACGCACGACGCCGCCGCACTGCGGGCATTCGGCCGGCACGTCGCCCTCCCGCTCCTCGAAGAACCGCTGCACGTGCCCGCAGGCGGAGCAGAACGCCACCCAGTGACCGAGTGCGTTGCGACGCTCCTCCTGGATCCAGTTGCGCGTGGGCTTCCGGCCTGCAGTCATCGCCTTTCCCGATGGGTACCGCGTCTTCACAGCATGCCAGCGCCTGTTCGGGCACCGGCGGGTTGAGCCGATACAGTGCAGCCGACACGCCGACCGGGGAGACGAATTTGGCAGTCAGGGAAGCGGAGCCCGTCGGCTCGCTCCAGGAGGTGAAGGAGGCCGGCCTCGTCCGCGAGGATCTCCTCGGCATCTATCGCAACATGCTGATCACGCGCGGGATCGAGGAGCGCGGCCACATCCTCTACAAGCAGGGCAAGATCCCCGGCTCGTTCTACACGGGACGCGGCAACGAGGCGTCGGCGGTCGGCGTCGCCACCGCGATGGGCCCCACCGACGTCGGCACACCGCTGCAGCGCGACATGGGAGTCCACATCACGCGTGGCATCGAGCCGTGGCGTGTGTTCGCGCAGTACATGGGCCGCGCCGACGGGCCGACCCGAGGGCGCGACGGCAACGTCCACCTCGCCGACGCGCGCATGGGGCTGCACACCATGGTCAGCCACCTGCCCGCGATGCTGCCCGTTGCCGTGGGCATGGCCCTCGCGTTTCGCATCCGCGAGGAGAAGCGCGTCGCGGTCGCCTGGTGCGGCGAGGGAGCGTCGGCCCGTGGCGACGCGCACGAGGGCATGAACCTCGCCGGCGTCCGCCGGCTGCCGGTCGTCTTCGTGATCGACAACAACCAGTGGGCGTACTCCACCCCGAGCTACCTCGAGTACGCCGTCGAGCATCTCGCCGATCGCGCCGCTGCCTACGGCTTCGACGGCGTCGTCGTCGACGGAACCGACGTGCTCGCCGTGTACCGGGAGGCGAAGCGGGCGATCGAGAAGGCCCGCGAGGGTGGCGGCCCGACGCTGATCGAGTCGGTGACGCTGCGCATGGAGGGTCATGCGGTGCACGACGACGCCTTCTACGTGCCGAAGGAGCTGTTCGAGGAGTGGGCGCGCCGCGACCCGATCGAGCGGTTCCGGGGCTGGCTGCGAGATGTCGCCGCGATGACCGACGAGGAAGAGGACGAGATCACGAGCGGTGTCAAGCGGCTGCTGCACGAGGCCGTGCAACGCGCCGAGGAGTCACCGCTCCCCGACCCGGCGACCGTGACGGTCGGGGTGTTCGCCTCCCAGGAGGACGCTCGACACCCCGCACCACAAGTAGACGCATGCCCGAGAAGACCTACCTCCAGGCGATCTCCGACGGCCTCCGGCAGGAGATGCGACGAGACCCGCGAGTCTGCGTGCTCGGGGAGGACGTCGGCGTCTACGGGGGCGCCTTCAAGGTCACGCTCGGCTTCCAGGAGGAGTTCGGGCCCTGGCGCGTGCTCGACATGCCGTTGTCGGAGACGGCGATCGTGGCAGGGCGCCACCGGTGCGGCGCTGATGGGTCTGCGCCCGGTGGCGGAGATGCAGTTCGCGGACTTCGTGTCGTGCGCGTGGGATCACCTCGTCACCGTCGCCGCGAAGCAGAACTGGCGAGCCGGCACGCCGATCCCCATCGTCCTGCGACTCCCTCCGGTGGCGGCTTCTCGGGTGGGCCGTTCCACTCGCAGAACCCCGAGAGCTCGTTTGCGCACATCCCGGGTCTCAAGATCGTCTGCCCGGCGACGCCCGCCGACGCGAAAGGGCTGCTCGTCAGCGCGATCGAGGACGCCAACCCGGTCCTCTTCTTCGAGCACAAGCACCTCTACCGGCGCATCAAGGGCGAGGTGCCGGACGAGCGGTACACGGTCCCGTTCGGCGAGGCGCGCGTGCATCGAGCGGGCGACGACGTCGCCCTGATCACCTGGGGGGCGATGGTCTACACCGCCGACGAGGCGGCGACCCGGCTGGAGGCGGACGGCGTCTCCGTCGAGGTGCTCGACCTGCGCACGCTGATCCCGTGGGACAGGGAGCGGGTGCTCGAGAGCGTGCGACGCTGCTCGAAGGTGCTCGTGCTGCACGAGGACACGCGCACCGGCGGCTTCGGAGCCGAGATCGCCGCCACGATCGCCGAAGAGGCCTTCGAGCACCTCGACGCACCCGTGCGCCGCATCGCCGCGCCCGATGCGCCGGTGCCGTTCTCGCCGGTGCTCGAGAAGGCGTTCATACCGCAGGTCGACGACGTCGTGGCCGCTCTCCGGGAGCTGGCGGCGTACTAGGACGAGGGCGCGCTGCATCTCGCCCCCACGAGGTTTGGAGGAGACGTGAGCACCGGAACCCAGGTCGAGGTGGTGATGCCCCAGATGGGTGTCTCCGTGTCCGAAGGCACCGTCACCAAGTGGCTCAAGCAACAGGGCGAGGCCGATCGCGCTGGACGAGCCGCTGCTCGAGATCTCGACCGACAAGGTCGACACCGAGGTGCCGAGCCCGGGCGAGGGTGTCGTGGCCCAGATCCTGGTGCAGGAAGGGACGACCGTCGAGGTCGGCACGGTGCTGGCAGTCATCGCACCGGCCGGCGCGGCGCCGCGGCCAACGGGCCGCCGCCGCCGACGCGAGCCGCCGGTCGCCGCCGCGCCCGCGGTCGAAGCCGAGCCGGTCGCCGCCGCACCGCCCGAGCCGGAGCCCGCGCAGGCGCCGCCACCGGACGTCTCGGTGAGCCAGCCGCCGCAGGCGCCGGTCGCGCCGCAACCGCAGGCCGCCGACCCGGGCGACGGCCGCACGTTCGTGTCCCCGGTCGTGGCACGCATCGCCGCCGAGCACGGGGTCGATCCGAATGCCGTCCAGGGCACCGGGCAGGGCGGTCGCGTGACGAAGAAGGACATCCTCGCCTTCATCGAGTCCGGTGCCGCCGCGCCCGTTCCGGCGGCGGCCGAGGAGGCGCCGCCTGCCGTCGTCGAGCCGCAGCCGGCTGCCGCTCCGCCTCCGCCCACGCCGCCCGAGCCTGTCACCGCGCCGCAACAGGCGGCTCCGCCGCGCCCGCGCCGCCGCCGCCCGCAGCACCGGTCGCCGCGACGCCGGCCCGCGAGCCCCGGCTCGTGCCGCCGGCTGCGGACGACGACGAGCTCGCACCCGGTGAGGCGGCCGAGCCGGTCACCGCGATGCGGCGCGGAGTGATGGAGCACATGCGCCGCTCGCTCGACACGGCGGCACACGTCACGAGCGCCGATCGAGGTGGACATGTCCCGCGTGGTCGCGATCCGCGAGCAGCTGAAGCGGAGTCCGCAGGCGACAGGCGGTGTCAACCCGACCTACCTGGCCTTCGTCGCCCGCGCGACCGTGGAGACGCTCAAGGACTACCCGTGGGTCAACGCCCAGTTCCGCGGCGAGAAGATCATCACCAGGCAGTACGTCAACCTCGGCATCGCCGTGTCGCTCGACGAGGGCCGCGGCCTGATCGTGCCCGTGATCCGCAACGCCCAGGACCTGAACCTGCTCGGCATCGCCCGTGCGATCGCCGATCTCGCCGAGCGCGCACGGACGAAGAAGCTGCTCCCCGACGACGTGCAGGGCGGCACCTTCACGATCACCAACCCGGGCGGCTACGGCACCTTCCACGGGACGCCGATCATCAACCAGCCGCAGGCGGCGATCCTCGGCACCTACGCGCTCGTCAAGCGCCCGTGGGTCGTGCCGGACGAGCTCGGCCAGGACGTGATCGCGATCCGGCCGGTGATGAACCTCACGCTGACCTACGACCACCGACTCGTCGACGGTGCGTACGCCGGAGCGTTCCTCCGCGACCTGCGCGAGCGCCTGGAGACGCTGGAGGAGAGCGAGCTCGTAACAGCGGCCCGGCGTTCGCGCCGGACGACGCCGGTACCCTGTCGCCGTGCCGGAGGGTGCCTACCTGATGCGGCTCGGCCTCGTGCCGTACGGCGAGGCGCTCGCGCTGCAGCGGTCGCTGGCGGGCGCCGTCTCGCAGCGCGCCATCCCGGAGACCGTGATCCTGCTCGAGCACCCGCCGGTGATCACGATCGGGCGGCGCACCGACTCGGAGCGAGAGCTCCACGTGCCCGCCGGCGCCGACGTCGAGATCGCCGAGACCGACCGCGGCGGCAAGTCGACCTTCCACGCTCCGGGTCAGCTCGTCTGCTACCCGGTCCTCGACCTGAACAACCACGGGCGGGACGTCAAGCGCTACGTGCGAGACCTCGAGCAGGCGATCATCCAGACGCTCGCCGCCTTCGGCCTGGACGCGGTGCGCGAATCGACGGCCTCACGGGTGTGTGGATGCCGCCGTCGGGGTCGCTCGGCCCGCGCAAGATCGCTTCGATCGGTGTCCACGTCTCGCGCTGGGTGACGACGCACGGATATGCCCTGAACGTCGACCTCGATCCGGCGCCGTTCACGGACTGGATCACCGCCTGTGGCCTGGACGACGCGCAGTTCACGACGATGGCGAGCGAGCTCGGCACGCCGATCACGGTCGAGGAGGTGGCTGCCCGCCGCCATCGAGGCGCTCGCCGAGGTCTACGAGCTGTCGTTCGACGAGCTTCCCGCCGACGGCGAGCCCGGGTTGTGGGCGCAACCGGTGCACGAGAAGCTCGGCGCGCGATAGGCGCGCTCCGCGCGCCGCCTTGTCCTTACCCGATGCCGATGCGTGACGCCAGATCGCGCGAGATCGCGTGCCGTCCCGAGACCGTGTCGAGCGTCACGGGACCGTCGAAGGGCGCGACCGCGACGACGGTGACCCCGCCGGCCGGAACCAGGCCGAGCTCGCCGAGGTAGCGGAGCAGCGCCGGGTCGCTGTCGGGCACCGCGGTGACGGTCGCCCGCTCACCGGGGGTGAGCTCGACGATCGTGCGCCGCTCGAACGCGGGCGCCAGCTGCAGGTCGCGATCCGGGATCGGATCCCCGTGCGGGTCGAAGCGTCGGAAAGCCGAGCCTCTCGTCGATGCGAGCCTCGAGCTCCTCGGACAGGGCGTGCTCGAGCCGGTCGGCCTCGTCGTGCACCGCGTCGAGCGGCAGGCCGAGCGTGTCGGCCAGATAGCGCTCGATCAGGCGGTGATGGCGCAGGAGCTCCAGCGCGACGTTCCGACCCTCGTCCGTGAGCGACAGCCCGCGGTACGGCACCCGCTCGACGAGCCCCATCGCGGCCAGCCGCTTCGACATCGCGGTCGCCGACGGAGCAGTGACGCCCATGCGGCCCGCGAGCGCGGAGATCGAGACCCGTTCCTCCGAGCCGGACAGCACGTAGATGCTGCGCAGGTAGTCCTGGCAAGCCGGGCTCAGGTCGCGGACGGAGATCACGGTGGTCGTCATGGGAACAGGGTGCAGAAATTGTGTGTATCGACTATACTAAAAGTTAGTCATGACGAAGTTTACGCGCAAGCATCTCCTTGCAGCCGCAGCACCGCTCGCCGCGGTACCCGTCGCCGCCAAGCTCGTCGACGGCGGCACGGCGCGGGCCTCGCAGCACGACCATTCGCAGCACGACCACTCGCAGCACCGCACGCCGGCCTCGCACGGCGGCGCGGGGCACCAGATGATGGGCCACGCCGCCATGATCGGCGAGGGAGCGCCCGCGGTCGGTGGCCCGAACGACCTCGACGCGCTCCTGTATCCGCCGAAGCCGCTGCCCTACCAGCCTGGCCGCGTGCGGCCGTACACGCTGACGGCCGTCGACAAGGAGCTCGAGATCGCCCCGGGCGTGTTCTTCCCTGCCTGGACGTACAACGGCACCGTCCCGGGCCCGGTGATCCGGGCGACCGAGGGCGACATCCTGAAGGTGAAGTTCGTCAACGCCGGCTCGCACCCGCACACGATCCACTTCCACGGCATCCACCCGACGAACATGGACGGCGTCTTCGAGCTCGTCGACAGTGGCCATCAGTTCACCTACGAGTTCGAGGCGCGGCCGGCAGGGCTGCACCTCTACCACTGCCACTGCGACGCCGCTCAAGAAGCACATTCACAAGGGCCTGTACGGCGCCTTCATCATCGACCCCAAGGAGCCGCGCGAGCCTGCTCACGAGCTCGTCTTCGTGATGAACGGCTACGACACGGACGCCGACGGTGGCAACAACTTCTACACCGTCAACGGCCGCTCGTTCTACTACGCGCGCTACCCGATCAAGGTCAAGCGCTCCGAGCTCGTGCGCATCTACCTGGCCAACCTGACCGAGTTCGACCTGATCAACTCGCTGCACCTGCACGCCGACTTCTTCCGCTACCAGCCGACCGGCACCGGTGAGAACTGGGAGTACACCGACACGGTGATGCAGTGCCAGGGCCAGCGCGGCGTGATCGAGATCCGCTTCTCGAACACCGGCACCTTCATGTTCCACGCGCACCAGTCCGAGTTCACCGAGCTGGGCTGGATGGGGTACTTCAAGGTCGAGGACTGATGGAGGCGGGCTCGGCCACAGGCGGGGTTGCCTGGCGCCTCTGGGCGCTCGTACCCGTCCTGCTGCTCGCGGTGGCGGTCGCGTTCGTGGTCTCCCGCGGCGACGAGATCGTCGACCTGATCGGGACGAACCCCCCGCCGGCGGACGAGTTCGAGATCCGCCGGGTCGAGCTGTCGTCCGGCGAGATCCGGATCACGGTGCGGAACCCCCAGCCGGACGACCTGACCATCGCATCCGTCACCGTGGACGACGCGATCGTGCCCTTCACGCTCGACGGGCCCTCGACGCTCGGCAGGCTCCGGATCGAGCACGATCGTCGTGCTCTACGACTGGGTGGAGGAGGAGCCTCTCGCGGTCGGCGTGACGAGCTCGACGGGGATCGAGACGGTGCACGAGATCGCCGCCGCGGTCGCCACCCCGGTGCCGAGCGCGCGAGGCTTCCTCGGCTACACGATCCTCGGGACGCTCGTGGGCATCGTCCCGGTCGCGCTCGGCCTGCTCTGGCTGCCATCCCTGCGACGGGCCGACCCGCGCTGGCTGGCGGCGTTCATGGCGCTCACCGCCGGGTTGCTCACCTTTCTCGGCGTCGAGGCGCTGTCCGAGGCCATGCGAGCTGCAGTCGGCGCTGCCCGCCGGCGCTCGGCGGCGTGGGTCTCGTCCTGCTCGGCGTCGCGCTCAGCGCGCTCGGCATGACGTACCTGTCTGCCCGCCTCTCTCGTGGCGCAGGAGCCACCGGCCTGACGCTTGCGCTTGCTCGTCGCGATCGGGATCGGCGTGCACAACCTCGGCGAAGGGCTCGCGATCGGCACGAGCTTCGCCATCGGAGAGCTCCAGCTCGGCTCGTTTCTCGTGATCGGGTTCATGGTCCACAACCTGACCGAGGGTCTCGGGATCGCGGCACCGGCTGCCTCCGACAGAGCCGTCGCCGCTGCGCATCGCGGTGCTCGCGCTCGTTGCCGGTGCGCCGACCATCCTCGGCGCCTGGCTCGGCGGCTACGCGTCCAACGAGGTGCTGGCGGCTCTCTTCTTCGCGATCGCCGCAGGCGCCGCGCTCCAGGTCGTGGTCGAGGTGGGCGCGCTGGCTCGCACGTACCGCACCGGGTGGCCTCCGCTCGGGCTGGGTGGTCGGCGGCTTCCTGGCCGGGATTGCCGCCATGTACGTCACCGGCGTGCTCGCTGCCTAGCCTGCAAGGGGCGCGATCCGCTCCGCGGATCCCACCCCGCCGCCTGGCGGCGGGGCATGACCTGAAGGCGTCCGCTTCGCGGCCGCAAGGCTTGGCTCTTCGACTGTCGGCTACAGCCCGCCGCACGGCGTCGGCGGAGGATCCGGCACGTACACTGGCGCGAGTGCAGACGTCGCTGCCCGTCGCGGAGCGCCCTCGCCGCCCCGAGTGGATGAAGGTGCGCGCGCCGAGCGCGGACGGTCGCTACTTCGACGTCAAGAAGCTCCTCCACGGCGCCAGCCTGCACACGGTCTGCGAGGAAGCGCGCTGCCCGAACATCGCGGAGTGCTGGGGTCGCGGCACCGCCACCTTCCAGATCCTCGGCGACACGTGCACACGCGCCTGCCGCTACTGCTACGTCCACTCCGGCAGGCCCGACGGCCCACCGGACGCGCTCGAGCCGCTGCGGCTCGCGCAGGCAGCAGCGCAGATGGGGCTCGAGCACGTCGTCGTCACCTCGGTCGACCGGGACGACCTGCCGGACCGCGGCGCCGGCCACTTCGCGGCCACGGTGCGCGCGCTGAAGGCGAAGCTCCCGCGACTGCTCGGTCGAGGTGCTGACACCCGACTTCCTCGGTGTCGAAGAGGCCGCGCTGCAGACCGTGATCGGCGCGCGACCGGAGGTCTTCAACCACAACATCGAGACCGTGCGCCGGCTCCACCGGCGCATGCGTGGCGCCAAGGCGAGCTACGACGGAGCGCTGCGCCTGCTCGCGCGTGCGAAGGAGATCGCCGACTATCCGGTGCTGACCAAGTCGGGGATCATCGTCGGCCTCGGTGAGACGAACGACGAGGTGGTCGACACGATGCGCGACCTGCGTGCCAACGGCGTCGACGTGGTCACGATCGGCCAGTACCTGCAGCCGTCGCAGCACCACGCCACGATCGACCGCTGGGTGCACCCGGACGAGTTCCGCTGGCTGCGCGAGCAGGGCGAGCAGCTCGGCTTCGGCAGCGTCTTCGCAGGGCCGCTCGTGCGCTCGAGCTACCGCGCAGACGAGCAGAAGCACGCCGCCGACGGTCGCGGCGCGGTTGCCTACTGACCCCGTCCGGCGCTCGGATCACGGATTCCTTACACCGGGGCGTACCATGGAGGGATGCGCGTGATGGCGATCGTACTCGTCAGTCGCCGATTCGCCGGGGTCTCGGCCGGGCTCGGTGTGGCCAGTACCGAGGCCAAGCCCTGCTCCGCGCGCTGCCTCCTCCCGGCCTCTCGTCGTCGTCGGAACGGGCTTCACGGCCAGCGAGCGTGTGAAGGTGACCGCCCTCTCATCGTTGCGCTCCCGCAGCGTGCGAGTCACCGCATCGCGCCTCGGGGTGTTTCGCGCCCGGCTCGGCTGGTTCGCCCAGCCCTGCGGTAGGCCGTTCGCCGTTCGCGCGCGTGGGGCCGCGGGCAGCATCGCGACGATGCGCCTGTCGGCGTCGCCCTGCGTTCCGCCACCGGTCTCGTAGAGCCCTCAACGAGTGAGGGCGGGTTACCCCGCCCTCACTCGTTGCATCGACCGTCGAACGGTCGACCTACTTCTTGCGCCGCACCTCGAGGGTCGCCGTGCCGTTCCGCTGTGACGTGTCGCGCACGCGGATCGTCGTCCCGGTCTGCGGGACGTTCACGCCGATCCACCCGACCTGGTAGTGGTCGTGCGACGACGCTGGCCCGGAATGGTTGGCGTCGTGTGCATGTCCATCGCTCGCGCTCCACCAGCTCTTCGTGTCGTCGAACGTGTCGACGCGCCCGCTGGCTCGTCGATCACCGTTCGCTTGCTGTCCTTGTGCAGCGTGATGCCGGTCGGTTCGATCGCGACCGAACGTCGAGTCGAACGACTGGATCCGCGGTCGCATCAGCCAGCCGTCCGTCCAGTGCAGCGGCTGCGGGATGCGAGTCGACGGGCAGGATCAGGCCCGCGACCCGGATGGTCACCGACGTTGTTGTCGATCTGCGACGTGTCGAAGTAGCTGATCAGCACGCCGTCCTGGTACGGGAAGCTCTCCACCCAGTCCGGCCTCTTGTCGAGGAAGCCGAAGTTGTACGCCGTCTTCAGTGACCGGTCGTACGACTGTGTAGAGCCTGTTCTCGGCGACGTACGCGTTGAAGTGGAGCGATCGTCTCCTGGCCCGTCGTGACGCGGAAGCCGTCGGTTGCCGAACGAATTCCAGCCACCCGGTGTCGCCTGCCCCGTCGATGTTCACGAGGTCGACCTGGAAGCCGAGCTTCGGCGACCGCGGCGTCGGTCCAGTACCGGAACCCGATGTCGACCGTCTGGCCGGCGTACGGCAGCGACAGCCGTCGGTCGACGTCGAGGTCGACCCAGTTGCCGCCGAGCTAGCCGGTGATCCCGTTGCCGAAGTTCTGGTTGTTCGGACCTGGTGCCGGGTCGGCGACGTCAGGTTCGTTGGCACGCCCGTCCAGGCCGTGGCGCCGCCGGACGGCCGGACGACGACGTACGCGTAGTCCCACTCCTCCTCGATCTCGTAGCGCGCCTTCGCGGTGAGCGACGGCGTCGCGCGAGAGCGTCACCGTCTTGTACATGACGTTGTCGAGGTCGTTCCCGGCGTCGGAGTAGTAGTAGTCGGCCCGTCGAACGGGTCGCCGAGATCGGTCACGACCTCCTTGTCCGGCAGGTTCACGACGAGCCCCTGCAGGTCGGTCGTGTTGAACTCCGCCGGCCCGAGCTCGAACGTGCCGCCCTCGTCCGCGTCGACGAACTCCGTGTTGAGCCAGCCGAGCTGCCACTTCTCCCACGCGCCGAGGTCGACCGGGTCGTCGCCGATGCCGTCGCGGCCACCGTCGCCGATGTTGGCGCCGGACGACATGAGCGTCCAGAAGCCCGTCGAGTTCTCCGCGCCACCGGTGTTGCCCGGAGGTGTCGTAGAGATCGGGCAGGCCGAGGTCGTGCCCGTACTCGTGCGCGAACACGCCGAGCCCGCCGTTCTCCGGCTGGATCGTGTAGTCGTAGACGCAGATCCCGGTCGGGTTGCTCGGGACGTTGACGGGACTGGCCCGTTGGGATCGGAGATACCGCCCTGTCCGATGTTCACGGAGCGGACGCCGAACGGGTCGTACGGGCAGCCGGTGTGCAGCTGCGTCGCCCAGCGATGGCTCCAGATCGCGTCCTGGCCGTAGGTCGGGTCACCCGCGGCTTCGTCGCCACCCGAGTGGACGATCTGGAAGTGGTCGATCACACCTTCCGGCTCGTCGAAGTTGCCGTCGCCGTCGATGTCGTAGCGATCCCACCTGTCGAACGTCCGCAGGTACGCCTGGATCTGCGCCATCGTCTTGCCGGAGTCGAGCTGCTGCTGCACCCAGAACGCCATGGCGTCCCTGACCAGGGCATGGACGGTGGAGCAGACGATGCTGTCGACGCCGTTCGCCAGAAGTCGATCATCGCCGTCGCCGTCGCAGTCGTTCGTGCCGTAGCGGGCCTGGTTGAACGGCACCTTGACCCACTCGACCACGTCACCCTCGATCGTGTAGCGGCCGGACGACTGTCGGCTCGTAGTACTCCGTCATGCGGTCGAAGTACATGTCGTCGTAGTGCGCGGTGTCGTAGTCGGCCTGCCAGAGCGTCGAGTTGTCGACGCGGCGATTGGGCCGCGGGATCTCGTTGTGCAGCGGTCCGTCGAAGCGGACGGCCCCGCTCGCGGGAAGATCCGGCCAGAGCGAGTGTCGGGTGTCGCCGAACTCGGCGAGGATCACGAAGATCCGGTCGGTCTTCTCGCAGCTCGAGCTCGACGTACCGCTTCTTGAACAGCCGGCCGACGCGCTGGCCCTCGCGAAACTTGCCGTGCGCCTTTCTCTCGAGACCGTCCTGGCGCGCCTCGCGTTGACGCTTCGACAGAACCGTCTCGAAGTCGTGCTTTCGCGTCTTGCCGTCCCTGCTCGTGTCGCGGTCTCTGCCGCCGGCAGCCGACGCGCGAGAGCGCGCCGACCGTCACAGCGAGTGCAAGCACGAGAGTTGCGGCAACGCCTAGGCGAATGAGTCTCCTCATCGGCGTTTCTCTCCCCTCCTCGAAGTTTCGGCTCGGCGCGCGCCGAGCCCGCAAGCGGGCGCATGCTAGCCAGACACGAACGCCATTTTCAAGTCGTTTGTGCGCAGACGTCGGCGGGCGGGGTAATCGAGTGTGGTTCGCGCTCGGCGATCCGGGCTCACTGCCCGCCGTGCGGCTTCGCCATGCGGCGGTAGTCGAGCGCCTGGTCGAGCACGGCATCCTCGACGCCCATCTCCCGGGCTATCTCGCGCAGCGAGCGGCCGCTCTCGGCCGCCCGCTTGACGAGCTCGGAGGCCTTGTCGTAGCCGATGTACGGGTTGAGCGCCGTCGCCGCGGAGAGCGTCAGCTCCGCGTAGCGCTCGTTCTGCTCGCGGTTGGGCTCGACGCCGTCGACGCACTTCTCGGCGAGCAGCCGCGAGGCGCTCGCGAGGAGCGCGATCGACTGGAGCAGGTTGCGGGCCATGAGCGGCACGTAGACGTTGAGCTCGAACTGCCCGTTCATGCCGCCGATCGTGATCGCCGTGTCGTTGCCGATCACCTGCGCCGCGACCTGCGTCACGACCTCGGGGATCACCGGGTTCACCTTGCCCGGGCATGATCGAGCTGCCCTTCTGCAGCTCGGGCAGGAAGCAGCTCGCGCGAGACCGGCGCGCGGGCCCGAGCCCATCAGCCTCAGGTCGTTGGCGATCTTCGTCAGCGACACGGCGACCACCTTGAGCGCGCCGGAGGCCTCGACGAGCCCGTCGCGGGCGGCCTGTGCCTCGAACGGGTCGGCGGGCGCCGAGATGGCGAGGCCCGTCTGCTCCTGGAGGAGGGCGCGCACGCGTGGCTGCGAACTCCGGGTGAGTGTTCGAGCCCGGTGCCGGTCGCCGTGCCGCCGAGCGGGATCTGTCCCAGGCGCGGCATCGCATCGCGAACACGCAGCGCTCCCTGCCGCACCTGGGCGGCGTAGCCGGAGAACTCCTGGCCCAGCGTCACCGGGACGGCGTCCATGAGATGCGTGCGGCCCGACTTGACGACGTCGTCGAACGCCGACGGCCTTGCGCTCGAGCGCCGCTCCGAGCAGTGTCGAGCGCCGGCAGCAGCTCGTTGGCGATGCGGTCGAGAGCGGCGAGGTGCACGGCCGACGGGAAGACGTCGTTCGAGGACTGGCCCAGGTTGACGTCGTCGTTCGGGTGCACGTCGGCGCCTGCGAGCGCGGCGATCACCTCGTTCGCGTTCATGTTCGAGCTCGTGCCCGAGCCGGTCTGGAACACGTCGATGGGGAACTGGTCGTCGAGCTCCCCGGCGGCGACGCGGTCGGCGGCCGACGCGATGCGCGCCGCCTTGTCGTGGTCGAGCAGGCCGAGCTCGGCGTTCGACGCTGCGCGGCGGCCGCCTTGATGCGGCCGAGCCACTGCGCGACGGAGGCCGGGATCGGCTCGCCCGAGACCGGGAAGTTGGCGACTGCCTTGTCGGTCTCCCCTCCCCAGAGGCGCTCGCCGCTCACGACGCCGAGTCTAGTCACGAGCCGCGCCGAGCAAGTCGTCCCAGGTCGCGAGCTTGACGCGCGGCCGGCCGTGCGGCTCGCCCTGCGAGCGCTCGGCGGCGTCGATCGCCTCCCATCCCTCCTGCGTGACCACCTCGACGCCGCGGTCGGCGAGGAGCGCGTCGACGTCCGCGGCCGAGGAGCCCCCGCTCAGCAGGCCGGCGCGCGCGTCCTCCAGCAGGTGCTCGATCGTCTCGGTGGCGTCCTTCTTGTTCGTGCCGATCACGCCGCTCGGCCCGCGCTTGATCCAGCCGGTGGAGTACACGCCGGGCACCGGGCTGCCGGTCTCGTCGAGCACGCGGCCGCCTTCGTTGGGGATCACGCCGCGCTCGTCGTCGAACGGCAGCCCCGGGAAGCGGCACGCCGCGATAGCCGACGCTGCGCAGGACGGCGCCGCACGGGATCACCTCCCGCTCGTCGGTGGGAACGGCGCGCAGGCCGCCGCGACCGTCGTCGACGAGCTCGTTCCTCACGACCTCGACGCCCTCGACCCGATCCTCGCCGAGGATCGCCACCGGCGACGTGAGGAAGCGCAGCCGGATCGCGCGCGGCCTGCCCGCCCGGCTCGGCGGCGGCCACTTCGCGCAGAACGGCGAGGTTGCGCTGCGCCATCGCGTCGTCCTCGAGCGCCGCCTCGCTCGCCGGATCGAGCTCGAGATCCGCCGGGTCGACGATCAGATCGGCGCCGGCGAGCTCCGTCAGCTCGACCAGCTCCGGGTTGGTGAAGGCGGCCTGTGCAGGGCCGCGACGCCCGAGCACGAGGATCTCGCGCACCCCCGACCCGACGATCGCCGCGATCGCCTCGTCGGTGGTGTCCGTCGGGGCGAGCTCGTCGGCGGTGAGCGCCAGCATGCGGGCGACGTCGACCGCGACGTTGCCGTTGCCCACGACCACCACGCGCTCGCAGGAGAGGTCGAACGAGACGTCCTGGAAGTCGGGGTGGCCGTTGTACCAGGCGACGAACGCCGTCGCCGGCCACGAGCCCGGCGAGATCCTCGCCCGGGATGCCCATGCGCCGGTCGGTCTGGGCGCCGAACGCGTAGACGACCGCGTCGTAGAGACGCGTGAGCTCCTCATGCGTCGACGTCCCGGCCGACGTCGACGTTCCCGAGAAAGCGAAAGCCCGGCCGCTGCGCGGTCTTCTCGAACACGCGGGAGACCGACTTGATGTTCGGATGATCCGGCGCGACCCCGAGCCGGACGAGCCCCCACGGCGTCGGGAGCCGCTCGATCATGTCGACCTCGACCGGGACGTCCGCGGCGAGGAGCGCTCCCGCGGCGTAGAAGCCGGCGGGCCCGGACCCGACGACGGCGACACGAAGAGGACGCGCCTCGCTCACGGGGCCAGGATAATCACGGGCGTGGAGCCGACCCAGGCACAGGTCGAGGCGTATCGGCGCGACGGTTTCGTCGTCATCGAGCAGCTGCTCTCAGCCGACCGAGGTGGGGCGGCTGCGGGAGCACTTCGCGCGGGCGTTCGCCCACGACTGGGAGACGGGGCTCCGCCCCGACGAGGTCAACTACGAGCCCGGGGTGACACCGCCCGACAAGACACGCCAGCTCTGCAACGTGTGGAAGGCGGATCGCACGCTGGCGGCAACCGTGCTTGCGGCGCGAAACGCGCGAGCTCGGCGCGCGCCTCGCCGGCGCGCCCGGGATGCGCCTGATCCAGGACAACGCGATCTGGAAGCCGCCGTCCGGCAAGGCGCTCCTCTGCCACCAGGACGCCGCCTACGTCGACTGGCTCGAGCCGCCGAACATGACGACCTGCTGGATGGCGCTCGACGACACGAGCGCGGACGCCGGCACGATCTACTACGTCAAGGGCTCACGCCACTGGCCACGTGCGCCGGTGGGAGGTCAGTTCCACGCCCCGGACGACTGGCTCGCCCACGTCGAGGAGGCCCGGCCCGACGACGTGGAGCTCGAGCTCGTGCCGATCGAGGTGCCGGCCGGCGGCGCCGCCTTCCACGACGGCTGGACGTTCCACGGCTCGCCGCCCAACGAGCGCGCCGACCGCGAGCGCCGCGCGATCGTCAGCCACATGGTCTCGACCGACACGCGCTGGGCGGACGGCGCCGCGCCGCACCCGGTCTACTCGAAGTACCGCCGGCCGGGCGAGCGCGAGCTCGACGAGGCGTTCTTCCCGATCCTGTGGCGCGAGGACGGGTACCGGACCGCGTGGTTGGACGAGTGGTGCGCGCCTCTGGACGCACGGCAGGGGTGACGGCGCTCGTCGGGGTGGTAACCCCGCGGCGCGTCAGTGAGAGCAGCCGGAGCCGCAGCCGCCCACGTGCGTGTCCTCGGGCAGCTCCTCGCCCTCGGCGACCTGGAACGAGTGGCCGCAGCCGCAGGACGAGACGGCGTTCGGGTTGTCGATCTTGAAGCCCGACTCCTGCAGCCCGGTCAGGAAGTCGATCGTCGTGCCCTGGAGGTACGGCGCGCTGAACTGGTCGACGACCACGGGGATGCCCTCGAGCTGCGAGCTCGTGATCGCCCTCCGCCGGGCCCGAGTCGAAGCCGAGGCCGTACTGGAAGCCCGAGCAGCCGCCGCCCTGGATGGCGACGCGCAGGACGAGCGCCTCTCCGTCAGCCTCCTCGGAGAGCAGCTCCCTGATCTTCGACGCCGCGACAGGCGTCAGGGTGATCAGGGTCTCGGTGGGGCGCTCGATGATCTCCACGCTCCGATCGTAGCTGACGGGGTCGTGTGCGGGGCTCGCCGGAGGGTTGGTTCGTGACAGGGCTTTCCCCGTCTTCATCGGCATTCCCTTCCCCGCTCGTGAGTGCGCGGCTTGGTGCTAGGTTCCGCGCCGAGGAGACGCCTCTTCCGCATGCTCTCGAACTGGCTGCCGATCCTGTTCTACGCCCTGTTCGCGGCAGCCATCCCGGCGACCATGATCGCGCTGTCCTTCGTGCTGCCGCCGAAGCCGCGCACGCGGACACGCCAGCGGATGATCCCGTTCGAGTCGGGCGTGTCGGAGGGCTCTCCGGATCAGCAGCGCCGCTTCACGGTCAGCTTCTACCTGACGGCGATGCTCTTCATCCTCTTCGACATCGAGATCGTCTTTCTCTATCCGCTCGCCGTGCAGCTGAACGCGCTCGGCTGGTTCGGCCTGGTCGAGTTCCTCGTCTTCATCGCGATCCTCGGCGTCGCGTACGTCTACATCTGGCGCAAGGGAGCGCTCGAGTGGAAGTGACCGCGTGACGCCGCGCAGGCAGCTCCCGCTGATCTCGGACCGCCCGCTCGCACAGGCCGGGCTCAACTCGGAGCGCGTGCTCAACCCGAGCAAGGGCGCCGGGGTGTTCGAGCAGGAGGTGGAGAAGATCGAGGACGCGCTCCTGCTCACGAGCGTCGACAAGGCGGTCAAGTGGGCGCAGGCGAGCTCGATCTGGCCGGACACCTTCGGCCTCGCGTGCTGCGCGATCGAGATGATGTCGATCGTCTCGTCGCGGTACGACATCGCCCGCTTCGGGATGGAGCGGTTCAGCTCCTCGCCGCGGCAGGCCGACCTGCTCATCGTCTCCGGCCGCGTGACGCACAAGATGGCGCCGCCGCTGCGCCAGGTCTACGACCAGATGCTCGAGCCCAAGTGGGTGATCGCGATGGGCGCCTGCGCCTCGTCGGGCGGGATGTTCAACAACTACACCGTGCTGCAGGGTGTCGACAAGATCGTGCCGGTGGACATCCACGTCCCGGGTTGCCCGCCGCGGCCCGAGGCGCTGATGGAGGGCATCATCCGCCTGCACGAGAAGATCAAGGCCGGCGTGCCGCCCGCGTACCTCATCCGGGGAGTCGCGGAATGAGAGCCTCGCGGCTCGCGTGTCTCGTCGCCGCCGGCCGCGCCAGCGGCCGCTTCAGGGATTGTCGCGATCCCGAATCTGCCACCGCAGATTCGGGATCTGCGGGAGAGGTCGCGGAGTGAGCTTCGAGGGCGTCCCCGGTCTCGTCGAGACGCGTGAGGCGCACGGTGAGACGACGCTGGTCGTCGACCCGGCACGCCTCGTCGAGGCGTGCACCCATCTGCGCGACGCGGCCGGGTTCACGATGCTGGTCGACATCTCGCCGACCGACTACCTCGGCTGGGGCGAGGTCGGCGTCGCCGGGTACATCGGCACGCCCGGCGGCCGCGACATCTTCGGGCCCGGGTCGCAAGGGCTGGCGCGCGTGCCCGAGCCGAAGCCGAAGCGGCTCTCGATCTCGTACCACCTGCTCAAGGTCGACGACGAGCCCGCACGTGTCCGCGTCCAGGTCTGGCTGGACTCACGGACGAGGAGATCGACTCCGTGATCGCCGTCTGGCCCGCAGCAGACTGGTACGAGCGCGAGGCGTGGGACATGTTCGGCATCCGCTTCCGGAATCACCCGAACCTCGTGCGGATCCTCATGCCGGACGACTGGGAAGGTCACCCGCTGCTCAAGGACTACCCGCTCGGCGGCGAGCCGGTGCGCTTCTCGGGAGAGAAGTGACGCGTCCTGCCGGCCACCCGGATCTACGAGGGCACACGCATCCCGGGCCGTGCCCGACGATCCTCGAGTCGACCCGGCCGAGCACGACCTGGAGGACATCCTCCAGGTCAACTTCGGGCCGAACCACCCCTCCACGCACGGCGTCCTGCGGCTGATCGTCGACCTCGACGGCGAGCGGATCGCCGGCATCCGCGCGGTGATCGGCTACCTGCACACCGGCTTCGAGAAGACGATGGAGCAGAAGACCTACTGGAAGGGGATCACCTACCCGGAGCGGATCGACTACCTCTCCTTCCAGGCGAACGAGCTCGTCTTCGTGCTGGCCATCGAGAAGCTGCTCGAGCTCGAGACGCCGCCGAAGGCGCAGTGGATGCGGATGTGCCTGACGGAGCTGAACCGCATCCACTCGCACCTCGTCTGGCTCGGCACGTCCGCGCTCGAGATCGGCGCCATCTCGATGTTCTGGTACGCGTTCCGCGAGCGCGACATGATCCTCGACCTGTTCGAGATGGTCACCGGCGTGCGCATGCACACCCGGTACTTCCAGGTCGGCGGGCTGGCCGAGGACATCCCGGACGGCTTCTACGAGCAGGCGCGGGCGGCCGCCAAGCGGATGCCGAAGGCGGTGGACGACTACGAGGCGCTGCTCGACCGCAACAAGATCTGGCTCGAGCGGACGAAGGGCATCGGTCTCCTCTCGGCGGCGGACGCGATCGCCCTCGGCCAGACGGGCCCGATGCTGCGCGCCTCGGGCGTCGACTGGGATCTGCGCCGCGAGCTGCCCTACCTGCGCTACGACGAGGTCGACTTCGAGGTGCCCGTCTACCGAAACGGCGACGTGTACGACCGGTACAAGGTGCACATGGACGAGATGCGCCAGTCGGCGCGGATCGTCACCCAGTGCGTCGACCGGCTCGAGGAGCTGCGCGGAGAGCGCTGGATCGCCGACGACAGGAAGGTCGTGCTGCCGCCGCGCGAGGAGCTCCACACCTCGATGGAGTCCCTCATCCACCACTTCAAGATCGTCACCGAGGGCTACCTCGTGCCCGAGGGCGAGGTCTACGTGGCGATCGAGTCGGCGCGCGGCGAGTGCGGCTGCTACCTCGTCTCCGACGGCGGCCCCAGGCCGTGGCGGGTGAAGTTCCGCGCGCCGAGCTTTGCGGCCCTGCAGGCGACGGCCACGTGCATGCGCGGTGCGGCGATCGCCGACATGGTCGCCGTCGCCGCCTCGCTCGACCCCGTGATGGGAGACGTCGACCGGTGAGCGGCGCTCGCACGAGCAGGTGCAGGAGCTCATGGCGCGCTACCCCGACCCGCGCTCGGCGGTGCTGCCGGCGCTGCAGCTCGCACAGGTGGAGCACGGCGGCTGGCTGCCGGAGGAGGCGTTCCGCGAGGTCGCCGACGCGCTCGAGCTGACCCCGGCGTACTGCCTCTCGGTGGCGTCGTTCTACGACATGTTCCGGCTCGAGCCCGTCGGGCGCCACGTGGTGGAGGTCTGCACGAACGTCTCGTGCGCGGTCAAGGGCGCACAGCGCGTGGTCGAGGCCTTCGAGCGCGAGCCTCGGGATCGAGACCGGCGAGACGTCGGCGGACGGCGCCGTGACGCTGCGCACCGTCGAGTGCCTCGGCGGCTGCGGCTGGGCGACCGTGGTGGCCGTCGACAACCGTCACCGCCTGCACGTGCAGGCGGAGGACGTCGCCGAGATCGTGAGGGAGCTCCGTGGCGACGCCTGAGATCGTCTTCGCCGGCACCGGACGGCGGCGCGATCACCCAGATCGCCGACTACGAGGCGGCCGGCGGCTTCACCGGCCTGGCCCGCGCGCGGGCGATGGCGCCGGCCGAGGTGATCGAAGAGCTGAACGCCTCGGGTCTACGGGGCCGCGGTGGCGCCTTCTTCCCCACCGGGCGCAAGTGGAGCTTCCTGCCCAAGCCCGAGCAGGTGCCGCGACCCCACTACCTCGTCGTCAACGCCGACGAGTCGGAGCCCGGCACGTTCAAGGACCGCGAGATCATGCAGCGCGTTCCCTTCCGGTTCCTCGAGGGCTGCCTCATCGCGGCGCACGCGATCGAGTCCGAGCACGTGTTCGTCTACATCCGAGGCGAGTACGAGCAGGAGTTCGAGGTGCTCGTCGACGCGCTCGAGCAGATGCGGAAGAAGAAGCTGCTCCGCAAGGTGACCGTCGTCGTCCACCGCGGTGCAGGCGCGTACATCTGCGGCGAGGAGACGGCGCTGCTCGAGTCCCTGGAGGGCAAGCGCGGCGCACCCCGCACGAAGCCGCCGTTCCCGGCGATCGCCGGGCTCTACGCCTCGCCGACCGCGGTCAACAACGTCGAGTCGATCACGACCGCGACCTCGGTCCTCGAGCTGGGCGGCGCCGAGTACGCGAAGCTCGGCGTCGAGTCCTCGACGGGCACACGGGTCTTCTCGCTCTCCGGGGACGTCGTGCGCGGCGGCAACTACGAGCTGCCGCACGGCTACCCGCTGCGCGACTTCATCTACGAGGAGGGCGGCGGCATCGCCGACGGGCGGACGCTGAAGGCGGTCATCCCCGGTGGCTCCTCGACGCCGATCCTCACGGCCGCGGAGGTCGACAGGGTGACGCTCGACTTCGACTCGATGACCGCCGCCGGATCGGCGATGGGCTCGGCCGCCGTCGTCGTCCTCGACGACCGCTGCTGCATGGTGCAGCTCGGGGTCCGCATCTCGCAGTTCTACGAGCACGAGTCGTGCGGCAAGTGCACGCCGTGCCGGGTCGGCACCAAGTGGCTGACGCAGATCCTGCTCAAGATCGAGGAGGGGCGGGGCACGCAGGGCGACCTCGACCTGCTGCTCGACGTCGCCGAGCGGATCAACGGCAAGTGCCTCTGCCCGCTGGGCGACTCCGACGCGATCGCGGTCGTCAGCTACGTGGCCAAGTTCCGGGACGAGTTCCAGGCCCATATCGACGGGGGCGGCTGTCCGTTCGAGGGCGCGTCCTCGCTGGACGGGATCCTCGCGCCGGTGACCGTCCACGAGCGCCACATCCACTCCCACGGCGTGGGCCGGATCGAGCGGCCGCTCGGCGTGATCGCATGAGCGCCGAGGTCACATTGACGATCGACGGCCGCGAGGTGCAGGTGCCGCAGGGCACCGGCCTCGTCGAGACGGCCGCCACCGCGGGGATCGAGATCCCGGTCTTCTGCTACGAGCCGCGGCTCGGGCCGGCGGTCGGCGCCTGCCGCATGTGCCTGGTCGAGGTGGAGGGGCTCCCGAAGCTGCAGGCGGGCTGCACGCTCTCCGCACAGGACGGGATGGTGGTGCGGACGGCGGCGACGTCCGCCAAGGCAGCGGAGGGACAGAACGCCACGCTCGAGTTCATCCTCGTCAACCACCCACTCGACTGCCCTGTCTGCGACAAGGGCGGCGAGTGCCCGCTGCAGGACCTGACGTTCAGGTACGGCCCCGGCGCCACCCGGATGACGTTCCCCAAGCTGACCTTCGAGAAGCCGATCCCGATCTCGCCGCTGATCGCGCTCGACCGCGAGCGCTGCATCCTCTGCTACCGCTGCACGCGGTTCTCCTCGGACGTGGCCGAGGACGATCAGCTGGTGGCGCGCAACCGCGGCGCGTTCACCGAGATCGCCACCTTCGCGGACGACCCCTACGCGGCGCCGTTCTCGGGCAACGTCGTCGAGTTGTGCCCCGTCGGCGCGCTCACCTCGACGCAGTACCGCTTCAGAGGGCGGCCCTGGGAGATCCAGAACGTGCCCACGGTGTGCGGGCTCTGCCCGGTGGGCTGCAACGTGTCCGCCACGACACGCGAAGGCAAGGTGCTGCGCGTCCTCTCGCGCAACCACCCCGAGATCGACGGGGGCTGGCTGTGCGACAAGGGTCGCTTCGCCCACCCGCACCTGACCGTCGAGGATCGCATCACGCGAGCCGCTCGTGCGCGACGCCGGAGGGCTCGTGCCTGCGTCATGGGACGACGCGCTGGACACGGTGGAGCGCCTGCTCCGTGCGGCCGCCGGCCACGTCGTCACCGCCCTCTCCGGCAGCGAGACGATCGAGCAGGCGTATGCGCTGGGCCGCCTGCTGCGCGCCGGCGCGGGCGCGCACACGGCCGTGCTGCCCGAGTCGACCTCGGCGGCCCTCGACGCCTTTCACGCGCCGCTCGCCACCATCGGGGCGGCGGAGATCGTCGTCGTCGTCGGCGACGAGAAGGTCGTCGACCGCGCGCCGGTGGTCGACCTGTGGCTCAAGCAGGCGCAGCGAGGCGGCGCCGAGATCGTCACCGTCGGTGCCAGTGGATCCGTGCCGGCGGCACCCGGCGAGGCGGCTGCGGCCCTGGCGGAGCTCGTCCGTCCGGGTCACGAGCTCGGCGACCGGCTGCGAGCCTCGGAGCGCGCGGTGCTCATCTGGTCCGGCGCCCACGGCGGCGGCGGCGCTCGGCTTGCCGAGGCTGCGCACGAGCTCGGCTTCGAGGGCAAGCCCGGCTGCGCCGCGTTCAACCTGCCGGCAACGCCGAACGGGCGCGCCGTCGCACAGGCGTGGGCGGCGGCTGCCCACGAGGACGAGACCGATCCCGGTCACATCCGCCTGCTCATCGTGTCCGGGGACGAGGCCGCCGCCTCCGCGAGCGTGCGGTCGCTCGCCGAGCGGGCGGACGCGGTCGTCGTCGTCGCCATGTTCCACGAGCTCACGGTGGGCTGGGCCGACGTCGTCCTGCCGGCCACCGCGATGCTCGAGCGCGACGGGACGCTGATGAACCTCGAGGGCCGCCTGCAGCGCCTGCGCCGCGCGGTGGCACCGCCCGTGCCCGACGAGCTCGCGTGGATCGCGAAGCTTGCGGAGCGCTTCGACGTCGAGCTGTCCCCGCATGCGTCGACCCTGTTCGACGAGGTCGCGCAGCACATCTTCGAGGGCGTCGACCTGTCGACGATCGGCGAGCGGGCTCCCTTGCCCGCTCGCGCACCGTGGATCGCACCGGAGCCCGCGGTCGAGCCTCGGGAGGCGGGGACCGCCGCCGCGGAGGACGGCGAGCACCTGCTCGGCGAGCTGCGCCTGCTGCGCTACCGCCCGCTGTTCTCGGGGCCCCAGGTGGAGCGCGTCGGCGAGCTCCAGTTCCAGCGGCCCGCGCCGGAGGCCGCGCTGTCGGCACACGACGCGGAGCGCCGCGGTGTCGGCACGGGCGACAGGGTCACGCTTCGCTCCAACGGGACCTCGGTCGAGCTTCGGGCGCGGGTCGACCGGCGCCTCGTGAGTGGCGTCGTACGCGTCGCAGAGGAGCACGCGGCCGACCTGCACCAGCTGGTGGAGGTGGTCAAGGCGTGACCGCTCTCGTCGCAGCCACCACCGAGGCGTGGTGGATCAGCCTCATCAAGTGCTTCGTGGTGATCAACCTGGTGATGGTCACCTTCGCCTATCTCACGCTCGCCGAACGCAAGGTGATGGGCCGCATGCAGCTGCGGTACGGGCCGAACCGCGTGGGGCCGAAGGGCCTGCTGCAGCCGATCGCCGACCTCCTCAAGCTGCTCAACAAGGAGAGCTTCCGCCCGGCCGACTCGGTCGACGTGCTCTACATCGTGTCCCCGTTCCTGGCGGCGTTCACCGCGCTCGTCACCTTCTCGGTGATCCCCTGGGGCCCGGGGTGGACGATCGCCGGACAGACGGTGACCGGCTACGTCGCCGACGTCCCGATCGCGCTCGTGTTCATGTTCGCCATCGGGTCGCTCGGCGTGTACGGGTTCATCGTCGGCGGCTGGTCGTCCGACTCGAAGTACTCGCTCCTCGGCTCGATGCGAACCTGCGCGCAGCTCGTCTCCTACGAGGTGTCGCTGGCGCTGTCGGTGCTCGGCGTGGTGATCATGGCCGGCTCGCTCTCGCTGACGCAGATCGTCGCCGCCCAGGTGGACGACGGTCTGGTACGTGCTGCCGCAGCTCGTGGGCTTCCTCGTCTTCTTCCTCGCCGGCCTGGCCGAGACGGCGCGCGCCCCGTTCGACCTGCCCGAGGCCGAGCAGGAGCTCGTGGCCGGCTACCACACCGAGTACGGCGGCATGCGCTTCGGGCTCTTCACGATGGCCGAGTACATCAACCTGATCACGCTCTCGGCCCTCGCCGTGACGCTGTTCCTCGGCGGCTGGCACGGGCCCGAGTGGTTCTGGGGGCTCTCGGGGCCGATCTGGTTCATCTTCAAGCTGTTCCTGCTCCTGTTCATCTTCATCTGGATCCGCACCACGCTTCCCCGCCTGCGGTACGACCAGCTGATGCGCTTCGGCTGGAAGGTGCTCCTGCCGGTGGCCACGATCAACGCCGTCGTGACCGCGATCCTCGTGGTGGCCATCTAGCCATGCCGCAGCCGTTCTCCACGCTCAAGGGCTTCGGGGTCACCTTCCGGCAGATCTTCAAGAAGCCGATCACGCAGGAGTACCCCGAGTTCAAGCGGCCGGTCTATCCGCGCTTCCGCGGCCGGCATCGGCTGCACCGGCACGAGAACGGGCTCGAGAAGTGCGTCGGCTGCTCGCTCTGCGCGGCGGCCTGCCCGGCGGACTGCATCCGCGTCGTGGCCGCCGAGAACACCGCCGACGACCGGGTCTCGGCCGGTGAGCGGTACGCGCGCATCTACGAGATCAACCTGAGCCGCTGCATCTTCTGCGGCTACTGCGAGCTCGCCTGTCCGTTCGACGCGATCACGCTCGGCAACGAGTTCGAGCTGTCCGAGTACTCGCGCGACGACCTGATCTACACGAAGGACATGCTCCTCGGAGGCGCCGGTGAAGACGGTGCCGGTCGCCGACCCGGAGCTGTTCGACACCCCGATCCCGGCCTACAAGGCGCACAGCTAGCCCGCATGGGCAACGTCCTCGTCTGGGTGATCTGGATCCTCGCCGCAGGAGCGTGCCTCGGCTCGGGCGTCGCCGTGGTGACGCTCACGAACCCCTTCTACTCCGCGCTCTCGCTGATCGCGAACCTCGCCTCGCTCGCCGTGCTGTACCTGCTCGCCGCTGCGGAGTTCGTCGCGGCGGCGCAGGTGCTCGTCTACGCGGGTGCGGTGATGGTGATGTTCCTGTTCGTGATCGCCTACCTCGGCGGCCGGGCCGACGCACCGTGGGCCGGTGGCCCGAGATGGATCCGGGTGGCGGCGGTGGTCGCCTCGGTGGCGCTGCTCACCGAGGTGGTCGTCGCGATGGGGCTCGCCGCAGGGGACAGCCTCTCCGACGAGGCTGAGATCCGCACGTCGTTCGGGAGCCCGGCGGAGATCGGCCAGCTCTTCCTGACCGACCACCTGCTCGCGTTCGAGATCACCTCGATCGTCCTGCTCGTGGCCGCCGTCGGGGGCGTCGTGCTCGGCATTCGCGCGAGCGCCAGGGACGAGGCAGCGTAGTGCTCGGCCCCGGAGTCACCTGGTACCTCGTCGTGGCCGCGGCGTTGTTCGCGATCGGGACGATGGGCGTCATGCTCCGGCGCAGCCCGCTGATCGTGCTGCTCTCGCTGGAGATCATGCTCAACGCGGGCAACCTCGCCCTGGTGGGGTTCTCGCGCCTGCACGGCGAGCTCGACGGCCAGGTGTTCGCGCTGGCCGTGATGGCCGTGGCCGCCTCCGAGGTCGTGCGTCGGCCTGGGACTGATCGTGGCCATGGCACGGCGCCGCCTGCCGCTCGACGTCGACACGATGACGGAGCTTCGCGGCTGATGGCACTCGCCGCCGGCGGCTGGACTTCTGCCTGCTCGCGCCGCTCGCCGGCGCGCTGGCCATCACCCTGGCCGGCGGGCGCATCACGCGCCGCCAGGCCGGGTGGATCGCCACCCTGTCGGTGTTCGTCGCCTTCGCCGGCGCGCTCGCCTCGCTCGTGACCATGCTCGGCGACGAGCCCGAGGAGCGGACGCACCTCTCGACCGCGTACACCTGGCTCCAGGTGCTCGGGTTCCAGGTCGACATGAGCATCCTCGTCGACCCGCTCTCCGTGACGATGATGCTCGTCGTCTCGGGCGTCGGCGGCCTCATCGTCTGGTACTCGATGGGCTACATGGCCGGCGCCGACGAGGAGCGCCGCTACTTCGCCTACATGGCGCTGTTCGTGTTCTCGATGCTGCTCCTCGTCGAGGCGGGCAACCTGCTCATCCTGCTCGTCGGCTGGGGCCTCGTCGGGCTCGCGTCGTATCTCCTGATCGGCTTCGACCACCACCGGCCCGCCGCCATCGCGGCTGCGAAGAAGGCATTCGTGATGAACGCGGTCGGCGACGCGGCGATGGCGCTTGCGTTCTTCCTGCTCATCTCGCGCGCCGGAACGCTCGACTTCGCGCCGGTGTTCCAGGCCGCCGAGGACGGCCTGCTCTCCGACACCGTCGTGACGCTCGCGGCCCTCGGGTTGCTGGCGGGGGCGGCGGCCAAGTCGGCGCAGGTGCCGATCCACACGTGGCTTCCGGACGCAATGGAGGGGCCGACGCCGGTCTCCGCGCTGATCCACGCGGCGACGATGGTCACCGCCGGCGTCTACCTGATCTGCCGCACGCACCCGTTGTTCGAGGCGGCGCCCACCGTGCAGAACCTCGCGGCAGTGCTCGGGCTCGTCACGCTCCTGCTCGCGGGGGCCGTCGCGCTCGTGCAGCAGGACATCAAGCGGGTGATCGCCTACTCGACGATGTCGCAGATCGGCTACATGTTCGTCGGGGTCGGCGTCGGCGCGTACGGGTTCGCCATGTTCCACCTCGTCACGCACGCCTTCTTCAAGGCGCTGCTGTTCCTCACCGCCGGGCTGGTGATCCACCACCTGGCAGGCGAGCAGGACATCCGGCGCATGGGTGGCCTGCACCGCTTCATGCCGCGCACGCACCTCGCCTTCGTGATCGGGTCGCTGGCCTTGATCGGGCATCCCGCCGCTCGCCGGCTTCTGGTCGAAGGATGCGATCCTCGCCTCGGCGCTCGACCAGGGTGACGCGCTCGGCTGGACGCTCTACGTCGGCGGTCTCGTCGGGGCTCTCCTGACGGGGCTCTACGCAACGAGGCTCTACTGGAAGGTCTTCCGGGGTGAGCCGTCGGAGCTCGTGCTCGAGCACGCGGACACGCACGGAGCCGCCGGCGCGCACGGCGAAGGGCCGTCGTCCATGCTCATCCCCGTCGGTGTGCTCACGTTCCTCACGGCGTTCGGCGGCATCCTCGGGCTGGCGGCCATCTGGGAGCCCCTGGAGGAGTTCCTCGCGACCACGACCGAGCAGCTCGTCCACCCGAGTGCGACCGAGGACTACCTGACGAGCCTCGTCGCCGTCGCGATCGCCGTCGTCGGCAGCCTCGTCGCCTGGCGCGTCACGAAGGCCGGCCGCGAGCTCGTCACGACCGGTGCGCTGCGGACGGCGCTCGAGCGCAAGCTCTACTTCGACGAGCTCTACGACGCGGTCTTCTCCCGGCCCGTGCAGGCGGTCGCGCTGCGCCTGCGTGACGACGTCGAAGGGCCGATCGTCCATCGTTCGCTCGACGAGGTGGCGCGCGGATCGCTCGAGGCCGGCGGCAGCGTGGCCCGCGTGCAATCGGGCCTGCTGCGCATCTACGCACTCGTGATCGCGGCGTCCGTCGTCGTCCTCGCCATCGTCTTCCTCGTGGTGCGCTGATGCAGACGACGTTGCTCATCGTCTTCCCGCTCGCCGCCGCCCTCGTCGTGTGGCTCGCGCCGCTGCCACGCGAATGGACGGCCGGGCTTGCGTTCCTCGCCGCGGTGGCGGAGGTCGGCTGGTGGATCGGCAGCATCTTCGAGTTCGATCGCGCCACCCGGTCGTTCGGCATCGGGCCCGACTTCAACTCGCCGGAGTTGCAGCACGCGACCAGCCGGGAGTGGTTCGACGCCATCGGCGCGTCCTACTCGGTCGGGTTCCACGGCTACTCGTTCTGGCTCGCCGGGCTGACCGTGGTCGTCGGCGCAGCCGCCGTCGCGTATGCCGTCTGGGCGGGGCGTGACCGCCCGCGGGCGTACTACGGCCTGATGCTGTTCCTGATCGGGTCCGTCGTCGGCGTGTTCGCCGCACAGGACCTGCTGCTGTTCTACGTCTTCTTCGAGGCGATGCTGATCCCGCTCTACATCCTGATCGGGGTCTGGGGCGGGCCCGATCGGCAGCGCGCGACGCTCACGTTCGTGCTCTACACGATGGCGGGCTCGCTGCTCATGCTCGCGTCGGTCGTCGCGTTCGGCGTCAGCCAGGGCACGTTCAGCCTGCAGGAGTCCGGCCAGGTCACGAACAACTGGATCTTCCTCGGCTTCGTCGCCGCGTTCGCGGTCAAGGCGCCGTTGCTCCCCCTGCACGGCTGGCTCCGCGGTGCGTACACCCAGGCGCCGCCGGAGGTGTCGGCGCTGCTCTCGGGCGTCGTCTCCAAGGCTGCGGTGGCCGGCTTCATCACGATCGTCCTCGTGCACTTCCCCGAGCCGACGGAAGACTTTCGACGACCTGCTGCTGGTGCTCGGCGCCGCCACGCTCGTCTACGGCTCGCTCCTCGCCTTCCGGCAGCGTGACCTGCGCGGTGTGATCGCGTACTCCTCGATGGCGCAGATGGGGTTGATCACGCTGGGCATCTTCTCGCTCACGCCGACCTCGACCAATCTCCTCGGCCTGACCGGCGCCGTCCTGCAGGCGGTGGCGCACGGGCTCGTCTCCGCGACCATGTTCCTGCTCGCCGGGATGCTGGAGGAGCGGTGCGGCACGGGCGAGCTCGAACGGCTGGGCGGCATGGCGAAGGGCCGGCCCGCGCTGGCGACGCTCGTGATGACGACCGGCATGATCCTGCTCGCCGTCCCGGGCTCGGTCACCTTCGCGGGCGAGTTCGCGATCCTCTCCGGGGCGTTCGTGGCCGGTTGGGGGTACGCGGTGGTCGGCGCCGTGGCGATCGTCTTCGCGGCGTTGTACGGGCTGCGGCTGATCTCGGCGGTGCTCCACGAGGCCCGCGGGCCGGCGGTTCCCGAGACCGGCCGTGACCTGTCCGGCAACGAGCTGTGGCTCGTGGTGCCGCTCGTGGCGTGCCTGCTCGCGCTCTCCGTGTGGCCCGCGCTGGTGAGCGGCAACAGCTTCCCGCAGGACGAGCCGGCAGCGGAGGCAAGCGAGTGATCGGGCCACCATCCGAGTGATCGGCGCCACCATCCCGGCCCCCGACGTCGACTGGCTGGCCCTGTCGCCGTCGCTGGCGCTCCTGCTCGCCTCCGGTCTGTGCCTGCTCGGCGCCGTGCTCTTCCCCAGCGACAGCCGCCGCCTGTTCTCGGTCGTCGTCGCACTGACGGGCTTCGTCGCGGCGGGCGTGCTCGCGGGCGGCGTGTACGACGACAGCCCCGATGGCACCTCGCTGCTCGCCGATTCGATGACCCGCGACCGGCTCGGCGCGCTGGCGCAGGTGATCCTGGCGGGCGTCGGCGTGCTGGTCGTGCTCGTCTCGCACGGCGACCGTCGCCGCGACCACGTCGGCGAGTACTACGCCCTCGTCACCGCGGCCGGGGCGGGGATGCTCTTCTTCGTCACTGCCGGGAACCTGATGACGCTGTTCCTCGGCCTGGAGTGGCTCTCGATCGCGCTCTACGTCCTGTGCGCGCTCGATACCCATCGCACGCGGTCGCTCGAGGCGGGGCTCAAGTACCTGATCGTCGGCTCCTTCGGCTCGGCCATCCTCCTCTTCGGCTCGGCGCTCGTCTACGGCGCGACGGGCGAGCTCGGCTTCGAGCAGATCCGTGATGCCCCGGGTGCGGACGACCCGCTGTTCGTGACGGGTCTCGCCCTGATCCTCGCCGGCCTCGCGTTCAAGGTCTCGGCCGCGCCGTTCCACATGTGGACGCCTGACGTCTACCAGGGCGCGCCGACTCCCGTGACGGCGTTCATGGCGGCTGCCACGAAGGCGGCTGCGATCGTGGTCACCTGGCGCGTGCTCGTGACCGCCTTCCCGGAGCAGTCCGAGATCTGGACGGTGGCGGTCGCGGCGCTCGCCGTCACCTCGCTCGTGGTCGGCAACCTGGCGGCGCTGGTGCAGAGCGACGTGAAGCGGCTGCTCGCCTATTCGTCGATCTCCCAGGCGGGCTTCCTCCTCATCGCGGTGGCGGCCGACAACGCAGCGGGCGGCGAGGCGCTGCTCTACTTCCTGATCCCGTACACGGCTGCGACCGTGGGCGCGTTCGCGGTGATCGCGGCGCGCGAGCGAGAGCTCGACCGCGACGTGACACTCGACGCGCTGGCCGGGCTCGGCTGGGAGCGGCCGCTGCACGGCGCTGCGATGTGGGTGTTCATGCTCTCCTTCGCCGGCTTCCCGCTCACCGGCGGCTTCCTCGGCAAGTTCACCGTGTTCTCCGCGGCGTACGAGTCGGGCTGGTGGTGGCTCGTCGTGATCGGCGTGATCGCGACCGCCGTCAGCGTCGCGTACTACCTGAGCGTCGTACGCGCGCTCTACATGCGGCCCAGCCCAGGTGACCGGCAGCGCGCCGGTCGCGGTCGGTGGCTCGCCCCCGGTCGACCACGGGCTCGACGCCGCGCTCGTCGCGGCGGTGGCCGTCGTGGTCGGCTCGTTCTTCTTCGTCGAGCCGCTCTTCGAGCTCGCGGAGAAGGCGATCGCGCAGGTCCCGCTGTAACCCGACGGCCGGGCTCGACATAGAGCGTGCCGCGCCCGATGGGGTGGTACCGTCCCGCCGTGGCAACGCAGCTGACGTGGCTCGGTCATTCCGCGTTCAGGCTCGACACGCCCGGCGGCACCCGGGTGTACGTGGACCCGTTCCTGACCGGCAACCCGTCCTGCCCGCCCGGCGAGCTCCAGCCGGAGCGGTGCGATCTGATCGCGCTCACCCACGGTCACTCGGACCACGTCGGCGACACGGTCGCCCTGGCTGCCCGCTTCGACTGCCCGGTGGTGGCACAGGTCGAGCTCCGCGGCTGGCTGACCGGACAAGGGCTGCCTGCCGACGGGCTCACGACGTCGCTCAACAAGGGCGGCACCGTCACGATCGGCGGTGTGTCGATCACCCTGACGGACGCCAACCATTCGTCGAGCGCGCCCGACGGGCGCTACCTCGGCGAGCCGTGCGGCCTCGTCGTCGCCGCGGCGGGCGCGCCGACGATCTACTTCGCCGGCGATACGAACGTGTTCGGCGACATGGCTCTGATCCGCCGCATCTACGCCCCCGACGTCGCCGTGCTGCCGATCGGCGACCACTTCACCATGGGGCCGCGGGAGGCCGCCGTGGCGCTCGAGCTCGTGGGTGCGCCTCGCTGCGTGCCGTGCCACTACGGGACGTTCCCCGTCCTCACCGGCACGCCCGACGAGCTGCGACGACTGGCGCCCGACGGCACCGAGGTGCTCGCCCCCGCGCCGGGCGAGGAGCTGGAGCTCTGAGCGTGCGCGAGCGCTGGTTCGGCGCCACCGGCCGTCGCGTGCCGGAGATCGCGTTGGAGGGGACGATCGATGTCGAAGGCGCAGTCGTGCTCGACGCTGTGCCCGACGCCGGCCGCGCTCGCCGATGCACACGAGCGCGGCGTACCCGTCGTCGTGCGTGCCGCCAGCGCCGACGAGGTCGTCCGGGCGCTCGCACGGCCCGAGGTCGCCTGTGTGCTCGTCCCGTCCGCGGCCCTGCTCGAGCTCGACCTCCCGGAGATCACGTATGGCCCCTGAGCCTCTCGTGTCGACGTACTCGATCTGCGCGTGCGATCTCGAGGCCGGCCGCTGGGGAGTCGCCACGCAGTCGAAGTTCCTCGCCGTCGGCAGCGTCGTGCCGTGGGCGGCTCCGCACGTCGGCGCGATCGCGACGCAGGCCTACGCGAACCCGCGCTACGGGCCGGACGGGCTGGAGCTCCTCCGCAGCGGGCTCGGCGCGGACGAGGTGGTCGAGCGCCTGACCGCACCCGATCCCGACCGGGCACAGCGCCAGCTCGGCGTCGTCGACGGCGGCGGCCACGGAGCCACCTTCACGGGTGCGGAGTGCCACGACTGGGCGGGCGGGACCGCCGGGCCCGGGTACGCCGCGCAGGGCAACATCCTCGTCTCCGAGGAGACCGTGGCCGCGATCGTCGACACGTTCCTCGGCACGGCGGGACAACCGCTCGACGAGCGGCTGCTCGCCTGCCTCGCCGCGGCCGAGGCCGCGGGTGGCGACCGCCGCGGCCGTCAGTCGGCCGCGCTCCTGGTGGTGGAGAGCGACGGCGGCTACGCGGGACTGTCCGACACGCTCGTCGACCTGCGCGTCGACGACCACCCCGACCCGATCGGCGAGCTCGAGCGGCTCCACGTGATCCACGAGCAGCTGTTCGGCTCCACGCCGCGCGATCAATGGGTCACCGTCGACGACGCGCTGCGAGACGAGCTGCGCGAGCGGCTCGAGCGGCTCGGGCACGCGACGCTGGCCGGCTGGGCGGGGGTTGCCAACCTGGAGGAGCGGATCGACGGTGAGGACTCGATCGACCCCGTCGTGCTCGACGAGCTGCGGAGCGCGGGAGCATGACGGAGCGGTGGGCGGCGATCCCGCTCGACGGGATCGCGGGGTACGCGGACGACGGCCGGCCACGCTGGCACATGATCCGCTCGGCCCTCGGCATCGAGGCGTTCGGCGTCAACGCGTGGACGGCCACCGCCGCCGGCCAGGAGCTGATCGGAGAGCACGACGAGCTCGGGCAGGGCGCGGGCGGCCACGAGGAGCTCTACCTGGTGCTCTCCGGGCACGCGACGTTCAGCGTCGACGGTGAGACGCTCGAGGCGCCCGCGCGAACGGTCGTGTTCGTCAAGGACCCGGCGGTGCGGCGCTCGGCGACCGCGCGGGAGGACGGAACGACCGTGCTCGTCGTCGGCGCCAAGACCGGAGACGCCTTCGCCGTCTCGGACTGGGAGCGTTCCGCGGAGGCGCTCCGCTACTGGTCGACGGAGGACTGGGACATGGCGATCGAGGTGCTGCAGCGGCATCACGGCGACCACCCGGAGAACGCCGGGGTGCTCTACAACCTCGCGTGCGCCGAGGCGCGCTCCGGTCGTCGTGAGGGGGCGCTGGTGCACCTGGCCGAGGCGGTCGCGCTCGAGCCGCGCTTCGGCGAGAACGCGGCGACCGACACCGACTTCGACGCGATTCGCGATGACCCGCGCTTCTCGTACTAGAGGCCTCGCGTCGTGAGCTTCGAGGTTGCAGCGGCTGCGTACGACCGCTTCATGGGCCGCTACGCCGTGCCGCTCGGCCCTCGGCTTGCGGATCTGGCGGGCGTCAGCGCAGGGCAGCGCGTGCTCGACGTCGGCTGCGGCCCGGGCGCACTGACGACGGAGCTCGTCGCGCGGCTCGGTGCGGCCGCCGTCACGGCCGTCGACCCCTCGGAGCCGTTCGTCGAGGCGGCGCGGGAGCGGCTGCCGGGCGTCGTCGTGGAGCGCGCGGCTGCGGAGCAGCTGCCGTTTCCGGACGGTGCCTTCGACGCCTCGCTGGCCCAGCTCGTGGTGCACTTCATGGCAGACCCCGTCGCCGGGCTGCGCGAGATGGCGCGTGTCACCCGCCCAGGCGGTGTGGTTGCGGCATGCGTCTGGGATCACGCCGGTGGGCGCGGGCCGCTCAGCCCGTACTGGGAGGCGGCACACGAGCTCGACCCCGACGTCGAGGACGAATCCCGTCTCCCGGGCGCGCGCCAGGGGCACCTCGCCGAGCTGTTCGAGGCGGCCGGGCTCGAGGAGGTCGAGGAGACACACCTCGAGGTGAGCGTCGAGCATCCGACCTTCGACGAATGGTGGGAGCCCTTCACGCTCGGCGTCGGGCCCGCGGGCGCGCACGTCGCCCGCCTCGACCCGGAGCAGCGCGCGCGGCTGCGGACGCTCTGCCACGAGAGACTCCCGGAAGCACCGTTCGTGCTGACGGCCCGTGCCTGGGCGGCGCGGGGCCTCGCCTAGGCGGAAACGCCGCTCAGCGAGGGTCGCCGGGCAGGCGTCTGCCCGCCGCGAGCACGCGAAACGCGGGCACGGGATCGTGCTCGGGGCGCGCCACGAGCAGCACCGCTCCGTGCTCCGAGCCGGCGAGGGCACCGACGAGCAGCTCGAGCGCGGAGGCGAGCGCGAACGCCTTGTGCGCCTGCGCGCCGCCGAAGGGGACCAGCTCCTCCGGCCGGGCCCGGCCCGCCAGCACGTCACCGTGCGTGACCGCACCCATCGAGACGTCGGCGACGAGCGGCAGGCCGTCGCTCGACGGCACCGCAACGGCAAGCGGATTGGTGCCCGTGAGCGGCTCGCCGCCGTCAGGATGCGGCAGGCGCCGCGGCGAGGTGGCCGTGAGGGCCGCGACCAGGCCTCCCTCGGCCAGCAGGCGCACCCATGCTCCGAGCACCCCGGTGGGAAAGCAGCGCTCCAGGACGACGACGCGCGCACGGTCCGGCGGATCGGCCAGGGTCGCGCGGACGACGGCGGCGAGCGTCAGGTAACCGAGCGCCCCGGCGCCGTCCCAGCGCTCGTAGCCCGGCTCCGAGACGACCCGTCGTGGGCGTGCCCCGGGGTCGATCTCCTGCGTCTCGAGCCACGCGATCCGTGCCAGGCCGTGACCGGTCTTCCCGCGACGCTCCGCATCGAGGAAGTGCTCGAGGAGCGTCCCCGCGTCGGCCTCCGTCAGACCGAGCGCGAGCAGGCGCGCGAGGGGATCGCCGGCGTCGGTCAGAGGACGGTCAGCGGCTTGCGGATCGATCCCGGCCGCGCGCGCTGCACGGCCTCGGCGATCGACAGGATCGCGGCCGCCGCCTCCGAGTCCGGCGCCGCCTCCAGCACCGGTACACCTGCGTCCGCCGCTTCGCGCAGCACCGGATCCAGCGGCACGCGGCCGAGCAACGGCGCGCCGACCTCGTCCGCGAGCCGTTCGCCGCCACCCGAGCCGAAGATCTCCTGACCCGTGCCGACGAGCCACGACATGTTCTCGATCACGCCGGTGATCCGCATGCCGAGCTTCTCCGCCATCTGCGCCGCGCGCACGGCGACCTGCTGCGCGGCGGGTTGCGGCGTCGTGACCACGATCACCTCGGCGCGCGGCAGCAGCTGGCCGAGCGAGATGGCCACGTCGCCCGTGCCCGGGGGCATGTCGACGACGAGCGTGTCGATCTCGCCCCAGTGGACGTCGGCGAGGAACTGCTCGAGCGCGCGATGCAACATGGGCCCGCGCCACATGATCGGGCTGTTCTCGTCCATGAAGAACCCGATCGACATGAGCCGCAGATCCCAGTTGACGGGCGGCACGATCATCTCGTCCACCACCACCGGTCGCTGCTGGATGCCGAGCACGTGCGGGATCGAGTGCCCGTAGACGTCCGCGTCGAGGACGCCGACCTCCTCACCGGCACGGGCGAGCGCGTACGCGAGGTTGGCGGTCAGCGTCGACTTGCCGACGCCTCCCTTTCCGGAAGCGACCACCACGACGCGTGTCCGCGGGTCGAGCTGCGGGCTCTTCTCGGGGCGATTGCCGCGGAGACGCGTGGCGAGGGCCGCCTTCTCGTCCGGCGACATGACGTCGAAGGCGAGCCGCACCGAGGTGACCCCCTCGACGGCGCCGACGTGGCGCTGCACCTGCTCGTCGAACGATGCACGCAGCGGGCAGCCGGCGACGGTGAGCGCAATGGTCACGTCCACGGCGCCGTCGTCCGCCGACGGTCACGTCGCGCACCATGTCGAGCTCGGTGACCGGCCGCCGCAGCTCCGGATCGATCACGCTCTCGAGCGCGGTGAGAATGGCGTCGCGATCAGGGGCCATGGCCTAACCCAGGGTACATCTCGTCGCCGCGCCGACCGCCGCCTACGCTTCCGCACAATGCCGACCAGGAAAGCGTCGATCCGCGAGTTCGCGCTCTCGCTGCCGGGCGCACGCGAGGAGTTCCCCTGGAACGAGAGCGTGGCGAAGGCCGGTTCGAAGGTGTTCGTCTTCCTCGGCCGAGAGGACACGGGAGCGACTCGGCGATCACCGTCAAGCTGGCGGAGTCGCATGCGCACGCGCTCGCGATCGACGGTGCCGAGCCGACCGGCTACGGGCTCGGGCGGGCCGGCTGGGTGACGGTCCCGATCGGTGCGCGCGGGGTGACGATCGCGCTGCTGCGCGATCTCGTCGAGGAGAGCTATCGGATCGTCGCCCCGCGGCGTCTCGTCGCCGAGCTCGAGAGTCGCTCAGCCGGCAAGCGCGGCGGCAAGGTCTCCGCAGACGGCTGAGGTCGCGCCCGCGACGAGCCGTGAGCGCTGACCCAGGTCGAGCGGAGCGGCGCCGAAGGGTGGGGACTCGAACAGCTCGATCGCGTAGCCGCGCTCGCGGACGGCGAGCTGCGCCGCCGCGATATCGATCGAGCGGGCCGGCTTCAGCGAGCACACCGCGTCGACGCGGCCGGCTGCGAGGTGGCAGAGCGACAGCGCGAGAGAGCCCATCACGCGCACCCGCTGGGCGACGCCGCGCATGGCCGGCGCCGCCATGGCGACGAAGTCGGTGGTCGTCCCCTCCAGGGAGAGGATCTCGACCGGCTCCTTCGGTGGCGGTGCGTCGAGTGGCGCTCCGTCGAGCTGCACGCCGAGGCCGCGCCGCGCGACCCACTCCTCGCGCGTGCCGAAGTCGTGCACGAAGCCGAAGATCACGTCGTCCATGGTCGGTCCCTCCGCCACCGCGAGCGACAGCGAGAAGAACGGGATGCCGCGCTTGCAGTTGACGGAGCCGTCGATCGGGTCGACCACCACCCGCAGCGGGCCGCCGGCGCCGAACGACCGCTCCCCGAGCTCCTCCGAGACGAGGAGGAAGTCGCCGCCGAGCGCCTCGAGGCGGGCCACGATCGCCTCCTCGGCCGCCGCGTCGATCGCCGTCGTGTCGTCCCCGCCCTCGCCGGGACGCAGCACGGGCTCTCGCTCGAGACGGCTCGGCAGGCGCGTCAGCGCGTCGTCGAGGTCGGCGACGCACGCGCGCGCGAAGTCGAGCCAGTCCGTCACGCATCCTCCAGGGGGAGGAAGAGCAGCCCGGACGTGAGCTTCGGGAAGAAGTGCGTTGCCTTCGGTGGCATCACCTCGCCGCGGCGCGACCGCTCGAACACGTCCTCGATCCTCGCCGGCCGGACGAGGAAGGCACAGTCGGCGCCGCCGGAATCGACACGGGCGACCGCCTCGCTCCAGTCGACCGTGTACGAGATCCCCTCCAGGCCGGCGCGATCGACGAGATCGACGTCGAGCTCGCCCTCCTCTCCCGTGACGAGCCACGCGCGACCGCCGCGATAGAAGACTGCCGCCGCGCGCCGGGACGGCTGCGCGCCGAGCCGCTCGAGCGCCTCCTCGATCCCCGAGCAGAGCTCGCCGCTCGGTGCGATGTCCGGCCGGTCGACGAACACGCGATGTGTCGCCAGGATCTCCAGCCCCGGATCGCCGGTCGAGACGAGCACGGCCAGCACCTGTGCGGCCGACGGGGATCCGCTCCCGGACGCGTACGCGAGCGACGTCTCGTAGCGGTGATGCCCGTCGGCGATCAGCACCTGCCGCGGCGTCGAAGAAGGCCGGCAAGCTCCCGTCGTCCGCGACCCGCCACAACCGCGTCGCGCCGGCCTCGCAGGTCGGGCGGCCGGTCGGGCGGCGAGAGCGGCGGCTCCCCTTCGTAGAGGAAGAACAGCGGCTCGAGCTGGGCGCGCGCCGCACGAAGCAGCCGCAGACGGCTCTGGATCGGCTCGGGGTGCGTGCGCTCGTGCGGGATCACGACGCCGCGCTCGTACGGCTCGGCGCGCAGGGAGGCGACGATCCCCCGGCGCTGCCGGGGCGAGCCGTCTGGCGCGACGAAGTCCTGCTCCAGGACCCAGACGGCAGGCTCGCTCGTCACGGACGAGCACGCCGGTGCCGAGCCAGTCGCGGTACAGGTCGCCCGCGGCGTCCTCGTCCTCGGCGAGGGTGAGGTGGCCGATGTTGTGCGGGTCACTGCGCGAGCAGCACCTCGCGCTCGCCGGCGAGACACGACGTCGTACGGCGGTGCGACGACCGCGTCGGAGAGACGCGCGAAGCGGACGGCGCGAAACGGCTGGACGTCGGCCACGCGCCGAGCCTACCTCCGGTCATGGCCCGCTACGGCCGGGCCTCGGTCATAGACTGGCGTCGTGACCGCGATCGCGGAGCTCGTCGAGGATCGCACCGTGGACGGCGTCTATGCGGTGTCACGGAAGCGGCGCCTGCGCACACGCGCCGGTGCGCCCTACCTGGCGCTCGAGCTGGTCGACGCGACCGGGCGTGTCGAGGCACGGGTCTGGCGCGACGTCGAGCTGCTCGACCGCGTGTTCGGCGAGGGCGACGCCGTGCGCGTCCTCGGCCGGGTCGAGCGCTTCGGCAAGCGCCTCCAGGTGGACGTGCGCAGCCTGGAGACGACGGACGCAGGCCGACCCGGCGACCCTCGTGCCCTCGCTCCGCCGCGACGCGGACGAGCTCGAAGGGTTCCTCGAGTTCCTCGTCGCCGAGCTGACGCACGCCGGCCTGGCGCGGCTCGTGCGCAGCGTGCTCGAGGACACCGCCGTGCGTGAGGCGTACCGCGCGCTCCCCGCGGCGGGCGCGGACGGCCACCACGGCTACGCCGGCGGGCTGCTCGAGCACACGGTCGGCGTGGCGACCCTCTGCCGGGAGACCGCGCAGCTGCACGTCCAGGCTGCGCAGCGACCTGCTGCTGGCCGCCGCGCTCCTGCACGACGTCGGGCGGACGCGCGAGCTCGTCCCCGGGCCGGCGTTCCGCCAGACGGAGGAGGGTCGTCTCCTCGGTCACGTGCACCTCGGGCTGCGGATCGTGGAGGAGCACGGCGGTGACCTGGACGGTGCTGCGCGGGCCGAGCTGCTGCATGCGATCGCCTCGCACCACGACCGTCCAGCCGCCCGCACGGCAGAGGCAGCCGTGCTCTATCACGCAAACCAGCTCGACGCGCAGGCCGCGACCAAGCCCGTCGGCGACGACTAGGCCCGATGCGAGCGTGGTAGCGCGCGACCGCAGAGCGGGCTCCGCGGTGGTGCGTCGACCTCACGGCCGTTCGACCCTGCGGCCGGTCTAGTGGCGGCCGCTCTGCTCGCGCTCGCCGGCGCGCTCTCCTGGGGTGTCGGCGACTTCATCGCCGGTCTCAGCGCACGCCGCCTGCACGTCCTCACCGTGCTCGCGCTGTCACAGGCCGTCGGGCTCGCCGGAGTCCTTCTGTGGGTGCTGCTCTCGCAGGACGGGTTCCCCGGCGTCGTGGAGCTCCTGCCGGCCGCCGGCGCCGGTGCGGCCGGCGCGCTCGGGCTGGCGGCCCTCTACCGTGGCCTGTCGCTCGGTGCCATGGGGATCGTGGCGCCGATCTCGGCTGCGTCTCCGGTGGTGCCGCTGACCGTCGACGCCGTGCACGGGATCGTCCCCACCGCCCTGCAGGTCGGAGGCATCGTGCTCGTGATCGCCGGAATCGTCGTGCTCTCGCGCGAGCCGTCCGCCGCGCCCGGTCAGCGGCTTGCCGCCGGTGCAGGGCTGGCGCTGGTGGCAGCACTCGGCTTCGGCCTGTTCATCGTGGGTCTCGACGCCGGCGCCGACGCGAGCGCTCCGTGGGCGGTCGTCGCAGCGCGCTCGACCTCCGTGGCGCTTGCCGTCACCGCTGCGCTCGTCATGTCCGCCGGGTTGACGGCGCCACGGACGCTCGTGCCGGCGATCGTCGCCGTCGGCGTGTTCGACACGGGGGCGAACGTGCTGGTCGCCTTCGCCGTGACGCTCGGCGCCGCCGGTGTCGTCGCCGTTCTGAGCGCGCTCTATCCGCTGGTCACGGTCACGCTGGCTCGGCTCGTGCTCGGGGAGCGCCTCGACCGCGTTGCGCCGCGGCGGCGGCGTGCTGGCGCTCGCCGGAGCCGCGCTCGTGGCGGCCGGCTAGCGCCGTCGCGAACGCGCTCCACGTTGCAGCGCGCGTTCAGATCGTCTGGTCGTCGCCGAGCCCCAGCTGCGTCAACCGGATCTCGACGAGACGGCGGACCAGCGACGGCGGCAGCGGCTGGTCGACAGGGAACCTGAGAGTTCCCTTCGACCAATCGTACGAGGCCAGCTCGTCAGCGGCCTCCGGTAGCACGGAGCCGGAATGCGGGAAGTAGCTGCAGTGGTGCTTCCAGTACGCATAGCCGGCCACGGCCTTGCCCTCGACCTTGAACGCCGGCATGCCGTACGAGATGGTCTCCGATGCGTTCGGCAGGATGGTCCTCAGGGTCGCCCGGAGCTCGAGGAGCGTCGTCCGCTGTGGTTCCGGCGCACCGTCGAGATACTCGTCGACAGTCACTTCAGGCCGACTTGCCAGAAGCAGTGCCGAAGTTGCCTCGAATATTGAGAACGTCGCCGTCCTGGACGACGTAGGTCTTGCCCTCGAGTCGCTGCAGGCCGCGCCTGGCCGCCTCGGCGTGCGAGCCGCAGGCGAGCAGGTCGTCGGCCAGGATCACCTCGCAGCGGATGAAGCCGCGCGCGATGTCGGTGTGGATGGCGGCTGCCGCGTCGAGCGCGGTCTGGCCGCGGCGCAGCGTCCAGGCACGCGTGTCCGCGTCGCCGACGGTGTAGAACGCGACCAGGTCGAGCGCCTCCTTCAGCCGCAGGACGACCTCCTCGAGCGCCGACCGCCGCGCCCTCGCGAAGCTCGGAGGCGTCGTCGTCGGCGAGCTCCGCGAGCTCGGCCTCGAGCGCCGCGTCGATGCCGTCGGGGCCGTTGACGATCGCGAGCAGAGGCTTCGTCGTGAGCGGTTCGAGCTCCGGCGGCAGCTCGCCGTCCCACTCGGACAGCGCACGGCCGGACTCCACGTGCGCGAGGACCAGCCGGAGCTGCGCCTCCTCCCTGCGCAGCGCGGGATCGCCCGACTTGGCCTGCTTCTCGACGCGCTCCAGCCGGCGCAGCACGTGATCGGTGTCGGCGACCAGCAGCTCCAGCTGCAGCGTCTCCAGATCGCCCGCGGGGTCGCTCGCGCGCCGAGAAGCCGTCGAGGACGGCCAGCAGCGCATCGACCTGGCGCAGGTTGCCGAGCAGCTGGGCGCCGGTGCCCGGCACGTCGACGACGCGGATCGCGGCGGGGGTCACCTTCCGCGCGGAGACGAGCGCCGCCAGCCGCGGCAGCCGGTCGTCGGCGATCGCAGCCATGCCGACGTTGGCCTTGTCCGTGACGCTGGCGTAGGCGGTGATCTCGGCACCCGCCCTGGTGAGCGCGTTGAAGAGCGTCGTCTTGCCCGCGTTGGGCAGACCGACGATCCCGACCTCGAGCGCCATCCTTCAGGGCCTTGCAGGGGCCGGATGCATCCGGCCCCTCGCGACCAGGCGCTCCGTCACAGGCCGAAGCCGACCGTCGACTCGCGGGCGAACCGCTTCAGATAGACGACCTGCGGCAGCACGACGGTCAACCGTCCGTCGACCGTGTCGAGCTGCATCGTGCCCTGCGAGCTCGCCGCAAGCGCACGCTCGACCGCGTCCGCGGTGTCGGGCGCGACGAGCGCGGCGATGATCTGCCCGCCGTCGAAGGCGAGCTCGATGCGGACGGACTCATCCTCTGCCACTGCTGACGACCTCCGTGAGGACGCCGTGGACGGCGTCGGGATGGACGAATGCGACCTCGAGCCCGAACAGCCCACGATGCGGCTCGTGGTCGATCAGCTGCGCGCCCGCGGCCTCGAGCGCGCCGAGCGCGGCGCGCACGTCGTCGACCTCGTACGCGACGTGGTGCATGCCTGGCCCGCGCTTCGCCAGGAAGCGGCCGACCGGAGTGTCGCCGCTGGTCGGCATCGACGAGCTCCAGCCGACCCGTGCCGACGAGCACCGAGGCCGCCTCGACGCCCTGATCGGGCACGACGGCGCGATGCTCGACGGTCGCGCCGAACAGGCCGGCGTACGTCTCGATGGCCGCGTCGAGGTCGCGGACGGCGAGGCCGACGTGGTGGATGGCGCGCGTGGTCACCACGACGCGATGCTACTTCCTACCGCTCCGGCGGCCGGGTCGGAGCACGTCGTCGACGAGACCGTACGAGACGGCTTCCTCAGGGGTCATGAACCGGTCGCGGTCGATGTCCTCGAGCACGCGATCGACGTCGCGGCCGGTGTGCCGCGCGAGGATCTCCGCCATCTGCCGCGTGGTGGACAGGACCTCGCGTGCCGCGATGTCGATGTCGGCCGGCGTCCCGCGGTAGCCGGCGGAGCCCTGGTGGATCATCAGCTTCGCGTTCGGGCAGCGCGAATCGCTTCCCCGGCGCGCCGCCGGCGACGATCATCGCCGCGGCGGACATGCCCATCCCGAAGCAGATCGTGCGCACGTCGGGCCTGATGTGCTGCATCGCGTCGTAGATCGCCATCCCCGCGTAGGCCGAGCCGCCGGGTGAGTTGACGTACAGGCTGACGTCGCGCCTCCGGATCCTCGGCCTCGAGCAGCAACAGCTGCGCCACGATCACGTTCGCGATCTCCTCCTCGACCTCGCGCCCGAGGAAGACGATGCGATCGCGCAGGAGCCTGGAGTAGATGTCGAAAGCGCGCTCGGCGCGCCCGTCGACCTCGACCACCGTGGGTATCAGCACACGCACCTCCTCCGCTGTATCGTGCAACCTGGCAGTTGCACTTATACACGCAACTTGGAGGTTGCGCATGGAGGTCGTGCGAGAGATCCTGCTTCCGGCGACGAGAGAGGACGTCTGGGAGGCGCTCACCGACGAGGAGCGGCTTCGCGAGTGGTTCGCGAACGACGTCGAGCTCGACCCGCGACCGGGTGGCGCGGGTGTCTTCCGCTGGGACAACGGCGAGGAGCGCCGGGCCGCGGTCGAGGCGGTCGAGCCCGAGGAGCGGCTCGTGCTGCGCTTCGAGGACGACGGGGTCGTCGAGCTACGCCTCGAGGACTCCCCGGACGGCACGCGCGTGCACGTCCGCGAGACGTCGCCCGAGTGGAGCACGGCGCTCGGACTGCAGGCGCTGGCGGCGTGCGCGATCGCGTAGACCTCGTCTTCACGGCGCTCGCCGACCCGAGCCGGCGCTTCGTCCTCGAGACGCTCGCCGCCCGCGGTACCGCGACGCCGACGGAGCTCGCCGGCGAGCTGCCCGTGTCACGGCAGGCGGTGGCGAAGCATCTCGCCGCCCTGCACGCCGCCGGCCTCGTCCGGTCGCACCGCCGCGGGCGCGAGAATCGCTACGAGCTCGATCCCGCCCCGCTGGAGGACGCCGCCGGCTGGATCGCGCGCGTCGGGCACGCAGTGGGACACGCGCCTCGGGGCGCTGGCCCGGCACGTCGGCGACACGATGCGACGAACGACAGGGCTGACGCCGAGGCGTCACCCCGAGTCCGCGGCGACCGGGTCTACTCGATCTCGGCAGCGCGGTCGAGCAGGCGGACGGTGCCGACCGTCTCCGAGGAGCTCGACTCCGCCCCGACGTCGGACAGCATCACCAGCAGCTCCTCACGGTCGATCGTCTCCTTCGTCGAGCAGGACCTCGGTGACGCGGTCGAGGGCACCGCGATGCTTCGCCAGCAGGCGCAGCGCCTCCGCGTAGGAGTGATCGGTGAGCCGCGCCTGCTCGGCGTCGCGCATCCGCTTGGTGTCCTCCGACAGCGCGTAGTTGTCCGCGCGCATCGTGCGCGCCGAGGCGATGTCGGTCATGCCGTACTCGAACACCATCAGGCGGGCGATCTCCGTCACCTTCTCGAGGTCGTTCGAGGCGCCGTTCGTGACACGCCCGAACACGAGCTGCTCGGCCGCCCGGCCCGCGAGGGCGACCTTCATCACGTCGAGCAGCTCCTCCTTCGTGTGCAGGTAGCGATCCTCGTTCGGCAGGTAGTAGGCGAGCCCGAGAGAGTCTCCGCGACCGACGATCGTCACCTTCTGGATGGGCATCAGAGCGCCCATCAGGTGCGCCATCAGCGCGTGCCCGGCCTCGTGGTAGGCCAGGATGCGCTTCTCCTTCTCGGTCACGATGCGCCGCTTCGTGGAGACCGGTGAGCACGCGCTCCATGGCGCCCTCGAAGTCGGCCATGTACACGTGCTGCTCGTTGCGCCGGCCGGCGAAGATGGCGGCCTCGTTGGCGATGTTCGCGAGCTCGGCGCCCGTCAGCCCCGCGGTGCGGCGGGCGAGCATGCCCAGGTCGACGTCCGCCGCGAGGGGCTTCGAGCGCGTGTGGACGCGCAGGATCGCCTCGCGCCCCGCCACGTCGGGCGGCGCGACGTTGACCTGACGATCGAAGCGGCCGGGCCGCAGGAGCGCCGGATCGAGGTCCTGCAGGCGGTTGGAGGCGCCCATCACGATCACGTCCTCGCGGCCGCCGAACCCGTCGAGCTCGACGAGGAGCTGATTCAGCGTCTGGTCGTGCTCGCGGTGGAAGCCGCCGCCACGCTGCGTCCCGACGGCGTCGAGCTCGTCGATGAAGATGATCGACGGAGCGTGCTTGCGGGCCTCCTGGAACAGCTTGCGGATGCGCGCGGCGCCGAGACCCGCGAACATCTCGACGAACGCGGAGGCGCTCGACGAGTAGAAGTTCGCGCCCGACTCCTTGGCGACCGCCTTGGCGAGCAGCGTCTTGCCGGTACCGGGCGGGCCGTAGAGGAGGATCCCCCGCGGCACGCGCGCGCCGAGCCGGGAGAAGCGGCCGTGCTCGCGCAGGAACTCGACGACCTCCTCGAGCTCCGCCTTGGCCTCGTCGACGCCGGCCACGTCCCCCCAGGAGACCATGTCGACCGACTCCTTCTCGACCGGCGCCGGCTTCACGCGCGGCATGAAGCGGACGGTCATCATCAGCAGGATCACGATGATCCCGAAGAACACCACCGGCATCCAGATGACGATGGTGTCCTCGAACTCCTGCCAGCTGTAGGCGACGACCGGGCTCAGGAGGTGCTGCCAGTTCACCTACGCACTATCAGTGGCCTTCCGACGCCGGTCAATGGCTAGCGGCGACTCGCGACGATGGCGCGCCGGCCGGGAGCGGTCCAGATCTCGACTGCGACGACGTCCGGCCGTGCGAGCCACGCGTCACGACGCGGGTCAGGCTCGGACGGGTCCCAGGTGAAGTCGTCCAGCACGATCGTGCCGCCGGGCGCCACCAGGCCGAGCACTGCGTCGAGGTGGTCCTTCGCCTTGCCGCCGTCGACGAAGAGGAAGTCGAACGGCGCCTCGGCCGGCAGCACGTCCCGCCAGTCGCCCGCGAGCACGGTCACGTCCGGGTCGTCGGCGAACAGCCCTGCGGCCGCGGCGGCCAGGTGTCCGTCGAGCTCGGCGGTCACGAAGGGCGTCCCCGGCGGCAGTGCCGACACGATCCAGGCCGCTCCCACCCCGGCCCCGGTGCCGATCTCACCCGCGCGGAGCAGCCCGCGCCTCCCGGCGAGGACGTGGAGCAGCGCGCCGTCGGCGTCGGTGCACGACTTCTCGAACCCGAGCTCGGCCGCGAGGGCCCTGGCTCGGGTGACGAGCGGCGGTGTCGGGGTCACCGGGTCGAGACGACCTCGTCGGTCGTCGTGAGCCGCACGCCCGCCTGGCGCCATTCCGAGAGGCAGCTCTCGACGCGCTCCTGGTCGAGGCCGCGCGCCGCGTCCTCGACGAACGCGACGGCGACCCCGCGGCGGCGGAGGCCCATGATCGCCGCGTGGTCGCAGACGTCCGTCGCGACGCCGAACACGATCACCTCCGACGGGGCGAGGGTGGCCACCACGGCGTCCGCATTCGGGCTGGTGAACACGTCGAAGCTCTTCTTCAGCAGCAGCAGCTCGCGCCGGCCGGCGATCAAGCGCGCCACGTGCCCTGGTGGCAGCGCGACGGTCGGCAGCGGCAGCGGGTCGGCCTGCGCCGTCTCGGGAATCCTCGCCGCGCCGGGTGTGCCGCGCAGGCAGTGCGGCGGGTACGTGTCGACGTAGTCCGGGTCGTCCGAGATCTCCGGGTCGGTCAGCTCGTGGTCGTCGGCCGAGGCGACGTGCACGACACCGGCCTCCCGCGCCCAGGCGACGAGGCGCCCCATCTGCGGTACCACGTCCTCCGCGCCGGGGACGGCGAGCTTGCCGTCCGAGCGCACGAAGTCGACCTGGGTGTCGACGTCCCAGAGCACCACGCCGCGGCGGTCGCTCACGTGACGGGCTCGAGGCGCTCGCTCGACCGGAGCATGCGGCCGACCTTGGAGGCCGGCCTGCCGTCGCAGAGCACGATGTCGCCGGTGAAGTCGTTCTCGCCGCGGATCAGGGACGAGCCGACGCCGTAGGCGTCGACCGGCACCTCGAGCTGCTCGAAGGCGCGGATCTTCTCCACCGTGAACCCACCCGAGGCGACGATCCTGACCCGCTCGAAACCGTCCTGGTCGAGCGCGTCGCGCACCTTGCGCACGAGCCTCTCGTTCACGCCTCGCGGGTCGAAGTCGCCCATCTCGTCCCAGAGCGACCGGTCGACGAGCTGCCCGGACGTGTCGAGCCGCACGCCCCAGAGCCGTGGCCCGAGCGCCCGAGCCACTTCGAGCGAGGTCCTCACCGAGTCGTTCTCGAAGTCGACGAGCACCGTGATGCGAAAGTCCTCCGGCGCCCACTCGGCGAACTTCGTCGCCGCGAGCACGGTGTTGCCGCCGTAGGCGGCGATCAGCGCGTGCGGCACGGTGCCGACGCCGCGCCCGCCCCACCACGACGCCTGCGCGTCCGACGTGACGCCGACGGGCGTGTCGAGCACCGCGCCCGCGACGTGCGCGGCATAGCCGTCACCGGTCTGCACGCGATGGTGGTCGTGGCGGGCGGGCATGAAGATGATCGGCTTGCCGCGGGCCGCCTCCAGGACGCGCGAGACGTTCGTCGAGATGAGCGTCCGCCGCGCCAGGACGCCGAGATAGACGGTCTCGAGGTGCGCGAACCCCGTGTACGCCCCCTCGATCGTCATCACGGGCTCCCAGGGCTCGATCCAGTCGCCGTCGTGGAGCGCGCGGACGGTGAGGTCGTCCCAGTCGGTCGCGCAGAGCTTCAGCACCGCGATCGCCTCGTCCATGCCGCCGAGCATGGCGTGGTGCTTCTGGAAGACCTGCATCACCACGCGCGGCTCACGCCCGTCGTGCAGGAGCGACGCGCGCGTGTGGTTGAAGTACGCGTCCGTGTAGTAGCCCTCGCGCATCTTGTCCACCGGGAGGTCGAAGACCTCGGGTGGCAGCCGCTCCCCGCGGACCCGTGCGGGGGCGAGGCTCACGCCGGCACCTCCGCCGTCGGGGCGGATGCCTCGACGGCGAGACACGCCGCGAGCGCGCGCTCCGCAACCTCGAGCTGGGCAGGCGACGGCTCGGACGTGGACAGCCGGTGCTGGAGCTCGTAGCCGGGCCTGGCGAGCGCTCGGGCGATGCCGGCTCTCGGGATGCCGCCCCATCCATGCGAACACCTCGACCGAGACGCCGACCGCGCCCACGGCACCGGCGAGCCGTGCCACGCCCCTGGCGCGCCGCGGCGCGCGGGCGGCGAGCATGCCGGCCACCGCCGACGAGGCGAGCAGAGGGCCGATCAGATGGGAGCCGCAGCGGTCGTGCTCCTTCGGAGCCTCGGCGCCGTCGCGCTCGTACGAGCCGATCGACACGTGCTCGGCCCCGTGGTACGAGGCGAGCTCGCCGCCGCGGAGCGCGATCGCGGCAGGGGCGAGCGAGGCGATGGCGGCGACGGCCTCCCGCGCAAGCGCCGAGATGGGCGCCCTGCGAGCGGCTGCGGCCAGCGCGGAGCCCGCCACGACCGCGCCGACGACGGCGGGGCGCTCGAACGGGAAGCGAGCCTCCGGCAGGCGCCGCCTGACGTCGGGGAGGACGGCGAATGCCTCCGCGAGCCGCAGCGGCCCGCGCACGACCGGTGTCTGCACACCCGGCGCGAAGCGCCGCTTGACACCGGAGGCGACGTGGATGCCGCCCTCGGCGTCGCGAACGGCCGCGGCCCAGGAGGTCGGGCCGTGCACGAGGACGCCGTTCTGGAGCGCCATGCCGCCGAGGCGAATCTTCTCCATCTCTGCAGAGGGTAGCGTCACGCTTCGTGGACGCGAGAGCGATGCTCGACCTCGTCGACGCCGCACGAGCGCGGGGCGTCGAGCCGCTCCTGGTCGGGATCGGCGGGCACGGCGGCGCGGGCAAGTCGACGCTCGCAGCGCTCATCCCGGGTGCGCAGATCGTGTCGACGGACGAGTTCTGGGATGGCTCGAAGTTCGACATCGAGCGGCTCGGCCGCGAGGTCGTCTGGCCGCTCGCGCGCGCGGAGCCGGCCCGGTTCGGATCCTACGACTGGGCTGCAGGTGAGGTGCGTGGATCGCGGGTCGTCGAGCCCGGCGGTGTGATCGTGATCGAGGGCGTCTGCGCGCTGCACCGGTCGCTGCGCGATGCCTACGCGGTGCGCGTGTGGGTCGAGGCCCCGTACGAGCTGCGGCTCGCGCGCGGCGTCGAGCGCGACGGCGAGGCGGCGCGGAGCACCTGGGTCGACGTCTGGATGCCGTCCGAGGAGCGGTACGTGGCCGAGGACGACCCGGTGTCGTGCGCGCACCTCGTGGTCGACGGCTCGCAGCCGCTGCCCTGACGTCGCGGCGCTACGCGCCCGAGGCGAGCCGGCGCAGAGCCGTCTGGAGCCTGTCGGACGCCGGCCCGCGCTCGAGCGGCAGCGCCGTCGACGGCGACGACCGGGAGCACCTCGCGGACCGACGACGACGTGAACGCCTCGTCCGCCGCGAGGAGACGTGCGAGCGGGTAGGCGCCTTCCTCGACCGCGTAGCCGAGGCCGGCGGCGAGGCTCAGCAGGGTCGCCCTCGTCTCGCCGGCGAGGATGCCGAGGTCGAGCGACGGCGTCACGAGCATGTCGCCCTCGCGCCACCAGATGTTCGTCACCGGGCCCTCCAGCACGATGCCGTCGCCATCGACGAAGACCGCGTCGTCCGCACCGCGGCGCTTCGCCTCGGCCTCGGCGGCCATGTGCACCGCGTAGCTCGTCGACTTCGTCCCCTCCAGCAGCCACGGCTCCGACCGGCGTGGGACGAGCAGCGAAGCGAGGCGCTGCCCGCGCACCCGCGCCTCCTCGATCCACGACGGGATCTCGCCGACCACGACGATCGCCAGCGGCGGCCCGCCCGGCGGCCCCGGCGTCCACGTGATGCGCAGCGTGCAGTCGGCCGCACCCGCCGCACCGATTGCCGCACTGGCGAGCTCCTCGACGTCCGCGGCATCGGGCTCGGGGAGGCCGATGCGGGCCGCCGAGCCGGCGAGCCGCTCGAGGTGCTCGCGCAGGCGGAACGGCCGGCCGCCGTAGACGCGCATGGTCGTGAACGCGGCGCGGCCGCGCGCGAAGCCCTCGTCGTCCGCGACGAGCACGGGCGTCGACGGGTCGACGAGGCCACGCCCCGAGACGGCGACGGCGAGCGGCCTCATCGGGTGACCGGCGCATGGGCGGGCGCTCCGACGGCGGCGAGCAACGGCTCGGCCTTCGTCCACGACTCCTCGACCTCTGCCGACGGATCGGAGTCCCAGACGACGCCGCCACCCACCCAGAGATGGATGCGTCCCGCCGCCACCGCGAAGGTGCGGATCGTCAGCGCCAGCTCCAGGTCGCCGTTGCCGTGCACGCGGCCGAGCGCACCCATCGACGCGCCGCGTCCCACGGGCTCGAGCGCCGCGATCAGATCGACCGCCGCGATCTTCGGCGCGCCCGTGACCGAGCCGCCGGGGAACGTCGCCGCCAGCAGCTCCGCGAGGCCGACACCGGGTCGCAGCACTCCCTCGACGGTCGAGACCATGTGCTCGACGCCTGTCATCGGCCGCACGGCCATCAGCTCCGGCCAGCGCACGGATCCGTGCACGCACACGCGGGACAGGTCGTTCCGCTCGAGGTCGACGATCATCACGTGCTCGGCCGCGTCCTTGGCCGACTCGCGCAGCTCTTCGTGACCGCCCAGCGGGCGGGTGCCCTTGATCGGCATCGTCCACACGCGCTGGCCGCGGCGCGCGAGGAAGAGCTCGGGCGTCGCCGTGACGAGCGACCAGCCGTCGCCGTGGAGCACGCGCCAGCCGTCGCCGGCGAACGGCAACCCACTCGGTTGTGTCAGAGGGCGCAACCCGGCGGCGAGCGCGCCCGCCGCGCCCGTGAACGGCGCCTCGAGATGCTGCACGAGGTTGACCTGGTAGACGTCCCCCCTCGCGATCGCGTCGCGCACGGAGACGACCGCGTTCTCGTACTCGGACGCCGACCAGGTCGGCACCCACTCCCCGATCTCATACTGGCCTGCACCACGTCGGTCATCATCGTTGTCGAGTCGGACAACACAGCCGAGCAGTGGCAGCGGGCACGGCTCGGGGGGCTGCGGCGAGGTGCCGCGCCGGATGGTGTCGGACAGCCCGTAGCCGAGGTAAAGGTCGGCCACCAGGTGCTCTCCGCCGGGTACGAAGAACCCCTGGCCGAGCAGCCACTCCTCGAGGCGCTCGAAGGCGCCGTCCGCATCGCGAAGCTCGAGCACGTCAGGGGCCAAGCTGATCGGAACGCCGTGCGAGCTCGACGTCGCGCGCAGTGATCGCGTCCTCGGAGTGCGTGCGCCAGCGCAATGTGACGCGGTTCCAGCGGACGTCGATGTCCGGGTGATGGTTCGCGGCCTCGGCCACCTCGGCCACACGGTTCACGAAGTCGATCGCCGCGGCGAAATCCTTGCAGCGGAACTCGCGTTGGAGAGCACCGTCGATCTCGTCCCAGCCATCCAGATCCGCGTGCGCGTCCATCAGGAGCTCGTCCCTCCACGATAGCGGCGGATCAGCTCGTTGGTCGACGAGTCGTGCGACGTCTCGCCGGCGCCGGTGAGCTCCGGCACGATGCGGCCGGCCAGCGTCTTGCCGAGCTCGACACCCCACTGGTCGAAGGAGTCGACGCCCCAGATCACGCCCTGTATGAAGACGCTGTGCTCGTACAGGGCGACGAGGGCGCCGAGCGAGAATGGTGTCAGCCGGTCGAGCAGGAGCGTCGACGAGGGGCGGTTGCCGGGGAAGGTCCGGTGGGGCACGAGCTCCTCGGGGACGCCGGCCGCGCGCGCCTCGTCCGAAGTACGCCCGAACGCGAGCGCCTCGGCCTGTGCCAGCGCGTTCGCCGCCAGCAGCGTGTGGTGCTCACCGAGCGGGTTCAGGCTCTCGCGGAACACGATGAAGTCGCAGGGAACGATCGCCGTCCCCTGGTGCAGCAGCTGGTGAAAGCTGTGCTGGCCGTTCGTCCCCGGCTCGCCCCAGAGCACCGCCGCTGTCGCAGCCTCGACGGGCGCACCGTCCTCGGTGACCGACTTCCCGTTCGACTCCATCGAAAGCTGCTGCAGATAGGCCGGAAAACGGCGCAGGTACTGGTCGTACGGCAGCACCGCCTGCGTCTCGCAGCCGAGGAAGTCCCGGTTCCAGACGGCGGTCAGCCCCATCAGCACGGGGAGGTTGCGATCGAGCGGCGCCGACCGCAGGTGCTCGTCGACCGCACGGAAGCCTGCGAGCAGCTCGTCGAAGCGCTCGGGGCCGATGGCCACCATCGTCGTCAGGCCGATCGCGGAATCCATGGAGTAGCGGCCGCCGACCCAGTCCCAGAAGCCGAACGTGTTGTCCTGGTCGATGCCGAAACCGGCCACCTCGTCGAGGTTCGTGGAGACGGCCACGAAGTGACGCGCGACGGCCGCCTCGTCGCCGAGCGCGGTGACGAGCCACGACCGCGCTGTCCGCGCATTGGTCATCGTCTCCAGCGTGGTGAACGTCTTCGAGCAGACGACGAACAGCGTCTCCGCCGGGTCGAGGTCGCGTGTCGCCTCGGCGAAGTCGGTTCCGTCCACGTTCGACACGAAGCGGAACACGAGCTCGCGGTCGGTGTAGTGGCGCAGGGCATCGTACGCCATCGCAGGACCGAGGTCCGACCCGCCGATGCCGACGTTGACCACCGCCCGGATCCGGCTGCCGCCGTGGCCGAGCCACGCGCCGGAGCGCACCGCGTCGGCGAAGCCCCGCATCCGGTCGAGCACGGCATGCACGTCCTGCACGACGTCACGTCCGTCCACGACGAGGGACGCTTCGCGCGGCATCCGCAGCGCGACGTGGAGCGCCGGCCGGTCCTCGCTGGCGTTGATGCGGTCGCCGCGGAACATCGACTCGATGCGGGCCGGCAACCCGCGCGCCTCGGCCAACCGGACGAGAAGGTCGATCGTCTCGTCCGTGACGCGCTGCTTCGCGTAGTCGAGGTAGAGACCGGCCTCCTGCGCCGCCAGCCGCTCGCCGCGTGCCGGATCGGCTGCGAAGAGGTCGCGCAGGTGCACGGATGCGATCGCATCTCGATGGCGCTCGAGCGCCTGCCACTCCGGGAGCGCGCGAAGGGCGGTCATGCCACATCTTCGCAGCGGCGCCGGTGACGGGCGGGCGCGCGCGATAGGTTGCGCTCGCATGCACACCACCGTCGAGAAGCAGCGCGCGGCGGAGGCCGCCGCAGGACTGGTCGAGGACGGGATGACGGTGGGTCTCGGCACCGGATCGACCGTCGACTTCCTCCTGCCGGCGCTCGCGGCGCGCGGCCTGTCCCTGCGCTGCGTGAGCACGTCGGCCCGAACCGAGACGAGCGCGCGGGCAGCCGGGTTGCAGGTCGAGCCGTTCGCCGGCCCGGATGCGCTGCCCGAGCTCGACATCGCGATCGACGGCGCCGACCAGGTGGCCGAGAGCGGCTGGATCGTGAAGGGCGGCGGGGGTGCGCATACGCGGGAGAAGATCGTCGCGGCGGCGGCCGAGCGCTTCGTCGTGATCGTCTCCTCGGACAAGCTCGTCGAGCGCGTCGAACCACCGATCCCGTTGGAGCTGCTCGCGTTCGGTCTCGCCGCCACACTGCGGCGGCTCGATCTCGTCACGGTGCGAGATGCCCCGCCGAGCCCCGACGGCGGAGTGATCGCCGATTACCACGGCGATGCCGGCGACCCCGCAGCGCTCGCCGCAGCGCTCTCCGGCGCCGTGGGCGTCGTCGATCACGGCCTGTTTCCGCCGGTGCTCGTGAGCGAGGTGCTCGTCGGCCGCGGCGACACCGTCGAGCGGCTCGTCCTGCCGCGCTAGTGTCGAGGCGGACGACGGAAGGGGAGTGACGTGGCGACGGCGACACCGTTGCAGCTGGGCATGGTGGGGCTCGGGCGCATGGGCGCCAACCTGGTTCGCCGCGCGATGCGGGACGGCCATCGCTGCGTGGCATTCGACGTCTCGGCCGACGCGGTCGCGGCAGTCGCGGCCGAAGGCGCCACGCCGGCCCACACCCTGGAAGAGCTCGTCTCGCTGCTCGAGGCTCCACGGGCCGTCTGGGTGATGGTGCCCGCCGGCGAGATCACCGAGCGCGCCGTGCGGGACCTCGCCGCGCTGCTCGAGCCCGGGGACGTGATCATCGACGGCGGCAACACCCGCTACCACGACGACATCAGGCGCGCCGGCGAGCTCGGCGAGCGAGGGATCGCCTACGTCGACGTCGGGACGAGCGGGGGCGTGCGCGGGTTGGAGCGCGGCTTCTGCCTCATGGTCGGTGGCCCGGCCGACGTGTTCGAGCGGCTGGAGCCGCTCTTCGCGTCGCTCGCACCCGGCGCAGCTGCCGCGCCGCGCACCGAAGGGCGCGCTGGACCGCCCGCTCCGGGTGAGCAGGGGTACCTCCACTGCGGCCCGGCCGGCGCCGGCCACTTCGTGAAGATGGTTCACAACGGGATCGAGTACGGGCTGATGGCCGCCTACGCGGAAGGGCTCAACGTCCTCGCGGGCGCCGATGCCGGGCTGACGCGTCGTGACGCAGACGCAGAGACGACGCCGCTCGAGTCGCCGGAGCACTACCGCTACGAGATCGACACCGCTGCAGTGGCCGAAGTGTGGCGGCGAGGCAGCGTGGTCTCCTCGTGGCTGCTCGACCTGACTGCGGCGGCGCTCGCCGAGTCGCCGACCCTGGACGGATTCTCGGGCCGCGTGTCCGATTCGGGCGAGGGCCGCTGGACGTCGATCGCGGCGATCGAGGAAGGCATCCCGACACCGGTGCTCACCGCCGCGCTCCACGCACGCTTTGCCTCGCGCGGAGAGGACGACTTCGCAAACCGCGTGCTCTCGGCGATGCGTCTCCAGTTCGGCGGGCACGTGGAGAAGCCGAGCTGAGCAGGCTCGTCGTCGAAGTGCACGCCGACGCGGAGGCGGTCGCGCGGCGGGGCGCGGAGGTCGTCGGGCAACGTGCGCGGAGGGCGATGGAGGCGCGGGGCGGTTTCACGCTCGCTCTGAGCGGCGGCCGCACGCCATGGGTCATGGTGGCCGCGCTGGCGGCGGAAGACGTCCCGTGGGAGCACGTCGCCCTGTACCAGGTCGACGAGCGCGTGGCACCGGACGGTCACCCCGACCGCAATCTCACGCAGCTCCTGACGGTGCTCGCGACTGCAGCCGTGGCGGCCGAGCTGCATGCGATGCCGGTGACGGGCGACCTCGAGGCCGGTGCAGCCGCCTACGCTGCAACGCTCCCCGGCCGCCTCGATCTGGTCCACCTCGGCCTGGGGGCCGACGGCCACACGGCCTCTCTCGTACCGGGTGACCCGGTGCTCGCCGTCCGGGACCGCGACGTCGCCGGCACCGAGCCGTACCAGGGGCACCGGCGCATGACGCTCACCTATCCGGCCATCGACCGCGCGCGCGAGGCGTTGTGGCTCGTCACGGGACACGACAAGCGCGGCGCGCTCGAGCGTCTGCTCGCCGGCGACGACTCGATCCCCGCCGGCCGCGTCGCGACAGCGGAGCAGCTCGTGCTCGCAGACGCCGCCGCAGCCGGCGACAGCACGTAGCCCTCAGGCGGGAGCCGGCTCCTGTGCGCCCAGCGTGGCGACCACGTCCCGGAAGACGTCGACGCCCAGCTCGAGGTCCTCGACGGCGATTCGCTCGTTCGCGGAGTGGACCAGCCGCGAGGCGAACTCGACGTCCATCGCCTTGAGCGGGAAGAACCCGTAGGCGATCGTCCCGAACGCAGCGCGGAGCCAGTGGCTGTCCGTGAAGCCGGAGCTGATGATCGGAGCCAGCCGCGCGCCCGGCTCGATCTTGGCCACCCAGGTCTCCAGCGCGCGCCAGAGAGGCGTGTCGAGCGGCGACGACGTGCCGCCCGCGTGATCCTCCCGGATCCACTCCAGCTCCCAGGGACCGTCGCCGAGCACCGCACGGAGAAGCGGCTCGGTCGACTGCGGCGTCTGCCCCGGAAGCAGCCTGCAGTCCACGGTGATCGTGCAGCGGCCCGGGATCACGTTTCGCTGCCGCGAGGCCTCGATCATCGTCGGCGAGAGCGTCAGCGAGAGCAGCGGCTCCACGAGCTCGGCCGCGAGCGGGTGCAGCGCGCGGGCCCGGGCGAGCGCGTCCTCGAGCGGCGGCACTTCGCCGAGGACGACCTCGAGGAACTCGCGCACCTCGGGAAGGAGCGCTCGTGGCGGCTCGTAGCGGCCGAGCGCATCGATGTACCGGGCCGCCCTGACGAGCGCGTTGTCGGCGATCGACGGGACAGAGGCATGGCCGCTGCGACCGCGCACGTGGACGCGGAACGAGGAGCTCATCTTCTCGCCCACGCCGCAGAGGTAGAAGACCTTCCCGCCGAACACGCACCGCTCGCCACCGCTCTCGTTGAGCGAGAAGTCGCAGCGGACGAGATCCGCGCGCTCCCGCACGAGCCAGGAGAGCCCGAAGTCGAGGTTCACCTCCTCGTCCGCCGTGAGCGCGAGCACGACGTCGCCCGGCGGGCGGAACCCCTCGCGGGCAAGTGACGCGAACGCGACGGCGACGGCGGCGACGTGGCCCTTCATGTCGAGCGCGCCACGGCCCCACACCTCGCCGTCGACGAGGTCGCCCGACCACGGGTCGCGCTCCCATTCCTCCGCGTCTGCGACGACGGTGTCGGTATGCGCGATCAGCGCGAGCGTCGGGCCGTCGCCACCCGGGAGACGAGCGACGAGATTCGCGCGCTCCGGCGCCTTCGCGACGAGTCGTGTCTCGACGCCGTTGCGCGCCAGGTAGTCGCGCAGCAGCTCCGCGGCTCGTGTCTCGTTCCCCGGCGGGTTGACGGTGTCCAGCCTGAGCAGCCCCTGCAGGAGCTCGACGACCTCGTCCCGGTAGCTCACGTGGTCGTCGCCTTGGACAGCGCCGTGAGCTCGTTGCGGACGTCCCAGAGCTCGGGGAACTCGATCTTCTGCACGAGCCTCCCGAGCACCTCGACGGGCGTCCCCTGGGTGCCGACGACGCTGTCCCCGATCACGCGTGCCACGACGCGGTAGTGCCGGATGCGCCATGTCTGCACGCATTCGTCGAGCTCGATCAGGCATTCGGCGAGCTGGTACAGCTCCTCGTGCTCACGGCCGCGCACGTAGACATCGGCAAGCGTGAGGCCGGCCGTCTCGCGTGCCTGGTGGAACGCCGCGCCGAGCGCAGGTAGGGCCGCGCGCAGGCTCCTGAACCCCGGCGAGTCGAAGCCGGAGCCGTGTCCCAGCACCTCTCGGATCGTCTGGTACTCCCACGGCGACATCTGCTCGAGCATGTCGAGCTGGCTCGTGATGTAGCGGAGACAGAGTGCGGCGCGGCGCAGGCATCTGAGCGCGCCACTGCCGTCGCCGGAGGTGATGAGCGAGGCCGCCTCTTCCACCTCGTGCGTGGCCAGCTTGAGCCACAGCTCCGACGACTGGTGCACGACCTGGAACAGGAGCTCGTCGCGATGCACCCACTCGCCGGGGCCCTTCTGGAGGGCGAGCAGCTCCTCGGTGTTCAGGTACCGCTCGTAGTCGCTCGGCGCGGTGCCCGGCAGCAGCGGCTCGGAGAAGTCCTCCGCCTCTGGCTCGCTCATGCGGTGAGCATACTGGCGCCATGCCAGACCTCTTCGAGGACGCCGCGCGCGATCTCGCCGGCCAGATCGCCCCTCTGCCGCAGCGCATCCGACCGCGGACGCTCGACGACCTCGTGGGGCAGCGTCACGTGCTCGCCGACGGGTCGGCGCTGCGCCGCGCGATCGAGGACGACCGCCCGCCGTCGATGATCCTCTTCGGCCCACCCGGGGTCGGCAAGACGACGCTGGCGCGGATCGTCGCCGAGCGCACCGGCGCGGACTTCGAGGAGCTGTCTGCCGTCTCGGCGCGGGTCGACGACGTGCGCGCGGTGATCCGCCAGGCGCGTGACCGCCTCGGCGCCAACCAGCAGCGCACGATCCTGTTCATCGACGAGATCCATCGTTTCGACAAGCGCCAGCAGGACACGGTGCTGCATGCGGTGGAGGAGGGCACGGTGACGCTGATCGGCGCCACCACCGAGAACCCGTACTTTCAGGTCAACTCGGCCCTGCTCTCGCGGTGCACGGTGATCGAGCTCGAGTCGCTCACGGAGGACGACCTTGTGCGGGTGATCGCGACCGGCGCCGCGGAGCTCGGGGCAACGGTGCCGCCGGAGGTGGCGGAGGCGATCGCACGCCGGGCGGGCGGCGACGCGCGAGCCGCGCTCCAGACGCTCGAGCTCGCGTGGGAGACCGCGCAGGCCGAGGGCGCCGCTCTCGAGCCACGTCACGTCGACGATGCCGCCCGCAAGCGCCCGCTGCGCTACGACCGCGCGGGCGATCAGCACTACGACCACGCCTCGGCCTTCATCAAGTCGATGCGCGGCGGGGACGCAGACGCGGCCGTCTACTACCTCGCCGTGATGCTCGAAGCCGGCGAGGATGCCCGCTTCATCGCCCGTCGCATGATCATCCTCGCGAGCGAGGACGTGGGCAACGCCGATCCGCGCGGGCTCCTGGTGGCGGTCGCGGCGGCGCAGGCGGTCGAGCACGTCGGGCTGCCCGAGGCGCAGCTCAATCTCGCGCAGGCGGCGATCTACCTGGCGAGGGCGCCCAAGTCGAATGCGTCCGCGACGGCGATCTGGTCGGCTCGGCGCGATGTCCGCGACGAGGGGGCCAAGACGCCGCCGGACATGCTGCGCAGCACCGGATACGGTGGAGCCAGCGCCCGGGGTCATGGCGAGGGGTACGTCTCTCCGCACGACGATCCGGCAGGATTCGAGCTCGAGTACCTCCCGGAGGAGCTCCGCGGCCGCAGCTACTATCGGCCGTCCGGCGCCGGGGAGGAGCGGAAGGAGGAGCGACGTGACGATCAGCACGGGTGATCGCGCACCCGAGTTCGACCTCGAGGAGACCCACGACCGCCGCGTACGGCTGTCCGACTATCTCGGCCGCTCGAACGTCCTGCTCGTGTTCCACCCTTTCGCCTTCACGGCCGTGTGCGAGGAGGAGGCACGCGACCTCCAGGAGAACCTCGAGTCGTTCCGCAACGCCAACACCGAGATCGTGTTCGTCTCGTGCGACACATCCGCGGCCCGGCAGGCATGGAAGGCGGAGCTCGGCGCCGAGTACACCTTTGCATCGGATTTCTGGTCGCACGGCGCCGCGGCGAAGGCGTACGGCGTCTTCAACGAGTCGAACGGCGCCTCGGTGCGCGGAACGTTCCTGATCGACAGCGGCGGCACCGTGATCTGGTCTCTCGTCAAGGAGAGCGAGCGGCGAACGGAGATGGTGCCCGACTCGCTCGAGACGCTCGCGGCGGGGTCTCGCTGACCCCTGCGCGCCTACGGCCGTCACACTCCTGCTCCCAGGGCGGCGCAGTTCGGTCACATGATGCGGGGTAGCGTGCAATCAGGGGGGCTCGCGCCCCCCTTGTGGGGGCGTGGACCGGCGCAGGCCGACCGGCCCTGGCGGTCGCCGCAGCCGCGGTCGCCGGCGGCTCCGTGACTCCAGGGCTTCACCTGCACAGCTGGGGCGACGAGCGAAGCCCTCGCGTCGTCTTTCTGCACGGCGTCACCAGCCACGGAGGGCACGCTCGGCTGCTCGCCGAAGACTGGCTCGCCGACGACTGGCACGTGCTCGCGCCCGACCTGCTCGGGCACGGGTCGTCCTCGTACGAGCCTCCCTGGTCGCTCGACGCGCACCTCGACGCGGTCGTGGAGGCGGTCGGATCGGAGCCGGCTGACTGGATCGGGCACTCCTTCGGAGGCCGGGTCGCTTTCGAGCTCGCCGCGCGGCGGCCGGAGCTGGTGCGCCGGCTCGTCCTGCTCGACCCTGCGATCCACCTCCCCGGCCAGGTGGCGCTCTTCGCTGCCGAGAACGCGCGTGCGGAGCGCGCCTACGTGTCGTTCGACGAAGCGGTCGAGCGCCGCTTCGACGAGAGCCAGCTGCACGGCGCTGCCCGAGGGCTCGTGGCCGACGAGCTCCGCGGTCATCTCTTGCTCGACGACGACGGCCGCTGGCGCTACCGCTATTGCCAGGCCGCCGTCGTGGCTGCCTACGGCGAGATGGCCTCAGCGCCACCGCCGTTCGAAGACGCGCGCGTGCCGACGCTCCTCGTGCTCGGGTCGCAGAGCTACCTCCCGTACGACCACCTGCTCGATGCTCACCGCTTCGCTCTCGGCGACCTGCTCGTCGTGGTGACGGTGAGCGGCGGCCACACGCTGCTCTGGGACGCGCTGGACGAGACCGCGTCCGCGATCACCGCCTTTCTCGGCGAGTGAACCGATCGCGGGCGCCGGGCGAATCACGCGGGCGGCCCGCTGGGAGAGGTGGGCTCGCGGCGTCGAGGCCGGATCTGAGGGGGTCCGGCCTCGCGCCTGTCAGACGCAGTGCTCGTCGGCGATGGCGAGCGTCTCGTCCAGGATCGCGACGCCCTCCTCGGCCTCCTCGCGGGTGAGCGTGAGAGGCGGCACGACCATGACCACGTTCCAGTGGGTCATCAGGTAGAGACCCTGCTCGAGCGCTGCCTTGGTCAGCCGCGCGACCGGCGCCGCCGCCTCGCCCGACGCGTTGAACGGGACGAGCATCTCCTTCGTCTCTCGGTTCTTGACGAGCTCGATGCCCCAGAAACAGCCGAGACCGCGGACGTCGCCGACCGACGGGTGGCGCTCGCCAAGGGCCCTGAGCGCCTCCCCCAGATACTCCCCCATCGCCGCGGCGTTCTCGACCACGCCTTCCTCCTGGAACGCCTCGATCGAGGCGATGGCAGAGGCGCAGGCGAGCGGATGCCCCGCGTACGTGAGGCCGCCGGGGAAGAAGCGGTCGCGCACACGAGCGACGATCTCGCCCCGCGCGATCATCGCCCCGAGCGGGACGTACCCCGAGTTGATCCCCTTCGCCACCGTGATGATGTCGGGCACGACGTCCCAGTGCTCGCACGCGAACCATCGGCCGGTGCGTCCGAAGCCCGCCATCACCTCGTCGAGGATCAACAGGATGCCGTGGCGGTCGCAGACCTCCCTCACTGCCTGGAGATAGCCGTCGGGCGGCGGTATGACGCCGTTCGTGCCCGTGACCGTCTCGAGGATCACCGCGGCAACGGTGTGTGCGCCCTCGTACTCGAGGATCTCCTCCAGGTGCGGTGCGCCGGTGCATACCGGGCACGGGTCGGGATGACCGGCCGGACAGCGGTACGTGTACGGATCGAACATGCGCACCACGCCCGGCATGCCCGGTTCCACGGCCCAGCGGCGAGGGTCGCCGGTCAGCGTCACCGCGCCGGTGGTGGCCCCGTGATACGAGCGGTAGCGCGCGATGATCTTGCTGCGACCTGTCGCGAGGCGGGCGAGCTTGATTGCGTTCTCGTTGGCCTCCGCTCCGCCGTTGGTGAAGAACGAGACCGACAGGTCGCCAGGGGTCACCTCGGCGAGCATGCGCCCGAGCTTCGAGCGCGACTCGTTGGCCATCGGCGGCCCGATCGTGCAGAGCTGGTCGGCCTGATCCTTGATCGCCTGGATGATCTTCGGATGCTGGTGCCCGATGTTGAGGTTGACGAGCTGTGAGGCGAAGTCGAGGTAGCGCTTGCCGTCGTAGTCCCAGAAATAACGGCCTTCGGCGCCCGCGACCGCGATCGGGTTGATCGCGTCCTGCACCGACCACGAGTAGAGGACGTACTCCTTCGCGTCGGCGACGATCTGCGCGCCGAGGTTCGGGTTGGTCTCGATCGTCGCCATGCGCATGCTCCTTCCTCGTCGTCCGCGGCGATCGTAGCCGCGCCGCGAGGGCTTCTGCGCGGTTGCCCTGGCACGCCACTTCCGGCCACGGTTTCGACGCTCGTTGGATGGCCGCAGGCGCGCGTGTAGGGTCGGTCCGTGACACTGCAGCCGTCACGTGTGGTCGCCGGCCTGAAGCAGCTGCGCGAGCTGACCGGTGACGACGACGGCGCGCAGCGCGTCGCCTGGACCGAGACCTGGGCGCGCGGCAGGGCGTGGCTGGCCGAGTCGCTCGCAGACCTCCCGCTCGAGGCTGACCCGCGACGCTGCCGGCAACGACTGGTACACGCTGCCCGGTGACAGCGAGCGTGCGGTGCTGATCGGCGGGCACATGGACTCGGTGCCGAACGGTGGCTGGCTCGACGGCTGCCTCAACGTCCTCGCCGGCGCGGAGGTGCTGCGACGCATCGCCGAGGAGGGCACGCCGCCGGTGACCGTGCGGCTCGTCGACTGGGCCGACGAGGAGGGCGCCCGCTTCGGCCGCTCGCTGTTCGGCTCGTCCGCTGCGGCCGGCTCGATGGCCGACCAGGACGAGCTGCGCCAGCTGCACCGATCGCGACGGCGTCGCGCTGCCGGACGCGATCGGAGCGTTCGGCGTCGACCTCGACCGCGCGCTCGAGGCGCGGGCCCAGCTCGCCGGCGCGGCCGCCTACCTCGAGCTGCACATCGAGCAGGGGCCGGTGCTGGAGTCGCTGGAGCTGCCGCTCGGCGTCGTGCTCGGAACGTTCGGCGTCGAGCGCTGGCGGATCACGTGGACGGGTCAGGCGGCACACGCGGGCTCGACGCCGATGGATCGGCGTCGCGACGCCCTCGCGGGTGCGGCCAAGCTCGCACTCGCGATTCGCGACATCGCACGTGAGACCGGAGACGGCGCGGTGTGCACGTCGGGCGGGGTCGTGTGCAAGCCGGGCATCGTCACGTCGGTCGTCGAGACCGCGGAGCAACTCCTCGACCAGCGGCATCTCGATGCCGCGAAGCTGGCCGACATGCTGGAACGGGCGCAGGCGCTCTCGCGGCAGTTCGCGGACGAGGAGGACATCGAGGTCGGCTGGGAGCGGATCTGGAGCATCGAGCCGATCCTCTTCGACGAGACGTTGATCGGGCTCTGTGACGAGGCGATCCGGGAGGTGGCGGGGGCATCGCACCGGCTGCCGTCGGGGCCGCTGCACGACGCCGCGGAGGTCTCCCGTGCGGGTGTCCCGACGGTGATGATGTTCGTGCAGAGCCTGCGTGGCCTGTCGCACACCAGGCTCGAGGACACGCGCGAAGAGCACCTCGAGCTGGCGGTGGCCGCGCTCGACCGGCTCGCGTCCAAGACGATCGGCTGGGTCGCCGGCTTCCTGACTCGGAGCCGATCAGGACCCGTCGACGACGAGCCGTTCCCGGCAGCACCGGCGGCGCAGCGGCTGTTCAACGGCGATCGGGTCATGTGCGTGGCGGCGCGTTCCCCGCGCCCGCCTTTGAGAGTCGCGGCGCGCGATACTACGTCGTCGCACGACAGAACAGGAGAACCGGATGGCCCTCAGCTTCGGCGTCACCGTCCTGCCCGACCCGCCCGCCTCCCGGCTCGTGGAGCTGATGAAGCTCGGCGAGGACAACGGCTTCGAGATCGGCTGGACGTACGACTCACATGTGCTCTGGCAGGACTCGTTCCCGCTGCTGACGCTCGCCGCGCAGGCCACGTCGCGGATGAAGTTCGGGCACCTCGTCACCAACCCGGGCACGCGCGAGCCGACGGTCGTCGCGAGCCTCTACGCGACGCTGCACGACATCTCCGACGGGCGCATGGTGATGGGCATCGGCCGCGGCGACTCCGCCCGCCGCTACATCGGCCAGCAGCCGGTGAAGGTGGCCGAGTTCGAGACGGCCCTGCGGATGATGAAGCCGTTCATGAACGGCGAGGAGGTGCACTGGAACGACAAGGACCTGCAGCTCAAGTGGGTGCGGCCTGAGCTGCCGCGGATTCCGATGTGGGTCGCGGGCTACGGGCCGAAGGCGCTCGCCGTCGCGGGTCGAGTCGGCGACGGCGTGATCATCCAGCTCGCCGACCCCGAGATCATCCAGTGGATCATGTCGACGGCCCGCGCGGCCGCCGAGGAGGCGGGCCGCGACCCGGCCGAGCTCAAGTGCATCGTCTGCGCGCCGAGCCACGTCGGCCCCATCGAGGAGGGTCGCGAGCAGACGCGCTGGTTCCCCGCCATGGTCTCGAACCACGTGATGGATCTGATCGAGCGCTACGGCACCGACGGCTCGGTGATCCCGACCGCGCTCACCGACTTCGTCGCCGCACGCAAGTTCTACGACTACAACGAGCACTCCCGTGTCGGCGCGAGCCACGGCGAGTTCGTGACGGACGAGATCTGCGACCGCTTCTCCGTGCTCGGCGACATCGGGCAGATCACGACGAAGCTGCGAGAGCTCGAGTCGATCGGCGTCGACCACTACTCCATCTACCTGATGACGGAGGGGCAAGAGGAGACGCTCGCTGCGTACGGCACGGATGTGATCCCGCAGTTCTCGGCAGCCGCGGCGTGAGCGCCTCGGCGGAGGGCGTCGGCGCCTGGCGCACGCGTCGCCGCCGGCTGGGAGCGGCGGCGCGGCGTTGTTCTGGGACGCCACGCGGCCGCTCTCGGAGCGCATGGTCGAGCTGCTCGACCCGCAACCCGGCGAGACGATCCTCGAGCTGGCTGCAGGGCCCGGCGACACCGGTTTTCTCGCGGCCGGGCTGCTCGGCGCGGACGGACGGCTGCTGTCCACGGACGCCGCGGAGGAGATGGTCGCGGTCGCGCGCCGCCGAGCCTCGGAGCTGGGCGTGACGAACGCCGAGTTCCGCGTGCTGGACGCGGCTGCGATCGACCTGGCCGACGACTCGGTGGACGGCGTGCTCTGCCGCTTCGGCCTCATGCTCATCGACGACCCCGGCCGGGGCTTCGCCGAGGTGCGACGTGTCCTGCGACCCGGCCGCGCCGCATCGATCGCAGTCTGGGCCGAGCCGGCGCGCAACGAGTGGATGACCGCCGCGGGCCGGTCTGCGGTCGAGCTCGGGCTGATGGAGCCGCCCGATCCCGACGCGCCCGGCCCGTTCCGGCTGTCCGATCCCGCCCTGCTCGAGTCGCTCGTCGCCGCCGCCGGGCTGACGCTCGAGACGCTCGTGGACGTGCCCGTCGACTGGCATGCCCGATCGCTCGAGGAGTGGTGGGAGACGGTGTGCGACATGTCGCCGCGGCTGTCCGCGCTCCTCACGGAGCTCGACGCCCGGGCAGGCCGACGCCGTGCGAGCCGGTGCGGAAGAGCACCTCGAGCCGTATGTCGCAGCGGACGGATCGCTCACCGTCCCTGGTGCGGCGCGCGTTGCTCTCGCCCGCCGCCCGGTGTAGCCGGGTCAGAGGATCGTCTTGCCGAGCGCGCTCGCCACGAGCTCGACCGCGGTGAGCGCGGTCGTGTTCTCGCGGTCGAGGATCGGGTTCACCTCGACGACCTCGAGCGACCCGACGAGCCCGGACTCCGCGAGGAGCTCGCAGGCGAGGTGCGCCTCGCGGTAGGTGAGCCCGCCACGGACCGGGGTGCCGACGCCAGGCGCGACTTCGGGGTCGAGCGAGTCGAGATCGAGCGACAGATGCACGAATCCGGGGCCGGCCACGCGCGCCAGCGACTCCGTGACGGCGCGCTCGATGCCGATCCGGTCGATCTCGCTCATCGTGAACACGCGGATCCCGTGGCTGCGGATCAGGTCTCGCTCTCCCACGTCGAGCGAGCGTGCTCCGACGATCGCGACGCGGGCCGGATCGACGGCGGGGAGCACGAGACCCTCGTGGACGAACCGCTCGCCCGCGAGACCGAGCACTGCGGCGAGCGGCATGCCGTGGACGTTGCCCGAAGGGCTCGTCTCGGGTCGGTTGAGGTCGCCGTGCGCGTCGATCCAGATCACGCCGCCCGCATGTCCGGCCGCGGCAGCCATGCCGGAGAGCGTGCCGATCGCCACCGAGTGGTCGCCGCCGAGGACGAGCGGTGTCGAGCCGGACGAGACCACCTCGGCAACCGTCGTCGCCAGCCGCGCGCACGCGTCGAGGATCTCGTCGAGGTAGCGCGCCCGCTCGTCACCGACCGCGAGCGCCTCGGGCTCGTTCGTGACGACGTTGCCGCGGTCGGCGGGGATGACGCCGATCGCAGTCAGGCGCTCCTCGAGCCCTGCGTAGCGGATCGCGGACGGGCCCATGTCGACGCCGCGCCGGCTCTGTCCGAGGTCGAGCGGCGCGCCGATGACGGTGACGGTCCGGGTGGTCGCCACGGTCGGGCAGCCTACTGCCCGGCGCGGCCCCCTGCCTCCAGGCACCGCGGAACGATGGCGAGGGCCGGACTCGAACCGGCGACACCCCGGTTTTCAGCCGGACGGTGCTCTACCAGCTGAGCTACCCGCCGCGGGTAGCTCAGCTGGTAGAGCACCGGCTGAAAACCGGGGTGTCGCCGGTTCGAGTCCGGCCCTCGCCACTCGCGCACGTGGAAGGACGCGAGCGGCACAGGGAAAGGGCGTCTCGGCCGGGATGACCGCGCCGGCGACGCCCTTTCGGTCTCTCGAGAGTACGCCTCCAGGACGACGGCGGTCAAGCGCGACGGACGAGTATCGGCTTCCCGCTCGCCCCGTGCAGCGTCTCCGCTGCCGACCCGTTCGAGACGGCGACGGACATGTTCCGGTAGCTGTCCTCGTAGAGGATCACCTCGCCCGGCCCGGCGTCGGCGAACGTGCGCGCAGCGACGGCGTAGTAGCGCTGCCCCAGGACGCCGAGCTCGACGCGCGTCCCGGGGACGACCCCGATTCGCTCGATGTCGTCCCTCGTGAGGTTCAGCGCGATGTTGCCGAAGCTGTCGACGTAGAGCATCGTCGCCAGCACGCCGTCGTCCTCGAACGCGGGCTCCGGGAGCTCGAGGTGCACCAGTGCATCCGGCGCCAGCGGTGGTCCGAGCTCCTCGAGCGGAACGCCGCTCGCGAGGTGCGCCGCGGCCGGTGAGAAGAGATCGCGGCCGTGGAAGGTGCGCGAGATGGACGGCAGCGCGTACGCCGGGTTGGCGAGCTCGTGCACCGCGGCGATCCCCGCTCTCTCCGCGGCGGGCAGCAGCAGCCCGTTGTCCGGCCCGACGAACAGACGACCCTCGTTGTCTCTCAGAGCAACGGGTCGCCTGACGCCGCCGACCCCCGGGTCGACCACGGCGAGATGGACGCCGACGGGCATGTACGGCAGCGTGCCCGCGAGCACGAGCGCGCCCTGCATGACCGCCTGTCTCGGAATCCCGTGGGTGACGTCGATCACCCGTGCGTCCGGAGCGATCCGCGCGATGACGCCGTGACACGTGCCGACGAAGTCGTCCTGCAGGCCGAAGTCGGTGAGAAAGCAGACGACCATCAGCCGGTCGCGCTGCCCACGGCGGTCACAGCGGCGACGAGGCCGTCGACGTCGTGCGTGACCGCTTCCGCGAGCACGTCGACGCCGGCCTCGCGGGCTGCGCGGGTCGTCTCCGGGCCGATCGACACCGTGGGGATGCGCCGTGCCGAGCGCCGCGAAGGCGCGCGCCGCAGACGGCGAGGCGAGCACTGCCAGGTCGCCGTGCGGTGTCTCGTCGGGGACGAGCTCGCGGGTTCGGTAGAGCGCGACGAAGTCGGCGTCGAGCTCGTCGACGAGGAGCCGCCTCGCGCCCTCGGCCGCGGCGAGCAGCACCTTTCCGGCCGGTCTCGGCAGCTCGGCGAGCAGACCTTCCTGCGTCGAGACGCGGGGGACGAGATCCGCGCCGCCGAGGGCCTCCGCCGTGGCTCGTCCGATCGCGGCGACGCGCGGGAGCGGCATGGAGGAACGGCGCACGAGCTCACGGGCGCCGTTCGCGCTCGTGACGACGACCCAGTCGTAGCCCGTCAGGTCGATCGTCTCGTCACCGAGCGGCTCGACGGCGATGAGGGGCACGTGCACCGGCGTCGTGACCGAGCGCAGCGAGCCTCTGCAGGAGCTCGTCTGCCTGGCCGCGCGGACGTGTGACGAGGACGCGCACGGTCCCGTCCCTATCCCCCACCCTCCCACGGGGAGGAGAACTGTATGGGCGAAGGTGACACGAGATCGTGCCGATTGTGCACCGGTTTCGTCATCGCGACGCGGACGCCTCGATGAGCGCCGCAGCGACGGCGGCAGGGTCGTCCCCGGTGCGGCGTTCCACCCAGGAGCCGTCCTCCGCCGCTACGAGACCCGTCAGGCGACGGCCGTCGTGGTGCGCCGCGACCGGCGCGAGGCAGCCTCCGCCGACGAGCGCCACGCAGCGGCGCTCCGCCTCGACGCGTGATCGCGTGACGCCGTCGTCGACGGCGGCGACGAGCTCCTCCTCACCGGCGCGCACCTGTAGTGCAAGAGCGCCCTGGCCCGCCTCCGGCAGGAGCACGTCCGGGTCGAAGCGGTGACCGATCTCCTCCGCGAGGCCCAGCCGGTCGAGCCCGCAGGCGGCCAGCACGATCGCGTCGAGCCCGCGCTCGCCCCGCTTGCGCAGCCTCGTGTCGATGTTGCCGCGGAGCGGTTCGATCGAGAGCGTCGGCTCGAGCGACAGAAGCTGCGCGCGACGCCTGGCCGACGCCGTGCCGATGCGCATGCCGGGCTTCAGCGCCCCGACACCGCAGAGCGCGTCCCGCGGATCCTCCCGCACCGGGTACGCGCCGACCACGAGCCCGTCCGTGTCAGTCGAGGTCATGTCCTTCGCGGAGTGCACGGCGACGTCGATGCGACCTTCGAGCAACGCCTCCTCGAGCTCCTTCACGAACACGCCGCGCGATCCGATCTCGCCGAACGGCTTCGTGCGGTCGCGGTCACCTGCGGTCGTGATGGGCACGAGCGCGATCTCGACGCCGGGCCGGCGCAGGCCGGCTGCTGCACGCTCGGCCTGGGTGAGTGCGAGCCTACTGCCGCGGGAGCCGACGCGAAGCAGCACAGCCCCGCCTGGGAGCGGTGCGCGACTCCCCACACACACGCAGGGTCGACGGCCGGATGCGGACGAACGCAGTGGGAATCTGCAGGGGCAACGGACGACTGGTCGACACCGGCCTGGTCACGCCTGCTCCTCCTCCCCGAGCCCGAACAGGTGACGCACAACGTCAGCATAGATCACACCGTCGGAAGTCACGGCGGCTTCCTTCATGCGCACCGTCGGAAGGTGGAGCAGCTTGTTCACGATCTGCGCGGTGATCGCCTCGACGGCGCGACGCTCGCTCTCGGGGAGCTTGCCGAGCCGTCCCTCGGCACGTGTGAGCTCGGCGGCGCGGATCGCCTCGGCGCGAGCGCGAAGTGACGCAATGGCCGGCACCACCGCAAGCGATGCCTGCCACTCCTTGAAGCGCTCCGCTTCCGCGGCAACGATACGCTCGGCTCGCACCGCCTCGGCGCGGCGACCGGAGAGTGACGCCGCGACGACGGCCTCCAGATCGTCGATGTCGTACACGAAGCACCCGTCGATGGAAGCGAGGCCAGGGTCGACGTCGCGCGGGACGGCGAGGTCGACGAGCAGGATCGGGCGGCCGCGACGAGCTCGAAGCGCGGCGCCGAGCTCGTCGGCGCCGAGCACGAACCCCGGCGCGCTGGTCGATGCGACGACGACGTCGGCTGCGCCCAGCTCGGCACCCAGATCCTCGAGGCCGATGGCGCGCGCGCCGAGGCGGCGTGCAAGCTCCTCGCCGTGCGTCGCGGTGCGGTTGGCGACGGCGCTGACAGCGGCACCCCGCGAGCGGAGGTTGCGTGCCGTCAGCTCGCTCATCTTGCCGGCGCCGACGAGCACGACCGACCGGCCGGCGAGATCGTCGAACACCTGCTGCGCCAGGGCTGCCGCGGCGGCCGGGACCGACGCGGGGCTCTCGCCGATCGCGGTCTCGACCCGGGCTCGGCGCCCGGCGTGCAGCGCATTTCGGAACAGCCGGTCGAGCAACGGGCCAGGGCGCCCGACGTCGAAGGCGTCGCGCACCTGGCCCAGGATCTCGCCCTCGCCCGGCACGAGCGAGTCGAGCCCGGCGGCAACACGGAACAGATGCAGCGCGGCGGACTCGTCCGCCAGCCGGTACACGACGGGCTCCAGCGATGCCGCCTCGGCACCGGCCAGCTCGAGGAGTGCGGTGATGGCGCGACGGTCCAGGGCGGGATCGTCAGCCGCGGCGAGGTAGATCTCGGTGCGGTTGCAGGTCGAGAGCACGACCGCTTCGCACCCGTCGGCGAGCGAGTCGGCGAGGGCGCGTGCCCCCTCGAGGTCGACGGCGACCCGCTCGCGCAGCTCGACCGCGGCCTGGTGGTGCGACACGCCGACCAGGGACAGGTTCACGGTGCGCCGTCCATCACGAGGCGAAGTGGGTCAGCGGGAGGACGATCGCGACGAGGGCAAGGCCGGCGAGTTGCAGCCAGGCGGCTCGCCGGCCGCGAATGCCAGCCTCACGGCGGAGCACCAGCGCGGTCGCATACAACGCCCAGACGCCGATCGTGGCCACCATCGCAGCGTCGGCGTCGCCCCGGTCGAATGTCGTCAGGCCGACGACGATGCCGCCGGTGAGCAGCGCGAGCCCGGCGGTCGCGACTCGCGCCGAGAGCCGGTCGAGCGCCTCGAGCGGTGGCAGGCGCAGGCGAAGCACGCGTGCGTCGCGGCGCTTCAGCCGTCGTTCCTCCCACAGGTAGAGGGCGGACATGCAACCGGCAACGGTGAAGCCGGCCAGCCCTGCCAGCATGCAGCGCGACGTGGACGGCGAGCAGGGCGCCCGAGCGGTCGCCGTCGACCACGCCCGTCCCGCCTCCGGCCCAGGCGAGCAGCAGCAGGCCGGCCGCGACGGGCATCACCGCGAGCCCGAGCAGCCGGTAGCGAGGCCGGCAGCCCCAGATCAGGTAGACGCCGACGACGAGCCAGACGAAGAGGTTGAGGGCGCCCGCCCAGGTTCCCCACGGAAAGCCGTCGCTGCCGAAGGCCTGTGCGGCGAGCAGCGCGGTCTGCGCCAGCCAGCCGATCCGAACTCCCCACGTGCCGAGGCGTCCTGCTCGCCCCGCTCCGCGGAGCTCCCCGGCGTAGGCAACCGCGGCTTCGCTGTAGGCGATGAGCGCCGGCCAGACGAGCAGCTCAGCCATCGGTCGCCCGCTCCCGCTCGCGCGCGAGCTCGACGAGCTCCGCCGTCTCGCGCTCGAGCCGCGCGAGCTTGGCCGCGATGATCACGACCCAGGCGAGCACGAAGAGGAACATGACGCCATAGGCTGCGGCCACGTACTTCTCGGCGGCGCTCATCGTGCGAGAGCCTCCCTCAGCTCGCGCAGGTGCGCGTCGGTGCGCTTGCCCGCGAGCTCGATCCGGTACATGAGGTACGCGAGCAGCAGGATCGCTGCCCAGGCGACGAGGAACGTGACGAACATCGACGCGGGCATCTGAGGGCCGTCGCGGGTGAATGCGACCGGATGGATGAAGCGCTCCGCCAGCCGAATGGCGAGAAAGCTGACCGGGATCAGCGCGGCGCCGAACAGCGCGTACACCGCAGAGACGCGCTCGCGCCGTGACCCGTCCTCGACCGAGAAGCGGAGCATGAAGTAGGCGCAGTAGAAGAGGAAGAGGACGAGGAAGAGGACGAGCTGATCCTCGCTCCAGGTCCACCAGACCCCCCACGATGCCTTGGCCCAGATCGAGCCCGTGAGCAGCGTCAGGGCGCCGAAGATCGTGCCCTGATGGATGGCGGTGTAGCTCTCGAGGTCGTACCGCTCACCGCGCGTCCAGAGCACGCGAAGCGCCTTCCAGGCGCCGAGCCCGAAGCACACGTACGCCGTGAGGGCGACCGAGACGTGGACGTAGAAGATCTTCTGTGAGAGGCCCTGATCGCTGTCGAGCGGGGCGTAGAGGAAGATCATCGCCACGGCGGCGCCCATGAGCACGGTCGCCGCGACGGCGATGGCTGGGAGGCTGATGCGCTGTGTGGACATGGTCGGCGGTGGTCTACTCGGTCACGACGTACTCGAACGAGGCCCACGAAAGTATCGCGAAGACGAGGTCGTAGAGACCGAGAAAGAGCAGGTACGCCCCGGGCTCGGCCGAGACGGCAGTGCCGACGCCACCCACCACGAGCGGGATCGCGAGCGGCAGCAGGAGCAGCGGCAGCACGACCTCGCGCCCACGCCCGGCAGTCGCGAGCGCTGACGTCAGCGAGCCGACGACGCAGAGGCCGATCGTGGCGAGCGCAGCGCCGGCCAGCGCGGCCGCGTCGAGCGGTGCGAAGAGGAGCGCGAACGCGGGCAGCGCGACGAGCTCGGCCACGGCGAGGAACGCGAGCGCCGAGAGCGTCTTTGCGACCCAGATGGCGCTGCGGTCCGATGTTGCGAGCACCAGCGCGTCCATCGCGCCGAGACGGCTCTCCGGGAGCCAGGCGCGTGAGAGCCCGAGCAGCGAGGTGAAGACGATCGCCACCCAGAGCAGGCCGTAGGCCGCGTCGTCGCCGGTGCCTGCCGGGAGCGCGAAATGGAACACGACGAGCGTGGCGAGCACGAAGAGCAGCATCGCGGGCAGCGTGTCTCGGGCCCGGAGCTCGAGTGCGAGGTCCTTGCGCGTCAGTGCGGCGACGTCCGCCAGGTAGCCGCTCATCGCGCCGTGAGTGCCAGCCACCCACTGGCGATCCCCGCGACCCGATCGGGGTCGTGGGTCGTGACCACGAGCGTCGCCGTGCCGGCAAGCGCCTCGAGCTCGCGGTCGAGCAACTCCGCGCCCTCGTCGTCGAGGGCGCTGAAGGGCTCGTCCAGCACGAGCACGTCGGGTGCGTGCAGGACCGTCCGGCACAGGGCGAGCCGCTGCACCATCCCGCGCGAATAGTCGGCCACCCGCTCGCTGCGAGCCTCCCAGAGGCCGAACCGCTCGAGCAGCATCCCGATTCGCTCGCGCCGCTCCGGGATCCGGTACAGGCGGCCGAACAGCTCGAGGTTCTCGAGCGCGGTCAGCTCGCGATAGAGCAGGGCCTCGTGCGCCAGGTAGCCGAGCCGGCCGCGTTCGGCGTCGACGGCGAGCGTGCCACGGGTCGGCGCCGTGAGACCCGCGAGGAGCCGGAGCAGCGTCGTCTTGCCCGAGCCGTTCGCCCCGGTGACGACCAGGCAGCCGCCCCGCTCGACCGTGAACGACAGGTCGCGAAGCACCGGGCGTGACCCGTAGCGCTTCTCGATGTGCTCACCTCTGATCACTCCGTCCACACAACCATCCCCGGGGGGACACGGGGTCCCCTGATGTCACGGTATCGGGGAATCCGTGACGGGTGTGTGCCGAGACTGCGCCGTGCGTGTGCCGTCCTGCTCGAGCTCCCCTTCGGGCGCCGCTGCGCCCGGGCGCCTGGTGCCGGCTCAGAGCAGCGTGTCGAGGGCCACGAACCCGCAGAAGACGATGCTGATCACGCCGTTGACGGTGAAGAACGCCTGATCGAGCCGCCGCAGGTCGCCGGGTCGAACGAGCAGGTGCTCGTAGAGGAGCAGCGCCGCGACCGCGGCCACACCCAGCCAGTACCAGACGTCGACGCTCAGCCCCCAGCCCACGACCACGAGGCACGACACGGTCAGCGCGTGCAGCAGCCGTGCGCCGCGGAAGACCCCCACTTCGCCGAAGCGCGTCGCCCACGAATGCAGGCCCGCATCCCGGTCGTGCTCGAGGTCGAACAGCGAGTAGAAGAGGTCGAAGCCCGCCACCCAGAGCGCCACCGCCACACCGAGCAGCCACGCCTCCCAGGGGGCCGTCCCGGTGACGGCGAGCCAGGCGCCCGGGGGCGCCAGCCCGAGGCAGGCGCCGAGCCACAGGTGACAGAGCCACGTGAAGCGCTTCAGGTAGGGATAGACCACGAAGCAGGCAACCGGGATGGGCCACAGCCAGCGCACGATCGGATCGAGCGAGAAGACCGCCGCGAGGTAGACGACGAGCGCGGCCGCACACAGCGCCCACACCTGGCCCCGTGTCAGCGTGCCGGCCGGAAGCTCTCTCGTGGCGGTGCGCGGGTTGCGGGCGTCGAGCTCCGCGTCCATGAGGCGGTTGAGGCTCATCGCCAGCGTGCGCGCACCGACCATCGCCACGGTCACCCACGCCATGACCTCCCAGCCCGGCCAACCGTCCACGGACAGCAGCGCGCCGACGTAGGCGAACGGAAGCGCAAAGACGGTGTGCTCGAAGCGGATCAACCGAGCAAAGCGGCGCGGCAGGGACAGCGTGTGAGTGCTCACGTCTGGCGGTGCGTCGTCTCACGGTCGCCCGCCGCGAGCTCGAGACCGTGCACGAGCGCCGGTTGCAGCACGGCGTACCCGTCGCGGCATCCCCCCGGCGAGCCGGGAAGGTTGACGACCAGGGTCGCCCCGCGAAGACCGGCCACTCCGCGTGACAGGAGTGCGTGTGGTGTTCTCCGGCGGGCGTCGTCCCGGATCGCCTCCGCGATGCCCGGCGCCACGCGCTCGATCACACCCGCGGTCGCCTCCGGCGTGACGTCGCGCGGAGCGAAGCCGGTGCCACCGGTGGTCAGGACGAGGCTCGCTCCACTCGCAAGATCGATGATGGCGGCCGCGATCTCGCTCTGCTCGTCGGGCACCACGAGCCTCGTCACCTCGAAGCCGTCCGCGCGCAGGAGCTCGTCGAGCGTGTCGCCGCTGCGATCCTCCCGCGTGCCGTGGTGGACGCCGTCCGAGACGGTGAGCACCGCGGCTCTCAGACCGGCTCCTTCGTCTTCTCCACCAGCGTCACGTCCGAGATCGTCATCTCCTTGTCGATCGCCTTTGCCATGTCGTAGACCGTGAGCGCGGCGACGGACGCGGCCGTCAACGCCTCCATCTCGACCCCCGTCTGGGCGGTCGTCTCTGCGCTGGCGACGATCGTGACGCCGTCGGGCCCGGGCGTCAGGGTGACCTCGACGAGCGACAGCGGCAGCGGATGACAGAGGGGAATGAGCTCGCTCGTTCGCTTGGCCGCCATGATCCCGGCGAGCTGGGCGGTGACGAGGGCGTCGCCCTTCGGCAGGTCGCCGAGCCTGGCCGCGGTCTCGGCCTGCATCCGCACCACCGCGCGGGCGACGGCCCGTCGCCGGCTGTATTCCTTGTCGCCGACGTCGACCATGCGCACCGATCCGGTCGACTCGTCGACGTGCGAGAGATCGCTCACCGGAGCGCCCTGCCCACGGGCGTGCACGCCGGCGCGATGCCGCGACCGACGTCGAGAGCACGCTCGAGTCCGTGCACGATGTTCGTCGTGGCTTCCGGCGACGGCGCCGACGAGCCGAGAGGCGTCCGGGTCGCCGCGTCGACCGGGACGAGCACGTCCGCCGGCGCCGCCTGGGAGATCGCGGTCACGCGGGCATCGTAGACGCGGTTCTCAGTCGGTCGGCGCGAGCGGCCGCTCACCCAGCGTCACGCGCACCGCGCGGCGCTCGGTGCCGTTGCGCAGGACGACGACCTGGACGGTCTGCCCGGGCAGGAACCGGTCGGTCACGATCCGCGACACGTCCTCGGAGCTTCGCACCGGCACGCCGGCGATGCTGACGATCACGTCTCCGCCGAACGTCAGCGCGAGCCCGTTGTAGCTCTCGCTCTGGTTGCCGCCCTGGATCCCTGCCTTCTCCGCCGGCGCGCCGGGCACGACCGACGCCACGATGGCCCCCCGCGGCGACCGGATGCCGAAGCGCTTCGCCATGCCCGGCGTCACGTCCTGCGTCGTGATCCCGAGATACGCGTAGGACACCTTGCCGCGTCTGCTCGAGCTGCGACAGGGCGCGCCGCGCGACGTTGATCGGGATCGCGAACCCGACCCCCTCCGCGGTTCCGGAGCTCGACCGGATCTGCGCGTTGATGCCGATCACGCGGCCACGCCCGTCGAACAGCGGGCCGCCCGAGTTCCCCCGGTTGATCGGGGCGTCGATCTGGATCGCGTCGGCCACCGAGTACCTCGAGGTGAGCGAGTCGATCGACCGGCCGGTGGCCGACACGACACCGACCGCGAGCGAGGTCTGATTCCCGAACGGGCTTCCGATCGCGGCCACGGGCTCCCCGACGCGAACCGCGGCCGAATCGCCGAGCGGCACGGGCTGGACGGCGTGGTCGGCCGGCTTGACCCGCACCACGCCGACGTCGTTGAAGAGGTCCCAGCCCACGATCGTCGCCTGGACGCGTTCGCCGTCGCGAAACTCGGCGTAGACGACGCGGGCCGGGCGCACGTTCGCCGACGTGGCCACGTTCGTGATCACGTGGGCGTTGGTGAGGATCGTGCCACGCCGGTCGACGACGAACCCCGAGCCTTGCGACTGCCCCTCGTCTCCGAGATCCGCGTACAGCGTGACGACGCCGCCCGCGCGTCGCGCGTAGAGCGCGGCGGGGTCGAAGGCCCCCTCCGGCAGCGGCTGCACGGGTCGCGCCGGTCTCGACGGGTGGCAGTGGCTCCGTGGCGGCGACGGTCGTCTCGCCGCCGAGCCCTGCGGCGTCGGCCAGCACCACGCCCGCGATCCCTCCGATCACGGCTGCGGCAGCGGCGAGTGCGATGACGGCGGGGGTGCGCACCTCAGCGCACTGTAGCCAGCAGGGGGCAGGTGGCCTCCCCCGTTTTCACGTGAAAACGATTCCTGGCCGGCAGACCGGGCCCGGTCTGGCCTGGTCCTTCTCGCGCGCTCCCTAGTAGGCAGGCGCGGGCGCGGGAGCGGGAGCCGGCTCCGCCGGCAGCTGGAGCGCGAACACGGTCCGGCCCGGTCTCGTCTCGACGGTGACGGTGCCATCCATGCGGAGCGCCAGCTCGCGCGCGATCGCCAGGCCGAGCCCGCTGCCGAAGGCCTGCGTCCCCTCGACCCGGTAGAAGCGGTCGAAGATGCGGTCCAGGTGCTCGGGCGCGATGCCGGGGCCGTCGTCCGCGACCTCGAGCAGCGCCCGGTCGCCTGCGCGTCGCGTCGAGATGACGACACGTGTCCCTGGTGGCGTGTGGGCGAGCGCGTTGCCCGCGAGAGCGCGGCCGACCTGCAACACGCGCTCCTCGTCGGCCAGCGCCCACACGCTCTCGTCGGCCGACAGCTCGAGCTCGTGATCCGTTGTCTCCGCGAGCGGCCGCACCTCCTCGGCGAGCATGCCCGCCACCTCGCCGAGCGACACGTCCTCGCGCTCGACCCGGAGCCGGCCCGCATCCACACGGGAGAGGTCGAGGAGATCCCCCGCGAGGCGTGTGAGCCGATCCACCTGCTCCCTCGTGGTGACCAGGAACTGCCGGCGCGTCTCCTCGTCGAGATCCTCGTCGTCCATCAGCTCGAGGAAGCCGGCCAGGGAGAACAGCGGCGTGCGAAGCTCGTGCGACGCGTTGGCGACGAACTCCTTGCGCGCCGTGTCGAGCTGCGCCAGCTGCACGCGCATGCGATCGAACGCGGCGGCGAGCTGTCCGAGCTCGTCGTCGCCCGTGTCCGCGATCGGCTCGTCGAAGTGCCCCTCGGCGATCCGGTTGGCCGCGCGCTCGAGCCGGCGGATGCGCCGCGCGTGCATGGCGGCGGCGACGCTGCCGAGCGCAAGGGCGATCCCGACCGCGACGAACGTGGCGACGAGGAACCGGCGCTCGACGAGCCGCACCGTGGCCAGCTGGTCCGCCAGCGACGATGTGAGCAGGATCACGCCCGCCGAGGGGAGCAGCGGCACCGCAACCTCCGCGTACTCTCCGCCGCCGCGCCGCACGGTGCCGGTCACGACCTGCCCGGTGCGCGCTGCCTCGAGCGCCGTCGGGCTCTGCTCGATCGCGTCGGTCCCCTCTTCGAACGAGTCCGCCAGCCGGGCGAGGGCCGTGGGCGGCCCGAGCACGCCGAACACGACCACGCGCGTGTTGAAGCCGAAGGCGGACGCGTCGACCACGCGCTGCAGGCTGTTCGCCTCGCTGGCGTCGAGCACCGCCAGCGCCGTCGAGAGCGTGGCGGCGTCCTTCTCCAGCTGGTCGAGCCGCGCGCCGACGAGCGACCGCTCGAGTGTCGGGACGACGAGCAGGTACGCAGCCGCCTGTGCGCCCCCGATCACGATCACCAGCGCCAGCGCGATCTTGGTGCGGATCCCGCCGGGCAGGGCTCAGCTCTCCCGGAAGCGGTAGCCCGCGCCTCTGACGGTGAGGATCAGCTCGGGCTCCTGCGGGTTGTGCTCGATCTTCTCGCGCAGGTGGCGGACGTGCACGTCGATCGTGCGCGGCTCGCGGTAGTCGGCGCTCCCGCGGATACGCTCGAGGAGGCGGCGCCGCGAGTGCACGACACCGGGGCTCGCCGCAAGCAGCTGCAGCAGCTCGAACTCGACGAACGTCAGCTGCACCTGCTGCCCGCGCACCGAGACCGTACGGCGCGGGACGTCGATCACGAGGTCGCCGCGATCGATGACGTCGTCGCGGCGGTCGGTGAGATGCGGGGTCGAGGCACGGCGCAGCAGCGCCCGCACGCGACTGCGGAACTCGCGAATCGAGAACGGCTTCGTGATGTAGTCGTCCGCACCGAGCTCGAGCCCGAGCACCGTGTCGAGCTCGTCGTCGCGCGCCGTGAGCATGATGATCGGCACCGTGCTGGTCGCGCGGAGACGGCGACAGACCTCGAGGCCGTCGATCCGCGGCAGCATGATGTCGAGCACGACGAGGTCGAACGACTCCTCGCCAAAACGGCGCAGCGCTTCCTCGCCGTCACGGGCCTGGACCACCTTGTACCCGTCGCGTTCGAGCGGATACGTCAGGAGCGTCTGGATCGATTCCTCGTCGTCGACGAGCAGGATGGCTGAGGTGTCGGGCATGCCTTTGATGTTCGCCTGCACGGCGAGGTCGCCTGCCCCGCCGTAGACTAGCCGATCGCATGGAGCCGGCCCGGCCCCGGAGCCCCCGCAGGAGGCCGCGCCGCGGCCCCGCCACGCACGCCGTCGACATGCGACTGGTGCGCAACGCTGCGCTGTTCCTGCTCGCGCCGCTGTTGCTGCTCATGTTCACCACGAGCCGGCCCGGCCCGCTGCCCGCCCCCGCCCTGCCACCTGCCTTCGGTGCGGCGGCCGCGCTGCAGCTGACGACGGAGCTCGCACGGGACTACCCGAACCGCGTGCCGGGGACGGTGGGAGCGGCTCGCGCCGCCGCCTGGTACCAGGAGCGGCTCGCGCTGTACGGGCTCACCGCAACCGCCGACCGGTGGCGTGAGGACGTGCCGGGGCTCGGCGAGACGGAGCTCGTCAACCTGATGACGGTCGTGCCGGGCGCGAAGCGTGACACGATCGTCGTCGTTGCCCACAGAGACAACAGGGGTGCGAGCGGCGGGGCGAACGACAACGCGTCCGGCACGGCGGCGCTGGTCGAGCTCCTGCGGGGGTACGCCGCGACGGGCACGCTCGCGCGCAGTCTGGAGCCGGCGCACACGCTCGTGTTCCTGTCCTCGGACGGGGGCGCCTACGGCGCGCTCGGGGCAGAGCGGTTTGCCACCACCTCCCCGCTTGCGCGCCAGGCTGTCGCGGTCCTCACGCTCGACGGCCTCGCAGGACGGGCCTGGCCGCGCCTCGAGATCGGCGCGCCGGCGTCGCGGTCACCGGCGCCCGCGCTCGTTCGCACCGCAACGGTCCGCGTTGCCGAGCAGCTCGCTGCCGACCCGGCTCAGCCGGGGCTGCTGACCCAGCTCGTCGACCTCGCGGTGCCGTTCGGCTACGGCGAGCAAGCCCCGTTCCTCGTCGCCGGACGCTCGGCTCTCCGCCTCTCGACTGCCCGGGATGCCTCCGGTGGCGAAGCCGACGAGCCGCAGGATCTGAGCGCACAACGACTCGGCCAGCTGGGCCGGGCTGCCGAGACGACGCTGGCGTCGCTCGACGGCGCCATCCAGCTCTCCGGCCGGTCGGCCGCGTTCGTCTACCTCGGCGATCGCGTCGTCCGCGGGTGGGCGATCGAGTTGTTCCTGCTGTTCGCGCTCCTGCCCTTCGGCGTTGCCGTGGTCGACCTCGTCACCCGCGCCGTCCGCCGGGGGACACGGCTCGCTCCCGCGTGGCAGAGGCTGCGACGCGCCATCGGGCTGTGGCTGGCCGTCGGAGGGCTCGTCTTCGTGGCCGCGCTCGCAGGCGTCTTTCCGCTCGGCGGCCCGAGGCCGCCGGTGGCCGACGCTCCTCCCATCGACCAGTGGCCCGTGGCCGGTGTCTTCGTCCTGATGGCAGCCGTCGTCGCGCTGTGGTTCCTGGCTCGCCGCGTGGCCGCGCCGGACGCCGCCGGCGCGGGTCGCGACCTCGGGGGGTACACCGTCGCGTTCTCCGCGCTCGCGGTCGTGTCCGCGGTGATCGCCGTCGTGAACCCGTTTGCGCTGGTCTTCGTGTTGCCGTCGCTCTACGCCTGGCTGTGGCTGCCCTCGCTGCGGGGCCGCGGCTGGCCGGCCGACCTCGTCTTCGGGCTCGGTCTGACGGGACCGGTCGTATGCCTCGTCGTGCTCGCGACGCAGCTGGGGCTCGGCGCGCGCACTCCGCTCTACGCGGTCGGGCTTGCCACGAGCGGGACGATGCCGTGGCTGCTGAGCCTGAGCGCTCTCGTCTGGGCCGCCATCGCCGGCCAGGTGGCGGCTCTCGTCGCGTCGCCGGGGACGACGACGGCCGAGCCTCAGTCGATCAGCACGTAGCGAGCGCTCGAGCCGCTCGGCAGCTCCCCCTCGCCCCGCGGGACGTGCACGAGCGCGTCGGCCGCGGCCGCATGGACGATCATGTGCGACTCCTGGCCGACGACCGGCTCGAGCATCGTGCCGTCGTCGGTGACCGACGTGCGGGCGCGCAGGAAGTCGTCGCGGTGACCGTTGCGGCGCACGCTGCCGGCGAGCGTGCCCGACTGCCAGCGCGGCCCGGGTGAGGAGTCCCTCTGGAGGGCCCGGAGAGCCGGGAGCACGAACAGGGCGGCGCCGGCGAGCGAGGAGACCGGGTTCCCCGGCAGACCGAACACGAGTGTCGCGCCTCGGACCGCAAACGACAGCGGCTTGCCCGGGCCGCATGGCAACACCCCAGAAGAGCTCGCGAGCGCCGAGCTCCGCAGCGACGGCGCGGACGAGGTCGTGCGGCCCCACCGACACGCCGCCGGAGCTGACGACCACGTCCGCCTCGAGCGCGCGCTCGAAGGCAGCGCGGTGCGCAGCGGCGTCGTCCTCGACGGGCGCGAGCCGCGTGACCACGGCCCCGCCGGCGGTGAGCGCCACCTCGAGCATGCGGCCGTTCGACTCGTAGATCTCCCCCGGCCGCAGCGGCTCTCCGGGGCTTCTCAGCTCGGTGCCGGTCGTGATCACCGTCACCGCGGGACGCCGGGCGCAGGTGACCGTCGCGATCCCTGCCGCGGCGAGCGCAGCCATCTGAGCGGCGCCGATACGCACGCCGGCCGGCGTCACCACCTCGCCGGCGCGGATGTCACCGCCCCGCTCGCGCACGTTCTCGCCCGGGCGCACCGCTGCCGCCACCTGCACGGAGCTCCCGTCGTCGACGACGTTCTCGATCGGCACGACCGCGTCGGCGCCTGCGGGGACGACCGCCCCCGTGGCGATCCCGATCGCCTCGCCCGATTCGAGTGAACGTTCGGCCGGGCGTCCCGCGGCCGAGCGGAGCTCGACCCTGAGCCGGCCCGGCGTCTCGTTCGAGCGCAGCGCAAACCCGTCCATCGCCGAGCTCGGGAAGGGTGGCAGGTCGACGGCGGCGAGCGCCGGCTCGGCAAGCACGCGTCCGGCAGCCTCGTCCAGGGCGACGTCCTCGGCCTCCAGCGGCCGCGCGTGCTCGAGGACGATGGCGAGAGCATCCTCGACCGAGAGCAGAGCGGCCATGCCGCCTACGCTACCTCGGCGCCGGAGCAGACCGGCTCGCTGCCGGCGGTCAGGGCGAGCCGCCCTCGCGAGGTGGCGCCGTGGTGCGTGGTCGTTGTCGTCTCGGTCGTCTCGGTCGTCTCCGTCGTCGCGAGCGGGTCGAACGACAACGCGTAGGGCCCCCGCTGGAAGGGCTCCCACTCCACCGGGGTGACGGGCTCGTCCGGGAAGTCGCGCGCGGGCGTGCGCCACAGCGCCGCCTCCATGAACTTCCGCCAGATCTCGGCCGGGAAGCTGCCGCCGGAGACGGAGATCCCGTGCACGTTGTCCATGGGGATCTCGCCGCGCGTGTATCCCATCCAGACAGCGGTCGACACGCCGGGGGTGTAGCCGATGAACCACGCGTCGGCGTGCTCGTCGGTCGTCCCGGTCTTGCCGGCCACCGCCCGGTCGGAGAGCGCGGCCCGGGTGCCGGTCCCGTAGCGCACGTTCTCCTCGAGGATCTGCGTCACCTCCCACGCGACCCCGTCCGACAGCACCCGCGTGCGGCGCGGCTTCCCCCATCCGGCGGCCGTGTCCTGCCGCCCGTCGGACAGCACCACCCTGCGGATAGCGGTGGGGCGTGCGTAGACGCCGCCGGCTGCGAGGGTCGCGTACGCCGAGGCCATGTCCAGCGGCGAGACGGCGATCGAGCCGAGCCCCATCGCCGGCACGTACGCGCCGTTCACGTCGAGCGGCGTCCGCACACCCATGCGTCGCGCGACCTCTGCGACCCGCTTCGGCGTCACGTCGAGAGTCAGCTGCGCGAAGACGGAGTTGTCCGAGCGCAGGGTCGCGTTGCGGATCGAGCTCCAGCCGTAGTAGCTGGAGTCGTACGTCTTCACGCACCACCACGTCTCGTCCTCGCAGCTGCCGTCGTCGGTGGGCGCGTACGTGAACGGCGCGGACACGTAGTAGGTGTTGAGCGGGTCGATCTTGCGGTCGACCGCCGCCGTCAGCACGAACGTCTTGAAGGTCGACCCGGACTGCCTGCGTGCCTGTGTGAGGAGGTTGAACTGGTTGTTCCGTCGCCCCGGGATGACCGCGGCCATCGCCCTGATCGCACCCGTGCGTGGAGCGATCGAGATGACCGCCGCGGCGGGGTCGTCCGGCTCGTCGAGCACGTCGGCGATGGCGCGCTGGGCAAGCTTCTGCCAGCGGGGCAGGATCGTCGTGTAGACGCGAAGCCCGCCGGAGCGCACCGTCTCCGCGCCGTAGGCCCGGATCAGCTCGTCGCGGACGTAGCCGAAGAAGTACGGCTCCTTGATCTCCTTGTAGAGGTTGCCCGGCCGCAAGCCCGGGCTGCGCGACGCGCGGGCCCAGTCGTGCTGCGCGCGAGTGATCATGCCTTCCTCGAGCATCGCCCTGAGCACCTCGTCGCGGCGGGCGACAGCCTTCTCCGGTGCGACCACCGGGTCGTACGCCGACGGTGCCTGCGTGAGGCCGGCGAGCATGGCCGCCTGGCGCAGGTTGAGCGAGCGCGCGGACTTCGAGAAGTAGGTCTGGCTGGCTGCCTCGATGCCGTAGGCCTGGCTGCCGTAGAACACGTGGTTGAGGTACGAGGTGAGGATCCGCTGCTTCGTCCACGCGCGCTCGAGCTTCACGGCGAGGCACGCCTCGTTCACCTTGCGCACCACGGTCTGCTCGCGCGAGGTGGTCAGGTTCCGCACCAGCTGCTGCGTGATCGTGGAGCCGCCCTGGACGACCTGACCGGCACGGATGTCGGCCCAGAGAGCGCGCACGATGCCCTCGGGATCGACGCCTTCGTGATCGAAGAATCGCCTGTCCTCGATCGCGATCGTCGCCCGTGGCATCCAGGGGCTGATCCGCGAGAGCGGCACGACCTGGCGGTTCTGCTCGGCGGGGATCGAGCCGAGCAGCGACCCGTCGGCGGCGTACACGAAGGTGTTCTGGCCGATGCTCTCGGGGGGTACCTGGTCGAGGTCGCAGCCGCCCGAGAACGCGTACACGCCGCCCGTCGCGGCCACGCCGCCTGCGACGAGCAGGCCGGCGAGAACGGCGAGCGGAAGCAGCACCGACCGGCGGCGCCGGCGGCGACGGCGAAGGTGCAGGCGAGCGACCGGCTGACGCGGTCGCGGCGGGCGGCCGCGAGGCGGAGATGCCATCGGTCACGATGGTAGCCAGGCCGTGACGCCGGTTCGCCCGGCGGTCGCCCTCCGCCGCGTGGTTCGATCCACCTCGTGAGCGAGCGCACGGACGACGTGGGGGGTGGGATCGTGGGGATCCCACGTAGCCGGCTCGCGGGCTGGTTTGCGCTCGTCGGCGTGCTCGCGGCGCTGTCGTACGCCGGCAATCTCGCCGGCGAAGAGCTCCCGGAGGACGTGCTCTACGAGTGGAGCACGGCAATCGCTGCGGTCGTGCAGTACGCGATCATCCTCGCGATCGTCCTCGCGCTGTCGCGTGGCATCGATCGCGATCTCCTCGGGCTGCGACGGCCGCCGTCCTGGCCGTGGGCGCTCGCGACGGTCGTCGGCGCGTTCGTCGCGATCGCAGTCATCGCGGCGGTGCTCAACCTCGTGCTCGAGGCCGGCGAGGAGCAGGGGCTCGTGCCCGAGGAGTGGGATCCCGAGCGGGCTGCGCCGTTCGTGGCGAACTTCGTCGTCGTTGCCGCCGTCGCCCCGATCGTCGAGGAGCTGATGTATCGCGGGCTGGGCCTTGCGGTGACCCGCGACCGCTGGGGGATGTGGCCCGCGATCGCGATCACCAGCGTCGCGTTCGGGCTCGCGCACGGCCTGCTGGTGGCGCTCCCGGTGCTGACCATCTTCGGCGTGGTTCTCGCGCTCGTGCGGGAGCGGACGCAGAGCCTCTACCCTGCGGTGCTCCTGCATGCGATCTTCAACGGCATGGCGCTGCTCGCCTCGGTGACGTTCGGGTCCAGCTCGTGAGCGGCGACCTCGGCGAGCTTCGGTCGCAGATCGACGCGGTCGACGCGCGGATCGTGGCAGCCGTCAACGAGCGGCTGGAGCTCGTCGAGCGGCTGTGGCGCCTGAAGGACGAGCGCGGTGTCGACCTGCTCGATCCGGGTCGCGAGCAGGAGATCCGCGCGGCTCTGCGCGCGGTGAGCTCCGGCCCGCTGACCGACGACGGTCTGGACGAGCTCGTGACCGCGCTGCTGGCGCTCACGAAGCGGGAACAGGCACGCCGGCGCGGAGCCCCCGGCGCCGGCGACAGGCTCGAGAGGAACAAGGCCAACGTGACGGCGTTCTACGACCTCATGTTCAACCAGGGACAGCCGCGGGAGGCGATGGAGCGGTACGCGGGTGACGTCTACATCCAGCACAACCCCGGCGTCGGCGACGGCAAGGACGCGTTCGTCGACTACTTCACGCGCATGGGGGAGCAGTGGCCACACAAGCGCGTCACCTTCAAGCGTGTCATCGCCGAGGGCGACTTCGTCGTCCTGCACTGCCACCAGGAATGGCCCCCCGGCGAGGACTGGGCCGGCATCGACATCTTCCGGCTCGACGAGAGCGGCAAGATCGTGGAGCACTGGGACGTCCTGCAGACCATTCCCGCAGAGGCGCAGAACGACAACACGATGTTCTAGCCCGTGCTCGTGGTGGCGCCCGACGAGGCCCTGGCTGGACGCTTGATTTGAGACACATGGCCTCGCGGCCGCGAAGCGGACGCCTTCAGGGTGTTGCGCGGAAGGATCCGCGCGAGCGGATCCGTCGCTCTCGCGCAGCGAGAGCCCGCTTGCCGGCGACTAGTTGTCGTCCTCGGTCTCGGCCGCCCGGAACTCGTCCGGGCTGACCGTGTCGAGGAAGCGGCGGAACTCGCCGAGATCGACGTCCTCGATGCTCGCGTCGCCGAGCGTTGGTGGAGGCGTGACGCCGTTGTCGAGCTCCGGATCGCCTCCCTCGAACTCGACGCCGGACTCCTCGATCACCTCGTCGGCGGCGTAGATCCGGGCGTCCGCCCGCAGCGCGAGCGCGATCGCGTCGGAGGTGCGGGAGTCGATCTCGATCTCGTCCCCGTTGCGCAGCAGCGTGATCGCCGCATGGAACGTGTTCTCGCGCAGCTCCGTCACCGTGACGCGCGTGAGCTCCGCGTCGAGCGACTCGATGATCGAGCACGTGAGATCGTGGGTCAGCGGGCGAGGGGGTTCCGACCCCTGCAGCTTCATCAGAATGGCGACCGCTTCGGGCTGCCCGATCCAGATGGGAAGGAAGACGCTTCCCTCGAGCGTCCTCAGGAGCACGATCGGCTGCTTGCTGCCGAGGTCGAAGCTCACACCGTAGACGGTCATCTCCTGCACGGCGCCCTCGAATTCAGTGTAGCCGTGGCTCGGTTGTCGTTCGCTACACTGCCGCTCCGCGGCGCCCTCGCGGCGTACGCGGGCGATTAGCTCAGTCGGTTAGAGCGCCGCTCTGATAAGGCGGAGGTCCCTGGTTCGAATCCAGGATCGCCCACTCTTCCGCGCAAGCGATATCTCGCTGACGCGAGATTCCGGAATCCGCTCGCGCGGATCCCGGTCGCGCATAACCCTGAACGCGGCCGCTTCGCGGCTGCGGGCTCTTCGTTCCAACGCGTCCGATTCGAGATTCGGCGAGAGGCTGACGGGCGGCTACAGCGCTTCGAGCGTCTCGACGAGCTCGGCGAGGCGCGTCTCGTCCTCGAAGCGGATCTCGAGCCGGCCGCCCGCGACGCGGGCGGGGAGGCCGGTGAGACGCTCGGCTGCGGCGCGGGCGCGGGCTGTGAGAGCCGGGTCGACCGCTGCGGCCGGGTCGCGCCGTGGGCGCCGGCGGGCGCCTCCCGCCTGCGCAGCCCGCTCGGCCGCGCGCACCGTCATCCCCTCCGAGGCGATCCGGCGTGCGAGTCGCAGCCGCGCGTCGTCGTCGGGAAGGGCGAGCACGGCTCGGGCGTGCCCCTCGCTGATGTCGCCGCGCGCCAGCATCCAGAGCACCTCCTCCGGCAGCTCGAGCAGGCGCAGCCGGTTGGAGACTCCCGGCTTCGAGCGGCCGACGCGGTCGGCGAGCTCGCCCAGCGGCAGCTCGAACTCGTCCATCAGCAGTGCGTAGGCGCGAGCTTCCTCGACGGGGGACAGGTCTTCGCGGGCGACGTTCTCCACCAGGCCGAGCAGCAGCGTGTCGCGGTCGTCGGCGTCGCGCACCACGGCGGGAAGCGTGGGGATGCCCGCTTCGCGGGCGGCGCGCCAGCGGCGCTCGCCGGCGATCAGCTCGTAGCCGCCGTCGCCACGCGGGCGCACGACGATCGGCTGCAGCACGCCCTGGTGCCTGATCGAGGCGGCGAGACCCGAGGTCGCCTCGGGCTCGAACCGGCGTCGTGGCTGGCGCGGGTTGGGGTGGATCGCCTCCACGGGGAGGTGCAGCAGCTCGGCCTGGGCGGCGCTGCCGCCGATCAGGACCTCCAGACCGCGGCCGAGCCCGCGGCGCGGGGTGTCGCTAGGCACGCTCGACAAGCTCCATCGCCACCTTCCAGTAGGCCTCGGCGCCGGCCGAGCGGCGGTCGTAGGCGATCGCAGGGAGCCCGTGGCTGGGCGCCTCGGCGAGGCGCACCGAGCGGGGCACGGTCGTGGAGAAGACGAGGCCGCCGAAGTGCCGGCGCAGCTCGCGCTCGACCTCGGCCGACAGCCGCGTGCGGCCGTCGACCATCGTGAGCAGGATCCCCGCCACGGCGAGCTGCGGGTTGAGGCTCGCCTTGGCCAGGTTGATCGAGCCCATCAGCTGCGAGAGGCCCTCGAGCGCGTAGTACTCGGCCTGCACCGGCACGATCACGCGGTCGGCCGCCGCCAGCGCGTTGACCGTCAGCGGCCCGAAGGTCGGCGGGCAGTCGAGGAAGACGAAGCGATACGGCTCGGTGCCGCCGGCGAGCGCGTCGGCGAGATAGCGCTCGCCGCCCGCGAGACCCGAGAGCTGCACGCTCGCCGACGCCAGCTCGGGCTTGGCCGGGACGAGGTCGAGGTTGGGGAACGCGGTCGGCTTGGCCAGGTGGAGGAGCGGCACCCCGTCGAGCAGATCGTGGGTCGACGTCCCGTTCGCGCGGGCTCCGAGACCCGAGGTGGCGTTCGCCTGCGGGTCGAGATCGACGAGGAGGACGCGCTCACCCGCCTCGCCGAGGCACGCGGCGAGGTTGACGGCCGTCGTCGTCTTCCCGACTCCGCCCTTCTGGTTGGCGACCGCGTAGACCCTTGCGTGCACGTGGTCATTGTCGCGACGGTGGCGGATGCTCCCCGCGGCCTCTCGCGTACAGGCTCACGCCAGCGGCCGCTTGCGGGCCATGCCGGGGCGACGCGGGAATCCCGGTGGCGTGGCGGCCGACTTGCGCACCACGACCAGGCCCTCGGTGCTCGACTCGACCTCGCCACCGACCTGTCGTGCGGCCGCGGCAAGTCGTGCCGGGTCGGCCGACGGGCCCGTCCAGAGCACGACCGCGCCGCCGGTCCGTACGAGCGGCAAGCACCACTCGACGGCAACCGGCGGGTCTGCGAGCGCCTTGGCCACGGCGACGCCGAACGTCTCGAGCGGCTGCTCCTCCGCGCGGCCCCAGACGACCCGCAGATTGGCGAGCTCTGCCGGCCAGGTCTCGAGGAAGTCGCATTTGCGCCGCTCCGCTTCGAGCAGCGTCACCTCGCGGTGCGGCAGCGCAGCGGCGAGCGGGATGCCGGGCGTGCCGCCGCCGGAGCCGACATCCACGACGGGCCCTGGCGTCGCGGCGACGAGCGCGGCTCCGCGCAAGGCGTCGTCGAGCAGGGCACGCCGCGCGGCGGCCGGGTCGCGAAGGCCCGTCAGGCCAGGAGTTGCGACGAGAGCGAGCAGCCACCGCTCGAGCACGTCCGCCGCGTGCGGGTCGAGCCGCTCGCCGGCCGGAGGTGCGGTCTCGTCAGACGTCGCTGCGGCGAGGGAGCACGACGACGTACCGGTTGGGCTCCGTGCCCTCGCTCTCCGTCTCGACTTCGGGATCGTCCTTCAGCGCCTCGTGCACCACCTTCCGCTCCACGGCCGTCATCGGCTCGAGCGCGACGCTGTGCCCGGTGGCGGACGCCTTCTCGGCGCAGCGGAGCGCCATCGCCTCCACCGTCGCCGTGCGGCGGGCCCGATAGCCGGCCGCGTCGACCGTCACCGGCCGGCGCTCGTCCCCCTCGACGCGATGCGACACCGCGTTGGCGAGGTACTGCAGGGCGTCGAGCGTCTGGCCGTGACGTCCGATCAGCACACCGGTGTCGGGCCCGGAGAGCGTGGCGACGATCGCGTCGTCGCTCTCCTCCAGATGGATCCGGGCGGGCGCGCCGATCGCCGTCATGGCGAGCTCGAGGAGCTCGCGGACGACCGCTGCCTGGTCGCTCGTCGCTTCCGGCGCGGCGTCCTCTGCGGCGCCGCGAGGTGCGGACGCGATCACGCGGGCGGGGGTGTACCCGACGCCGAGCAGGCCCCGCTCGCCCTCGGAGACGACCTGCAGCCTGATCGTGTCGCGGTCGACGCCGGGCAGGGCGTGCTCGAGGTCGCGGATCGCCGCCCACTTCGCCTCGCCGACCGTCTCGCCGGTCGCCTCGACGGAGACCTCGTCGGTCATTTCCGCCTGCCGCCGCCGGAGCGCTTCCGGCGCACCCTGCGCGGCGGTCCCGCGACGACGCCGCCCGAGCCGCCCGCAGCGGGCACGCCCTTTCGCTTGCTGCCGTTGCCGGCGTCCGGCGGCGGCTCCTTGGGCGGTGTGCGGGAGCTCTTCTTCAGCGCCGACAGGTCGGGCCGCGGCATCATCTTGCGCGTCACCAGACCCTGCCCGGTCGTCCACAGGTTGGTCGTCAGCCAGTAGATCATCAGCCCCGACGGGAAGTTGACGATGAACGGGATGAAGACGATCGGCAGCGCGAAGAGCAGGTAGCGCTGCGCCTTCGGCATGGTCGCGCCGGCGGACATGAAGTAGGTCGAGCTGAGCTGGCTGATGACGTAGATCACCAGCAGCAACGGGCCCCAGGCCTCGAGCGTCGGCTGGGTGATGTTGACCAGCCCGAGGAACTCGAGGTTCGAGCCCGGGTACGACGCGAGGAAGTCGTCGCAGCGGGAGTCCGTCAGGCCTTCGCAGAGGATGTCGCGCTCGAAGTCGCGCAGCACGAAGAACAGCGCGATGAAGATCGGGAACTGGAACAGGATCGGCAGGCAGGACGCGGCCGGGTTGATCTTGTTCTCCTTGTAGAACTTCATCAGTTCCTCGTTCTGGCGCTGGCGGTCGTGCTTCCAGCGCTGCTGGATCTCCTTCATCTCGGGCGCGTGCGCCTGCAGGTTCTGCATCGAGTGGATCTGCCGCACCGTGACGGGGACGAGGAGGACGCGCACGACGACGACGAGCGCCACGATCGACCACGCCCACGTGAGCCCGGCGGTGGTGTGGAACCACTCCAGGACGCTCGTGAGGATGTCCTCGAGCGGCGTGAGGATGCCGGCGACGATCACGGCTCACCGCCGCGAGGACGGAAGAGCGTCTGGTCGGCCACCTGGTCGACGCCTCCGTGTGACCAGGGATTGCAGCGGAGCAGGCGCCAGCTCGAGAGCACCGCGCCGCGCATCAGCCCATGCTGCCTGAAGGCGTCCATCGCGTACTGCGAGCAGGTCGGGTGGTACTTGCAGGTGCCTGCGGGCGTCAGGACGCCGAGTGTATGCCGCCACGCCCAGACCGCGGCGATGCCGATGCTCGCGGGCCGGATCACGCGGGAACCCTCTCCAGGACCTCGCCCACCTGCTCGGCGAGCCACTCGCGACCGTGCGCCTCTGCCGGCTCCGCAATACCGGGCCGCGCCACCAGGACGTAGTCGTGCCCGGCGCGAGCCGCAGGGCCGAGATCGCGCCAGGTCTCGCGGAGCTGCCGCTTGATCCGGTTTCGCGTCACGGCGGGGCCGACCGATCTCGGCACGGCCAGCCCGAGTCGCGGCACGCCCTCGGGGTCGTCCTCGCGCGGGAACCAGTGCAGCGTCAGGTAGCGCGTCGAGACCGAACGTCCCTGACGGTAGACAGCAGCGAAGTCCCGCGAGCGGGACAGGCGATGCCGGCGCTCCACGGTCGGCGCGTTCAGGCGGAGAGGCGCTTGCGGCCCCTCGCGCGGCGGCGCTTCAGGATCGCGCGGCCGCCTTTCGACGACATGCGCGCGCGAAAGCCGTGCTTGCGCTTGCGGCGTCGGACGTTGGGCTGGTAGGTGCGCTTCACGATGGGGACCGGTCAGGAGGCCCGCGGGCACGGTGTGCCGCACGGGCGAGCAGCGAGTATAGACGAGGCCGCGCGACCGGCGTTTTCCACAGCGGTGGGAGGGCGTGTGAGGACGCGAAATCGCTGCACAACCCCACCGCGATGTCGTCTGAACTGGCGCCGGCCCGCCGGTCTGTCCACACCTGTGCATATCCTGTGGGGAGACAGAGAAACCCCTGCAAAACTGGTGGTTTTCGCTGTGCACAGGCTGGCTCGCGCCGCAGCGGGCGCGTGCTCGAAACGGTGGTATGCTCGCCCCTTCCCGACCCCCGGAAGGAGCCCCCGAAGCAACCGTGGAGCATGCGGTCGAGCCCACCGCCGAGTCGCTCTGGAGCGACCTTTCGAGACGATTACGCGAGACCCTCAACGAGTCCACCTACACGACGTGGTTCGGTGATGCGGGCCCCGGACAGCTGGACACGGATGCCTTCCAGATCGTCGTCGGCAACGACTTCACGCGGGAGTGGATCGAGGGTCACTTCCTCGGCCTGATCAAGGCCGCGGCGCGGGACGCGCTGGGGCGGGAGGTGCGCGTCGCGGTCGCCGTGCGCGACACGGATCGCGTCACCAAGCCCGCCGAGCGGCGCGAGACCGTCACGCCGGCCGAGGCGGAGGCGGGCGCGAACCCGAAGTACACGTTCGACAACTTCGTCATCGGCTCGTCGAACCGGTTCGCCCACGCCGCGGCGCTCGCCGTCGCGGAGGCGCCGGCGCAGGCCTACAACCCGCTGTTCATCTACGGCAGCACGGGGCTCGGGAAGACCCACCTCCTGCAGGCGATCGGCGCCTACGTCAGCGAGCACTCGCGGCGCTGGACGACGCGCTACGTCACGAGCGAGACGTTCATGAACGACTTCATCAACTCGCTGCGCGACAAGCGGATCGAGGGCTTCAAGCAGCGCTACCGCACCTACGACGTGCTGCTCGTCGACGACATCCAGTTCTTCGAGGGCAAGGAGCGGATCCAGGAGGAGTTCTTCCACACCTTCAACTCGCTGTACGAGGCGGGGCGCCAGATCGTGATCTCGTCCGATCGGCCGCCGAAGGAGATCGCCACGCTCGAGGACCGGCTGCGGTCGCGATTCGAGTGGGGGCTGATCACCGACATCCAGCCGCCCGACCTCGAGACGCGCATCGCGATCCTCCGCAAGCGCGTCACGACGGACGGCATCGCGATCCCGGACCCCGAGGTGCTCACGTTCATCGCCGGCCGCGTGGCCAGCAACATCCGCGAGCTCGAGGGTGCGTTGACGCGGGTGCTCGCGTTCTCGTCGCTCACCGGCCTGCCGCTGACCGTCGATCTCGCGGAGCAGGTGCTCCGCGACCTCTTCCCCGGGGGCGAGGGGACGAGTGAGGTCACGATCGGGAAGATCCAGGAGGCCGTCTCCGCGCGCTTCGGGCTCAGCATCCTCGAGCTCTGCAGCCCGCGCCGCTCTCAGGCCGTCGCCTACCCACGGCAGGTGGCGATGTATCTCTCTCGCGAGCTCACCGATGCCTCGCTGCCGAAGATCGGCAAGGAGTTCGGGGGACGTGACCACACGACGGTCATGCACGCGAACGCGAAGATCACGCGCTTGATCAGTGAGGATAGATCTGTGTACAACCTCGTCCAGGACCTCACAACAAGGATCAAGCAGACACAGTGAGCGAGACAGGTGACCCGAAGCGAGCCGTCGCCTGTGGGACCGGGGCAGAACTTTCACGCGTTCCCCCACAGCCGGAATCCCTGCTTACACGGCGGATTCGGGCCGTCTTCCCCGTCGTCCACACTCCTTACTACGTCTATGAAGGAAGTAAGGAGATAATGGAAACAGAAACAGACACAGAAACCCGTCTCGCCAGCGAGTTGCTCGTCACCTGCACACGCGAGGATCTCTCCGCCGGGCTCGGCATCGTGACCCGCGCGGTATCGACTCGCGGCGCGGTGCAGGTTCTCTCCGGCGTCGAGTTGCGCGCCGAAGCCGGCGTGTTGCGGCTCGCCGCGACGGACATGGAGCTGTCTCTGCGCACGGTCGTTCCCGCGAAGGTGGAGAGCGAGGGCGCCGTCGTCGTGCCGGGCCGGCTGCTGATGGACCTCGTGCGCCTGCTTCCTGCCGATGACGTCGAGCTCGCGTTCGCGCCGCAGGACGGTGCGCTCACCGTGCGCTCGGGGCCGCACTCGTCACGGCTCAACGTCTACGCGGCGGAGGACTTCCCACGCCTGCCGAACACCGACGTCGCCGTGCAGGAGATCGAGGCTGCGTCGTTGCTTGCCACGATCGACCAGGTGGCACGCGCCGCGTCGCGTGACGAGTCGCGGCCGGTGCTGACGGGCATCCTCGTCCGCTTCGAAGGAACGAAGCTGGTCATGGCCGCGACCGACTCGTACCGCCTTTCGGTGAAGGAGACACGAGCTCAACGCCCCCGGGCCCGAGCTCGAAGCGATCATCCCTGCGCGCGCGCTCGGCGAGCTCAGCCGGCTGGCGCACGGCGACACCGTGCGGCTCGGTGTGAACGAGAACCACGTCATCTTCGGCACGGACGAGTCGTGGCTGACGACACGACGCATCGACGGGCAGTTCCCGAACTACAAGCAGCTGCTGCCGGAGACCTTCGAAGCCGAGCTCGCGCTGCCGCGCGCCGAGCTGCTCGGTGTCGTCCGGCGCGCCGCCGTCGTCGCGCAACGGAACACGCCGCTGCGCCTCCGCTTCGCCGAGGGCGAGCTGACCGTCGCCGCGCAGAGCCAGGACCACGGGGAGACGACCGAGTCGATCCCCGCGCCGTACGCAGGCGAGCCGCTCGAGATCGGCTTCAACGCCGACTTCCTGCGCGAAGGGCTCGAGTCGATCGCTGCCGACACGGTGCACCTGCAGCTGATCAACCCGCTGCGGCCGGGGCTCCTGACCGATCCGGACGAGGCGTTCTGGTACCTGATCATGCCGATCCGCCTCGCAGGCTGATCGTCCAGCAGATCACGCTCCGAGACATCCGGTCGTACGCACGGCTCGACCTCTCGCTCCAGCCCGGCCTGGTGCTCGTCACGGGTGCGAACGGGGCCGGCAAGACGAACCTCCTCGAGGCCTTGCACGTCGGGACGCAGGGGTTCTCACCCCGCACGCGGTCGGACGCGCAGATCGTGCGACGCGGCGCCGGCGAGGGCCGGATCGCGCTGGAGGGCTGGCGCGACTCCGTCGCCACGACGCTCGAGGTCACGCTCGCGCTGCACGAGCCGAAGCAGGCCAGATTGAACGGCGCCGTGGTGCGATCGGCCGAGCACCTGCGCCGGGAGATCACGACGCTCGTGTTCACTCCTGACCGCCTGGCCGTCGTCAAGAGCGGGCCCGCCGCGCGACGCGCCTACTTCGACCGCACGCTGGCACGCGTCTTCCCGAGCCGCAGCGACGTGCCGCTGCGCTACGGCGCGGCGCTCGGTCAGCGGAACGCCGCGCTGCGCGCGCTCGCAGCGGGTGCGTCGGCGGAGGAGTCGCTCGCGCCGTGGACGAAGCAGGTGGCCGAGTTGGGCTCGGAGCTCGTGCAGGCCCGCACGGAGCTGCTGGCGCTGCTGGCGCCGGGCTTCCAGGCCCGCGCGGGCGAGCTCGGCCTCGACGAGGCGCGTCTCGAGTACGACGGCACGGCGCCGACGCCGGCGGAGCTCGAGGCCCGCCTGGCGCGCGATCTCGACCGCGGCGCGACCGGTCTCGGCCCGCACCTGCACGACATCGGGGTGCTGAGCGGCGACCGGGACCTGAGGACCTTCGGGTCGCAGGGAGAGCAGCGCCTGGCCGTGCTGTCGCTCCTGCTCTGCGAGGCCGAGCTGCTCGTCGAGCGTGGAGCGGAGCGGCCGCTGCTCCTCCTCGACGACGCACTGTCCGAGCTCGACGGCGACCGGCGGCGGCGCCTGAGCGAGCGGCTCGGCAGCGCCGGCCAGACGGTCGTCACGGCAACCGGTGCCGAGGCGCTGCCGCTCGCACCGGCGCAGCTCCTCGTCGTCGAGGACGGCAGCGTGAGGGCGGGGTGATGGAACGGATCGGCGACGCGGTGCGTGGCTCGCTGCGCTCGGCGGGCGTGCCGGATGCGGGCCTGCTCGCCGATGTGACCCGCGTGTGGCCCGAAGCGGTGGGCGCCACGATCGCCGCGGCGGCGTGGCCGTCACGGATCGGCCGTGACGAGACGCTGCACGTCAACGCCGCGTCGTGCGGTCTGGGCTTTCGAGCTCACCCGGCTGGAAGAGGAGATCCGCGGCCGCGTCGCCGCCGCGCTGCCCGGCGTCGCGCCGCCGCCTCGCCTCCGGTTCAGCGTGGGCCCGGTCCCGGCGCCGCCCGTCCCGGAGGGTGAAGCGGGGCCCTGCGCCGGCACCGCTCGCGGGGCCCGAGGAGATCCGTGCGGCGGAGGTCCTGGCGGCGGGCGTGGAGGACGAGCGGCTCGCGCGAGCTCGTTCGCCGGGCGGCCGCCGCGAGCCTCTCCGCACAGGCGGCCGACCGCCACTTTTGATATACTGCAGGCAGCCCGCAAAACCATCATTTTGCAGGGCTTTTCTTTATGGCGGACACCAGCTACACGGCCAAGGACATCACGGTCCTGGAGGGGCTCGAGCCGGTCCGGCTCCGGCCCGGGATGTACATCGGCTCGACCGGTGCCCGTGGTCTCCACCACCTGATCCACGAGGTCGTCGACAACGCCGTCGACGAGGCGCTGGCGGGCCACAACGAGCAGGTCGAGGTGACCATCCACCCGGACAACTCGGTCACCGTCCGGGACGCCGGCCGCGGCATCCCCGTCGACCACGTGGAGGATCAGGAGCTGCCGGCGCTCACGGTCGTGCTCACGAAGCTGCACTCCGGCGGGAAGTTCGGCGGCGACGGCTACAAGGTCTCGGGCGGCCTCCACGGGGTGGGCGTGTCGGTCGTCAACGCCCTGTCCGAGTGGCTCGTCGCCACCGTCTGCCGTGACGGGAAGACGTACCGGCAGGAGTTCGCACGGGGGGCGCCACAGGGCGACCTGGAGATGATCGGCGAGTGCGACGAGAGCGAGACCGGCACCACGATCTCCTTCCTGCCCGACTCCGAGATCTTCGACGAGCTCGAGTTCTCGGCATCGACCCTGTCGCAGCGGCTGCGTGAGACGGCGTTCCTCACCCGGGGCTTCCGCATCAGCCTCAACGACGAGCGGGCGGGCGGAAAGACCGAGGAGTTCCACTACGAGGGCGGGATCAGGGACTTCGTCACCCACATCAATGCGGAGAAGGATCCGATCCATCCCACGATCGCGTCGTTCGAGGCCGAGGACGACGACGGCCGTGGCGCGGTCGAGGTCGCATTGCAGTGGAACGGCAAGTACGTCGAGTCGGTCTTCTCCTTCGCGAACAACATCAACACCCACGAGGGCGGCTCGCACCTGTCCGGCTTCACTGCGGCGCTCACGACGACGATCAACAAGTTCGCGAGGGACGACGGCCTGCTGAAGGAGAAGGAAGAGAATCTCGAGGGGGAGGACGTTCGCGAGGGTCTCGCCGCGATCATCTCGGTCAAGATCCGCGAGCCGCAGTTCGAGGGTCAGACGAAGACGAAGCTCGGCAACCCCTGGATGCGCGGATTCGTCCAGCAAGCCGTGAACCAGCGGCTGGCCGAGTTCCTGCACGAGCACCCGGCCGAGCGCAAGAAGATCCTCTCCAAGGCGATCGACGCGGCCCGCGCGCGCCAGGCCGCGCGCAAGGCACGCGAGGTGAGCCGCAAGGGCGCGCTCGCGGGCGGCGGTCTCCCCGGCAAGCTGGCCGACTGCCAGTCGAACGATCCCGAGAGCTGCGAGCTGTACCTGGTCGAGGGGAACTCGGCCGGCGGCTCGGCCGTCGACGCGCGCGACAAGAACTTCCAGGCGATCCTGCCGCTGCGCGGCAAGGTGATCAACTCCGAGAAGAACCGGATCAGCAAGGTGCTGTCGAACACCGAGATCCAGGCGATCGTCACGGCGATCGGCTGCGGCATCGGCGCCGAGTTCGATCTCGAGAAGCTGCGCTACCACCGCATCGTCGTGATGACGGACGCCGACGTCGACGGCTCGCACATCCGCACCCTCCTGCTGACGTTCTTCTTCCGGCAGATGAAGGAGCTCGTCGAGCAGGGGCACGTGTACATCGCCGTGCCGCCGCTCTACCGGATGAAGGCCGGGGCCCAGGAGCGCTTCGTCGAGAAGGAGTCGCATTTCGAGGAGATCCTCGTCCGCGACCGCGCCACCGACGTCGAGGTCGTCGACCGGAGCGGCGAGCGCTGGCGGGTGACGGAGACGCGCCACCACCGCCTGGTGCGCGCGCTCAACGAGTTCGACGGCTGGATCGCGCGCCTGCGTGCCGATCACGGCAGCGCCGCCGCGTCCTTCGTCGTCGAGCAGCGCCTGGTGGAGACCGACGCAGCCAGCGCCGCAGAGGTGGAGCAGGTTCTCGGAGAGCTCGGCAGCGACGAGTACACGCTGGAGCTCGCGGGCGCCAGCGACGCCTCGCTGCGGATGAAGCTCGTCGAGCGCGAGACGAATGCGGCGACGCACGTGGAGCTCCCCGTCGAGCTGCTCACGTCACCGGTCTACGCCGGCCTGCGCAAGGCATACGGCCGGCTGATCGAGATCGCCGGCCTGCCTCCGTTCACCGTCACGCTCGGCAAGAAGTCGCGCACCGCCGGGACGTTCGAGGAGCTGCGGCAAGCAGTGCTCGGCCTCGCGCAGGAGGGCGTCCAGGTGAGCCGCTTCAAGGGCCTCGGCGAGATGAACTCCGAGGAGCTGTGGGAGACGACCATGAACCCCGAGAACCGGGTTCTCGTCCAGGTCGGCGTCGAGGACGCCGCCCTGGCCGACCAGGTCTTCTCGATGCTCATGGGTGACGAGGTCGAGCCCCGGCGCGACTTCATCGAGCGGAACGCAAAGTACGCGCGCCTGGACGTCTGATGCGCCGCACCGACGACTCGCGACGCAGGTGACCGATGTCCTCCACTGACCCGCTGGGCGCCGGCCGCATCGAGCCGCGCGAGCTCGAGGAGGAGATGCGGACGAGCTTCCTCGACTACGCGATGAGCGTGATCGTCTCGCGGGCGCTCCCCGACGCGCGCGACGGCCTGAAGCCCGTCCACCGCAGGGTGCTGTACGCGATGCACGACCTCGGGCTCCAGCCCACCCGTCCGCGGATCAAGTGCGCGCGCGTCGTCGGAGACACGATGGGCCGGTTCCACCCGCACGGCGACCAGGCGATCTACGACGCGCTCGTGCGGATGGCCCAGCCGTTCTCGCTGCGCTACCCGCTGGTCGATCCGCAGGGCAACTTCGGGAACATCGACGGGTATCCGGCCGCCGCAGCGCGGTACACCGAGTGCAGGCTCGCGGCGATGGCAACCGAGCTGCTCCGGGACATCGACGCGGACACGATCGACTTCATCCCGAACTACGACGGCTCCCAGAAGCAGCCGGCGGTGCTGCCGGCGCGGTTCCCGAACCTGCTCGTCAACGGCTCCTCCGGGATCGCCGTCGGCATGGCGACCAACATGCCGCCGCACAACCTCGCCGAGGTGGTCGACGCGGTCGTCGCCTTCATCGACGACCCGTCGGCGGACGTCGAGAAGCTCTCCCAGCATCTCCGCGGGCCCGACTTCCCGACGGGCGGGATCATCCTCGGCCGCTCCGGGATCCGCGAGGCGTACCGGTCGGGCCGCGGGCGGATCATCATGCGGGCCCGCGCCCATGCCGAGGAGCTGCGCGGCGGCAAGACCGCCGTGATCGTGTCGGAGCTCCCGTACGGCGTCCGCAAGGGGGGCGAGGAGGGCGTCGTCGCCAAGATCGCCGAGCTGGCCAAGGAAGGCGTCCTCTCGGAGATCGCCACGCACAGGGACGCGATCAAGGACCTGTCCGGCAAGGACGGGATGCGGATCTACATCGAGCTGAAGCGCGACGCGATCCCGCAGGTCGCCCTCAACAAGCTGTACAAGCACACGGCTCTCCAGAGCACGTTCGGCTACAACGCCGTCGCTCTCGTCGACGGCGTCCCGCGGACGCTGTCGCTGCTCGAGCTGATCCGCCACTACCTCGACCACCAGCGGGTGGTCGTCACGCGCCGGCTCAAGCACGAGCTGAGAAACGCCGTGCGGCGCGCGCACCTCGTCCAGGGCTATCTGATCGCCCTCGAGAACATCGACGAGGTGATCAAGGTGATCCGCGCCGCCGACTCCACCGACGACGCACGCGAGGCGCTCCAGGAGCGCTTCGGGCTCTCCGAGCTGCAGGCGCAGGCGATCCTCGAGATGCGGCTCCGCGCGCTGACCGCGCTGGAGCGGAAGCGGCTCGAGGACGAGTTCAAGGATCTCGAAGAGCGCATCGCCGAGCTCCGCGAGATCCTCGGCGACGAGTCGAGGATCGACGGCGTGATCCGCGAGGAGCTCCTCGAGATCAAGAGCATCTACGGCAGGGGTGACGACCGGCGCACCGAGATCGTCGCCGGCGAGGACGCGCTCGAGCTCGAGGACATGATCGCGGAGGAGGACATGGTGATCGCGATCACCAACTCGGGCTACATCAAGCGGCTCCCCGTCACCTCGTACCGGGAGCAGCGCCGCGGCGGGATCGGCGTGATGGGCATGGATCTCAAGGACGAGGACTACATCGAGCATCTCTTCGTCGCCTCGACGCACGACTACATCCTCTTCTTCACGACCGTCGGCAAGGTCTACCGGCTCAAGGTGCACGAGCTACCACTCGGCTCACGGCAGTCGAAGGGTCGCGCGATCGTCAACCTGCTGCCGTTCCGCCAGGACGAGCAGGTGCGCGCCGTGATCGCGACCCGCACCTTCGAGGAGGCGAAGTACCTCCTCTTCGCGACCAAGAAGGGGATCGTCAAGAAGACCGAGTTCCTCGAGTACAACACGCCGCTGAAGGCGGACGGGATCATCGCGATCAAGCTGCGCGAGGACGACGAGCTCATCGGCGTGCGTCTCTCCGACGGATCCGAGGACGTGCTGATGGTCTCGCGTGGCGGGCAGGCGATCCGCTTCCACGAGACCGACGTCCGCCCCATGGGACGGCCGGCCTCCGGCGTCCAGGGCATGCGGCTGCGCGGCGACGACGAGGTGATCGAGGTCGATATCGCCAAGGACGACGCAGACGTCCTCGTCGTGACGGAGAACGGCTGGGGCAAGCGCACGCGTGTCGCCGACTACCCGGTCAAGGGACGTGGCGGCCTGGGGGTGCAGACCGCGAAGCTCGTCGAGGGCAAGGGCAAGCTGGTCGGTGCACGCATCGTGCGGGACGGCTACGCCGTGATGCTGATCTCCGACGGCGGCACCGTGATCAAGATGGCCGTCGACGACATCAAGCGCTCCGGGCGTGCCACGCAGGGCGTGATCGTGATGCGCCTGCGCGAGGGCGAGCAGGTGTCGACCCTCGCCCCGGTGATCGCCGGTGACGACGAGGACGTCGACGAGGCGCGCTCGCCCGACCCCGGCCCCGGTCGCCGCGGCGGACGACTCCGCCGAGAACGCGCTCGCCGGCGACGAAGATCTCGTCCGAAGACGCGCTCGCCGACGAGGACTCCGCGGAGGATGCCGCGGGCGTCGGCGACGACCGACGCGTAGAGCCTCACGCCCGTGCCTAGGAAGGCGCAGCCGGGGTGCGCGCCCCGTCGAGCAGCATCGCGACCGCGCGCTGGCCCGCCGCCGTCGTGTCTCCGGCCGCTTCGCCTCCGTGATCCACCGCGCGTACTCGTTGCGGTGGGTGAAGGAGAGGCCGTCGTATGCAGCTCGCGCCTCGGGAGCGTCCGCGAGCGCGCGCTCCAGGTCGGCCGGCAGCTCCACCGTCCGCGCCTCGGTGTCGAGCTCCAGCACGACCACCAGCGCATCCCCGCCGCCACCCCCGCGGCCTCCCGCACCTCGCGGTTCAGCCCGACGTAGTCGTCGCTGCCGTAGCGCATCGTGGTGGTGCGAAACGTGTGACCACCGACGGTGACGCGTACCGGTGCCCTGACCCGGCCGAACGCCTCCTTCGCGTCGACGGCAGCGCCACGAAGTGACCGCCGCCGTCCGCGCCTCGAGCGTCGCCCGGAACGTCACTTCGAGTCCGGGCCGCTCATCCTCCCCAGCGCTCCGAGGAGCTCGATCGGGATCGGGAAGACGATCGTCGAGTTGTTCGCGGACCCGATCTCGAGCAGCGTCTGCAGGTAGCGCAGCTGGACGGTGATCGGCTCCTGCGCCATCACGGCCGCCGCGTCCTTGAGGCGCTCGGAGGCCTGGAACTCGCCCTCCGCCGAGATGACCTTCGCGCGCCGCTCGCGCTCGGCCTCCGCCTGGCGGGCCATGGCGCGCTGCATGTCGCCGGGGATCTCGACGTCCTTGACCTCGACGATCGAGACCTTGATGCCCCAGGGCGATGTCGCCTCGTCGATGATCTGCTGCAGGATCGCGTTGATCTTGTCTCGCTCCGAGAGGAGCTCGTCGAGCACGTGTTGCCCGAGCACCGAGCGGAGCGTCGTCTGCGAGATCTGCGACGTCGCCACCATGTAGTTCTCGATCTGCACGATCGCGGCCTTCGGCTCGACGATCCGGAAGTACGCCACCGCATTGACCCGCACCGGGACGTTGTCCTTCGTGATCACCTCTTGCGGCGGCACGTTGAGCGTCACCGTGCGCAGGTCGACCTTCACCATCCGGTCGATCACCGGGATCAGCAGGAACAAGCCCGGCCCCTTCGGCTCGGGGAGCAACCGGCCGAGGCGGAAGATGACACCGCGCTCGTACTCGCGGGCCACCTTCACCGAGGCGGAGATGAGGAGGATCAACAACACGGCGACGATGCCGGCGACGATGAGCGCGGTCACGTGGACACCCTTTCTGACTGGGACGGGAACGGGGCGACGACGAGCTCGAGCCCGTCACCGAGAGCTTCTACCACGACGTGCTCGCCCGGCACGAGCGCCCGGCCGTCCGCGCGTTGCGCGCGCCAGAGCTCGCCGGCGACGAACACGAGCCCGTCGCGCCGCACCTCACCCGCGCTGCCGACGACGCGCTGCGCGTCGACCTCGGGCGGTCGCCTGCGGATGCTCGCGGTCTTCGCGAGGCCGACCCCGATCAGGAGCGCGAGCACGCCGGCGACGGCAACCGCCGTCCACAGGGACACCTGATACGCAGGCCCGGCCGGGTCGAACAGCATCAATGCGCCGATCACGAACGTGATCGCGCCGGCCACCGTCAGGGCGCCGTGACTCGGCACGAACAGCTCCGCGGCAAAGAATCCGAACGCGAGCAGCATCAGCAACGCACCGGCGACCGAGACGGGGAGGACCTGGAGCCCGTAGAGGCCGACGAGAAGCGAGATCGCACCCACCGTGCCCGGGAAGATGAGCCCGGGGTTCCAGAGCTCGACGAGGATCCCCACCAGACCGAGCGACAGCATCAGGGCAACGATGTTCGGGTCGATCAAGAGGTCGAGCGCCCGCTTCCAGAACGACAGCTCGACCCGCTCGATCTGTGCGCCCGCCGTGTCGAGCGTCAGGCCCTTCGGCACGGTCTTCGTCCCGTCGATCTCTCGCAGGAGGGCGGGCAGGGTCGGCGAGACGACGTCGATCACGTTTCGCGCCGCCGCCTCCCGCGCGCCGTAGTTGGCGGCGGTCCGCACCATCGCCTCCGCCGCCTCGGCGTTGCGTCCGTGCTCGCGGGCCAGCTCCGCCACGTACGCCGCGGCGTCGTTGACGATCTTGTTGCGGAGATCCTTCGAGAGCTCTTCCCCCGTGGCGGAGATCGGCGTGGAGGAGCCGATGTTGGTCTGCGGGGCCATCGCGAGCACGTCCGCCGCCTGCCCGATCACCGCACCGGCGGAGTCGGCGCTCGACCCCGCGGGAGCGACGTAGACGATCACCGGTACCGGCAGCGCCAGCATCGTCTTCACGATCTCCCGCATCGAGGAGCCGAGCCCGCCGGGTGTGTCCATCTCGATCACGACGGCCGCGAATCCCTCGTCGACGGCCCGGTCCATGGCGTCCTGCAGGTAGTCCTGCGTGACGGGGTTGACGTCGTTGTCGAACTCCGCCACGAGGACGCGGGGCGTCTCCTCTGCGGCGGGCGCTACGGCCACGACCACCAGCCCGACGACCGCAAAGAGGAGGAAAACCCCCCGCAAAGACGCCATCCTCACGTCTGTAAGGAGAGTATCAGGGCAGGGGTGATCACCCTTGCCGCCGAAGTCGCGTGTCCGCGACCCTGGTCTGCAGCCGCATGACGCTCACCCGACTCGCCGCCATCGCTCTCGCCGCTCTCGTCCTGCCCGACGCCGCCTCCGCGGGTCTCGCCACCATCCGGTCGCAGGAGATCCCCGTCGGAACGGCCCGCCACCTCGCCGCTGCCGGCCGCGACAGCTTCGACCTGGTCGGCGTGCACTGGCGCGGCGCGGGCAGCGTCGAGCTTCGCGCCCGGTCGCTCTCGGGCCGCTGGAGCGAATGGCACGTCGCGGCCCCCGAGGAGGACGACGCTCCGGACCGCGGCTCGGCCGAGAACACCCGCCGCGGCTGGCGACTCGGCAGCCCATGGTGGGTCGGGCCGTCCGATCGGCTCGAGGTGCGCACCCGGGGCCGCGTGACGCAGGTCAGAGCCTGGAAGGTGCGGAGCCCGGAGTCGCTCGTACCCCTGCGGCGGGTAGCGGCCGCAGCCGAGCCCGCGATCGTCCCCCGGTCGACCTGGGGCGCAGACGAGTCGATCCGTCGCGGCGAGCCCTCCTACGCGACGGAGCTGCGCTACGCGGTCGTGCACCACACGGCCGGTGCGAACGGCTACACGAAGGCCCAGGCACCGGCGATCCTGCGCGGCATCCAGCTCTACCACGTGCAGGCGAACGGCTGGAACGACATCGGCTACAACTTTCTCGTCGACCGGTTCGGCACCGTCTACGAGGGTCGCTACGGGGGCGCCGACGCCAACGTGATCGGCGCCCAGGCGCAGGGGTTCAACACCGGCTCGGTCGGTGTCGCGGTGCTCGGCACCTACGGGGGCACTCCCGCGAGCACCGCGGCCGAGCAGGCACTCGTGCGCCTGCTCGCCTGGCGCCTCGACGTCGGCCACGCCGACGCCGGCGCGATGCTGACGGTGGTCTCGGGCGGATCGCCGAAGCACGCCGCGGGCGTCCCCGTCCTGCTCCGCGCCGTCTCGGGTCACCGTGACGTCGGGCTCACCGCGTGCCCCGGCGACGCGCTCTACGCGCGCCTGCAGGCCATCGGAGCCGAAACGCGCCGCACCGGCTTGCCAAAGCTCTACGAGCCCGTGGTCGCGGTGGAAGGGACGTCGGTCCTGTTCCGGGCGCGCCTGTCGAAGTCGCTCCCCTGGACGGTGAGCCTGACCGACGCGCAGGGAGCCGCGGTCGCGAGCGGCAGCGGCACGGGCACGACCCTCGACTGGGCGTGGGACGCGGCGGGTGCAACGGCGGGCGACTACCGCTGGACGATGTCCGCCGGCTCCGGCTCGGCCAGAGTCACCCCGGCCACGGGCATCGTCACCACCGAGGCGGGGTCGGCACAGCTCGCGCTGAACGCAGTGACCGTCCGGCCGGCCGTCCTGTCGCCGAACGGCGACGGGGTCGAGGACACCGCGGAGCTCGCGTACACGCTCACGACGGCCGCGACCGTGTCCGTCGCGGCGGTCGATGCAGCCGGTGTCGAGGTCGCGCAGGTCGAGGCGCCACGCTGGCGACGCGCCGGGGCCCACGCCGTGCTCGTTCGACGGCGCGGGACTACCGGACGGCGCCTACACGCTGCTCCTTCGGGCGCGGACGGCAGACGGATCCGAGGTGACCGCAGCGGCCGAGGTCGCGATCTCGACGACCCTGGGGTTCGCGTCGCTCGCCCCGCCGGTGTTCTCGCCCAACGGCGACGGGCGTGCGGACGTGCTGCGCGTCGCATTCACGCTCACCCGCCGCGCCACCGTCACGGTGCGCGCCGTGCGCGGCGGCTCGACCGTGGCCACCCTCTTCGAGGGACAGCTCGGCGCGGGCCGACGCGCGATCCGGTGGGACGGTCGGAAGACGGCCGGCACCGTCGGCAGCGGCGAGTTCACCGCCGTCGTCGACGCAGACGACGGGGTCGCGACCCAGCGCGACCGAGGTCCCCTTCGCGGTCGACGCCGCAGCGCCGCGGCTCAGGCTCGTCTCTCGCGTGCCCCCTCGCATCGCCGTGAGCGAGGCGGCCGGTTTGCGGCTCAGGGTCAACGGTGCGACACGGCGGCTCACGACCGACAGGGCGGCCACGCTGACGATCCCGGGCATCCGTGAGATCCGCACGCTGCAGGCCGACGCGTGGGATCGTGCGGGCAACGCGGCGACGACGCTGCGCGTGCGCAGGCCGCCGGGACTCGGGAAGTAGACTCGACGTGTGCAAGCGCCGCCCCAGTGCCCGCTCGCGCGGGAGAATCGCCGTCGGTGCGAGGCTGCGAGATGACCCCGACGACGCCGTTCGGACGCGATGTGATCGAGGAGATCCTGCCTCACCGCGAGCCGTTCCTCCTGCTCGACGAGGTGACCGTGCTCGAGCCCGGCCGCCGCGTGGTCGCGACACGTGAGGTGCGCGAGGACGACTGGTGGTTTCGCGGGCACTTCCCCGGTCGGCCCGTGATGCCCGGGGTGCTGATCGTCGAGGCGATGGCCCAGGCCGGCGCCGTGGCGGTGCTGGTCGAGGAGGAGAACCGCGGCAGGATCGCGTTCTTCGCCGGCATCGACCAGTGCCGCTTCAAGCGGGTCGTCGAGCCTGGCGACACGCTCACGTTGACCTGCGAGATCGATCAGGTGCGCGGCCCGATCGGCCGCGGCAAGGCGACCGCGCACGTCGGCGACCAGCTCGCCGCCCGCGGCACGCTGACCTTCGCGGTGGAGCGATGATCGGCTCGGCCAACGGCGTGCGGATCGGCATCACCGGTCTCGGCGTCCACGTCCCCGACCGGGTCATGACCAACGACGACCTGAGCCAGGTACGTCGATACGACGGACGAGTGGATCGTCGAGCGAACGGGGATCCGCGAGCGACGCATCGCGGCCGATGACGAGGCGCTCACCGACATCGCGCTGCCGGCGGCAAGGGACGCGCTCGCCGACGCCGGTGTCGAGGGCAAGGACATCGACCTGCTGATCAGCGCCACCGTGACGCCCGACATGATGTTCCCCACGTCGTCCGCGCTCATGGCCGACGCGCTGGGTGCAGGCGACGCAGCCGCGTACGACCTCCTGGCCGGCTGCACCGGGTTCGTGTACGCGATCGCGCAGGCCTACGCGATGCTCGCCGCCGGGCTGTCGCGCAGGGCGCTCGTCGTCGGAGGCGACGTGCTCTCGAAGATCCTCGACTGGGAGGACCGCTCGACGCTGGTGCTGTTCGGGGACGGCGCAGGCGCGGTGGTGATGGAGCCGGTGTCACGCGGCGGCTTCCTCGGCTTCGAGCTCGGGGCCGACGGCGGTGGCGGAGAGCATCTGTGGCTGCCCGGCAGCGGCTCGCGTCGCTTCGAGGACGCGGACCAGCTCGTCAAGATGAACGGCCGCGAGGTGTTCAAGTTCGCGACGAGGGTGATGGTCTCGTCGGCCGAGGCGATCCTGGCCCAATGCGGGCGCAGCGTGGACGAGGTCGACGTGTACGTGCCGCACCAGGCGAACAAGCGCATCATCGACCACGCCGTGGTCAAGCTCGGCATCCCGCTCGAGCGGACGGTCGTGAACGTCGACCGCTTCGGAAACACGTCCTCCGGCTCGATCCCGCTCGCTCTGGCGGACGCTCGCAGCGACGGGCGCCTCGTTGACGGGTCGCTCGTGCTGATGACGGGGATGGGTGCCGGGCTCACGTGGGGCTCGGCTCTGATGGAATGGACAGGTTTGAACTAGGCGGAAGCTTGGGATGAGGATCGAACAGCGGGTCGAACTGGTCCCCATCTCGGAGGGAGAGGGATTATGAGCAAGGTCGCATTCTGTTTTCCAGGCCAGGGCTCTCTGGAAGAGGGCATGGGACGCGAGATCGCGGAGGCGGTTCCCGCGGCGATGGCCGTATACCGCGTCGGCAGCGAGGCGACCGGGCTCGACCTGCAGCGGCTCTGCTTCGAGTCTCCGCTCGAGGACCTCGTCGGCACCGAGGTGCAGCAGCCCGCGCTCGTGGCGACGAGCCTCGCCATCCTGGCGGCGCTTCGCAACGAGGGCCTCGAGCCCGACGTCGTGGTGGGGCACTCCGTCGGCGAGTTCGCCGCGCTGGCCTCGGTCGGCGCGATCGGGACGGCCGAGGCGATCGCGCTCGTTCGCGAGCGTGGCCTCGCCATGGCCGAAGCCGCGCGGCAGCGGCCCGGCTCCATGGCCGCCATCCTCGGGCTCGAGGACGAGCAGGTGGAGACCCTGTGCCGCAAGATCCTCGGCGTCTGGCCGGCGAACTACAACTGCCCGGGCCAGATCGTCGTCTCCGGCGAGAACGAGGCGGTCGAGGAGTGTTGCGCCGAGGCCGAGAGCCTCGGCGCACGACGAGCCATCCGCCTCAAGGTGTCCGGCGCGTTCCACAGCCCGCTCGTCGCCAGGGCGGCCGACCGGCTCAAGCCGGCCGTCGACCGGGTGCGCTTCGCCGATCCCGTAGCGCCGTTCATGTCCACCGTGACCGCGAAGATCGAGCCTGCACAGCGGCTGGCCGGGCTGCTCGTCGACCAGCTCACGGCTCCGGTGCGCTTCACGCAGGCCGCACGGGAGCTGATGCGCGAGGGCGTGACGACGTTCGTCGAGGTCGGCCCCGGAAACGTGCTCAGCGGCCTCGTGCGTCGGATCGACCGCGGTGTGCGCACGATCTCCGTCAACGACCTGGCAAGCCTCGAGAAAGCGAAGGAAGCCCTCGCGTCGTGAGCTCGTTCGGCGCTCTCGACGGCAAGCGCGCGCTTGTCACGGGCGCCTCCCGGGGGATCGGCCGCGCGATCGCTCTCGAGCTCGGCCGCGCGGGAGCGGAGGTCGTCGTCGGCTACCGCACCGGCGAGCAGGAGGCCCAGGCGGTCGCCTCGGAGATCGGCGGCCTGGCCGTCCAGGCGGACGTCTCCGACGCCGCTTCCGCACAGTCGCTCGTCGAGGCGGCGGGCGACGTCGACATCCTCGTCAACAACGCCGGCCTGACGCGTGACGGCCTGATCGCGCGGATGTCCGACGACGACTGGCAGACCGTGCTCGACACGAACCTGTCGGCCGTCTTCTACACCTGCAGGGCGGTCTCCCGGCCGATGATGAAGAAGCGCGCGGGCGCGATCGTGAACGTCTCCTCGATCGTCGGCGTGCGCGGCAACCCGGGCCAGGTGAACTACGCGGCGTCCAAGGCGGGCATCATCGGCTTCACGAAGTCGCTGGCCCGCGAGCTCGGCAGCCGCAACGTTCGCGCCAACGTCGTCGCACCCGGATACGTCCACACACAGCTGACCGACGTGCTCCCGGAGGAAGCGACCGCGTTGATGCTCCAGAACACGCCGCTCGGGCGGCTGGGCGATCCGGAGGACGTCGCCGGCGCGGTCAGGTTCCTCTGCTCGGACGACGCCGCCTTCGTCACGGGCGCGGTGCTGCTCGTCGACGGTGGCCTCGGCATGTAGCCTCGGTAACCGTGAGCACGGCCAACGGTAGGCGCCGGGTTGTCATCACCGGTCTCGGCATCGTGTCGCCGCTCGGAAACGACCTCGAGTCCACCTGGGCGGCGCTCGTCGCCGGGGAGTCGGGCGCCGGGCCGATCACGCAGTTCGACACGACGGACTTCCCGGTCTCGTTCGCCTGCGAGGTCAAGGACTTCGACCCGACGACGTGGATCGATCACAAGGCGGCACGGCGGATGGACCGCTTCACGCACCTCGCCCTCGCGGCGGCGCGGCAGGCGGAGGCTCACTCCGGGCTCGAGATCGCGCCGATCTGCCGAGCGGGTGGGGGCGGCCGTGGCGACGGGCATCGGCGGCCTGAAGTCCTTCGAGTCCTGCATCGTGACGCTCAACGAGCGCGGCCCGGACCGTGTGAGCCCGTTCTCGATCGTGCAGATCATCCCGAACCTCGCCGCCGGCTGGGTCTCGATGGAGCTCGGCACCCGCGGCCCGCTGCTCTCGGAGTGCACCGCCTGCGCCGCGTCCAACATGGCGATCGGCGACGGTCTCGACGCGATCCGGCTGGGCCGCGCCGACGTGATGATCTGCGGCGGGACGGAGGCGCCGGTCTCACGGGTCGGGATCGCCGGCTTCGGCGCCATGCGGGCGCTCTCGCGCCGTAACGACGACCCGGAGCGTGCATCGCGCCCGTTCGACGCGGAGCGGGACGGATTCGTGATGGGCGAGGCGGGGGCGATGCTCGTCCTCGAGGATCTCGAGCACGCGCAGGCACGAGGCGCGACGATTCACGCGGAGTTGCTCGGCTACGGCATCTCCTCCGACGCGAACCACGTCTCCGACCCCGATCCGACGGGTGCCAACCCGGCTCGCGCGATGCAGATGGCGCTCGACGACGCCGGCGTCGACCCGTCGGAGGTCGGCTACGTCAACGCGCACGGCACGTCGACGCCGGCCGGCGACGCGGGCGAGACGCGCATCCTCAAGCTCGCGCTCGGCGAGGAGAAGGCGTACGCGACGCCGGTTTCCTCCACCAAGGGCGCGACCGGGCACTGTCTCGGCGCGGCAGGTGCGGTCGAGGCGATCTTCACGATTCTCGCGCTCGAGCGCGGGATCCTGCCGCCGACGATCAACTACGAGGTGCCCGACCCCGAGTGCGACCTCGACTACATCCCGAACGAGCCACGACCGGCCGAGATCGACATCGCGGTCTCGAACTCGTTCGGCTTCGGCGGTCACAATGCGTGTGTCGTCTTCCGACGTTGGGATTCGTCGTCTTGACTCGTGCAGCGGCGGCGGCGCACGTCGCAGCCCGACCGAGAGATGACCGAAGAGCAGACGAGACAGCGGCAGAGCCGCTGGCGGTAACACACCAGCCTGGAGCGGGTCGAGCTCCACGCGCTGCAGGCTGGTGTTGACCACCGGCTGCTCTGCAGCCGTCTCCGATGGTCTGGATGTGGGCGTCGAGGCCTGCGCCTCGTGCCGCAGCCGGTGAGAAGCCCTACGGCAGGCGCAGCTCGAGCAGCACGGTGTCGTGCCAGATGCCGTCGCGTTGCGCGATCCGGTCGCGTCGGCCGACCTCGCGGAAGCCTGCGCGCCGGTGCAGCTCGAGGCTCGGCTCGTTGGCCGCCATGATCGCGGTCTGAATCGTCCAGATCCCGTGCTCGGCCGCCACTGCGACCAGGGCGTCGAGCAGCGCGCGGCCGATGCCCCGACCACGCGCCGCGTCGGCGACGTAGACGCTGTGCTCGACCACACCGCGGTAGCACGGGCGCGTGGACACGCCCGAGACTGCTACCCAGCCGGCGACGCCGCCGTCCTCGGCGACGAGCCGGGGCGCGGGGAGATGTGCCTCGTCCCACTGCTGCCACGAGGGGACGCCGGTCTCGAACGTCGCCACCCCGGTCGCCAGTCCCTCTGCGTAGATCGCCGCGACCGACGGCCAGTCGTCCGACGTCATGGGCCGGATGGCGATCACGGCGCGAACAGTACGCTGCCGCGGTGCGCGTCCTGAGGCCGACACCGGACCGCTTCGACGAGGCGCTTGCGCTCCTACAGGCGACCGACCGGGCCGTCTACGGCGGTACCGACTGGACGGAAGCGGAGCTGCGCGAGGAGTGGGAGGCGATCGACCTGGAGCGCGACGCGTGGCTCGCGGAGGTCGACGGCCGCCTCGCCGGTGTGATGCACCTGTTCGAGCGGCGGGGCGCCACGTTCGTCAGCGACGGGTACGTGCACCCCGAGCTGCGCGGCCGGGGAGTCGGCTCCACGCTGCTCGACCTCGCGGAGGCGCGGGCGCTGGAGAGGATGGGAGAGGTGCCGCCGGAGGCACGGATCGTGCTCCACAACTCACACCTCGTCGGCGATGTGGCCGCACCCGCACTCCTCTCCGCGAAGGGCTTCTCGCCCGTGCGTACGTTCTTCCGCATGGTGGCCGACCTCGACGGGACCGTGCCCACCCCCGCCTGGCCCGAAGGGATCGAGGTGCGACCACTCGACGTCGAGACCCATGGCCGGTTGCTCCACGCCGCGGACGAGGAGGCCTTCGCCGAGGAATGGGGCTACACGCCGATGGCCTACGACGCCTGGGCGAAGCGAATCTTCGAGAAGGCGCAGTTCGACGCAAGCATGTTCGTCGTTGCCTGGGACGGCGACGATATCGCGGGCTTCTCGTTCAACTACGCCAAGCGCATGGGGGACTGGGGCTGGGTCGGGGTGCTCGGAGTCTCACCGGACCGACGCCGGCAGGGCCTCGGCCTGGCGCTGCTCCAGGAGAGCTTCCGGCGCTTCCGGGACGCCGGCGAGACCGTCGTGGCGCTCGGCGTCGACAGCCAGAACCCGACAGGCGCGACGCGCCTCTACGAGCGTGCCGGCATGCGTGTGCTCTGGCGCGCGGACGTCTGGGAGAAGGAGCTCCGGCCCGGTGTCTGAGCCCCTGGTGCGGGCGCCCCTGCCGGCGGAGGCCGAGGCGATCGCAGACCTGCTGAACGCGCACAGCATGGCGGTGCTGGGCACACCGGAGGTCACGGCAGGCGAGATCCGTTCCTGGTTCGAGCTACCGGGCCTCGACCCCGCGCACGACATGATGGTCGCGGTGGGCGCGGACGGCACGCTTGTCGGATACGCCGACGTCGGCGGCGGCCACGAGCCCGGCGAGCCCTTGTGGATCGACCTCAGGGTCCCACCGCAGAATCGGGCTGGGGCGGCGCGGCTGCTCGAGGCGATGGAGACTCGGGCCGGCGAACGTGGCGCGCCGGCTCGCCCGGTTCGCACCGTCGTGTTCGAGCCCGACGCGGATGCGCATGCGCTCTTCCAGGCGGCCGGGTACCGGCAGATCCGCAGCTCGTACCGCATGGAGCGGGCGCTCGACGACGAGCCCGAGCCGCCGCGCTGGCCGGGCGGCCTCTCCGCCCGGTCGTTCGTGCCTCGGGCCGACGACGAGCGCGTCTACGAGGCGCACATGGACGCGTTCGCCGACCACTGGAGCTTCCATCGGCAGCCCTATGACGAGTGGCGGCACTGGGGGTTCCCGGACGGGTTCGACCCCGAGCTGTGGTTCCTCGTCGAGGACGGGCCGGAGATCGCCGGCGTGTGCCTCTGCCTCCCGCACGAGCCCGCCCAGCAGGACCTCGGCTGGGTCTACGTCCTCGGTGTGCGACCGCCCTGGCGTCGGCGAGGCCTCGCGCACGCCCTGCTGCTCCATGCCTTCCGCGCGCTGCGGGCTCGCGGCAGGGCCCGTGTCGGCCTCGGCGTGGACGCGGAGAACACGACGGGCGCCGTCCGTCTCTACGAGAGTGTCGGCATGCATGTCTCACGACGCAGCGACACGTACGAGAAGGTGGAGTGATCGTGTCGGCGCTTCGCGCACGGTGCCCGCACTGCCGCACGATGACGGCCGTTGCGCTGGGCCCGGAGTATCAGTGCCACAGCTGCGGCGCGGAGTTCGGCGCAGGGCTCGTGCGTGTGCCGCGCGCCTGGGGTAGCGGCGGTGAGGCGATGGCGGACGCGGCGTCTCTCGCGCTGCCGTATCCGGAGACCGCGGTGGTCGACTGCGACACGCTGGAGCAGCAGACGGCCAGGCTCGCGGAGGTGCTGCCAGAGCGGCCACTCGTGCTGGGCGGGTGCTGCTGCACGCACACGGGAGCGATCCGGGGGCTGGCGGCGCGAGCCGGCCGCCTGGCCGTCGTCTGGCTGGACGCGCACGGTGACCTCAACACCGTCGAGACGTCGCCGTCGGGGAACGAGTGGGGGATGCCGTTGCGCGCTGCGTTGGACGAGGGCTCGGTGCGTTCGCAGGACGTGGCACTCGTCGGCGCGCGCAACCTCGACCCGCCCGAGGTGGAGTACATGCAGGCGAGTGGCATCGACGACGATCTCGAGCGCGCTCTCGACGGTGCCGCCGCGGTCTACGTCGCGCTCGACTGCGACGTGCTCGACCCGACCGCGATCTCGTGCTTCTTCCCCGAGCCCGAGGGGCCGACCGTCGCCGAGCTCGAGCTGATCCTGCGGCGCGTCGCCGCCGCGGGGCCGGCCGTGGCGGGTCTCGGGCTCACCGGCCTACGACCCGACGCCGACATCGACACGCTGACCCGGCTGGCCCGTGCGGTCGGGCTGTAGTCGCCCACCGGAAGGCCGGGTCTAAGATGGCGCAGATGTCCGAGCCCGAAGGCGTCGATGTCTCGATCGAGAGCAAGCGTACGGAGGCCGAGCCCTCGGGCAAGCGCCACCCGAACACCTGCCCCGGCTGCAGCTCGCACTACCGCGAGGACGAGCTCGCCGCCCACCTGCGAGTGTGCCCGCAGTGCGGCCATCACTTCCCCGTGCGCGCGCCCGAGCGGATCGAGCAGCTCGCCGACCCGGGCAGCTTCGTCGAGGCCGACGCCGATCTTCGCTCGGCCGACCCGCTCGACTTCTTCGACCTGAAGCCGTACAAGGAGCGGCTGGCCGAGGCCGAGGTATCGACGGGTCTCGGTGATGCGCTCGTCACCGGCGGCGCCACGATCGAGTCGATGCCCTGCCGGCTCGCGGTGATGGACTTCTCCTTCATGGGCGGCTCGATGGGCAGTGTCGTGGGCGAGAAGTTCGTGCGCGCCTGTGAGACAGCCGCAGAGGACGGGGTACCACTCGTGTCGGTGTCTGCCTCGGGTGGCGCGCGCATGCAGGAGGGGATCCTGGCGCTGATGCAACTCCCCAAGACGGTGTGCGCAGTCGAGGATCTGCGCGACTCCGGTGGCGTGCTCGTGTCGGTGCTCGCCCATCCGACGACGGGCGGGCTGCTGGCGAGCTTTGCGAGCCTCGGCGACGTCCTCCTCGTGGAGCCGGGTGCGCTGATGTCCTTTGCCGGGCCACGCGTCGTGGCCCAGACCACCCGCGAGAAGCTGCCGGACGACTTCGGGCTCGCCGAGTCCAACTATCGCCTCGGCCACGTCGACGCGATCGTGCCGCGAGCCGAGCTGCGACCGACGATCGCGCGATTGCTCCGACTGTTCGGAGGGCCGTCGTGACCGGCGAGGTGGAGCCCGGCCTGCGCGACCGCATCGCGAAGCTCCTCGGCGTGAGACGTCTGCGCGGCGCGCACCTGACGGCGGAGGCCGAGCGGCTGCAGCGCCAGCTCGAGCGCCTCCGCTCCGACACGAGCGACGAGGAGATCTGGCGGAGCGTCGAGCTCGCGCGGCATCAGGAGCGGCCCTACACGCTCGACTACGTCGAGCGCATCCTCGACGACTGGTTCGAGCTGCACGGCGACCGCGGGCGCATGGACGACGCGGCCATCGTGGCCGGGCTGGGCCGCCTCGACGGTCGCACGGTCGCGCTCGTCGGTCACCAGAAGGGGCGCGACATCAAGGAGCGGGCAAGGCGGAACTTCGGCATGGCGTACCCCGAGGGGTACCGGAAGGCGATGCGGGTCATGGCGCTGGCGGAACGACACGGCTTTCCGCTGGTGTCGCTCGTCGATACGCCCGGCGCGTATCCGGGCGTGGCCGCCGAGCAGCACGGGCAGGCCGGCGCGATCGCCCGGTCGCAGGTGACGATGCTCCGGCTCGGGGTGCCCACGGTTGCGGTGATCATCGGCGAAGGCGGGTCGGGCGGCGCGGTCGCGACCGCGGTCGCCGACCGCGTGCTGATGCAGGAGAACGCGATCTACACCGTCATCTCACCCGAGGGCTGCGCGGCGATCCTGTGGCGCGACGCGTCGCAGGCGAAGAAGGCCGCCGCCGCCTTCAAGCCCGATGCTGCGCATTGCCTCGAGCTCGGCGTGATCGACGGCATCGTTCCCGAGCCCGAAGGTGGCGCTCATCTCGACCGCGACGCGGCAGCGGTGCTGCTCCGAGAGGCCGTCGATTCGCATCTCGACGACCTCGCCGACAGGTCGGTGGACGACCTGCAGCGCTCGCGCCGGGCGAAGTTCCGCTCCATGGGCGTGCTCAGCGCCCACGCCTGACACGACACAGTCTCCACACTATCCACAGGCTTATCCCCTGCTCGGAAATCACCGCTGAGCAGGGAAAAGCCGATCTGCGTGATGTCCGTGTTAAGAACACGTACCGGTGGTGGGTCGGTCTGAAATCCGAGATGGCGCCGTCACGTGGTGCTCCAGAACCGCGAAGCAGCCCGAGCCCGGAGCGGCAGCCCGACACGGTGAGAATGTCCACCACGTGCCGCTCGAGGAGTACCGCCGCAAGCGCGACCCGGCCAAGACGCCGGAGCCGTTCGGGCGGCGCGGGAAGGGCGCGGCGCCGCCATCTTCGTCGTGCAGCGCCATGCGGCCCGGCGTCTGCACTACGACCTGAGGCTGGAGCGCGGCGGCGCGCTCGCCAGCTGGGCGGTGCCGAAGGGCGTACCGGAGCAGGCGGGGCAACGGCATCTGGCAGTGCACGTCGAGGACCATCCGCTCGACTACGCCGACTTCGAGGGTGAGATCCCGGCGGGACAGTACGGAGCCGGCACGGTCGAGATCTGGGATCGCGGCACGTACGAGCTGCTCGAGGAGAAGCGAAACGGCGGGCTCACCGTCGAGCTCCACGGCGAGCGTCTGCGTGGCGTCTGGACGCTCGTGCCTGCGGCACTCGACGGCGATCCCCGCAACTGGCTCCTGATCCGCAAGGACGGCGACCACGACGGGGGACAGGCGTACCGGCCGATGCTGGCGACCTCCGCCGAGCATCTGCCGGCCGGCGCGGACTGGGCCTTCGAGCCGAAGTGGGACGGCTACCGGGCACTCGTCACCGTGCGGGGCGGCGAGGCGCGGCTCACGAGCCGGAACGGCAACGACCTCACCGACCGGTTTCCCGAGGCGGCACGCGCCGTCGCCCGGGCGCTCCGCTCGCCGTCGGGGGTGCTGGACGGCGAGGTGTGCTCGCTCGACGACGAGGGACGTTCGAGCTTCGGGCTGCTGCAGCGAGGCGGTGGGCAGAGCGTCCTGGTGCTCTTCGACGTGCTCGAGCTGGACGGCGAGCGGCTGCTCGACCTGCCGCTGACCGAGCGCCGCGAGCGACTGCAGGCGGCAGTCGACCCGCGTGCAGGAGGCGTCGCCCTGTCGCCGCAGTTCGACGACGGCGACGCATTGCTGGCGGCTGCGCGGCAGCAGGGGCTCGAGGGTGTCGTCGCCAAGCGGCTTGCCTCGCGGTACCAGCCCGGGACGGCGGAGCCCGGACTGGCGCAAGGTGAAGCTGCGCGGCGAGCAGGAGCTCGTGATCGCCGGCTACACGCGCGGCAAGGGCCGGCGCGGCAGCTCGCTCGGCGCGCTCGTGCTGGCGGTCAACGAGGCCGGTGGCCTCCGCTGGGCGGGCAACGTCGGCACCGGCTTCACCGACGACGAGGCCGCGCGGCTCGTGACGCCTCCTCCGCCCGCTGGCACGACGACGAGTCACCGCTCGCCGAGACGCCGCGCATGCCGCGCGTGGCGAAGGCCGACGTCGTCTGGGTCGAGCCGAAGCTCGTCGCCGACGTACGCTTCGCGGAATGGACGACGGAGGGACGCCTGCGAGCGCCGGTCTACGTCGGTCTTCGGGATGACAAGGCGGCCGACGACGTGAGACGCGAACGAGCGCCGCGTGCCGCCGGTGCTCCGCCGCGGCCGCCGGGAGCTCAAGCTGTCCAACCTCGACAAGCCGTTCTGGCCCGACGAAGGGATCACCAAGGGCGACCTCATCGCCTACTACCGGGACGTCGCGCCGGTCCTCGTTCCCCACCTGCGCGGGCGGCCGTTCACGATGAAGCGGTACCCGGACGGGTGGCAGGGGAAGCACTTCTTCCAGAAGGACACGCCGAAGCACGCACCGCCGTGGCTGCGCACGGCGCGCTTTCCGGCGACGACGCGCGACGGCGAGAGACGCGGAGATCGACTACGCGCTCGTCGAGGACGACCTCGCGCTGCTGTGGGTCGTGAACATGGGCTGCATCGACATGAACGCGTGGTCGTCGCGCGTCGACAAGCCCGACCGGCCGGACTGGGTGATGTTCGACCTCGATCCCGCAGACGACGTGGGCTTTCGCGAGGTCGTCGAGGTGGCGCTGCCTCGTCAAGGAGGCCCTCGACCTGCTCGGAGCTCGAGAGCTTCCCGAAGACGAGCGGCTCCCGTGGCATCCACGTGCTCGTGCCGATCGCCCGGCGGCACACGTACGAGGTGGCGCGCGAGTTCGCCGCGGTCGTCGCCGGCGCGCTCGCGCGTGCGCACCCGGGTCTCGTGACGACCGAGTGGGCGCGGCAGAAAGCGGCGCGGCGTGCTCGTCGACGCGAACCAGAACGGCGCGGCACGAACCACGGCCACCGTCTACTCGGTGCGTCCGCGGGCCGGCGCGCCGGTGTCTCGACCCCGCTGCGCTGGGAGGAGGTCGGCCCCGACCTCGACCTGGCCGCGTTCACGATGGACACGGTGCTCGACCGTGTGGCACGCGACGGCGACCTGTTCGCCGGCGTGCTCGGCGGCGGCCAGTCGCTCACACGCGCGTTGCAGGCGTTGCGCTGACGGTCACGCGTTTTCTGCTACCCACCACCCACCCCCCGCCCAAGGGAGGGGGTCTCGGGACAAGGCTACGTCCAGACGCGGCGTCGGCGAGTGTCACGGCTCTGCGACGTGATCCGTGCCGATCGCTCCACCGTCGCGGGCACGAGGGGCGCCGCCGTGTGGGTGAGCCGCCTAAGCCGGGTCTACGTGTCGAGCCGGCGCGGGTGACCGAGCGCCGACAGCTCGGCGACGTCCCGGCGGAAGAAGAGCGACACCGTCCAGTCCGCCATCACGCGCGCCTTGCGCCGCAGCATCGGCAACGCGTAGAGGTGGTACGACCGCGTCACGAACCAGCCCGGGAAGCCGCGCAGGCGGATGCCGCAGACGTCGGCGATTCCCTTGTAGCGGCCGAGCGTCGCGACCTGGCCCAGCATGCGATAGCTGTACGGCTGCGGCGCGCCCGTGAGATTCTTCGCGAGGCGGCGTGCCTGGCGGAGGGCGTGCTGGCAGGTCGGAGGGTCGACCCGGCCGGGAGTCGCGGCGTTCGGCACCGCGGCGCAGTCGCCGAGCGCCCAGATGGCCGGGCGGCCCTGCCACGGCCAGCGTCGAGTCGACCACCACGCGGCCACGTTCGTCGACGGGGAGCCCGAGGTGCTCCACGACCGGGTTGGGCCGCACGCCCGCAGCCCAGACCAGCGTCCGCGCAGGAACGCGGACGCCGTTCGACAGGATCGCCTCGTCACCGGTGAACGATTCGAGCGTCGTGCCGACGTGTGGATCTCCACGCCACGCCGCTCGAGCTCGATGTGCGTGTAACGCCCGAGCTCGACTGGGGATCTCCGGCAGGATCGTCGGCGCCGCGTCGACGAGCACCCAGCGCTGCGCTCTCGCGACCGATCTCGGGAATCAGGCGGCAGCATCCAGCGCGAGATCGTTCAGCTCCGCGAGCGCCTCCACGCCCGCGTACCCCGCGCCGACGAAGACGAAGCCGAGATCGCGGCGACGCTCCTCCTCGTCCATGCGAGCAGCCGCGGACTCGAGCTGCCGGAGCACCCGGTTCCGCAGCGCGATCGCGTCGGCGACGTCCTTGAAGCCGAGACCGTGCTCGGCCAGCCCGGGCACGGGTAGCACGCGCGTCACCGCGCCCACGGCGACCACGAGCCGGTCGTACGAGATCTCGAAGACACCGCCCAGCGTCTCGGCTGTGACGATTCGCCGCGCGATCGTCGAGCGCCGTCGCGGTTCCCAGCAGCAGCTCGCTGTGCGGGCACATGCGCCGCAACGGGACGACGACGTGACGTGGCTCGAGTGTCCCGGAAGCCGCTTCCGGCAGCAGCGGCGTGTAGAGCATGAAGTTGTCCGGAGAGAGGATCGTCGCGCCGCTCCGTCCGAGCAGACGCGCCACGTACGCGCCGGCGAAGCCACCACCGAGGATGAGGGTGCCGCCGCGTGCCTGGCGTCCGCTCCGGTGCGCTGTCTCCGACTCCACGAGATGAATGGTTACCATCGCCGCGTGGGACGCCACCTCGGGCGCAACTGCTTGCGGTGGCCGGGCGCCGAGCCACGCGATGACGCTCCAGGTCTCGGTGATCGGGAGCGGCCCCGACGCACGAGGCTGCGGCCGAGGAAGTCGGCCGCCTGCTCGCCGAGCGGGGCTGCACCGTGGTGACGGGCGGCCTCGGCGAGGTGATGGCCGCCGCACACCGTGGCGCGAAGGCAGCCGGGGGCACGACGATCGCGATCCTGCCCGGCGAGACGCGCCGGCGCGCGAATCCGTGGGCCGACCACGTCGTCGTCACCGGCGTCGGTCACGCACGCAACCTGGCCGTCGCGGCTTCGGGCGACGCCGTGATCGCCGTCGGCGGCAGCTGGGGCACGATCGCCGAGATCGCCTTCGCGATGCGGCTCGGGCGCCCGGTCGTGATCCTCGACGGCGGGCCGCCCGTGGAGGGTGTGCCACGGGCCGGCAGACGCCGCCGGAGGCGGTCGAGACGTCCTGCGCTCTCGGCGCCGATCCGCCTAGCGCGTCCACGCCGGAGCGGACGTAGCCTCCAGGCCGAGCGCGGCTACGCGCCGCAGGGATCCGCCCGGACGTCTCGTCGAGCCTGCGTGTGAGGAAGCGGCGCTCGGCCTCGTTGGCGGTCAGCTCGAGCGCGCTGCGGTACGCAGTCGGCCGCCTCCGTCGGTCCGTCCGGCGCGGCGGAGGAGATCCGCGCGCGCCGAGTGCAGGTACGAGTAGCCGGCGAGGCCCTCGATCGCGTCGATCATCGCGAGGCCTCGGTCGACGTCGCCGGCCAGCGCCACCGCGACGGCGCTGTTGAGCCGGACGACGGGCGAGCGGATCGTGCGTCTCGAGCTCGGCGTACACGCGCGCGATTGTGTCCCAGCCCGCGCTCTCCGCGTGGCCGGCGGCGATCAGCGCCTGCAGCTGGTACGGGCCCGGACCGCCGCAGCGCCAGTCGCGCGGTGCAGCAGCGCAGCCCTCCGCGATCTCGCCGGCGTCCCACAGCGCCCGGTCCTGCTCGTCGAGCAGGACGAGCTCGCCGGCTCCGTCGACGCGGGCGTCGCGTCGCGAGTCGTGGAGCAGCAGCAGCGCAAGCAGCCCGAGTGCCTCGGGCTCGTCCGGCATCAGCACGCAGAGGAGCTTCGCGAGCCGGATCGCCTCGGCGCACAGGTCGCGACGGACGAGGTCGTCGCCCGCGCTGGCCGCGTAGCCCTCGTTGAAGACGAGGTAGACGACGCGCAGGACCGTCGGGCAGCCGGTCGGGGAGCATGTGGTCGGGTGGGACGCGGAAGGGGATGCCCGCCGTGCGGATCTTCCGCTTCGCGCGCACCAGCCGCTGCGCCAGTGTCGGCTCGGCGGTGATGAACGCGCGCGCGATCTCGGGCGTCGTGAGCCCGCAGACCTCGCGCAGCGTCAGCGCGACCTGGGCTTCCGCGGGCAGCGCCGGGTGGCAGCAGGTGAAGACCAGCGCGAGCCGCTCGTCGGGGATGGTGCTCACGTCCTCCTCCTCGGCCGGCAGCTCGTCCAGTCGCGCGAGGAGCTCGGCCTTCTGCCGGAACGTGCGGTCACGGCGGATGCGATCGATCGCCCGGTTGCGCGCCGTCGTGACGATCCAGGCCCCGGGGTTGCGCGGCACTCCGTCGCGGGGCCAGCGCTCGGCGGCGGTCGCGAACGCATCCTGCACCGCGTCCTCGGCGAGGTCGAAGTCGCCGAGGACGCGGATGAGGATGGCGACCGCGCGTCCCCACTCCTCACGGTACGCACGCTCGAGCTCGTTCAGCTCGCCTCTCCGTGCACCGACGAGCGGGCGGATCTCGATCGAGCCGTACTCGGCGGCGGGCACGAGGCTCGCCAGGCGGATCGCCTCGTCGAGATCCGGCAGCTCGGTGAAGAAGACGCCGCCGATCACCTCTTTCGTGTCCGCGAACGGGCCGTCGGTGACGATCCGCTTCCCTTCGCGCACCCGGACGACCTTCGACTCGGAGGCCTCCACGAGCTCCTTGCCCTCGGCGGCCGGGTCGGCCTTGCCGAGCTCCTCGAACAGTGCGATCCAGCGTGGCATCGACTCTGCGCGGAGCCGGCCTGCCTCTTCCTCGGCGATGTCCGCCCAGTCCCGTCTGATCCGAGTAGACCAGCAGCGCGTAGCGCATCGCTCAACCCTCCTGCGGGTCGACGTGAACCGGTCGCACTTCGATCGCGCCGTGCTCCGCGGCCGGGATGCGCGCGGCCCAGTCGAGCGCCTCGTCGAGCGAGCCGCAGTTGAGCAGGTAGTAGCCGCCGAGCGCCTCCTTGGCCTCTGCATACGGACCGTCGGTCACTGCGAGCTGCGCATCCCGCACGCGGACGGTCGTCGCGTCGGTGGTCGCCGCGAGCTCGTCACCACCGGCGAGCACGCCCGCCTCACGGGCCTCTCGCGAGAACGCCATGTAGCGGTCGTACATGCTCGAGCGCTCGTTCTCCTGCAACGATTCCCAGGCGCCCTCGTCTGCGTAGATGAGTGCCAGGTACTCCACACGACCTCCTTTGGATCGATTCCAGCATGACGACGAACACGAGCGCGCGAAATCGACAGACCCGTCGCTGTCCTGCGGCCGCTGGCTGGCGCTGCTCGTGCTGGCGCCGCGACGGCGACCGCCGCGCTCCTCGGCGCGCCGCGTCGCCGTCCGGCGCTGCCCCACCCCGGTCGCCTCGCTCCCGCGACCGCCCGTCGTGTGGAAGCCGATTCCCTACGGCGCCCGCCGGCAGGCCGAGATGGCGGCCTACTCGCGACGTCACTACGGCGTCGCCGGCGCACGACTGGCGCCACGCATGATCGTCGAGCACGTGACGGTCTCGACGACCTTCTCGTCGGCGTTCTGGACGTTCCACTCGAACCCGCCGAGCCCGGAGCTGGGCGAGCTGCCGGGTGTCTGCGCGCACTTCATCGTCGACACCGACGGCACGATCTACCAGCTCGTCCGCCTCGATCTCCGGTGCCGTCACACCACCGGTCTCAACCAGCACGCGATCGGCGTCGAGCACGTCGGTCTGAGCCACCGCGACGTGCTGCGAAACACGCGGCAGCTTCGCGCGTCGCTGGCGCTGACCGCCTGGCTGGCCGATCGCTTCCGCATCCCCCTCGCCAACGTGATCGGCCACAACGAGTCGCTCGACCACCCGCTGCGGCGCGAGCGCTACGCAGCGTGGCGCTGCCAGACCCACGGCGACTTTCCGCGCACGGCGATGACCTCCCGTCACCGCGGCCGCGCTCCTGCGACAAGCCGCTCCTCCGTCGCGGTCGAGCAGCAGGGCTCGCCGCTTCGCGACCGGCGCGCGGTGGATCGCACTCGCCGCTGCCGCTGCCGAGATCGTCCGCAGGACGCGCTGCGACTGCCACCATGCGACGGACCAGCGTCAGGGCCCGCGCGTGCTTGTCGAGGAAGTCGTTGAGGTTGCCGCATTTCGGGCTCTGCACGCACGACGGGCAGCCGTGGGTGCAGGGGCAGCCGGCGAGCATCCGCGCGGTGTCGGTCGTCCAGCCGGCGAAGCGCGCGAAGCCGCGCTCGGTCAGGCCCGCACCGCCCGCGTGGCCGTCGTAGACGAAGATCGTCGGGCGGCCGGTCTGCTGGTGCACGTTCGTGGAGAGACCCCCGATGTCCCAGCGGTCGCACATTGCCTGGAGCGGCAACAGCGCGATGAGCGAGTGCTCGGCCGCGTGCAGCGCGCCCAGCAGCACCGGCATCTCGTCGATCCCGTCCAGGAGCGCGTCGTCCGGGCAGAACCAGACCGCCTCGGTCTCGAACGTCGTCTCGGGAAGGTCGAGCGGGACGGTGTCGATCGTCGAGCCGTCCGCGATCGCCTTGCGCTGGTATGCGATCACCTGCTCGGTGACGGCGATGCGGCCGAAGGTGAGGTCGACGCCGCACGTGCGCTCGACCTGCAGCGCCTCCTCGATCGTCGTGGTCGACTCCTTGCGCGGCTGTGTGTACCAGTCGACCTGCACCTCGGCGACGACGGCCGCGCGAGCCTCCAGGTCGAGCGACTGGACGAGGTACTGCCGCCCGAGATGGAGGTAGACGGCGCCGTCGTGGACGGTCGACCAGGCCCGCTCGCGCTCGACCTGGCCGAGCACCGCTCCGGTGCCGGCATCGACGACCGTGAACGCCTCCGGGTCGCCCGAGCGCAGCGAGATGCGTGCTGCCGGGTAGTCGCGCCCGCTCCAGACGAGCCCGGCCGGCGTCCGTTCCAGCTCCGGGAGCAGCGCCGCGCGCGCGACCGCGATCTCGCCGAGCGTGTCGGCGTCCGCCTCCGTGATCGGCCCTTCGAACGCGGCCGCGTACAGGTGCGGATCGAGCACGCGCGGGTTGGCGTGGTCGAGCACGGCCGCCTCGACGCGCCGGCCGAGCAGCGCGTCCGGCTCGCGCATGAAGAACTGGTCGAGCGCGTCGTCGCTCGCGACGAGCACCGCGAGCCCGCGACCGCGACGACCGGCGCGCCCACTGCTGTCTCAGCGACGCGACCGTCCCGGGGAAGCCGACCGAGATGGCGCAGTCGAGCAGCCCGATGTCGATGCCGAGCTCCAGCGCGTCCGTCGCGGTGACGCCGAGCAGGTCGCCGTCGAGCAGGCGCTGCTCGATCTCGCGCCGAGCAATACGTACTCGTCGAAGGTAGGCATGCATGAACTGGAGCAACAACGTGCTGGTGGACGGCGCCAGCCATTTCTCCAAATGGCGGAGCGCCGCGCGGACTTTCTACTCGGGCTACGGCCTGGAGTCGATCAAGGAAGTACAGGTACTCAGCAGCCAGTTTTCGGCGGAGTTCGGCGAGGCGCTCGCGACCGTCACCAATGTCATCACCAACTCCGGGCAGCAACGAGTTGCGCGGCACCGGCCTGCTCTTCGTCCAGGATGACGCCCTCAACGCGGTGCCGGTGTTCGTCACCGAGAAACCGGCGAGCGACTCTCAACGCTTCGGCCTGACGCTCGGTGGGCCTGTCGTGGGGACCGGACGCATTTCTTCAGCAGCTACGAGGGCTGGCGCGCGCGCGGTCACAACATCGTTGTCTCTCCGCTGGCGCCCGAGGCGCTGGCGCCAAACAACGAGGATCAGCATCTGCTGTTCTGGAAGCTCGATCACAGAGCGAGCGAGCGGCATGTCTTCACCGGGCGCTACAACGGCCAGTGGTTTCGATGGCACGACGAGACAGGCGGTCTGGCGCTTCCGGGCACAGGCGTCGCGTACCGGAACGATGTGCACACGCTCCTCTTCACCGATACCTTTGTCATCTCGAATCAGCTGCTGAGCCAGCCCCGTATACAGTTCGCGCGCTACGTCGACGTCCGGCGTGATCTGCAGCCGAGCGTCTACGTGTCGCGCGCCGGCTACTCGATCGAAGGCGGCTTGCTCGGCCCGTGGGGCTTCGGGGCCGACCCCGAGGACTCATGGGAGGCGGCGAACACGTTCTCGCTTTCGCACGGCGACCACTCGGTGAAGTTCGGCGGCGGGTTCAAGCACGTCGGCGCCGAGCAACACATCCCTCGCGTACGGACACGGCGCGTACTTCTTCGCCGGCTCCCCGGCGTCCTACCCGCAGCCCTACTCGTTCATCCAGGCCGTGGCGCCCTCTTCAGCGGCGTTGACCGCCAACCCCAGAGGCCTCGCGGGATTCGGATTCCTTCAGGACGAGTGGAGAGCGCACCCGAAGCTGACGTTGAATGTCGGGCTGCGCTACGACATCGAGCGGATCTCGAACGTCGACGGCTACGACGTTCCTGCCGACAAGAACAACATCCAGCCTCGCCTCAGCGCCTCATGGGATCCGAACGGCGCCGGACAAACCGTGATCCGCGGCGGCGTGGGCCTCTATACACAACAGCATCTGCTCTACTACATCAACAGGGTCCAACTCGAAGGGCCGGACGGCGCGATCACGCTGTCTCTCGTGCCGGGCGCTCCGTTGATGCCCGTGTTCCCCGACACGCTTCCGCCGACGCTCGCGACCGTGCCGCCTCGCGACATCCAGTTGGTGAATGCTCGATTCAGAAACCCGTACTCGCTGCAAGTCGCCGCCGGCATCGAGCGAATGCTCTTCGGCATTCCTGTTCGCCGCCGACTACCTACATTTGACGGGCCGCGACTTGATGAGCCTGGTGGATCTGCAATGCCCCGGAATCCGTTCAGAAGCCGGCCCAGAGAGATGTGGCCGAGGCGGACGCCACCCGGCCGCTGATCCCCGTCGAGAACGGGTTCCGCAAAGATCATGTCGCTTGGCAATGAAGGGTTGAGCTGGTATCACGCCCTGCAGGTCAAGGCGAACCGCGCGAGCGGCAGCTGTCCGATGGTTTCGTCCTACACGTTCGCCTCGGCCCGAGGACCAGGTCAACTATCAGATCCCCGAAGACAGCCGCAATATTGCCGGCGGAGCAGGGGCCGGCCGATCAGGATATCAGGCACAATCTCTGGCAGTCGGCATGAGCTTGGGCAGATGCCCGGGGAGGGCGCGCTTCCGAGTGGCTGGACGCTATCGAGCCTGGCGTTCTTCCGAACGAGCCAGCCGTACACGATGAGCTGGGGGGACGACCGCAACGGCACGACGCAGAACGATGCGCGCCCCGGGCGGCGAAACACGGTGCGTGGCGATGCCTTCAAAAGCGTGGATCTGGCGGCAACGAAACGGCTTACCCGATGCCGCCTGGTTTTCGAGCTCCGTGCGGAAATTTTCAACACCTTGAGCACGACGAACTACGATCAGTACGTCGGCACGCTATCCTCTCCGGCGTTCGGGACTCCTATCTCAGCATTTCCTCGGCGTCGGGTTCAGCTTGCTGCAATTGTAAGGTTCTGATGCTTCTGGCCAGAAGGCGAGGCGCGCCAACGCCGTTGACGACGAGAGTCGGCGCGCTGCTGCTCTGCCTGGCCTGCTCGCAGTGCGGCGGCGGCGGCGACTCGAGAACCCCACCGACGACGCCGAGCCCGACGGTCCCTGGCCCAGCGCCGGCCCCCACGCCACTCCCCCGCCGGTTTTTGCCTTTGCGCCGCAGGTCTTTGCAGGCGCCGGCGACATAGCCAGATCCAACGAGGGCGACGCGGCAGGTGTCTCGAGGCTGCTGGATACCGTTGGCGGGACCATCTTCACGCTCGGCGACAACGCCTACATGAACGGCACGATTGGGCTTCGATACGCGCCTTGCTTTCGAAAATCGGTACGCCGGTCCCCCGGTCAGCATTTGCCAGCGAACTGAACACCAAATGGGGTACCCGCTGTTCGCCCGCGGCAGCCAGAATTGCCTGCCCCTGGGCCACCTCGCCATCCACGCCGTCGCCAAAAGGGGTGGTGTACGCGAATACCCCGGCCACCCCTTCCATCGCCGCGGCCATGGAAGCCCGATCAGTCAGGTCACCCGCCACAACCTGAACGCCCCGGTCGGCCAGTCGGCGCGCCGCCTCATCGTGGGGATTTCGCACCCGCACAACCGCGCAAGTCGCGGCTTTGGGGCCGTGTCCATCGCATCCTGACGATCAACTGATCGATATGGCACGCGCCACGGCGGCGGCAACACTCAGACGGACAAACAGTTCTGGCAGTGCGGATTTCGAACATGGCTGACCTCGCTGACCAACCATCGAGGCGCACCAGCAGAAGCCATCTGTCGCGTCGACATCTGGGCTCAGGCGATGCTTTTGACCACCGGCCTTGGGGTCAGATAGTCAGTCGGGCTAACGAAGTTGTCAAACAATCAGTGCACGCTTGTCAATCTTCATTGCATCTCGACAACGGGGGCTACGCCTTCGCCCTGTTCGTGAACCTCGACAGATGCAGCTGATGCGCAACAGTGATGGTCTTGGTAGTTCAATAGCGGCGCCATCGATTTCACAGCTCAGCCGTTGTCATTCCGCTCCGGTCACCACCGCCGTCTTCCGTCTGTGCTCTTGACGCTGAAGTGGCCGCTGGACGCCCAGCGCATGCAGCACGGTGTCGACGACCAGGTCGAGAAATTCGGGTGTGGTGTTCTGTCGCCGCCCGCAGATCCGCCAAAAGATCGGGCCTGCCATCAAGTCGAGCGCGTACTCGACATCTACGTCAGCAGCCAATTCCCCGCGGCGCCTTGCCTCTTCGAGCACAGCGTGGCCGTACTCGCGGCGTGTGACGCCCAGGCGTGCAGTGAGGGCGTCGGCCAGGTCGCGATTGCGTTTAGCTTCTGCGAGCAAGTCGGGCATGATCCTCGACATCCTGGACTCGCCGAGCCACTCGTCCACGCTGCGGATGATGTCGACCACGTCGGTGACCAGGTCGCCCGAACTCAGGGTTTCCCGCACCGGAAGGCTGATGCTGGCCACTGCGTCCAAGACCATGTCCTGCTTGGTGGGCCATCGGCGGTAGAGCGCCGCCTTTCCCGCACGGGCACGCCGGGCCACCCCGTCCATGGAGAGCTTGCCGTAGCCGACGTCGGCCAACTCATCGAGCACCGCGGCGATGATCCCGTCGGTGACCTCCCGCCTGAGGGTGGGCTTGAGCGAGCGCTCGGCACCCGTCCCCTCAGTCATCGCCGCACTCTAGCAACGCACGCACCTTCTGCTTTTCCGTGGATCGACGCTGGACGTGAGCCGAATCGAGCGCTAACGTGAACGGAACGATACCGTTCCGTCTCATATATCTCAATGGTGGATGGAGCGCCGACACGAGTGGAGAAAACGTGCCCGGAGACGACGAACGCCGCGCCCACGCCGACCGGGTGGTCGATGGATTACTCGACAGCCTGCGGCGCAACGATATGCGCGCGTTCGCCGACCAGTGGGCTCCCGCCGGCGTGATGGAATTCCCCTTCGCCCCGCCCGGATACCGGGTCCTACGCAGCCGCAACGACGTGTGGGACTACGTGAAGGACTACAGCTCACAGATCCGCCTGGACGAGGTTGTCGAACACCGGCGCCACCACACGCTCAATCCCGACGTCGTGATCCTCGAATTCTCGGTGCGGGGCGCAGCCTTACAGACCGGCAACGACTACCGCATGGACTACGTCTCCGTGATCACGATCGCGCCTGACGGCATTGCGCACTTCCGCGACTACTGGAACTCGCTGGCAGCCGCCACGGCACTCGGCGGCGTCGAGACACTGATGGCGGAATTCGGCAACGGCCCAAATGTTGCCCACGAGAAGACCAACAGAGGACGCCATGCCCGAAATCGAATTCTTCGCAACGCCCGGCTACGGCGAAACCTTCCTGAAGAACCGCCATTACAGCCAAGCCGTCAGGATCGGCGATCGCGTGGAGATTTCGGGCCAGGGTGGTTGGGATGAGGAGTTCAACTTCCCCGAGTCGCTAGAAGACGAGATCGTGCAGGCGTTCGACAACGTCGAACGCACTCTTGCGACTGCGGGTGCTGGATGGCGCGACGTGGTCGCCGTGTACTCGTATCACATTCCGGACGCGCCGGACTGGATCGGCGAATCGCACAATCGAGTCATGATCGAGCAGTTCCGAAAGCGGATGGGTGACCGCGCACCCCTATGGACCGAGACCGGAGTGGCGGCCCTCGGCGCGCCGAAAATGCGGATCGAGATCCGGGTCGTTGCGGTCGTGAACGAGTGAACTGAGCAGCGGCCACTGCGGTTCAATCAGTCCCGGCATGCCTCCCGCCTGCTGCAGCACGGTGGGCTTCTGTTCTCTGACGACCTCGGTCATGCCCGGCCGCCAAGCTGCCGAGCGAGGAATCCCGATATCGCGCTCCACATGTCGATCACGTTCTCCGGGTTCACGGCGCCGTGGCCCTCGTCGGCTTGGACGAGGTAGTCGACCTCGACGCCGCGAGCGCGCAGCGCGGTCACGAGGTTGTCGGACTCGGCCTGCACCACGCGCACGTCGTTGGCGCCCTGGATGACCAGCAGCGGGGTGCGGATCTGGTCCACCCTGGTGATCGGCGAGCGGGCCATCATGTCGGCCAACTGCTCGGGGTCGCTCGGGGTCGCCGACGTAGGCGTGCCAGTTGTTGGCCAGGTGCGGTCGCGCGATCGGGGGCAGCGTCCGCATGAAGTTCGCCAGATCGGAGATGCCGACGTAGTCGACGGCGGCGGCGAAGACGTCGGGTGTGAACGTCACGCCGACCAGCGCCGCGTACCCGCCGTAGGAGCCGCCGAGGATCGGCCACACGGTCAGGGTCGGCGTAGCCCTGCTCGACCGCCCAGTTCACCCCGTCGATCAGGTCGTCGTGCATCTTGCCCGCGAACTCACCGATCGCCGCTTTGAGGAACGCCTTGCCGTAGCCCAGTGGACCCGCGGAAGTTGACCTGCAGCACCGCATATCCGCGGTTGGCCAGCATCTGGACCCCGGCGTCGAAACCCCAGCTGTCGCGGTACCACGGCCCGCCGTGGACGACGAGAACCAACGGCAGTCCCTTCGGATCCACTCCGAGCGGCAGCGTCAGGTACGAGTGCAGCGCCAAGCCGTCGCGCGAGGTGATCGTGACCGGCTGCATCGGTGCCAGCTGCTCGGGATCCAGGTGCGGCAGCGGCCGGAACAGCAGCCGGCTCTCGCCGGTGTCGTGGTCGTACAAGTACGTGGCGCCGGGGTCGCGGTCGTGGTTGAAGCCGACCACCCACCGCAGCCCGGCTCTCGTCCGACGAGAGACGTCCGATGTCTCCGTCGGACAGCTTCTCCAGGTTCGCCAGGACGTCGGCGAACCGCGGGTCGAGCGCGCGAATGACCTGGCGCTCACCGAAATAGCGCACGCCGAGCAACTCACCGGTGCGCCGGTCCTGGATGAGCGGCGCCGGGATGGTCGGGCTGACGATGCGCCCGAGGGTCGAGGTCGAGGTCGGGGTGGCTGTCGACGTCGGTCTCCTCGCCGGTGGTCAGGTCGAGACGCACCAGGCGGGTGCGGTCGGTGCCGCGATTGGATCCCATCCACACTCCCGTACCGTCGGGTGTGACGACCATCGGGTAGATGCCCATGGGGTAGTCGCTGCCGTCGAAGGTCGCGATGGGGCGCAGGGTCTCGGTCTCGTCGTCCCACCGCAGACAACTCGAGGTCGCCGTCGGGGGTCAGCTGAGGTGGCGAACAGGTCGCCGTTGTCGCTGCACAGCCAGCCGATCACGTGTCCGGGATTCTCGGCGATCAGTGTGAGTTCGCCGGTGGCGATGTCGAGTTCGTAGACGTCGATCAGGGTGGCGTCCCGGTTGTTCAGCATGACGTGCGTCGTGCCGTTCTTGACTTCGCGTAGCAGTGAGCGGCCATCGCACCCGGGGAACGGTGTGAGGTCGACGGCGGCGGCATCGGGGTCGTCGAGGTCGACTCGATGGACGTGCCAGTTCTCGTCGCCGTTGGTGTCCTGGAGGTAGATCAACCATCGGGGGTCGTCGGTCCATTCGAAGTGCAGGACACTGCGGTTGTCGTCGGCCGTCACGCATCGGGGCTCGTCGGCGTCGGCGCTCGAGGCCCTGCTACCCAGACGTTGAGGCGATCCTTCCAGGGTGCGAGGAAGGCGATCTGGTGCCGTCTGGGGAGATCGTCGCGGCCGCGCGGGTCGGCGGGTTGAAGAAGTCCTCCACGGAGATCAAGTCGGGTAGTGCCATGACAGTCCTTTCACGGGGGTGTGATGCAGGCAGAGTTCACCGCACCGCTCGGGATCATCGTGGTCTCCCGGCGATAGCGAGTGCAGTTGTATTCGGTTGTCGTGACTGCTATTTCAGGGTTCCACCGGGCCGCCCAACCGGCCGTTGGTGGCATCCCGGATGGCCCGGTCGATCAACGCCAGAGCCTCCTGCTGAGTGACCTTCTCCTTGTCGATGATGGCGCGGCGCCCCACGTCCTCGTCGACCACACGGAACGCCCCGGTGACCGCCGCCGCGCACAGGCGCACGGTGAGGTCATCCTCCGGAAGCCGCAACCGCCTGGCGACGACGGGAGTGAAGCCGCGCTCCATCTCGTCGTGCACCATCAGGTAAGCCGTGCGCAGTGCCGGCTCTGTCGCCGACATGGTCGCGATCCGTAGCGCCGCCACTTCGTCGGCGATCTCCCGCTCGGTGAGCGGATTCTCGACCATGTCCGCCGCCATGTGGTCGGCCAGTGACAGCTCGGCCGGCCAGCGTTCGGCCAACGCGATAAAGCGCTTCGCCGACAACGCCAGCACCGGCTCCACACAACTTTCCTTGGTACGGAAGTAGCGCCATATCGTTCTGGTCGACAGCCCTGCCGCAGCAGCGATGTCGTCACCAGTGGTCGCGGCGACGCCCCGCTCCCAGAACAACTCGCAGGCATGACGAGACACCCGAAGGCGCGCCTGCGACTGCTTGTCGTCGACCGCGCTCGATGCTGCAGTCGTGTCGATGTCGGAGCCTCCTGTCACTTAGCGACAGCACCACTGTGTCACTAAGTGACACTTCGGTCAAGCGGGCCCGCACAGCAGCGGGCCGACGCGCGGCTCACCCCTCAACATTGTGCCGGGCGCAGGCCGGGAAATGCGCAGGCGTCGACTCAGCTACGTCCGCGACGCGCAGGAGGATCGCAACCGACGCTCGTATAGGCCTCGTCCGGGACGCAGCTGGGATCCTTGTAGATGGACCACGTACACACCGCCGGTGATTGTCCCTGCCTTGGCGGGTTGATCACTCTGAGAGGGAAGCCGAGTCGTGCAATCGGCGAACGTTGTTGCAGCTGGCAGCAATGCGCACAGTACAGGCACACACCGGTGGTGTTCCACGCCCAGTCGTGCGGTTCGGTGGTGACCGAATGCGAACTCTCCCCGGATTCGTAGGTTCTACCCCCCGATCCGCACGGGGCGAACCTGATCACCCATCGGTCGTCCTCCTCGGCGACAGAGAATGCGCCGTCACGGCGTGGTCCCGTGAGATGACCGCGCGTTGCCTCGAAGATGTCGAGGAGCAACCGCTCCACCGACTGCGCCCACGAAACATTAGCGGGGTCGTACACCTTCGTGGCACGGTCATACATGCCCGCGAGCAGCACGTCCCACAGTTCTCCGACGAACGTTTCACCGATCGCGATCGCCGCGACATCGACCAGTGCGCAGATGGTGTCGCAGGCGCGATCGTGATGCTGCTGCCACGTGCTGCGAGCCTCGTCCAGGAGGATGCGTGCTGCGGCACCGTCTCCGTTCTGGCACGCGTCGGAGAATGAGTCGATGAGGCGCTGATAAGTCGCCCAACCCAAGTCGAGGTCGTGATCGCCGATTGTCGCGGTGACCTCAATCATCGACTGTCGCAGTGAGTTTTCGTCAATACCATTGGCTGACAACACCTGCGGAATCTGACGAAGCCACGCCGCCGTACAGGTCGTATGCTTCCGACGCCTCCTGGACCGTGATCGCGCCGTAGTCTTGTCGCACGGGTGAAGTCGGCCATGTCCAGCGCGCCGAGGGCCAGCGCATAGCTGGACTGCCCCTGCTCGAGCCAATGGTCGTTACGGACCAGGTGCCCCAGCATGTCGTTGTGGGTCAGTGCTGGCGACACCATCTCACGTCCGCTCGAAGTAGCGTCGCTGTTCCCAATCTGTCACCGACTGAGTGAGGAACGCGTTCATTTCGCCACGGCCAACCGTGAGCAGATGATCGTGCACTTCGTGACCGAAAGCGTGCTTTGCGGAGTCGCTGTCGCCGAAGAGTCCAAGGGCCTCGGGCAGGGACGTCGGCAGTTGTGGTAGGTCGTGACGAGCATAGCCGTCGCCGTCGACGAGTTCGGGGAACGGGCGTTGCGCCTCAATGCCATTCACACCTGCTGCGACGGCCGCGGCGATGGCGACGTAGGGATTGACATCCGCCCCCGGTATCCGGTTCTCGACCCGGCGAGTCGGTCCCTCGCCGATCACACGGAACGACATCGTGCGGTTGTCGTTCCCGCACGCCACCGTCGTCGGCGCAAAGGAATTCGGCTGAAACCGTCGGTACGAGTTGAGATTTGGTGCATAGAGCAGGCACAGGTCGCGAGCATCGGCCACCAGGCCGGCGACGAAACCGTCAAAAAGTGCACCGTCCCCCAACGGGGTTACGCCGTCGATCGACCAGAGACTGGTGTGGATGTGACAGGAACTGCCCACATCCGCGCCATCCCATTTCGCCATGAAGGTGGCCGATTTACCCATCCTCGTCGCGATGGTCTTGACGCCGAACTTGTAGATGAAGTGACGGTCGGCCATCTCCAGGGCGTTCGTATGCGTCAGATTGATTTCCTGTTGTCCGATGCCGTACTCACAAGACAGCGCCTCGATTTCGACGCCTGCGGAATCCATCTGGTCAACGACAGCATTGATGAACGGCTCATTGCGGACTGCCACGAGCGGGTCGTAGGCCGCCTTGAAACGCGACGCCGGAGTCAGCATCTGATAGCCGGACTCCCAACTGTTTTCATAACTTTGGTCGAACAGGTAGAACTCCAGTTCAGAGGCGCACTGCACGGTTGCGCCGTGCGAGGCAAGCCGTGCCAACTGCCGCTTGAGGATCTGCCGGGGGGCTATCTCCAGAACTGAGCCGTCGGCCAGGATCGGGTCGCAGATGACGAATGCGGTATCGGGGATCCACGGCAGCACGCGCAATGTGTTCAGGTCAGGTTTGAGGAAACAGTCAGGACCGCCGTGGCTCAGTCCGCCGACGTGCTCGAGGTCAGGGTTGAGGTCTTGTTCGATGTCGAGTTGCCACACCATGAGAGGAATGCGGAATGCGGAGGGATCGTCGACGTGATCGAGGAATCGCCGGGCGGGGAAGTGCTCTCCGAGGGGACGGCCGATGTTGTCCGCGGCCACCATCAGCACCTTGGTGATCCTGCCGTCGTCGACGGCTTCCCTCAACGCCGACAGGGACCACACTCCGCGCGGAAGGTGCTGGCCATTGGAGCTGGCGACGCTCGTTGTTGCCGAGGCATCGAATCGAACGGTCATGGGTTCTCCTTGAATAGTTACGTCTCGGCGGCTGGTTGGCGACGTCTTGCTTAAGGTCTACTTTATAGTGCTTTTGTGTTGTGGGTCAAGGTACCTGCGACATTGGCAGCTGCGTCACGATGCGCGTGCAGCCGCTCAGGCGTCACTGCAGCAAGGCGCGTGCCATGACAACTCGCTGGATCTGGTTGGTGCCTTCATAAATCTGGGTGATCTTGGCATCCCGCATGAATCTCTCGACCGGGAAGTCGGTGGTGTAGCCGTACCCGCCGAACAACTGGACGGCGTTGGTGGTCACCTCCATTGCCACGTCTGAGGCAAAGCATTTGGCAGCCGAGGAGATGAAACCGAGCCCGGGTTCACCCCGCTCGGCTCGCGCCGCCGAGGAGTACACCATCAACCGCGCAGCTTCGATCTTCATCGCCATGTCGGCGAGCATGAACTGGACAACTTGAAAGTCCGCGATACGGCGGCCGAACTGGCTCCGCTCTTTCACGTAGGCAATAGCAGATTCGAGTGCTCCCTGCGCGATCCCGACTGCTTGCGCACCAATGGTGGGTCGAGTGTGATCCAGTGTGGCCAATGCCGTCTTGAATCCGGCGCCGGGTTCGCCGATGACCCTCGTGGCAGGGATCGCGCAGTTCTCGAAGTACAGATCGGTCGTGGGTGATCCCTTGATGCCCATTTTGCGTTCTTTGGCTCCGACGACGAACCCGGGATCGTCCTTGTGGACCATGAAGGCCGAGATGCCACGAGAACCCGCGGAAGTGGTCCGTGACCGCCATGACGGCGTACCAGGTCGACTGTCCGCCGTTGGAGATCCAGCACTTGGCGCCGTTGATGATCCACCGATCGCCGTCGGCGACTGCACGGGTGCGCATGGAAGCTGCGTCGCTGCCCGCCTCGCGTTCTGACAGGGCGTAAGAAGCGGTGGCGCCGGCCGCGATGTCCGGCAGCACTTGTTGTTTGAGCGAATCCGAGCCGTGCAACAGCAGACCCGTCGTGCCGAGTTTGTTGCAGACCGGGATCAACGACGACGACGCACATACCCTGGCGACCTCTTCGATGACGATGCAGCCGGCGACGGCGTCCGCCCCTTGCCCGCCGTACTCCTCGGGTATGTGCACAGCTGCCAAACTGGCTTCGTTGAGGGCCGAGAGAGCCTCCACGGTGTAACGGCTGTTGGTGTCGACGTCTGAGGCGTGCGGCGCTATTCGCTTGTCGCACAACTCTCGCAGCACTTCTCGAAGTTGTTGGTGCTCGTCGCTGAGCTGGAATGCGGTGAAGTCGGTGTTGTTCACGATGGTGTTTCCTTGGGCATGTCAGGGCGGGTTCCGGATCAGGTGAGCGTCGTTGCCAGTCGACGGAGAAGCCTCATGGCCAGCAGGTACATGGTGGGGCTCGTCGGCCACTGTGAAATGACTTTGCCGGTTCGGTTCGCGCCGGCACGGAAGTAGCTCTCCGTGGTCGCCCACACCGTCTTCGCCAGCAGGTTCTGGGCCCAGTCGTTGTATATGTAGAAGGCGGACCGGCGGACATCGATGCGCCGTTTACCCTCGCGTGCGGCCCGGGCGATGAGACTGGCCGAGAATTTCGCCTGAGCCTCGTAGAAGGCAACCAGCGGAACAACATTGGTGTTCGGGCCGAACATGATGAAGAAGTTCGGAAAGCCCGGCACCATCGTGCCGAGGAATGCTTCGGCACCGTCGGACCATCGATCGTGCAGGTCGGCCCCGTTCTCGCCGGACACCTTGAACGTGCTGAGGTACTGGTGAGCTTGAAAGCCTGTTGCAAGCACGATCATGTCGAGCTGGTGCTCCTCGCCGTCGGCGTCGACCACTCCGTGCGCCGACAGACCTTTCACCGCGTGCGGCACCAGCCTGACCTTGGAGCTCTTCAACGCCTGGTAGTAGGTGTCACTGATGACCGTCCGGCGGCCCTCCATCGGGAAGTCGGGCGTGAGCAACTCGAGCAGCTCTGGCCGATCGGACATCTCCCGGTGCAGGTACGCAAGTGCAGCTTCGCGTCGCTTCCTGTTCAGGACACGGTCTGGTCGCGCGTGGCGGGCCTGGTGCTGGCGCAAGTCGTAGTCGATGTACAGCTTCATTCGCCGGTAGGCGTACACCGGCCTGAAACGATTGAGGCGACGTTCGACCGGACTGAAATCACGAGCTTGTTTGGGCAGCATCCAGTTTGGCTCGATCTGGAAAACCGTGACTGCGGACGCGACCTTCTCGGCCTCGGTGACGATCTGGACCGCCGACGAACCCGTTCCAAGAACCCCCACGGACTTACCCGCCATGTCCAAATCGTCGCGCCATTCCGAGGTGTGGCAGATCGGTCCCGTGAAGTCGTGTTCTTCTCGGACGAATGGCGGCTTGGCGGGAGTGTTGAGAAACCCGACGGCGCTGATGACGGCCGTGAAATTGCCGTGATCCTCCTGCGAGGCGGTCCGGACGGTGTAGTCCTGGCGCTCGTCCGACCAACTCACCTGCTCCACTTGCTCGTTGAACCGCATGTGCGGGAGTAGGTCCCATTTCTGCGCGACATCGCGGAGGTACGTCAGCAACTCGCGCCAGCCCGCATGCGTGCGGGTCCAGTCGTAACGCTCAAAGGAGAACGAATAGATGTGCGACTCGAGATCCACCTCAGCGCCCGGATAGGTGTTGTGTCGCCACGTCCCGCCCAGGCCGGCGGATCGTTCGAAGATCACGAAGTCGTCGATACCCCGTCTCTTCAGCCCGACTGCCGCGGCGATGCCACTGAATCCAGCACCGATTATTGCGACGCGTGGCCGGTAAGCCCCATCTGCGTTCATTGAAATCACTTGCCTTCGAGTAGTATTGACACTTGGTTGATGTGTATTCAGTTGTTTGCCGTGGTCTGCGGGTCGCGGCCGCTACTTGAGTTGGGCGGACCAGCCACCGTCGACCACGAGTTCCGTCGCGGTGATGAAGGCGGCATCTGCCGAGAGCAGGAACGCTGCGGCGTCGGCGACGTCGGTCGGCATACCGAGTCGCCCGAGCGGCGTGCGTTGCTCCATATCACCGCGACGCCGGGGTGACTGCTCGTACAACGGTTCGATCATCGGTGTGAGAATTGCACCGGGGCAGAGGGCATTACACCGAATCCCTTCGCTCGCCAACCGCAGCGCCACGGCGCGGGTCAGGGACACCACAGCGGCCTTGCTCACCTGGTAGGCATCAAGCGGTGAGTCCATGCCGCGCAAGCCGGCCACACTGGCGACGTTGACGATGCTCTTGCCGCGGCCCTTGCGAAGGTAGGGCAGTGAGGCGACGGTCAGTCGTCGGAGCCCGTGCAGGTTGACACCCATGGTGCGGTCCCAGACGGCCTCGTCATCGTGGTCGACGATCGACCCGTCCCGGTCGAGCATCGCCAGGCCCGCAGCGTTGACGAGGTAGTCCAGTCCCCCTTCTCCCACCTCAGCAAAGACCCTTTCAAACCCCTCTGCCGAATCGAGCAGGTTCAGAGGAACATAGGTCGTACCAACTGGGATTGTCTGTGCGGGACCAGGATTGACGTCGGTCGCGATGACACGGACTCCATCCTTGTGTAGGCGGCTGGTGATAGCACCGCCGATGCCTCCGTTAGCGCCGGTGACAACCGCATTGAGCATCACGGGCGCTCCCCTAGCGCGGCTGCGAGACGTTGGCCGGCAAAACTCATCGCCTCAGTGGCGGTGGGGAAGATCTCGTCGAGCCCGAAGAAGCCGTGGATCATTCCCGGGTATTCGCGGGTTTCGGTGTCGACACCTGCGGCTTCCAGCGCGCGCGCCAGCAGAACGCCTTGCGGTTTGATGGGATCGCACTCGGCGAGGATGACGGTGGCGGGCGGCAAGCCGTCGTGGGCGGCGTTCAGGATCGACGCCCGCGGGTCGGCGGCGTCTTCGGGCTTCTCGAAGTAGTTGTGCTGGTGCCATTTCAGTTCGTCACGTTCGAGCATCACCCCTTCGTAGTCATCGTCGAAGCCGATCGTGAGATCGCAGGTGGCGCTTGGGTAGATCAGTAGCTGGTGCCGAAGAGGAGGATCGATGTCGGCGTCACGCGCATAAATAGCCACCGCCCCTGCGAGATTTCCGCCGGCGCTGTCGCCGGCTACCGCAATTCTTCCGAGGTCGATTCCCAGTGCCTGCAGGTCTGCGGTTTCTCCTCGCGCCCACTGGAGGGCATCGATCGCGTCGTGAACGGCTGTGGGGAAGCGATGCTCGGGTCCCCGGCGGTACTCCACCGACAGCACAGCCGATTTCGACGACAGCGCGAGCCGGCGTGTCGTCACGTCGTGGGAGTCGATGCTGCCAAGAAGCCATCCGCCGCCGTGGTAGTAGATGGTTAGCGGCAGATCGCCGGAATCAACGGGCAGGTACAGGCGACCCCGAACTTTGTCGCCGTCTCGGGTAGGTATCGACACCTCGACAATGTTGGCGACGTCAGGCTTGGCCAGGGCGCCGAACGTCGCCTCGAAGTTGGCGCGTGCGGTCTCGATTGGCAACAGGTGGGCATTGGGCCGACCCGAGGCGCGAGCGTCGTCGAGCATCTTCTGCGCAATGGGATCGATGGGCATCGAAGGTCCCCTCTGTTGGGTGGCGGTCACATGAGCACGCGCCGTCACGTTGTTGCGAATCCTCCGTCGACCCGGAGGTCGGCGCCGGTGATGTAGCGCGCTTGGTCACTGAGCAGAAATGCGGCGGCGGCGGCGATTTCACGTGGCTGTGCCCACCGGTCGAGGAGGGTTCGGGCAGCCAGCTGCGGCGGCAGTGTGATGGTGTCGCCGTGCTCTGCCGCCATCGGGGTGGCGACAAATCCTGGAGCGATGCTGTTGACTCTCGTGTGGCCGCCCAAGGCTCTGGCCGCGGTGCGGGTCAACATCGTCAGCGCAGCTTTCGACGCGGCGTAATGCGGATTCGGATCGGGATTGGTCAGCGCGATCACCCGGGTTGCTTCGATGGACGTGATGTTCACGATGGCCGCGGGGTCACCGGCGGCCAGGAGGTCTGCACAGCTGTCGATCACGTTGTAGGCCCCGATCAGATTGACCTCTAGCACCGAGCGCCATTGCCCCGCACTGACGTCTCGGAACCCGGTGTGCGCAGGGACACCAGCGCAGTTCACGACGTAGTTCAGTTGCCCGTCGGGAAACGCCTGCCGCAGCGCTGTTTTCAGTGCGTCGCTGTCACGGACATCGACCGCCCGGCTGACCATCAGGTCGTCTCGGGTCTGGTACCGCTCCGCCGGGCCGTTGAGGTCCAGGGCGAGAGTCCGGATTCCGGCATTCACGAGGAGTTGCGCGGTGGCCGCGCCGATTCCGGACGCCGCCCCGGTCACCACCGCACTGTCACCCGCGAACGTCAGCGAGTGCGACCGCGCGCATGTGCCGGTCATGACGGGCCGTAGGCGGCGGTGTGGGCGTCGATTGCGGCCTGGAAGCACTCGCGCGGTGCACGGATGACTCCAGCGCCGATCTGGCCGCCGTCGCGGCCGGCCAAGCCCACATCCATCACCGGTGAGATGTCGGTCGACAGGACCTTGCGAGCGTCGATGCCCGTGGGGGTGCCTTCGAACGCGAACAACGGGATACGGTAGGAACTGTTGGTTCCGTGGGTTATCCGGTACATCTCGCGGTTGCGTTCGATCATCACCTCGGGCGATCCACCCTGGTAGTCCTGCAGAGACAACGCGCACGCCTGCGCGAATCCTCCGAGGCCTACCGTTTCGGTGATCGGTGACTCCCCTCCCATCCAGGTGATCTCGTCTTCGGTGTGCGCCTCGAAGAGCTTGCCCTCGTGCAGAGGCGGGGGTCCCTCGAACCAGGTGTTGCCCAGACCGGCGAGTTTGATCGCGAAGCCGCGGCAGCTGAACGCCATCGCGGAGACCAGCGTGGATCCGGGCACCGCCATGGCGTCCGCCGACGCTTTGGCCGCCGCCATCGACAACCGCAGGAAGAAGTAGTCGTTCTCCGCGAGGTGCAGCATGGTCTCACGTACGCCTGCAACGCCGTCGACGACCATGTCGAGGATTGCGGGCAGGATCTCACGGTTGAACAGCACTGACGCTGCGGCATTTCGGCTGTGCACCTCGTCGCCCATCCGCAGGGCTCGCGCGATCAACGGCTTGAGTGCGATACCGCCGCGGCGGCGAATCGCCTCGCCCACCACCGGGGCCAACACCGAGTTGACGTACAGGAGTCGCTCGTGCACGCCGGCGTCGTAACAGCCGTAGTTGAGCCGGCGCGGTTCCTTGCCTTCGTAGAAGTTGCAGAAACCCACATTTCCGTGGGCACGGTTCTGCACCACGAACACCGGCATCGAGGCGGTGTAGATGCCGGCCAGCGATCCCACCGCCGCAAAGTCGTGACAGCTGCCGATTTCGATGCTTCTGTCGGCGAAGCCGGAGATGGCTTCGTCGCGAGTTGAGGCCAAGCCCTCGAAAAGGGCTCCGCCGATGAGCGCCTCTCGTTGGCCGCCGGTGTACTCCTCCCAGGGCATCGGCGCCCCGGAGGTCAGCACGAGGTTGTCGCGGTACCCCGGAAGCACTTCCCCGGCGGTGGCGACGTCGACGACCCAGGGATCGGCGGCGTCGAGCCGTCGGAAGGCTTCGTCGTTGGCTGCGTCGACACCGATTACGTCGGTCGACGGCTGCGTTGCAGTCACCATGCGACCGTGCCCCCGTCCACCAGCAGGGTCTGCGCGGTGATGTAGGACGCGCGGGCAGACAGCAGGAACTCCACCACTTCGGCGACCTCTTCAGGCTCACCGATCCGCTTCAGCATTGCGTGCGCGGCGCTGGCCTCTTCACCACCTGAGACCCGAGCCATCGAGGCACTCATCGGCGCGCGGATCACCCCGGGCGCGACGTTGTTGACGCGGATGCCCCGTGGTGCGAGCTCCTCAGCGAGATAACGTGTGTAGGCGGCGATTCCGGCTTTGGTGGCGCCGTAGACGGATGCTCCCCGGAACCGTCCGAAGTGGCCGGTGAGAGAGCCGACGTTGACGATCGCGCTGCCCTCGGCCAGCAGCGGGGCGACGGCATTGGTCACCCGTGCCGTACCCGCGATGTTGACCTGGAACATCAGTTCGAGCTTGGCTTCGTCGAGTTCACCGAGGAACGAATCACGCAGCACACCAGCGCAATTGACGAGGCCGGCGAGCGTCTCGCCATTGCCGACGGCTTCGGTGACCGCCCGCTCAACGCTTCCCGCATCGGTGATGTCCATCGACACCTCGGCAATGTCCGTCCGCGCGAAGCCGCCGCCCTGCAGGGCCGCGGGCAGGTCGGCGGCCACGGGCCGGTAGCCACTCTCGGCCAGCCGCTGACATATCGCACGTCCGATGACACCGGCTCCACCGGTGACGATGACCTTGGTGTCCAACCTCTTCTCCCCACTAGACGTCGATCGCTTGTCGAACCAGCATGCGCCTTAAATACCTAAAGGTCAAGTCTTTAGTTCTTTTGTGGTTCCTCTTCGGTAGCGACTGATGGGCTATTGACTGGTTCAAATGCACTTAGAACGTGTTCGATCAGCTAATCTGGGCCTAGCGACAGGAAAGGAAGTCTGTAGATGGCACTGGAGCAACTCGAGCTCAGTCGTGTGCGACAGATCCCTGCACACGAGTTGGTAGTCGATCAGATCCGACGCGCCCTTGAACTAGGCAGATTCAAGCCAGGCGACAAGCTGCCCACCGAACGCGATCTGTCGGAGATGTTGGATGTCTCACGGACGGTCGTCCGCGCCGCGATGACCATCCTCGACCGCGAAGGCCTGGTCTCGGTGAAGCGGGGCCGCAATGGGGGGGTTACCGTGTTAGCCCCGCCGCACGACGAGGCCTCGGCGCGGCGGACAATGCGCGACAACAGGGTGTCGCTGCGGAATGCCTTCGATTATCGAGTCATCGTGGAGTCGGGAGCGGCCCGGCTAGCCGCTGAGCGCAGGCGCGCCAGTGACGTCAGTCAACTACGCAAACTCTTGAGCGCCATGGACACGCATATCGCTCGTGCCCTCAGCGACACCAACACACCACACCTGATCACCGAGTGGCAATCGCTGGACTCTGCGTTCCACCTCAAGATCGCCGAGTCATGCCGCAACGAGTACCTATTCGATGCAGTGGCCAACGCACGCCGCGCCATGTGGCTGCCCGTCGGGGCGATCTTTCACCACGTGGAACCCAACGCCAACGATTACCACGACGCCATCGTCGAAGCGATTGCGGGGCGGAACCCAGAACTAGCTGCATCGACGATGACTGCGCACATCAATTCCACTCGCCAGACGGTGGAGTCGTGGCTTCGCCAGCGATAAGCACTGGTCAGCTGGGACATAGCGGCGGCCATCAATGACCGCCGCCACGCCCGGCCGCTAGTGGCGTCTCACTCCCGGATCAGTTCGCTGTTTGCCAGACGACTGTCGTCCGCGGACAGTTCCGCCGCCGTGTCGTCAGCGTCGTCGAAGACCGTTCGACCGATACGTCCATACAGGTCAGGCCGGATGCGCCGCAAATAGGTCGCCACCGCCAGTGACGCGACGAGCAGACCGATAACGATCCACGGGATGGACTTGAAGAACAGGGATCCCGAGGCGGCGCCGGCCGCCACTGCCATGTTCGACATCATCAGATAGATCACGAACCCCATCCCCAATCCACCGACGACGGGACACACGAAGGTGCGCCACAGGCTGGCCGTTTCGGGGTGTTGTTTCTGCACGTGGAAGTAGGTGATGACCGAGATCGAGCACATGACTTGAACAACGAGCAGGCACAGGGTGGCCAGAATCGCGACCAGGGTGAACAAGATGAGGTAGGGATCCGACTCGGTGAGCACCGCGATCAGGATGAGTAGCACCGTGAACACCGATTGCGTTAGCGAGGCGATCCAGGGCGACCCATGCTGCGGGTGTGCATCGCCGAGTCGATGCCAGAGCAGACGGTCTCGGCCGAAAGCGAACAGATACCTGGCGGCGGAGTTGTGGATCGCCAGCGCGCACGCGAACGTGCCCGCAAGAACCAGCAGTTCGAAAGCGGTCACTGCCCATGGCCCGACGTACTGGCGGGCCGGAGTGTAGAGAAGCTCGAAAGGACTGGTTCCCGATGCCAGCGCCACCGATTCCTCCGGCCCGTTCGCACTGATGACAGCCCACGCGATGAAGGTGTAGAAAACTCCGATGCCGATGACCGCGACCATCGTGGCGCGGGGCACGATCCGCTTGGGGTCCTTGGATTCTTCACCGTAGATGGCCGTGGCTTCGAATCCGACCCAGCACCAGAATGCCATCAACAGACCGAGCCCGACGGCACCGTCTGTCACGCCGTTGGCCTGCAACGCCGATAACGGGTTCAGCGAACTCCATGCGATTCCCGGCCCGTGGACGAGTCCGGCCACGGAAGTGACGGTGAGAATGACGATTTCGCAGACGAGGGCAACGCCGAGAACCTTGGCGGCCACCGAGATGTCTCGATGCGAAAGGGCGCCGATGGCCGTCACCGCGATGAGGGCATAAACCCACCAGGGCGCGTTGACCGACAGATAGCTCGACGCCGCCTGCGCAGCGAACGTGGAGAACAGCCCGACCACTCCTGCTTCCATGATCATGTAAACGAACATGGACATCACTCCCGCCGCCAGACCCGGAGTCCTGGACCAGCCTCGGGACACAAAGGTGTAGAACGCGCCGGCCGCGGTGATGTGCCGTGCGAGAGCAACGAACCCGACGCTGAAAATCGTCAACATCACCGTGGCGATGATGAAGCCGGCCGGAGCCCCTCGAACCGTTGCCGAATCCGACCGCAACGGGGAGGTTGGCGGTCATCGCCGAGATGGGCGCCGAAAACGCGACCACCATGAACACGACTCCAGCGAGGCCGACTGCGCCTCGTTTGAGATGAGTAGGGGTGTCAGCCCCCTCGGGCACCAATCCCCCCGGGCCTGTCTTGTCACCGCTCACGTCAAAATCCCTTCCTACTCGCGATGTTCGCAAGTACCTCATATGGACTAAAGAAGTACTCAGTAGACCATAAATGTGACCTGACGTATACGGGACGATGTTTCGGTGTTGGCCCGCGTCGACAACGCCGGCACTTCCACTCGCTTAAAGAACTATTGACTAGACCTTATGATGGTGGATATGCTCGCTCGGCCTGCTCGTCGTCGGCCACGACGCCGAGACCAACCCCGCCCGGGCGACTGGGGCCTGCGGCACAGAGCGGATCCGATTTCATAGGAAGGGGTGTCATGTCGCAACCGCGGCAGCCCGTAGTGGCCGTCACCATGGACTTCGACGTGTTACGTCGCTACCACCATTGGCGGGCGATGCTTGCCGGCATTGTTGCTGCCGGCGCGGCTCCCCTGACCATCGATTGCCGCCATCCCCGAACGGATCTCGAGCAGCTGGTCGGCATGGCGGATGGCTTGATTCTGCTCGGTGGTTCAGATGTCAATCCTGAGCTGTACGACGGTGACAGCGCCGACCCGTTGATCGAAGCCGGCCCCCGCTCTGTGGACGACAACGAGATCACGGCACTGAATGTCGCGCTGCGGAACGGTACTCCGGTGCTCGCAATCTGTCGAGGGGCGCAGCTGACCAATGTGGCGTTGGGCGGAACATTGTTCGCCGACCTGGCACGCGATCGCGCAAGTCGTGTGCCTCACCGGATGTCCGAGGAGTCACTCGATCTTCCAACTCATTCGGTTCACGTCGAATCCGATACGCGGTTGGCAGAATGGTTGGGTGCAGACGGCAGCATCGCCGTCAACAGCCAACACCACCAAGGGTTCAAGACGTTGGCACCGAATGTGCGCGCCACCGCGACTGCCGAGGACGGCTTGGTGGAGGCTTTCGAGATCGCGTCGGCGAACTTGGTTGCCGTCCAATGGCATCCAGAGATTCTGTGGTGCAACGACTCTCATTCCGAGAACCTGCTACGGAACTTCATCAACTGCTGCGCGGACCGAGCATCGGTCGTCGCCGCGTGCTGCTAACACATTGCAGGGAGGACTAATCATGAACGGCCTCAACGTCGCACTGAGCCCACTGCGATTTCTCGATCGTACCGCGTCGGTGTTCCCCGACAAACTAGCCGTGATCGACGGCGATCGCCGCCTCACCTACGGACAGTTGGCTGCGCATGTCACCCGACTTGCGCATGCCGTGCGAGCGTCCGGAGTCGCACCGGGCGATCGCGTGGCATATATGGCGTCGAACTCGGCCGAGATGCTGGCGGCCCACTTCGCGATCCCGTTGGCCGGCAATGTTCTGGTTCCCATCAACACCCGGCTCGCGGCGCCAGAGATCCAGTACATCTGCGACCACTCCGAGACGAAGCTTCTTTTCGCTGACGGAGCCCACCTGCAGCGGGTCGAGCTGCACAGCACCGATCTGGCCTCCGTAGAGGAGATCGTCGAGCTTCCGGACGAGAACGGCGACGACGCTCACTTGTGGCCCGCCACAATGTATACCGAGCTCCTCAGCCGCGGCTCGGACGACGAGCTGCCGTGGGACGTCGACGATGAAGACAGCACCATCTCGATCAACTACACCTCGGGCACAACCGGCCGACCCAAAGGTGTCATGTACACCCACCGTGGTGCCTACCTCAACGCGCTGAACCAAGTCATTCACAACGGCTTCACCGCAGACTCCCGCTACATGTGGACACTGCCGATGTTTCACTGCAACGGTTGGTGCCACCCGTGGGCCGTCACCGCTGTCGCCGCCACGCACGTGTGCCTGCGCGCAGTGCGCGCAGATGCGATGTGGCGTGCGATCGATGAGCTGGCGGTGACCCACTTCAGCGGAGCACCCACCGTGCTGACCACCCTGACCAACGCAACCGAAGCACGCAAGCTGGATCACCCCGTCACCATCACGACGGCCGGCGCGCCACCAAGCCCGGCCACGATCGAGGCCGTTCGCGGGTTGGGCGCCACGGTGACCCACGTCTACGGCCTCACCGAAACCTACGGCCCGTATGCCATCTGCGAGGTGCAGCCCGGCTGGGACGAGTTACACCGCCAAGAGTTTGCGACGCGACTCGCCCGCCAGGGCGTCGGCATGCTCTGCTCCGACCACATGAGAGTCGTGCGCCCACCCTCGGGCACCGACGACGGCTCGCTCGTTGACGTGCGGGCCGACGGATCGGAGACGGGTGAGATCGTCATGCGCGGCAACATCGTGATGAAGGGCTACTACCTCGACCCTGAACAGACCCGAGAAGCGTTCGCCGGCGGCTGGTTCCACTCCGGAGACCTCGGCGTCCGGCACCCTGATGGCTATGTCCAACTGTTCGACCGGGCCAAGGACGTCATCATCTCCGGCGGAGAGAACATCTCCTCGGTGGAAGTGGAACAAGCAGTCATGTCTCATCCCGCGGTGGTCGAGGTTGCCGTCGTCGGTGTGCCCGACGACAAATGGGGGGAGCGACCGAAAGCGTTCGTGGTAGCCGCCGTAGGGGCGCGGGTGACCTCCGACGATGTCATCGGTCATGTGAAAGCGCGTTTGGCGGCATACAAGGCCCCGCGCGAGGTTGAGTTCGTTGCCGAACTGCCGAAGACATCGACCGGCAAGACACTCAAGACCGAGTTGCGCGCCGCCGAATGGGCGGAATCAACGACCCTCATTCGCGGCTGACAGACCCGTCTGTCGCCCGATACCAACATAAGAACTGTCCATTAGTCCTTCAGATAGGAACTCGCTATGCCTCAATATCAGAACCGCCGCATGCTGTTGACCTCGCGTCCGGTCTGGACCCTCAGCAGAACGGACTTCACCGTTGACGAACAACCCACCCCCACACCGGGACCCGGGCAGGTGCTCGTCAAGGTCATCTGGCTCGCGTTCGATCCGGCGATGCGGGGATGGATGAACGACGGCCCGTCGTATGCACCGCCGGTACCACTGGGTGAGGTCATGCGGGGTCACGCCGTCGGGGAGGTCGTTGCGAGCGCCGATGCCGACTTCCCGCAGGGCACGCTGGTCCACGGCAACTTCGGGTGGCAAGCAGTACGCGCTGTGCCATGTTGCCGACGGCACGGTCGGCAGGCTCGAGCACATCCACGGCGACGACGGCGATCTACCGGCGGCCCGCAAGGTTCCCGCCGGAATCGCCCCCACAGCAGTCCTTGGCGTCCTCGGCACCACCGGCCTGACCGCCTACTTTGGAATGCTCGAACTCGGTCGACCGAAGCCCGGCGACGTCGTGGTCGTCTCAGGTGCCGCCGGGGCGACAGGCTCGGTTGCAGGGCAGATCGCCCGACTGGCGGGTGCGACAACGATCGGCATTGCCGGCGGTCCGGAGAAGACCCGCTGGCTGACCGATGTGGCCCAGTTTGACGCGGCCATCGACTACAAGTCTCACGACATCAAGCAGAGCATCGCCGATCTGGCCCCCAAAGGCGTAAATGTGTTCTACGACAACGTCGCCGGACGAGTCTTGGAGGCCGGTATCAGCAACATCGCTCAACGCGGCACAGTCGTGTTGTGCGGGGGGATCTCGAGCGGGTACTCCGACGAAGCCACCGCCTACGGGCCGACGAATCTCTCGACCATCACCGTGCGCAGCGCCAGGATGCTCGGCTTCATCGTCACCGACTTCCTCGACCAGTTCAGCGAAGCGGCCGACCGCCTCACCGCATGGATCCGCAACGGTGACCTCGTCTGGGCCGACGACCTCCAGAAGGGCGACATCGAGGACGCCACCGATATCCTCAACCGGCTCTTCGACGGCAAGAACTTCGGTAAGCAGCTGTTGCAGATAGCCGAACCGTCCACGGCATGCCAGTAGGTCAAGGCCGTCACTTCGGCTCAGGGACATGGAAGTGCTCGTCACGCAGCCGAAACGCCTCCTTCGTTCCGTGCTGGGCCCGCGTCTTGACAAAGTTGAACTCGCCCGGCGCGAACTGCAGGTTCGTCCCGTAGGCATGGAAGAGATAGCTGGCCACTTCCTCGCCCTGATACGCCTGGCTCTGCTCGACGAGGCGGAACGCCTCCTTGGCGATGACGACTCCGTCGGCCGGCATTTTCGCCGCCTTCTCCGCCCAGTAGCGGGCCCGTCCCGGCACCGCTGCGGCGTCGCAGGTGTCGGTGAAGATGCCGAGGTGCTCGACGGCGCCGGCCTCGATAATGTCGCCGGTCAGCAACAGCCGTCGGGCCAGCACCGGCCCGAGCCGGTGGAAGAACATGTGCAGGCTGCCCAGCGCAGGCCCGAGGAAACGGGTGGCCGGCATACCGATCTTGGTGTTGCGGGCGATCACCGAGATGTCGGTCATCAATGCCATCTCGAAGCCGCCGCCGAGGGCATAACCGCTGACCTCGCCCACCGTGACCTTCGGAAACCCCATCAGGTTGTGGTAGAAACCGAACGACTTGCGGTCCACCGTGAGTCGCCGACGTTGGCTCGGCCGGCTCTCGGTTGACGGCTTCTCCTTGTCTGCGTCGCCGTACCAGCCATAAGCGTTGTTCATATCCGCTCCGGTGCTGAACACGCCATCGGCTCCGCGCAGCAGCACCACGGTGAGATCGTCGTCTTCGGCGACGCGATCGAGGTGGCGCGCAAGGACGTCGCGCATGGTGGCGTCGTAGGAATTACGCTGCGCCGGGTTGTTCAGAGTGATCGTCGCGATCCGCTTCTCGGGATCGACGTCGAAAAGAACACGATCGTCTGTCATCTGCCGGGCTCCTGATGGTTGCCGTTCGAAATCAACTTGGCCTCAATGGTTTTGTCCGTGCCGACGGCGAGCGTGTTGCGCCGGGCCGCCGCGAGGTGGTCCTGCGCGAGCCGCATCGCACGTGACGAGTTCCCGTCCCGGATGGCATCTACGAGCCGCTGATGGTCGCGCAGGGCGGCTTGCATCGTTTTCCGCTTCATCGGGTCGCCTTCGTCGCTCCACACCGACGACTCGTGCGCGGACCAGATCACCTCGAGCGACCCGATCACCAGGATCATCGGCTCGTTGCCGCACCGGGCGACGAGGGCTTCATGAAACCGCCGGGCGTTCGGCACGTATCGCGACACGTCGTCGAATTGCTCTGCCTGAACGTCGATCTCGGCCTCGAGATGTGGCACGACCTCCGTCATCCGGTCTTCGCGGGCGGCACACATGCCGGCGCAGATCGGTTCCAGATGCATGAGTGCGCCGCTGACATCGGCCGGTTTCGCGGATCGCGCCTGCAGCACCATGCTGATCATGTGCGCGGTCCGCTCGGCGGAGGGCAGATGGACGACGGCTCCGCCGACGTTGCCCCGGCGCACGGAGATCAGCCCGTCGGTCTCGAGGATGTGGATCGCCTCGCGCAACGCCGGCGGGCTGACGCCGAACTCGGAGAACAAACTCTCCTGCGTCGGCAGCACGTCGCCCTCTTTGAGCCGCCCCGACAGGATGTCCTCGCGCAGCCGGGACGCGACGATCTCGGCCACTCGCGGTTGGCGAATGCGTTGCACGACCATCAGTTCTTGACCCGCCGCTTTCCGAATCGGAATCCGGTCAGCTGGTTGGCCGGCGTCGCCATCGTCTTGAACTCGCCGATGCAGAGCACCTCGTCGTCCAGCAGCAACCGCGCCGTCGACGTGACCCTGCCGTCGACCTCCTCCCGTGTGATGTCGAAGCGGAGCTCGGTGAGGATCGGGGTCGGCCGGCGGAAGGTCACAGTCAGCGAGCGCGTCTTGCCGGTCCGCTCGGCAGCGCAACTCTGGTGCTGGGTGATGCAGTCGAAGAAGACGGCGAGAAAGCCGCCGTTCACCAGGCCGGGCGGACCCTCATAGACCAACGGGAAGGTGACGCGGCCGGATGCGGTCTCGTCGTCGAGGTGGTCGAACGTGTACTCGGGGAAGCACGGGTTGTACGCGCCGATGTCGAACGCGTGGTCTAGGTATACGCGTTGCTCCTCGCCGCCATCCCCAATCCGGGGCGTGAGGTCCGGCGGAACGGCCGTCGCCAACTCCCGCTCCCAGTCGGCGAATTGCGCGAGCATGGCGTCCACAGTCGGATGCTCGTGCTCCAAAGACAGGAGCAAACCGGTGAGGCGCCGCAACGCGCCCGCGGCGGCGACGGTTTGCGCTAGTGGCTGCTCGCCATATCGCGGTGTGCCTTCCGCCATGGGGCCTCTTCCATGTTCCGATGGCGCGCTTTCCTTGCTAACTTGTACAGGATAGCAATACTGTATGCCTAACCGTATAGCTAGGGATTGGCGGGATCAACAGTGACTGACGTCGACGCCGACGGCTCGGTAACGGCGACGCGTGACGGCGCGGTACTGCGACTCACGCTGGATCGCTCGCCGAGGCGCAACTCGCTGAGCCATTCGATGATCGAGGCGTTGGTCGATGTGTTGACGGACGCCGCAACCGACGATTCTCTTCGGGCCATCCACATCCAGGGCGGAGGGGACGATTTCTGCGCCGGCGCGGACTGGGTGACCGCGAACAGCGGCGGGGAACGTCCCCGCACCGGCGACCTCGTCCGCCGTTTACCGCACACGGCCCATCGCGTGATCGAACTGGTCCACACCGTCCACCTGCCCGTGGTGTGCAGCGTGCGGGGCTGGGCCGTCGGCCTTGGCTGCAATCTGGCGCTGGCCGCCGATTTCACCGTCGCTGCCGACGACGCGCTGTTCTGGGAGCCGTTCGTCGGCCGGGGCTTCAGTCCGGATTCCGGTTCCACATGGCTACTCCCCCGGCTGGTCGGCCTGGCGCGGGCCAAGCGGATGTTGCTTCTCGGCGAAAAGGTCAACGCCACCGATGCGGCGGCGTGGGGGTTGATCCACAGTTGCGTGAGCACGGCCGAACTCGATGACGCGACAGAGCAATTGCTGACGCGGCTGGCCACCGGCCCAACCGTGGCTATCGGCCTTGCCAAGCAAGCGATCCATTACGGCCAGCATGCGACGCTGGCCCAGTCCATGAACCAGGAACTGTTCAACGTCGAACTCTCCTGCCGGACAAAAGATTTCAAGGAAGGTCTGTCGGCGTTCCGCGAAAAGCGCACACCGGAATTCGGTGGAAGGTGACCAAATGAAGGACATCAAGTACGAAACCGACGGGCACAAGGCCACGATCACGCTGAACCGGCCCGACGCGCTCAACGCGCTCAGTCCGGCCATGATCAGTGAGCTCCGCGCCGCGTATGACGAGGCCGAGAACGACGACAACGTCTGGATCCTCATCGTCACCGGGACCGGCCGCGCGTTCTGCACGGGCGCCGATGTCTCGGAGATCCCGGAAGACGGCAGGGTGATCTACGAACGCCCGTATCTGTCCACCTATGACCAATGGGAGGCGCCGCAGGAGGGCACGCCCCCGTTCCGCACCATGGCCAAGCCGGTGCTGGCGGCCATCAACGGGTTGTGCTGTGGCGCCGGTCTGGACTGGATCACCACCGGCGACATCGCCATCGCCTCCGAGAAGGCGACGTTCTTCGACCCTCACGTCAGCATCGGATTGGTCGCCGGGCGTGAAATGGTGCGGTTGGCTCGGGTACTGCCCCGCAACGTCGCGTTGCGCATGTCGCTGATGGGCAAGCACGAACGCATGAGTGCGCAGCGCGCCTACGAGCTCGGGATGATCACCGAGATCGTCGAGCACGACCGCCTTCTCGAACGCGCCCATGAGATCGCCGACATCGTCAACTCGAATGCGCCGCTTGCCGTCCGAGGCACGAGACTGGCGATCCACAAGACGCTGGATCTGCCGCTGCATGAGGCCGAGATTCTCGCCGAGACGTTCCGCGAGCGAGTAATCCGCACCGAAGACGCAATCGAGGGGCCCAAGGCGTTCATGGAGAAGCGGGCCCCGAACTGGCAGTGCCGATGAACTTCGAGACGATCCTGCTGGACGTCGAGCGCCGACGATCACGTCGCCACCATCACGCTGAACCGGCCGGATTCGCTCAACGCGTTCAACCGGACCATGTGTGAGGAGGTGGCCGAAGCCTGGCGCACCGTCAAGCTCGACGACTCCGTGAACGCCGTGGTGCTGCGCGCGGCGGGAGACCGCGCGTTTTCCGCAGGGCTGGACGTCAAGTCGACGTACGGGCAGCCCGACAACGTGTGGAACCACGAAGATCCCGGCGAGAAACTCAGCCCGAAGTGGCAAAAGATGTGGAAGCCCGTGGTGTGTGCGGTGCAGGGCATGTGTACCGCGGGTGCGTTCTACTTCGTCAACGAATCCGATGTCGTCATCTGCGCTGACGACGCGACGTTCTTCGACTCTCATGTCAGCGCGGGTCTGGTGTGCGCACTCGAGCCAGTCGGCCTGATGCGGCGGGTCGGCCTTGGCGAGACATTGCGAATCGCGTTGATGGGCAACGACGAACGTGTCGGCGCGGACACTGCGTTGCGAATCGGGCTGGTGTCGGAGGTGGTCTCGCGGGATCGACTGTGGGCGCGCGCTCACGAGATCGCGACGATGATCGCCGCCAAGCCGCCGTCAGCGACGCAGGGCACCGTGAAGGCGATCTGGGAGTCGCTGGACAAGCCCTACCGCGCCGCACTGGAGCAGAACCTGATCTACACCAGGCTCGGAAACCCGCTCGGCAAGGCCGAACTCGCGGCGCAGTCCCGCAGCGGCCAAGCAAGACCGGGGATTCGGTGATGCCCGGCCACCCGCTGCGCCAACGCATCGCCGACGTGCTGGATCTTCAGCCCGACGCGCCCGCGATCGAGTATGACGGCCAATGGTGGACGTGGCGCCAGGTCGCCGAACGAGCGAATCGGATCGCGCTAGTTGGCGAGACCGAGGTGGGAATACTGTTGCGCAACAGACCCGCCCACGTAGCAGCCATGCTGGGCGTACTGCTTGGCGGTGGCACCGTCGTCACCATCAACCCCTCACGCGGCGATGACCGTACCCGCGCGGACATCGCGGCGTTGGGCCTGCCGATCGTCGTCGGCGAACCCGAAGACCTGGCGTCGATGGTGCCCGCTGGGCCGACCGCGATTCCGCTCTCGGGTCGAGATGTTGCAGCACCGGTGCCCTCCTCCAGTGCCGGCCGGCGAGGTGTCGCGGTGCGCATGCTGACCAGTGGAACAACGGGACCGCCCAAACGAATCGACCTCACCTACGACATGCTGGCGCGCAGCGTGATCGCCGCCGAACCCGACCGTTCAGCGCCGCCGACGGTGCTGCGGCGCGGCGTCGCGATCGTCACCGCTCCCCTGGTTCATATCGGCGGCGTTTTCCGGGTGCTGCAGTGTGTCTGCGAGGCACGCTCGTTCGTGTTGTTGGAGCGCTTCGAACTCGACCGGTGGGCCGATGCGGTGCGCAGGCATCGTCCGAGTGCCGTGTCGCTGGTGCCCGCCGCGCTGCGCATGGTGTTGCATTCGGATCTCGAGCGTGAAGACCTGGCGAGCATCCGCGCCGTCACATCGGGAACGGCGCCACTGTCGGCCGACGATGTGGACGCTTTCAACGAGAAATACGGCATTCCGGTCTTGACGTCCTACGCGGCAACGGAATGCCGTATTTCTCGTTGAAGACGTTCCCGCATCGTCGGCCGACAGTGGCGCCGTTCCCGAATGTGACGGCGCCCAGGATGCTCGCCAGGTCTTCGCGCTCAATGCAACACCATGCGCAGCGCGGCGGGCACCAGCGACACCGCACGCGGACGATGCCTGCGCACCGCATCGGCCCACCGGTCGAGTTCGAAGCGCTCCAACAACACGAACGAGCGTGCCTCGCAGACACACTGCAGGCACCCGGAAAACGCCGCCGATATGAACCAGGGGGAGCGGTGGCGATTCCCGACGCCGCGCCGCAGCACCGTCGGCCACGAAGACGTCGGGTTCGGCAGTAGCCGCTGCGCGCCAGCATGTCGTTGATTGACGGTCGAGGATTTCGGTTTGCTGGGCGGTCCCGTTGCTCCACTAGTCAGCATGCGCACCGCGACACCTCGCCGGCCGCTGGAGGAGGGCACCGGTGCGACGTCTTTCGACCCGAGAGCGGTCGGCCCAGCGGCACCGTGGATCGCCAGGTCTTCGGGTTCGCCGACGACGATCGGCCGCCCAACGCCGCGGAGATGTCGGCGCAGGGTACGGTCATCGCCGCGTGAGAGGGGTTGATGGTGACGACGGTGCCACCGCCAAGCGGTACGCCAGCGGTCGCTGCTGCGTGGGCGGGTCTGTTGCGCAACGGTATTTCCGCCTCGGTCTCGCCGACTCAGCGCGATCCGATTCGCTCGTTCGGCGAGATTCTGGCGCCGCGTCCACCATTGGCCGTCATACTCGATCCGCGGGCGCGTCGGGCTGAAGATCCAGCACGTCGGCGATGCGTTGGCGCAGCGGGTGGCCGGGCATCGCCCAATCCCCTGCTTGGCCGCTGCGGGACCCGCCGCGGATTCGGTCTTGCCGACGGTTTCCGAGCCTCATGCAGTCAGGTTCTGCTCCAGTGCGGCGCGGTAGGGCTTGTCCGGCAACTCCCAGATCGCCTTCACCGGCGCCCTGCGTCGCTGACGGCGGCTTGGCGGCAATCCATCGTCGCGATCTCGTGCGCGCCCGCCGTCGATCCCGCGAGACCACCTCCGACACCAGCCCCAATTCGCAACGCAGTGTCCGCGCCGACACTTCCGTCGTTGCCCATCGACGCAATTGCGCAAGGCCGACCCGCCGCCGTCGACCGACTCAGTCGCACACCAGACCCGCGCTGACATGAGAGTCGAAGAACGTCGCATTCACAGCGCGGATGACGACATCGGATTCGTTGACGAAGTAGAACTCGCCGCTACACATGCCCTGCACCGCACACACCACGGGCTTCCACATCTTTTGCCACTTCGGGCTGAGTTTCTCGCCGGGATCTTCGTGGTTCCACACGTTGTCGGGCTGCCCGATTACGTCGACTTGACGTCCAGCCCCGCTGAAAACGCGCTCCCGCCGCGCGCAGCACCACGGCGTTCACGGAGTCGTCGACTTGGGCGCTGGCCGGGCTTCAGATGTCCTCACACATGGTCCGGTTGAACGCGTTGAATCCAGCCGCTGCGGCGTGATGGTGGCGACGTGATCGTCGACGCTCACGTCCAGCAGGATCGTCTCGAAGCTCATCGACACTCCGCGGGGCCCGCTTCTCAAACGCCTTGGGCCCCTCGATTGCGTCTTCGGTGCCGATCACTCGTTCGCGGAACGTCTCGGCGAGAATCTCGGCCTCGTGCAGCGGCAGATCCAGCGTCTTGTGGATCACCATCTGCCTCACTCGGACGGCAAGCGGCGCGTTCGAGTTGACGATGTCGGCGAACTCCATGGGCGCGTTCGAGCAGGCGGTCGTGCTCGACGATCTCGGTGATCATCCCCAGCTCGTAGGCGCGCTGCGCACTCATGCGTTCGTGCTTGCCCATCAGCGACATGCGCAACGCGACGTTGCGGGGCAGTCCCCGAGCCAACCGCGCGACCGATCCGATGCTGAGCGTGAGGGTCGAAGAACGTCGCCTTCTCGGAGGCGATGGCGATGTCGCCGGTGGGTGATCCAGTCCAGACCGGCGCCACAGGCGCGACCCATTGATAGGCCACCACACCGGCCCCTTGGCCATGGTGGGACATGCCTCCTGCGGCGCCTCCCATTGGTCATAGGTGGACAGATACGGGCGTTCGTCGTCGGCCGCCGTCTTCCGGGATCTCCGAGACGTCAGGCACCCGTGCAGAAAACGCGCGGCCCTCGGTCACGATGAGGATCCAGACGTTGTCGTCGGCCTCGTCATACGCGGCGCGGAGCTCACTGATCATGGCCGGACTGAGCGCGTTGCAGGTTTGCAGCGTGATCGTGGCCTTGTGCCCATCGGCTTTTCGTACTTGATGTCCTTCATTTGGTCACCTCTTTCACCGAATTCCGGTGTGCGCTTTTAGCAAGCGCCCGACGACCTTCCTTGAAATCTTTCGTCCGGCAGGAGAGTTCGACGTTGAACAGTTCCTGGTTCAGGGACTGGGCCAGCGTCGCTTGCTGGGCCGTAATGGATCGCTTCCTTGGCAAGGCCGATAGCCACGGTTGGGGCCAGTGGCCGCCGTCAGCATCGCGTCAGGCCGTGCTCACGCAACTGTGGACCACACCGCCGCATGGATAGCGATTTGACCTTCGCCGAGAAGCAACATCCGCTTGGCCCGCGCCAGGCCGAACCAGCCGGGGGAGTAGCCATGTGGAACCGGAATCCAGACTGAAGCCCCCACGAACGGCTCCCCGCAGTCGGCAGCGACGTGAGAAATGGCGGCCACACCGGTCCACGCCAACGGCCCAGCCCCACACCACGGGCAGGTGAATATGAGTTCGATCACGCGATGGCCGTGTGCGGTAAACGGCGGACGAGGTCGCCGGTGCCGGATACATTCCCCCGCCCTGTTCGCGGTCACCCAGTTGCCGCGCCGGCGCGGAATGGCCGCCTCCGCCCTGGATGTCGATAGCCCGAAGAGAATCGTCGGTTGCGGCGTCCGTCGACACATCGACCAACGCCTCACATCGAATGGCTCAGCGAGTTGCGCCTCGGCGAGCGATCCAGCGTGATCGCAGTACCGCGCCATGACGCGTCGGCCAGTTACCGAGCCGTCGGCGTCGACGTCAGTCACTGTTGATCCACCGCCCAATCCCTGGCTCTACGGTTACGGCGTACAGGTCTCTGCTATCCTGTACAAGTTAGCAAGGAAAGCGCGCCATCGGAACATGGAAGAGGCCCGATGGCGGAAGGCACGCCGCGCCATATGGCGAGCAGCCACTAGCGCAAACCGTCGCCGCCGCGGGCGCGCTGCGGCGCCTCACCGGTTTGCTCCTGTCTTTGGAGCACGAGCATCCGACTGTGGACGCCATGCTCGCGCAATTCGCCGACTGGGAGCAGGAGTTGGCGACGGCCGCTCCGCCGGACCTCACGCGCCGGATTGGGGATGGCGGCGAGGAGCAACGGCTGTACTTGGACCACGCGTTCGACATCGGCGCGTACGAGCCCGTCTTCCCCGAGTACACCTTCGACCACCTCGACGACGAGACCGCATCCGGCCGCGTCACCTTTCGGTTGGTCTATGAGGGTCCGCCGGGCCTGGTGAACGGCGGCTTTCTCGCCGTCTTCTTCGACTGCATCACCCAGCACCAGAGTTGCGCTGCCGAGCGGACCGGCAAGACGCGCTCGCTGACTGTGACCTTCCGCCGGCCGACTCCGATCCTCACCGAGCTCCGCTTCGACATCACACGGGAGGAGGTCGACGGCAGGGTCACGTCGACGGCGCGGTTGCTGCTGGACGACGAGGTGCTCTGCATCGGCGAGTTCAAGACGATGGCGACGCCGGCCAACCAGCTGACCGGATTCCGATTCGGAAAGCGGCGGGTCAAGAACTGATGGTCGTGCAACGCATTCGGCAACCGCGAGTGGCCGAGATCGTCGGCGTCCCGGCTACGCGAGGACATCCTGTCGGGCGGCTTCAAAGAGGGCGACGTGCTGCCGACGCAGGAGAGTTTGTTCTCCGAGTTCGGCGTCAGCCCGCCGGCGTTGCGCGAGGCGATCCACATCCTCGAGACCGACGGGCTGATCTCCGTGCGCCGGGGCAACGTCGGCGGAGCCGTCGTCCATCTGCCTCCGCCGAGCGGACCGCGCACATGATCAGCATGGTGTTGCAGGCGCGATCCGCGAAACCGGCCGATGTCAGCGGCGCACTCATGCATCTGGAACCGATCTGCGCCGGCATGTGTCCGCCCGCGAAGACCGGATGACGGAGGTCGTGCCACATCTCGAGGCCGAGATCGACGTTCAGGCAGAGCAATTCGACGACGTGTCGCGATACGTGCCGAACGCCCGGCGGTTTCATGAAGCCCTCGTCGCCCGGTGCGGCAACGAGCCGATGATCCTGGTGATCGGGTCGCTCGAGGTGATCTGGTCCGCGCACGAGTCGTCGGTGTGGAGCGACGAAGGACGACCCGATGAAGCGGAAAACGATGCAAGCCGCCCTGCGCGACCATCAGCGGCTCGTAGATGCCATCCGGGACGGGAACTCGTCACGTGCGATGCGGCTCGCGCAGGACCACCTCGCGGCGGCCCGGCGCAACACGCTCGCCGTCGGCACGGACAAAACCGTGAGGCCAAGTTGATTTCGAACGGCGACCATCAGGACCCGGCAGATGACAGACGATCGTGTTCTTTTCGACGTCGATCCCGAGAAGCGGATCGCGACGATCGCTCTGAACAACCCGGCGCAGCGTAATTCCTACGACGCCACCATGCGCGACGTCCTTGCGCGCCACCTCGATCGCGTCGCCGAAGACGACGATCTCACCGTGGTGCTGCTGCGCGGAGCCGATGGCGTGTTCAGCACCGGAGCGGATATGAACAACGCTTATGGCTGGTACGGCGACGCAGACAAGGAGAAGCCGTCAACCGAGAGCCGGCCGAGCCAACGTCGGCGTCTCACGGTGGATCGCAAGTCGTTCGGCTTCTACCACAACCTGATGGGCTTTCCGAAGGTCACCGTTGGGGAGATCAGCGGGTACGCGCTCGGCGGCGGCTTCGAGATGGCGTTGATGACCGACATCTCGGTTATCGCCCGCAACACCAAGATCGGCATGCCGGCCACCCGTTTCCTGGGGCCTGCGCTGGGCAGCCTGCACATGTTCTTCCACCGCCTCGGGCCGGTGCTGGCCCGGCGAATGCTGCTGACCGGAGACATCATCGAGGCGGGCGCGATCGAGCATCTGGGCGTCTTCACCGACACCTGCGACGCCGCAGCGGTGCCGGACGGGCCCGCTATTGGGCGGAGAAGGCGGCGAAAATGCCGGCCGACGGAGTCGTCATCGCCAAGGAAGCATTCCGCCTCGTCGAGCAGAGTCAGGCGTATCAGGGCGAAGAGGTGGCCAGTTACCTCTTCCATGCGTACGGCACCAATCTGCAGTTCTCGCCGGGCGAGTTCAACTTCGTCAAGACGCGGGCCCAGCACGGAACGAAGGAGGCGTTCCGGCTGCGTGACGAGCACTTCCATGTCCCTGAGCCGAAGTGAGGGCCTTGACCTACTGGCATGCCTTGGAGGGTTCGGCTATCTGCAACAGCTGCTTACCGAAGTTCTTGCCGTCGAAGAGCCGGTTGAGGATATCGGTGGCGTCCTCGATGTCGCCCTTCTGGATGTCGTCGGCCCAGACGAGGTCACCCTTGCGGATCCATGCGGTGAGGCGGTCGGCCGCTTCGCTGAACTGAGGGGTGAAGTCGGTGACGATGAAGCCGCCCATGCTGGCGCTGCGCACGGTGATGGTAGACAGATTCGTCGGCCCGTAGGCGGTGGCTTCGTCGGAGTAGCCGCTGAGATCCCCCCGCACAACACGACTGTGCCGCGTTGAGCGATGTTGCTGATGCCGGCCTCTAAGACTCGTCCGGCGACGTTGTCGTCGAACACATTTACGCCTTTGGGGGCCAGATCGGCGATGCTCTGCTTGATGTCGTGAGACTTGTAGTCGATGGCCGCGTCAAACTGGGCCACATCGGTCAGCCAGCGGGTCTTCGCCGGACCGCCGGCAATGCCGATCGTTGTCGCACCCGCCAGGCGGGCAATCTGCCCTGCAACCGAGCCTGTCGCCCCGGCGGCACCTGAGACGACCACGACGTCGCCGGGCTTCGGTCGACCGAGTTCGAGCATTCCAAAATAGGCGGTCAGGCCGGTGGTGCCGAGGACGCCGAGGACTGCTGTGGGTCGATTCCGGTGGGAACCTTGCGGGCCGCCGGTACGTCGCCCGCGTCACCATGGATGTGCTCCAGCCTGCCGACCGTGCCGTCGGCAACATGGCGCAGTGCGTACTCTTGCCATCCGAAGTTGCCGTGGACCAGCGTTCCCTGCGGGAAGCCGGCATCGGCGCTCGCAACGACCTCCCCGACGGCGTGACCCCGCATGACCTCACCCAGTGGTACCGGCGGTGCATACGACGGGCCGTCGTTCATCCATCCCCGCATCGCCGGATCGAACGCGAGCCAGATGACTTTGACGAGCGCCTGGCCGGGTCCCGGTGTGGGGGTGGGTTGTTCGTCAACGGTGAAGTCCGTTCTGCTGAGGGTCCAGACCGGACGCGAGGTCGACGGCATGCGGCGGTTCTGATATTGAGGCATAGCGAGTTCCTATCTGAAGGACTAATGGACAGTTCTTATGTTGGTATCGGGGCGACAGACGGTTCCGTCAGCCGCGAAGAGGTCGTTGATTCCGCCCATTCGGGGGCGCGCAACTCGGTCTTGAGCGTCTTGCCTGTCGATGTCTTCGGCAGTTCGGCGACGAACTCAACCTCGCGCGGGGCCTTGTATGCCCGCCAAACACGCTTTCACATGACCGATGACATCGTCGGAGGTCACCCGCGCCCCTACAGCGGCTACCGCGAACGCTTTCGGTCGCTCCCCCCATTTGTCGTCGGGCACACCAACGACGGCAACCTCGATCACCGCGGGATGAGACATCGAGCTGCTTGTTCCACTTCCACCGAGGAGATGTTCTCTGCCCACCGGAGATGATGACGTCCTTGGCCCGGTCGAACAGTTGGACATAGCCATCAGGGTGCCGGACGCCGAGGTCTCCGAGTGAACCAGCCGCCGGCGAACGCTTCTCGGGTCTGTTCAGGGTCGAGGTAGTAGCCCTTGGTCGCGATGTTGCCGCGCATGACGATCGCACCCGTCTCCGATCCGTCGGCCCGCACATCAATGAGCGAGCTGTCGTCAGAGTGCCCGAGGGTGGGCGCACGAGCTCTCATGTGGTCGGAGCAGGAGCATGCCGACGCCTTGGCGGGCGAGTCGTGTCGCAACTCTTGGCGGTGTAACTCGTCCCAGCCGGGCTGCGCCTCGCAGATGGCATACGGGCCGTAGGTTTCGGTGAGGCCGTAGACGTGGGTCACCGTGGCGCCCAACCCGCGAACGGCCTCGATCGTGGCCGGGCTTGGTGGCGCGCCGGCCGTCGTGATGGTGACGGGGTCGATCCAGCTCTGCGCTTCGGATGCGTTGGTCAGGATGGTCGAGGCACGGTGGGTGCCTCCGCTGAAGTGGGTCACCGCCAGCTCATCGATCGCACGCCACATCGCATCTGCGCGCACTGCGCGCAGGCACACGTGCGTGGCGGCGACAGCGGTGACGGCCCACGGGTGGCACCAACCGTTGCAGTGAAACATCGGCAGTGTCCACATGTAGCGGGAGTCTGCGGTGAAGCCGTTGTGAATGACTTGGTTCAGCGCATTGAGGTAGGCACCGCGGTGGGTGTACATGACACCTTTGGGTCGGCCGGTCGTGCCCGAGGTGTAGTTGATCGAGATGGTGCTGTCTTCATCTTCGACGTCCCACGGCAGCTCGTCGTCCGAGCCGCGGCTGAGGAGCTCGGTATACATTGTGGCGGGCGACAAGTGAGCGTCGTCGCCGTTCTCATCCGGAAGCTCGACGATCTCCTCTACGGAGGCCAGATCGGTGCTGTGCAGCTCGACCCGCTGCAGGTGGGCTCCGTCAGCGAAAAGAAGCTTGGTCTCGGAGTGGTCGCAGATGTACTGGATCTCTGGCGCCGCGAGCCGGGTGTTGATGGGAACCAGAACATTGCCGGCCAACGGGATCGCGAAGTGGGCCGCCAGCATCTCAGCCGAGTTCGACGCCAAATACGCGACACGATCGCCCGGTTCAACCCCGGACGCTCGCACAGCATGCGCAAGTCTGGTGATATGCGCGGCCAACGCTGCGTAGGTGAGGCGGCGATCGCCATCGATCACGGCTAGTTTGTCGGGGAACACCGACGCGGTGCGATCGAGAAATCGAAGTGGGCTCAGGGCCACGTTGAGGCCGGTCATGAGTTGTCCTCCTGCAATGTGTTAGCAGCACGCGGCGGCGACCGATGCTCGGTCGCCGCAGCAGTTGATGAAGTTCCGTAGCAGGTTCTCGGAATGAGAGTCGTTGCACCACAGAATCTCTGGATGTCATTGGACGGCAACCAGGTTCGCCGAGGCGATCTCGAAAGCCTCCACCAAGCCGTCCTCGGCAGTCGCGGTGGCGCGCACATTCGGTGCCAACGTCTTGAACCCTTGGTGGTGTTGGCTGTTGACGGCGATGCTGCCGTCTGCACCCAACCATTCTGCCAACCGCGAATCGGGTTCGACGTGAACCGAATGAGCTGGAAGATCGAGTGCCTCCTCGGACATCCGGTGAGGCACATGACTTGCGCGATCGCGTGCCAGATCGGCGAACAACGTCCCGCCCAACGCCACATTCGTCAGCTGCGCCCCTCTGCAGATTGCGAGCACCGGAGTACCGTTCCGCAGCGCGACATTCAATGCCGTGATCTCGTTGTCGTCCAAAGAGCGAGGGCCGGCTTCGATCAACGGATCGGCGCTGTCACCGTCGTACAGTTCAGGACTGACATCTGAACCACCGAGCAGAATCAAACCATCCGCCATGCCGACCAGCTGCTCGAGATCCGTTCGGGGATGGCGGCAATCGATGGTCAGGGGAGCCGCGCCGGTATCCACAATGCCGGCAAGCATCGCCCGCCAGTGGTGGTAGCGACGTAACACGTCGAAGTCCATGGTGACGGCCACTACGGGCTGTCGCGGTTGCGACATGACACCCCTTCCTATGAAATCGGATCCGCGCTATGCCGCAGGCCCCAGTCGCCCGCGGTCGGGGTTGGTCTCGGCGTCGTGGCCGACGACGAGCAGGCCGAGCGAGCATATCCACCATCATAAGGTCTAGTCAATAGTTCTTTAAGTGAGTGGAAGTGCGGCGTTGTCGACGCGGGCCAACACCGAAACATCGTCCCGTATACGTCAGGTCACATTTATGGTCTACTGAGTACTTCTTTAGTCCATATGAGGTACTTGCGAACATCGCGAGTAGGAAGGGGATTTTGACGTGAGCGGTGACAAGACAGGCCCGGGGGGATTGGTGCCCGAGGGGGCTGACACCCCTAGTCATCTCAAACGAGGCGCAGTCGGCCTCGCTGGAGTCGTGTTCATGGTGGTCGCGTTTTCGGCGCCCATCTCGGCGATGACCGCCAACCTCCCCGTTGCGGTCGGATTCGGCAACGGTTCAGGGGCTCCGGCCGGCTTCATCATCGCCACGGTGATGTTGACGATTTTCAGCGTCGGGTTCGTTGCTCTCGCACGGCACATCACCGCGGCCGGCGCGTTCTACACCTTTGTGTCCCGAGGCTGGTCCAGGACTCCGGGTCTGGCGGCGGGAGTGATGTCCATGTTCGTTTACATGATCATGGAAGCAGGAGTGGTCGGGCTGTTCTCCACGTTCGCTGCGCAGGCGGCGTCGAGCTATCTGTCGGTCAACGCGCCCTGGTGGGTTTATGCCCTCATCGCGGTGACGGCCATCGGCGCCCTTTCGCATCGAGACATCTCGGTGGCCGCCAAAGTTCTCGGCGTTGCCCTCGTCTGCGAAATCGTCATTCTCACCGTCACTTCCGTGGCCGGACTCGTCCACGGGCCGGGAATCGCATGGAGTTCGCTGAACCCGTTATCGGCGTTGCAGGCCAACGGCGTGACAGACGGTGCCGTCGGGCTCGGTCTGTTGATGGCATTCTGGTGCTGGGTCGGATTCGAAGCCACGGCCATCTACGGTGAAGAATCCAAGGACCCCAAGCGGATCGTGCCCCGCGCCACGATGGTCGCGGTCATCGGCATCGGAGTTTTCTACACCTTCATCGCGTGGGCTGTCATCAGTGCGAACGGGCCGGAGGAATCGGTGGCGCTGGCATCGGGAACCAGTCCTTTCGAGCTTCTCTACACTCCGGCCCGCCAGTACGTCGGGCCATGGGCAGTGACCGCTTTCGAACTGCTGGTTCTTGCGGGCACGTTCGCGTGCGCGCTGGCGATCCACAACTCCGCCGCCAGGTATCTGTTCGCTTTCGGCCGAGACCGTCTGCTCTGGCATCGACTCGGCGATGCACACCCGCAGCATGGGTCGCCCTGGATCGCCTCGCTAACGCAATCGGTGTTCACGGTGCTACTCATCCTGATCGCGGTGCTCACCGAGTCGGATCCCTACCTCATCTTGTTCACCCTGGTCGCGATTCTGGCCACCCTGTGCCTGCTCGTTGTTCAAGTCATGTGCTCGATCTCGGTCATCACCTACTTCCACGTGCAGAAACAACACCCCGAAACGGCCAGCCTGTGGCGCACCTTCGTGTGTCCCGTCGTCGGTGGATTGGGGATGGGGTTCGTGATCTATCTGATGATGTCGAACATGGCAGTGGCGGCCGGCGCCGCCTCGGGATCCCTGTTCTTCAAATCGATCCCGTGGATCGTTATCGGTCTGCTCGTCGCGTCACTGGCGGTGGCGACCTATTTGCCGGCGCATCCGGCCTGACCTGTATGGACGTATCGGTCGAACGGTCTTCGACGACGCTGACGACACGGCGGCGGAACTGTCCGCGGACGACAGTCGTCTGGCAAACAGCGAACTGATCCGGGAGTGAGACGCCACTAGCGGCCGGGCGTGGCGGCGGTCATTGATGGCCGCCGCTATGTCCCAGCTGACCAGTGCTTATCGCTGGCGAAGCCACGACTCCACCGTCTGGCGAGTGGAATTGATGTGCGCAGTCATCGTCGATGCAGCTAGTTCTGGGTTCCGCCCCGCAATCGCTTCGACGATGGCGTCGTGGTAGCATCGTTGGCGTTGGGTTCCACGTGGTGAAAGATCGCCCCGACGGGCAGCCACATGGCGCGGCGTGCGTTGGCCACTGCATCGAATAGGTACTCGTTGCGGCATGACTCGGCGATCTTGAGGTGGAACGCAGAGTCCAGCGATTGCCACTCGGTGATCAGGTGTGGTGTGTTGGTGTCGCTGAGGGCACGAGCGATATGCGTGTCCATGGCGCTCAAGAGTTTGCGTAGTTGACTGACGTCACTGGCGCGCCTGCGCTCAGCGGCTAGCCGGGCCGCTCCCGACTCCACGATGACTCGATAATCGAAGGCATTCCGCAGCGACACCCTGTTGTCGCGCATTGTCCGCCGCGCCGAGGCCTCGTCGTGCGGCGGGGCTAACACGGTAACCCCCCCCATTGCGGCCCCGCTTCACCGAGACCAGGCCTTCGCGGTCGAGGATGGTCATCGCGGCGCGGACGACCGTCCGTGGAGAACATCCAACATCTCCGACAGATCGCGTTCGGTGGGCAGCTTGTCGCCTGGCTTGAATCTGCCTAGTTCAAGGGCGCGTCGGATCTGATCGACTACCAACTCGTGTGCAGGGATCTGTCGCACACGACTGAGCTCGAGTTGCTCCAGTGCCATCTACAGACTTCCTTTCCTGTCGCTAGGCCCAGATTAGCTGATCGAACACGTTCTAGGTGCATTTGAACCAGTCAATAGCCCATCAGTCGCTACCGAAGAGGAACCACAAAAGAACTAAAGACTTGACCTTTAGGTATTTAAGGCGCATGCTGGTTCGACAAGCGATCGACGTCTAGTGGGGAGAAGAGGTTGGACACCAAGGTCATCGTCACCGGTGGAGCCGGTGTCATCGGACGTGTCGGCGCCGTGCGCGACCACGCACTGTCGCTTGCCTGCCTCCGCCAGGGGGTACCCGCGGTGCAGGCGCGTGGCTACGACGACCTTTCCGCTGACACCTTTGCTCGATTCGAGGGTGCCCACGTTGGCGCGGTCGCGCCTGATGCGCTCCGGAGAGCCCTCGCCGCCTCCGTCGTCGCGCTCATGGGCGAGGGCGCGGAGGCGCGTCTACCGCACGCGGATACGGTCGCGCAGCGCCTCGCTGAGCTTCGCTGAGGAGCCGCTTCCGGTCGCCGCTTGTTCCCCCGCCCCGGGGGGAGACAACGGTCTAGGCGGAGGACAACGCGCGCTCGAGGGCGGCCCGGTTGGTAGGCCCGCCGTGCGTGGGCAGCACGTGCTCGACGGGCAGTGCGAGTAGCGGGCGCAGCCCCTCGGCGATCTCCTCGCGCGTCGCGCCAGGGCGGAGCCACCTCTCGTTGATCTCGAGGCCCCGGCCGAAGTCGACGAGCGTGTCGCCGGAGATCACCGCACGCTGGCTCTCCACCCAGAGCACGGTGTCGTTCGGCTTGTGCCCGGGGAACACGTCGGCACCGAACGGCAGCCGGTCGCCGGACGAGTACGGGCGTGCCTCGCCTTTCTTCTCGCGGAGCAGCCAGACGACGTCGGGACTGCCTTCGCCGGCCTGCTCGGCGGTGATGCCGTAGGTGTCCATGAGGTACTGCGCGGTGTCGGGCAGCGGCGTGTAGACCGGCGCGCCAAACCGCTCGACCAGGCTCTGCGCGTCGCGCTCATGCCACGGCGCGGTGAGCACGATCGCCGTCTCGCGGCCGGCCGCGAGATCCCGAAGCTCGCTCGGCACGGCCAGCGGATCGAAGAGCAGCAGCCGCTCCCCGTCGTCGATCGCGTAGGACGACACGTTCTCGCTCCACGGCTCGCTCGGCTCCCAGCCCGGATGGGGTGCCTGCCAGTGCCACAGGCCCGGACGCAACTCGCGCACGGCACGATGCTAACTTCGAGTCGCCTCGGGCGTGCCAACGGGCGTAGGACGCCTGGACTGCGCCAGTGTGCGGGGCCGAAGCGTGATCCCGCGCCAGCCGGGAACACCTCTTCTCTTGTCCGACAGGAACGTCGAGCACTGGACGAGGGCCAACGCCGAATTCACGGACGCCGAGGCACGCCGAGCGTGGGCCGAGCATGAGTTCTCGTGGGGCAAGTGGGCGAGACCAGACGCCGAGCTCGGGATCCTGGGCGACGTCTCCGGGCTCGACGCAGTCGAGCTTGGGTGCGGCACGGCCTACGATTCTGCGCGCCTCGCACGAAGCGGAGCAAGGGTCGTCGGCGTCGACCCGACTCCGGCTCAGCTCGACACTGCACGACGGATGCAGGCCGAGTTCGGCCTGGACTTTCCGCTCATTCAGGCGTTCGCAGAGGACGTGCCGCTGCCCGACGCGTCGTTCGACCTCGCTCACTCGGAGTACGGAGCGTCGTTGTTCGCCGATCCATACAGCTGGATACCGGAGGCCCACCGCCTCCTTCGTCCGGGCGGCCGCCTCGTCTTCATCCGCGGCGGGCCGCTGGTCGTCCTTTGCGCAGGCGAGGACGGGATAACGGAGCACCTCCAGCGACCTCTGCGCGGCCTGAATCGCATCGAACAGCCCGGCGAGAGCGACCAGTTCTGGCTCCCGCACGGCGAGCTGTTCAGGCTCCTGCGCAGGACAGGGTTCGGCGTCGAGGACCTCGTCGAGCTGTACGCGCCAGACGACGCCCAGCCGCACGAGTACTACTCCTTCGTCACTCCCGAGTGGGCACGGAAATGGCCCTCCGAGGAGATCTGGGCGGCGCGGAAGCTCCGCTGACGGTGCTGCGTGACGCTAGGAGATCGAGCGTCAGCTGCCCCGGCTGCCTGCCCGCCGGCGTCGCCCGGGCTACAGGACGCGCGCGACGAGCTGGTGGACGGTCGGCCGGAAGTCGTCGCAGTGCGCGCGACCGCGGCCCGGACAAGCTGAGGCGTCAGGCGGCGCCGCAGAACTGCACGATCTCGTCCGGTGTCATGCCGTCGCCGCGAGCCCAGGCCGCGGAGAACGCCTCGTCGCCGAGCGCTGCCTTCGCATCGGCCACGGCGCGCTCGTGGGTTTCCTTCTCCAATGCGTCATTGAACCCCGTCTCCAGCTCCTCGCGGATCGCCGCGGCGGCGCCGAGCAGCTGGACGCCGCGCTCGGCCTCGCCGCGGGCCACGTTCACGGCGCCGAGCGCGAGGCCGAGGATCCCGATCATGAAGACCCAGCCCATCCCGCCGGCGACGACCAGAGCCTCTCGGAACGACGCTTCCGCACGTCCGTGATCTCCGAGCCGGAGGGCGCTCCAACCGCAGTTCTGGAGTGAGACAGCGAGGCCGCTTTCCTCTCCCAGCTCCCGGAAGATGTCCGCTGCCGCTTCGGAGTGCCGAAGGGCGGAACCGAAGTCGCCGGTGAGCATGTCCACTAGGCCGACATTGACCTCCATCGCCGCGTACATGCCGCGATCACCGGCCTCGTCGGCCAGTGCCTGCACCGCGAGATACCCAGCCCGAGCCCCGTCCAGGTCGCCCCTCACCTCCGCGAAGCCGGCCGCCTGTTTCATCGCGTGCCGCAGCTCCGCATCGTCTCCGGCTCGTTCTGCAGCACGGCGCCATTCCGCGTTCAGCGCCTCGGCGCGCGCGAGATCGCGCTCGTAGACCCTGGCAACGGCTGCTGCGGCCCGCAGCACTTCCATGCGTGCCAGGGGCGGCGACGACCCTCGCTCGAGCGCGAGCGCCAGCCAAGGGGACGCCTCGCGCACAAAGCCGCGAATCGACCAGAATCTCGCGAGCGCCGCGGTCAGGCGCAGCAGTGTCTCGTCTTCGCCGAGGTCACGCGCCTCCTCCAGCGCGAGTCGGAGGTTGTCGTGCTCGCGCGCCAGGAGCCGATACACCTCTTGCTCGCTATCCGCCTCCCAAGCTTCCTCGGCGTGGCGGAGGAAGTAGTCGGTGTGGCGGCGGCGGAGCTCGGCTTGCGCGCCGCTCTCGGCGAGCCGCTCGAGCGCGTACTCGCGGATCGTCTCGAGCATCCAGAAGCGCTCGTTCGTATGCCGTAGGAGGCTCTTGTCGACGAGCGACTGCAGCATGTCGAGCTCGGCGTCGGCCACCTCCTCGGCCGCGTCCAGCGTGCAACCGCCGCGGAAGACGGAGAGGCGCGCGAACAGGCTCCTTTCGCCCGGGTCGAGCAAGTCGTGCGACCAGGCGATGGCAGCCCGCAGCGTCTGCTGGCGCGGATCGGCGTCGCGGCCGCCCTTGAGCAGGTCGAGGCGCTGAGCGAGCCGCGCCAGCATCTGGGCCGGCGAGAGCACGCTAGCCCGCGCCGCCGCCAGCTCGAGCGCCAGCGGCAGCTCCTCCAGGCGAGCGCACAGCTCCGCGATCGTCGCGTCCGGCTCGAGGCCCGAGCGCTCGCAGAAGAGCGCCACCGCGTCGTCTCGGGCGAGCGGCGGCACCGCGTACTCGCGCTCCCCCTGCACCCGCAAGAGCTCGCGGCTGGTCACCAGCACACGCAAGTTCGGGCAGCCGGAGAGCAACGACGAGACCTCCGCCGCCGCGTCCACGACCTGCTCGAAGTTGTCCAGCAGCAAGAGCAGCTCCCGCTCGCCGATGTGCTCGGCGAGGCCGTCCTTGGCGCCGACCGTCTGCGCGATCGCCTGCGAGACCAGCGCCGGGTCGCGCAGCGTCGCCAGCCCGACCCAGTAGACGCCGTTTCTGAACTCGGGGACGAGCTCTGTGGCGACCTCGACCGAGAGCCGGGTCTTGCCGGTCCCGCCTGGACCCGACAGCGTGACCAGCCTCGCCCCGTCCAGGAGCATCGCGCGGACGTGTTCCCTCTCGCGGATTCGGCCGACGAAGGCCGAGACGGGCCGCGGCAGGTTCGTGTTCGAGATCGTCTTGAGCGGCGGGAAACGCTCCGAGCCGAGCTGGAAGATCCAAACCGGCTCCTCGAAGTCCTTCAGCCGGTGCTCGCCCAGATCCTGCAGGCCCTCGCCGGCGAGATCACGCGTCGCCTTCGAGAGCACGACCTGGCCACCGTGCCCGGAAGCAGCGATACGCGCCGCCATGTGCACGTCCGAGCCGACGTAACCGTCCCCATCGAGGTGCGGCGTGCCGGTGTGCAAGCCCATCCGCACGCGCACCGGCCCGGGCTCCAGCGCATGCCCGCCCTGCGCAGCACCGGCCAGCGCACCCTGCGCGGTCGGGAACACGAAGAAGAACGCGTCGCCCTGGGTGTCGACCTCGACCCCGCCATGCGTGCGGAAAGCGTCGCGCAGCAGACGACGGTGCTCCGCCAGAGCCGCCGCATAGCCCACGTCGCCAAGCTCCCGCAGCAACCTGGTCGAACCATCCACATCGGTGAACAGAAAGGTGACGGTCCCAGCGGGCAGGTCGGCGCGGGCCACGACTCAAACCGTCTCGCTGTGTGCGGAAGGTGTCAAGCGCTCCGAGCTGGACCGGGAGCTAGTCGAGCAGGCGGTCAAGGCCCCGCGTCACGCAGATGCGGCCCACTGTGGGGCTTGCGGGCCAGGATCACCTCGGTATCGCCGGGCCAGTCCCAGAAGGTTCCCTCGGGAGACCGCGCCGCCAGCAACTCCCGCACCTCGCCGGCGAAGTCCTCGCCACGGTCACCGAACAGATGGGGCGCAGACGAGGAGAGGGAGAAGTAACCGGACAACACGCTTTCGCTGTCGCGCAACAGGTCGGGAATGCCGGGGGCGAAGATCGACCGTGGCGTACCGAACCGGGTTCGAGCAAGGACGTCTTCGAAGCGGTGGGTTCGAACCGGCGCGATGCCCTGGCCGGCGCGCCGCGTTGATCCGAGATACTTCTTCACCAGCGCGTTGATCTCTGCGTGCGGGATCGGCGGTGGCCCGGGCCTCGGCGGTGCGGGCCGCCCCTCGACCGTGTGGACGATCATGGCCAGGGCGCCACCTGGCTCCAACATGTCGTACACCGCCTCGGCGACATGGGCTTCGTCCGTCCAGTGAAAGGACTGGCCGAACGTCACCACTCGGTACGGTCCCGGTGCCGCCCCAGGAAGGTCTTCGGCTACGGCTTGGACCCAGCGGATGTTCGTAATGCCGCGTTCCTGGGCGACTCGGCGACCTTCGGCCAGCATTGCAGGGTCGGGGTCGAGGCCGACTGCCTCCTCGAATGAGTGGGCGAGTCGGACGGTGAGGATGCCGGGTCCGCAGCCACCGTCGAGGAGCCTCCCGCTCCCATCCAGATCCAGCTCGTCCGTGAGAACAGCTTCGAGCTGCGGCGAGTAGGCCGGTCTACCGTCCCGGTAGTGGACAGCCGCGCCCTGGTAGATCGTGGGGTCGTACGACACCACCACACGATGCCCGTGCCGGAGACCTCCCGGCGCTCAGCGAAGAGCCTCGTCGAACCGCGGGTCGTCGCGCACCCTGGCGAAGTCGTCGTCTCGGCGCGCGTCCTCGCGGAACCGCGGGAGCAGCTCGACGGACCGCCGGAGGTGGGCGAACGTCTCGTCGCCGGTGTCGCCCGCGAGCGTTGCGAAGCACGCGTAGTTGTAATGCAAGCCCGCGTGGTCCGGCATGTGCTCGAGGCCACCGCGGACCGCTTCGAGCGCGTCGGCGTAGCGCTGCTCGCCGTAGGCGGTCATGGAGTCTCTGTGGAACGGCCACGCCTCACCCCAGTCGATCCCCTCGTACGCCTGGCCCGGTGTGGCGCCGACGGCGAGGACGGTTGCGTCCCCGGTCGCCTTCCGCCGCGACTCCGGCCCGACGAACACGAGTGTTCCTGTCGGCGCTTCGACCGTCTCGCCGTCGACCTCGAAGGTCGCCTTCCCGTCGAGCACGATGTACAGCTCCTCCTGGCCCGATCCGGCCTCGTCGTGCTCGTTGATCAGCGTGCCGTCTTCGCTGGGCGTGTAGGCGTTGATTCCGAATGCGTGGATCCCGAGGTGCTCGCGCACCGGAATATCTCTGCCGCGACGCTCGATGTCGTCGAGGTGCGCGATGTGCCGGTTCGGCTTGTCGTTCATCCGATCACCTCCGTATGGCGCGGGTCGATGCGAATCGTCGATCGTAACCGCGCTCGAGCAAGGCGCGTGACGACGGGGCTAGACTCGCCGCTGTGGCGTTTCCGGCGTAGTTGATCCCGCGTGTAGAGGACCGTCGGCCGCGCATCGGCGCGAGCTGACGTGGGCTGCCTGACACGCACCGGCCGTCGGTGGCATCCGTCGGCGGCTGGGCGACGAGATCGACGAAGGAGGAAACATGGTCACTGAAGCACGCCTTGAACGTGTGGTGTCCGGGCTTGCACCGGTCACTCCCGGATGGTTCGTCGTCAACGCGGCTGACGCCGCGTGGTGCAACAACGAATCGTTCGGCGGCGTCTGCATCTTCGAGTCCGACGAGTTCGTGCTGCGGGGTCGGCCCGATCTGACGGCGTACGAGAAGCCGGATGCCGGGTTCACGATCCGCGTCGTGCCGCCGGGGCAACCATCAGGTCTCTACCACGCCGAGTCGGTCCAGGAGGACTTCCTCATCTTGATGGGCGAGTGCGTGCTCATCATCGAAGATCAGGAACGGCACCTGCGGGCCTGGGACTTCGTGCATTGCCCGCCGATGACCGGGCACACCTTCGTCGCCAAGGAAGGTGGGCCGTGCGTGATCCTCGCCACGGGAAGCCGGCGCGACGATCTCGAGCGCGTGTGCCCGCGATCCGAGGTCGCGCTCCGCTACGACGCGGGATCCGAGGTCGATACGACAGACCCCGAGCGCAGAGGGCGATGGGAGGTTCGGCGACCAACCCACTGGGACGAGCTGCCGTGGGCTGAACGGCCGTAGCCCCGCGTGCGTGCGCTGCGGCGTTCGGACGGAATGCCGCAGCGCACCACCGGTGGTGACCGTCGTCTGCGCGAGCGTGCGGGAATGCCGCTTGACCGTCCTTGCCGGCCGGAGGTGATGAGCGGATGATCCCGGCGTGCGGCCCGACCTTCCGACCGGCACCGTCACCTTTGTCTTCACCGACGTCGAAGGCTCGACGCCGCTGCTGAACGAGCTCGGCGCAGAGGCCTACGCGGACGCGCTCGCCGCTCACCGCGCGGTGATCCGGGAGGCGTGTATCCGAAACGGCGGCGTCGAGGTGGACACCCAGGGAGACGCCTTCTTCTTCGCGTTCCCTACTGCGCCTGGCGCCCTCGACGCCGCTTCCGAGTTCACGGATCAGCTCGACGCGAACGGACAGATCCGCGTGCGAGTCGGAGTTCACACGGGCACGCCCTTGCTCGGAGAGGAAGGATATGTGGGCCACGATGTCCACCGCGCCGCTCGCATCGCCGCCGCGGGGCACGGCGGCCAGGTGCTCGTCTCGGCGGCGACGGGGGCCTTGGTCGCCCGCGGGCTAACCGACCTCGGCGAGCATCGGTTCAAGGGCCTTGGAGCTCCCGAGCGCGTCTTCCAACTCGGCAGCGGCGCGTTCCCCGCACTGAAGAGCCTCTATCGGACGAACCTTCCCGTGCCGGCGACCACCTTCGTCGGCCGTGGCCACGAGCTGGACGAGCTCGGCGCACTCCTCGACCGAGGAGTTCGCCTGCTGACCCTCACCGGCCCCGGCGGCGTCGGCAAGACACGCCTCGCGCTGCAGGCGGTCGCCGACGCCGTGGACGCCTTCCCCGACGGCGTCTGGTGGGTACAGCTCGCGTCGGTGCGTGATCCTGACCTCGTGCTGTCCTCGGTCGCACTCGCGCTCGGCGTTCCGGAGCAGCGCGGCCGGGAGCTCGAGGAGAGCGTGATCGACGTGCTCTCAGCCGGCAGATCGATCCTGCTGCTCGACAACCTCGAGCATCTCCTCCCGGGTGCGGCGGCGAAGGTCGCGACGCTTCGGGATGCGGGCGGGTCGACCGTCGTCGTAACGAGTAGAGAGCGGCTCCAGCTGGCGGGCGAGCACGTGTATCCCGTCGCACCGCTCGGGGCGACGGAGGCAACCGAGCTGTTCACTGCCCGGACGGCCGCGCTCGGGTACGACGCCGGCGACGCCGACTCGGTCGCCCAGCTGTGCGCCCGGCTGGACAACCTCCCGCTGGCGGTCGAGCTCGCGGCCGCTCGGACCGGTCTTCTGGCACCTGCCGAGATTCTCTCGCGACTCGGCGGCCGCCTCGACAAGCTCGAGGGCGGCCGCGACGCCGACCCGCGGCAGCAGACGCTCCGCGCCACGATCGGATGGTCTCACGACCTTCTCGACCGGCCCGAGCGGGAGCTGTTCGCACGGCTTGCGGCGTTCACGGGCGGTGGGACGATCGAGGCGGTCGAGGCGGTGTGCGACGCGGACATCGACGTGCTGAGCTCGCTGCTCGACAAGAGCCTGGTGCGCAGAAGCGGCGAGCGGGTGTGGATGCTCGAGACGATCCGTGAGTTCGCCTCGGAGCAACTCTCCGCCAGCCCGGCTGCAGACGATCTGCGAGACCGTCACGCGAGCTACTACCTCGCGCTCGCTAAGACTTCCGACGGTGAGCTGCGCGGGCCCGGCCAGGCCGAGGCTCTGAGGCGCTTCGCGTCCGAGCATGAGAATCTCCGCGTCGCCTTCGAGCGGCTGCTCGAGCGTGATCCGTCTGCGGCCCTTCGGCTCGTGGCAGCGCTTTGGACTTTCTGGTTCATGAGCGGCCACTTCCGCGAGGGCCGCGAACTGCTGGCCGCGGCGCTCGAGCGGGCTCCTGCCGAACCGACGGAGGCCAGGGCGTCCGCTCTCATCGGAGCGGGACTGCTCGCCGACGAGCAAGGTGAGTATGGGGAGTCGAGAAGACGGCTGGAGGATGGTCTCGCTGACGCGCGGGCCGTCGGCTCAGCTCGCATGGAGGCGCGCGCACTTAGCCTGCTCTCGTTCTACGACGCGCTCGGCAGGGACGAACAGATCCGCCTAGGCGAGAAGGCGATCACCCACGCCCGCGCCTCTGGGGATCGCTGGCTTGTCGGAGTAGTGACGGGAAACCACGGCTACCTGATGGCCAAGTTCGGCAAGATCGAGAAATCGGTCGAGCTGACGGAGGAGGCATATCGCCTATGCCGCGGGGTTGGCGACGTCTCGCTCACGGCGCATTGGCTCTCAAATCTCGCGGGGTACGCCCTGGAGGGCGGGAACACCGCCGAAGCTCGCCGCAGGCTGGACGAGTCGCTCGACCTCGCCCGGCTCATCGACGACACCCGCGGAACCGGCAACAGGCTGGCCACTCTCGGCTGGGTCGAACTGCTCGAGGGCGATTTCGAGCACGCGTTCTCGTGCTTCGAGGAGGCGGCGGCGATCGCTCGGAGGCTCGGGGCGCGGCGGCTCGGCGCCGACGTGATCGGGGGCTTGGCCGAAGTCGCAGCCGCCGGCGGCGACGCCGACCGCGCGGCGCGCCTCGCGGGGGCCGCGCTCGCCTCTGGATCCGCCGTATTCGACCAGGCCGCCCAGTTCACTGCTCACCTCGACGACGTCCGCGCCGCCCTTGGCGAGCAGGCGTGGCAGAAAGCCCGGGACGAGGGCGCGGCGCTCGACCTCGATGCCGCGCTCCGGCTCGCGCTCGATCCCTGAACACACCGCGTCTACGTTCCCGCCCCGGGTGCGAGGGCGCGAGTGTCCAGCCATGTCCCCTGAGTGCTTCGGCTATCTCCTGGCCTTGTCGGGCGCATGTTGCCTGGCGGATGATGTGCTGGTGGTTGCGCAGCCGTCGGGGATGGTGACGCTGGTGTTCACCGACGTGGAGGGCTCGACGCGGCTGTTGCAGGAGCTCGGTCGCGACGCGTATCTCGCTGCATTGGATGGGCAGCGGCGGATCGTTCGCGCCGCTTGCGAGCGGAACGCCGGCTACGAGGTCGATACGGCAGGCGATGGGTTCTTCTACGCCTTCGCTACGGCGGGCGAGGCGGTGGCCGCGGTCGAGGAGTCGATGGCCGCCTTGGAGGAGACGACGATCCGGGTCCGGGTGGGGATTCATACCGGGGAGCCGGGGCTCGACCCGCCGAAGTACGTGGGATTGGACGTGCACATGGCGGCGCGGATCATGAGTGCCGGCTACGGGGGGCAGGTGCTGCTGTCGCAGGCGACGCGCGAGTTGCTCGACGGACGCCTTCTCCGGGATCTTGGCGAACATCGGCTCAAGGACTTCGACGAGCCTGTGCGGTTGTTCCAGCTCGGGCCGGCCGACTTTCCGCCGCTGAAGACGCTCAACAACACGAACCTGCCTGTTCCGGCATCGTCGTTCGTCGGACGGGAGCGGGAGCTTGTCGAGGTGGCGTCCTTGCTCCGCTCGGGGGGCGGACGGCTGGTCACTCTGACGGGGCCTGGTGGCTCGGGGAAGACCCGGCTGGCGATCGCGGCTGCTACCGACGTTGTCAGCGAGTACCTGGACGGCGTCTTCTGGGTCGGTCTTGCGAGCTTGCGCGAGCCGGCACTTGTCGTCGAGACGATCGCGCAGACGCTGGGCGCGAAGGGCGCGCTCGCCCAGCACATTGGCGGTCGCACGATGCTTCTTGTGCTCGACAACTTCGAGCACGTGATCGACGCCGCCCCGGAGGTCTCGGCGCTGCTCGCAGCCTGCCGCAATCTGCGCCTGCTGGTCACGAGCCGCGAGTTGCTGCGGCTGCAGGGCGAGGTCGAGTATGCGGTGCCGCCGCTTGCGCCGGTGGAGGCCGAGGAGCTCTTCTGTGCTCGTTCGCGGCTTCCGCCCGACGACGAGATCGCCGATCTTTGCCGACGCCTCGACGATCTGCCGCTGGCCGTCGAGCTGGCGGCGGCTCGCACCGCCGTTCTCTCGCCGGCGCAGATCCGCGATCGGCTCTCCCAGCGGCTCGACCTGTTCAAGGGGAGCCGCGACGCCGATCCGCGCCAGCAGACACTGCGGGCGACGATCGAGTGGTCGTACGAGCTCCTCGACGAGCGGGAGCAGCACCTGTTCTCGCGTTTGGCGATGTTCGCGGGAGGCTGCACGTTCGAGGCGGCCGAGGAGATCGTCGGGGCCGACGTCGACCGGCTGCAGTCGCTCGTCGCAAAGAGCCTCGTTCGCCGGAGCGGCGGGCGGTTCTGGATGCTGGAGACGATCGGGGAGTTCGCCCGCGAGCGCCTCGCGGCCTCGGACGACGCCGACGGGATCGGTCGCCGGCACGCGGAGTGGTTCCTCGCGCTCGCAGAGGAGGCCGAGCCGTTCCTGAATGGAGCCGAGCAGCCTGTCTGGCTGCAACGCCTGGAGGACGAGCACGACAACCTCCGCGGGAGCCTCGACTGGTTCTTCGAGCACGGCAATGTCGGCGGCGCGGTGCGGCTCTCCGGGGCGCTGTGGGTGTTCTGGTACACGCACGGCCACGTCACAGAGGCCCGCCGCTGGCTGCGGCGAGCGCTCGACGTTGCCCCGGAGGAGCCGTCGGAGGCCCGCGCCAAGGTGCTCTACGGCGCCGGCTACCTCGCCTCCGAGCAGAACGAGAACGAGGAGGCGCTCGCCCTGCTCGAGGCGAGCCTCGCCTGCGCGAGGGAGCTCGGAGCCACAGCGGCGGCCGCGATCGCCGCCTCCAACCTCTGCGCCATCCGGGCCGAGACCCGCAGTAGCACGTCCGATCGTCGGGAGGCACTGGCCGTGGGCGAGGAAGCGGTCGCTCTCGCGCGCGCGGCAGGCGAGGACTTTGCGCTCGCGATCGCGCTGAACAACGTCGGCGGGGTGATGCGGATGCTCGGAGAGAGCGAGCGGGCGACCGCTTACCTCGAGGAGAGCCTGGAGCTGCGCCGCCGGATCGGCGACGTCTCGCGGATCGCCCTCTCGCTCTGCAACCTCGCCGAGATGGCGCTCCTCGAGGGCGGCATCGACAGGGCGGCCGCCCTGCTCGCCGAAGCGGCCGAGCTCGCAACCGCGATCGGCGACAAACGGCATGTCTGCCTCGCACACGGCGGGCTCGGCTGGGTTGCCTATCTCGAGCGGCGCTGGGAGGACGCTGACCGGCATGCGCGCGAGAGCCTGCGCCTCGCGCGAGAGCTCGGCCAGAAGCTCCAGATGGTGGGGGAGATCTCCTGCCTCGCAGGGATCGCCGCGGCCACGGGGGACACGATCCGGACGGCACGGCTGGCCGCGGTGGTTGAGCTCCACTACTCGCGTCTCGCACCGGAACCGACGCTCGCGGACGCCGGCTACCACCGAGCGGACATCGAGAGAGCGAAGACTGCCTGCGACCCGGAGACCTGGGAGCGAGCCTCGGCGGAGGGCCGCGCGATGAGCCTCGACGAGGCCGCCGACTACGCACTGTCCTCCGCGTAGTGCGGATGTCGGGTCGAAACGGAAGCACGATCGGCTGCCCGAGCGTGCGAGGTCGCTTGACCAGCCGTCCTCAGGACTCGGCCAAGACGCCTGATACCGGACCGTCGCAGAGGAACCGCGCAAC
>CAVTBP010000008.1:0-136216 GCA_963732985.1 uncultured Actinomycetes bacterium | reverse complement strand
CGTCGACCAGCTGCAGCTCGTGTTCGTCGCCAGCCTGCGCTGGCTCGGCGGGCATGTGCCCGCCGAAGAGCTCGACGCACTCTTCCCTGAGCGTCCCTCCGACCGGGACGGCGTGCCCGCGGTCGCGCTCCACAACGCTCCGGGCCGCTTCCGTCCGATCACGACGGCGATCGCAGAGCTGATCGACGGCGCTCGCGACACGCTGGACGTGATCAACCCCTACGTGACCGACCGTGGGATGATCCGGCGCATCGAGCACGCTGCCCGGCGCGGCGCCCGCGTACGGCTGTTCGTGCCGGAGAACGCGAACAACTGGGCCTGCGCCGCCGCCCAGCAATTCCACCACGCAGGGTTGCTCTCGGCTGGGGTGCAGATCCTCGAGTACCCGACGATGCTGCACGCCAAGGCGTTCGTCGCCGACGGACACGACGTGGTCGTCGGGACGTGCAATCTCGAGGCCTGGAGCCTGAAGCGGTTCTTCGAGATCGACCTGAAGATCCGCTCGGACGACCTCGCGTCCCAGTTCGAGCAGCGCTTCACGGGCCCGGCGGCGGACGTCTCCCGGCTCGGGCGGCCGCTGGTCGGGATCAAGGCTCGAGCGCGTGCCACCGTCTTCGCGGCGCTGTCGCCGTTCCTCTGACGGCGCAGGGGGCCGTAGAGTCGCACCGTGAGCACGGCCGCCGCCGGTAGAGGAGCGCCACCGCGGGCCGGCCTGGTGCTCGCGGCGCTGATCATCGTCGCCGCCGTCGCGAACCTGAATCTCTCCGATCGCCAATGTTGCGCTGCCGGAGATCGGCGCCGCCTTCGACTCGTCGCAGACGACGCTCAACCTGATCGCGGTCGGCTACTCGCTCGGGCTGGCCGCCTCGGTGCTCTACCTCGGCGCGATCGGGGATCGCTACGGGCGGAAGCTCTTGCTGCTCCTCGGCATGGCCCTGTCCGTGCCCGCCTCGCTGCTCGCAGCCTACGCGCCGTCCGACGAGGTGCTGTTCGGCGCACGCCTGCTCGGCGGCGTGTCGGCAGGCATGGCGTATCCGACCACGCTCGCTCTCATCACGGCGCTCTGGTCGGGGCAGGCGCGCACGCGCTCGATTGCGCTCTGGTCGGCGATCGGGGGCGGCATCGCGGCGCTCGGGCCGCTCGTCTCGGGTGCGCTGCTCGAGCACTTCTGGTGGGGCTCCGTCTTCCTCGTCACGCTGCCCCTCGTCGGCGTGGCGCTGGCGATGGCATTCGTCTTCGTGCCGGCGCATGTGAACGAGACGAGCGACCCGGTGGACAACCTCGGCGGCGTTCTCTCGGTGACCCTCGTCGGCGCGCTGATCCTGGCGATCAACTTCGCGCCGGTTCCGAACATGGGCGCCCTGACGGCAGGGCTCGCGGTCATCGCCCTCGCCGCCGTCGTCGCCTTCGTCCTACGCCAGCGCCGTGCCGCGAACCCGCTCTACGACCTCGAGGTGGCGCGACGCCGGGTGTTCTGGGTCGCCGCCTGCGCCGGCATCATCGTCTTCGGCTCGCTCATGGCGGCGGCCTTCGTGAGCCAGCAGTACCTGCAGAACGTCCTCGGCTACTCGACGCTCGAGGCGGGTGCGGCGATCCTCCCGGCCGTCGTGTTCATGGTGCTCGTGGCGCCGCGCTCGGCCAAGCTGGTCGAGGCGCGCGGCGCGCGTTTCACGTTGCTCGCCGGCTACGTGTTCCTCTTCCTCGCCTTCCTCGTGATGCTGCTCCTCTGGCGGGAGGGCAGCTCCTACTGGGAGGTCGCGCTCGCCTACGTCGGCATCGGCGTCGGCGTCGGCCTGGCGGGCACGCCTGCCTCGCACTCGCTCACCGGCTCGGTGCCGGTGCGGCGTGCGGGGATGGCATCGGGAACGGCGGATCTCCAGCGCGATCTCGGCGGGGCGCTCCTGACCTCGATCTTCGGCGCCCTGCTCACGGCCGGGTACGCGTCCGCGATGGCCGCGGCCACCGCCGGGGAAACGGTGACCGAGTCGACCCAGAGCCAGCTGCAGCTCTCGTACGCCTCCGCGGCCGACCTGGCGGCGCAGAACCCCGCAGACGCGGACGCGATCCTCGCCGCGGCGAAGTCGTCGTTCCTGGACGGCGATCAATGGGCGTACGCGGCGGGGGCGGTCGCCATCATCGCCGGTGCGGTGCTCGTGTTCCTCGCGTTCCCGCGGCACGAGCGGGAGACAGCGCTGCTCGCCGAGTACCCACGCCCGGGATGCGAGCGGCGGCTGAGTGGCTCGCGTCCCCGGCTCGCCAGGTCGTCCGTTGCAGTCCGGTCAGCCGAGCCGTAGGGTCGTCGCGTGGCTGCCACGCTCGCACTGATCGCTGCCTTCCTGTTCGCCGTCGCGGCGACGTTCCAGCAGAAAGGTGCCCTCGAGCTCGGCGGCGTCTCGCTCGGCAGCCCGGCGTCACTCCTCCGGCTGGTCGGTCAGACAATGTGGCTGATCGGGACGCTGGCCCTGTTCGCGGGCTACATCTTCCAGGCGGCCGCGCTCGACCGTGGGCGCCTGTCGATCATCCAGCCACTGCTGGTCACGACCGTCGTCTTCGCGCTCCCGCTCGGCTACTTCATCACGGGCCAGCACGTCGGCCGCCGCGAGATCATCGGCGCCGGGGTGATCCTGCTCGGCCTGGCGCTGTTCACCTACTTCGCCGACCCGGCGGAGGCGTCGACAACGCGCCCGGCCGTGAGTGGGCGATCGTGATTGCCGGGCTCGGCGCGCTGTGCGCCGTCCTCCTCGTGCTCGGCGGTGGCGGCGACGCGTCCGCGACGACGCGGGCTGCGGTGTACGGCACCGTGGCCGGGATCCTGTTCGGCCTGTCCGCGGCGCTGACGAAGCCGACGGTCGAGTACCTGCACGAGGGCGTCGACGTGCTGCTGTCCCACTGGGAGGGGTACGCCCTCGCGATCGCGGGTGTGCTCGGCTTCGTGCTCCAGCAGGTCTCGCTCGGGACGGGGAAGCTCGCGCCATCCGTCGCCACGGTCTCGGTCGCCAACCCGGTCGTGGGAATCCTCATCGGCACGCTGCTGCTGGACGAGCGCTGGAGCCGGCCCGGCTGGCACATCCTCCTCGGCGTGGTGGGTCTCGTGCTCGCCCTCGTCGGCGCCGTCGTCATCTCCATCGCCACCGAGGCCGGCAAGGCGAAGCCGGCGCCGGCGACGCCGCAGGCGGCGACGGAAGCTCTGTCCTAGGCGCCGCTGTGCGCGGCGGCTGCGGCCGGCCTGCGGTCGAGAGCCGCCATCGTCAGCCACGCGGCGACCGCGGCTAGGGCCGCGGCCGGGACCGCGTCCACTCCGGTGGTTCCGGCGAGGATGGCGGCGAACAGCACCGCCGTGAAGACGAGCCGTGTAACCGCCGCCGTCCCTGCCGCGGTCCCGACCGCGACCGCGAGCGTCGGAGAGTACGTCGAAGGCGATCACTGCGAGCGTCATCAGCCCTACGCCGAGGAAGATCGCCGGGAACACGGGCCCGCCGCGGAAGCCGCACCCCAGGCAGATCGCGTACGCGAGCCCCTTGGCGACGAGGAGCACGACCACGATCTTCGCCGAGTCCTCCGCCACGAGGCTCGGCACCGCGTTCTGCCCGGAGAAGAACACGGCTTGCGAGTCGGCGCCGAAGGCATCGGCCAGCAAGGCGAGCGCGCCCACGGCGAGGCCACCTCCGAGCAGGAGAACCGGCATGCCGAGCCGCTGCTTGCCTCGCCCTGCAGTGTCCATGGCGAGCCTCCGAACGACGGTCACGACGACGGCCGCAATGACACCGATGACGACCGCGAGGAGCAGGTCTCGGACGTGCGTGCCCTCGTAGGGAGGAAGGCCGGGGACGGCGAGGTCGAAGCTCTCGACTCCGCCCCAGTCGCCGACGCCGACGAAGACCAGATAGCCGAGCGAGGCTGCGACCAGCCCGGGCAGCAGCACGGGGATGAGCATGGCGCCGAACCCCGAGCCCGCCTCCAGCATCAGCATGCCCGCAACCAGCGGGCCGCCGAACAGCGCCGAGATCGCCGAGAACGACCCGGCCGTCGACAGCACACTGGCCTCGCGCTGGTTGGCACGGACGATCCTGCTGATGGCCATCCCGACGACGGAGCCGAGGGCGATCAGGGGGCCCTCCGGCCCGAGAACCGCACCGAACGACAGGGTGCCGATGGCAGCGAGTGCGACCCCGGGGGCATACGCGAGAGGCGTCGGCTCGACGCTGATGCCGTCGATGGGCTCGTGGCCACCGTCGCCGGGCAACAACGTGCGCGCCGCGAGGACGACCGCAGCACCGACGACCGGGAGCCCGAGGACGAGGTACCACTGCGGCGACGACCCGCCCAGGTGCTCCGGCAGCTCGTCCCAGAGCCAGTGCTCGATCTCATGGACGACCGCGAGAAACCCGGCTGCGAGGAGCGCCGCAGGGATACCGATCACGGCTCCGAGCGCAACGAGGCGCAGGTAGGCGGCGCCCGTCAGCGCTGGGGGCTCCGGTGCGGACACCGGAGCACCCTAGCGTCCGGTCATGCGCTGCGCCCCGGGCGGGGCAGGGATCAGCTCCTCTGCACGCCCATCGTCACGGTGCCGATGTAGCCCGTGCCGCTCTTCGCCAGCTTCAGGATCGACCTGCTGCCGCCGTTGACGAAGATCGAGTCGCTCGCGTTCCGTGTCGTGCGACCGGGTCGCTTGTTGTACGGCGAGCGCTTGTAGACGGCGTCGGTCAGCTTCTCGGGGAAGAACAGCTGCCCCGTGTGCACGACGTTCCCGCCGACGTGCACCTGTACGTGGATGTGCACCGTGCGGCCCGGGTACCAGCCCGGGTAGATCGTCTTGAGCACGGCGACCCCGGTCTTGTCGGTCTTCTGGATGCCGCGCAGCCACGTGAGGCCGTCCGTCCCCTCCTGGGCGAAGCCCGAGTAGGTGCCTCCGGCGTCGCAGTGCCAGAGGTCGACCGCGGCACCCTTGATCGGCTTGCAGGTGGAGACGTCCAGCACCTTCGCGCGCACCATGAGCGGGACCCCCGGCTTGCCCTCGCGCATGTCGCGGCGCACCTTGTCGCCGTCGAGGTAGTACGGCCCTTCGGTCATCTCGGGCGACAGGACGCAGCTGACGAGGCCCGACGCAACCGCTGCCGGCCCGGCCTCCGCGGCGTCGCTCTCGCTCAACGCCCAGGCCGAGCCGCCGACGACTGCGCCGGCGAGGCCGCCAAGCCTGAGCAGCGAGCCGCGCCGTGTGAGGCCATAGCGCTCGCCCTCGGCGAGCTGTTCGAGCTCCTTGTTCGTATCCATGGCACCAGGGTACGCCGCGGATCTGAGAATGCCCTGTGAGACGCCTAAGTCGTTCCTAAGTCACCGCTCTTCGAGGTCCTCCGCCACCAGGCCGAACAGGATCCCGTCGACCCACACGTCGTTGCGCCAGTACGCCTTGCGGCGCACGCCCTCGCGCACGAACCCGACCCGCTCCGCGTGCCGGAGCGCGCGCTCGTTGAACGCGTACACCTCGAGCTGCAGGCGGTGGAAGCCGAGCTCGTCGAAGAGCTGGCGCTGGAACAGCCGTGCCGCGGTGTCGGCCACCCCGCGACCTCTGCAGCGTCGGAGCTACGGCCAGGCCACCGAGGGCGGCGATGCGCGAGCGGCGGTTGACCCGCTCGAACGACATCGTCCCGCACGGTTGGCCCTCCACCTCGACCACGTAGACACCGGATGCCTCGGGGTCGGCAGCGGCGCGCTCGATCTCGGCCGCGATCGCGTCGGCCGACGCCGGCCGCACGGCGGCGAGGTATGGCGCCACGTCGTCATCCGTCACGAGCTGAAGGAGGAATGAGACGTCGTCCTGGGTCGCGCGGCGGATCGTGACCGTGCCGGGCACGGTCACGATCCTATGCCGCAGCGCTCGACGGGCTACGAGCCTTGCTTGGCGAGTGAGTGCAGCTTGAACGCGAAGACGATCTCGGTGATCCCGCGGGCGAGGCACACGGCGCCGACCCAGATCACGAGCAGGAACGCCTGGCGCCCGAAGTAGCCGGCAGCCCAGAACCCGAGCATGATCTCGAGCAAGCCGATGATCAGCGTCAGCCACCAGACGGCGATGTCGTTCCGCGCCACGATGGCGACGACGACGTCGAACAGCCCCTTGAGCACCAGGAAGAAGCTCATCAGCCCGGCGAGCGCGGAGAACGTCTCGAACGGGTTGATCAGCGCGATGACGCCGACAACCACGAACAGGACGCCGACGAGTGCGTGCACGATGCGCCACCCCGTCGATGCGGCGCCGATGGCGAAGAACTCATTGACGCCGAAGAAGATCGCGACGACGCCGAAGAGGTACGCGATCGACGACAGGCTCACATAGGTGAAGCGGAAGATGATCAGCGAGACGACGAGCCACAGGATCCCCGTGAGGAGGAAGAACCACCAGCTGCGGCTTGCCTCCCTGCGTACCTGGGTCTCGTCGAGCACATACGACGACATGGGGCTCCTCTCATTGCGGTCGACGGTGCGAATCTACGGCGCCGGCCGAGCGTCTCCTGCCGGGCGATCGGCTTCAATCCCCGCATGCAGCAAGACGACGACCAGTCTGCCGAGGGCGCGGCGCCCCCACGAGGCGCCAGACGTGCCGTGATCTGGTCGCAGGCGTCGACCGCACGATTCTCGGGCTGGGCGCTCGGCGCCCGCGAGACACACACATCCGTCGACGTCTGCTTCCGCGTCTCGGAGCGAGACCGGCGCGTCGCCGCCGCGGTGCTGGCCGGTGGCGTCGCCTACCGCTTCTTCTTCTGGCTGCTGGCGCTCTCGCTGCTCCTCGGCGGCGCGCTCGGCTTTGCCAGCAGCGACGGGGTCTCCCGGGCGCTCGCCGACCACAGCACGGGCGCGGTGCTGGTCAATGCGGTCGGGGAGGCGGCGAGCTCCTCGCAGTCCGCCCGCTGGTGGCTCCTCGTGCTCGGATCGTGGCTTCTGCTGTGGACCGGCTACATGGCCGCGAAGGCGCTCGTGCTCGTGCATGCGACCGTGTGGGACGTGACGCCTCCGCGCCTCGGCAATGCGCTGCGCGCCTCGCTCCTGTTCAGCGGCGCGACGCTCTCGTTCCTCGTCGCGATGGCCGGCGCCCGGCTGCTGCGCGAAGAGACCGAGACTCTGGGCGTGATCGTCACGCTGGCGCTGATCGTGCTTCCGTTCGCGTTCTGGCTTTTCGCCTCGCGTGCCCTCCCGAACCGCGCCGCGAGCTGGCTCGACCTCGTGCCGGGTGCGGCGCTCGTGGCGGTCGGGATACAGGCTCTGCACCTGTTCACCGCCTACCTGCTCGGCCCGAAGCTGACGAACGCGACCGAGCTCTACGGCGGCCTCGGCATCGCCACCACGATCCTGTTCTGGCTGTACATCGTCGGCAGGCTCGTGCTCGGGGCTGCGATCCTCGACGCCGCTTTCGTCGACCGGCGGATAGGGTCGGCCGAACGATGAGCGCCCCGGCGGGAAACCGGCGCGTCAGCTGGTTGGGGCACGCCACCGTCCTCGTCGATCTCGACGGGGTGAGGCTCCTCACCGATCCGGTGCTCCGCCCCCGCGTGATGCACCTGCGCAGAGCCTGGCCGCCGGACGCGGCCGCCCTGCGAGGCGTCGACGCGGCGCTCGTTTCGCACGTGCACTTCGATCACCTCGACCTTCCGTCGCTCGAGCGGCTCGGGCGCTCGCTGCCCCTCGTCGTCCCGCGGGGGGCGGGCGGCCTCCTCCGCAAGCGGCGCTTCGAGCACGTGACCGAGGTGGAGGCCGGCGAAGAGGTTCGCATCGGCTCGCTGACGGTCACCGCGACGGAGGCGCGTCACGATGCCGACCGAGGTCCGCTCGGCATCAAGGCGCAGTCGCTCGGGTTCGTGATCCGCGGCGCGCGCTCGGTGTACTTCGCCGGCGACACCGATCTGTTCCCTGGCATGGAGTCGATCGCAGCCGACCTCGACGTCGCCCTTCTGCCGATCGCGGGCTGGGGGGCGAAGGTGGGGCCGGGCCACCTCACCCCCCGCCGAGCGGCCGAAGCGCTCCGCCTGCTGCGTCCCGGGATCTGCGTCCCGATCCACTACGGCACGTACAGCCCGCTCTCGTGGACGGGAGCCAAGCGCACGGCGACCGCGCTCGCTCCCGAGGAGTTCCGCAGGGCCGCGGCCGAGCTCGCTCCCGACGTGCGGATCGAGGTGCTAGGGCGAAACGGGGTGCTGAGCCTCGACTGAGGCGCGCCTGCCGCGGCCACGCACCACACCCGAGCCGAGCGCGACTCCGAGCAGGATCAGCGCCAGGCCGCCGAGCGCCGCGGTCGTGATCCGCTCGTCGAGCAGCACGGCGCCGTAGACGAGCGCGAAGCCAGGCATCAGGTAGGTGACGAGGCTGACGCGGTTCGAGCCGAAGAGCCGCAGCGCGCGGTAGAAGACGAGCTGGGCCAGCGCCGTGCCGATCAGCGCCAACGCGAGCAAGGACGCGAGCGCGCCGGCCGTCGGGGTCTCGGTCGGGAACTGCAGGAGCCCTGGCACCAGCAGGTAGAGCCCGGCGGCGAGCATCGCCCCCGTGGCGAGCACGGGCCCCGGTGTGTCGTGCACGTTGCGCTTGCCGATCACGTTGCCGGACGCATACGAGAGCGAGGAGAGCACGACCGCCAGCGTGCCCGCGACCGCCCACCAGCCACCCGACGGGTCGACACCCGTGAGAACGGCGACACCGGCCAGGCCGACTGCGACCCCGACGATCTGGAGCCCGCGCACGTGCTCGTGCGGCAGGAAGCGCCAGCCGAGCAGGAGCGTGAAGATCGGCACCGTCGCCTGCGCGATCGAGGCGACGCCCGAGTCGATGTGCTTCTCGCCCCAGGCGACGAGCCAGAACGGGAGCGCCGCCCCCACGGCGCCGATCGCCAGGCAGGGCCGCCACGCGGCGCGCAGCTCCGTCACGGCGCGAGCGGCTCCCATCGTCGCGGCCAGATAGCCGAACAGCACCGCCGCCGCGATGAGCGCCCGCGCGGCCATCAGCGGCGCGGGCTCGAGCCCACCCTCGACCGCGACCTTGATGAACAGGTACGAAGCGCCCCAGCTCGCTGCGAGGACGAGCAGCAGGGGCCAGTAGCGGGTCACACGCTGAGGCTATCTACGCGGCGCGCGCCCGCCGTCGGGTCAAGCCCGTGGCGAGAGCGGTGCCGCTCAGGATCAGCGCCAGGCCGGCGAGCGCCGTCACCGTCAACGGCTCGTCGAGGAAGATCGCGCCGTAGGCGAGCGCGAAGGCCGGGACGAGGTACGTCACCAGGATCGCGCGGGAGGCACCGGCGCTCGCGATGAGCGCGAAGTAGAGCAGGTACGCGATCCCGGAGCCGAACACCCCCAGCGTGACCACCGCGGCGATCGCACCCGCGGGGGGCGGCTCGGCCGGAAGCTGCGCGAGCGCGAACGGAGCGATCACGAGCGCCCCGGCCGCGAGCTGGCCGATCGAGACCTGGAGCGGCGGGAAGCTCCGCACCGTGCGACCGGCGTACAACGCCGAGGCCGCGTAGCAGAGCGCGGTGCCGATCACTGCGAAGGCGCCGAGCAGGTCGCCACCGGTCTGCAGCCCGACGAGGAGCGCGACACCCAGGAAGCCGACGCAGACGCCGACCAGGCGCGACCCGGTCACACGCTGGCTGGCGTCCATCCGCACTGCGAGCAGCACCGTGAAGATCGGCGCCGCGGCCTGGATCACCGCGGTCAGCCCGGAGTCGAGATGCGTCTCGGCAAAGCCGAGCAGCCAGAACGGAAGCGCGTTGTTGAGCGCGCCGAGCACGACGAGCGGCACGAGCGCCCGACGGATCGGGCGCAGGCCTCCCCGTCCGACGACGAGCGGCAGCAGGATCAGGGCGCCGACGACGGTGCGACCGAGCACGACGACCGAGGGCTCGAGCTCGTCCACCCCGAGACGGATGAACATGAACGACGAGCCCCAGATGGCCGACAGCAGCAGGAGCAGCAGGACGTCGCGGCGGGACACGTCGGGCGACCGTACCGTGCGGCGTCTCGCAGGCACCGCGGTCGCCGCGTGCGGGGGACTCTCACGGCCTCCGCCGACCCGGCCGGTAGACTGATCTCCTGAGCTTCGTCGCCGAAACGCCGCTCCATCGCCGGCTCGGCCTCATGGACGAGGAGTTCGACCGCATCGTCGCACTGTTGGAGCGCGAGCCGAACGACTTCGAGCTTGCCGTGTTCTCCCTGCTCTGGTCGGAGCACTGCGGGTACAAGCATTCCGCGCTGCTGTTGCGGCGGCTCCCCAACGACGGCCCGCGTGTCCTCCAGGGCCCGGGCGAGAACGCCGGAGTGCTCGACCTCGGTGACGGGCTCGCAGTGGCCTTCAAGGTGGAGAGCCACAACCACCCTTCGGCGGTCGAGCCCTTCCAGGGCGCCGCGACGGGCGTGGGGGGCATCCTGCGTGACGTCTCGGCGATGGGCGCGCGACCGGTGGCACTGCTCGACGGCCTGCGCTTCGGTGCTCCCGGTCACCGCTTCTCGCGCGCCGTCGGCGGTATCGCCGCGTACGGCAACAGCGTCGGCGTTCCCACCGTCGGCGGCGAGGTGGTGTTCGACGAGGCGTACGCGTCGAACTGCCTCGTCAACGCCATGTGCGTCGGGCTGCTTCCCGCGGAGCGGCTCACGCGCGCGAAGGCGACCACCGCAGGTGCGCTCGTCGTCCTCTACGGCGCCACCACGGGGCGGGACGGGATCGGCGGCGCGTCGGTGCTCGCGAGCGCCGAGCTGGGAGAGGACGACGCCGACAAGCGTCCGTCCGTCCAGGTCGGCGACCCGTTCACCGGCAAGAAGCTGATCGAGGTCTCGGCCGAGCTCGTCGAGCGCGGTCTCGTGCTGTCGCTCCAGGACTGCGGTGCGGCAGGTCTCGCCTCCTCGCTGTCGGAGATGGCGGCCGACTACGGCATCGACGTCCACCTCGACGCGTGCCGCAGCGGGAGGAGGGGATGGAGCCGTGGGAGGTGATGATCTCGGAGTCGCAGGAGCGGATGGTGGCGATCGTCGCCGCCGAGCGGCTGGCCGACGTACAGGCGGTCTGCGACCGCTGGGAGCTGCACCACGCCGTCGTCGGCGAGGTGACCGAGACGGGCGTGCTGCGGGCGTTCTGGGACGACGAGGTCGTCGGCGAGATCCCGGCTCGCCTCCTCACCGAGGAGTGCCCGCGCTACGTCGTCGACCGCGAGCCGCGGCCGGCGACCGCCGAGATCCCCGTCGCTGAGGGCACCTTCGACGCAGGACGCGCTCCGCGAGCTGCTCGCGTCGGCGGGCCTCTGCTCGCGCGCCTTCGTCTACCGCCGCTACGACCAGCTCGTGCAGTCGCGCACCGTTCGCAGGCCGGGTCTCGACGCCGCCGTGCTGCGGCTGCGTCCGTCGTGGCGCGGGCTCGCCCTGTCGCTCGACGGCACCGGTCGCGCCGGGTCGCTCGACCCCTTCACGGGCGGCGCGCTCGCCGTCCTCGAGGCTGCCCGCAACGTCGCCTGCGCCGGCGGTGAGCCGCTCGGCCTCAGCGACTGCCTCAACTTCGGCAACCCGGAGAAGCCCGAGATCGGCTGGGAGCTCGCGGAGGCGATCGAGGGCATCGCACAGGCGTGCGAGGCCATCGGTGTGCCCGTGGTGTCCGGGAACGTGTCGCTCTACAACGACACCGACGGCCACTCGATCCACCCGACGCCCGTCGTGGGCTGCGTGGGCCTCGTGGCCGACGTGCGACAGGTTCCCCGGGCGTGGCGCGACGGCGACGTCCTGCTCCTCCTCGAGGCCGGAGCGCCGTCGCTCGCGGGATCGGAGTACCAGGCGCGGTGGGGCGAGGTATCGGGTCGACCGCCCGCGCTCGACCTCGCGCGGGAAGCGGCCCTCGTGGAGGCGCTCTGGCGCGTCGCGCCCCGGGCGACACTCGTCCACGACGTCGCCGATGGCGGGCTGGCCGTCTGCCTGGCCGAGATGGCGATCCACTCCGGGATCGGTGCGAGCGCTCGACCTGGCCGACGACCCCGTCCTGCTCTTCGGTGAGGGTGCGGGGCGCGCGGTCGTGGCACTGCCACCCGGCGACGTCGACGCGCTCGACGCGGGTCTTGCCCCGCGGCGGATCGGCGAGGTGGGCGGCGACAGCCTGCTCGGTGTGACGGTGCTCGAGCTGAGCGAGGCCTGGGTCACCTGATGTGCGGCGTCTTCGGCATCCGGTCGGAAGAGCGCGACGTCGCGCGGCTCGCCTACTTCGGCCTCTTCGCGCTGCAGCACCGCGGCCAGGAGTCGGCCGGGCTCGCGGTGTCGGAGGGGGGCCGCATCACCGTCGTGCGCGAGATGGGGCTCGTGGCGCGCGTCTTCGACGAGGAGAAGCTGCAGGCCCTGCCCGGGGAGGTTGCGGTCGGCCACACGCGCTATTCCACGACCGGCGGTGTCCACTGGTCGAACGCCCAGCCCGTGATGCACCGCAGCCCGCTACGCACGGTCGCGCTCGGGCACAACGGCAACCTCGTCAACACGGCGACGCTCCGTCACGAGCTCATCGAGGCCGGTGTACGGCTCGGGACGTCGTCGGACACGGAGGCGATCGCCGCGCTGCTCGCGACCGAGCCCGGTGAGCTGCCGGAAGCGGTCGCGGCGACCATGCGCCGGCTCGAGGGCGCGTATTCGGTCGTGTGCGTGGCGGATGGAGTGCTCGTCGCCTTCCGTGACCCGCACGGGATCCGGCCCCTCTCGCTCGGCAGCATCGGGCCCGACTGGGTCGTCGCGTCCGAGACCTGCGCGCTCGACATCGTCGGCGCCGACTACGTACGCGACGTGCGCCCCGGCGAGGTTGTGTGGATCGACGACGACGGGCTGCATTCGGCGCAGGCCGTGCCGGAGGGCCGCCATGCCGCGTGCATCTTCGAGCACGTCTACTTCGCCCGGCCCGACTCGCGCCTGGCGGGGAGCGAGGTGCACATGGGTCGCGTGCGGATGGGTGAGCGGCTCGCCGAGGAGGCGCCTGCCGTGGCCGACGTCGTCATGTCGATCCCCGATTCGGGCACACCGGCTGCGATCGGCTTCGCGAAGCGCTCCGGGATTCCGTACGACGAAGGCCTGATCAAGAACCGTTACGTGGGCCGGACGTTCATCCAGCCCGACCAGGAGCTGCGGCGTCAGGGGATCCGCCTCAAGTTCAACCCGCTGGGCGAGATCGCCGGACAGCGGATCGTGATCGTGGACGACACGATCGTCCGCGGCAACACAACGCGCCAGCTCGTGGAGATGCTGTTCGAGGCCGGCGCCGAGGAGGTGCACATGCGCATCTCCTCCCCGCCCGTGGTCTCGCCGTGCTTCTACGGGATCGACATGGCGGACGACGACCAGCTCGCTGCCGCCCACCGCTCGGTCGAGCAGATGCGGGAGCTGATCGGAGCCACCTCGCTGGCCTACCTGTCGGTGGAGGGGATGCAGTGGGCCACGAGGCAGCCGTCGTCGGCCGTCTGCCGCGCATGCTTCACGCGCGAGTACCCGACACGCGTGCCCGACGAGGGCACGGCCGCGAAGCTCCGCTTCGAGCCGGCCGGCACGCGGGCCTGAGCAGGCCTCGCGGTCACGCGAAGGCGACGACGAGCCGCTGGATCCGGCCGGCCTCGACCGTGAGGCGCATCTCGCCGGAGCGCACGCCGGCGTCCGCCGTCCAGGAGAACCCCTCCACGACCGTGCCGTCGTCGTCGATGCGCGTGTCCACGACGGTCATCGTGTCCGAGGGCGGTTGGGCCGCGTACGCCGCGGCGATCGCCTCACGGCCACGGAACGGGCCGACCGGCACACCCTCGAACGACAGCTCGGCGTCGTTCGCGAACAGCGCCACGAGCGGCGCGAAGTCGCCGCTGCGCACCGCGTCGTTGAACGTGGCCAGGTGGTGCTCGAGAAAGCGTGCGAGCTCGGTGTCCATCGACTCCGGGTGACGCTACATCGCCACCCCGGCCGCAGGCGAGCTAGGCTCGCAGCGTGCCGCCGGAGGAGCAGACGTACGCCGCCGCAGGGGTCTCGCTCGCTACCGCCGCGTCGGTCGTCGACCGCCTTCGTCGCGCCGTCGACTCGACGCGCACGGACGGCGTCGTGGGCGCCTTCGGCGCATTTGCGGGTCTCTACGCGATCGACGAGCGGCGGCTGCTCGTCGCGTCCACCGACGGTGTCGGCTCGAAGCTCGTCCTCGCGCGCCGCGCAGGGAAGTTGCGCTGGTGCGGCATGGATCTCGCTGCGCACTGCATCAACGACGTGCTCACGACAGGCGCCGACCCGCTGGTGCTGCTCGACTACGTCGCGGCCAACCGGATCGACCCGGAGGAGGTGGCGGAGCTCGTCGAGGGCGCCGCAGAGGTCTGCCGCGAAGCGGGTTGCGCGATCCTGGGTGGCGAGACTGCGGAGCTGCCGGGCATCTACCGCGAGGAGGAGCTCGACTTCGCGGGCACCTGCGTCGGCCTTGTGGAGCGCGACCGCCTGATCGACGGCTCGAGCGTCGAGCCCGGCGACGTCGTGCTCGGGCTCGCCTCGGCCGGCATCCACGCCAACGGCTTCTCGCTCGTCCGGCGGCTCGTCGGCGACGACCCGTTCGACGCCGACCTGCTCCTCCCACCGACCCGCCTCTACCTCGAGCAGGTTCGTGCTCTGCGTGAGCGCGCAGACGTCCGCGCGCTGGCGCATGTCACCGGCGGCGGCATCGTGGGGAATCTGTCACGCGCACTGCCCGCGGGTCTCGGCGCCGTCGTCGACCCCGGGTCGTGGGAGCGACCATCCGTCTTCGCGTGGCTGGCAGAGCACGGAGTTCCCGAAGCAGAGCTGCGCCGCGTCTTCAACCTCGGCATCGGCTACTGCGCCGTCGTGCCGGTCGCAGCCGCGCAGTCCGGGGACGTCGTCATCGGACGCGTCGAGACCGGGGTGCAGGGGGTCGTGTGGGCCGACGCATAGGTGTGCTCGTCAGCGGGGAGGGCTCGAACCTCCAGGCGCTGCTCGACGCCCGTCTGCCCGTCGCGGCGGTCGCCTCCAACGTCCCGGGCGCGCGCGCTCTCGAGCGAGCCCAGAGCGCCGGCCTCCCAACCGCGTCGTTCCCCCTGGCCAGCTACCCGGACCGCAACACCCGTGACGCCGACATGGCCGGCTGGCTCGGTCTGCACGGTGTCGATCTCGTTGTCTGTGCAGGATACATGCATCTGCTCACGCCCGGGTTCCTCGCGCTCTTCCCCGGCAGCGTCGTCAACGTGCACCCTGCGCTCCTCCCTGCATTCCCCGGCGTCCATCCCATCGAGGACGCACTCGCGGCGGGGGTGCCGGAGACCGGGGCAACCGTCCATCTCGTCGACGAGGGTGTCGACACGGGACCGGTGCTGCGCCAGGAGCCCGTGCCGGTGTTGCCGGATGACACTCCCGAGACACTGCATGCCAGGATCAGGGCGGTCGAGCACCGGCTGCTGCCGGAGGTGGTGAAGGAGCTCATCGCATGAAGCGCGCGCTCCTGTCAGCGTGGGACAAGACGGGCCTGGCGGCGTTCGCGGAAGGGCTCGACCGGCTCGGCGTCGAGCTCGTGGCGAGCGGTGGCACGGCGCGGTTCCTGGCCGACGCCGGTCTCGACGTGACGCCCGTCGACGAGCTGACGGGATTCGCCGAGATGCTCGGGCACCGTGTCGTGACTCTGCATCCGGCCGTGCACGGCGGCATCCTTGCTCGCCACGACGTGCCCGAGGACCTCGCCGACCTCGAGCGTCACGGAATCGCGCCGTTCGATCTCGTGTGCGTCAACCTCTATCCGTTCGAGGACACGATCGCCCGCCCCGGCTGTCCCGTGGCAGGAGGCGATCGAGAAGATCGACGTGGGCGGCCCCGCCATGCTGCGCGGCGCGGCGAAGAACCATGCCCACGTCGTCCCGCTGTGCCGTCCGGCGGACTACGAGCCGCTGCTCGAGGAGCTCCGTGTCTCCGGCGAGGTCTCGGTGCCGACGCGACGTCTGCTCGCGGCTCGGGCGTTCGCGACCACTGCGGCGTACGACGCGGCGGTGACGGCATGGCTCTGCGCGCGGCGACTTCGCGCCGGAGACGCTCGTCCTCGCGTTCGACCGCGAGCTCGAGCTCTCCTACGGCGAGAACCCGCACCAGCAGGGCGCCTACTACGCGCAACGAGGGGCGCGTCGCCACCTTCTCTCGCGCGTCGAGCAGCGGCACGGCAAGCCGCTCTCGTACAACAACCTCAACGACCTGGCGGCCGCCCGGCGGCTCGCGGACGAGCTCGTCGAGCCCGCCTGCGTGATCGTCAAGCACGCGAACCCCTGCGGTGCGGCCGTGGCCGAGACGGTCGAAGAGAGCCTACGAGAAGGCGCTCTCGTGCGATCCGGTCTCGGCCTACGGTGGCGTGATCGTGCTGAACAGGCCCGTCTCGGCCGCGCTCGGCGCGACGATCGCCCGGCAGTTCGTCGAGGTGCTGCTCGCGCCCGGGTTCGACGAGCAGGCGCTCGAAGCCCTCGTCGTCAAGCCGGGGACACGCGTCCTCGACGACGTCGAGCGGCGAGTCCACGACGAGCCGGAGCTCGACCTGCGGCGTGTCCCGGGCGGCCTCCTGGTGCAGGGGCGCGATGCCGGGACGGTCGAGCGAGCGGCGATGGATGTCGTGTGCGGCGAGCTCGACGAGGCGCAGTGGCGCGATCTCCTCTTCGCCTGGACGGTGGTCAAGCACGTCACCTCGAACGCGATCGTGCTGGCGAAGGACGGGATGACGATCGGCGTCGGCGCGGGGCAGATGAGCAGGGTCGACGCGGTGCGGCTCGCGCTCGAGAAGGCGCGCGAGCACGGGCACGACCCAGCCGGCTCGGTGCTCGCCTCCGACGCCTTCTTCCCGTTCGCCGACGGCCCCGCGCTCGCGCTCGAGGCCGGCGTCGCCGCGATCGTGCAGCCGGGCGGCTCGAAGCGCGACGACGAGGTGATCGCCGCGGTGCGTGACTCCGGCGCGGCGATGGTCTTCACGCACCGGCGACATTTTCGCCACTAGGACGCGTTCGCCACTAGGCTTTCCGGCCGGTGCCCCGCGAGTATCCCACCGTGCTCGACCTCGTCGGCGGGACGCCCATCGTCCGGCTCGTCTCGTTCGGGGCCGAGACGGGCGCGACGTTGCTCGCAAAGCTCGAGCTCATGAACCCGGGCGGCTCGAACAAGGACCGCATCGGCCTTGCGATGATCGAGGCGGCCGAGCGCGACGGCCTGCTCGTACCCGGTGGCACGATCGTCGAGCCGACCTCCGGCAACACGGGCGTCGGGCTCGCGATCGCGGCGGCGCACAGGGGCTACCGCTGCATCTTCGTGATGCCGGACAAGATGAGCCAGGAGAAGATCTCCATGCTGCGCGCCTACGGGGCCGAGGTGGTGATCACGCCGACGGCCGTCGAGCCCGACTCGCCGGAGAGCTACTACTCGGTCTCGCAACGGCTCGCGGAGGAGATCCCGGGCGGGTTCAAGCCCGACCAGTACTCGAACCTGGCCAACCCGGAGGCGCACTACGAGACGACCGGGCCCGAGCTCTGGGAGCAGACGGACGGGCGAGGTCGACGCCGTCGTGATCTCCGTCGGCACCGGTGGCTCGATCTCCGGCATCGGCCGCTTCTTCAAGGAGCGCAAGCCCGAGGTGCTGATCGTCGGCGCGGATCCCGAAGGCTCCGTGTTCACCGCCGACGCAGACCATCCGGTGCACCCCTACCTCGTGGAAGGGATCGGCAAGGACAAGTGGCCCACGACGATGGACTCGGCCGTCGTCGACGAGTGGGTCCGCGTCTCCGACCGCGACTCGTTCCTCGCGGCGCGGCGGCTGGCACGCGAGGAAGGGCTGCTCGTCGGAGGCTCGAGCGGCACGACCGCCGCGGCTGCGTTGCAGGTCGCGCAACGGCTCGGGAGCGGATCGACCGTGCTGATGACGTTCCCGGACTCGGGGCGCTCGTACCTGTCGAAGTTCTACGACGACACCTGGATGATCCAGTACGGGTTCATGGAGAGACGCGCCCCGCTGCCGACGGTGGAGGCGGTGCTGCGCTTCAAGCGCGAGCCCGGCCACGAGACCCCCGAGCTCGTCGTCGTCGACGCCCACAAGAAGGTCGGCGATGCCATCGACCTCATGCAGCGCTACGGGATCTCGCAGCTGCCGGTGGTGCGCAACGAGCCCACCGAGTCCCTCGCCGACGTGGTCGGGTCGATCCACGAGCGGGCGCTGCTCGACCGCGTGTTCAAGAACCCCGACGCGCTCAACGACGACGTGGCGGTCGCCATGCAGCCGCCGCTGGCCGCCGTCGACGTGACCGCCTCACTCGACCAGGTGTTCGCGGACCTGTCCGGCCCGAGCGCCGCCGTCGTGGTCGGCATCGCCGGTCGCCCCGTCGCGATCCTCACCGGCTCCGACCTGCTCGAGTACCTCGCCTACCAGCGCACCCAGGTACAGGAGTAGCGAGGAGCGGTGGCCCGCGAGCGGGCCACTCCGTCGGTGCCTGGCTTCAGCCGGGCACCCACTGTTCCGGGCGCACCCCACTGTCGTCCACCGAGCCCGGCCTTCGACTACCTCGCCCGCGCAGGCGCCGCCGCGACGTCCGGCGGGGCGGCGGGCCGGCGCTCGCGCCGAACGGTGACGAAGACCGCGCCGACGACGACGGCCGCGCCCGCCAGCATGGCAGGGGTTGGCCGCTCGTCGAGGAACGCGGTGCCGAGGATGATCGCCACCAGAGGGTTCACGTACTGGTGGGTGACCACGAGCGAGATGGGTGCGCTGCGCAGGAGCCACGCGTAGGCGGTGAAGCCGATCAGCGAGCCGGCGAAGACGAGGTAGACCCAGGCGAGCATCGGCCCGAGTCGTCGAACGCGCCACCCAGGTCACCTCCCTCGCCGAGCGCCAGCGCGGCGGCGACGAGCACCACGCCGCCGCCGAACATCTCGTAGACGGTGGCGACGAACGGGTCGGCCGGCAGCGACATGCGGCCGGACACGAACGAGCCGGTCGACCACGAGAAGCTGGCACCGAGCATCAGGGCCAGCCCGATCGCCGTCGAGCCGCCGTGCGAGCCGCCGGGAACGACGATCAGCGCGAGCCCGACGAGACCGACGAGAGCGGCGAGCCGCGTGGCACGGGCGACGCTCTCGCCTGCGACCGTTCGCATGATGACCACCTGGAGCGGGACGGAGCCGGCGATCATGGCGGCCACGGTCGAGTCGATCCGCGTCTCGGCCAGGGTGACGACGCCGACACCGCACGTCAGCAGCGCGACTCCCAGCCCGCCGGCGGCGACGGCCTCCCGCCGCGTGACCCTGAGCGAGCGGCCCAGCACGAGCAGCACGAGCGCCAGCAGCAGCCCTGCCGTGACGAACCGCGTCCCGGCAGACAGCAGCGGCGGGAGTGTCTCGACCGTGATCTTGATCGCGAAGTAGGTCGAGCCCCAGACGAGGTACACGGTCCAGAGCGCGGCCCACAGCGCAAGCTTCGACGGGGGCTTCGTGCTCACCCAACAGGACAACGACGGCGCGCGTGAGCGGCTTCCGCGCGGGTTGGCAGCGGGGCTCAGACCGCGACCGGCGCGCGGCCGATGAAGCTTGCCGCGTGACCGCGCTCGTTCGCGCGACGCAGCTCGTCCTCGTCGAGCGCGCCGATGCGGTGCAGGAGCTCGAGCTCGTCGCGAAGGTGCGTTCGCATCATCTCGGGCCCGTCCGTCGCGATCGTGAACGCGACGTCGTGCTCGACGAAACGGCGCAGCGTCTCCCGCACCTCCTCCTCGCCGGCGAGCGCCCGCGTGAGCATGTTCGAGGTGGGGCAGATCTCGAGCACGATGCCGGCGTCCCGCAGCTCCCGCATCAGCTCCGCGTCCTGCGCGGCGAGGATCCCGTGCCCGATCCGGTCGGGGCGCAGCCGCTCGACGACCTCGCCGATCTCCTCACGACCGACCGAGCCGCCTTCCTCGCCCACGTGGATGGTGACGCCGAGCCCGGCCTCCCGGGCCGTCTCGACCATCGGCTCGAGCTGGGTGTAGTCGTACCGTCCGCCCCCGGGCCGCGGCCCGGCGATGTCGACGCCGACGATGCCCCGGCCGGCCCAGCGGATCGCCTTCTCGACGATGATCTCGTTCTGCCTCCGGTCGAACGTGCGGTCCATCATCAGGATCAGCCCGGCGCGCACCTGGGGATACTCGAGACCGGCCAGATCGAGCCCGCGGACGGCGGCGAGGATGATGTGGTCGAGGTCGCGCTCGCCGCCACGGTTGCGCTTCATCGGGTTGAAGCGGACCTCGAGCGTCGTGATGCCCTGCGAGCGATACGCGCCGCCGATCGCGCCGTGTATCGAACGCTCGACGGCCAGCGGAGAGGACTGGATCAGCTCCGTCCAGTGGTAGATCGCGTCGAGCGCGTCGAGCGAGTCGACGCCGCGCGGGTCGGAGACGGTCACGAGCGCGTCGAACTCCCAGAAGTCCTTGACCGGCAGCGCGATCCCCTGCTCGTGTGCCAGCGACCAGAGGATCTCGGAGGCGACCGAGCCGCCGAGATGCGTATGGAGCTCGGCCAGCTTCTCACCCGCGAGGATCGTCATCGTCGCGCGAGTCTACTGGCGCGTGCCGTCACTCCCAGCGGCGGGAGAGGCGGAAGGCGGCGTTGATCAACCCGACGTGACTGTAGGTCTGCGGGAAGTTGCCGCTCTGCTCGAGCGAGTCGGGCAGGATGTCCTCGCTGTACAGGCCGAGCCCGTTGTGCAGCGTGAGCAGGTGCTCGAACAACGCCCGGCCCTCGTCGTGCCGCCCCAGGAGCGCCAGCGCCTCCGCGAGCCAGAACGAGCAGACCGTGAACGCGGCCACCGGGCGGCCGAAATCGTCCGGCGCCGCGTACCGCTTGAGCAGGTCGCCGTCGACCCGAAGCGCATCGTGGATCGCGTTCACGTGCCGGTAGGGCGCGTGGATCGTCGGGTGAGAAGAAGCCGAGCTGCACGGCCAGCAGGAGCACGGCGTCGATATGGCTTCCCTCGGCGGCCTGCGTGATCGCACCGACGTCCTCGTTCCAGCAGCGGGTCTCGAGCACGTGTGCGGCAGCCTCCTGGATCGCGGTCGCGCGGTCGCGCAGCTCGGCGTCGCCCAGTGCCTCCGCCACCTCCGCGGCGCGCTGCGCTCCGGCCCAGTGCGTGAGCACGCTGAAGCTGTGCAGCCGGGTCACGCCCCGCAGCTCCCAGGGGCCGGCGTCCGGCTCCTCCAGACGCCGCTCGATCTGGTCGAGCAGGCTCGCGACGAGGTCGAGCGCGGTCCTCGGCGCCAGATCCCCCGAGAAGCGGGCGTCGAGGAAGAGACGGCTGACGGCCAGGATCATCTCGCCGTAGACGTCGTTCTGGACGTGCTCGAACGCCTGGTTGCCGATCCTGACCGGCTGCTCGCCGCGAAACCCGGCCAGCCACGGGAGCTCCTGCTCCGGGGCGCGGTCGTCGCCGGAGATCGTGTACGCAGGCTGGAGCTCGCCCTGCCGCTCCTCGCACAGGTTGCGCAGGAAGACGAGGAACCGCTCCATCTCGTCGTTGTGGCCGAGCCGTTCCAGCGCGTTGAGCGTGAAGTACGCGTCGCGGAGCCAGCAGTAGCGGTAGTCCCAGTTGCGGCCGGAGCCCGGGTGCTCGGGCAGGCTCGTCGTCGTCGCCGCGAGCAGCGCGCCCGTGTCCTCGTACTGGTGCAGCTTCAGCACCAGAGCGGAGCGGATCACCTCGCGCTGGTAGTCGCGCGGTGTCCTGGTGCCCTTCACCCAGCGTCGCCAGTAGTCGACGGTGCGCTCGAGGAAGCGCTCCGCCGTCTCGACGAGCCCGGTTTCGAGTGGCTCGCCCCAGGTCAGAACCAGGTGATGGTCGCGTTCGACCAGGAACGGCCGCTCCTCCTCGACGTAGCTGAGCGGGACGTTGGTCGTCAGGCGCACGGGTGCGGGGAGGTCGGTGAACTGGATGTGGTTGCTCGCCCGCCAGGAGCCCGCGACGGTCTCGCCGTAGCCGTACACCGGGCGGCAGCGCACGACGGCGCGCGGCTCGCCCTCCAGCGGGCGCAGGATGCGGACGAGCATCAGCGGCTTGAAACGCCGGTCGTACTGCGCGAAGCGCGGCGCGAAGTCGAGCAGCTCGAAGCTCCCGTCGGGCCCTGAGAACGTCGTGCGAACGACGTTCGTGTTCTCGACGTACTCCTGGCCGACCTCGGTGGCACCGACACCCTCGACGACGAAGGCGCCACCGCGCTCCCGGTCGAGCAGCGGACCGAACACGAAGCTCGAGTCGGGTCTCGGCCAGCAGAGCCACTCGACCGAGCCTCGGTCGAGGAGGGCGCTGAACGAGCAGTTGCCGACGATCCCAAGACCCTGGGTCATGTACGTCTACAGTCCACCACACACGTCAGAAAGCGGAGGGTGGGCCGGGTGCAGAACGACCGTGTAGGCCGGACTGCGGGCGACGTGGTTGTCGTCTCCAACCGTTTGCCCGTGCGCCTGGTCACCGAAGGCGCGGGTACGACCTTCGAGCCGACCTCCGGTGGGCTCGTGTCGGCCCTCGGCGCGGCCGAGGGTCAGCGTGCCTGGGTCGGCTGGCCAGGGGCCCCGGTGCCACAGGGCCGCGCCCGCAGCGTGTCGGCGCTCGCTCGAGCGAAGCGGGCTGCACCCCGTGTTCCTCGACGAGGACGAGATCGAGGACTTCTACGGCCGCATCTGCAACGACACGCTCTGGCCGCTGTTCCACTACTTCGTCGATCGACTCCGCATCACCGAGGAGGCGTGGCAGCGCTACGTCGACGTGAACCGCCGCTTCGCGGAGGCGGCGCTGGCAGCGGCAGAAGGGCGACAACACGCGTGTCTGGGTGCACGACTTCCATCTCATGCTCGTGCCCTCGATGCTCCGCGCGGCACGACCCGATCTCTCGATCGGCTTCTTCCTGCACATCCCGTTCCCCTCGAGCGAGGTGTATCGGCTGCTGCCGTCGCGCGGATCGGTGCTCCGAGGGCTCCTGGGCGCGGACTACGTCTCGTTCCAGAGCGCCGACGACGCCCGTCACTTCCGGTCGGCCTGCCTGCGTGTGCTGGGGCTCGACTCTGCGCCGGACTCGATCGAGGTCGACGGCAGGTCGGTCGGGATCGGCATCGACCCGATCGGGATCGACACCGTCGCGCTTTGGCGAAGCGATCCGTGATCCCGCCACCGCGCGCGAGCTCGAGGAGCTCGAGGACCGGTTTCGGCGACCGGACGCTCCTGCTGGGCGTGGAGCGTCTCGACTACACGAAGGGGATCCCGCAGAAGCTGCGCGCGTTCGAGCGCTTTCTCGAGCGAGACCCCGAGCGTGCGCGAACCACGACGCTGCTGCAGGTGCTCGTGCCGTCGCGGCTCGAGAGCCCCGAGTACCAGTCTCAGCGCGACGAGATCGAGCGGCTCGTGTCGGGCATCAACGGGCGCTTCGGCCGGCCCGGCATCACACCGGTCGAGTACCTGCACCGGAGCATCTCGCGCGCCGAGCTGGTGGCGTTCTACCGCCGCGCCGACGTGACGCTCGTCACGTCGCTGCGCGACGGGATGAACCTCGTGGCGCAGGAGTTCGCCTTCTGCCAGGCCGCCGAGGGCCTCCCGCGCCGCTGGAACGGAGCGCTGCTCCTCTCGGAGCTCGCCGGCGCCGCGCACGTGCTCCCGGGTGCGGTGCTCGTCAACCCGTGGCACATCGGGGGCATCGCCGAGAAGCTCGAGGAGGCGCTCGCGTTCGAGCCCGACGAGCGACGGCGCAGGCTCGAGACGATGGCCGACCGCGTGCGCGAGCTCGACAGCCGGCGCTGGGCGCGGCGCTTCGTCGAGCGACTCGACGGGCACACACGGCGGCGCCGGCGCACGCCTGCCGCGACGCTGCTGCTCGCCGCGAGGCACGACGGGCGCTGGCGCGACGGGTCGGCCGCGCGCGCCGCCGCACGCTGCTGCTCGACTACGACGGCACGCTGCGAGAGCTCGTCTCCCTCCCCGAGCTCGCCGCGCCCACGCCGGAGATCTTCGACCTCCTCCGCGATCTCGCCGCGCTGCCGGCGACGGAGGTGCACCTCGTGAGCGGTCGCGACCGGGACTCGCTGGAGCGCTGGTTCGGCGACCTCCCGGTGTGGCTCTGCGCCGAGCACGGCTTCGTCACGCGTGCGCCGGGTGAGACGTGGCAGCAGCTCCTCGACGTCGACCTCTCCTGGCTGCCGCGCTTCGAGCGCCTGCTGCGCGGCGTCGCGGCCGAGGTGCCGGGCACGCTCGTCGAGCGGAAGGCGTCGAGCGTCACGTGGCACTACCGCCAGGCGGAGCCGGAGTACGGCAGCTGGCGCGCGCGCGAGCTGCTGGTCTCGATCGAGCAGCTGCTGCCGGGTGTCGCGGCCGAGATCCTCGTCGGGCACCGTGTGATCGAGGTGCGCGCGCGCGGGATCAGCAAGGGGATGTACGTGAACCGGCTCTTCCCCGAGGGGCGCGAGCGCAGCCATGCGGTGCTTGCGATCGGAGACGACCGCACCGACCAGGAGATGTACGCGGCGCTCCCCGACGGCGCGGTGAGCGTCCACGTCGGCACGAGACGGCCGTCCGGGCCGTCGCGTCATCAGCACCTGATCCCCGAGCCCGTCGATGCCCGCGTGCTGCTGCGCGAGATCGTCGAGGAGACACAGAGCGCCACCGCGCCGACCCAGGCCGCCTAGCGGAGCGTGGTCGAGCGAACCCCCGTGCCTGCCTGGCAGGCACGCACGCGTGTCCGCCTAGCGCATCGAGCGGCCCGGCCCCGAGCACCCGCCGGACGAAGGCCTGCAGGTCCGGGACGAACCCCGGGTCGATCGTGTGCGGCATCGGGCTCTCGTGCCAGATCACGTCCGCGCCGGCCGCCGTGAGCGCGTCGCGTGCCTCGCGGCCGAAGTCGACCGCGATCACCGGGTCGAGCGACCCGTGTGCGATCAGCACGGGGAAGCCCTCGAGGCCGGCGAGCGTCAGCGGCCAGCCGTCGACCCGTGGCAGGAAGCCCGACAGCGCGATCACCGCCGGCCGGGCCGGGGCGATCGGGCCCGAGCGACATCGCCCAGCTCATCACCGCGCCCTGCGAGAAGCCGCCGAGGACGACGCGGTCGAGCGGTACCGGCAAGCTCCTCGAGCAGCGCCGCGAGCAGCGGCACGGAGCCGTGGAACGTCTCGGGATCGGGTGTGGGGATGCCGCCCAGCCGGTACCAGTGGAATCCTCCCGGCGGCAGCTGCAGAGGGGCCTGCGGCGTGACGCCGAGCAGCCGCTGCTCCGGGTCGAGCACGTCGAGCAGCGGGTAGAGGTCGTGCTCGTCCGCGCCGCGCCCGTGGAGCAGGACGACGCGCCTTCCGGCTCACCGGCCGGCGGGCGCGTCCGTGCCGTGAGAGGCGGCATGGACGTCGTCCTACGAGCGCGTCGTGGCCGTGCGAGGGTTCTCGATCGGAGTCAGCACCTGCTCGACCCGCTCGCGGAGGTGCTCGAACGCGGGTGGCAGGATGAGCGACTCGCCGAGGTGCGCGGGGTCCTCGTCGACCGCGAAGCCCGGCCCGAGCGTCGCGAGCTCGAACAGGACGCCGCTCGGCTCCCGGAAGTAGACGGAGCGGAACCAGAACCGGTCGATCACCGGTGTCGGGTGCATGCCCGCCGCGGCGACGCGCTGCTCGCCACGCTTCGTGCTCGTCCATCGTCGACGACCACGCCACGTGATGCACGGTGCCTGCGCCGGGAACGCCGGCGCCGGATGCGGGCGGGGGGTCGTACGCGTAGCAGACCACCGCGTAGCTCACCGCGTGCCTCCCAGCCGTCCGTCCCGGCGGGGGTGAACGCGAGCGCATCCTCCAGCAGGCCCCGGCTCGCCTCCGGATCACGGGCGAAGGCGCGCACGCTGTCGAACCCCTGCAACGCCAGCTCGACGGGCACCTCCGGGATGCTCGGCGACGAGCGGCTCGTCCGGGGTCGACACCACCGCCAGCTCCAGACCGAGGCCCTCCGGATCGTCGAAGCGCAAGACGGCCGTCCGACCGCTGCGTCTGCACGCCGTTCTGCGCCGAGCCTGCCCTCCCAGAAGTCGAGCGCCTCCTCGGACGCGACGCGCCAGGTGACCGTGTGGACCATCCCGGCTCCGGCGCGGCCGCGGCGGGCGCCCGGATACTCGAAGAACGTGATGTCGGCACCCGGGCTTCCCTGCTCGTCCGCGTAGAAGAGGTGGTAGACCGTCGGGTCGTCCTGGTTGACGGTCTTCTTCACGAGGCGCAGGCCGAGCACGCGGGCGTAGAAGTCGACGTTGCCGGGCGCGTCGCCCGTGATGCACGTGACGTGGTGGATTCCCTCGATGCCCATGCGAGAGACGATACCGCCCCTCGGTCGCAGGGCGTGGAGCGAGCCGGGTCGGCCGAGGAGGCCCTCCGCCGGGGCGCCAGCGCGCGCCGAGCGCGAGCGAATAGGCTCCTGGCGTGAAGATCGGCATCGTCGTGCCGTTCTCCTGGTCGTTCTGGGGGGCGGTGGTCGAGCACGCCGAGCTGCAAGCTTCGGCGCTACAGGCACGTGGGCACGACGTGCGTCTCGTGATGGCCAACGACCCACCTGGCCAGTTCACCCGCGCGCTCCATCCGCGCGTGGGCCGGCACGACAGCCCACCGGCGCACGTGATCCCGGTCGGCCGGTCGGTGATCGTGCCGGCGAACGGCTCGCTGCCGAACATCTGCCTCAGCCCGCGGTCGCTCTTCCGGGTGCGCGCGGTGCTGGAACGGGAGCGCTTCGACGTGCTCCACCTCCACGAGCCGATGACGCCGTCGATCTGCGTCGCCGACGCTCGCGCTGGCCACGTGCCCGATCGTCGCCACGCACCACGCGTCCGGCGAGCTCGGCTGGATGGGGCCCGGGATGCGCATCTGGGGCTTCCTCATGAGGCGGGTCGACCAGCGGATCGCGGTCTCCGAGCAGGCGCGAGCGTCGGCCGACCGCTTCGTGGGCGGCCCGTGGGAGGTGATCCCGAACGGTGTCCTCGTCCCCGAGCGCGCCGACCCGGGCGGCCGCGACCACACCGTGACGTTCGTCGGCCGGCACGAGCCGCGCAAGGGGCTGCAGGTGCTGCTGCAGGCCTGGCCCGGCATCCGCGAGCGCACCGGCGCGCGACTGCAGGTGGTGGGCGCGGATCCCCTGGCGGTGCGTCTGCTGCTCACGCGGCTGCGGGTCGCCGACGACGGGATCGACGTACGCGGCTTTCTCTCGCAGGAGCAGCTGACCGACACGCTGCGCTCGACGAAGGCGCTCGTCGCCCCGTCGCTCGGCGGCGAGAGCTTCGGCATGGTCCTCACCCGTGCGTTCGCGTGTGCAACCCCCGTCGTCGCATCCGACATCCCGGGATATCGCGACGTGATGACACCCGAGACGGCCGTCGCCGTCCGACCCGACGACCTCGACGCGCTCGCCGACGGAATCCACGAGTTGCTCGCCGACGAGCCGCGCCGCGCCGCGATGGGCGCGGCCGCGCGCGCGCTGGCCATCGAGCGCTACGCGTGGCCGGACATCGCCCGGCGGCTGGAGGAGGTCTACGAACGTGTCGTCGGCGTCGGCGAGATGAAGGCTGCGTGAAGCGCGTTCTCGACATCCTGCGCAACCCGTGGGCTCGCGGCCTGATCGTGCTCGCGATGCTCGCCGGCGTGCTGGCTGGCGTTCTGGTGGCGCGGCCCGGAGTGGAGCGACGTCTACCACGCGTTCGACTTCGTCAGCTGGCGCTGGATCGCTCGTGGGCGTGGCGCTGAACCTTCTCTCCGTGCTCGCGCGCGCGGTCTCGTGGCATCTGACGATCGGTCAGGCGCTGCCCGACCCGCAGCCCGCCTTCCGCCATGTCTTCTCCGCGTTCGGCGTCGGGCTGCTCGGCAACGCCGTGCTCCCGGCGCGGGCGGGGGAGCTCGCGCGCGTGGCCGTGCTGCGCCGGCACCTTCCGCACGGCCCCGGCACGAGCGCGACGCTGCTCGGCACCGTCTTCGCGCACCGCCTGTTCGACCTCTTCCCCGTGTCGCTGCTCGTCATCTACGTGCTGCTCACGGCGAAGATCCCGCACTGGGCGGTCACCAGCCTGATCATCCTCGGCCTGGTGAGCATCGCCCTGTTCGCGGTCGCGATGCTCTCCGCGCGCCGGCACGGCGGCCACTTCCATCACCACGACGGCGCTCGCACCGTCTGGCGCCTGGTCGCGATGGCGCGGCAAGGGCTGGCCGTGATGCGCGCACCCGTGACCGCCGCCGCGGCGATCTTCTTCCAGACCGTCGGCTGGGTGCTGCAGCTGCTGGCCGTCTGGGCCGTGACCGAGGCGTTCGACATGAACGTGCCGCTGCCGGCCGCCGCCGTGGTGCTGCTGCTGATGAACGTGGCGACGATCTTTCCGCTGTGGCCGGGGAACATCGGGCTCCTCCAGGCGGCGGTCGCGCTGCCGCTACGCCGCTACGGTGTTCCGTACGGCACGGGGTTCGCCTTCGGCATCGTCCTGCAGGCCCTGGAGATGTCGGTCGGCGTCGGCGTCGGCCTCGTGATGCTCGCCCGCGAAGGGCTCTCCTTCGCCTCGCTGCGGAAGATGGAGGAGGACGAGGAGGCATCGGTCGAGGACGCGATGGCCGACGACGAGGCGATCGAGCATGGAGGCCGACCGGGAGTCGGCGCTGGCTAGAGGCGTAGACCTCAGACCGGGGTGACGCCCCCGAAACCGCCGAGCCGTGCGGCGACGACCCCTTCCGCGGAGGCATGGGCGGATCCGTGCCCGGTCACGGCGGCGAGGAACTCGTCGCGGTCGAGCGCGTGGAGCACGGCGTCGGTCGCGGCCGTGACGGTCGCCGTGCGGGGGATGTCGCGCAGCAGCGCGATCTCGCCGAACGACTCGCCCGGTCCGAAGCGGCGACCCTCGATCTCGACCTCGCCCGCCTCGATCACGTAGAAGAGATCGCCCGGGTCGCCCGCGCGGATCACGACCTCGCCGGCGCGCACGCTGGTCTCCGTCGAGGCCGCGGCGAGCTGCTCCACGATCGGCTCGGGGAGCGCGGCGAGGAAGCGGGACACCGCGCAACAGGCCGGTCGCATCGGGTCGGACGGCGGCGCGGTCGATCGAGCGCAGGCCGCCGGCTGCGAGCAGTGTGACCACCGGGAGCACGAGACCGGAGATGACGAGCGCCTCCTCCGCCCCGACGGCATCGACGAGCACCGGTGCGAGGAGCGCCCCGATCCCGATCGCGGCCAGCAGCAGCCCCTCGAGGGTGCCCAGCACCCGGCCGAGCACGTCGTCGCCGACGATCCGCTGCAGGAGCGTCAGCGCGCTCACGTCGACGATCGCGTTCCCGAGGCCGATCAGTGCGAGCGCGGCGAGCGCGACGGGGATGTCCGTGGCGAGGCCGATCGCTGCCAGCGGCAACCCGCAGAGCACGAGGCCGACGGCCAGGTCGGTGCCGAGGCGTCCTCGTGCCGCGAGGACGAGCGCCACGAAGCCGCCGACGATGCCCCCGACGCCGAGCGCGGCGTTGAGATAGCCGACCCCGCCGTCACCGGCGTCGAGCAGGTCGATCGCGGCGACCACCACGAGGACGTTCGTCGCGCCGGCCACGAGCGTCTGCGCCGTGTACAGGCCGGTCACGGTGGCGACGGCGCGCTCTCCGGCGATCGCGCCGATGCCGCCGGTGAGCTCGCGCACGAAGCCCGGGCGCTCGCGTGGCGCCGCGCCGTCGTCGGTCTGCTGCGGTGCGTGAATGCCGAGCACGAGGGCGGCAGACCACACGAACGACAGCCCGTTCACGGCGAACACGACCTCCGGCCCGGCCACCACCAGCAGGAAGCCGCCGAGCGCCGGGCCGGCGAACGAGGCGACGCTCTCGATCGTGCTCGAGGCGACGTTCGCCGCCGTGAGCTCCGCCGGGTCACGGGCGAGTCGCGGGAGCAGCGCCGCCTGCGCCGGGCGGAACACGACGCCGACGATCGTCGCGACGACCGCCGTGGCATAGACCGTGGCCGCGGGAGCGTCGACGGCGATCAGGGCGGCGCCGACCCCCATCAGCGCGGCGCGGGCGACATCCGACACGACCATCACGCGCTCGCGGCGATAGCGGTCGGCGAGCGTCGCGAGCACCGGCGAGAGCAGCGCAGCCGGCACGAGCCTGATCACCCAGACGAGCCCGACGGCGCCTGCGCCGCCCTGGTCGTAGGCGTAGACGGACAGCGCGACGAGGTACGACCAGTGGCCGATCACGGAGCCGAGCCACGCGAGCTGGAGGCGGCGCAGGCTCTTGTTCCGGAACGATCGTGTCAGCGCGGCGACAGGCTCGGTCAGCCGCCGCCGCAGCCGCCACCGGTCGATTTCCCGCGCACGGTTGCAAACCAGACCACATCGGAGGGAAGATTTCACCCGACCACTGCGTCTAGGGTGCAGACGGCTCAGATCGAGCCGTCGCGAGAAAAGGAGTCGGGAAATGTCGGAGCAGGATCGCGAGCGGAACTCGGATCGTCCGGCCGACAGGCCGTCGGACGATGCGATCGAGCGTGTGAGCGAGGGGGACGAGGACTTCGAGGGGCACCGGATGGTGTCCGACCGACCCACGGATCGGCCCGCCGAAAGGCCCGCCGACAGGCCGACGGACTAGCGCTCCCGTCGCCATCCACCCAGCCGCCGATGGCGGCAGGACGAGACCTCACGGGCGCCCAATCGGGCGCCCGTCTCGTTCGGGTGAGACGTCGGGCCTTACGCTGCGCCGGCCGAGCGGGCGAGCACGCGCTCGAGCGACTCGAGCAGGCGCAGCGCGTCACCGTCGTCGTCGGCGTGGTCGAGCAGGGCCGCGATCCTCGCCACCACGGCCGCGCGATCGCTGCCCCCCTCGAGGAGCGCCCGGGCACGCCGGCTCCCGCGCAACAGCTCGAGCCCGAGCGCCGCCTGGCCGGCGAACAGCGTCAGCAGGTCCATGTCGGCCGGCGAGAAGGGCCTGTCGAGCGGCCGGTCGAGCACGCTGAGGACGCCGATCGCAGCATCGTCGGCGAGGAGTGGCACGGCCACGAGCGCGCGCGGCACGTAGCCGGTCGACTCCGCCGCCTGGCGTGCGAAGCGCGGATCGGCCTGCAGGTCGTCCACGACGAGCGGCTGGCGCGTGACGAGCACCCAGCCGGCGAGCCCCGTGCTGGCCGGGAGCCGCGTGCCGACGAGATCGCCCTCGCCTTCGCCCGAGACCGCCTCGAACACGAGCTCGTCGGTGTCCTCGTCGAACAGGAACACGGACGACGCCTTCGCGCCGAAGATCGCCCGCGCCACGTCGACGACCGACTGCAGGAGCGCGCGGTTGGTGGCCTCCGACCCGAGCAGGCCGGCCGCGGTCGCCGCGCGCTCCCCCTCGTCGCTCATGCCGCACCTCCTGCGTTCGTCGCGGTCAGATAGAGGACGTTCTTGAGCTGGAACGGCGTCAGCTCGGGGTGCCGCGCGAGCACGAGAGCGGCGACGCCCGCGATGTGCGGCGCGGCGAAGCTGTTGCCCGTGCAGCGCATCGTGCCGCCACCGAGCCACGCGACGTCGAGATCGACGCCGCGGGCGAAGAACTCGACCGGCGGGCTCGGGTTGGCGTACCACGACAGCGGGTCGGCGCCCTCGTGGCTCCCGACCGAGATCACCGACGCAAACCGCCACGGGTAGCTCTCGACGGGCATGTTGTGCGCGGAGGCCACGAGCACCATGCGCCGGAAATACGCGGCGTCGGCGAGCTCGTGCAGCAGCTCGGCGAACTTTCGCTTCGTCGTGGAGAGGCTGAGGTTGACGACGTCGTGCCCCTGCTCGATGGCATGGCGCAGCCCGGCCAGGATCAGATCGCCGGTCCCCGTCGCTCCCGAGCCGAGCACGCGCACCGAGTGGAGCCTGCAGTCGGGTGCCAGCGACCGCACGATGCCGGCGCAGGCCGTGCCGTGCCCGCAGACGTCTCCCTGGTCGTCCTCGACGATGCGCGGCTCACCGTCCTCGAACACGACCGCCACCGAGCTCGCCAGCTCGCCCACGAGCGGATGCGACGGTTCGACGCCGCTGTCGAGCACGCACACGTCGACACCGGCGCCGGTGGAGCCCGTCGATCGCCCACTCCCGCGTGACACGCTCGGGCCAGCTCGGTGGCAGCTCGATCGAGCCGACGTCCGCCGCCGGCAGGCTCCACGCGGGCAGCAGCCCGGTCATGGATGCTCCTCGAGCGCGCGCTCACGTGCGCGGGCTGCTGCGGCGGCGGACGCACGAGCCTCGCGCTCGCGCGGGTCGCCCTCGAGCGTGGCGAGGTTCACCTCCACCAGCCGTGGCGCTCGACCGGCTCGCCGCCTCGGCGAGCAGCGCAGCAGTCGGTGGCGTCCGGGCGCAGCGCCGGTGAGCCGTGTACGGCGGCCTCGGCTGCCAGCTCCGCGACGTCCGCGGCTGCGGCTGCGATCGCGAGCGGGACCTCGGCCGCCCGCTCGAGCGCAACCCCGATCAGGTGGTCGCGGCCGCCGCCGGCCTCACGCGCTGCCGCGAGTGCCTCCATCGCGGCTGCGTAGGCGCGCACGTCGTCCTCGGCCAGCTGCACGAGGCGCGTGCGCAGCACGCCGGCCTGCGCGGCGACGCCGGGTGCCTCCGCCCAGTCCGGAGCGGGTTGGCGACCAGCCGCACGAGCGACGCGGCCATCGCGCCGGCGAGCGCCGCGGCCGAGCCGCCGCACGGCGACGGTGCCGGAGCCTCGAGCGCATCGAGCAGGCTGTCGAACGACAGCTCCTCGAGCGTGCCCGCGGCTGCGGCTCGACGGCTTGCGGTCACGCGCTGCGCAGGCGCTTGCGCAGGTGCTCGACGACCGCCGGAGAGGGCTCGACGCTCGCCGCGGCGAGCGCCGTCTCCAGATCGGCGAGGACCGCGGCGCGGTACTCGGCATCGCGCTCGGCACGCTCCACGATCGCGTCGAGCCCCTGCCGTGCGGCCGGCAGCTGCTGTGCCGCCTGCACCCAGCCCGCGGGGGCCGGCGGTAGCAGGCGGAGCAGCCCGGCGATGCGCTCCTCGTCGAATGAGGTCATCTGGTCACCTGCTCACGAGACGGGGCAGGGGCAGCGTTTCTTCCCTCGAGCTCGAGGCGCAGCTTGGCCAGGCAGCGGCTGATGCGGCTCGCCACCGTCCCCTGCGGGAGGTCGAGTGCCGCGGCGATGGTGCGGTAGCTCTCGTCGCGGGCGAAGAAGCGGTCGAGCACCTCGGCGCACTCCGACCCGAGGCGTGCGACCGCGTCCCTGCACGACGAGCGCCTCGTCGAGCTCGTCCAGCACCTCGTCGACGGCGTCGTCCGGCGGCTCTTCGACCATCACCTCGCGCGACCGGGAGCGGATGTGGTCGACGCAGCACCGGCGTGTCAGCTGTGCGATCCACGGTCGGACCGCATCGTCGTTGCGCAGGCTGTCGAGACGCTCACAGACACGTGCGAACACCTCCTGGAACACATCCTCGGCATCGGCCTCCCGTAGGCCGTAGGCCCGTGTGGCGATGGCGAGCACGTAGCGCGAGAACCGCTCCACGAGCTCGTCCCAGGCAGCTGCGTCGCCGTTGCGGCAGCGGGCGACGATCTCGCCGTCGGATGTCCGCGCCATGACCGGAAGTCAATACGAGCGCGCGCCAGTCCGCCAGGCGCGCGTCTCGTCCCGGGTCTCAGCGTCGTACGTGACTGCGTCGCACAGGCGACGGGATCACAACAGGATCTCGGCTGCGATGCTGGGTTCGCAGCCGCGGCGGACGAGCTCGACGCAGGTGTGGAGGTCGGCTTCGCTCGCGGCGAGTCGCTCCGCCAGGTGGAGCGGGAATCCGGCCTCGATGAGGACGTGGAGGCGCCAGCCCTCGACCTTGGCGCGCTCGCTCTCCTCTTCGATGTATAGCTCGGTTTCTGTCGTCTCCGCCATCGTGCCGCCGGTGTTCGTTGTCGTTGTGACGTTCCCTCCCCTCAGAAGTTTGTCGGCAGGAAATTCGCACCGCGCTTGCTGCGACGTCCGGACGCCCGCGGCCGAGCCGGACGGCGTCGGGCGCGCTACGAGAGGCTTGATGTGAAACACATGCCCGTGCGGCCGCGAAGCGGACGCCTTCAGGCTGTTGCGCGGAAGGATCCGCGCGAGCGGATCCGTAGCTCTCGCGTCAGCCAGAGCCCGCTTGCAGGCTAAGAGCCGCGTGCTTCGGCGGCTCGCAGGCGCTCTGCGAGCAGCTCGAGGAGCTTCCAGGTCACGTCCGGGTTCGACTGTGCGAACGAGCGGAAGCTCCACACCGGGAGCGCGTGGCAGCGCATCGGGGTGGCGGCCGTGACCGTCGCCGAGCGTGCCGACTTGTCGACGAGGGCGACCTCTCCGAACGAGTCGCCCGCGACGAGTCGCCGCACCTCCCGGTCACCCACGGTGACGGTCGCCTCTCCGCTCTCGACGACGAAGAAGTTGAGCCCGGACTCGCCCTCGGTTGCGATCACGTCGCCCGGGGCGAACTGGCGCTCGATGAAGTCCTCCGCCAATCGTCCCGCGGCGGCGTCGTCGAGGTCGGCGAAGACCGGCACGGCGCGGACCAGATCCAGACTGGGCTTGGACACGGCGCGACCTTACCCGCTTCCGGCGCCGTTGTCATCCGGGGCCTGCAGCTGCTCGATGCGGCCTTCGGCCGCGCTGAGGAGCTCGAGGCAGCGGCGATGCAGGCCGTCACCCTCTCGCCACAGGCCGAGGGCCTCGTCCAACGAGACGTCGCCGTGCTCGAGACGGCGCAGAATCTCCTCGAGCCGGCCCAGCGCCTCCTCGAACGACGGTGCCTCGCTCATCCTCGGACCTCCTCGACGCGCGCGCCCAGCTCGCCGTGCGCGAGCTCGACGTCGAGCCGCTCTCCGACCGCCAGCGCGCCCGCCTCGCGCACCACCGCGCCGCCGCTGCGCACGATCGCGTAGCCGCGCGACACCGTCGCGTGGGGCGACAGCGCCCTGCAGGCGCCCACCGGCCGCGTCGAGCGCGACGCGCTTTCGCTCGAGCAGGCGTCGCGGCGCCGCGTGCGAGCCGTTCGGCGGCGCGCCCGGCCCGCCCGGCGTCCCGCTCCGCGCAGCGCCTGAGGTTGCGCGTCAGGTCGGCGTGCGCCCGCGCCAACGTGGCCAGCAGGCTGTCCAGCTCCGGCACGACGAGCCGTGCGGCCGCCGTCGGAGTCGACGCGCGCGCGTCCGCAGCGAGGTCGCACAGCGGCGTGTCCTGCTCGTGCCCGACCGCGGACACGACGCGGCACTGCGCAGGCGGCGACGGCACGCACGACTCCCTCGTCGCTGAACGGCAGCAGATCCTCGAAGCTGCCACCGCCGCGGGAGACGACGACGACGTCGACGTCGGGATGAGCTGCGAGCCGTTGCAGACCGGCGACGATCGCGCGTGGCGCGCCGCGGCCCTGCACGCGCGTCTCGCAGACGACGATGTGCGCGGACGGGAACCGCGTCGTCACGGCCGTCACGATGTCTCCGCGTGCGGCCGCGTCGACACCGGTCAGCAACCCGACGGCGCGCGGCAGCAGTGGCAGGCGCCCGCTTGCGCGCGGCGTCGAAGAGCCCCTCGGCCGCGAGGGTGCGCTTGAGCCGCTCGATCGCGGCGAGATGCTCCCCGAGCCCGAAGCGCTCGATCGTCGTCGCCCGCAGCGCCAGCGTGGCGCGCGACTGCATCACCTCGGGCTTGCCCTCGACGTGGACGCGCTCCCCTTCGGCCAGCTGCAGGTCGAGCGCGTCGAACGTGCGTCGAGCCATGGTCACCGGGAGCGATGCTCCGGTGGCGGCCTCCTTGAGCGTGAAGAAGACGTTGGCCCAGGCGTCGCGCCGGCGGAGCTCGGTCACCTCGCCCTCGACCCAGACGACGGGCAGCCGCCCCACGTACCAGGCGAGCCCGCGGTTGAACGCCGACACCGCGAAGACGCGGCGGTCGCCGTAGTGAATCGCCTCGACCTTCATGTCCGCCAGCCGACGGCTCGCGGGCTCGCGACTAGTGACGCCGCGCGTCAGAGAGGATCTCGGCGGCGATGTTCGGTTCGCAGCCGCGGCGGACGAGCTCGACGCAGGTGTGGAGGTCGGCCTCGCTCGCGGCGAGCCGCTCCGCCAGATGAAGCGGGAATCCGGCCTCGATGAGAACGTGAAGGCGCCAGCCCTCGACCTTGGAGCGCTCGCTCTGATCTTCGACGTATAGCTCGGTTTCTGTCGTCTCCGCCATCGTGCCGCCGGTGTTCGTTGTCGTAGTGACGTTCCCTTCCCCGAAGTTGCTCGGCAAGTCGGCCGCTCACCCGGACTGGAGCTCGTCGACGCGGCGCACGAGCTCCTCGTGCGCGAGCGCGTCGACCGCGCGGTCGAGCTCGCGGCGCAGCCGGCGTGGAGGCCTCCTCGCGAATCTCGCGCATCCGCTCGTCGAAAGCCTGCGACGCGATCTGGATGTGTCGCTCGATCTCCCGCTCCGCCACTCGCTCGAGGCGGTCCGTCTGCCGGCGCTCCCATTCGACCAGCACCACGTCGAGCCTTGCCCGCACGTCCGTCTCGGCGCGCTCGACGGACTCGGCCACGGCCGTCTCCCTGGCTCGCAGACGCTCCGTGATCTCCTCGATCGCGCGACGGCGCTCCACGGTCTGCGACTCGAGCTCGTCGAGCGCCTCGCTCACCGCCTGGCCCGCCGCCCGCTCGAGCTCCTCGCGCAGTCGCAGCACGACCCGCCGCTGCTCGTCCGCGGCCGACCCGAGCTCGGACGCCTCCGCCTCGAGGCGCGACTCGACGTCCGCGAGCGCCTCGCGCTGGCGCTGCGCGAGCCGCTCGAGCTGCGCCTCGAGATGCCGCTGAGCGCGGTCGAGATCGTCCGCGAAGCCGCGCAGACGCTCGTCGAGTCGCCGCTCGGACGCCGCGATCGTCGCCGCATGGCCCTCACCTGCGCGACGCTCCCGCTCGGTGAACGCCGCCCGGCCCTCGCTCCGCCAGGCGCCGCTCCTCCGCCGCGAGGAGAGACAGCGACTCCGCTCGCTCGCGCGCCAGCGTGCGGCGGATCTCCTCGCGGTGCGCCTCGGTCTCGGTCGCGACCACGGCACGCAGCTCCGCCTTCGCGGCCTCGGTGACGCGCGTCGTGTCGGCTGCCGCCGACCGCGCGCGGACGAGCAGGACGCAGACGACGACGAGCGCGACCGCCGCCACGGCCAGTCCGGCTACGAGCGCCCAGAGGACCATCTCGAAACTCTAGAGCCGAGCCGACTGCGAGCGCGGTCGCGGCGAGCACCGTCGACCAGGCCAGCAGCCGCAACGCCGCCTCCGGCGGCGGCGATCAGCGTCTCGCGCGTGATCGGCTCCGTCGAGCCGTCGTCGAGGGCGATCTCCCCGCTGACGCCGGCGACGGCTCGCCGTGCACGCCGCACCGGGGTCGAGAGCCGCCGCTGCGCGAGCGACAGGAGCGTCGCCCAGCCGGCCGCCAGCGCCGCCTCGGCACGGATCGTCCCCGCGCACGCCACGTACCCCGTGACGGCCGGGAACGCGCCCCATGCGAGCGCAAACCACAGATCCGTGTGCAGGCGGCCGCGGAACAGCTCGAGGTTGTACGCCGGCACGAGCACGGCGCCGATCGCGACGAGCGGCCAGGATCCAGAGGCTGAAGTCGATCGCCACCACGATCCCGATCACGCAGGCTGCGGCGACCGACAGGACGTGCGAGCGCCACGAGCACCCGCGCAGGGATCCTCGTGCGGAGCGGCCGACCGTTGAGCTCGTCCAGCGCATGAGCGCCGACGCCCATGGCCAGTGCGAACGCGAGCACCGTGAGCCCGAGCCGGGACCACGAGACGACCGGAGCGAGACACCCGCCGACGACGACGAAGGACAGGTGCCAGGCCGTGTACGGCGGGTGCAGCAGGCTCCAGTAGTCGCGCCAGCCGCCCGGCTCGAGCGCGTAGAACGCCGGGCGGGCTCGGTCAGGCTCCACGTGTCCGATCCTGCCCTGGACGCCCCAGACGACCACGCCTCCACCGACGCTGAGCCGCTGCAGGCGCGGCGCGTCGATGCCCGCCTCGCGCCAGACGTCGAGCAGTTGCTGTTCCGGCAGCTCTCGCCAGAAGCGGACGATCGAGCCACCGAGGAACCGGCCGACGTCGTACCAGCCCCGCGAGACAGGCGGCCGGCGAGCGGCAGCACGGCACCGACGTACAGGCGCCAGAGCGGGTACCAGAGCCCGCGCGGGACGCCGAACTCGAGCATCGCCAGCGTCCCTCCCGGGCGCACGACACGTGCCAGCTCGCGCATCGTCGCGGCCGGGTCGTCGACGTAGCGCAGCAGGTACGTGACCGTGAGGTGGTCGAACGAGCCGGTCTCGAAGGGAAGCTCCTCGGCGTGCCCGCGCCACGATCGTCGCCCGGTCGGCCAGCCTCGCGCGCGCGACGTCGAGCATCTCGGGGCTCTGGTCGAGAGCCGTGACCGTGAAGCCGCGATCGAGCAGCGCCTGGGCGACGAGGCCGGTGCCCGTGGCGACGTCGAGCACGTGACCGCCGTCGGGCGGCAGGCGCGTCGACGAGGAACCGGCGCCAGCGGGGATCCTGGCCGAGCGACAGCACGGCGCCGACGCGGTCGTACGTCGCCCCGAGGGGGGCGAACAGCTCGATCGCATGGCGGCGTTGCTCGGACACGGGTCACTATCCTGGCACGGTGGCGCTTGCGGACGACCTCGCGCGCATCGCGTCGCTGGCCGCTGCCCACGCGCGTGACGGGGAGACGGTCGTCGGCGTCCTCGCCTGCGAGCCTGCCGGTGGCACCGGGTCTACGTGTGCGCCCTCGGAGCCGAGACGGAGGAGCGGGCGTGGGTGGCCCTCGACGAGGACGGGCAACGCGCTCGCCGACCGGGCGCGTCGTCCGCGACGCCGTCTCGATCGCGGCGCTGTGCGAGATTGCCGCCGAGGCGGCCTTTCCCGGGCGATCTCGACGAGCTGCGGGCCCAGCTCGTGCAGGTGCGCATCACCGAGGGCCCACCGGGCATCGAGGAGGCCGAGGCGGCCGCCGCGCACCTGCAGCGCACGCTCGGCGCGCCGCCGCAGCTCGCGACGCCGGCGCGTCTGGACGCGATCGGCGCTGCGGCGCGCAGGCTCGAGCTCGCGTTGGCGCAGCCCGGCGAGCCGTCGCCGTTCACCGCCGCCATGCGCGGCGCGCAGGGGGCGGTCGACGAGCTGTGGGCGGCCGTCGAGGCGGGCTACCGGCTGCCGCTTCGCTGACTGGCCGCGAGGCGGGAATCCGCCGAGCGGATTCCCGCCCGCTCGGCGAAGGAACGGGATCTGAAGGCGTCCGCTTCGCGGCCGCAAGCACGGGCTGCCCGGACGCCACTTCCCTTCACGCGCTTGTCGCGCCGACGTGCCACCACGCGACGGCTGCCAGGGCGTCGGTACCCTTGGCGCATGGAGGGCGGCGGCTTTCTTCCGTTCGGCGGCGATCCCGAGGAGATCCTCCGCGGTCTGCGCGAGTTCGCCGAGCAGCAGGCCGAGGGGGTGAAGGAGGCCCAGCGGGAGCAGTTCGCGACGCTCACGCTCAACACCGCCGTGGAGCTGACCAAGGCGGCGCTCTCGCAGGTGTCCGCCGCCGGCACGCCCGAGGAGCAGGCGCTCCAGCTGCGCGAAGCCATGCGCGTGCTCTTCCCGGAGGCGGTGGCGCTCGTCTCCGCCGCCCGGCAGGGGTTCATGCGGGAGTGAAGCGGAGCGAAGCCCGGCGCAGCCGGGCTTCGTCCGTGACGTGCCTGCCTTCAGGCAGGCACCGGGTGAGCGGCACGTCCCTCGAACCCGCTACGCCAAGCGGGTGTGCGAGCAGCGACCACCCGCCGTCCACGACCAGCGTCTGCCCGCGCACCATGTCGGCGTCCTCGGAGGCAGAGGAACGCGACCGCGGCGGCGACGTCCTCCGGTGTGACGAGGCGCCCCACGGGGTTGCGCGCGCCCATGGCCACCATCTGGTCGCGGTTCGGGAAGTGCTCGAGCGCGCCCGTCTCGACCACCCCGGCCGAGACGGCGTTGACGCGGATGCCGCGCGGCGCGAGCTCGACGGCGAGGTAGCGGACGAGCGCCTCGAGCGCAGCCTTCGACGTGCCGACCAGCGCGTAGTTCTCCAGCACGCGCGTCGAGCCGAGGCTGGAGATCGCGACGATCGACGAGCCGGACGGCATCGCGGGCGCGGCGACCCGGGCGAGCGAGAGCAGCGCGCGCGCGTTCGCGTGGTGCGTCCAGTCCCAGTGCTTGTCCTCGGTCTCGAGCGCCGGGCGGATCACCCCGGTGGCGGCGTTGTGCACGAGGACGCGCAGCGGGCCGAGCGCGGCCACCTGCTCGAGCACACGCGCTCGGAGGTGACGTTGCCGCGCACCAGGACCGGCTCCGCGCCGAGCGCGCGCAGCTCGTCGGCGGTCTCCTCAGCGGCGGCGTCGGAGCGGAAGTAGCCGATCGCCACGCGGGCCGCGCCGAGCCGGGCGAGCCGCAGCGCGATGGCCTTGCCGATCCCGCGCGAGCCGCCGGTGACGAGGACCGTCGAGCCGGTGAGGTGCTCACGGATCGATCCGTCCTCACCGGTCGGTCGAGCGGCGGTGCCGACGCCGGCGCCGACGACGGGATCTGCTCCCAGCCGGGTCGCGTGCGCGGCTCGGCGGTGCTCGGAGTCCGCGGCGAGCGTCGATGCGAAGCCGAGCCGGTCGAGCTCGTCGAGCCGCTCCATCGCGTACCGGTGCACGGGATGATCCTCGGGCAGCCCGGCGACGAGCTCGCGCACGCGCGCTCGGATCTGAAACGCGAAGTGCGGCGTGGCCGGGCCGACGAGAGCGTCGACGTCGTCGAAGGTCGGCTCGGACATCGGCGCGAAGCCTAACGTCGATGCCGCGACCTCAGCGGCCCGCGCCGCGCCGCTGTAGCGTGCGCGACGTGCGCCGGCCGTCGACCGTGGAGCTGATGCTGCTCGGGACGATCGCGCTGTGGTCGCTCAACCTCACCGTCACCCGCTACATCCTCACGCACGGCTTTCAGCCGCTCGCGTACGCGACCGTGCGCTACGGCCTCGCTGCGGCTGACGTTCGTCGTGCTCACCGTGGTCGCCGAGCGCACGCTCCGCGATCGCGCGTGCGCGATCTCGCTGCTCGTGCTCGCGGCGATGGCGGCGCTCTACGTCAACCAGATCGGGTTCGTCTACGCGCTCAAGACGACGTCCGCCTCGGTGATCGCGCTGATCCTGGCCGCGACACCGATCTTCGCGGCGCTGATCGGTCTCGCGCTGCGGCACGGAGCGGCTGTCGCGGCCGCTTCTGGATCGGCGCCGCCGTCTCGTTCGCTGGGCGTGGCGCTCGTCGCGCTCGGCTCGGGGGGCGAGATCAGTGGTGACTTCGGCGGCGTGCTGCTCGGCATCCTCACGGCCGCGACCTGGGCCGTGTACTCGATCGCGATCACGCCGCTGATGCGCCGCTACTCGCCGTCGCGCGATCAGCGCCGTCGTGCTCGTGCGGCACCTGGGTGCCGCTGACGCTCACCGGCTGGCGGCAGACGTCCTCGCAGGATTGGAGCCTCGGCTGGGAGGTGTGGGCGCTGCTCCTGTTCGCGACGCTCGGGCCGCTCGTGGTCACGAACGTGCTCTGGTTCCGCTCGCTCGATCGCATCGGCCCGTCGCGGGCGACGCTGGCGACGAACCTGCAGCCGTTCGTGGCGGCGGTCTTCGCGGTGCGTGCTCCTCTCGGAGACGCTGACGGCGCTCCAGGTCGCAGGCGGCGTGCTGATCGCCGCCGGGATCCTGGTCGCGCGCCGCCGCGGGGCGCCCACGGTACCGGGCGAATAGCCTTCGCGCGATGGCAATGTCGCCTGAGCGGCGCACCGCCCTTGCGTCGGTCGTCGCAGCCTGTGTGCTGATCGCGATCAAGCTCGCGACCGGCCTGGCAGCGGGGAGCCTCGCCTTCGTCGCCGAAGCGGCGCACAGCGGCACCGACCTCGTCGCAGCGCTGCTGACCTTCTTCGCGGTGGGCTTCGCGCGCAAGCCGGCCGACGCGACGCACCTCTACGGTCACCTCAAGGCCGAGCATCTCGCCGCGCTGGCGGAGGCGGCCTTCCTCGCCCTCGTGAGCGTCGCGGTCGGCATCCCTCGCCGTGCTGCGCCTCGGCGGGCGTGCTCGCCACCGAGGTCGACGCCGCCTGGTGGGTGTTTCTCGCGGCGCGCCGTCGTGATCGCGCATCGACCTCTCGCGCACGACCGTTTCCTACCGCAGCGCACGACGGTACGACAGCGCGGCCCTGCTCTCCAACGCCCTCCATTTCGGTAGCGACCTCGTGGGCACGCTGGCCGTGCTCTGCGGGCTCATCGCCGTGCGGGCCGGCTGGCCCGAGGCGGACTCCGTCGCCGCGCTCTTCGTCTCGGTGCTCGTCATCCTCGCCGCCATTCGCCTCGGTCGCCGCAACGTCGACGTGCTCATGGACCGGGCGCCGGCGGACGATGTCGCCGCCGCCCGCGCGGCGATCGCGGCGCTCGACCCGCCGGTCGAGCTGCGCCGGCTTGCGCCTGCGCCGCGCGGCCGGGCGTGCGTTTGCGGACGTCGTGATCGCGGTCTCGCCCGGCGCGGCGGTCGGGCAGGGTCACGCGGACGCCGACCGCGTCGAGCTCGCCGTCGAGCGTGCGCTTCCCGGCGCGGACGTCGTCGTGCACGTCGAGCCCTCGACGGCCGAGCGGAGCCTCGACGAGCGGGTGCGCGCGGCCGCAGCCTCGGTGCCGCCGGGTGCGCGAGATCCACAACCTGTCGGTGATCGACGTCGGTGACGACGGGCGTCGAGGTGTCGCTGCACCTGAAGCTGCCCGGGGACCTACTCGCTGGAGGACGCGCACTCCGTCGCCGAGCACGTCGAGCGCGCCATCGTCCGCACCGTTCCCGAGGTTGCGTCCGTGCAGACGCACCTGGAGCCACTCGGCGCTCAGGCCGCAGGGACGCGACGTGACCGCGGACACCGCGGAGCTGGCGCGCCTCGTTCGCGAGGCGGCGCGGCGAGGAGCCGCGGGAGACACGCGTGCTGCGCACGGACGACGGGCTCGTCGTCTTCCTCACGCTCGGGCTGTCGCCCGGGACGACGCTCGAGGACGCCCATCGGCGCGCCAGCTCGGTCGAGGAGCGCATCCGGGCGGCCGTCCCGGGCGTGGCCGACGTGATCGTCCACACCGAGCCTGTAGAGCCGCATCGCAGCCCGCCCCGGCCGGGCTCCGGTTGAATCAGGCCGGATGCGGCTCTGCATGTTCCACCCGAACGACAGGCCCCTGGAGCGCGGCTGGGTCGGGCGCGTCGACGGCGACCGCGTCGTGCACCTCGCCGCACAGACGCTGCAGCACTTCTTCAGCGGTGGATCGGCCGCACGCGAGCACGCGGAGTATCCGCTCGCCGAGGTGACGCTGCTGGTGCCGGTGCTGTATCCGCCGTCGGTGCGGATGTTCGAGAGCCCGGCCACGTTCGAGTTCGCCAACCCGGCCGCGGTGGTCGGCCCGGGCTCGACGGCTCACCGCCTCCGGACGGACGAGCTCGTCGCGCAGCCGAGGCTGGCGGCGATCGTCGGCGAGCCGGGGACGATCGGCGGCCTGACCGCGCTGCCTCGAGCTGCGTGCCCCGGGGCTCGCGCCGCCGAAGGACCGCGACTTCGCGCTCGCTGCTCGGCCCGCTCGTCGTGACGCCGACGAGCTCGCCGACGGGGCTTGGCCGAGCTGGTCGCTCGAGGTCGACGGCGCGCGAGCGGCTGCGCGGCAGCGGACAGATCGACTGGGAGGCCGCGCTCGCGCTCGCCGCCGAGAACACGTGCGTGCGCACCGGGGACGTGCTCGCCGGCCCGGCGATCGGTCGTGTCGACGGCATCCGTCCGGGAGCGGAGCTGCGTGCTCCATGCCGGCCCGATCGGCTCGCTCGCCTGCACGGTGGCCGCGCGATGAGCGACGCGACCGTCGCCTGGCTGACGCTCGCACCCGTCAAGGGGCTGCGCTTCGCGACGGTGACCGAGACGATGCTCGACGCGACCGGCGCCCGAGGCGACCGCCTGTTCCATCTGATCGACGAGGGCGGCAGGCTCGTCAACCGCAAGCAGCGCCCACTCGCTGGCGGGCGTCGAAGCGGACGAGCGACGACGGGGAGCACCTGACGCTCCGCTTTCCCGACGGCAACGAGCTCTCGGCCCGGTCGTGCGTCGGCGAGACCGGTCACGACGTCGTTCTACGGCAGGCCGGTAGAAGGCCGCCTCGTCGCGGTCCCGTTCGCGGCCGGGCTCTCCGACTGGACCGGCATGACCCTGCGGCTCGTTCGCGTCGCCGCGGGCGAGGCGCACGACCGCGGCCCGCGGGCGCCGTCTCGCTGCTCTCGCGTCGCCTCGCTCGAACGAGCTCGCAGCACGCCGCAGGTGTCGAGGACGCCGTCGATCCGCGACGATTCCGGATGCTGATCGGGATCGACGGGCTCGAGCCACACGAGGAGGACACGTGGCTCGGGCGGCGTCGTCGAGATCGGCTCGGCGACCGTTCGACCTCTGGCCCACTGCGGCCGCTGCGCGGTGACGACCCAGGACCCGGACACCGGCGCGGTGACACTCGACACCCTTCGCGTCCTGCGCGACTACCGCGGCGACGTCGAGACCGAGGAGCCGCTGCCGTTCGGTGTCTGGGGCGAGGTCGTCACGCCCGGGCGCGTACGCGTCGGCGACGCCGTGCTCGTGCGCTGATGCAGCTCGTCCTCGACTGGGACGGCACCGTCACCGAGGTCGACACGCTGCACATGGTGATCGAGCGCTTCGGCGACCTCGACGTCTTCCACGCCGCAGAGGAGGAGATCGGACGAAGCCTGACGCTGCGCGAGGTGATCGCGCTGGAGATGACGACCGTGACCGCACCGCTCGACGAGGTCGTCGACTGGCTGCTCGCGACGGTGCGCGTGCGACCCGGGTTCGCGGAGCTCGTGCGAGCGGTACGACCCGCTGATCGTCTCCGCCGGCTTCTGCGAGCTCATCGAGCCCGTGCTCCGGCGCGAACGGTGTCGACGCCCGCGTGCGTCGCGAACCGCATCGAGGCGCACGCCGACCGGCTGGGTCGCCTCGTTCCCGCCCGTGCCCGCCTGCGACGTGTGCGGCGAGCCGTGCAAGCGCCATGCGGTGGCAGGCACTGGTGCCTTCGCCTTCGTCGGTGACGGCGTCTCCGACCGCTGCATCGCGCTCGCGGCGAACCGGGTCTTCGCCCGCGCGGGCCTGGCGACCTGGCTCGACCGGCAGGGAGTCCCCTACGAGCCGTTCGAGGACTTCTTCGACGTCGCCGCCGCCCTCCGCACCGGCGTCGTGAGCCCTCGCGCGCGCAGTAACCTGGGCGCCATGGAGGTACGCCGCGCCGGTTCCGACGACCTGCCCGTGCTCGAGCAGCTCTACCGGGACTTCTTCGCCGAGGTGCCTCCGAGCGCACACGACCACGTCGACGTCGAGCACGAGCTCGGAGAGGTGCGCGAGATCGTCGACGGCGGACAGGCGTTCGTCGCCGAGGACGACGGTGCCGTGCTCGGCTTCGCGCTGATGCAGCGACGCAGCCCGCTGCTCGTCGAGCTCACCGACCTCTACGTCCGGCCGGACGCCCGCTCCCGCGGTGTCGCGAGTGCGCTCGTCCGCGCGGCGATCTCGGCTCAGGACGGCGACGCGGAGTACGTCAACCTCGAAGGCCAAGGCGGCCAACGGCGTGGCTCGCTCGGTGTACCAGCACTGGGGCTTCCGCGACGACCTGGTCGTGATGGTCGCGCCCCTCGAGCAGCTCCGGCAGCGGCTCGCACCCGGGCGCCACGCGACCTCGTTCGCGTCGGTGCACGTGCAGACGGACGACCGCGCGTGGGTGGAGCGCGCTGCCGCCGAGTTCGCGCGTCGCATCCGCTCGAGCGGCACACGCGTGGAAGGGCCGCGGAGCGGCTGGACGACCGTGTACGACGCTGCGGCCGACGGTGACCCCAATGCGCTGCTGCGCCTGTCGCGCGAGCTGTCGGAGCGGATGGGCGCCGTGGTGATCGCGATCGCGCTCGAGCTCGAGCAGGCCGTGCGGCTGATCGCGCTCGACCGGGGCGGCATCGTCGACGAGTACCTCTCCGTGCCCGAGTTCTACGGCGCCCTGCCGCCGGGTGACGTGATCGGGCTCGCGGCGAACCCGACCGTCCTCGCCCGGCTCACCGGTGCCGACCCGGCCGCCGTGAAGGCCGTGGCGCGCACCGCGCCGAGCGCAGCCGAGCTGCCACCACCACGCGAGCTCCTCGCCGCGCATCGCGGCCGTGCTGGGCCTCGAAGGCGCGCTCCTACGGCTACGCGACGGAGTCGCCGTGACGCTCACGCTCTACGACGCCGCCCGCTGCCCGTTCTGCGCGCGCGTGCGCATCGTGCTGGCCGAGAAGCACGTGCCCTACGAGGCGGTGGCGATCGACCTCGACGACCGGCCCGCATGGATCATGGCGAAGAACCCGCCCGCCGGCCGGGTGCCCGTCCTGGAGGAGGACGGCTGGGTCCTGCCCGAGTCGGCGGTGATCGACGAGTACCTCGACGAGCGCTACCCGGATCCGCCGCTGCTCCCGGACGATCCCGCCGAGCGCGCCGCGGCACGCTTCATCGTCTTTCGCTTCGACGACTTCCAGAAGCCGTACTACGCCCTGCGCCGCGGTGAGCCGGGCGCCGAGGACTGCTTCGCCGGCCAGCTGGGAGGCCTCGACGCGTTGCTCGAGTCGATGCCGTACCTCACCGGCCGCGCGTTCGGGCTCGCGGACGTCGCCTACCTGCCGTGGGTGATCCGCGCGCGCGACCTGCTCGGGCTCGACCTGGCGGGCTGGCCGGCGCTCGACGACTGGCTGGCCCGGCGTCTCCGAGCGTCCGTCCGTCGCGGACGAGCTCGAGCTCGTCGCGGCGCTCGTGCGATGACCGACGTCACCACGGCCGAGCTCGTCGCACGGCTGGACGAGCCGGGCCTGCGTGCTCCTCGACGTGCGCGCGCGCGGCCGAGTACTCGGGCGAGCTCGGCGCGCCGTGCGACCCGCGCCAGGGGCATGTCCCGGGCGCCAGGCACCTCGACGTGCTCGACCTGTTCGGGCTTGAGCCCGGACGAGGTCCGGGACGTGGTCGGCGCGGCCGAGGGTGCCGAGGTGATCGCCTACTGCCACTCGGGCCAGCGGTCGGCGGTCGCCGCCGAGATCCTCCGCGCAGCGGGCTACCGCGCGCGCAACTACCCGGGCTCGTGGCACGAGTGGTCGAACGACCCGAGCCTGCCGGTGCGCGCCGTGACCGTCACCCACGCGCCGCGGTCGTCCGAGGAACGCCTCGCACAGCGCGCGTCCGTGCCGGTTCCAGGGCCCGATCAGCCGGTCGGTCTCGGCCCGCAGGTCGGCGATCGGCTCGCGGCAGCTCGCGGCTCGCCGTTGACGAACCAGTTCTCGAGCATCTCCCGCGTGACCTCGGCATGGAACTGGATCCCCCACGCGTGGTCGTCGATGCGGTACGCCTGGCTCGCGGCGTCGCTCGTCGCGAGCAGCGTGCCGCCGGCGGGAACCTCGAAGGTGTAGTAGTGCCACTCGAACGCCTCGACGCGTCGCGGCAGCGCGCCGAGCACCGGGTCGGCGCGTCCGGCGTCGTTGAGCTCGACCGGGAACCAGCCGACCTCGGCGGTCGCCGCCGGCCCGATCGCGCGCGCCCGCGGCGCGGGCGATCAGCTGCGACCCGAGGCAGACACCGAGCAGGGGCACGCGTGCCTCGAGGGCGGCACCGATGAACGCGGCCTCGCCGGGGAGCCACGGATGCTCCGCGTCCTGGTCGGGGTGCATCGCGCCCCCGAAGACCATGATCGCGTCGTACGCCGCCGGGTCGGCCTCGTGCGACCCGTTCGGCGCCACCCAGCGCTCGTGCGCGTGCCCGGCCTCGACCGCGACCGTCTCGAACAACCCGCCGCCGCCCGTCCGTGACGGGTCGTGGACGACCGAGAGGACGCGCATCGGCGGAGCGTAGCGTCGCGCCGGGGTCAGACCCACGTGTCCGACCCCTCAGAACAGCGTCAGGTCGGTGGACGGCGGCTCGATGCCACCGGTCGCCGGCACGCCCGACTCGTCGAGCAGCCCGCGAAACGTGGCCGCGCTGCGCGGGGCGAAGTCGTCGCGGTTGTTGTTGAACAGCGCGTACACCTCGTCCGCCTCCTCGGCGAGGCGCTGCACGGGCCCGACCCACTCCTCGAGCTCCTCGGGCGAGTAGAGCCAGTCGAACCGGTCGGCAGCGCTCGTCGCGCCGCGGATGTTCCACGTCTGCGTGTTGCGGCCGTGGAAGCGGACGTAGGCCACGCGATGCGTCGCGGCCGCGACGCGCGGCATGACGTTCGTGGCGCGTGTGCGCGGGCTGTCCACGGACACGTACGCGAGCTCGTTGCGCTCGAGGAAGGCGAGCGTGTCGGCGCGCTCGTCCTCTTCCATCCACGACGCATGGCGGAACTCGATCAGCGGCACGAGCGGCGCGATCCGCTCCCGCACGCGCTCGAGCTCGTCGAGCGCGTCGGCGCTCTTCTTGAAGCGAGGGTGGTACTGGAGCAGGACGCCGCGCAGCTTTCCGGAGAGCTCGAGCGGCTCGATCGAGGCCCGAAAGTCACGGAAGGCATCGTCGGTCGGCTCGCCGTCGTGCCAGGTCATGGCGGCACCCGCCTTGACGTGGAAGGTGAACCCGTCCGGTGTGCGCTGCGCCCAGCGTGCCGTCACCGTCGGGGCTCGGGCAGCGCGTAGAAGGGCGAGTCCACCTCGACGGTGTCGAAGCGCTCGGCGTAGTAGCGCAGGCGCTTCTCGGCCGTCGACACGCCGCGCGGGTACCAGGCGCGCAGCAGGCCGTCGTCGGCCCAGCTGCACGTGCCGATGCGCACGGTTGCCGCCATGAGCGAAAGCGTGCCAGGCACCGGGACGTGGCCCGGTGCCTGGCACGTCGTCTCCTAGCGGACGGTGACGTTCCGCGAGCGAGCCGTGAACCCGTTGACGGTCGGGTTCACGCACGGGATACCGCCGAGCTGTGCGCCGATCGCCGCGCACACCGCCGGCGCGGCTCGGCCGACGCTGGCGACCCGTGCCTGGAAGGTGTTCGCCTTCGAGGCCCTCGGCACCGTGTAGGTGTACGTGCCGTTGGCCCTCGCCGTCACGGTGGCGAGCCGCTTGAACGACGTCCGGTTCACGGCGCCCCAGATCGCGACGCGGCCGGCGAAGCCGGCAGCCGGCCTGCGTGACGCGGCCGCGTGAGGATCTTGCGGCCGGCGGCGTTCTTGCGACCGGCGATGCGTGACGGCGCCGGGTGCGATGGCTGCCGGCGAGGCGACCGTGCCGGCAGCGTTGATCTGGCCGTTGCCGGCCTGCCACGGCGTCCAGAGGGCGATCCAGACGCCCGACAGGGACGGAGCCGAACACCCCGTTGACCGTCAGCTCGGCGCTGAGGAACTTCGCGCCGAAGGTCGCTCCGCCCTGTGTCGGCCGGGATGTCCGGCGGCGCGAGGCAGAACACGAGCTTGGCGGCACCGAGCGCGGTCTCGGCACCGACGGTCGGGATCAGGTAGGCGGGCAGGTTGATCGTCTGGCCCGCCGCCGCCAGCTGCAGCAACCACGTCGAGCTCGGCGTCTGCGGTCTGGATGCACGCGGTCTGCGAAGCGGCCGGCACCGCGCCGGGCGGCGCCACGATGATCGGGCCGGTCAGCGGGAGCAGCGCGCCGCCGAGCGCGAGAGCGCTCACCTGGGCGTTGACCGTGCCGAGCTGCGTCCCGGGCGCCTGCGTGGCGGTCACCGTCGTGCCGGTCGGCACGTAGATCGCCGCGCGTGCCGTCGCGTCGTCCGCCGCCGCCGCCGTGGCGCTGATCACCGTCGCCGCGCCCGCGTAGCGCACCTTGAGCGTCGGTGACGTGTACGCGCTCGTGGCGGCGATGACGACCGCCGGCACGGCGATCGCAGCGACGACGGCTACGAGCGCGATGCTGATCCGTTTCCTCATTGTCTGTGCCCTCCTGGTGTTGTCCCTCATGTCAGGGACAGCCAGCCGCAGGTTCGTGCCCGGCATCGTCCCATACCCGGTCGAACGATCATCGCGCCGGCGAGCAGCCCGCTCGAGCGCACCCACTGGCGGTTGTCGTAGCGGTACAGGTAGACGGTGTCGATCGGGAAGTAGTCCCGCGGCGAGGTCCGGAGACGGATCCCCGGCAGCATGAACGGGTTGCTCCGCGTGTCGATCGACCGCGCGGCCTCGAGCAGGCTCGCCCGGGTCGGCGTCTTGCCTGCCCGTCGCAGCGTGTCGACCATCGACCACGCCACGGTCATGCCGTACCAGTTGTAGACGTCGGCCGGCTTGCCGCTCGGGCTGGTAGCGCTTCATCACCGACCGGTACAGCTTGAGCGCCGGGTCCTTCGCCCAGACCGGGTCGTTCGGGTTCTTCACGAAGGCGATCGACAGCGCACCCTTCGTGAGCGTGGGTGCGTTGAGGCGGGCGATGCCCATGATCGCCGGCTCGATCGAGACGGAGGCGATGTACAGCTGCGGCTTCCAGCCCAGCTTGTTCGCGGCCACGACCGCCTGGATCATGAACTTCGGCGTGGCGAAGAGCATCAGCGTGTCCGCGCCCGATGCCTTCAGCTTCGCGATCTGGGCGGAGACATCGGACGCGGTGTACTCGTACGCCTCCGACGCGACGACTCTCGGCCCTTTGCCCGCGATCGCGCGGGAGAGCCCTCGTGCCATGTCCTTGCCGAGCTCCGTGTTCTCGAGGAGCACCGCGAGCTTCGCCTTCGGACGGCGCTTGACCACGTCGCGGCCGTAGACCGCCCCTTCGCCGCGGTAGCTCTGCAGGAACCCCATCGTCCACGGGTAGCTCCGCGGGGCGGCGAGCGCCTCCGAGCCGTCGCCGGAGAACAGCTGCGGCACCTGCTGCGCGTTCGCGTAGTCGCGGATGGCGAGGTTGTTCGCCGTCCCGATCACGTTGAACAGCGCGAAGACGCGGTCCTGCTCGACGAGCCTGCGAGTCAGCTGCACCGTCTGCGCCGGGTTGTAGGCGTCGTCGTAGAAGAGGTACCGGATCCGGCGTCCGTTCACCCCGCCCCTGGCATTGACGTGGTCGAAGTACGCCTTCGCACCGGGCCCGACCGAGCCGAACGCGGCCGCCTCGCCGGAGAGCGGCACGGTGCCGCCGATCACGATCTCCTGCGCCGTGATGCCGGGATCGGCTGCCGTCGCTGCGGTGGCCGCTCCGACGAGGACGACGACGAGCGTCGCGGCGGCGAGGCCGGCCGCGAGCTGCCGGCTCATCTGCTGACCGGCGTGGCCAGCGCCGGCAGCGTCAGCTTCGTCGAGAAGACCGTCGCCCGGGCCTGCGCCGGCAGCGGCAGGTCGAGGTACAGCAGGTTGGCGGGGCTCTGCGCGAGGGACGAGGACGCGAGCGTCAGCGTGAGCCTCGACCCTCGCGGCACGAACGTGGCCTGGTCCGCCAGCCGGATCGTGACCTTGCGGCGGCCGTTGCGCAGCGGGACGCCGCCACCCGACACGACGATCTCGCTGCCGGACGGCGTCGTCGCGCTCAGCACTGCGACGAGCCGAGACCAGCCCCCCGTCGCCCGTACGTCGACCCTGACCGTCGGCGAGCCGAACACCTCGAGCGGCGCCGACAGTGCGGCTGCCCGCGAGGTGACCTTCCCGCGCGTCGTGATGGTGCGTGTGCGTGCGAGCGGGAGCACGACGTTGCGGATCGCCGTCCGGGGCAACCCCGCCGACCGCGTCACGCGGGCGGAGCCGGACGCCGCGAGCACGACGCGTTGCCCGCCGTCGATGCCGTTGTCGGCGCCGCGCAGGAAGCGATCGAACCACTGCTTGCCCTCGGCCAGCATGGCGGCGCTGTCCGCGGCCGGGAACGTCGACGGGGCGTGGCCGTGATTGCCGATCCAGAGCCGCTTCGGGCCCGCCAGGAGCGCAAACGGGCGCGTCGCCTGGTCGATCCCGAACGCGAAGTCGCGGCGCCCCTGCATGAGGAACACGGGCGTCCGCACGCCTCTGAGCTTCGACAGAGACGAGCGCTGGCGCGGCGAAGCCCGCCACCTCCTCGGCGCGGCCCGCGAATGCGGCGTCGCGGAGCACGGGCACGGCCGGGTCGAGCTTCGCCGGCGGCAGCGACAGGAGGAAGCCTCCGATGACGCCCGACTTGGCGAGGCCCTGCGGCATCAGCGCCGAGTAGAGATCGGTCCACGTCTCGCACGACCTCGAGCGCCGCCCACGGGACACCGGCCGCGAGCGAGTTCCACGCGGCGCCACCGCCGTAGGAGATCCCCCAGGCGCCGATCCTGTCGTCGGCGACGTCCGGGCGATCGCGAAGCCACTCGAACACGGCGCGTGCGTCCGCGATCTCCTTCGGGCCGTCGATCCCGATCAGGCCGCCCGACTGCCCGTGCCCTCGCGCGTCGTACGCCAGCACGGCGTACTCGTCGCCGAGCACGCCCATCGACCGGGCGAGCGTCGACCATGCTCGCCGCGATTGCCGCCGAGGCCGTGCAGGTAGACGACGGCGGGCCAGCCGCCGCTCGGCGGCGACCCGCCGGGGAGGAGAAGCGTCGCCGCCAGCCGTGTGCCGTCCGCGCCGACGATGGTCACGTCCGTCGCGACCTGCGCGGTGGACGGCGTCGCCGCGAGAAGCGCAGCGGCCAGGAGCGTCGCCGCGGCGAGCACGAGCTTCGTCACGGGGCGAAACGGTAGCTGTCCCTACAATCCCGCGGAATGGACGCGCGGCCGATCGGGGTCTTCGACTCGGGTGTGGGTGGGCTCACGGTGCTGCACGAGCTGCTCGTCACCGTGCCGCACGAGGATGTTGTCTATCTTGGAGACAATGCTCGGCTGCCGTACGGCCCGCGACCGCTCGAGGAGATCCGCCTGCTTCGCGCTCGCGATCGGGCGGCAGCTCGAGCAGCGAGGGTGTCAAGCTCGTCGTCGTCGCCTGCAACTCGGCCACCGCCGCCGCGCTGCCGGAGCTCCAGCGGGAGCTGTCGGTGCCGGTCGTCGGCGTGCTGCAGCCGGAAGCACACGCGGCGGCGCGCGCGACCCGCAATCGCTCGATCGGCCTGCTCGCGACGGAGGCGACGGTCGCCAGCGGCAGCTACGAAGCGCTCATCCGGACGCTCGATGCAGGCGTCACCGTGCACGCGACCGCCTGCCCGAAGCTGGTGCCGCTGATCGAGGCGGACGACCCGTTCTCGGCCGAGACCGTGGCCGCGGTGCAGGAGGTCGCGGCGCCGCTGCGCGACGCCGGGGTCGACACCGTGATCCTCGGTTGCACCCACTATCCGCTGATCCGCCCCATCTTCCAGCGCGTGTTCGGCCGCGACGTGACGCTCGTCTTCTCGGCCGACGAGACCGCGCGGGAAGTGGCGGAGACGCTGCGGCGCAAGGGCATCGAGGGCGATGCGGGCCGCGAGGGCTCGTACCGGTTCCTCACCACCGGGGATCCCGACACCTTCAGGGTGGCCGGCAGCCGCTTCCTGCAGCTGCCGATCGACGCCGTCGAGCACGTGCACGATCCGGGGGCTGGCTCCCGAGGGGGCCGTCGCCGTCCCCAGGGCCGCCGCATGAGCGCGCGGGCCGATGGGCGCAGGGCGGACGAGGTGCGCCCGCTCGACCTGCAGCCGGACTACCTCGAGCAGCCGCACGGCTCGGTGCTCTACGCGCAGGGCCGCACCGTCGTTCTCTGCACCGCGACGGTCGAGCAGGACATTCCGAGGTGGCTGCGCGGGCAGAAGCGCGGCTGGATGACCGCCGAGTACTCGTTGCTGCCGGCCTCGACGGGTGAGCGGACGCCGCGTGCCGTCAGCCGCGGCCGGCCGGACGGGCGGACGGTCGAGATCCAGCGGCTGATCGGCCGCGCGCTGCGCTCCGTCTGTGACTTCGAGGCGCTCGGGGAACGCACGCTGTGGCTCGACTGCGACGTGCTGCAGGCGGACGGTGGCACCCGCTGCGCCGCGATCACCGGCGCGTACATCGCCGCCCACCGCGCGCTCGACCGCTTCGGCCTGACCAAGGCGCTGCGCGGGTCGGTCGCTGCAGTCTCGGTCGGCATCGTCGACGGCCGGCCGCTGCTCGACCTGGACTACGAAGAGGACTCGCGCGCCGACACCGACATGAACGTCGTCATGACCGGGGACGGCCGTCTCGTCGAGGTGCAGGCGTCGGCAGAGCGCGAGGCGTTCCCGCGCGAGCTGCTCGACCGCATGCTCGATCTCGCGACGGCGGGGATCACCGAGCTCGGCGTCGCACAGCAGGGAGCGGTCGAGACGCCGCGCCTTGGTGACTGACACCGGATCGACCGGTGCCGGCCACCGGTTCGCCCTCGCCTCGAGCAACCCGCACAAGCTCGACGAGCTGCGTCGCGCTCTCACCGGCTGGGAGATCGAGTTGCTCCCGCTCGACGGCTACCCGCCCGAGACGGGCTCGACGTATGCGGAGAACGCCGCGCTGAAGGCGCGCTTCGGTCACCGGCATGCCGGCCGAGAGACCTGGGTGATCGGCGAGGACTCGGGCATCGAGGCAGACGGTCTCGGCGGCAGGCCGGGCGTCGAGTCGGCCCGCTGGGCCGCGGACGGCGTCGCACGGTTGCTCGCCGAGCTCGAGGGGTCGAGTGACCGTGCGCGCCAGGTACGTCTGCGCGATCCTGGCCGTGGCGCCCGACGGCACCGAGATCGCCGCCGAGGGCAGGCTGGAAGGGGCGATCGTGACGGGGCCGCCACGAGGCGACCAGGGGTTCGGCTACGACCCGATCTTCGTGCCCGAGGGCGAGACCCGGACGGTGGCCGAGCTCGGCGACGCATGGAAGCGCGAGCACTCGCACCGCGCCCGCGCCGCGGCGGAGCTCGCGAGGGCGATCAGCCTGTAGCGGGCCCGGCTCGCCCAGGCCGTCTGCCCGGCGCAGGGCTCGCCCCCCGCTGCGGCACTGGGATACGCTCGTCGCATGACCGTCGACGAGGTCGGGCGGGCGCTCGTCGCCGCCGCGCTGCTCGAGGGCGACTTCGTGCTCCGCTCCGGCAAGCGCTCGGCGTACTACCTCGACAAGTACCGCTTCGAGACCGATCCCGAGCTCCTGCGCGCCCTCGGCGAGCGACTGGCGGAGGCTCTGCGGCAGGCGGAGCCGGAGGCCAAGCGGATCGCCGGGCCGGCCCTCGGAGCCGTCGCCCTGGCCGCTTCTGCAGCCATGGCGTCCGGGGTCCCCTTCATCATCGTGCGCGGTGAAACCAAGGGATACGGCACCGGGAACCGGATCGAAGGCCCCTACCAGGCCGGCGAGATCGTGTGCCTGGTCGAGGACGTCGTCACGTCCGGCGGAGCGCTCGCCGAGGCTGTGGCAGCGCTCCGCGACGCAGGGCTCGTGGTTCGCGCTGCGGTGTGCGTGGTCGACCGCGAAGAGGGGGGATCGGACGCGCTCGCGCGCGCCGGGGTGCGGCTCCGATCGCTCTATCGCGCGAGCGATCTGCTGGCGGTGCGTCCGCAAACCGACAACCCGCATGGTTGAGCCGAATCCGCTGGCTTGGTACGGTGCCGGCGGCCGTCAGACATCCCACGACGACCAGGAGGAGACGCAGTGACCAAGCAGGAGTTCGTGGACGCCGTCGCCGGCAAGGCCGGCCTCAGCAAGCGCGACGCGGGAGAAGCCGTGGACGCGTTCCTCGACGTCGTCACCGGAACGCTCCAGGCGGGCGACGCTGTGACGTTCACCGGTTTCGGCAAGTTCCACACGACGAAGCGCGCCGCCCGCATGGGCGTCAATCCGCGCACGGGCGCGCCGGTCCACATCAACGCCGCGACGGTGCCGAAGTTCTCGGCCGGCTCGCAGCTGAAGAAGGCCGTCAACCCCTAGCGCCCCACGACGTCCTTGGCCGGCGCGAGGCCGGAGTCCGCTCCTGCGGATTCCGGCCTCGTCGGCATATCGGAGCGTGTCCGGCGGAGGCCGAGCGGCCGAGACTTGTAGGCGAACATATGTTCGCCTAGGCTATGTGGGGTGCAGCTCTGCTTCGATGCCGCCGACCGGCTCGTCGAGCTGGTCGAGGCCCGGCGAGGGCCCCTGCCGGCCGACGAGGCGGCGAGGGCCCTGTTCGCTCTCGCCACCGCCCCGACGGCGATCGCGCGGGCGCTGCTCGACGACGTCGTCACCGGCGACGCCCGGCTCGCCTGGCGCGGAGGTGACCTCGTCGGGCTCGCGGACACCGGTGAGGAGCCGCGCTGCAGCTCGACGAGGCGACGTTCGTCGTGTTCGACCTCGAGACCACCGGGCTGCGCCCGGGCGCGTCTCGGATCTGCGAGATCGGCGCGCAGCGCATCGAGCGCCTCGAGCTGGGCGAGACGTTCGAGACGCTCGTCGACCCCGGCGTGCCGCTGCCCGCGCCCATCGCCGCGCTCACCGGCATCCAGCCCTCGGCGCTGCGCGGTGCGCCGCGGGCCGAGCTCGCGGTGCGCCGCTTCCTCGCCTTCGCGGAGGGCGGCGTGCTCGTGGCCCACAACGCCCGCTTCGACCTCGGCTTCCTCGACCGGGAGGTCGAGCGGATCACGGGGCGCCGCGTGGCCGCCGCCGTCGTCGACACCGTGTGGCTCGCACGCCGGCTGCTCGACGGACGCACCAGGCGCGTCGGCCTGGCCGAGCTGGCCCACTTCCTCGGCGTGGCGACCAGGCCCTGCCACCGCGCTCTCCCCGATGCCTGCGCCACCGCCGAGGTGCTGCTGCACCTGATCGGGCTCGCGCAGGAGCGCGGCGCGCGTAGCGTCTCCGACCTCGTGGAGCTGTCGGCGCCCCGCGCGCGCCGCCTGCACACGAAGCGCCATCTCGTCGCGGCCGCCCCGACGACTCCGGGCGTGTACGTGTTCCGCGACCGGCACGGACAGCCGCTCTACGTCGGGCGTGCCCGCAGCCTGCGGGCACGGCTGCGGTCGTACTTCACCGGCGCACGCCAGCGACCCGCCGTCGAGGCGGCCCTCGCGGCGCTCGACGAGGTCGAGTGGCGTGAGACGGGATCGGAGCTGGAGGCGGCGCTCGTCGAGCTGCGGTTGCTCCGGGAGCTGCGCCCACCGGCCAACGCCCGCGGCACGCGACCCGACCGGCACGTCTACCTGCGGCGGGCCGGCGACCGCTGGAAGGTGACGTCGGAGCCGGGCCCACTCGGTCCGCTGCGCCGCCGTCGTGTCGCGACGACCGCCGCCCGCGCCCTCGACGGGCACGGCCAGGACGACCTGGCTGCGGCACTCCCCGGGCTGCGTGCGCGGCTGCAACGCCTCTCCCGCGGTCAGCGCTTCGAGGACGCGGCCCGCCTGCGCGACCGCATGACCGCGCTCGAGGAAGTGCTCGAGGCGCTGGCCGAGCTCGACCGCGCCCGCACGCTGAGCGCCTGTGTGCTGGCGCCTGGTCGTGCGCCGGGGACGACGAGGGCCTTCTTCGTCACGCGGGGCCGCATCGCCTGCGAGCGGCTGCTGCCCCGCGGTGGCGGAGCCCTCGTCGAGGCGGCCGCAGGCGTCGCCGAGGCGCGGCGGGCGGCTGCTCTCGCTCGCTCCCGAGGACGCGGACGAGGTGCTCGCGGTGGCTGCGTTCCTGCGGCGGCCACCGCCCGAGCTCAAGGTGGTGGCGCTCGATGCTCCTGCCATTGCCTCGGCGGTCGAGGGGGTACCGTTGGCGGCGTGACCGAGGAGACTCGTTGCCGTCGCCGCGTTCTCGGATCGTGTCGCGGAGGCAGTCGAACGCAAGCGCACACAGCTCGTGGTCGGCCTCGACCCTCGCGTCGACCTGCTGCCCGTGGAGCTCCGCGGTGAGGCGCTCGGCGGGCGGCCGGCCGCGGCGGCGGCCGTGGAGCGCTTCTGCCGCGGCATCGCCGAGGCGGTCGCGCCCTACGTCGTCGCCGTCAAGCCGCAGACCGCCTTCTTCGAGGCGCTGGGTGCCGACGGCGCCGCGGCGCTCGAGTCGGTGTGCGCGCACGCGCGGGAGATCGGCCTGCTCGTGATCGCCGACGGCAAGCGCGGCGACATCGGCTCGACCGCGCGCGCGTACGCCACGGCCTTTCTCGAGCCTCGGGGCCTGCAGCCTCCGCTCGCGGACGCGCTCACGGTGAGCCCGTTCCTCGGCCGGGACTCGATCGACCCGTTTCTGGCCGCCTGCCGGAGGCACGGCGCGGGGATCTTCCTCCTCGTGCACACGTCGAACGCGGGTGCGGGGGACATCCAGGAGGCGACCCTCTCGGACGGCCGGCCCCTCTGGCACCTGATCTCGGACCTGGTGGCGGAGTGGGGCGCCGACGTGGTCGGCGAGCGCGGCCTGTCCAGCGTCGGCGCCGTGGTCGGCGCCACGTACCCGCGCGCGGTCGGTGAGGCGCGGCGGGCGATGCCGCAGGCGATCATCCTGCTGCCGGGGGTCGGCGCGCAGGGCGCGACACCTGCGGACGTCGCGCGTGCCTTCACCTCCGGGCCGGCGAGCGCGCTCGTGACGGTCTCCCGCTCGGTCATGTACGCCTTTCGCGACGGGGAGGACGACTGGCGCGCGGCGGCGGGTGCCGAGGCGGCGCACCTGGCGTCGGCGGTGTGGGCGGCGTCGGGATGGTGACCGCGCCGAAGCGCCTGATCGTGCTGGTGGTGGCGGCAGTCGCCGCCGTCGCCGTCGCGGCGGCGGGCGCGACGCCGCCGGTGAGCGCGCCCGTGTTCGTCGTGCAGAGCTCCGTCGACGGCACCACGCTCGCGGCCCGCGGCGCAGACCGGCGCCGTTCGATCGCGAGCATGACGAAGCTGATGACGGTGCTGGTGGCGCTCGAGCGGGCGCGACTGGAGGAGGTCGTCGTCGTTCCGGCGCAGGCGACGCGCATCGGCGAGTCGACGCTGTTCCTGCGGCCGGGCGAGCGGCTCACCGTGCGCGACCTCGCGATCGGCGCGCTCGTGCCCAGCGCGAACGACGCCGCCACGGCGCTCGCGCTCCACGTCAGCGACGGCTCGCTGACACGCTTCGTGGCCCTGATGAACGCAAAGGCGCGTGCGCTCGGGATGCGCGCGCACCCACTTCGCGAACCCGCACGGGCTCGACCAGCGGGGCAACTACTCGACCGCGCGCGACGTCGTTCGGCTGCTTCGCGTCGCGCTCCGTGAGCCGTTCATCCGGAGCTGGGCGGGGCGGGAACACGCCACCGTCGCGGGCCGGAACGTCGAGACGACCGACGATCTCCTCGGCAGGCTCCCGTCGCTCGTCGCCGGCAAGACCGGTCATACGGCGCGAGGCGGGCTGGTCGCAGGTCGCCACCGCCTCGGCGCGCGGAGCAACGGTGACGGCCGCCGTGCTCGGCGCGGCCTCACGCGAAGCGCGCAACGCGGATCTCGAGGCGCTGCTTCGCTGGGCCCTGCAGCAGTACGACCCCGTGCTCGTGGTCGATCCGCGACGGACGTACGCCCTCGCCGATCCCGGATGGGGGCTCGACCCGGTGCGCCTACGGGCGCCGCGGGCGGTCGTGCGCCCGGCCGCGGTGCGGCGCGCGCTGGTCGAGCGCGTCGTGGCGCCGCAGGTCCTCGCGTTGCCCGTGCGACGGGGGCAGCCGCTCGGCGAGGTGCGCATCTACGACGGCGACCGCCTCGTCGCGCGCGCCCCGCTCGTCGCCGACCGCGACGTCGCCGACCCGGGGCTCGGGGCCAAGGCCGGGTTCGTCGCGCGTCGCACGGTCCACCACCTGGTCGGCCTCGTATCCTGAGCAGCATGATCGTCACCGTCACCCTCAACGCCGCGCTCGACCGCTCGCTGACCGTCCCGATCCTCCAGGTCGGGCACCGGCATCGCGCCAGCGAGGTGGTCACGCTCGCGGGTGGCAAGGGCGTCAACGTGGCGCGGGCGCTCAAGCGGCTCGACGTGCCGGTGGTCGCGACGGGGCTGGCCGGCGGCCGCACGGGGACGCGCATCGTGGAGGAGCTCACGACCGAGGCGATCCTCAACGACTTCGTCCGCATCCGCGAGGAGTCGCGCACGTCGACGATCGTCCTCGACCCGACCTCCGGCACGCACACCGAGATCCACGAGTGGGGGCCGCGCGTCGACGCAGTCCGAGCTCGACACGCTGATGGACAAGCTCCTGTACCTGTCGCGCGGGGCCGACTCGGTCGTCTTCGCCGGATCGCTGCCGCGGGGCGTCGACGAGGGCTTCTACGCGGAGGCCGCCCGCGAGCTGACGCGGCGCGCAGTCCACGTCGTCCTCGACACCGAGGGCGAGCCGCTGCGGCGAGGCCTGGAGGCCGAGCCGTGGCTCGTGTCACCGAACCAGCACGAGGCGGAGCAGCTCGTCGGGCAGGAGCTCTCCGACGACGAGGACTTCATCTGGGCGCTCGACGCGATCGCCGAGAAGGGCGCCCGCAACGTGCAGATCACGCTGGAGAGCGGCTGCTACCTGCTGGTGCGCGAGGAGCGCACCGTCCGCCGCTACCGCGCCGTCGCGCCGCAGCTCGAGCCGGTCTCGGCGGTCGGCGCCGGCGATGCGCTCCTCGCGCAGTGGCTCGCCGCGCGCTCGGACGGAGTCGGTGCGGAGGACGCGCTCCGGCTGGCCGTCGCGGCAGGCGCGGCGTCGGTGCTCGAGGTCGGTGCCGGCCGCTTCGACCCGGCGGAGGCGAAGCGCCTCACCGCTGCGGTCGAGGTGCACGAGCTGCAAGCCGTTGCCTAGCGCAGCGCCGCATCCGCTCGCGCGGACGCGGCGCGCGCGAAACCCTGAAGGCGTCCGCTTCGCGGCCGGCAAGGCCACGTGTCAGCTCGCGTCTGCCTAGCGCAGGCGCGTCGCGGCGCTGTCCACCGCGACAGGAGCCGTTGGTAGGCTCCGTGGACCCGGTGGACGATCTCGACGGCAAGTTCGCGAAGGAAGGCCTCACCTTCGACGACGTGCTGCTCGTGCCCGCCGAGTCGGCCGTCCTGCCCAACGACGTCTCGACGCTGACGCGCCTGACGCGGACGATCGCGCTCGAGATCCCGATCGTGTCCGCCGCGATGGACACGGTCACCGAGGCGCGGCTCGCGATCGCGCTGGCGCGCGAGGGCGGTATCGGCGTCCTGCACCGCAACCTGTCGATCGAGGATCAGGTCGCCGAGGTCGACAAGGTCAAGCGCTCCGAGGCGGGCATGATCGTCGAGCCGGTGACGCTGCCTCCGGATGCGCTCGTCGGCGAGGCGCTCGAGCTGATGTCGCGCTACCGCGTCTCGGGCGTGCCGATCACCGACGCCGCCGGTGTGCTCGTCGGCATCCTCACCAACCGCGACCTGCGCTTCGGCGCCGATCCCGACGCAGCCGGTGTCGGCGGTGATGACGAGCCGCGACCTCGTCACCGCGCCGGTCGGCACGACGCCGCGCGAGGCGCAGGCGATCCTCGGCAGGCACAAGATCGAGAAGCTGCCCATCGTCGACGCCGACGGCAGGCTCAAGGGCCTGATCACCGTGAAGGACATCCAGAAGCGGGTCCGGTACCCGCTCTCGACCAAGGACGAGCAGGGCCGCCTGCGCGTCGCCGCCGCGGTCGGCGTCGGCCCCGACGCGCTCGAGCGCGCGACGGCGCTCGTCGACGCGGACGTCGACGCGATCGTGGTCGACACCGCCCACGGCCACTCCCGCGGCGTGCTCGACGTCGTCCGCGCGATCAAGGACGCCCGCGACGTGGAGGTGATCGCCGGCAACATCGCCACGGCCGCCGCCGCCGAGGCGCTGATCGACGCGGGTGTCGATGCCGTCAAGGTCGGGATCGGCCCTGGCAGCGCCTGCACGACGCGCATCGTCGCCGGCGTGGGCGTGCCCCAGGTGACGGCGGTGTACGAGATCTTCTGTATCGCCGGCGAGCAGGGGGTGCCGGTGATCGCAGACGGCGGCATCACCTCGTCCGGCGACGTGGCGAAGGCCATCGCCGCCGGAGCCGACACCGTGATGCTCGGCTCGATGCTCGCCGGGACGGACGAGGCGCCCGGCGAGGTGCTGCTCGTCCAGGGCGAGCGCTTCAAGGAGTACCGGGGCATGGGCTCGCTCGCCGCCATGCGCGCCCGCTCCTTCTCCAAGGATCGCTACTTCCAGGGTGACGTCGAGGACGTCGACAAGCTCGTGCCGGAAGGCATCGAGGGACGCGTCCCCTACAAGGGCCCGCTGGCGCCGATCGTGTACCAGCTCGTCGGCGGCCTGCGGCAGGCGATGGGCTACTGCGGCGCGCCCACGATCGAGGAGATGAAGCTCGCGCAGTTCGTGCGCATCACGGGTGCCGGCCTGCGCGAGAGCCACCCGCACGACGTCACGATCACGAAGGAAGCGCCCAACTACCGTCGTGCCTGAGCACGCCGAGATCGTGCCGTTCCCCGCGGCCGAGCCGGGCCCCGAGGAGCGGCCGGTGCTCGTGCTCGACTTCGGCGGCCAGTACAGCCAGCTCATCGCGCGTCGCGTCCGAGAGGCGCGCGTCTACTCGGAGCTCGTCTCGCACCGGCTCTCGGCCGGCGAGGTGGCGGCTCGCAATCCGTCGGCGCTGATCCTCTCCGGCGGGCCTGCATCGGTGTACGCCGACGGCGCACCGGACGTCGACCCCGGAGTGTTCGAGCTCGGCGTGCCGACGCTCGGCATCTGCTACGGCATGCAGCTGATGGCGCAGCATCTCGGCGGCGAGGTCGAGTCGAACGACGTCTCCGAGTACGGCAAGACCGAGGTCGCCACCGGGGAGTCGGTGCTCTTCCGCGACCTGCCGGCCGAACACGTCGTGTGGATGAGCCACAACGACTCGGTCGTCGCGCCGCCGCCGGGCTCGCACGTCACCGCCCGCTCGCCGGCGACCCCGATGGCCGGGTTCGAGGACGCCGCTCGCGGGCTGTACGCGGTGCAGTTCCACCCCGAGGTGGTGCACACGCCGCACGGGCAGGAGATCCTGAAGAACTTCCTCTACGACGTCGTGGGCGCGCCGCCGGCGTGGACGCCCGCCGCCGTGATCGAGGAGCAGGTCGAGCGCATCCGTGCGCAGGTCGGCTCCGAGCGGGTCATCTGCGGGCTGTCGGGCGGCGTCGACTCGGCGGTGGCGGCGCTCCTCGTGCACAAGGCGGTCGGCGACCAGCTCACCTGCGTGTTCGTCGACCACGGGCTGCTGCGCGAGAACGAGGCCGAGCAGGTGGTGGAGACGTTCGGCGGGCACTTCCAGGTGCCGCTGGTGCACGTCCAGGCGCAGGAGCGGTTCATCACCAGGCTCGCCGGCGTCACCGACCCCGAGACGAAGCGGATGATCGTCGGGGAGGAGTTCATCAGGGTCTTCGAGGAGGAGGCCGGCACGCTCGGGCGACGTTCGCTTCCTCGTCCAGGGGACGCTCTACTCGGACGTGATCGAGTCGGGCGGCGACGTCGGAGTGGCCGCGAAGATCAAGTCTCACCACAACGTCGGCGGCCTCCCGGCCGACATGCGCATGGAGCTCGTCGAGCCGCTGCGCCAGCTGTTCAAGGACGAGGTGCGCCGTGTCGGAGAGGAGCTCGGCCTGCCCGAGCGCCTGGTGTGGCGGCATCCGTTCCCCGGGCCCGGGCTCGCGATCCGCATCATCGGCGACGTCACCGAGGAGCGGCTCGCGATCCTTCGCGCCGCCGACGCCGTGCTGCTCGAAGAGGTGCGCAAGGCCGGCCTCTACCGCGAGCTGTGGCAGTGCTTTGCCGTGCTGCCGGCGATCCGCTCGGTCGGTGTGCAGGGCGACGAGCGCACGTATGCCTACCCCGTCGTGATCCGTGCCGTGACGTCCGAGGACGCCATGACGGCCGACTGGGCGCGACTGCCGTACGAGCTGCTGGAGACGATCTCCAGCCGCATCATCAACGAGGTGCGGGGCGTCAACCGCGTCGCCCTCGACCTCTCCTCGAAGCCGCCCGCCACCATCGAGTGGGAGTAGCGCCGCGCGCTACCGCCTCGAGCGTTGACGGCCTCCGGGCGAGCGATCCCTGACACGAGGGCTGCGCGAGTGGGCCGGAACGGCCGATCTCCGTGGTGCGGCGCTTCTTCCGTGGGCTCCACTGCGGCTCGCCCGCGCTCGCTTCCCGTCGCCGCCGCCTCACGGGGAACGCGAGCGAGTCGCAGCCAAGGCTTGATGTGACACACAGGGCCTGCGGCCGCGGAGCGGACGCCTTCGGATGTTCCGTCCGCCGAGCGGCGTGCTCCGCGTCAGCGAGAGCCCGCTTGCCGGCTACCAGCCTCCCGCGTCAGCCGACCCGGAATCCGGCGAGACCCTCGGGCGGCTCGGTCTCGACCTCGATGCGATCGACGTGGGCGCCCGACGGCCCGATGCCGCAGAACTCGACGAGCCGGGCGACGTCCTCCTCGGCGCCCTCGAGGACGGCCTCCACCGCGCCGTCGCTGCGGTTTCGCACCCAGCCTCTGACCGCGCGACGCTCGGCCAGGCGGCGCACGGACTCGCGGAACCACACGCCCTGCACGCGCCCGTGCACGACGACCCGCCGGCGGATCACGGCGCCTCGGCCCGGCTCACGTCGACCACACCGTCCTCGTCGAGCGTGACCCGCACCCTGTCGCCGGCGCGTGGAGGCTCGAGCGCGGTCGTCGCCGCCTCCAGCTCGACGCCGTCGTCGCGCCGCACCGTGAGCAGCACCACCGGGCCGCGGCGCTCCGCCTGCACGACGGTTGCTCCCTCACCCGGCTCGACGTGCACCGCCTCGGGGCGAACGACGGGCTGGCTGCCCGCCACGGTCGACGATGTTGCGCATGCCGAGGAAGCGTGCCACCGCTTCGTCGGCGGGCCGGCGCCAGAGCTCGTCGGGTGTCGCCACCTGCGCGATGCGGCCGTCGAGGAGCACCGCCACGCGCTGCCCGAGCGCGAACGCCTCGCCGACGTCGTGCGTGACGTGGATCACCGTGAGCGCAAGCCGTGCGAACAGCTCCTTCAGGTCGTCCTGCAGGCGGTCGCGCAGCGGGCCGTCGAGCGATCCGAGCGGCTCGTCGAGGAGCAGCAGCTGCGGTGCCGGCGCAAGCGCGCGAGCGAGCGCGACGCGTTGCGCTTCGCCGCCCGAGAGCGTGCCCACCGGGCGCCGCTCGAGGCCGGCGAGGCCGACGAGCTCGAGCAGCTCGGCCACGCGACGATCGGCCTCGGCTCGCGTCATGCCGACCAGTCCGAAGGCGACGTTGCGACCGACGTCGCGGTGCGGGAAGAGGACGGCGTCCTGGAAGACCAGGCCGACGCCGCGCCGATGGGCGGGCACGCCGGTCACGTCGCGTCCTGCGATCGTCGACCCGCCCGCGGCTCGGTTGCTGCAGGCCCGCCACGACACGCAGCAAGCGTCGACTTTCCCGACCCGCTGGGGCCGAGCAGGGCGACCGTCTCCCCGGTCGCGACGTCGAGATCGACGCCGCGCAGGATCGGCTTCCCACCAAGGGTCACGTCGACGCGATCGATGTGGATCACCGCCGCCACCCCCGCATCGCCGTCGCCCGCTCGAAGGCCAGCGCGACGATCACCGTCAGCGCCATCAGCGTCACGCTGAGCGCCATCGCCTGGCCGACGTTCTCCGCTCCGGGCCGGCCGAGGAAGCGGAACACCGCGACGGGCAGCGTGGGCCAGTCGGCGCGCGCGACGAACACCGTGGCGCCGAACTCGCCGAGCGCGATCGCGAACGCGAGCGCCGCGGCGACGCCGAGCGCGCGGGCCATGAGCGGCAGCTCGATCTCGCGCCGCACCCTCGCCGGCGAGGCGCCGAGCACCGCCGCCGCGTCGCGCAGCCGGTCGTCGATCGACCGCAGCGCGGGGGCGATCGTGCGCACGACGAACGGCACCGCGACGAGCGACTGCGCGATCGGCACGAGCCACGGAGACGCCCGCAGGTCGATCGGCGGGGTGTCGAAGGCGAGCAGGAAGCCGAAGCCGAGCATCGCGGCGGAGGCGCCGAGCGGCAGCATGACGAGCCCGCCGACCACCCGCCCTCGCCCGCCGGCGGCGAGCATCGCAGCCGGCACGCCGACGGCGAGCGCGATCACCGTTGCGGCGCCTGCGAAGAGGAGCGAGTTGACGATCGCATGCCACGGTGCGACGAGCAGCGCCGGCGTCTCGCGCGCGAGCGCACGGAAGTTGCCGAGCCCGTGACCGCCGGGCACCGAGAGCGACCGCTCGACGAGCGCCGCGACCGGCACGGCGAGGAGGGTCAGCGTGCCGATCACGATCCCGGCGACCAGCGGGCGCTGCCACCCCAGGGGTCGTGGCCTGCGGGCGGCTTCGCGGCCGGCGACCGCCTCCCAGCCGCACCTCCAGCCTCCCGGCGACGACGACGGCGGCGGTGACCGCGGCGAGCTGGAGCAGCGCGAGTGCCGCAGCGGTGCGCAGGTCGAAGCTCCGTGCCGCCTGGTTGTAGATCTCCGCCTCGAGCGTCGCGTAGCGAGGACCGCCGAGGATGACGACGATCCCGAACGAGGTGAAGCTGAAGAGAAAGACGATCGCGCTCGACGCCGCGAGCGCCGGCGTCAGCAGCGGCAGCGTGATCGTGCGCAGCCGGCGCCACGGGCCGGCGCCGAGCGTTGCGGCCGCGTCCCACGCCCGGTCGTCGAGCTCCGACCAGAACGAGCCGACGATCCGCGCGACCACCGCCAGGTTGAAGAACACGTGGGCGAGCAGGATCGCCCACACCGTGCCCTCGAGCCCGGTGGGGAGGACGGCCAGCAGCGCCGTCGCCACCACGACGGTCGGCAGCACGAACGGCACCAGCACCAGAGCCTCGGCCAGACGCCTGCCCGGGAACGAGAAGCGCGCGATCGCCCACGCGAACGGCAGCCCGGCGACCAGGGTGAGCGCGGTCGAGACGACCGCCTGCCAGAGGGTGAACCAGGCGACCTCGAGGGTCGACCGTCGCGTGAGCACGTCGAAGGGCAGGTCGAGCCTCCCGTCGACGACGAGGCTTCGCTCGAGGATGGCGGCGAGCGGCCACGCGAAGAAGACGCCCAGGAAGGCGAGCGGGACGGCCGCCGCGGCGATGCGGCCGGAGCGAGCTCTCAGCGGAGCACGATCTGCGTCCACTGGTCGATCCACGCGTCGCGACCGGCTTCGATCTCGCCGGGCTCGAGTGACAGCGGCGCCGCCGGTTGGATCGCGTGCTTCGTGAACGCCTCCGGCAGCGGCACGCCGTCGCGCACCGGGTAGACGAACATCGACCCGGGGACGTCTGCCTGGAAGCGCTCGGAGAGCATGAAGTCGAGCAACTGCCGCGCCCCGGCTCGTTCTTCGCACCGCGCAGCACGCCGGCGTACTCGACCTGCCGGAAGCACCCGTCCTCGACGGCGGCAGTCGGCGACGAGTCGAGCGGCTTGCCCGCGAAGATCACCTCCGCGGCGGGGCTCGTGGCGTAGGAGACGACGATCGGCCGCGTACCGGGGCTTCCGGCGGCACCGGAGAACTGCTGCGTGTACGCCTCCTCCCAGCCGTCGACGACCTTGACGTCGTTGGCCCGCAGCTTGCGCCAGTAGCCCTGCCACCGATCGCCGAACCGCGCCACCGTCGCGAGCAGGAACGCGAGACCGGGGCTCGAGGTGGCCGCGTTCTCGACCACGAGCTGCCCCCGGTAGCGCGGCAGGGTCAGCTGCTCGAGCGTTGCCGGCGGCGTGATGCCGCGCTCTGCGAACCAGGCCCGGTCGACGTTGAGGCAGACCTCGCCGTGGTCGATCGGTGTGACGCGCTCGTCGGGCGGCGCGTACGCGTCGTCGACGGCGTCGAGCTGCTCCGACCGGTACGTCGTCGAACAGGTCGCCGTCGAGCGCGCGCGAGAGCAGGTTGTCGTCGACGCCGAAGAGCACGTCGCCCTGCGGGTTGCCCGCGGTGAGCAGCGCTCGGTTGAGCGCCTCGCCCGCGTCACCTCCCTGGAGGATCCGCAGCGTCAGCCCGGATTCGCGCTCGAAGTCGGCCTTCACCTCCTTCGAGACGGCGAAGGAGTCGTGGGTCACGAGCACGACCTCGGTCGGCGTCGCCTCCTCGAGCCGCAGCCGCCGAGGGCGAGCGCGAGAACGGCCAGCGCCACGACCACGGCCACCGCTGCGACCGACCGTCGCCGAGCCGTCTCATCGTCCCTCCGGGCGGAGCACGAGCAGGACGCCACGCTCGACCGAGATCCGTGCCTGCTCGGATCGGCGAAGACGTTGGACACGCCCCGGCTCGACCCGGGCGCGAGCGTCTCGCCGCGCAACGCGTAGGTCAGTCCGGCCGTCGTGACGCCCGTCGGCGGGCCCGTGGAGCGCGAGGAGCGTCACGAGCTCGCCGGGTCGCGCCGTGCAGCGATGCGCTCGCCGCGGACGACGTGGACGAGCGCGTCGCCGACGACGGCGTCCACCTCGACGTCGGCGAGCGCTTCGCTGCCCAGCAGGAGCAGCGCCGCCGCGAGGTGGTCGAGGCGGCCGCCGGCGCTCGCCACGACGAGGATGCGGCTGGGCGCCGAGCGCGAGCGCCTCGTCGAGTGCGAGCTCGAGATCGGTGGCGTCCTTGGCGACGGGATGCCGGACGACGCGGACGCCGTCGCGCTCGGCCGCGGCAAGCGCCTCGGCGCTCGACGGAGTCGAGGTCACCGACCACGATCTGCGGGCGCAGGCCGAGCGTGCGGCTCCAGTCGAGCCCGCCGTCGGCGGCGATCACCACGGCGTCGCCGACGTCGGGCAGCGAGAGCGACGCCCTCACCGGCTGCGACGACGACCACCGTCTTCGACTCCTGCACGCGTTCCTCCGCTGGCATTACCCAGATCAGGTTCTGCGGGTCGGCGGCGCGGTAGCCGCCCTCTCAGCCCGGTTGCCCGAGCTCCCCGTATTCGCTGCGCAGATCGTAGCGCGGGCCCGTACGCCCGCGCTGACCCGGTCGCAGTCGCGTGAGCGCCGGCCGGCCTCCGCGACCGGGTCGGCAGCGGCTTTCCTGCTAGACTCCGGCGTCGGTGGTCACCCGACCGCCGTTCTTTCTGCGTGATGAAAACCACCACCGTCAAGCCGGGCGAGGTTCAGCGCGACTGGTACCTCGTCGACGCCGAGGGCAAGACCCTCGGGCGCCTGGCGACCCAGATCGCCGACACGCTGCGTGGCAAGGGCAAGCCGCTCTACACGCCGCACGTCGACAGCGGTGACTTCGTGATCGTCGTCAACGCCGAGAAGATCCACGTCACGGGCAAGAAGCTCGACGACAAGATGGTGCGCTGGCACACCGGCTACCCCGGCGGGCTCAAGGAGCGCACGCTGCGTCAGCAGCTCGAGCGGCGGCCGACCGAGGTGATCCGCAAGGCGGTCAAGGGGATGCTCCCCAAGAACAAGCTCGCCTCGGCGCAGATCAACAAGCTGAAGGTGTACGCCGGGCCGGAGCACCCGCACGCGGCCCAGCAGCCCAAGGAATTGGAGCTCTAGTTTCCATGGCAGAGATCGCTCAGTACTTCGGCACCGGCAAGCGCAAGACCTCGGTCGCGCGCGTCATCCTCCGTCCCGGCGACGGCAAGACGTGGGTCAACGGACGCACGCTGGAGGAGTACTTCCCGCGCGCGTCGCTCTGCGTGCTCGCGCTCTCGCCGCTCGAGACCGCCGGCGCGGCCGGCACGTACGACCTGCGCGTCCGCGTGCACGGAGGCGGAGTCAGCGGTCAGGCGGGGGCCGTCCGTCACGGCATTGCCCGGGCGCTCGTCGAGGCCGACCCCGAGCTGCGCGTACCGCTCAAGCGGCAGGGCTACCTCACGCGCGACGCCCGCAAGGTGGAGCGCAAGAAAGCCGGCCTGCACAAGGCGCGCAAGGCGCCGCAGTTCTCGAAGCGGTAGCGCAGGGCGTTGCCGCGGTCGTGCTCGCCTGACGGCGAGCGCTGACTGATCCTGCGCCGCCGGAGGAGGCATCGCGACGTGATCGGAGGCTCACGTTGGCCGATCGTCTAGCGTCGGGCGCCGAAGGCGGCGGGCGCCGGCGCAGTTACTTCGGCACGGACGGCGTGCGCGGCGTCGTCGGCGAGACGCTGACGGCGGATCTCGTCGAGCGGCTCGGCCGTGCCGCCACGTCGTGGGCCGGGCGCGGCAGGGTGCTCGTCGGCCGGGACACGCGTGCGTCCGGTCCCGAGCTCGAGGCTGCGCTCGCGAGAGGAATCGTCGTCCGCCGGCGGCGTCGCCGTGCTCGGCGGCGTGCTGCCGACCCCGGCGGTCGCGCTGCTCGCGCAGGACCTCGGCCTCGTCGTGTCTGCGTCTCACAACCCGCCCGAGTACAACGGCGTCAAGATCTTCGACCGCGACGGGCACAAGCTGTCCGACGAGGACGAGCTCGAGATCGAGGCGCTGCTGGACGTACCGGGCACGCGGCGGTGGCGGCGGTCGAGCACGCCGACGACGCCGTGGCCAGAGGTACGTCGAGCACATCATCGAGCACTTCGGCACCGACCTGGCCGGGCTGCGGATCGCCGTCGACTGCGCCAACGGCGCCTTCTCGCACATCGCGCCGGCGGTGTTCGAGCGGCTCGGTGCAGACGTCACGGCGATCGCGACCGACCCGGACGGGACGAACATCAACGTCGGCTGCGGAGCGACCGATCTGTCGCTCCTGCGCTCCGTCGTCGCGGGCGGCTCGTACGACCTCGGGGTCGCGTTCGACGGTGACGGTGACCGCCTGCTTGCCGTCGACGCTGCCGGCGTGCCCGTCGGTGGCGACCAGATCATCGCCATTGCCGCCGTGCACCTCGGCGTCGAGCTCGTCGCCGTCACGTCGATGACGAACCTCGGGTTCCACCGGCTCATGGCGGAGCACGGCATCGCGGTCGTCACGACCGACGTCGGCGACCGCCACGTCCTCGAGGCGCTGCGCCGAGAGGGCGGCGTGCTCGGTGGAGAGCAATCCGGCCACATCGTCTATCTGCAGGGTCCACGTGACCGGAGACGGCCTCGCCGCGGCGCTCGCTGCTCTGCGCCTGCCTGGACGGCCGCCCGCTCGCCGAGGCTGCCGCCGGCATGCCCCGGTATGCGCAGGTGATGGAGAACGTCGCGGGTCGCCCACCCGGTAGTGCCGGCCGCGGTGCTGGACGAGGTCGAGCGCGTCAATCGCGAGCTCGGCTCGGCGGGCCGCGTGCTCGTGCGCCCGTCCGGCACGGAGCCCGTCGTCCGCGTCCTCGCCGAGATGGAGGACGAGCAGGAGGCGGCGAACCTCTGTGCTAGCATCGCCGCACTCGTTCGACAGGAGCTTGCCGCGGGTTGACGGCAGTCGAGTCCCCGCGTAAGACAGTAAGCAGGGGCCAGTTCCGCGTCGAGCGGCCGGCGGGGGGGACGGGAAAGCGAGGCGCGAAACGTGTGCGGGATCATCGGATACGTCGGGCCCCGGGAGTGCAAGCACTTGCTCCTGTACGGCCTGGAGCGCCTCGAGTATCGAGGCTACGACTCCGCCGGGATCGCGTTGCTCGAAGCGGACGGGCTGCAGTACCTGCGCGCCGTCGGCAACCTCCAGAACCTGAAGCGCCTGGCCGGTGACGAGGCGCTCACCGGCGACGACGGGGCTCGGTCACACGCGCTGGGCCACCCACGGCGGCGTCACCGAGGCGAATGCGCATCCGCTCGCGGCCGAGGACGCCGCGAAGGTGGCCGTCGTGCTCAACGGCATCGTCGAGAACTACCGCGAACTGCGCGAGCGCCTCATCCGAGGCCGGGCACGTCTTCTCCTCGGAGACCGACGCCGAGACCGTGACGCATCTCGTCGAGGAGCACTACGACGGCGACCTCGTGGACGCCGTCCGTGCCGCGTACGCAGAGCTCGAAGGGCACTTCGCGTTCGTCGTCATCCACCGAGACCATCCCGGACCTGCTCGTCGGCGCCACGGCTGCAGTGCCCGATGGTCGTCGGTCTCGCCGAGGACGAGACGTTCCTCGCCTCCAACGCCGCCGCATTCCTGCGCGAGACGCGCACGGTGCAGTTCCCCGACGACGGCGAGATCGTCGCCGTCACCGGCGGCGACGGTCGAGTACCTGTGCGCCGCAGACGGCACGTCGGTCGAGCACGAGACGCTGGTCCTCGACTGGGACGACGAGGGTGCCGAGAAGGGCGGCTTCGAGACGTTCATGCTGAAGGAGATCTACGAGCAGCCCGACGCCGTCGCCGAGACGATCGGCGACCGCGTGCGCAAGGGCCGCCTCGTGCTCGAGGGACTCGGGATGACGGACGACGAGCTCCGGGTGCTGCGGCGCATCGTCATCCTCTCGGCCGGCACCTCGTACCACGCAGGTGTTGCGGCCCGCTACGCGATCGAGGAGTGGGCGCGCGTGCCCGTCGAGCACGACATCGCGTCCGAGTGGATCTACCGCAACCCGGTGCTCGACGAGGACACCCTGGTCATCGGGATCTCGCAGTCGGGCGAGACGCGCGACACGATCGAGGCGATGAAGCTCGCGCGCGAGATGGGCGCGCACACGGTCGCGATCACGAACATGATGGGATCGCAGATCACCCGCGAGGTCGACTCGGTGCTGTACACGCGTGCCGGGCTCGAGGTCAGCGTCGCAGCGTCGAAGACCTTCACCGCGCAGCTGAGCCTCCTCTTCCTCGTCGCGCTCAAGCTGGCCCAGGTGCGCGAGACGCTGTCTCCCGGAGAGCTCGAGTACATCCTCAACGCGGTGTACGACCTTGCCGGCGAAGATCAAGCACTTCCTCGACGGCGACCATCCCATCGAGGAGATCGCGCAGCGCTTCCACGACCGGCCGTTCTTCCTCTACCTGGGGCGCAACATCGGCCTGCCGGTGGCGCTCGAGGGCGCGCTGAAGCTGAAGGAGATCTCCTACATCCCGACCGAGGCCTACTCGGCGGGCGAGATGAAGCACGGCCCGATCGCGCTTCTCGACGAGAACACCGCGGTCGTCGTGATCGCGACGCGCATGGATCGCGTGTACGACAAGATCGTCTCCAACATCCAGGAGGTCCGCGCTCGCGGCGCCTACGTGATCGCGATCGCGAGCGACGGGAACGAGGACATCCAGCATCACGCGGACGACGTGATCTACGTGCCGAAGGCGCCGGCCTTCCTGTCGGCGGTGCTCGCAGTGGTGCCGCTGCAGCTCCTCGCCTATCGCATCGCGCGGCATCCGCGGTCTTCCGGTCGACCAGCCGCGCAACCTGGCCAAGACGGTCACGGTCGAGTAGCGCGCCCGGACGGCCGGCGGCGTGCCGCGTGCCTGGCATCAGCCACGTGCGGTCACGCGTCGTACGATGCCGCCTGTGACCGAGAGGAGGAACGATGGCGAAGGTGCTGATCCTCGCCGGCGACGCCGCTGAGGACCTGGAGACGATGTTCGTCAAGTACCGGCTCACCGAGGCGGGTCACGAGGCACACGTCGCGGCGCCCACGATGCGCCCCATCAAGCTCGTCGTGCACGACTTCGAGCCGGACTGGGACACCTATGTCGAGCGACCGGGGCGGACCTGCCCGTGGACGTGACCTTCGCCGAGGTCGACACGGCGGCCTACGCGGCGGTCGTGATCCCCGGAGCGCTCCAACCCTCGACGCGCGACTCGTCGCGCCGCATCGTGGAGCACGTCTTCGACGAGGTGAAGACCGTGGAGCGCTCGCCCGGTGCCAGCTCCGTCGAGGCCCTCGCCGATCGAGATCGACGCAGCTCCGGCCGGGTCGGGTGAGCTGGACGAAGAGCAGGCGGGCTTGCCGTCACGTCGTTCGACGGTGAAGCCTGCCGTCGTGGACGGAACTGGTCTCCGCCCGGTCGCGGGTGACCTGGCCGAGGGTCAGCTCCACTTGAAGTGCATCGGCCGGGCCGTCGTATCGCCCGCGTCGGCCGTCAGCTGAACAGGGGGCGCGCTCGACGGAGCGCCGGGAGCGTGGCGCGGCCCTCGTCGCTGGCGACGTGCACTCGGCGCTACGGTTGCGCGGTCCGACTACCGTTCGGACATGGCCGGAGACGCCTGCTCCGCCGTATGTCACCACGACACCGGTGCTCCGTCTACCCGACGGATCGAGACCGACGACCGCGCTCGCGGTCGAGGAGCCGCTCGAGATTCGCATCGGCGGCCGCCCCGTCGCGGTGACGATGCGCACGCCGGGTCACGACGAGGAGCTGGCGCTCGGCTTCTGCCTCACCGAAGGGCTCGCGCCCGGTCGATGCGCGCGTGCCGGCCGATCTCGCCGCGAACACGGTCGAGGTCGAGGCGCCCGGCGCCGACCTCGAGCGGGTGGCGCGCTCGTTCTACACCTCGTCGTCGTGCGGCGTGTGCGGCAAGGGCGCGCTCGAGGCGGTCGCCGTCGAGTCGCCGCGTGTGACGAGCCGGTCTGGAGGTGCCGCTGGCGGTGGTCGCCGCGCTGCCCGACACGCTGCGCGCCGCCCAGCCGGCGTTCGACGTCACGGGTGGGCTGCACGCGACGGGCCTCTTCACCGTCGAGCGGCGAGCTCCTCTGCCTGCGCGAGGACGTCGGCCGCCACAACGCGATGGACAAGGTGATCGGCTGGGCGTTCCGCGAAGCCCTGCTGCCGCTGGCCGACAAGCTGCTCTGCGTCAGCGGCCGGCTCTCGTTCGAGCTCGTGCAGAAGGCGGCCGTCGCCGGCTGCCCGGTCGTCGTGGCGGTCGGAGCCCCGTCGTCGCTCGCCGTCGAGCTCGCCGCCGACCGCGGCGATCACGCTCTGCGGCTTCACGCGCGGCGGCAGCACGAACGTCTACACGGAGACGTGGCGCATCCGGCCTGACCGGCGTGCTCCTCGTCGGAGGCGCGTCGGAGCGGTTCGGCTCTCCGAAGGCGCTGGCGCGGCTGCGCGGCGAGACGCTGGCCGAGCGGGCGTGCGCCTCCTCGGAGAGGCGTGCGACGAGGTGCTCGCGGTCGGCAAGGCGGTCGACGCGCATTGCGCATGCCGTTCGAGGTCGTCGACGACGGCGCGGCCTCGCCGCGCACCGGTCATTCGGCGTGCTCGCCGGGTTGCGCGCGGCGACGCACGAGACGTGCGTCGTGCTTCCGGTCGACTGTCCCGCTCGTCACGCCGGGGCGCTGCGCTCGCTCGGCGAGTGCGATGGCCGTCGCGCCGGACGGGCCGCTGCCGGGTGCGTACACGAGAGCCATGCTCCCGGAGCTCGAGCGGCGCGTGGCGCAGGGCGAGCTCTCGCTCAGGGGCGTCAACCCCACGGCGAGCGGGCTCTCCCGCGGAGCTGTTCGCACGACGTCGACACGCCGGAGGAGCTCGAGGCGCTCGAGAAGCCGCGGCACGCACTCGTCGTCGGTGGCACCGGGATGCTCGCCGGTCTCACGACCACCCTTGCCGCGCGTGGTCACCCGGTGACGGTCGTCGCGCGGAGCCCTGCCGACCTCGGGAGCTCGCCCAGCTGGCGCTCGACTACCGTGATGCACCGAGCCTGGCGCACGGACTCGAGCAGGCCGTTGCCGAGCGCGGGCCCCATCGAGCTCGCCGTGCTGTGGGTGCACACCGACGGGCCGGCAGTGCCCGCCGCGGTGGCGCGCGCGACGGCTCCGGGTGGCCGGATCGTCCAGGTGTTCGGCACCCGGGTCTGGCCGCTCGACGCCGTGCCCGTCCACGTCGCCTATCGGCAGGTGCTTGCTCGGCTCGGTCGACGGCCGCTGGCTCACGGACGCCGAGATCGCGGACGGCGTGCTGGCAGCGATCGACGCCGACGTGCCGGTGTCGGTCGTCGGCGATCGCACCTAGGCCGCGACCTGTGGAGAAATCGACACACAATCGGCACGTGTGCAGGCTCAGAGCCTTTACAAGGCGTTCGCTCTCCGCAGCAGACCCGCCCGGTGCGGGCGTGTCCGCGGCGTTCTAGGTCGCCGGCGGCGAGATGTGACGCGTGACGAGCTGCGGGCCGGCGTCGCGCTCGACGCAGACGCCGGTCATGAGGAACACGTGGTCACGCCGCCGATCACGCGCCGGCGAGCGCGACCTCGCCGCTCTCGACGTGCAGCACCTGGCCGTCGGAGAGGTGGACCTCGAGCCGGCCGTCGTGCCCGATCACGCCCGCGGTGCCGTCGCTGCCGTCGACGACCACGCGGCGGCCGAAGAGGAAGTTCCGCGGCCCGAGCTCGGTGTAGACGTCGCGCAGGCCGCCGCCCAGCCACATCTCATACAGGCGCTCCAGCTCGCCGAGCAGCGAGCCGAGTAGCTCCGCGACGTCGTGGTCGTGCCCCATCGTGGTGCGCAGCGACGCAGGCTTGGTCGTCGCGTCGAGCGGCAACTCGTCACGTCGCTGGTTCACGTTGAGGCCGATGCCGAGCACGACCGTGTCGTCACGAGCCTCGGCGAGCACGCCGCCGACCTTGTGCCGGTCGAGCATCACGTCGTTCGGCCACTTCACCTGCGCGGAGAGACCGGTGGCAGCCTCGACGGTCAGGGCTCCTGCGATCCCACCCAGCAGCGCGAGCTCGGGCCACTGCCGCTCGGCCGGTGGGTGCAGCATGACCGAGACGAGCACCGACGAGCCGGGCGGTGCCTCCCAGACCCTGCCCAGGCGACCTCGGCCGGCGGTCTGGTGGTCGGTTGCCGCAACCGCGCCCTCCGGGAGCCCCGAGCCGAGCAGCAGCGCCTGGGTCGACTCGCACTCGGCCTCCCAGAGATACGGCGTCCCGAAGCGACCGCTGATGTGTGGCTCGACGGCGTCCAGGGCAAGCGTCGCGCGGGCCACGGCGTCAGTCTAGGCGGCCCAGCCGTCCTCCCGGCCGTTAGCCGTCTCGTCGAGCCAGCCTCACCAGATCCCGGCCTGGACGAACTCCGGCAGGAAGAGCGAAGGCACGAACGCGTTGTCCAGATAGCGGTCGCGGAGGGCGTCGCGATCGAGCGCGGCGGGGGCCGGTGCGGGCGCCTTGGCCTCCGCCCAGGCGCTCGACCAGAGCATGGCCAGCGTTCGGCAGCCGTCGGCGAGACACTCGATCGTCTGCGGGCCGAGAGCATCCCAGAGGTCGTCGCGGTCGCCGTCCACCTGCTTCCACACCTCGCAGACGTGCTCGGGATCGAGCCGCGTGAACGTCCTGTCCATCAGCGCCACCACGGCGCGGGCGGCTGCGCGGCGGCCCTTCACCTTCTTCATCGGTGTCGCGCCCTGCAGCGCCACGCCGAGCTGCGTGATCACCAGGCTCCGCTTCTTCGTGATCATGTCCGTCTCGAAGTGCTCGTGCACGTCGGCCTCCGACGCGTCGCGGCCGTGGTGGAAGCGGGAGCTGTGGAGCGGTTGGCAGGCGTCTCCGACGTAGTGCGCCATGACGCCACCGGCCGCGACGGCGTCCACGACCCCGGCCGCGTCCCCGGCCTTCAGGCTCGTGAGCATCTCGTGGTAGAGCTGCGCCACGCGGAACGGCGCCAGGCCCATGTGCTTCTGGGCCGGCGCCGGATCGAGGCTCTGGTAGAACGAGAGCCAGCGAGCTGGAGTGACCGACTGCGGATCGGCGCGGAACCGCGCCAGCAGCGTCTCCCCTGCGGGGTTGGGCTCGTCGAGGTCGGCGAAGTGGTTCGGCCCCTCGTGGTTTCTGCCCGGCATCCCCTTGCGCCGCCGCCAGACCCGGTCGGGCACGTCGGCGAGCGGATAGAACGTCGTCCCCGCGGGCGTCTGGTACTTCTTGTCGGCGATCGCCGCGAGGTCGAAGGAGATGTTCTCGACGTTCGCCTCGAAGAATGCCCGCAGGTCGTCCGGCGCCACGAGCTCACACGCCTTCGCTCCGACGGTGTAGTGACCCGCCTCGCCCCAGTAGAGGTTGTGACCGGTGTTCCAGTCGCGCACGAGCTCGACGTCGAGGGCACGGCACACGTTGCTGAGAAAGCTGCCGAGCGCGTACGGGGAGGTCTCACGTGAGGCGCCGCGCACGAACACGTGCCCTCCCCACTGCATCGCGACCGGCCGCACCACGGGAACCACCCCGGGCTCGGGCTCACCGCCCTCGCGAATCACCCAGAGCGTCCCAGAGTCGCCCGGCTGCGTCCTGAGCGGTGCCGGCCCGCGAGGGCCGATCAGCACGTCGGCCACGTACTCGACTCCGCCCACCGTCCGGTAGCGGTAGAAGAGCGCGACCACCTCCCCTTCGAGCTTCCCCGAGGCCGCCCCGAACGCGTCGAGAGGACAGCCGACCAGATCGAGGGAGAGCGACTCCTGGCTCACGTCGAGCATCTCCCCGAGCAGCCCGACGCCGTACACCTGCGTCGTCCACTGGTCGAGGTCGTCGAACTCGATCAGCCCGGCGTCGATCGCCAGCTCCATCCGGGCGCCCGAGAAGTCCGGGTACACGTCGGTGAAGCGCTTGCGTACGACCGACAGCTCGGTCGTGCGGCCGAGCTTCACGCTGCGCCCGTCGACCATCGTGGAGAGCTCGCGGCCCGCGACGCCCGCCACGTGCCGGTTCGTCAGCGCGTACGTCCGGTCACCGTCGGTGACGAGACAGGCGATCGAGCCGACCCGCGTCCGGCCTTGCACGTCGCTCAGGCAGGCGTACCCGCCGCCGATCAGGCCGCTCGGGAAGCTGAGGCTCGGCTCGAGCGGGTCGTGCCGGTCCGCGGGCGGCGCGTACACGACGCAGGTCGGTACGACCCGCCCGTCCTGCAGGTACAGGCGGCGTGGCACGAGGGCGCCCGGGTTGTCGGAGACCTGCGCCTCGGTCATCCACGCGTCCACGAACACGAGCACGCACGGCCAGGACCACGGCTGGACGCACGAGCCCTCCAGCGTGCGGGGCCCGTTCGACCCCGGTTGCGCCTTGTCGCGCGACTCCGCCGTCTGCGTCCCCTGATCGGCCTCCTCGCGGCGGACGAGGTAGCGCCCCACCGCCGTGGCGAGGACGTTCGGGTGGTTGAGGAGATGGACGTGGTATGCGTCCCGCGCGTCGAGCACGTCGCGCAGCGACAGCGAGCGATAGGAGTACTCGATCGGAAGACTCGTCATCGCCTCCACGGCGATGCCTCCTTACCGTGCCGCGGTGCGGATCGCAGCCTTGTGCGGTTCGACGCGCACCGCCGACACCTTGTACTCGGGCGTCCCGATCAGGGAGTCGCCGACGTCGTGGGTGAGCCAGTTGACCTTCGCCTCGGCGAAGTGCAGCGCCATCCAGACGAGACCCGGGAAGACGCGATCGGTGATCATCGCCTTCGCCTCGAGCTCGCCGCGACGCGACACGAGCCGCGCCAGGTCGCCGTCCGCGAGACCGAGGTTCGAGGCGTCCTCGGCCGAGATCTCGAAGAACGGCTCCTCCTGCTTGTCCGTGATGCCACCCTCCCGCATCGTCATCGTGGCCGAGTTGTAGTGGTACAGCGTGCGCCCGGTGGACAGCACGATCGGGTACTCGGAGTCCGGCTCCTCGATCGGAGGCTGGTACTCGACCGGGAAGAACTTGCCGCCACCCGCGCGTGCGGGCTCGGGCGCGTGGAGGTAGGGCGTCCCGGGGTGATCGCGCTCCGGGCAGGGCCACTGGATGCCGTCGTCCTGGAGCCGGTCGTAGCGGATCCCGTACCAGTTGGGGGACAGGTCGGCGAGCTCGTTCCACACCGACTCGGCGTCGGGGTAGTCGGGCCATGACGCGCCGAGCCGGCGCGCCATGTCGATCACGATCTCGCGGTCGACGCGCGCCTCGCCGGGGCAGGGCACCGCGGTGCGCACGAGGTTCACGCGGCGCTCGGTGTTCGTGAAGGTGCCGTCCTTCTCGGCGAACGACGACGCCGGCAGCACCACGTGCGCGTACTTGCTCGACATGTCGTTCAGGAACAGGTCCTGGCAGACGAGCATCTCGAGCCCGGCCATGCCCTCCTCGACGTGGTGTGCGTTCGGCTCGGTCTGCATCGGGTTCTCGCCGATCAGGTACATCGCCCTCATCCGTCCGTCGTGGAGGCCGGAGATCATCTGGTCGAGCCGGTAGCCGATGGTCTCGGGCACCTCGGCGCCCCAGGCTTCCGAGAACCGGCGCCGGATCTCCGGGTCGTCGACGGGCTGGTAGCCGGGGAGGTACGTCGGGTTGGCGCCCGAGTCGTTGAGCCCCTGGACGTTGTTCTGCCCGCGCAGCGCGTTGAGGCCGGTCGACTCGTAGCCGAGGTGACCGGTCATGAGCACGAGGTTGGAGAGCGACCAGATGTTGTTCACGCCGCACGCGTGCTCGGTGATGCCGAGCGTGTAGAAGATGCCGGCGTGCCGCTCGCGCGCGTAGGCGCGCGCCGCCCAGCGGATGTCCTCGGCGGGGACGCCGGTGACCTGCTCGGCGTCCTCGGGCGTGTAGCGGCGAGACGACCTCACGCACCGCGTCGAAGTCGACGGTGTGCTCGCCGGATGTACTCCTCGTCCTGGAGGCCTTCCTCGAGGATCACGTGCATCATCGCGTTGAGCAGCCAGACGTCCGTGCCGGGACGGAGCTGCAGGTGCTTGGCGGCGAGCTTCGTGAGCCAGATCTTGCGTGGGTCCGCCACCACGAGCGTCGCTCCGTTGCGGACCGCCTTCTTGATGCGCAGGGCCAGCACCGGGTGCGCCTCCGTCGTGTTCGACCCGATCACGAGCAGGAAGCGATCGTTCTCGATCTCGGGGATCGAATTGGTGCTCGCTCCTCTGCCCAACGACCTGACCAGGCCGTAAAGAGTCGGAGCGTGTCAGGTCGCTTCGCAGGAGTGGACGGAGTTCGTGCCGACGGCTGTCCGAGCGAGCTTCTGGATCAGGTAGTTCTCCTCGTTCGTCAGCCGCGCGGAGGCGAGAACTCCCACTGCCTGCGGGCCGTGGCGGGCGATCACCTCCTTGATGCCGTCGGCCGCGACCTGCATGGCGTGCTCCCACGTCGTCTCGTGGAGCGCGCCGTCCGCGCCGCGCACGAGCGGCGTGGTGAGGCGGTCGGGGTGATGGACGAAATTGAAGGAGAAGCGCCCCTTGACGCAGAGGTTCCCCTGGTTGGAGACGTAGTGCGGCTCGGACGTGACCTTGACGATGCGGTTCGTGGCCGGGTCGACGTTGAGGTCGAGCCGGCAGCCGACACCGCAGAACGTGCAGGTCGTCTGCACCTTCTCGAGCGCCGCCTCGCGGCCGGCCGGCGCGCCCTCCTCGAACTTCTCGTAGATCGCGCCGGTCGGGCAGGTGGAGAGGCAGCCGCCGCAGAGCTCGCACTCGGTGTCGAGCCAGGACTTGCCCCACGTGGGGACGATGCGCGCGTGCCCGCCCTTGCCCTCGATCGAGAGCGCGGAGCACTGCATCACCTCCTGCGTGTAGCGCACGCAGCGCGCGCAGAGGATGCAGGCATCCGGGTCGTAGCCCATCAGCCGGTCGCGGTCGTCGTAGGGCTCGCGCTTCGCGTCGGGCAGCAGGAACGGCGCCTCGGCGCCGAGCTCGGCCGCGAGGTCGGTCAGCTCGTTCGGCCGGCCGGCCGGTGACTCGTTCAGGTGCTCGGCGAGCAGCATCTCGGTCAGCGTCTTGCGGTAGCCGTCCGTGGCGCCGTTCGTGGAGACGACCATGCCCGCGGCGACGCGCGTCGCACAGGCCGGCATCGGACGCGGCGCGCCCTCGACATCGACGACGCACATGCGGCAGCCGCCGTAGGGGTCGAGCTTCTCGTCGTGGCAGAGCGTGGGGATGAAGGTGTCGTAGCGCGCGGCCGCGTGGACGAGCAGCTCGCCCTCGGGTGCGCTCACGACCTTGCCATCGAGGGTGAACTCGACCATCACGTAGACGCTACAGCGTCGAGCGGGGTGAACAGCTCCGGCCAGATGCGCATCGCGCACCGCACCGGGATCGGAGACGCCTGGCCGAGGCCGCAGATCGACGTCTTCTCCATGGCGACGAGCCATTCGTCGAGCTGCCAGCGCGGCATCGCCGCCTCACCGTCCTGCAGCCGTTCGGCGAGGTGCTCCAGCGCCCTGTTGCCGATCCGGCACGGGGTGCACTTCTGGCAGGACTCCTCGGCGAAGAACCGCATCGTCTCGGCGAGGAGCCGCAGCGGCGGGTAGCTCGTGGGAAACACCTGCACCGCGGCCGACCCGACCCCACACCCGTACGGTGCGAGCCCGTCGCGCGTCAGCTGGGCGTCGAGCGCGTCGGGTGGCAGGATGCCGGACGCCGCGCCGCCTGGCACGATCGCGCCGATCTCGTCCGTGACGCCGCCCGCGTAGTCGTCGATCAGCTGCCGCAGGGTGATCCCGTTCGGTGCCTCGTAGCACCCGGGCGCGGCCACGCAGCCGGATACCGACCACAGCCGGGTGCCCCTGGCCCCGTTCGTGCCGAGCGCGGCCCACCACTCGCCACCGTGGCGCGCGATCGCCGGCACGTGCGCGAGCGTCTCGACGTTGTTGATCAGCGTCGGACGGGCGAGATGACCACGCTGCGTCGGGAACGGGGGCTTCAGCCGCGGCATCGCGCGCCTGCCCTCCATCGACTCGAGCATGCCGGTCTCCTCACCCGCGATGTACGCACCGGCCCCCACCACCAGCTCCAGGCGCAGGCCGTCCAGATGGCCGGCCCGGCCGAGCTCGCTCAGCGCCGTCTGCAGCCGCTCTCGAGCCGTCGCGTACTCCTCACGCAGGTAGATGTAGCCCTCGGCGATGTCGAGGGCTCGCATCGCGATCAGCGCGCCGTCGAGCAGCAGGTGCGGCCTGCGTTCCATCAGGTAGCGATCCTTGAACGTGCCCGGCTCGCCCTCGTCGGCGTTCACGGCGAGCACCCGCTCGCCGGTCTCGCGCAGCAGCGACTCCCACTTGAGACCCGTCGGGAAGCCGGCGCCGCCGTACCCGGCCAGACCCGCGGCCTTGAGCTCCTCGACGATGCGCACGGCCGGAAGCTCCAGCACGGCAGGGTCGAGCCCGCCGCGGCCCTCGTAGTCCGCCAGTGTGGCGTCCGCCTGGCCGAGACCGAGTGCCGGCCCGTCGTTGGTGGTGTGCGTCACGGCTCGCTCCTCACCTCCGGGCAGGATCGTGTCGCCGTTCGTGGCGACCGGCGCCAGCTCGCAGTGACCGAGGCACGGCACCTGCAACGCCCCTTCCAGCCCGGCGAGCAGGCTCTGGGCGCCCGCGCAGTCGCACACCGGGCCGGTGCAGACCCGATACGTCGTGACGGGTACCTGCAGGAACGAGTAGAACGACACCACCTCGTGCACCTCGCCGCGCCGGATGTTCATGTGGTCGGCAAGGGCGTCGGACAGCTCGGGCGTCAGCGGCCCGACCTCGCGCCGCAGCAGGCCGAGGTTGTCCAGCAGGCGCGTCCGCTCCTGTGGCAACCCGGCGATCACCGTCATGGTGCGGATGGCGTCCATCAGGACCGAGTCTATGCGGGCGGCCGACGCAGCCGCTTCACGCCCGCGCGCCGGCGCTTGGCTTCGAGGCGACGCTCGCGCGACGCCGCGGTCGGCGCCGTCGGCACGCGCCGTCGCGGCACGCGCAGGCCTTCGCGGAGCTTCTCCACGAGCCGCTCGATCGCCAGCTCGCGGTTGCGCGCCTGGCTGCGCTCGTCCTGGCTGACCGCTCTCACCACCGGGCCGAGCTTGCCGACCACGCGGCGCCGCTGCCTCTCGGTGAGGGCCGTCGTCGCCTCCAGGTCGAGACTCGCCTCGACGCGGGTCTCGGAGGTGTTCGCGTGCTGACCGCCCGGCCCGCTCGAGCGCGAGACCCGCAGCAGGATCTCGCCCGAGGGGATGGAGACCGTGCGGGTGACGCGAATAGACTCCCGCTCCATGGCCTGCATTCTCCTGGACATCGACGGCGTCCTGCACGTGTCGGGGGTGCCGATCCCCGGCGCCGTCGAGGCGGTGGTCCAGCTCAGGGAGCGCGGCCACACGCTGCGCTTCGTGACCAACAACTCGACGCATGCCCAGGGCGACGCTGGTCGAGGAGCTCCAGGGCCTCGGCCTCGTGCTCGACGGGACCGAGCTGCAGACCACGCCGATCGCGGCCGCGAGCGAGCTCAAGGGAAAGCGCGTCCTGGCGCTCGTGATGCCCGCGGTGGTGCCCGACCTCGAGGGCGTCGAGCTCGTGGGCGAAGGTGCCGACGCAGTGCTCCTCGGCGGCTGCGACGAGTCCGTCGAGCCCAACAACGTGTTCAGCTACATGAACCTCGCGCGGGCATTCGCCGAGCTCCAGGCCGGCGCGGCGTTCTACTGCCTGCACAAGAACCGGTGGTGGCAGACGGAGCGCGGGCCGCTGCTCGACGGTGGAGCTTTCGTCGCCGGGCTCGAATACGCCTGCGGCGTGGAGGCGACCGTGCTCGGCAAGCCGTCGGCCGCCTACTTCGCGGCGGCGCTCGACGCGCTGGAGGCAGAGCCCGAGCTGACCTGGATGGTCGGCGACGACGTCGAGGCGGACGTCCGCGGTGCGCAGGCGTTCGGCATGCGCACCGCGCTGGTGCGCACGGGCAAGTTCCGGCCCGAGGAGCTGGAGGGCTCGGACGTCGTGCCCGATGTCGTGCTCAGCTCCGTCGCGCAGCTGCCCGACTGGCTCGAGCGCTCGCTGTGAGCTGACTCCGTGCCTGTTCGCATCGGCACCGACCTGATCGAGATCGACCGCATCCGTCGTGCGCTCGAGCGCCCCGGCTTCCGTGACCGGTGCTTCACGCCTGCGGAGCAGGCGTACTGCGAGGGCAAGCGGAACCCCGCCGAGAGCTACGCGGCGCGCTTCAGCGGCAAGGAGGCCGTCGGGAAGGCTCTCGGCTGCGGGGTGCGGTTCACCTGGAAGGAGATCGAGATCGTGGGCCGCCAGAAACCCGGGGTGACCCTGCGCGGCAAGACGCTCGCGTTCGCCGAGCGGGTCGGGCTGCGCGAGATCGACGTCTCGCTGACGCACTCGCGCACGATGGCCGGTGCCGTCTGCGTGGCCGACGTCGATCGTGCGCCGCCACCGTGGCGCGCGCCGGATGCCTAGCGTGCTGGAGCCCCTCTACACGGCCGCGGAGATGCGTGCCGCGGAGGAGCGATACCCGGGCTACCCCGACACCGCAGGCGAGCTGATGGAGAGCGCAGGCGCGGCGGTGGCGCGCGAGGCGATGCGCTCCTACCCGCGCGCCCGCAGCTTCGGGGTGGTCTGCGGCGGCGGCGCCAACGGAGGCGACGGGCGGATCGCGGCGCGGGTGATGCGAGAGGCGGGTCGAGAGGCAGTCGAGACCGACGACCCCGAAGGCCACGACGTCGTCGTCGACGCGCTGTTCGGGACGGGGTTCCACGGCGCCCCACGACCGGAAGCGGCGGCGCTGATCGAGCGGATCAACGCGTGCGGAGCCCCCGTGATCGCCGTCGACCTGCCGTCCGGCGTCGACGCCTCGACGGGCGAGGTCGCCGGAGCGGCCGTCACCGCCGCTCTCACCGTCACCTTCCACGGGCGCAAGGTCGGCCTGGTCGCCGCGCCCGGGCGGTTCCACGCGGGTCGCGTCGTCGTCGCCGACATCGGCCTCGCGCCCGCAGACACCGACGCGAGGCGCGCCACCGACGCGATCCTGCGCGAGGTGCCGCTCCGGGCGGCGCACGACTCGAAGTACACGGCGGGCGCGGTGCTCGTCGTCGGAGGCGCTCCCGGGATGACCGGCGCTGCCGTGCTCACGGCCCGCGCCGCGCTTGCGGGCCGACGCCGGCTACGTCACGCTCGCAGTGCCACGCGAATCGCTGGCCGTGGCCGAGACGCTGGCGCTCGAGCCGGTCAAGCGAGGCTTCGACTGGCCCGAGGCCGCTCGAGCAGCTGGCTGCGGATCTCGGGCGATCGACCGCCCTCGCCGTCGGGCCGGGGCTGGGCCGCTCGCCGGAAGCGCGTGCCCTGGTCGCCTCGCTGCTCGAGCGTGTCGCCCTGCCCGCGGTCGTCGACGCCGACGCGCTCTACGGGCTCGAGCCGGTCGAGCGAGCCGCGCCGACGGTGCTCACCCCGCATGCGGGAGAGCTCGCCAGGCTGCTCGACGTCGACGCAGAGTGGATCGGCCGCCACCGGCTCGAGGCCGCGGCGCGTGGCGCCGAGCGCTTCGGGTGCGTCCTGCTGTTGAAGGGCGCCGACACGATCGTGCAGGCGCCCGGGCTCGGCGCCGGTGCTCTGCGATCTCGGCCCGCCGTCACTCGCCACGGCGGGAAGCGGAGACGTGCTCACCGGCGTCGTCGCCGCCTTCCTGGCCAAGGGCCTCCCGCCGGAGACCGCCGCCGCCGCCGGCGCGGTCGCACACGGCATCGCGGCCGCGTCGATCCCGCACCAGGCGGGGCTCGTGGCCTCGGACATCGTCGACGCGCTCCCCGACGCGCTCTCCTAGCCGTCCGGCCTCGCCTCGACCGAGTTACCCCTTTCGGGGGAGGGTTGGGTAGCCGATTTGGCCGATCTCAGGGTCGTCCAAATCCCGTGTTGAGCGAAGGAGAGGCCAATGAGGAGGCGCAAGCGGCGCACCGCGCTGGCGGCGATGCTCGCGGCGGCGGTGAGCGCGGTCGGGTTCGCATTCGCCGCGACGAACACCGTCACGCCGTCCAAGGCAGGCGACGGCAGTGGAGCGGTCTCCGGCTACGCCGTCACCGGCGTCAGCTGGGATCTGAACGACACGAGCCCCCAGTACATCGACAAGGTGACGTTCAACCTCGGTGCTGCGGCGACCGAGGTGAAGGCGCGCGTCAAGAAGAGCGACAGCACCTACTACGCGTGGGTCTCGTGCTCGGTGACGACGGGAACCACGTACAGCTGCACCTTCGCTGCGTCGACCGTGCAGACGGTCGAGGCCACGGAGCTCGAGGTGGCTTCGGCCTCCTAGGAGGCCCCGGATGCCGGGCGGGAGGGAAAGCTCCTGCCCGGCCGAAGGCTCACCCGCCATGTCACAACGCCTGGTCAGACGCATCGTGGCGACCGCTCTCACGGTCGCGGCGGTCGCGGCGTTGTGGTGGTTCCTCGCGCCGCCGCAGATCGGTGGCCGCACCGCCCTGGCTGTGGTCGAAGGCAGCTCGATGGAGCCGAGGCTCAGCGCGGGCGATCTCGTCATCGTCCGCGCTCGATCGTCGTACGACGTCGACGACGTCGTGCTCTTCGAGAGCGAGACGCTCGGCGGCGCGCACGTGCTGCACCGGATCGTCGGCGTCGAGTCCGGCCGCTTCGTCAGCCGTGGCGACAACCGCACCCACGACGATCCGGATCGGCTTGCCGAGGACGACGTGATCGGTGGTCTCTGGATCACGATTCCCGCGGTCGGCTCGGCGCTCGCGTGGATCGGGCAGCCACTGCCGCTGGCGATCGTCCTCTTCGTGCTCGTCTTCGCTGCGCTCGCCGGGGGTCGTGAGCTCTCGCGCGCCAGGGCCGGCGCAGCAGCACCGCCGGTTCGTGCCGAGCGCCCGGCCGGCTCGCCCGGCGCCATCCGCCTCGGCTCGGTGAGCAGCTCGCTCCTGGCGGCCGGCTTGGCCGCCGCGATCCTCTTCGGTGCGCTGGCTCTCGTGTCGTGGTCTCGTCCCACGACGCGGCGGGTCACGGTCGACGACGCGTACGCGCACGCGGGCCGGTTCGCCTACGGCGCGACGGTGAAGCCGAGCGCCGTCTACCCCGCCGGCCGCGTCGAGACCGGTCAGGCGGTCTTCCGCGAGCTCGTCGAACGCGTGCCATTCGCATTCAGCTATCGCTTCTCGGCGGCCGAGCGGGCGTCGCTGCGCGGCAGCATCGGCCTCGAGGCGGTCGTCTCCGACGGTGAGGGCTGGAGCCGGTCGATTCCACTGGCGGCTCCGAAGCCGTTCACGGGCCTCCAGGGTCGCACCACAGGCGTGCTCGAGTTGCGCAGGCTCGACGCAGCGACGACGCGGATGCGCTCGCTGACCAGGACCGGGCCCGCGAGCTTCGAGGTGACGCTGACACCGCTCGTGCAGGTCAGCGGATACGTCGGATCGACCGTGATCGACACGTCCTTCGAGCCGACGCTGCCGTTCTCGTACGACGGGCTCGCGCTGCGGCCGCTCCAGCCAGACGGCGAGCGGAGCGCGCTCTCGCCGAGCGTGTCCGGGGCGACGACCCGCTCGGCGGACGCGGCGGTCGGGCTCGGCGCTCTGTCCATTCCGATCGCCGACGCGCGCGCGTTCGCGGCAGTCGGCCTCGTCGTGAGCCTGCTGCTCGTGGGCGGGTGTGCGCTGGTGCTCTCGCGACGCCCGGCCGCAGGCCCGGCGGCGGTGCTCCACGCGCGCTACGCCACGCGCCTCGTGCCCGCCGTGATCGACGTCCCGGACGGCCGTTGGGTCACCGACGTGAGGGACGCCGAGAGCCTCGGCATGCTCGCGGAGCACTACGACCGCGTCATCCTCCACGCCGCCGAGCCGGGGGCCGACGTGTACCTCGTCGACGACGGTGTCACCGTCTATCGCTTTCGCGCCTGCCCGGCGCCGCTGCCGTCGACGGTCGTCTCGCCGGTGGCCGGCACGTGATGCGGAGACTGCGACTGCTCACGCTCGTCGCCGGGCTCGCGCTCCTCCTCGGCACTGCGCTCACCGCGACCAGCACGATCGCCACCAGCCGTGTCGACGACGTCAAGCAGGCCGTGACCGTCAACAAGGTCAGGCCCCCGGAGTGCGCCGGGCTGACCCTGAGCCGCGTGCTCACCGGGGCCGGGACGATCAACGACAGCAACAACAACACGGCGAGCCTCATCCTCGGAAGCCCGGCCGCAGACGCCGTCAACGGACGGGGCGGCAACGACTGCATCGTCGCCGGCGCGGGCAGCGACACGATCAACGGAGGCGCGGGAACCGACGTCTGCCTCGGCGGCGCGGGTACGGACACGTTCACCGCGTGTGAGACCTCCTACCCGTAGGCCGGATGTCCGGCACGAGCCGGGTCGCCGTAGGATCGCTGGATGCGCGTCGAGATCCTCGGCTCGGGCGGCGCCACCACGACACCACGCCCCGGCTGCGCCTGCCGCGTGTGCGTGGAAGCCCGTCGGCGCGGCGTCCCGTACGCGCGCACGGGCCCGAGCGTGTTCGTCCACGGGCCCGACCTCGTGTTCGACACGCCCGAGGAGTCGAAGCTTCAGCTCGACCGGTCGACGATCGGCGAGATCGCCGGGTGCTTCTACTCGCACTGGCATCCCGACCACATGATGGGCCGCCGCGTCTGGGAGACCCGAAACGCCGACTTTCTCGGGTGGCCACCGGAGGCGAAGCGACATCGCGTCACCGACGTCTACCTGCCACAGCAGGTGGCGACGGACTTCCGCGAGTACCTGGGCGCGTGGGCTCACCTCGAGTTCATGGTCGAGCGCGGCTACATCCGCGTGCACGAGCTCGTCGACGGAGACGACGTCGCGTTCGGGGACGTGACCGTGCGCCCGTTCCGGCTCGCCGCCGACTACGTCTACGCGTTCGAGCTCCGCGAGGGCGATCGGAGGCTCCTGCTCGCCATGGACGAGCTCGTCGGCTGGCGACCGCCGCCCGAGTTGCGCGGGTGCGACCTCGCAGTGCTGCCGATGGGGATCTGTGAGCACGACCCGCTCACGGGCGAGCGGCTGATCGATCCGCAGCATCCCATCCTCCGCTACGAGGCCACCTACGAGGAGACGCTGGTCATGGTCGACGCGCTCGACGCGCGCGCGGTCGTCCTGACGCACGTCGAGGAGGTGTTCGGCCTCTCGCACGACGACCTCGGTGAGCTCGGCCGCCGGCTGCAGGCGGACGGACGAAACGTCACCTTCGCCTGGGACGGCCTCGAGGTCGACGTCTGATGCCCCGCTCCGTCTTCACCGTCGACCTGGCCGCCATCCGCGCCAACGCGCGCACCCTGCTCGAACGACTCGGCGGCGCCGAGTTGTGGGCCGTCGTGAAGGCCGACGGCTACGGGCACGGCGCCGCCGATGTCGCCCCGGCGGCGCTCGCCGCGGGTGCGACCGCGCTGTGCGTGTCCAGCGTCTCCGAGGCCCTGGCGCTGAGGCCTGCGGTGCCCGACGCCCGCATGCTCGTGCTCGGCCCGACGGACGACGGCGAGATCGCCGCCGCCCGCGATGCCCGCCTGGAGCTCGTCGTCCCGGGCGAGCGCGTGCCCGAGGGCATCCCCGTGCACGTGAAGCTCGACACCGGCATGGGCCGGTGGGGCTCGACCGAGCTGACCGCCGCACCCGGCCGTGACGTCGTCGGTCTGATGACCCACTTCGCCGACGCCGACGCAGATCTCGGGTTCACCGAGCTTCAGCTCGAGCGGTTCCTCGAAGCGACGTCGGCGCACACGGACCTGACGCGGCACGCTGCGAACAGCGCCGCCGCGCTGGCGCTCCCCTCGTCGAGACTCGACGCGGCGCGCTGTGGGATCGCCCTCTACGGGATCTCTCCGTTCGGCGAGGGGCCCGCGCGGCTGGGGGCTGCGACCCGCGCTTCGCTGGGAATCGGAGGTCGGTGCGTCGAAGCTCCTCGGCGCGGGCGAGAGCACCGGGTACGGCGCGTCGGTTCGTCGCGCGCGAGCCGACCTGGATCGCCCTCGTCCCGGTCGGATACGCGGACGGCTTTCGCCGCGACATGACCGGCACGGAGGTGCTCGTCGAGGGCGAGCGCCGCACGGTCGTCGGTACCGTCTCGATGGACGTGATCGCGGTGGAGACTCCGGGGCCGGTCGAGAGCGGGACGCCCGTCACGCTCCTCGGCGACGGCATCGTGATCGAGCAGCACGCCCGGATCGCGGACACGATCGGGTACGAGATCGCGTGTGGGCTGAACACGCGTCCGCCACGGGCGGCGCGGCGGGTGGTGGATGGCTGACACCGTCGCCCTGCGAGTGGCGCTGCAGCGCGATCGCGCCGCGGACCTCGATGCGCGCCTGGCGAGGCTGCTGCCGACGCTCGACGGCACGGAGCGCGCGCGTCGACGCCGGTTGCGGCACGGGCGCGCTCGCGTACGCGCTGGCCGGCCGGGTCGTCGACGGTCGATCGGTGTCGACGCCGACGAGCGCTACCTCGCCGCCGCCAGAGAGACCTGTCCCGACGAACTGCACGTTCGTGACCGGTGACGCCGGGGCGCTTCCGTTCGGGTACGGCGAGTTCGACCTCGCCGGCTGCCTGCGCGTCCTGCACCACGTCCGGCGCCCGGAGCTCGTCGTCGCCGAGCTTGCGCGGGTGACGCGACCCGGCGGAGTCGTCCTCGTCGTCGATCAGCTCGGCTCGGTCGACCCGACCGTCTCCATCGAGCTCGACCGCTTCGAGCGGGCACGTGACCCGTCTCACCAGCGGCTGCTCCCCGACGCGGACGTCCGCGGCTTCCTCGACGCCAACGACCTCGTCGTCCTCGCCAACGAGGTGGTGCCGGAGCGTCGAGACATGGAGCACTACCTCGACCTCGCCGGGCTGGAGGGTGACGAGCGCGAGCGCATCCGCCGCCTCGCGCCGGCCGGCGTGCAGGAGGTCGAGGTCGGGTGGTACGTGGCGCGCAAGACCGGCGCCTAGCGGCGGGCGCCGTCAGGCCGGTCCGGGTCGTGATACCCTTATGGGGTATATGAGCGACGCGGGTGGAGGTGCTCGGACGTGAACGTCACGCTGTCACCTGAGCGCAGCGAGGCGCCGCCCGCGACCGTCTCCAGCTCGAGATCGCCGGGATGACGTGCGCGAGCTGCGCCGCCGGGTCGAGCAGCGGCTCAACCAGCTCGACGGCGTCAGCGCGAGCGTCAACTACGCCACCGAGGCGGCGACGGTCGATTTCGACTCCGGCACGGGTGACGCCGGCGGAGCTCGTCGCCGCCGTCGAGGGCGGCGGGCTACGGCGCCGTGCTCGCGGGCGAGGCGCGTGCTGCGAGCAGCGAGCGCCTGGGCGTGCGCCTGGTGGTCGCCGCGGCGCTCACGGTGCCGGTCGCTGCGCTCGGGATGGTCTCCGCGCTGCAGTTCGACGGCTGGGAATGGGTCGCGCTCGCGCTGACGGCGCCGGTCGTGCTCTGGGCCGGCTGGCCGTTCCATCGGGCCACGATCGCCAACGCCCGCCACGGCGCGGCGACGATGGACACGCTGATCTCGCTCGGGACGCTGGCGGCGTTCGCGTGGTCGACCGTCGTCCTCGTTGCGGGCCTGGACGCGCACACGTACTTCGAGGTCGGCGCGGTGATCACCACGCTCGTTCTGCTCGGCCGCTACCTCGAGCTTCGCGCGCGCCGCCGCGCCGGTGACGCGATTCGTGTGCTGCTCAGCTCGGCGCGAAGGATGCGCTGGTGGTACGCGACGGCGAGGAGGTGCTCGCTCCCGATCGAGGAGCTCGTCGTCGGGGACCTGTTCGTCGTTCGGCCGGGTGAGCAAGGTCGCCACCGACGGCGTCGTCGTCGACGGCGACTCCGCCGTCGATCAGTCGATGCTGACCGGCGAGCCGGTGCCCGTCGAGGTCGGGCCCGGCAGCGACGTGGTCGGCGGCACGATCAACACGTCCGGGAGGCTGCGTCGTGCGCGCCTCTCGCGTCGGCGCGGACACCGCGCTCGCGCAGATCGCGCGGCTCGTGGCCGAGGCGCAGACCGGGCAAGGCGCCGATCCAGCGTCTCGTCGACCGTGTGTCGGCGGTCTTCGTGCCCGTCGTGATGGGCATCGCTCTGCTGACGCTCGCCGGCTGGCTGGTCGTCACCGGCGATGCCGCCGACGCGTTCACGGCGGCGGTCGCAGTGCTGATCATCGCCTGCCCGTGCGCGCTCGGCCTCGCAACGCCGACCGCGCTCATGGTGGGCACCGGCCGCGGTGCGCAGCTCGGGGTGCTGATCAGAGGGCCGGAGGTGCTCGAGCAGACGCGCCGGATCACGGCGATCGTGCTCGACAAGACCGGCACCGTCACCGAGGGGCGCATGCGCGTTGTCGAGGTGGTGGCTGGACGAGGTCGAGCGAGGAGGAGCTGCTCCGGCTGGCCGGCGCCGCCGAGAGCGCGAGCGAGCATCCGATCGCGCAGGCGATCGCCGCCTACGCGCGCGAGAGGCTCGGAGAGCTCCCGGCCGCCGAGCGCTTCGGCAACCGCGCCGGTCTCGGCGTGGAGGCAGTGGTCGAGGGCAACGCGGTCGTGGTCGGCCGCCCGGCGTTGCTGGCAGACCGAGGGCTCGAGCTCGGCCCTGCGCTCCAGGCTGCACGCGCCGAGCGCCGAGGCCGAGGGCATGACCGCCGTGGCGGTCGGCTGGGACGGCGCCGCGCGCGGGGTCGTTCGTCGTGTCCGACACCCTGAAGCCCTCCAGCCCGGAGGCGGTCGCCCGCCTGCGCGGGCTCGGTCTGAGGCCGATCCTGCTCACGGGTGACAACGAGCGGGCCGCGCGGTCGATCGCCTGCCAGGCCGGGATCGACGAGGTGATCGCCGACGTGCTCCCGGCCGACAAGGCGGCCGTGGTCGAGCGGCTCCAGCGCGAAGGCGAGGTCGTCGCGATGGTCGGGGACGGCGTCAACGATGCCCCGGCGCTCGGCCCGAGCCGATCTCGGTCTCGCGATCGGCACCGGCACGGACGTCGCGATCGAGGCATCGGATCTCACGCTCGTGTCGGGCGACCTCCGCGGTGCGGTCGACGCGATCCTGCTCTCGCGCCGCACGCTGGCGACGATCAAGGGCAATCTGTTCTGGGCGTTCGCCTACAACGTCGCGGCGATCCCGCTCGCTGCCGCGGGGCTGCTCAACCCGATCGTCGCCGCCGCGGCGATGGCGTTCTCGAGCGTCTTCGTCGTGACGAACAGCCTGCGCCTGCGGCGCTTCCACGGACTGAGGGAGGGCACGTGACGCACTGGTACCGAAGGACAAGGACGGGCTCGTCAAGCGGCTGCACCGGATCGAAGGCCAGGTGCGCGGGATCGAGAAGATGGTCGAGGACGACCGCTACTGCATCGACATCCTCACCCAGATCGCCGCCGTCAGGACGGCGCTGGAGCAGGTGGGCGCGAAGCTCCTCGAGGGCCACGTGACCCACTGCGTCGCCGATGCGCTCGCGTCCGGCGACGAGCGTGCGGCGAGCGAGAAGACGACCGAGCTGCTCGATGCCGTGCAGCGGTTCGTCAAGACGCGCTGACGCGCTCGCCGCGCGGATGAGCACTCGGCTCGTCTGCGGCCGTTCTCAGATGGCGTCGAGGCCGTAGCGGAGTACGACCACGGCCAGTCCGCCGATCCGATCGCAGAGACCGGCCTTGACGGGGTTGAGGAGAACGTACGCGCAGACGTCGTGCAGATACGCGTCGCTGTCGATCGCCCGCGACGAGAACCGCTCGGCGAACAGGTGCCCGAAGCGCCCGTGGCGCCGATTGAAGCGAACCGCGTAGGAGCTGTGCAGCCATTGCATGCCGCGTGAGAGGTCGCGCGCGTGTCGCCTCGACGACGGCGTGGTAGTGGGTCGCCATCAGGCAGCGGGCGTGGATCGTGATTCGGTGCGACTTCGAGGCCCGGTCGAGCAGTGCGAGGAAGCCGTGTCGATCGTCGTCGTCGAGGTAGATCGGCCGCTCCGGGATGCCGCGCGTGTAGACGTGGAAGAAGCCGTCGGGGAGCACTGGCGCGATGGTTCGACACGGGGCGAGCGTACGGCGCCGCCCGCGCCGCCGCATCGTCCTGTGGACACATTGGCACACTCTTGGCACACGTTCAGGCTCAGAGCCTTTACATCTCACGCCGCGGCCCCGCGCGGGCGCCGCGGCTCGGCGCTCAGACGTGCTGCTCGCCGCGGTGGTACGTGAACCGACCGGCGAGGCGAGAGGTGAGCGTCGGAAAGAGAGCCTGTGCGAGCGACACGAGCCGGTAGGGGAACCAGGGCACGATCACCTCGCCGCGATTGCGCTCCACGGCGCTCACGACCGCCTTGGCGACGGCGTCGGTGTCGGTCATGAAGCGGCGCAGCGTGCGGCTTCTGAGCACCGAGTGCTGCGGGAAGCCCTCGGTCTCGAGGAAGCCCGGGAGCACGGCGTGACAGCCGATGCCGCGGCGGCGCAACGCCGCTCCGCACGATCGCGAGAACGCCAGCTGCGCGTGCTTCGCCGCCGCGTACGGGCCGGCGGGTGCGAACGCCACGGTGCCGGCGACCGAGACGATGTTGACCACGTCCGCTCGCCCGCCGGCGGCGACCGACGGCCTCGAGGCCGGGCAGGAGCGCGCGCGTGCACCACACGCCGCCGAGGTAGTTGACGCGCATCACGAGCTCGATCCGCTCCGGGTCGAGCGTGAGGAACGAGCCGCGCGCAGGAATGCCGGCGTTGTTGACGAGCAGGTGGACCCGCGGATGCCGTGCGAGCACCCGGGCCGCCAGCCGCCTCGACGGCCTCGCGGTCGGCCACGTCGCAGACCTCGACCTCGCCGCCGATCTCCTCCGCGACGGCGCGGAGCCGGTCCTCGCGCCGCGCGACGAGCACGCAGCGCCAGCCACGCGAGGCGAGCAGCCGGGCCGTCGCCTCGCCGATCCCCGACGACGCCCCGGTCACCACCGCCACGCGGGCTGTCAGCGGGAGGGCTGGGTGCGGACGTCTCGCTCATGCGGGGCGCACCATTAGTGCAACCTGCGAAGCGGGTTGCACTAGGATCGCCCCGTGCCCGGGAGGTTCGACGGCAAGCAGGCGCTCGTGCTCGGCGTCGCAAACAAGCGCTCGATCGCCTGGGCGATCGCGAAGCGCCTCCACGACGAGGGTGCCGAGCTCGCGTTCACCTACCAGGGCGAGCGCATCGAGAAGGGCGTCCGGGAGCTGGCCGAGTCGGTGGGCGGCCACGTCGTGGGCGAGTGCGACGTCCGCTCCGACGACGATCTCGACCGCGTCTTCGCGGCAACCGCCGACGCGTTCGGCGGAGGGCTCGACTGCCTCGTCCACTCGGTCGCGTATGCGGCCGCGGAGGATCTCGAAGGACGCTTCACCGACACCCCGAGAGACCGCTTCTGGATGGCAGTCGACATCAGCGCCTACTCTCTCGTCGCCGCCGCCAAGCGCGCCGAGCCGCTGATGCAGGCTCGCGGCGGTGGCTCGATCCTGACCATGACCTACCTCGGCGGTGAGCGCGCGGTGCCGCACTACAACGTGATGGGCGTCGCCAAGGCGACGCTCGACGCGTCGGTTCGCTACCTCGCCTGGGACCTCGGCCAGTCCGACATCCGCGTCAACGCGATCTCCGCCGGCCCGGTGCGGACGCTCGCCGCCCGCTCGATCGCCGGCTTCACGACGATGGAGGAGATGTTCGAGCAGCGCGCTCCCCTGCACCGCCACATGGAGGCCGAGGACTGCGGCGCGGCTGCCGCCTACCTCCTCTCAGCGGACGGCCGCAACGTGACCGGCACGACGCTGTACGTCGACGCCGGCTACCACGCGATGGGCATGTAGCCCGCCTCGGCTTTCGTGCGATGACGGCGACAGGGCCCATCAGCGCCGAGCAGGCCGTGTCCGTCATCCGCTCGGGCGACACGGTGATGGTGGGCGGGTTCGGCCTGGTCGGTGCCCCGCTGACGCTGATCGACGCGCTGGTCGAAGGCTCGGACGCGTCGGAGCTGACGATCGTGTCGAACAACATCGGCGAGCCAGGTCGCGGGCTGGGCAAGCTGCTGCGCCAGGGTCGGATCAAGCGCGGTATCTCCTCGTACTTCACCTCGAATCCCGAGGCGGTGGCTGCGGTGAACGCCGGGTGAGATCGAGGCGACGCTGGTACCTCAGGGGACGTTTGCGGAGGCGATCAGGGCGGCCGGTGCGGGGATCGCGGCGTTCTACACGCCGGTCGGTGCGGGCACGCTCCTCGCGGAGGGGAAGGAGGAGCGCGTGATCGACGGTGTCGCCCACGTGCTGGAGCACCCGATCCGGGCGGACGTCGCGCTCGTCTACGCCGCGCGGGCCGACGTGCTCGGCAACCTCTGGTACCGGCGCACCGCGCGGAACTTCAACCCGGTGATGGCCACTGCGGCGACGGTCACCATTGCCGAGGCCGGCGAGATCGTCCCGCTCGGCGGTATCGAGCCCGAGTCGGTGGTCACGCCGCACCTGTACGTCGACCACCTGGTGCAAAGCGGATGAGCGACGACCCGAAGAGCAGGATCGCGGCGCGCGCGGCGCTCGAGCTGCGCCCGGGCGAGATCGTCAACCTCGGCATCGGAATCCCCAACCTGATCCCGACCTTCCTCGACGACGAGGCCGGCGTGTTCCTGCACACGGAGAACGGCCTGCTCGGCGTTGGCCCTCGGCCGGGTGACGACGAGCTCGACGCCGACCTGATCGACGCCGCCAAGCGTCCCGTGACGGCGCTCCCCGGAGCGTCCTACTTCGACAGCGCGGAGAGCTTCGCGATGATCCGTGGCGGCCACGTGGACGTGGCGGTGCTCGGAGCCCTGCAGGTCAGCAGCGCGGGGGACATCGCGAACTGGGCCGTGCCGGGCAAGGACGTGCTCGGCGTCGGCGGTGCCATGGACCTCGTCGTGGGCGCCGGCCGTGTTCTCGTGACGATGACGGCGACGTCCTCCGGCGGCGAGCCGAAGGTGGTCGCCGAGTGCACGTATCCGCTCACCGCGCGCGCCGCAGCCGACGTCGTGATCACCGAGCACTCGGTGTTCCGGCTGCGCGACGGTGCGCTCGTGCTGACGGAGCTGCTGGGCGGCGCCTCCGTCGACGACGTGCGGAGCGTCACCGCTGCGCCGTTCACCGTCGATCTCGACGCTCGTCCGTCGGCCTAGACAGTGGTCGAGGCCTTCGGCTGGGGTCTGTTCGCGGCGTCGTCGCTCCTGCTCGGCGGGCTGATCGCGATCGTGTTCAGCGTCGGGTCGCGGCTCCTGGGACTCATCCTCGCCTTCGGTGCGGGCGTTCTCCTCAGCGCCGTCGCCTACGAGCTCGTCGAAGAGACCTACGAGATGGGGCAGGGCACCGGCGCCCTCGCGCTCGGCCTCCCCGCCGGGGCGCTGGTCTTCTACGCGGGCGACGTGCTCATCGGCCGCATGGGCGGGCGAGGGGCGCAAGCGCTCCGACGGGGAGGACACCGGCTCGGGACTGCCCATCACGCTCGGCATCGTCCTCGACGGCATCCCCGAGTCGATCGTGCTGGGGCTGACGCTCCTGGACGGCTCCGGCGTGAGCGTGGCCATGCTGGCTGCGGTGTTCCTCTCCAACCTTCCCGAGTCGCTCGCGGCGACGACCGGCTTGAAGCGAGGCGGCTGGAGCTCTGGACGGATCATGACGCTTTGGGCCGTCGTGGTGCTCGTCTGCGGACTCGCGGCACTCGTCGGCTATGCGCTCCTCGACGGTGCGTCGCCACGCGCGATCGGCTTCGTGAACGCGTTCGCGGCCGGGGCCATCCTCACGATGCTCGCCGACACGATGATGCCGGAGGCCTACGAGCGCGGCGGCAAGGCGGTGGGTCTGGTGACGACGCTCGGCTTCGGGCTCGCGTTCGCGATCTCGACCCTCGAGTAGGTCGGCTAGCCGCTCTTGCCGCTGATGGTGTCGAGCCGAGACTCGATGTGCTCGAGGCGCCGGATGACCTCGTCGCGGTGGAGCCGGTCCGCATCGGTCGTCTCCCGCTGCCGCTGCGCGATGAAGACCGTGATGACGAGGCTCGTGATGATCGGGATGAGGCTGATCCCGACCATCATCAGCACGACGCCGACCACCCGGCCGGCCGCGTTCGTCGGCACGACGTCGCCATAGCCCGTGGTCGTCACGGTCGCCACAGCCCACCACAGCGCGTCACCGGTCGACCCGATACCTGGGTCGACCAGAAGCTCCAGGAAGGCAGCCGCAGCCGCAGCCGTGGCGGCGACACCGATGATCACGAGGACCACCCCGCGCAGCTTGAGCGCGGCCAGGCGTTGCCCGGTGAAGCGTTCCGGCATCAGGTCGTCCGTTCGCGCTCGGGAGACGCTCCCCTGCGTCAGACGCTGGAGGCGGCGACGATCGCGTCCACGTCCGGCAGCTCCGCTCCCAGCAGCCACGAGGCGACGACCGTGTCCCCGTCGACGAGAAACGCGCTGCGGTCGGCCATCGGGACGCCGAGCGAGTCACCAAGGACGCCGAACCCCCGCGCCACCTCTCCAGAGCGGTCGGAGAGGAGTGGCACGGCGTCACCGAGCCCGAGAGACTCCGACCACGCCCGGTGCGACCACATCGAGTCGAGCGAGACGCCGAAGGGCCTGATGCCCGCCTCGCCCAGATCGCCGCTCCTGTCCCGCAGGAGCCGCAGCTCGTTGGTTCAGGTGGGCGACCAGTCGAACGGGTAGAAGCAGACGAGCGCCAGCCCGTCGCCGCCGATCGCCTCCGCCAGCGGCACGGCCGTCCTCGCCCGGCGCGCGCCAGAGCAGGGCGTCGACGGGGATGCGGTCGCCAGGAGCGAGCACCGGCGCAGCCTAACGCTCGCAGCACCACCCCTCGACGCGCGGGAACGCCTGCGAGCGGAACTGTGCCGAGACGTTCGCGACGGCCTCCACCCGGCGCGGCCCCCGCGCCGGCACGAAGACCCACTGATCGGCGGTCGGCCACGTGACGAGCAGCCGGCGCCCGTCCGGCGACCACGTCACCTGGTCGAAGATGCCGGTGCCGTTGAACAGCGGATTCGCCCGTCGCCAACCGGAAGACCGTGCTCTGCGCGCCGTGCACGCGGATCACCGCGACCTCGTGGGTGCCCGGCCGGAACGCCGCATCGGCGTCCTGTGTCGCGTCGGACGGGTCGTCCCGCGCGGTCACGCGGCCGCGATCGTCGTAGACGCGCAGCGAGGTCGGGTGGAGCACGAGCAACCGCCGTCCGTCGCTCGACCACTCGAGCGCGCGCACCGGCCCCGCCGGCCGCGGCCGGCGCCCGCCAGACGACACGGCCCGTGTCGACGTCGACGACACGTACGCCGCCGGCCGAGACGAACGCGAGCTGGCCCGAGCTGCCCGGGCGCCACGCGACCGGGCCCGTGCCGGCCGGGATCAGCAGGCGGTCGCCGGTGCCGTCACCCGCCACCACTCGGATCCCCGAGCGGTCGGCGTACGCGATCCGGGTGTCGCTGCGTGTGCCCGCCCAGGCCGGGTCGGTCGCGGCCGGTCGAGCAAGTGTCCAGCGCACGTCGCCGTCCGGCTCGAGCGCGGCGAGCTCGTTGGCCCGCGTCGGCGACGACGAAGCGTCCGAACGGCGACCACGATGCCTCGCGGTAGGCGCCGAGCCGGCGCCGCGAGCCATCCGGCTGCACGACCCACAGCCCGCCGTCCGAGACGACGAGCAGCCTCCCGGGCGCGGGCAGCGAGAAGAGCGCGGGCTGCGCGCGCTCGACGCCGACCACCTCGCGAACGCGGTCGATCACGGCCTCGCCCGGGCGGGCTGGCGACGGCGAGTACCGCCGCCGCACCGACGAGCGCCGAGCACGAGCACGAGCGGACGACCGCGTCGCACCTCCGGGACCGGCTCGCGCTGCGGCGAACGCCGCGAGCACGACCTCGCGCGCGCGGTCGCCGGCGGCCTCGGCCCCGGGCACCTCGACGCGCTCGAGCTGCTCCTTCACGCGTCACCCCCGCTCGTCCCGCATCGCGTCGAGCCCGCGGCGCAGACGTGAGTTGACGGTGCCGCGCGGGAGCTCCAGCAGCCGCGCGATCTCACCGGGCGTGTAGTCGAGCAGGTGGCGCAGCACGACCACCGCCCGCTGCTCGGGCGGAAGCGCAGCGAGCGCCGTCGAGGATGCCGCGATCCGGAGGCGCCGCGCTCTCGGGCGCGGCCACCCGCTCGTCGAGCTCCGCCTCGCGCCGCAGCGTGCGGGCGCGGGCCGCATCGATCGCCCGGTTCACGACGATCCGGTGCAGCCACGGCCCGAACGGCCGCCGGCGGTCGAAGCGGTCGAGGTTGCGCACCGCGGCGAGGAACGCCTCCTGCGCGATGTCCTCGGCGAGCGACGCGTCGTGGACGACGAGATACGCGGCGCGGTGCGCCCGCGGCCAGTGGGCGCGGAACAGCGCCTCGAGGTCGGAGGCGGATCCGCGCTGGGCGCCGCGCACCCAGGCACGCTCGTCGCGAGCCGCGCCGGTGGAGATGAGCCCCGCGGTGCGCGCGCCACCGCAGGACCATACGACCGCGCGGCCGCGAGAGGTCCATGCCGGGGATACGGAGCGCGCGAGCGTCGAGAGGTCCCGGACCTCGCGGCCGCCCTCGAGACGTATCCGGTTCATGAACAGACGAGAGCTCCTCGCCGCCGCAGCGGCCGCCCCGCTGGCCCTGGCGATCCCGGAGGCCGCGCCGGCGCGGCGCGACGGCGGCACCGCCATGGCCTTCGTCACGGCCGACACGGAGTCGCACGTCGTGGCGCTCGACCTCGACACGAGGCGGGTGCAGAGGCGCATCAGGACGCTTCCCGGCCCGCGCAGCATCGAGAGCGCCTTCATGACCTGGGCCGTCGTGGCGCACACCGCCTCCGGGCGGCTGTCGATCCTGCACGCGCCGACGTTCGCCGTCCGCCGCGTGCTCGGGGCTTCCGTGAGCCGCGCTACACCGCCGTGCACCCGGCGCGCTACCCGGCGGACAACGATCCGGCCGGACGCCCGATCGCCTACGTGACCGACTCCGCGCGACACGAGGTCGTCACCGTCGACGTCGCTCGCGGCACGATCCTCTGGCGCACGGCGGTACCCGGGCCTGCGCGGCACATCACCGCGAGCCCCGATGGTGCCGCGCTGTGGACTGCGCTGGGAACGAAGGCGGAGCGCGTCGCGGTGCTCGATATCGGCGACCCGCGCCGGCCGCGTCTCGTCCGCACGCTGACGCCGCCGTTCCTCGCCCACGACGTCGTCTTCGCCGCGACGGCGAGCACGTGTGGGTGACGTCGGGTGACCGCAGGCAGCTCGCCGTGTACGAGCGCGATGGCCGGCGCCCGGTGGCGGTCCTCGACGCCGGTGCGCCGCCGCAGCACGTCGTCTTCCGCGGGCGCAGGGCCTTCGTCGCGAGCGGCGACGACGGCACGGTGCGGACGCACCGGGCCGACGGCGGCTCCTCGACGAGGCGCGGGTCCCGATCGGCTCCTACAACGTCACGCTCGGCTGGCCGGGCGTGATCACGCCGTCGCTCGGGCGGGGCACGGTGGCACTGCTCGACAACCGAGGACGGGTGCGGAGCGTGCAGCGCGTCGCCCGCGCGGCCCACGACGCGTGCCTCGTCGTGACCGCATGAACGGGAACCCGGACACGAGCCGCGGTGTAGGCACCGCAGGAGGGATCACGATGAAGAACTCGTTGCTGACATTCGCCGCCGTGCTCGCGCGCCGCCGCGGCCGCCGCAGCCGCAGACAGCGGGCCATCGCCCGGCGCGACGGTCGGCCGGGACGGCGTCCGCGCACCCGGTGGCTCCGTTCGCTACGTCTCCGTGGTGGCGGGCGATCGGACGACGGTGCAGGCCGTCCGCATCCGCGACGGACGTGTCGTCCGCTCCACGTCGATCCAGCGGCGGCTTCGGCGTGCCGCTCGTCGCGCTCGACGGCACCGTGGGTGGGCTGTCGGCCGACCGGCGCACGCTCGTGCTGACATCGTTCCTCGCTCCGCCAGCCGCCAGACGCGGTTTGCGGTTCTCCGCGCACCCTCGCTGCGGCTGCAGCGCACCGTGACGCTGAAAGGCCGCTACGGGTTCGACGCCCTGTCACCCGACGGGCGCAGGCTGTTCGTCACGCAGTACACGTCGCGTCGGGATCCGACGCGGTACCGGGTGCGCACCGTCGACCTCGCGTCGGGTCGGCTCGAGCCGGCCGTCGTGGTGGACAAGACGACGGCCGATGCGATGCGCGGCGTCGCTCTCACTCGCGCCACCGGCCGGAGCGGGCGGCATGTGTACACGCTCTACGGCGACACGACGAGACCGGCGTTCGTGCACGCGCTCGACACCGTGCTGGGCTCGTCCATGTGCATCGAGCTTCCATGGGCGCAGCTGCGGACCGCCCGCCTATCGTTCGCCCGCGGCGAGCGCGAGCTCGTCGTGCGGCAGCGTGGCGTCGGTGTGCTCGCGGTGATCGACACGCGGCGCTATCGCGTGCGCGTCGTCGCTCAGCCCAGGTCGCCGGCGTAGGCAGCCGGCAGGGTCTCGGTCGCGACCGCGATCTCCTGCACCACCTCGACGATGTCGCGGTTCGCGCCCCAGATCCGCAGCTGCCGGTCGGCGCTGTTGCCGCGGTCGAGGATCTCGCGCACGCCTTCGAGCTCACGCTCGGAGCCGAGCTCGCGAGCGTGCGGCTCGAGCTCGCGCAACGTGCGACGCACGAGCTGGGCGATCGGGACGCGGTTGCGGCGCCCGGTGGCGAGGTCCATCACCGGCGCCTCCAGCCCATAGCGCGCGGCGAGCCACTTGTTCTCGGTCGTCAGGATGCGGTGGTACGACGGGATCTCCTCACCGGCGTCGTACCGCTCGCAGAGCTGCTTCACGAGCGCCTGGCAGTACGCCGTGATCGCGACCGCGTCCTCGACGCGTGTCACCCCGTCGCAGATCCGGATCTCGACCGTCCCCAGACGCGGATGCAGGCGGACGTCCCACCAGATGTGCGTGTAGTCGCCGATGCACCCGGTGCGCTCGAGCTGGCCCACCACCTCGGCGTAGTCCGCGTAGTCCCGGAAGCGCGGCGGTGGCCCCGAGCGCGGCATGGCGGAGAAGATCATCTGCCGGCTCGAGGCGAGCCCCGTCGGCTCGCCGCGCCAGAACGGCGAGCTCGCCGACAGCGCCAGCAGTGGGGCGAGCTGCGGCAGCAGGCCGCTGACGACCTTGATCGCCTTCTCGGGGTCGTCGACCGCGACGTGGACGTGCATGCCGAAGATCAGCTCGCGCCGGGCGATGTACTGGAGCTGGTCGACCAGCTGCCGATAGCGGTCCTTGGCGGTGATCCGCTGCCGCTCGAACAGGCTGAAGGGGTGGGTGCCGGCGGAACCGACGCGAAGGCCTTTCTCCCGCGCGACGCCGCAGACGTAGCCGCGCAGCGTGGTCAGCTCGCGATGCACGTCGCCTGCGGTGCGGCAGACCGGCGTCGCGATCTCGAGCACCGACTGCATCAGCTCCGGGTTGATCCGCGTCTCCAGCTCGTGCCCGTGGATCGCGGCGAGCACCGTCTCGACGTGCTGGACGAGGTCGAACGACTCGGGGTCGAGCAGCATGTACTCCTCCTCCACCCCGAGCGTGTACTGCGGCCCGGCGCCGAAGCGGTGGTCGAGCACGCTGCCGCCGTAGGACGTTCCCTTGCCCGTGATCGACGACGGGATCGCCTGGCGCTGGTCGGCGTCGCTCACGCGCGCAGCGCCTCGGCTTCGATCTCGACCTTCCAGGCAGGGTCGAGCAGTCCGGTGACGATCGCCGTCGAGGCCGGCCGAATCTCTCCGAACACCTCCCCGTGTGCACGCGCGATCTCCTCGTAGTCGGATGGGTCGGTGAGGAAGATCCTGCGTTCGCACGACGTCGGCGAACGACGCGTCGGCCCGGGTCAGCGCCTCGCCGATGATCTCCAGGCAGAGGCGGGCCTGCTCGTAGGCGGACGTCGGGTGGCGGTGAGCCGTCGGGCGTGATCGGTGCGGTCCCTGCGACGTGCACGTGCGGCCCGATCACGACCGCCCGTGAGAACCCGACGACGGGCTCGTAGGGCGAGTGACCGGAGATCAGGCGCCGCTCCACGAGCCTAGTATCTCCCGGCGTGCAGGCACTTTTCCAGATCGACGACTGGGACGCCCCGTTCGCCGCCGTCGGCGTGACCACGGCCGAGGCGCCGGTCGCAACCCGCGGCGACACGGATCGTCCCGTGCTGCTGGCCTCGGTCTCCAAGCCCGTCACGGCTCTCGCGCTGCTCGTGGCAGCCGAGGAGGGCACCGTCGACCTGGACGAGCCCGCCGGCCCTCCCGGCTCCACCGTGCGGCATCTCCTCGCGCATGCGTCGGGTCTGCCGTTTCGAGGGCGACGAGCCGATCGCGCCGCCGGGTCGCCGCAGGATCTACTCCAACGAGGGGTACCGGGTGCTCGGAGAGCACCTCGAGACCCGCGCCTCGATGCCGTTCGCCGACTACGTGCGCGAAGCGGTGTGCACTCCGCTCGGCGCTGGCGCTCGACCCCGCCGGTCACCCGGGTGGCGGCATGCACGGCTCCGTCGGCGACGTGCTGGCGCTCTCGCGCGAGTTGCTGCGCCCGACGCTCGTCGCGCCCGAGACCAGCCGGGAGATGACGAGCGTCCAGTTCCCGGGGCTCGACGGCGTGCTGCCGGACTTCGGGCGTTTCACGCCGATGGACTGGGGTCTCGGCGTCGAGATCAAGGGGTCGAAGAGCCCGCACTGGTCGGGTGCGCTCACCTCACCGCACACGTTCGGTCACTTCGGCGGCTCCGGGACGTTCTTCTGGGTCGACCCGGACAAGGGATCTCGCGTGTGCATGCCTCACGACGCGCGAGTTCGGCGACTGGGCCAAGGACGCCTGGCCGGCGCTCTCCGACGCCGTCCTGCGCGAGGCGTCCTCCTAGCCGCGTCCACAGGTGGCTCCGACACGCATGTCAGCCCGTCAACGCGTCGAGCGTCGCCCGGTCGCAGCGCGCGACGACGCACGCGGTGACCGCGGTGGCGGGCCCGTCGGCCACGTCACCGGGCCGAAGCAGCCCACTGCCTCCGCGGGCGAGACCGGTGAGGAGCACGTCGACGGTCGCGTCGGTGCTGCCGAAGCTGACCCCCGTGTCGACCTCGAGCCGCTCGATCTGGTCCGCGAGCCGAGCGAGCTGTCTCGCCCGAGACCGACCCGAACAGACCGACGCGCTGCAGCTCGGCGACCGAGGCGGGCACGAACCTCGGCATTGCGCCTACCGTAGCGGCGCCGTCGTCAGCGGGCGAGGCTGCTCAGATGCCGGCCATCTGCTCCGCCTCGACGCGCAGCTCCGGACGGCGGTGTTCTCCCACAGCAACCCCTTGCGCAGCGGGCCGACGAGGAAGAGCAGCTCGCTGACGCGCCCCTCCGTGTCGATCAGCCCTCCACGGTCGCCGCTCTCGCAGCCCGAGCCCCAGCGGATCGGGGGTTGCGGATCCAGTTGCGAAGCAGCTGTTGCACGAGCGGCTCGCCGACGCGTCGAAGATCGGTGTCCGGCCCGGTGCAGTTGACGACCTTGCCGACCCGAACGTCGATGTCTCCGACCCGCCGCGGAGCCGCAGCCGTGCGTCGATCGAGATCGTCGCCAGACTCGAACCCGAGCACTCGCCCTGCCGTCACCTGAAGCGGCCGGCGGCGAGCAGCTCGTGGATCGCCGCCGCGGTCTGTGGAGACGATCGATGCCGATGGGTCTCCCAGTACGGGCGGGCGTGCCGTAGGAAGCGCTCCTTCTCGGTCTGGCTCAGCGACATCCAGAGAGCCGGCGTGTCCGATCTGAGCGACGTGTGAACCTCGCGCCAGTCGATCCCGGCCTTCGCTGCAGTGTCGACCTCGGCCCGCAGCCTCCGGAGCAGCCCGACTGCCGTGCGCGGCCAGCCGTCGAGTCCCGTGGGGCGCGGGTAGTGCGGTGGGGCGACCGAGGCTGCGCGGTGCGGCTGGGGGAGCAACCCGTGGCGCGACACGGCGTGGATCACGGCACGGTGGCCCCGGTCGCGGAGCGCGAGCGCGATGTCGAGCATCGTCAGGCCGGTGCCGACCAGCAGCACGGGCCGATCCGGATCCGCGTCGAGCGCGTCGGCGGCCCAGGGATCACGCGCATACCGCGGATCCGAGTAGAACGCCGGGTCGCTGATCGCTGGATCGGCGGGAGGGAAGTTCCCGATCGCCAGCACGACCCGATCGGCGACGATCGGGTCCGCACCGTCGATGCCGACGCGAGCGGACCCGTCCGGCTGAGCCTCGACCCACGTCGCCTGGCCGGCGATCCGGCGCAGGCTCGAGCTGCTCCGGGCTTCCGCGTCGTCGAGCAGGTGAGCGAGGTAGGCGCCGTAGAGGCTGCGCGGCACGAACGAGCCCCCGTGACGTCGGGATCCCTGGAGCGGGCGAACTCCAGGAAGTCGTCGGGGTCGTCGCCGAACGCGCTCATGCGCGCCGCAGGCACGTTGAGCGTGTGGCACGCGTAGGCGCTGCCGTAGGCGACACCGGCCGTGAACCGCCCGGTGCGCTCGAGGACCGCCAACCGCGTGTCGCGCCGATCGCGCGTTCCTCAGAGATGCACGGCGACCATCGTCCCGGTGAAGCCGGCGCCGATCACGACGACGGAGAATCGGTCGAGGCCGGTCACGCGACCTACGGTAACCACCTGTGCGCGGCGACCGTCCGGACGCTTCGCCACGAGGCTCGGCCTGGAGCCGGCACTCGGCCGGCTCCGGGCGTCGGGGAGGGAGACCTGTCGGGCGGCGCTACGACGCGAGCCCGAGGCTGCGCTCGATGGCGCCCTTCGGCTGCGCCCCGATCACGGCTGCGGAAGGCTCGCCGTCGCGGAAGAGAATCATCGTCGGGATCGAAGCGATGCCGTAGCGGTCGGCCAGACCCCGCTCCTCGTCGATGTTGACCTTCACGATCTTGAGCTCTCCCGCGCGCTCCTCGGCGATCCTGTCGAGCACGGGCGAGACGGCATGGCACGGGCCGCACCATTCCGCCCAGAAATCGACGATCACCGGGGTGTCGCACTGGATGACCTCCTGCTCGAAGGTCGTCTCGGTCACTGGGGTTCCCATGTGGTCCCTTTCTGCGCCGGGCTCGAGCCCGGCATGTGGCAGTGTCATACCAGTTCCAACGACGGGCGAGCCCGGGCTCTTCCCGGGCGGCGCCTAGAATCGACGGCATGTTCGCACCACTGCCGGACAAGCCGGACCACGACGCGCTCGAGCGCGAGATCCTGGAGATCTGGGAGCGCGAGCGGACGTTCGCGGCGCTGCGCGAGCAGAACGCCGGCGGCCCGCGGTTCAGCTTCGTCGACGGCCCGGTCACCGCGAACCGGGATGTGCTCGCCGTCCACACCGCCTGGGGGCGGACGCTGAAGGACGTCTTCCAGCGCTACAAGGCGCTCCACGGCTACCACCAGCGCTACCAGAACGGATTCGACTGCCAGGGCCTCTGGATCGAGGTCGGCGTCGAACGCGGGCTCGGGCTCAACTCGAAGCGCGAGATCGAGGAGTACGGGCTCGCCGAGTTCGCGCGACGCTGCCGAGAGGTCGTCGTCAACTCCTCGCGCGCGCTGACGGAGGGCTCGATCCGGCTCGGTCAATGGATGGACTGGGGCAACGACTACTTCACCTTCAGCGACACGAACATCGAGTACATCTGGCGCTTCCTGCAGGTCGTGCACGAGCGCGGCTGGCTCTATCTCGGTCACCGCTCGACCGAGTGGTGCCCGCGCTGCGGGACGTCGCTCTCTCAGCACGAGCTGACGCAGGCGGGCGTCTACCAGGACCGGAGCGACCCGTCGCTCTACGTCCGCTTCCCGCTCCTCGACCACCCCGGCGAGTCGGTCGTCGATCTGGACGACGACGCCGTGGACGCTGCCGGCGAACGTCGCCGCGGCGGTGAAGCCGGACGCCGAGTACGGGCTGCGCGAGAGCGGCGACTGGGTGGCGGTCTCGCGGTATCCCGACGAGCCATTCGTACGGCGCGTTCGCGGCGAGGAGCTCGTCGGGCTGCGCTACCGCGGGCCCTTCGACGAGCTCGGGCCCGGAGGCGAGGTCGAGCACCGCGTGATCCCCTGGGACGACGTCTCGCTCGAAGAGGGAACCGGCATCGTCCACATCGCGACCGGAGCCGGCCAGGAGGACTTCGAGCTCGGCCTCGTTCACAACCTGCCGGTCCTCTCACCCGTCGACGAGGCGGGGCGGTTCTACGACGACTACGGCTGGCTGCACGGCCTCTCGACGACCGAGGCGGCCGACCAGATCGTCGGGCGGCTCGCCGAGCAGGGGTACCTGCTCGAAGCGGGCATCGCACCTGCACCGCTATCCGCATTGCTGGCGCTGCGACACCCCGCTCATCTGGCGCGTCACCGACGACTGGCTGATCTCGGTCGGAGGAGCTGCGCCAGCCGCTGCTCGACGCGAACGAGACGGTCGAGTGGACGCCCGCCTACATGGGCAAGCGCATGGACGACTGGCTGCGCAACATGGGCGACTGGAACATCTCGCGGCGGCGCTACTACGGCCTCCCACTGCCCTTCTACCCGTGCTCGTGCGGGCATCTCAACGTGATCGGGTCGAAGGCGGAGCTCGTGGCGCGCGCGACCGGCCCGGTCGAGGATCTCGAGGAGCTGCGGCGGCCGTGGGTCGACGAGATCCGCATCCGCTGCGACGCGTGCGGCGAGCCGGTCGAGCGGATCGCGGAGGTCGGCGACGTGTGGCTCGACGCGGGGATCGTGCCGTTCTCGACGCTCGGCTGGCAGAGCCCCGAGTACGTCTCCGAGGGCTATGCGACAGGCGCGGCGAAGGGGCTCACCCGGGCCGATCTTCCGGATCACGCGTACTGGGAGGAGTGGTTCCCGGCCGACTGGGTCTCGGAGATGCGCGAGCAGATCCGCCTCTGGTTCTACTCGCAGCTCTTCATGTCCGTCGCGCTGACCGGACGAGCGCCGTTCCGGCAGGGTGCTCGGGTACGAGAAGATGCTCGACGAGCAGGGCCGCGAGATGCACAGCTCGTGGGGCAACACGATCGCGGCGCCCGATGCCTTCGCACGCATGGGTGCCGACGTGATGCGCTGGCAGTACTGCGCGCAGCCGCCCGATCGCAACCTGCTCTTCGGCTTCGGGCCGGCACACGAGATCAAGCGCAGGCTGCTGACGCTGTGGAACTCGGTCACCTTCCTCGTGCGCTACGCGAACATCGCGGGCTGGGAGCCGACCTGGGACGACCTCGAGACCGGCCCCGCCGGCGAGCTCCAGCCCCTCGATCGCTGGCTCGTGGAGCGGACCAGGCAGCTCGTCGAGGAATGCACCGCCGCCTACGAGCGCTGGCTGACGGTCGACGTGACCCGCACGTTCGAGAGCTACGTGGAGGACGTCTCGAACTGGTACATCCGCCGGTCGCGTCGGCGCTTCTGGGACGGCGACCCGATGGCCTTCCGCGCGCTCTGGCACGGCCTCGTCACGGGTGCGCGCGTCGTCTCGCCGGTGATGCCGTTCCTCGCGGATCACCTCTGGCGCACGCTCACCGCGCCGTGCCCCGACGCCCCACCGTCGGTGTTCCTGGCCGGCTGGCCCGAGCCACCCGCCCCGGATCGCGACCTCCTGGCAGACATCGCCGAAGTGCGCGTCGTCGTGGGTCTCGGCCACCAGGCGCGCCAGGCCGCAGCCCTCAAGGTGCGCCAGCCGCTGCGCACGCTCGTGGTCGAGGGCGGCCCTCGCGTCGCAGGGCACGAGGACGTGATCGCCGACGAGCTGCGCGTACGCGAGGTCGTGCTCGGTCACGTCGACGCCGAGCTGCGTGTGAAGCCGAACCTGCCGCTGCTCGGGCCGCGGCTGGGGAAGGAGCTCGGGCCCGTGCGGGCGGCGCTTCAGGGCGGTGACTTCGAGCAGCTCGACGACGGCCGCTTCCGTGCCGCCGGACACGAGCTCGGGCGCGGACGAGGTGCTCGTCGAGCGGGCGGGGAAGGAGGGTTGGGCCGTCGCTGCCGATGCCGGTGTCACCGTCGCGCTCGACACGCACGTCGACGACGAGCTCGCGCGCGAGGCGCGCGTGCACGAGCTGATCCATCTCGTGAACACGATGCGCAAGGACGCGGGCCTCGAGCTGACCGATCGCATCCGGCTCACGATCCCGTCCGGGGACGCAGACCTGCTCGAGCACGAGGACTGGATCAAGGCCGAGACGCTGGCGGTGGAGCTCGCCGCCGACGGCGGCGACGCACCCGCGATCGCCAAGGCGTGAGCGCGGGCCGGCAGATCGCCGAGACCCGGGTCGCCTCAGCTGCGCGCGTCGGCCAGCTCGAGCTCGCGCCGCAGCTCGACCGGAAGCCGGAACGTCACGTCCTCGTCCACCATGCGGAATGCCTCCACGCGCGTCACCCCGCGCTCGCGGAACCAGTCGCAGACGCGGGTCACGAGCCGCTCGGGCGCCGAGGCGCCTGACGTGACCCCCACCGTACGCGCACCCACGAGCCACGTCTCGTCGATCTCCGCCTCGTCGTCGATCAGGTAGGACGGCACCCCTCCGGCGCGGGCGACGTCGACGAGCCTGTTCGAGTTGGACGAGTTGCGCGACCCGATCACGAGCAGCACGTCGATCTCGGCGAGCATCTCCTTCACGGCCCACTGCCGGTTGGAGGTCGCGTAGCAGATGTCCTCCTTCTTCGGCCCGATGATGCCGGGGAAGCGCCGGCGCAGGGTGCCGATGATGTCGGCGGTCTCGTCCACCGAGAGCGTCGTCTGCGTGATGTAGGCGACGGGGGCGTCCGAGGGCAGGTCGAGCGCCTCCGCCTCGGCCACGTCCTGCACCAGCACCGTCGCCTCCGGCGCCTCGCCCATCGTGCCCACGACCTCCTCGTGGCCGGCGTGCCCGACGAGGATCACGGTGTAGCCGTTTGCGGCGTACCGCCGCGCCTGCACGTGCACCTTCGTCACCAGCGGGCACGTGGCGTCGATCACGGCATGGCCGAGCCGGCGCGAGTTGTCGTGCACCGCCGGGGCGACGCCGTGGGCGGAGTAGACGACGACCGCGCCTTCCGGCACCTCGCTCTCGTCCTCCACGAAGATCGCCCCGCGAGCCTCGAGGTCGCGGACGACGTGGATGTTGTGGACGATCTGCTTGCGGACGTAGACCGGCGCGCCGTAGTGCTCGAGCGCCTGCTCGACGGTCTCGACGGCACGCTCGACACCTGCGCAGTACCCGCGCGGTGACGCCAGAAGGACACGCTCGACCACGCCCACAGCGTAGTCGGCAAGGCTCAGCGGGACGTCTCGGCCAGCAAGATCCCGGCGAGCACGACCGCCCCGCCGGCGATCTGCACGGCATCCAGGGTCTCGCCGAGCCAGACCCACGCGACGAACGCCGCGGCCACCGGTTCGAACGTGGCCACGATCGTGACCGTCGTGGCGGGAAGATGCTGCAGCGCCCCGATCGAGAGCACGAAGGGCGCGATCGTGCCAAGGGCGATCGTCCACACGGCCAGCGCCCAGACGGGCGCCGTGAGCTCCAGCGGCCCGGGAAGCGCAACCTGCTCGTTCAGTGCCGCGAACGGAAAGCTCCACCACGGCTGCACGACGGCCCAGAACCCGGTCGCCGCGCCGATCGAGAAGCAGACGAGCGAGTAGGGGTCACGCCGCACCACGAGCCGCTCTCCGGCCAGGTAGTAGACGGCCAGCGCCACCGACGCCGCGAGCCCGGCCGCGACGCCCACCTTGTCCAGGGTGAGGCCGGCCCACACCTGCGCCACGAGCGCGAGCCCCACCACCACGAGCCCCAGCGCCATCCAGACGCGGTCGCGCACGCGCTCCCGCCAGACGAAGCGGGCCCAGAGCGCGACGAGGACGGGCGCCGTGAACTCGAGCAGCAGCCCGATGCCGATCGGGAGCCTGTAGATGGCGACGAAGTAGAGCCACTGCACGAAGGCGAAGCCGACGATGCCGTACCAGATCAGCGTCAGCGCCTCTCTCCGGTCGATCCGCAGCCTGGCCGGGGCGAGCACGGCGAGACCGACGAGCAGGCCGACGAACGCGCCCGTCGAGCGCAGCTCCGTCCACCGGAGCGTCCCCATCTCGCTCGCGTCGAGCGCGAGCTTGGAGACCGAGCCGTTGACCGCGAAGAGCGTGGCCGCGGCCAGCGTCATCGAGTAGCCGAGCCTGGCGCGACGGTCGCGCTGCTCGGCGCCGGGGATGGGAAGGGGTGCGTCGACCACTGCGCGAGCATAGGGATCGCTGACATGTCAGCGCGCAGTGGCCGTGGCCGCCTCGCTTCCTTGACGGAGGCGCCGGTCTCCCGGACACTCGATGCGTGTCGACGGCGCCGCGAGCAAGCGGACGTGCGCTGACGGTCGTTCGCGGGGCGTGCCCGCACGACTGCCCCGACACCTGCGCGTGGGAGGTGACGGTCGAGGACGGACGTGCCGTCGGCCTGCGGGGGCTCAAGGAGCATCCGCTCACGCAGGGACGGCTCTGCGCGAAGGTGAACCACTACCTCGAGCGCGTCTACAGCCCCGATCGCCTGCTGTACCCGCAGCGACGCGTCGGCGCCGAAGGGCGAGCGCCGCTTCGAGCGGATCGAGTGGGACGAGGCGCTCGACGAGATCGCCGCCAGGCTCGGCGACATCGTGGCCCGTCACGGAGGCGACGCGGTGCTGCCGTACAGCTACATGGGCACGCAGGGCGTGGTGCAGGGTGCGTCGCTCGATCGTCGCTTCTTCTCTCGGATCGGAGCGACACGGCTGAGGCGCGGGATCTGCGGCTCGTCCGCCGCGGCGGGCTACACCGCGACGCAGGGCGGGCCGAAGGGGATGCTCCCGGAGGACCTCCGGCACAGCCGTCTCATCGTGCTCTGGGGGACGAACACGATCGTCACGAACCTCCACCTCTGGCCGTTCGTCACCGAGGCGCGGCAGAACGGCGCCCGCGTCGTCGTGATCGACCCGGTCGAGACGCGGACTGCGCGATCGGCCGACTGGCACGTTCGGCCGCGGCCCGGCACGGACGCAGCCCTGGCGCTGGGCCTCATGCACGTGATCGTGGCCGAAGGGCTGCACGACGCCGAGTACGTCGAGCGTCACGCGGTCGGGTTCGAGGAGCTTCGCGGGCGTCTCGCCGAGTATCCGCCCGAGCGCGTGGCGTCGCTCACGGGTCTCGCCGAGGACGAGATCGTGGAGCTCGCCCGCGCCTACGCGACGACCCGCCCACAGGCGATCCGCACGCTGATCGGCATGGGTCACCGCGAGCGAGGCGGGATGACGATCCGTACGATCGCGTGCCTGCCGGTGCTCGTCGGAGCCTGGCGCGACCTGGGCGGAGGAATCGTCGGCACGACCGCGTGGGCGGCGTGGGACCCGCTCAACCTGGCGCCGGTGACGCGGCCCGACCTCGAGGACCCGACCACGCGCGAGGTGAGCATGGTGCAACTCGGTCGGGCGCTCACGCAGCTCGAGCCGCCGGTGCGTGCGCTGGTCGTCTACAACGCCAACCCCGCGGCGATCGCGCCCGACCAGGGACGCGTGCTCGAGGGGCTGCGCCGTGACGACCTGTTCACGGTCGTGATCGAGCAGTTCCTCACGGACACCGCTGCGTACGCGGACGTGCTGCTCCCGGCGACGACCCAGCTCGAGCATCTCGACCTGGTGCCGTCGTGGGGCAGCGTCTACGTGACGCTCAACCAGCCGGCCATCGAGCCGCTGGGTGAAGCCCTCCCGAACAGCGAGATCTTTCGGCGTCTCGGCGTCAGGTTGGGGCTCGAGGAGGAGCTCTTCGCCGACACGGACGAGGACCTCGTGCGCACCGCGCTCGCGAGCGACGACCCGCTGCTCGAGGGTGTCACGTGGGAGCATCTCCTGGAGCACGGCTACGCGAAGTCGGCGGTCGGGGACGACTGGCGGCCGTATGCGGACGGAGGCTTCGGCACACCGTCCGGGAAGGCGGAGCTGTACTCGACGGCGCTCGAGGAGCAGGGGCAGGACCCGCTCCCGACCCACACGGCGGCGACCGAGTCCCCGCTCGGCGATCCCGGGCTGGCCGCCCGCTATCCGTTGCAGCTGGTGACGGCGAAGTGGTCGCTCCACTTTCTCAACTCGCAGTACGCCAACATGCCCCGGCATCTCGCCGCGGAGGGCGAGATGCCGGTCGAGCTCTCCGCCGACGACGCCGTGACGCGGGGCATCGACGACGGCGCCCGGGTGCGCGTGTTCAACGACCGCGGCTCGGTGCTCGCGGCCGCGCGGGTGGGCTCGAAGGTGCCGCCGGGCGTCGTCGCGCTTCCCTCCGGCTGGTGGTCGTCTCTCGTCGAGGGCGGGTCGGCGGCCAACGCGTTGACGCCCGACACGGTCACCGACCTCGGCGCGGGTTGCGCCTTCCACGACACGCTGGTCGAGGTGGAGCGGGCCGACGCCGCCGACGTATCCGCCTAGACTGCTGAGCGACGGGGCGTAGCTCAGCCTGGTAGAGCGCCCGCTTTGGGAGCGGGAGGTCGTCGGTTCGGATCCGGCCGCCCCGATAGCGGTGGGGGCGCCAAGGGCGCCCCCACCAGATGCACTCCGCGAAGTCCTAGGCGGTTGCTTCTTCGGGTCTCTTGCCGACCAGCACGCCCCAGATCGCTCCGCCGAGGATGCCGCCGGCGAGCGGCCCGACGATGTAGATCCAGACGTTGTCCCAGTCCTGGTTCCAGAAGACCGGGTCGAGCGAGCGGGCCGGGTTGAACGAGCCACCCGAGGTCGGGCCGACCGTCGTCGCCGCCGCGAAGATGAACAGACCGATCATCAGCGGCGCCATGACGCCCTTCCACGGCGCTCGGTCGTCGGTCGCCACGGTCAGGATGACCATCACGAACAGGGCCGTCGTGACGATCTCGAGCACGAGCGCGCCCCAGTCGTCGACCCCGACACCGGGGTTCGTCGACAGGGCGTCGGTGACCGTGCTGTCGAAGACGATCGCCTGGACGACGACCGCGAGGAAGCCGCCGACCAGCTGTGCCACCCAGTAGGGGACGACCTCGACGGCGGGATGCTTGCGCGCGATCGCGAGCCCGGCCGTGACCGCCGGGTTGAAGTGCCCGCCGGAGATGTGACCGAAGGCGGTGATCGCCAGCGCCAGGCCGAGACCGAAGCCGAAGGCGATCCCCAGCGACGAGATCCCTTGGCCGCCGGTCTCGACGAGAGCGGCGATGCCGCTGAAGCCGATGAAGAAGAAGAGGAACGTGCCCATCACCTCTGCGAGGAGACGCGTTCCGACAGCTGGCTTGTCCACGTTGACCTCCCGGTTCCGAGCCTGTTCCGGCCAGGGCTACTCTGCTCGTTGTGCTGCTTCGCCGGGGTCTGGTCATTTCCCTGCTCGCGCTCGCCGCCCTCGCACCGCCAGGCGGGGCAGAGACGGGCGCTGCGCCGGCGTTCCGAGCCGACGTGAGGCCGATCGGCAAGGCGCTTGCCGCGCGCATGACCGGCGTTTCCTGGCGGCCGGGGTGCCCGGTGCACCTGCGCGACCTGCGCGCGGTGTCGTTGCGTCACTGGGGCTTCGACGGTGCCGTGCGCACCGGCACCGTGATCGTCAACCGCGACGTGGCCGCCGAGATCGTGCGGGTCTTTCGGCGGCTCTACGTGGCGCGGTTCCCGATCCGGCGGCTGACACCCGTCGACGCCTACGGCGCGAGCGACTTTCGCTCCATCGAGGCCGACAACACCTCCGCCTTCAACTGCCGCTTCGTCGAGGGGACGAGCCGCTGGTCGGAGCACGCATACGGGCGTGCAATCGACGTGAACCCGATCGAGAACCCGTATGTCTCGAGCAGCGGGCGCACGTCGCACGCTCGCCAGCCGCTCCTACGTGAGACGCACCCCGGTGCGGCCGGGCATGGCGGTCGAGGGCGGGGTCCTGGTGCGCGCCTTCGACGCCGCCGGCTGGGGCTGGGGCGGCCGGTGGAGCGGCATCAAGGACTACCAGCACTTCTCGGCCACCGGCCGCTGACGCCGGCGCTGTGCCTGCCAGGGTCGGGTCCGACGCTGACGCTGGTGCCTGCCTTCAGGCAGGCACCGGGTGGCGCGTTCGACGCATGCCGGCCCGGAGTCCGAGCCGCGCCTCCGTGCCCGACCGACGGCAGACGCACCGAAAGCGGGCGACCGGGCTCGAACCGGCGACATTCAGCTTGGAAGGCTGACGCTCTACCAACTGAGCTACACCCGCGCGATCTCCTACTAGCGTAGCGTCGTGGCCCCGTCGGCGTGGTCGTGGAACCCGGAGGCGCTCCTCGGTGTCGCGCTTGCCCTCGCGTACCTGCTTGCGCTGCGCCGCACTCCTGCGCCCGGCTGGCGCATCGCCTGCTTCCTCGCTCGGCTGTGGCCTGATCGTGGCTGTCTTCGTCACGCCGTGGGACACCGTCGCCGTCGAGTACCTGCTCTGGATCCACCTGCTCCAGAACGTCGTCCTCGCGGAGTGGGCCCCGCTGCTGCTCGTCCTCGGGCTCGCGCCTGCCCTGGCGGCCCGCATCGCCGAGCCGAGCGGCGTCCGGGCCCTCACTCATCCGTTCGTCGCGCTCCCGCTCTGGGTCGGCGCCTACGCCGTCTGGCACATCCCGGCGCTCTACGACTCGGCGCTGGACAACGGCGGCGCGCTGCTCGCGCTCGAGCACCTGACATACCTCGTCACGGGTCTGCTCATGTGGTGGTGCGTCTGGCAGGACGAGCCACACCGGCTCTCCAGCGGCGCCCGTGCCGGGTACGTGCTCGCCGGTTTCGTGCTCTCCGCGCCGCTCGGGCTGGTGCTCGCGCTCGTGCCCGAGCCGATCTACGACGCGTACGCCGACGCGCCGGATCGGCTCTGGGGCCTGACGCGCCTCGATGACCAGCAGCTCGGCGGCATGAGCATGGCCGCCGAGCAGTCGATCGTCTTCTTCGTCGTGTTCGCGTTCTGGTTCCTCCGCTTCCTCGCCGAGCAGGAGAACACGGAGCAACAGGCCTGAGTCGTCTGAGACGGCCCCTATCCTCGGCGTCGATGGAAGAGCGCGTCGTCCGCTTCCGCCCGCGTGCGGTCCTGGTCGTGATCGGGATCTTCCTGGCCACGGCGCTGATCCTCTGGCTGATCTGGCTCACGAAGGGTGTGCTGCTCTGGATCGTGATCGCGGCCTTCCTCGCCACCGCGCTCAACCCCGCTGTCGACTGGCTCATGCGGCACGGGGTCAGGAGGCGCGGCGGGGCCGTGGCGATCGTCTTCCTGGCGGCGATCGGCGTGATCGCCGCGATCGGCGCCACCTTCGTGCCCGTCCTCGTCACCGAGGTGAATGACTTCGCGGAGGCGGTGCCCGGCTACGTCGACGACCTCACCAAGGGCCGAGGGCCGCTCGGGTTCCTCGAGCGGGACTACCAGATCGTCGAGCGGATTCGCGAAGCGATCGAGAAGAGCGGCGTTGGTGGCGTGCTCGGCCTGTCCTCGACCGCCGTCGGGGTGGCGAAGGGTGTCGTCACGGCCGTCGTCGCGATCCTCACGATCGCCTTCCTCACCCTCTTCATGCTGCTCGAAGGGCCGAACTGGGTCGAGCGGGTCTACGACCTCGTTCCGGAACGGCACGAGACGCGCGTGCGGCGCATCGGTCACGAGGTGTACCGCGCCATCGGCGGCTACGTGGCGGGCAACCTCGCGATCAGCCTCGTCGCGGGCACGACGACCGCGATCGTCCTGTCGATCCTCGGCGTGCCCTTTGCGTTCGCACTGGCGCTCATCGTCGCCCTGCTCGATCTCGTCCCGCTGGCCGGCGCCACCATCGCCGCAGTGATCGTGACGACCGTCGCGTTCCTCGACTCGACGACGTCCGGGATCGTGGTGCTGATCTTCTTCGTGCTCTACCAGCAGTTCGAGAACCACGTCCTCCAGCCCGTCGTCTACGGGAAGGCGGTGCGGCTCTCGCCGCTGGCGGTGCTCGTCGCGGTGCTGATCGGCGCCGAGCTGGCGGGCGTCGTCGGCGCCCTTGGCGCGATCCCGGCGGCGGCGGCGATCCAGGTCGTGCTGCGCGAGCTGCTCGGCAAGAACGAGCCCGAGCCGCCGGTGACAGAGGCAGTCGCCGGCTCGCCCTGAGGGCATCCGCTCGCGTCCTGCTCGCGAGCGCGCTCGAGCGAACGTACGGGGCCTGCAAACCCTGGGCCTCTTCAGCACGTCGGAGCGGCACCGGGCCGCTTGTTTATGCGCCGCCTGCGGCGGAAATCGATGCGGTCGAATGACCGAGAGCGACATCAGAGTCTCGAGGCCCAATGCGTCAACCGCCGTTGTGGCACTCATCGGCGACCACGACGTCTCCGTCGTTGGATTGTTTCGAGCGGTGACAGAGAGCGCCCTCGTCGACACCGGGCACCTGATCCTCGACGTAACAGAGACCACCTTCATCGACACTCTGATGCTCAATGCAGTGGTGAAGCTCCAACAGCGCTGCCGCAAAGACGGCGTCAGGTTCCAAGTCGCGGTCGGCGATACATCAAACACCTGGCGCGTACTCGAGATCACCGGCCTGAAAGGAATGTTCGACTGCGTCCCCTCCGTCGCCCAGGCACTCGCACGCCTCTCCAACACGCCTACCGCGGACCCCGCCCCTTCGTGACCGAGTGACCAGGCCGCGCCGGCCACCGGGCCTCCGGTTGCATCGCGCACGAAGCGGGTACGCCCTCGCCATGCGACTGGGAAAGGAGGACTCGTGAAAGGTCACGTCGCCGTCGCGGAGATCCAGGTCGATGCGCCTTCGGCTCGCGTCTGGAGCGCGCTGACCGATCCCGCCGAGATCGAGCAGTACATGTTCGGCTCGGAGGTCGTCACCGACTGGGAACCCGGCAGCCCGATCGTCTGGAAGGGCCAGTACGAAGGCAAGAGCTACGAAGATCACGGAGAGATCGTCGAGGTCGAGCCCGAGAGACGCCTCGTGATGACCCACTTCAGCCCACTCGGCGGGGGCGAAGACGCCCCGGAGAACTACCACACGCTGACGTACGAGCTGGACGAGGCGAATGGCGAAACGCGAGTGAGGCTGACCCAGGACAACAACTCGACTCCCGACGCGGCTGCAGCAGTCCCGGGCCAACTGGGAGAAGATGCTGGAAGCGTCTGAAGTCCGCCAGGTGCCCGTCGCAGCGGAACCAGACTCGCAGCGCCAGAGGCGGTTACGCAACTAGGCCGGCTGTGTCACCGAGCCAACCGCCCGTCGCGGGGACGCGACGGGCGGTTGGAGCTCGTTCTGCCGCTAGCGAGGGATCAGCACCTTGTTGATCACATGGATGACGCCGTTCGACGCGGCAACGTCCGTCTTCATGACCCGCGCGTCGCCGACGAAGACGTTCCTCCGGCGACCCGAATTCGGACGGTCTGCCCGTTGAGGGTCTTGGCCGCGCGCAGCTTGACCACCTTCGCCGCAGGAACCTTGCCGGCGATCACGTGGTACAGGAGAACCGATCTGAGCTTCGCCTTGTTGGCGCCAAGCGCAGCGAGAGTCGACTTCGGCACCTTGGCGAATGCCGCGTCGGTCGGTGCCAGGACCGTGAACGGCCCCTTGCCCCGGAGCGCTCCGACGAGGCCGGCGCTTCTTCAAGCAGCGAGGCCAGCGTCTTGAACTGGCCGGTGCCGACGGCCGTCGAGACGATGTCGCCTTTCACTTGCTGCTGTCCGCGGAGGCAGGTGAGCCCGTCGTCAACGACCGACGGCCGTGACGGCGAGGAGCGCGAGGATGAAGCCTGACTTTCTCATGTCGATCCGTCCTTTCTCGTGTGTCGTTTCGTTCGGATCGAGTGCGATGCAGACGACGGCGTCGCGGTGCGGGTCCTGGCCGAATGGCTGAGTACTAGCGAGGCGACGCCGTAGACGCCTGCGAGGCCGACGAGGCCGTAGACGATCCGGCTGGCGGCGTTCGTCTCGCCGAACTCCATGCCGAAGATCGCAGCGACGAGATCGAACTCGGCGAGTGCGACGAGCCCCCAGTTGAGCGCCCCGATCAGCACGAGCGCGGCGGCGAGCAGGTCGATCTTCTCTCACTTTCGTACACCTCCTGTATAGATTCTGTATAGAGATGCGCACGGTAGCACTGGAAGAACCGGCTTGTCAAGGTTCCGTCCATGTTCTGTATGATCCTGTGATGCCGGAAACGTCGCACCTGCGAATCGGTGAGCTCAGCCGGCGTTCCGGCGTGAGTCCCGAGCTGCTTCGGGCCTGGGAGCGGCGGTACGGCCTACTCGAGCCCGTCCGCTCGTCCGGAGGTCTTCGTCTCTACTCGCTCGGCCGATCTCGAACGTGTACGCGTCATGCGGCAGCACCTGGCCCAGGGGCTCGCTGCTGCAGAGGCGGCTGCGGCAGCCGTGCGAGCCTCCGGCGAGGACGACTCCGACCGCTTCGGCCCGCACGCCTGCGGTGGCACTCGACGAGCTCGCGGCAGCGCTCGAAGGCTTCGACGAGCCCCGAGCGCAGGCGATCCTCGACCGGCTGCTGGCCGAGACAACTCTCGACGCGTTCCTGTCGGAGATCGTGATGCCGTACCTGCACGACCTGGGAGACCGGTGGGAACGGGGCGAGATCACCGTCGCACAGGAGCACTTCGCCTCGAACGTGCTCCGCGGACGCCTGCTCGGGCTCGCGCGTACCTGGGGACGCGGCGTCGGGCCGCGGGCGCTCCTCGCGTGCGCCCCGGGAGAGCAGCACGATCTCGGGTTGATCGCCTTCGGACTCGCCCTGCGCGCCCACGGCTGGAGGATCGAGTACCTGGGTGCGGACACGCCGCTCGAGACGATCGACGACGTCGCCGAGTCGCTTGCGGTCGATCTCGTCGTCGTGAGCGCCGTGACGCCCGAGCGGATCGGAGGCCTCGCAACGCAGCTGGGGGAAATGTCGCGAAGGCGCCGGCTTGCCATCGGCGGCGCCGGGGCCGAAGCGGTGGACACCACCGCACTGGGAGTGCTCGCACTGATCGACGATCCGGTTCGCGAGGCAGAACGGGTAAGCGCGCTTGTCCTCGCGACCGGAGCCCGGCCGTGCGTGATCGTCCTGACGGCTGGAGCTCGCTACACACAAGCGAGCGCGGATGGGACGTTCGAGTCCGTGCAGCGCGCACGCTCCGCTCGACCCGCCGTCGAGAGGTCCGTTCGCGGGGCGGGGGTGCTCGGGCAGCGGTACTGGCGCGAGACCGTTCGTGCCAGCAGGGGCGTCGTGCACTGCCGCCAGGATTCGGATGGAGTCGAGTTGCGCCTCCTGAGAAATGGCCCAGTTCTCCTCAGCTTTCGACCGGCCGAGACGTCCTTCGGTCGGGATCGGGTCAGCTGCAGCTACGCGATCAGCGGAGGGCTGCTCGCCCGCCGGAAAGGCGGCGTCTTGACCCTTTCGCAGACCGGATGCGAGGAGGTCGAGCTGGGCACGACGGTGACCGGGTTTGCCCCGCGGCTCGGAGCCACGCTCGGCTCTCTGCAGCAGCGCATTCACGCCGCGATCAGTCGGCGCTACTTCGCCCGGCTCATCTCGGAGACGCGGTCGTGACGGTCGCAGTGCTGGGTGCTACAGGAGTGATCGGCCGGGCTCTCGTCCGCGAGCTCGCCGGGTCCGAGGAGGTGGTGGCCGTCTCACGGCGGCCGGCTGGCCCAGGGAGTGCCGGAGTGCGGGCTCTCCCGGCCGACGTCACGAACGCGAACAGCCGTTCGCCAGGCACTCGAGGGCGTCGGGGTTGCCTTCTACCTCGTCCACTCGCTCGGCTCTCCGGACTACGCGGCAATCGATCGTCGGGCAGCCGAAACGGTCGCCCGCGAGGCCGAACGCGCCGGCGTCTCCCAGCTCGTATACCTCGGCGGGCTCGGCGACGATCGGGCCGACCTTTCGCCGCACCTCCGGAGCAGGCTCGAGACGGGCGTAGCGCTCTCGTCCGGTGCTGTTCCGGTCACCACGCTGCGCGCGGCCGTCGTGATCGGCCGTGGCAGCGCCGCCTTCGAGACCATCGTCTCGCTCGTCGACCGGCTGCCGGCGATGATCGCGCCGAGATGGGTGGCAACGCCGACGCAGCCCATCGCGCTAGCGGACGTCGTCCGGTATCTCGTCGGAGTTGCGCGTCTGCCCGCGGCCATGAGTCAGGGCTTCGACATCGGTGGACCCGACGTTCTCACCTACAGGGAGATGATCGAGCGAGTAGCACGTATCCGCGGCCGGCGACGCCTCGTTGTCGAGGTCCCTGTGTTGAGCCCTCGGCTCTCGTCTTACTGGCTCCACCTCGTCACCCCGGTGGGGGCAGCTGTCGCACGTCCGCTGATCGAGGGACTTCGCACCCCGACGGTCGTGCGAAACGATCGTCTGCGCACTCTGCTCCCGTTTCCGCTTACCTCTTTCGACGATGCAGTCCGTGCGGCTCTCTCGGACGGCACAGCGAGACTCGGCTGACAGGTCGGCCGCCGGCCGTACCGTCCTTGCTTCGGCGCGCCACGAATGCGCCCGGGAGGATTCGAACCTCCGACCCGCGGATTAGAAGTCCGCCGCTCTGTCCACTGAGCTACGGGCGCTCGCCTCAAGCGTAATCGGTCGTCGGGCCTTCGCCGGTGCCGGAGGGAACGGCCCGAGGGCCGAAGGCGATTCGCTCGCCCCGAGAGGCCAGGCTACGCTCCCGCTACTGCCCGCCCCGAAGGAGGGGGCTCGTGGGGGAACCATGGGTTCCCCCACGCGAGGGTCGGAGGTTCGAATCCTCCCGGGCGCGTGTGGTCGTGGGGATCGTGTCGCCGGGTGCGATGGGCAGTGGGCTGGCGCGGGCGCTCGGCGCCGGTGGGGCGCAGGTCGTGACGACCGTCGCGGGTCGAAGCGAGCGCACCCGGCGTCTCGCGGAGACCTCGGGCGCCGACCGGCTCGGCACGCTCGAGGACGTCGTTCGCGCCGCGGACATCGTGCTCTCGATCGTCCCGCCGGGTGAGGCGCGCGCAGCCGCAGCTGCGATCGCGGCTGCAGCGCAGCGCGTCGGCATCGACGCCGCTCGTCGCCGACCTCAACGCCATTTCTCCGGCGACCGCGACGGAGATCGAGGCCGACCTCCTCGAAGTGGGCCTCGACCTCGTCGACGGATCGATCTCCGGCCCGCCACCCCGGGACGGCGCCGAGACGCGCATCTACCTGTCGGGCGAGCGGGCCGGCGAAGTGGCCGCGCTCGACGGCCCCGGCGTCGCGTGGATCCCCGTCGGTGAGGACGTCGGAGCGGCCTCGGCCGTGAAGATGTCGACTGCATCGGTCTACAAGGGGAGCGGAGCCCTGCTCCTGCACGCGCTCGCCGCCGCGCACGCGAACGGCGTGCTCGAGCCGGTCGTCGACGACCTGCGCCGAACCTGGCCCGATCTCGTCGACGGGGCGTCGTCGTGGTTGCAGAGCTCCGCCGCGAAGGCTGACCGCTACGTGGGCGAGATGGAGGAGATCGCCGCCACCCAGGCGGCCGCCGGTCTGACACCGGCCCTCTTCGAGGCGATGGCGGACGTGTATCGCGAGCTCGCCCGCTCGCCGCTCGCGCGCCGCGCGCCCGAAGACGTCGACCCCGCGCTGCCGCTCGGCGACGCGCTCGACGCCGTCTGACGCCTCGTCCACGAGCGCGGCCCAACGGCGCGGGCGCGCTACGCTCAGGCGGTGCTGCGAGCCGTCTTCGTCGCCTGCGTTGCGGTCGCGCTCGTGGCCGCTGGAGGCGCCGCAGCGGGTGACGCACCGGCCGGGAAGATCGACCCGCGGGTGATCGCCGACACCGCGGGCGCCCAGGACGCGAGCTTCCTCGTCGTCGTCCGGGGTCGCGCCGACGTCTCGCGTGCGACGGCCGGCACGTCGAGTCGCGCCACGCAGGGTGAGCTTGCGGTCACGGCGCTGCGTCGTGCCGCTGCCGCCCAGAGCGGTGTGCGCTCCGCGCTGCGCGAGCTCCGGGTCACGTTCAGGCCGTTCTGGGTCGTCAACGCGATCGCGGTGCAGGGGAACCGGCACGTGCTCCAGGCGCTCGCGCGCCGCGACGACGTGACCGCCATCGAGCCCGACCGCACGTTCGCCGGCGTCAGCGCCCTGACCGTGGCGGCGTCGTCGTCCGCCCCGCGCGGTGTGGAGTGGAACGTGCAGCGGATCGGCGCGGCAGCGTTGTGGGCGCTCGGCTTCACGGGTCAGGGGCTCGTCTACGCGAATGCCGACACGGGCGTGAAGTGGGACGCGCCGGCGCTCAAGCGCCAGTACCGCGGCTGGGACGGGACAACCGCGAATCACGCGTACAGCTGGTGGGACGCCATTCACAGCGATCTCGACGGAGACGGCGTCAACTCCTGCGGGTTCAGCGTCCGTGCGCCCTGCGACGACAATGCCAGCACCGGCTCCCACGGGACGCACACGATGGCCACCGCGGTCGGCGACGACGGCGCCGGCAATCAGGTCGGGGTCGCCCCGGGAGCGCGCTGGATCGCCTGTCGCAACATGGACGAAGGCGTCGGGCGCCCGAGCACGTACATCGAGTGCCTGCAGTTCTTCCTCGCGCCCACGGACCTCGACGGCCTGAACCCGGATCCCGCGCGACGGCCGCACGCGGTCGGCAACTCGTACGCGTGCCCGCCGGACGAAGGGTGCTCCGTCGCCTCGCTGCAGGCGGCGGTCGACAACCTCCGCGCCGCCGGCGTCTTCATGGCCGTCGCCGCCGGAAACGAAGGTCAGTTCGGGTGCAGCAGCGTGCTCTTCCCGCCCGCGATCTACGACTCCGTCGTCAGCGTCGGAGCCACCGACATGTCCGATCGGATCGCCTGCTTCTCGAGCCGCGGCCCCGTTCAGGTGGACGGGTCGGGTCGCATCAAGCCCGACCTCGCCGCGCCCGGGGTGGACATCAGATCGGCGACGGCCACCGGTTACGGCACGCTGAGCGGCACGTCGATGGCGGCGCCGCACGTCGGCGGCGCGGTGGCGCTTCTGTGGTCTGCAGTCCCGCAGTTGCGCGGGAACGTGGACGCGACCGAGGAGCTGCTGAAGGTGACCGCCCTCCCTCGCACGACTGCGAACGGGTGCGGTGGCGACACCACGGCCAAGACACCGAACAACACGTACGGCGCCGGTCGCATCGACGTCGCGGCCGCGTACGGCGCGACCACTGGTCCGGCGACCCTCGCGACCGCCGACACGACGGTGACGGAAGGCGACACGGGCCGCCGCCCCGCACGGTTCACCCTGACGATGTCCCGCCAGAGCGCGCAGCCGGTCACCCTCGCCTACGCGGCCAAGTCGCGCACTGCGACTGCGGGCTCCGACTTCATCGGCGTGTCGGGGAGGCTGACGTTCGCCCCGGGCGAGCGCACGAAGACGGTCTCGGTGCCGGTGCTCGGCGACCGTCGGGTCGAGCCCGACGAGACGTTCGTGCTCGAGCTCTCGAGCCCGGCGAACGCGCGGCTCGGGCGCACCGCGGCAGTCGGGAGGATCCGCAACGACGACCTCGACCGGACGAGACCGTCGCTCACGCGGCTGGCCGTGAGGCCTGCCCCCGTCGAGGAGGGGCGCGCCGGCCGGCTCGCCTACCGCGTCTCCAAGGCCCGCGAGGATCGCCTGCACGATCGAACGTGCCGTGGCGTCCGGCTGGCAGCGCGTCGGCCGGCTGAGCTTCCAGGCGCCGGCCGGCGCACACGTGGTCTCGCTCCCGACCCGCCGCCTGCCCGTCGACCGGTACCGGGTCTCGTGCGTGCGCGACCGACGCGGCGGGGAACGCCGGGCGCCCGGCGGTGGCGCCCTTCCGCGTCGCTGCCTCGCTAGCGCGGCAGCCGCAGCCCCAGGCGTCGCGGCAGAGATGCGACGAACCGGCTCACCGGATCCGGCGTGCGACCCTCGTCGATGGCTGTGTCTCGCCGGACGAGCGCCTCACGGATGACCGTGCCGCCGAGATAGCGGAACGGCTCCGGCGGAAACAGCTTCCGATCGGGCTCGACGATCGCGAGCGAGGTGAGCTCGTCGCGCCGGTCGAGCGCGAGACGGGCGAGGATCTCCCCGCCGAGGTAGGACGGCCCGACACCGTTCCCGGTGAAGCCGAAGCCGTGGTGCACCCGCCCCCGGCTGCCGAAGATCGGCAGGTGCGTCGGGGAAACGTCGATCGGCCCGCCCCAGGCATGCGTCAGCCGCCGCTCCCTCAGTTGCGGGAAGAACCGGTGCAGCGCCTGCGCCGCCCGCGCCGCGGCGTCGCGGTCGACATCGAGGCGCTCCCGGTGGCGGCCACCGACGCCCATGCGGCCCCCGCCCCAGCCGAGGGCGATGCGGCCGTCCCTCGTGGTGCGGAAGTAGTGGAGCAGCGTCCGGCAGTCGTGCACGTTCTCCCCGCCGGTCCATCCGACCGCTTCGATCACGTCGGGGACGGGCTCCGTGATCACCATGTGGCTCGACGCGACCGCGAGCGCCAGCCGATACCCGCCGAAGCCGGCGGTCGCGGTGTTCACCGCGAGCACGGCGGCCCCGGCCCTGATCGTGCCGGTATCCGTCACCGCGACACCGTCCCGCGCCAGCCGGCGGACGGCGCTGTTCTCGTGCAGTCTGACGCCTGCCTCGATCACCCTGGCCCGCAACCCGAGCGCCAGTCGCGCCGGCTGCACGTTCGCCGCGGCCGGGAGATGGAGGCCGCCCAGGAAGGCGGGCGACGCGCAGCGCGCAGCGACCTCGTCGGCACCGAGCGGCACCGCCTCCTCGGGCGCGCCGACGGCACGACACGCGGCGACGACGTCGTCCCAGTCACCGAGCTGGGCTTCGCTCGTTGCGACCTGGATCGTGCCGGCCGCGCGATACCACGCATCGACGGTGTTGTCGGCGCACCACGTCCCGATCGCGGTCACGGCGCGCGCGGAGGCGCGACAGACGTCCACCGCGCGGCGGTCGCCGACGCGGTCTCGGAGGATGGGCAGGTCGTCCCACAACGTGGAGACGAAACCGCCGTTTCTCCCGCTCGGCCCGTGTCCGCACGTGCCGGCCTCGAGCAGGACGACGTCGAGCCCGGGCTCGAGCTGCTTCAGCTGCCACGCCGTCCACAGTCCGAGGTAGCCGCCCCCGACGATCACGACGTCCGCCGCCGCGTCGCCGGCGAGCGGCGGCTGAGGCTCCACCGGCCCGGCGTCCTCCAGCCACCAGCCGTAGCGCGTGTGCCTGGGCGCCTGGCTTCCCACGGATCGCCAGGCTAGCGGGCGCCGGGCCGTCCCGCCCGTGCGGGCGGTGTCAGTCGGCGAAGCTGCGGTAGTAGTCGCCCAGGTCGGCGCGGTAGCCCTCGTCGAACAGCTCCTCGTCGTACGGCGGCGAGCTCTTGATCTCGTCCTTCGTGCGACCCACGTACACGGTCCTCGCGTCGTGGTCGACCCGCTCGATCACACCGGCGGGCAGCATCACCTTGCGGCCGAAGATCCATGGCCCCGTGTCCGCGACGACGAAGCTCGAACCCGTGTCGTACCTGACCTCGTCGATCGATCCGATCGAGCCGTCAGCTCGCCTCGACGCTGTAACCGGTGATGTCCTCCGGCAGCTCCTCGCCGGGGAGCGGCTGCTGGCGGAACGTCCAGATGTCGATCTCCACACGCTGCATGTCCAACCCCTTTCAGTTGCTCTCGTCGTCCGCTGGCCGGCCCAGGCGGCCTCCGCCGGTGGTATGAGCTCGGGTTGTGTCGACTACGGCTCGGGTGCCCTCCGGCCGTTCCGGGTCGTGCTCTACGTGTGCTCGTCTTCCTGCGCCCTCGGCTTGCTAAACCGGGCGGCGCGGCGACGGATCCGCGCACGCTACGCTCCCACGAGCGGATGAGCGGGTCAGACGGAACCACGCGCACCAGCGACCGGCGCTCTCTCTGGCGCCTGATGGCGGCCGCGCTCGCGCTGACCGCGGCAGTGGCGGCTGTGCTGGCCGCCGGAGGGCAGCAGCGGCACGACTCCGCGCCCACCGCGGCGGCGGGTGCGAGGATCTCGGCCGCCGGCCGAGTCCCCGCGGGTAGCACGCCGTCGCTTGCGGCGAGGGCGTGGGCACTCGCCGCCGACCGGCGCGAAGACCGCCGCACCGGCGGTCGCATTTCTACCGACGCGCGCGCTCCGCCCGGCCGCGGGCACACCCTGCGGGCAGACACCGGGGCTCCTGTGCTCGGACGTCGTCGTCCCGCTCGACCGCAGCGGCCAGGTGCCGGGCACGATCACCCTGAAGGTGGAGACCCTCCCCGCCTTCGGTACCCAGCGCGGCGTGATGTTCCTCATCGCAGGCGGTCCGGGCCAGGGCTCGGCCAGCGTCTTCGGGCTGCGGGAGCCGTCGAGCGCCGAGTACTACCGCTTCCTGTTCCCGGGGTACGCGCTCGTCGCGTTCGACAACCGCGGTACCGGGCAGTCGGGGCTCCTGCGCTGTTCCGGCCTGCAGGGCTACTACCCGATCGAGCAGGAAGCCGCGCGCGTCGGGTCGTGCGCGGGCGCCATCGGGACGCAGCGGGTCTTCTACAGCACACGCGAGCACGCCGAGGACATCGAGGCCGTGCGCCAGTCCCTGGGCGCGACCAAGGTGGCGCTGTGGGGGACGTCCTACGGGACGAAGCTCGCCGTGGCGTACGCGCTCGCGCACCCCGCCAACGTCGACCGCCTGCTGCTCGACTCGGTCGTGCCGACCGATCTCGACGACCCGTTCAGGGCGACCTCGCTGCGCGAGATGCCGAAGGCGCTGCAGGAGTTCTGCGCCACCGGTTGCGGGGCGACGACCGCCAGCTTCGCGGCCGACGTGGCCACGGTGCTCAATCGGCTGGCGGCGAAGCCCGCGCAGGTCAAGGTGCTGCTGGCGAACGGCAAGCAGAAGAGCCTGCGCATCACGGGCCTCGACGCTCTCTCGGTCGTGATCGACTCCGACCTCAACCCGGGCTTCGCGGCGGCGCTACCTGCGGCCATGCGAGCGGCCCGCGGCGGCAACATGCAGCCGCTGGCGCGCCTGTTCGACCTCGACGTCGCGAGCAACCAGAGCTCGCCGGAGGATCTGAGCGGAGGGCTCTTCGCCGCCACCGTCTGTAACGACGGCCCGCTGCCGTGGCCGGCCGACGCACCCGTCTCAGGGCGCAAGGCGCTCTTCGACCGGGCGGTGAACGCGCTTCCGGCCGGCCGGCTCGGTCCCTTCGGCAAGTGGGCTGCGCAGATCGGCAACGGGCACTTCTGCCTGGCCTGGCCGCCGCCGTCGGGCAACGTCGCGCTCGGAGCGGGGCCGCTGCCGAACGTGCCGGTTCTCGCGGTGAACGGCGGCTTCGACATGCGGACGCCGACCGCGAGCGCCGCCGCTGTCGTCTCCAAGTTTCCGCAGGGTCAGCTGATCGTCGTCCCGGCGGTCGGGCACAGCGTCCTCGGCGCCGATCCGTCCTTCTGCGCGGCACGCGCCGTGCGGGCGTGGATGCTCGGCACCTCGTTCTCGACCCAGTGCGCCCGACCTGGCCCGTTCGTGAACACGACACCGGCCTTCCCGGCGGCTCGGCGGACTCCCGCCGGTGCGGCGGCGACGCTGGCGGTCGCCTCGAAGACGCTGCGTGACGCGCAGGCGGTGTGGATGATGACGCAGGCGGGCGCCCCTCCGCAGGTGGCCGGTCTCTACAGCGGCAGGCTCATCGGAGGAGCGGACAGCTTCAGGCTCGTGCGGTACAGCATCGCCCCGGGTGTCGAGCTCAGCGGGACGCTGCGCGTGACGGGATTCGGCCCGCCGTACACCTTCGAGGGTGCGGTCACCGTGGGCGGCAAGCTGGCCGCCCCGGGCGTGCTCGGTCTCAGCACGCGCGGCACGCTCGCCGGCACGCTCGGCGGACAGCTCGTCGGCTAGCTAGCCGGCAAGCGGGCTCTCGCTGACGCGAGAGCTACGGATCCGCTCGCGCGGATCCTTCCGCGCAACACCCTGAAGGCGCCGCTTCGCGGTCGCAGGGCCATGAGTTTCACATCGAGCGAGCCTCTAGCGGGAGATCCGCTGCGAGAAGCTGCGCTTGACCTGTGTCCCCTGGACGGTGAGCGTGATCGTGCCCTGGATCGTCCTGCCGCCCGCGTTCCCGGGGATCGACCAGACGCAGCCCGCCACTCCGTTGCGGACGCGACTCGTCTTCACGGGCACGCGCCGGCCCGCGATCCTGGCGTTGCACGTCACCGTGCCCTGCGCGACGAGGCCTGCGGTGTCGCTCTGCGTGGCTGCCAGACCGGCGGAGAACGTCGTGCCCGCCTTGGCGGGCTTGGGGCCCGTCGTGAAGCCGACGACCCGCAGCGAGAAGGTCGTGAGCACCTGGTAGGCATACGTTCCGCGCCCGGCGTCGGGCGCGATGTCGTCCCGCGCGTTGGCGAAGCTGGGGTTTCCGGCTGCGTCGATCGCGATGCCCGAGAAGGCGAGGACGACGAAGTTCATCGACCTTGGCCTTGCCGAGATCGAGCGCGTTGATCCGGATCGTGGGCCCCGTGGCTGCGTAGACGGAGGCCAGCGAGGACTGTGACTGCGCGAACAGGTAATCGGAGCCGTTCCACTGGAACAGCGCCACGCCGGCGGACTCCAGCTGGATCGCCCAGTCGGCGCCCAGGCTGTCCGGGTCGCCCGCGTTCGGGATCGTGTCGACGAAGATCAGGAACAGCATGTCCGGGGTCAGCGCCGGCCGGTTCGCAACGTTGATCCGGAAGACGATGTTTCCCTGGTCGTCGTTCGACACCGCCGTCGTCGTGATGTCGGGCGCCGCCGCGTCCTCACCGATCGAGTCGTTGAACGTCTGCGAGTTCGCCCTCGCCCCGGCCGAGCCGCCGAGCGCGATCGCCGGCGTCACCACCAGCACGGCAAGGGCCAGCCCGAGCACGATCGTCCGCTGCCTCACGCCTGCAATCTACCCGCGCGCTGCCACCGGCCGCCGGTCCGCTCGGGGATTCGCACCTCTGCGGGGTGCGCGGCTGCGCCGGCCGGGAACGTCGGCGTGGGCGCAGGTGTACCGGGACGATGCGATCGCTGCTCGTCCTCGGCGCCGCCGCCGCGTGCCTCGGCGATCGCAGCCTCGTCGCCCTCGGCCGGACAGAAGCCGTGGTTGCTCGTCTACGCCACCGAGGTCTCCGGGCGCCCGGTCTCGACGTCTACGTGGCCGAGGTCCCGGGTGGCCGGCCGCGACGGCTCGCCGGGAGTCGCCGGACGGAACGACTTCAGCCCTGCCTGGTCGCCGCGCGGCACGCTTCGTCGCGTATCGCCTGAATCCGAAGCGCGGCGACGAGGGCGACATCATGGTCGTGCCGCCTCCGGCGGTGCTCCACGCAACCTCACACGGAGCCCCGGTGTCGCCGACTGGTCGCCCGCGTGGTCGCCGAGCGGCGATGCCATCGCGTTCTTCTCGATGCGCGGTGGCGGCGGCGACATCTGGGTGATGCGGCGCGACGGCTCGCGGAAGCGGAACCTCACGCGCGACGGCACGCTCAACGAGTATCCGACGTGGAGCCCGGACGGCCGCTCGATCGTGTTTCAGAGCCACCGGGAGGGCCAGTTCGAGATCTTCGTCATGTCGAGTGACGGTCGCCGGCAGAGGAACATCTCGCGCAGCTCGTCCGACGATCAGTGGCCCGCCTGGTCACCCGACGGCAGGTGGATCGCGTTCGCGTCCGAACGCGACGGGGGCGAGACGTGTTCGTCATGCGACCGGACGGAAGCGGCGTGCGCAACGTCACCCGCACGCCCGATCTGTACGAGTCGCACCCGGCGTGGACGCCGGACGGCCGGCTCTCGTTCACCCGCCACGGCGAGAGCGGCCCGATCGACATCGTCGTCGCCGATGCCGACGGGACGAACGCACGCACGCTGCAGACGGACGCGGAGCCCGTGTTCACCTTCGACTGGGTGGCGGCCCCCTAGAGCGCACGCCTGCTGCGCTGCTCGCTTGCTGTGAGTGGCCCCGGAAGGAGTCGAACCATCGCCCGCAGATTCGAAGTTGCGCCAGTCGATCTCGGCCGGTCTCGGCTGATCTGGGATTTCGAGGCTGGGAGGGGCGTGCAGCCGCCTGCGGCCGTGAATCGGTCTCGGCTGATCTCTGTCGGTCTTGTTGCCCCAGTGTTGCCCCAGCAAGGTGCTAGGAGCTGAGCGCGGTCGCCTGCTGCAGGAGCTCGTCGGTTTCGGCGAGTGCGGGTGCTGCCTGGAGGTTCTGGAAGATCTCGCGGGCCTGGTGGAGCACCGGGCGCGCCTGGGCCGGGCGCCCGAGTGCGACGAGGCTGCGGCCGTGGCCGAGGAGGGCGAACGCTTGCTCGGGGATGACACCGAACGAGTGCCAGCGTTGGGCTGCGTCTGCGTACCCGTCAGCCGCGGCTTGCAGGTCGCCGTTGGCCTCGGCGAGGGCGGCGTTCACCGTGGCGAGTGCGTGCTCGTGGTGGGGGCTGTTGGGCTCGATCTCGGCCGCTAGCCGCTGGGCGAGTTCCTGGTTGCCGAGCGCGAGGGCGGTTCGGATCATCGTCGGCATGGTGAGGGCGAAGTTCAGAACCTCACGGCTGCCCGGATGGCTGTCGATCTCCGTGAGCAGCGCGGCCGCCCGGTCGTGCTGTCCGAGTGCGGCGCGGGCGAAGGCGGCCGCGCTCAGGTTGGCGACGAAGTACTCGGCGCCGCCTGCCTCGCGGGTGGTTGTTTCGAGCCAGTCGAGCATGTCGGCCACCTGGGCTGCTTGCCCACGCAGGGTCAAAACCGTGGCCTGCTCGGCCCGTGTCATGGTGAGGTCGAGCACGTTCCCGCTCGCCTCGTAGCGGGCGGCAAGCTCGCTGGCCAGCGCGAGCGCCTGCTCGTACTCGCCCGTCTCGACGAGCACACCGAGCGTGTTCGCCATGAGCACATCGGCGCTCTCGGTGAGCCCGCGAGCCTGGGCGAAGGCGATCCCCGCCCGCAGAACCTCCAGGCACGCGACGGGGCCCTCAACCGGCAAGAGCATCGCGCCCAGGTTGTTGTGGAGGACAGAGACCTCCCGGCCCTGTCCTGCCTGGGTGGCGAGCGTGATCGCCTCGCGGTAGTCGTCCAGGCCCCCCCAGTCGCCGAGGTTGCTGCGGGCCATGCCGCGGTAGCCGAGTGTGCGGGCGGGGCGCTCCAGCCCGAGCTCTCCGGCCAGGCTTAGTGCCCGTTCGGCGTGGCCGAGGCCTGCCTCGTTCCGTCCCTGCAGCGCTTCGGCGCGGGCGAGCTCGGTGAGCGCGCCGACCAGTTCCGGGCCTGGTGGGAGGGGCTCGAGCAGGGCGACCGCCTGGGCGGGCAGCTCCCACGCCTGCGGATCCGCAAGCAGCTGAAGCACGTTGGCGAGCGTGCCCATCGCGCGGGCGGCGGCGCGAACCTCACCTGTCGCCCGGAACGCGGTGATCGCCTCCTCCAGCGCAGCTTTCGCCTCGCCGTGGCGTCCGGCGTGGAGGGCGGCCTCGCCGAACCGTGCCAACGCGGCGGGCCGTTCGGGGTGTCCTGCCGGGGTGAGTGTGAGTGCTCGCTCGTAACTGGCCAGGGCGGCTGTGGTGTCGAGGCCGAGGGCGCGTTCCCCGGCCAGGCCGAGGAACCGCAGCGCGGGAGCGTCCAGGTTGGTTGCCTGCGCTGTCTGTCCCGCTGCGGTGGCGAGCTCCAGCGCGGTGGCGTAGTGGTAGGCGAGCACGTCAGCCAGGTCTTCCACGCGCTCGGGTGCTCTTGACTCGATCCAGGTGGCGGCGGCGACGTGCCGGTCGGCGCGGGATGCCCGCGGGAGCTGGTTGTAGGCGACGTCGCGGGCGAGGATGTGCGAGAAGGAGTATTCGGCCTCCCCGGCCATCGACGACTGCCGGGCGGGACGGACAAGCTCCTTGCGCGACAGCTCCCGCAGGGTGGTGATCACGGTCTGCGGGTCGCGCTCCCCCATCGCCGCCACCGCCCCGGCCCAGAACACCTTGCCGATCACCGCGGCGTCCGCGAGCAGCGACTTGGCGTCGGGGTCGAGGGTGTCCAGGCGGGCGGCGATCAGCGCCTGCACCGACTCCGGGAACGGAACTTCTGCACCCTCTCGCAGCTCCCAACTCGAACCCTTATGGATGAGCAGGTCGCGGTCTTTCAGCAGCCGGACGAACTCCTCCGCGTACAACGGGTTACCCTCGGCACGGTCGAGGATCGGCTGCTGCAACTCCGCGGGGATCACCGTCGACTCCAGCAGGGCGGACACGAGACGGGCGGTCTCCTCCTGGGTGAGCGGGGCCAGGTTGATCGGCGTCGCGTTGCGCAGCCCTGCTGCGTAGTCCGGGCGCAGCTCGAACAACTCCGGCCTTGCTGTCCCCACGAGCAGCAAGGGAACGCCTTCTGCGAGGTCTGCCAGGTGCTCCAGGAACGCGAGCAGCGCCTCATCGGCCCAGTGCAGATCCTCGAACACGAGCACCGTCGGGCGCTCCTCGGCGACTCCTTCCAGGAACCTGCGCCACGCCGTGAACAGCTCCTCCCGCTCCGCAGTGGACGTGGACTCGACCCCAAGCAGCGGCAGCAGCCGCTGCCGGAACCACTCCCGCTCCTCGCCCTCCGGGAGCACGGCGGTGAGCTTCTCCTGGGCGACCGCGGGCAGGTCGGACTCGAGGATGCCGGTATGCGCTTTCAGGATCTCCCCCAGCGCCCAGAAGCTGATCCCCTCCCCGTAGGGCAGGCAGCGGCCCTGCCGCCAGGTGGTGAACTCGGGACGCGCATCGATGTAGCCAAAGAGCTCGGCCACGATCCTGCTCTTCCCCAGCCCCGGCTCACCAACAACCGTCACCAACTGCACCGAGCCGGACGCAACGGTCTTGTCGAAGATCCCCTTCAGCAGCGCCAGGTCGATCTCACGCCCGATGAACGGGGTGTCATGTGTCCGCGTCAGGTCGGTGCCGAACCGTGCTCGTGCCGCCTTCGCGTGGAAGACCCTGACCGGCTCCGCCTTCCCCTTCAGGCTGGCGGGCTCCAGCTCCTCGTAGTCGAACACCACCGCCGTCGCCTCGATAGGTGGCAAGACCCACGGCGACGCCCATCTCCGGTGCCACCGACTGCAACCGCGACGCGGTGTTGATCGCATCCCCCGACATCACCCGCTCACCCAAACCCGCACTCGCACCCAGACGCACCAGCGCCTCACCCGTGTTCACCCCCACCCGCAGGCGAAGCGGCTCACCGCCGACCGAGCGAAGCTCCTCGGCGCCCTCCACGATCCGCAGACCCGCCCGTACCGCCCGCTCCGGGTCATCCTCATGCGCCGCAGGCACACCGAACACGCCCACCACCGCATCACCGATGAACTTCTCCACCACGCCGCCGTGGCTCTCGATCCGGGAGCGCGCCATCTCCGCATACGCCGTCAACATCCGGTCCACGTCCTCCGGATCCGCCGACTCCGAGGACGCCGTGAACCCGACCAGATCGCAGAACAGCACACTCACGACCTTCCGCTCCTCCGCCACGGTGCGCGCCGGGACACCAAGCGGTGTCGCGCACTCCATGCAGAACTTCGCCCCAGCCGGGTTCTCATGACCACAAGAAGGACAGGCCGCCATCGGGGGAGACTACGACCCGACCAGCCGCAATGCACGGCCCGCGTGAGACACGAACGGAGTGGCCCCGGGAGGAGTCGAACCTTCGCCCGCAGATTCGAAGTCTGCCGCTCTATCCACTGAGCTACGGGGCCGAGCGGTCTCACGGTAGCGCAGCCGGACGGCCGGCCCGACCGCGACTCGGCCGTGCGCACGGGCGTCAGTCCGTGCGCCGGGTATCCTGAGGCTCTCGCGGTGGCGGTAGCTCAGTTGGTAGAGCCCCGGGTTGTGGTCCCGGTGGTCGCGGGTTCGAATCCCGTCCGCCACCTTTCCTGCCGCTCCGCTGGCGCGGCTCGCGCTCTCTATAGGAATCCGAGCTCGATGCCGATGGAAGCGAGGTAATGCGGCATTTTGCCCATCGCGCGGTCATGGTCGCGCAGGTCGTGGCGGGCGTCGCCCTGGCGGCGTTCGCGGCGCATACGCTGCTGCCGGACTCGGGCCGCATCGCCTGGTTCTTCGACTACATCGTCTACTACGCGATCATCGTCGCGGCCGCGGTCTTCGT
>CAVTBP010000007.1:0-389827 GCA_963732985.1 uncultured Actinomycetes bacterium | reverse complement strand
CAGGCTCCGCTCGACACCCGAGTCGACGACCAGCAGGCCCACCTCCTCGGGAATCCGAACCATGCGATGATCGAGCGTCGCGCAGTCGAGCAGGACGGCAGCCCCCTTCGGCCCAGGATGGATGCCGCCGGATCGAGGATGCCGCACGGAACCCCAACCGCCCGGAACTCGGCTCTCCGGCAGGCGGCGGCGAGCTCGAGAGGCTCCAGCTCGAACGCGGCGACACCACAGAGCGCAACGGCGACGGCGACCTCGAGCGCGGCCGACGACGAGAGCCCTGCGCCGGCGGGGAGGTTCGACGAAATCGTGCCCGAGCATCCCACCGCCGGTCGGCCGAGCTCGGCGAGCTCCGCAGCCACGGCCTGCCCGTAGCGTCCCAGCCCTCGACCCGCGCGCCGCTTCCGTCCGCGGCGAACTCACCCGCCTCGCCGAGGAGCTGCGACGTCAGCGAGACTGTTGCGGTCACACTGCGAACGTCCACGGTGATCCCGAGCTCGATCGCGACTGGGAGCACAGTCCGCCGCTGTAATCGGTGTGCTCGCCGATCAGGTTGACCCGGCCCGGCGCCCAGGCCGAGAGCAGGGGCTCAGGCACGGTGTCGCCGACAGGGCGCTGGCTGGTGCGGGGAACGGGTATGTCGAAGTCCTCCGGCGAGGAAACGATCTCCCGATGGAAATACGGCACCACGCCAGATCCACCCGCGTCTACCTGCGCCAAGTCCGTCTCCCGTCGGCTATCGCCTCGCATACGGTTGAGGAACATCCGCGGAGCGATTCTCCCTCCGCGGCACTGACATCGTCAACGCGCCGCTCTGAGAAGATTCAGCCGCATCTGGGGTACGCCGCGGCTTGAGATAGAGCCCAGGGCACGCCTGTGAAGCGAGCTCCGCGCAGCGCGATCCTGACGACCGCCGTGGCGATCGCGACGAGGCACGGACATCGGATCGGCTCCGGATCACGTACCTCTCGGTCGCGCCGCTCATGTCGGGTGTTGCGGCGCCGCGAGGCGCAGCAGTCGCCACGCGACCAGTCCGAGCCAGAGGAACCAGGTGACGCCGCAGCGCGTACCGCCGCGCCGTCGCCGATGACACTGAAGAGGATGCTCGCGGCCACCACGATGGGCACGGCGAGGAGCGTGGAAGCCACAGGCCGCGCCACTCCGGAAGGCGTCGGAAGGCAAACGCGAGCACCGGCGGGACAAGGAAGAACAGCGCCGACGCGATACCGGAATCGATCCCGGCCCGTCGGCCTGCCAGGAGGTGTTGTCGCAGCCGTCGTCCATGCCGCGGCAGTCAAGCCGGAGGAACCCTTCGAGGAACCTGGTCACTCCCAGCACGGCCAGCCCGACGACGCCGAGCCGCGCAAGCCAACCCGATCCGAGCGCGCGCCACAGGCCGAACGCGAAGGCGACGATCAGAAGCCCGTTGAGGTTCGCTGCGATCTGGTCGTACAGCCACGCCTGGTCGGCCGTCTGCGCGCCGACATCGCTGATGTTGTCGTTGGCCGGGCTGAACCCGTCGGGTTGGGCGAGGTCGCCGAGCACGAGGCCGGCGACGAACGTCACCGGCGCCAGCAGCCCGCAGATCGCGGCGGCGCGAAGTGGCACCCGGCGAGTCTCGCAGACCAAGGCGAGCCCTCCCGGCGACCAACGCCCCACCGCTTGCTCTCACGTCGAGGGGGTGGGGTACGGCATCTCTGCCCTCGACGCGTCGAGTCGGCCGGCCGGGAGTGGTTCAGAGCTCGATCAAGCCCTTGAAGCCGCCGTAGATCATGCGCTTGGCGTCGAATGGTGCGTTGGCCATGTCAGTGTCGAGCCTTGGATCGGCCAGCACCTTCTTGTTGACCGCGTCGCGGTGGCGCCGCGTCTTGTACGTGACCCAGGCGAAGACGACGGTCTCGCCCCGCTTCAGCTTGACCGCCTTCGTGAAGGAGGTCAGCTTCCCGGTGGGTACGTCGTCCGCGATGCACTCCTGGTAGGAGAGGGCGCCGTGCTCCATCCACAGCTCGCCTGCCTTGCGCGCCATCTTCCTGTAGTCCGCGACCTTGTTCTTGGGCACGGCGAGAAGGAACCCATCGACATACGTCATCTCACCCTCCTGTGCGTGTTCTCGGCTCGCTCAATTCGTTGACCCAGCGACTTCCCTCGAGAACGCTCGGCGAAACGACGCGGTACCCGCGACTAGGCCCCACGCCGACCTGATCGTCGAGGAGGTGGGAGGCTCTCAGCCCGAACGGGAACCGACACGCCTATGCGGGAGCGACGGGACTCGAACCCGCGACCTCTGGGGTTCTGGGTGGGTTCTGGTTGTGGGGCTGGTGGGGTTGCTGGCGCTCCGCGGCCCGGTGCGCGGTCGCTGGCTGTGATCCCTGACAGAGCGATGTTCGGTTGCTAGACGCAGCCGCTGACAGCGGACACCGGAGACCCCTCACCCGGCGTCGCCAGCGTGTGAAGACGTCTTCGATGTCTTGGCGCATGGTGCGTGGGGTGAGGACGAAGAGTAGGTCGTGCGGCTGGATGATTGTGCTGCCGCGGGGTGGGAAGGTCTCTTCTCCGCGGCGGACGACGGCGATGATCGCGCTTCGTGGGAGGCCGAGTTCGCGGACGGCTGCGCCTGCGATGGCGTGGTCTGGTGCGACGGCGAAGTCGACCAGCTCGAGCTCGGTCAGCGGGCTGACTTCGAGCGGCGCTTCTCGCGCCGGCGGGGTGGGTGAGAGCAGCCCGAGCGCGCCCGCGATGCGTTCGAGGGTTGAGCCTTGCAGGATCGTGGAGACGACAACGACGAAGAAGGCGGCGTTGAAGATCGTGTCGGCGTTGGCTACGTCGGAGGAGAGCACGAACGTCGCGAGCACGATCGGCACGGCTCCGCGGAGGCCGGCCCAGCCGATCAGAAGCCGCTCTCGGCCTGTGTAGTCGCTGAATGCGGTCGACGCCCAGACCGCCGCGGGTCGGATCACCAGAACAAGCACCGCCGCGAGCGCGAGTCCGGAGATCGCAACGGCGGGCAGCTCACGGGGGAACACGAGCAGCCCGAGCACGATGAACATCACGACCTGCGCGACGAAGGCGAGCCCTTCGTGGAACGCGACCAAGTGACGGCGGTAGCGGGACGGGGTGCTGCCTACCGCCAGGCCAACCAGGTAGACAGCCAGGAAGCCGCTGCCGCCGATCACGTCCGCCGCACCGAACGAGACCGCCGCCACCGCAATCGACGCGACCGGGACGAACGCACCGATGGAGTCGGGCAGCCGTGCGAAAAGCCAGGCGGCGGCCATCCCCAGCACGATGCCGACCACGAGCCCGACACCGATCTGCCGCACCACCTCGACCGTCAGATCGGCGAACCCGTACTCGTCCGGCTGCTCGATCCATGCGATCAGACCGACAGTGAGCGCAATCGCCATCGGATCGTTGCCACCAGACTCGGCCTCGAGGGTACGAGCCACGCGTCGCCGGATCTGCGTGAAGCGCAGTGTCGCGAACACGGCGGCCGCGTCCGTAGACGAGACGACAGCGCCGAGCAAGGTCGCCTCCAGCCAGGAAAGATCGAACAGAAGGTAGGCGGCGACCCCCGTGAGCACCGCGCTCACCACAATCCCGACCGTGCTCAGCAGAGCCGCCGGCACTGCGACCTGCCGCAGCCGCCGCCAAGACGTCTGCAGCCCACCCTCGTAGAGGATCAGCGCAAGGCCGATGACCCCGACCTCACGCGCGAGCTCAGCATCATCGAACTCGACCCCGCCGGGCCCGTCCGATCCGAGCAGCATCCCCAGAGCAAGAAACGCAACGAGAACCGGCAGCCCCGTCCGCGCCGCACCAAGCGCGAGCACCACGCTCAAGGCGAGCACCGCGCCGAAAACGAGAAGCATCAACCCCTCATCCACTCTCGCATCCTCGCGCCTGGCTGGACCGACTGCACAACCCAGCACGCGAAGGCGACCTAGCCGGATACCTCTCGGACCGCGACGCCCAGTAGTGCTTCAGTGGTCGCTGACGCGGGCAGGTCGGCCGATCAGGCCGAGCAGCGCACGGCCGCCCAGAGCCGCACCGCGGGCGATGGATCGTCCACGAGGGTGACGAGCAGTCCACGACCAGCCTCCGTCGACGTGAGCGCAGCACTCCCACCGGCCGTCCGCTGGACGGTCACCTCTAGGCCTTGGGCTGCCAGGACACGTCGCCGTGTCCCGGCCACCACCCCACGTGCGAAAACCTCGCGTGATTGACCTCGACACCGACAACGACCGGTGTGGCTTTGGCGGGCGCGTTCACCGGCACAGCCGTCATGGTGAAGTGGATGCCGTCGATGTCGCTCATCAAGAGCAGGCTCCGGCTGTCGGGAGACCATCCTGCCGTTTCGTAGCTGCACGGGACGTCAGGGATGACACGTTCTCCGGAGCCGTCTCGACGCGACACGACCACGTCGTCGAGATGGGAGCAGCCCTCGTCCGTCGTGCGGCGCGCGATCAGGGCGCCGTCGGGCGAAACGAGGGTCGTGGCGTCTCGGGAGAAGTCTTTGATCGCCGGGTCTCCGGCGCGGCGCGACTGTGTCGCCCCGTCGATCGTCATCACGACGAGCTTGCGCTTCGTGTTGAGGTAGTGGGCGATCCGCTTGCCGTCGGTTGACCACTTCGGGCATGTCGCCCACTGGCCTCGTACCTTCGAGGTGCTCCGTACGGTCCGGCGCTTGATCGTCCCGTCACGCAACACCTCGACGACTCTGATCGACGGTCCTCGCGGTGACTTCTGCCCGTACGCGAGCAACTTCCCGTTGGGCGAGAAGGCGGGACAGACGTTCCAGATGCTCCCGTTTCCTCGACTGGCGACCAGTTTCGGCGTGCCGCCCGGCTGCACGATGAAGATGTCGCTTCCGCTTAGCGGTCCGGAGCAGCAAATCTGATCCGTCGCCGGTGCAGTTGCGTAGGCGATCCAGTCGCCGTTGGCAGCCCTCTCAGCCCCCGCCGCGACACGAGACGCATTTACGCCCGCCGCCAGCAGCGCCGCCGCAGCGACAAGCGGAATCCACGAAATGCGCCTCTTCCTTCCGAACTCACCATCGCAGCAACCGCCTCCTCGTCGAACGCGACAGTCTCCCCGCTCCGAGTCTCGAGCGTCAAGGAATCTCGAGCGCCGCATCTCATGGTGGTTTCGGTCACTGCCCCTGACCAGGCCCCAACCTCTCGGAGTGCGTCGAGGGGGTGGGCGCCGCTGTGTTCGAGCTCGGGAAGGTGCGAGCACACGACTTGCGGCACTCCTTCGTGAGCAACCTTCTGCCGCACGCCGCAGGAACTGTGTCGCGGGGGTGGGTGACCTCCGGCTCGCGACCAGGCGCGTGTCGGTCAGGCAGCGGGCCTGTCTGACCCTTCCAGATTGTGGTGGCTAGTTTGCTGAGAGGAAGGCTCGGACAGTTGGGAACAAGGCGGGGGACTCGATCCAGAGGAAGTGCCCGGCGTTCGGGATGATCCGCTTGGTGACACGGGCGCTGCGGAGAGGCGCGGCGTTGTCGTCGGCCCAGGCGGCGCCAAACGGGTCGAGGGCGCCGATCATGACAAGAGCAGGCCCGCGGTACCTGGCCAGAGCGGCCTCGAGTTTGGGGCGACGCGGGTCGTAGAGGATCGCCTCGTTTGCAAGCGCGCTGACCGAGTCGTCACAGCGAAACGGGCCAAGCGCGGCACCGACCGACCGGGCACGTCGAGGGTTGCCGAGGTAAACGGGAAGCAAGGCGCGGCTTCGCGCCGCACACAACTCAGGCACCGACTTGGGTACCAGCCCTCGTTGTTGCAGTGAGCGGAGGCGCTTCTCGAATCTCGCGTCACCCTCGTACTGCGCCTTGACCGCCATCGGCAGTCCCGACAGCAGCGTCAACGACCTCACCCGGTCAGGGTGCGCCGCCGTGTACGCAGCGGCGACGAGAGAACCGAAGGACTCACCAAGAACGTCGATCTGCTCGACGCCGAGCCGGATGCGTAGCGCTTCAAGATCTGCCACGAAAGCGTCGAGCGAGTAGTCGGCCGGAACAGATCGCGGCTCCGGGGTTCGCCCCATGCTCCTCTGGTCATAGGCGACAACACGAAGCGTCGAGGAAGCAAGCCGCTTGAACCCGCGAAACACCTGCTGACTGTCGTAGCCAGGCCCGCCATTGACGAGCACGAGCGTTCGTGGAGCATCGGCTGGGCCAGCCGAGCGAATGAAGGAGCGCACAGGAGAAGCCGCGCTCCCAACCGACGTGAGCACAACCGATACCAGCAGCGCGGCAACCAGCAGCCGCACCCAGCCAGCCATCAGAAGCCGCAGCTTTCCGCGCCAAGGGCGTAAGCCGCGTCGCTCACGAGCATCACCACAGGCGCCTTCAACATCCTCACGACCTTCCGGTGGAAGCGGCGCCGCACCCAGAACCCAAAGCACGACTCGGGCAACTAGGGCCGCGACAGTACCGCAGACCGAGTCGTCATGTCGACGCCGCGACTTCCGGCCGCCCACGCTCCCAGGCCCCACGCCGTCCTGGGCGTCGAAGGGGGTGGGGTGCCAGGCCCCGGAATCGCCGATGGATAGGAGCCTCTCGCCGGCGTGTCAGATCGTGGTCAGACCCGCTCGTGCGCCACGCGTGGGCCGTCGCCGTCGAGCGCGAACACCACGACGTCGTCCGGCTCGGAGGAGTGCCCGACCGCGGCGTGACCTGGCGCGACGGCGATCGCCGTCCCCACCGGCGTGGGGCTGCGCAGGATCTCGGCGATCACCAGGCTGTTGGCCACCACGACGCTCGAGCCGATGGCGTCGCTGTAGACCTCGGCCCGCGCGCGCTCCCAGCGTCGGTCCTTGGTCGGCCGAGCGAACACCGGCACCAGGAGCAGCGACACCCCGTGGGCGTGGAGGGCCGCGGCGAACGCGTGTAACCGAGCCAGGTCCTCGCACACCAGGATCGCCAGCCGGGCGCCGCCCGCCTCCACCACGCACACTCGCTCGCCGCGGCTCAGGTCCTCGTCGATCGGAGCGGTCAGGCGATCGGCCAGCCCCCACAGCTCCAGATCCTCGTGCGAGAAGTTGAATGGGTGGACCTTGCGCTGACGGACGAGCACCTCGCCCGTGCGCGCGTCGAGCAGCACCGCTTCGTTCGCCGGCGGTGAGGAGCCGTCCACGTTGCCGCTGCCCGCCACGACCAGGCGCAGCCGGCTGGTCCCCGCGCCCACGCGCTCCCTGAGCGCGACCTGCCAGCGCTCGAGCAGCGCGCGGGACAGGCAGAGCTCGGGTGCGATGCCGATCGCCACGTCCTGCTCGTCCCACGCCGCGATCACCTTCTCCACCCGCGCCCGCGTGGGCTCCCGATCGGCGGGATGGATCCGGTAGAAGCGCAGCCCGGAGCGCTCCTCCACCTCCCATTCCAGCTCGTCGGGCTCGCGGATCATCGGGGCGGTGGCCACGCGAAGGCCCGCTTCGCGCTCCGGCCGGGTCAGGCGGGAGCGGGCCGGCAGGGCGGCGTGATCGCAGGCGTCCCAGTCGGCTGAGTTGACCCGCACCACAGAGCCGAAGGCGTCGGCCAGGTCGTCGGGCAGCTGGCCGCGGCGGCCCGGGCGGGCGAAGCGGGGGAGGAGGGCGCCGGGAAGGGCACCCGAGTCGAGGCGGCCTGACTCCGCGTAGCGGAGCGCGTACTCGGTGAGGGCGGGCGGGGCGGCTCCGCCGAACAGCGGGTTGGCGTGGGCGAGGGCGGCGTCGAGGCCGAGCAGGACGGCGAAGGTCTGACGCCCGCCGTCGGGCGCCGCAACGGGCTCACCGTCGAGGGCCGCCTGCTCGACCCCGGCGGCGGTGGCCGCGACCTTCGCATCCGCCATCCAGGCCTCGCCCTCGGCGTGGAACTGAGCGGGGTCGAGCCGGTCGAACAGCTCGCAGAAGAGATCGGCGTAGTCCTCGCTCACACTTGACAGATAGTTGACAGCCAGTTGCTAGGATGCGAGCATGGCCACGCCCACCGTAGACCACTCCCGGGTTCACAGCCCTGGTGCGGCGGATCGCGAGGCTCGACGCGGAGCCGGCCCGCCTGGAGGCCGTGGCACTCGGCCTGGTCGACGCCCTGCTCGAAGGCGACGACGAGACCCTGGCCGCTGCCCTCGACGCCCTCCGCGACGCCCGCGCGCGGGCCGACTGGCGATCAGGAGCTGGTCGGGTGGCTGGACGCGGCCATCGCCTTCGCGCACTGGGGACTCGAGCGCGTGCCATCGCGGGCCGCCGTGGCCCAGGGAACGCAGGCCCACGACTTCCTGCGCGTGCTCGACGGCTCGCCGCAGCTGGGAAGCGCGGAGCTGCGCCGCCTGCTCGAGATCGACGAGACCCAGGTGAGCCGTACCGGCCGCCGGCTGCTGGAGAGCGGTCTCGTTACTCGGCGCAAGGTCGGCCGCCAGGTGTTCTGGCAGCTGACCCCGCGCGGGCAGCGAGCGCTCGAGGAGGCGCCCGCCCCGAAGCGATCACCCAACTCGGAGTTCTGGCAGGAGGCCCTCCGACGCGGCTTCGAGGCGGCGTCCGGCGACGAGCCCGGCGAGCCCCGCGAGGTCGACCCCACCCGCGAGCGAATCATCGAGAGCACGCTCGAGCTGCACACCAGCCGGGGCATCCAGGCGACGACGTGGCCGGAGATCGCCGACAAGGCGGGTGTGCCGGTAGAGACCGTGAAGGCGCTGTTCCCCACTCAGGACGACCTGGTCAGAAGCTGCGGCGAGCACTTCATGGAGAGCCTGCAGCTGCCGCCGCACGACCGAGCGCCCGAAGTCTTCGCCGGCGCCTCGTCGGAGAACGAGCGGATCCGCCGCCTGGTCGAGACGTTCTTCGGCGTCTACGAGCGCGGAGCGGACGGCATCACGGCTGCGCGCCGCGAGCGCAAGGATGTGCCGGCGGTGGACGAGTCGATGGAAGAGCTCGACAACACGCTCGACGCCCTCGTCGTCGAGGCGCTGCGCCCGCTACGCCCGGACAGCTCCTCGGTCGCGTCCCTGAGGGCGCTCACCGACCTCGAGGTGTGGCGAACCCTGCGTGACCAGGGGGCCACGCCCGAGGCGGCGGTGGACCAGGCGAGCGCAGCGGTCGAGCGCTGGCTCGAGGCACAACGGGCAGCCTGACGGCCGCGATCCGGGCGCTGAGGCGAACAGTGAGGCGGACGCCAAACACGAGCGCTGGTCTGGCCGGACTCGCCGAGCCGAAGTAAGACATGCTCGTGGGCTGAGAATCGCCTCGGCTCATCCGCGGAAGAAGGAGGTCGGCGTGTCCTGGAATCTCAAGGGCAGCTACTTCGAGACGTGCTCCTGCGAGCTCATGTGCCCGTGCAATCTGCTCGTTCGACCATGGTGCGACGTACGACTACTGCCGCGCCACTCTCGTCTTCCACGTCCGCGAAGGCGAGATCGAGGGCACGGACGTCCGCGGGCGCAAGGTCGCCGTGATCGTCGACTCCCCGAAGGTCATGACCGAAGGCAACTGGCGCCTCGGCATGTTCGTCGACGAGGACGCGACCGACGAGCAGATGGAGAAGCTCAGCGCGGTCTTCGGCGGGCAGATGGGCGGCCCGATGGAGGGGCTCGCGCCGCTCGTCGGCGAGGTGCTCGGCGTCGAGCGAGCGCCGATCGAGATCGTCGAAGACGGAGTCCGCCACAGCGTCCGCATCGGGGATGCGATCGACTTCGAGGTCGAGGACATCGTCCCGTTCGGCGTCGAGACCGGGCAGCCGGTGCGCTTCGACGGCATGTTCCACCCCGTTGCGTCGAACCTCACGATGGCGGAGGCGACGCGGTCGAAGATCGACGCCTTCGGCATCCAGTACGAGGGCAAGTCGGGGCTGTCGACCCCCGAGTTCTCGTGGGCCGCCTGAGCCGCTTGATCGCCTCGGCGCACGAACGCGCTCCGGGCAGCGGGGGTCTCGCGCCCGCCTTCGCCGCGGCGCGTGCCCGGCTCGGGCTCATCGCCCTCCTCCTCGCTCTCGCCGCAGTGGGCTGGTGGTGGACGGTCGACGAGATGCAAGGCATGGACGGTGGGCCGTGGACGGATCTCGGGACGCTCGCCTGGTTCGTCGGCGTCTGGGTCGCGATGATGGCGGCGATGATGTTCCCGTCGGTGGCGCCGACGGTCGCGCTCTACTCGCGCATGACAAAGAGCCGCTCGCCGGTCGCACCGCTCCTGTTCACGTCCGGCTATCTCGTCGCGTGGACGAGCGTCGGAGTGCTTGCCTTCGCAGTTGCGACGGCGGGCGGACGCATCTCCGGCGACGTGCTCGCGTGGGATCGCGCCGGTCGCTGGGTCGCAGGGGCGACCCTGATCGTTGCCGCCGTCTACGAGCTGACGCCGCTCAAGGACGTCTGCCTCGGCAAATGCCGCAGTCCGCTCGGCTTCTTGCTCGGCTCCTGGCGCAGCGGACGCTCGGGCGCGCTCCAGATGGGTGCAAGGCACGGGGCTTGGTGTATCGGCTGTTGCTGGGCTCTGATGGCATCGCTCTTCGCGCTCGGCGTGATGAGCGTCGTCTGGATGGCAGTCGTCGCCGGGCTCATCGCGTTCGAGAAGCTGATTCCGTCCCGTCGTGCTGCGACCTACGTGACGGCGGCCATCCTGCTCGTGCTCGGCGTGCTCTTGATCGCCGCTCCCGACACGCATCCCGGCGCTTACCGATCCCCGGGAGCGGCTCGATGTCTCCGATGGACCAGATGAGCCCCTAGCCGTCGAGTCGACGCAATCGCCGAGTAGATCAGCTTCCACGTCACCCTGCCTTCGTTCGGCCTGCGCATCGTGCAGACTCGATCGGCGTCAGTCCGGGTACTCGTCCTTCCGCCAAGCGCGGGGCTCGGCGGGTTGGGCTTTCGGCGTTCGCTCGAGCAGGAAGCTGAAGTACGGCGCGACGAACGGGTCGGGCGCCGTCACCGTGTAGGTGTGGTAGACGGTCCCGTTCTCGCGCGCGAAGGCGATCCAGCTCGGGTCCTCGCGCAGCCCGTCCTTGAGCTCGGCCCCGATCTGGCGTGACCACTCCTCGAGCCAGTCGGGCGGGTTGTCGATCATCTCCTTGACCTCGGGAATCTGCTGCGCCTGCTCCTCGGTCAGCGCAAGGCCGAAGTCGAAGGCGAAGTCGGTGTTGTAGGTGGAGACGTAGGGGAACTGCCAGCCCATCCGCCGCTTGTAGGCGGTCAGCCGCTCGATCGGCGCCCGCGAGAAGCAGAGCAGCGTCACGTCGCGGTGGTTCAGGTGGACGAGCGAGCCGTCGAGCCCGTCGCCCAGGTTCGTGCAGCCGGGGCAGGCGCCGAGCGTGTAGTCGGGGCCGAACATGATGTTGTAGGCGAGCAGCTGTGAGCGCCCGTCGAAGAGCTCGGCGAGGGTCTTCTTGCCGTCCTCGGTGTCGAACTCGTACTCCTTCTCGACCGGGACCCAGGGGAGATCGAGACGCTTGCTCTTGATCTCCTCGTTTCGCTCCGCCTGCTCGGCCTCGAGCTTGGCGAGCTCGTCCCGGGCCGCCTGCCATTCCTCGCGGGTTCCGATCTTGTGTTCAGGCATCTCATCTCCCTCCGTCGGACTCGAACGCTCCCGCGCGAGCCGATCCCATCGTCGGATCGGACGCTACCGGGATCACGAAATGAGACCCGCGGCGACCCGGAAACTCATCGCAACTGTCCTCGACGCAGCTCGCGCTAAAAGCCGCTCGACAGCACGCGATCGAGCTCGAGGTGGTCCGAGACAAACGAGACCGACTCGCCTAACAGAGCGACGACTCGAACCGCGACCTCCGCGGACAGCCGACCGAGAGCCGCGCCAGGCCGCGTCTGCCACGAAACACGCTCGCTACGGCGTCACAGGTGTCGCCGCGCCGCACTCAGACCACGACCGAGCCGCCGCCTGCTCAACGAGATCGAGACCACCGGCAAACTCGTCGTGTCGTCCGAGCAGCGTCGCCTCTCCCAGGCCGCAGCCTCCGCGGTGGATGCCTTGTCGCCTGCCTGCTGCGCGACAGTCAACGCGGTCAGGCCGATGAGACTCGTGGCGAAGCCTATCTCGCGTCCCTGACGTCGCCTGCTCATCGCGCCTGCGCGTTATCCCCGGGATCTTAGACGGACGAGACACCGCACGAGCGACGTGCAGATTGCCCCTATAGCACTCCTTCCCCGCCCGCTACTCGCCTCGACGGCTGAGTGGCGCGGCACGCCACACCGCATCTTTCGCCGCGGCCTCTGCGATGCGACTATCCATCTCGCACTTCCATGCGCCTCACCTCCTCCTCCCCGGCGGATCGTTAGCCGACGAATAGCCGACGGCGAAGCAGCTCCGATCCCGCTCCATGCCCGCAAACCGAGGCGTGGAGCGGGATCAGGGAGCGGGAGCGACGGGACTCGAACCCGCGACCTCCGGCGTGACAGGCCGGCGTTCTAACCAACTGAACTACGCCCCCAGAGCCGTGCGATTGTACCGGCAGGGGCCTTCAACGAGGGGGCGAACGACGAGAGATGACCACTGCCGACCTGATCGCGATCGGCGTGATCCTCCTTCTCGCGGCGCGAGGGTTTCGTCGCGGGTTCGTGATCGGCGTGCTCTCGCTCGCCGGTCTCGTCGGCGGCGCGGTCATCGGCGCGCGGCTGGCGCCTGCGCTGCTCGGTGACGCGGCCGAGCGCTATCAGCCGCTCGTGGCGCTCGGTGGGGCGATGGTGCTGGCCACTGTCGGTCAGGCGTGCGGCGTGCTCGCGGGTCGCTGGCTGCGCGGCGCGCTCAGCCTGGCGCCCTCTGCGGGCGCTCGACAACGCGGGCGGCCTCCTGCTCGGGGGCCTCACAGGGCTTGCGCTGTGCTGGGCGGTCGGCGCCGTCCTCCTCTACGTCCCGGGCCAGACGGAGCTCCGCCGCCATGCGCAGGAGTCGGCGATCCTCTCCACGCTCAACCGCGAGCTGCCGCCCGAGCGGGTCATGGGTGCGCTGTCGCGCATCGACTCGCTTGCCGCGATCGCCGGCCCGGCCGCCAACGTCGCGGCACCCGACCCGGCGATCGCCGGCGACCCGGACGTCAAGATCGCGCGGGAGAGCGTCGTGCGGATCCGCGGCTACGCGTGCGGTCTCGGCATCGAGGGCTCCGGCTGGGTCGCTGCCTCGGGCCTCGTCGTCACGAACGCGCACGTCGTCGCGGGCGTCGAGCGTCCCGTGGTCGACCAGCGCAGAGGCCCGACGTTCACCGGTCGCGTCGTCGCCTTCGACCCGAAGAACGACGTCGCCGTCGTCTCCGTCCCGGGCCTGCGCGTGCTGGCGCTCGAGCTCGCAGCACCCGAGACGGGCGCCGCCGCCGCCATGCTCGGCTTCCCGGAGAACGGCCCCTACACGATCACGCCCGTGCGCGTGGGCCGCACGCTGTCGCTCGTCGGGCGCGACGCGTACGGGCGCTTCCCGACGGTGCGCAAGGTGACGGCGATCCGCGGCCGGGTCCGGGAGGGAAACTCCGGCGGCCCGGTCGTCGACGAGCAGGGACGCGTGCTGACAACGGTGTTCGGCGGACGCGACGGCGCGGGCAAGCCCGGCGGCTACGGCGTTCCCAACGAGGCGGTGCGGAAGGCGCTCGAGAGCGCGGCCGCCGGACGGCCCGAGACCACCGCCTGCGTCGAGCGCTAGGGCGCTGCGCGGAGCACGGCGTGCGGGAGCGCCAGGGTGAGCTTGCGGCCGCGAAGCGGACGCCTTCAGGGTTGCGGCGCGTGCCGGATCCCGGAGGGATCCGGCTTGCGCGGAAGTCAGCCGAGTAGCTCGAGCGCGGCCTCGGGGCGCTTGAACGGCGGGATCACGTAGATCCCGGCCACCGTCTCCGCGCCGCCGCGATCAGCTCGCGCGCGAGCTCGAGACCGACGTCCGGTGCGTCCGCACCGGCGTCGTGCAGTGAATCGAGCACCTGCTCCGGCACGGCGATGCCCGGCACCTCGTTGTGCAGCCGCAACGCCATCGCGTGGCTGCGCAGCGGCCACACCCCGAGCAGGACCGGCACCGGCGACGCTGCCGCCGAGCCGCTCGAGGAAGCGCTCGAGCAGCGAGACGTCGAACAGCGCCTGCGTCATCGCGAACCGCGCGCCGGCGGCCAGCTTCCGCTCGAACCGGTCGAGCTCGAGGTCGAGATCGTCGGCCGACGGGTTCACCGCCACGCCGACGAAGAACGAGGTCGGCGAGTCGAGCGCCTTGCCGACGTAGTCCTCGCCGTGGTTGAGGCGGTCGATCAGCTGCACGAGCCCGATCGAGTCGATCTCGTACACACCGCGCGCACCGGGATAGTCGCCGACGTGCGGCGGGTCGCCGGTCACCGCGAGCACGTTGCGCACGCCCTCCGCGTGCGCGCCCAGCAGCACGCCCTCGAGCCCCATCACGGTCGTGTCGCGCGGCGTCACGTGGGGGATCGTCTCCATGCCGGTCTCGCGCTGGATCTGCACGGAGGCCATGAGCGCGTTCATCCGCGCGCGGGCCATCGGGTTGTCGTTCACGTCGACGAAGCCGACTCGGCCCGACTGCTTCAGCGTGCGCGCCACCTCGACGAGGCCGTCGAGCGAGCCGCCCTTCGGCGGATCGAGCTCGACGCACACGACCCACTCGCCCTTGCCGGAACGCGTGCGCCAGGGCCGTTTCGTCCTGCCGTGGCGGCGGCGCGAGCGAGAGCTCCCGCTCGTCCGCCACGAACGGCGCGACCGGCTCCCTCCCGGTCGTGAGAGCGTCCCGGATCGCCTCGATCTGCGCCGGCGTCGTGCCGCAGCACCCGCCGACGATCCGCGCGCCGAGCGCCACCGCCTGCGCGGCGAACTCGCCGAAGTACTCCGGCGTCGCATGAGGGAAGACGACCCTCCCGCCGGCTCAGGCTCGCCAGGCCGACGTTCGGCAGCGCCGCCAGCGGCAGGCCACAGTCCTTCCATCGCCGCGACGGCTGTCAGCGCGGCGTGGGGACCGGCGCCGTGGTTCGTGCCGACCGCGGCGACGTCGAGCTCGGCGAGGCGGCCGGCCGCCTCGGCGGCGCCGACGCCGCCGGCGACCTCGGCCTCGTCGTCGAAGGTCAGCAGCGCCACGATCGGCAGCGACGACGCCTCGCGCACCGCCTCGACCGCGACCACGAGCTCGTCCAGGTCGAAGAACGTCTCGATCATGAACAGGTCGACGCCGCGCCCTTCGAGCACCTGCGCCTGCTCTGCGTACGCGGCGGCGTGCCCGACCGGGTCGAACACCTCGAGCTCGCCGAGCGGGCCGATCGAGCCGGCGATCCAGACCTCGCGGCCGGCCACCTCGCGCGCCTCGCGCGCGAGCCGTACCGCGGTCGAGTTGATCCGGTCGAACTCCTCCTCGAGGAGATGCCGCATCAGCTTGCGCCGGTTGGCGCCGAAGCTGTTCGTCTCGATCAGCTCGGCGCCCGCGCGCGATGTAGCTCGCGTGCACGGCGACGACGCTCTCCGGCGCGCGCAGGTTCGCCTCCTCGGGGCAGCGCAGGCGCGGCACGGCACCGGCCAGCAGCGCCCCCATGCCGCCGTCCGCCACGATCGGCGGGCCGCTGCGCAGTCGCTCGAGGAAGCTCGATCTCGCCACGGCGTCACTCTAGAGGCGCCCGGAAGCGGTGCCAGGCGCCGCCGCGCGCGAGCGGCGCGCGCAAGAAAGGCTCGTTCGAGGGATGGCCAAGCCGGGCCGGCCTACGGATACTCAGACCATCTCACCTTTCGCGACGGTGCGGCGGACGCGGCGGTGGGCGATACCGGTTCCCGATGGGAACCAGCGCAGAGAGGGGGCCAGGCGGCGGCCCCCTCTCACTTTCTCCCGGCCCGCTCGCGACCGGCTCTCAAGCCGACGCTGGAGCGTGCCGATACGACTGCCAGCTCCTGAGGGGACTGACGGCAATCACTCCCCCACAACAGGGGTTCGGGTCTGGCCGTCAGGTCAGACCCTTTTCTTTGCAAGCGTGAGAACCGCCGAGACACGCCCTGCGCGGCCGGCTGTGGAGCGATCGGCACGATTGCTTAACACGCGCAGGCTCAGAGCCTTCACATCTGCCGAGGCCTCCCGCCTGCACGAGGCATGTCCGCGTCGAGCCGACGCGTCATCCCCGTGCGCGGCGCCGCGAGCGTCGTCAGTCCTCGTGGATGGTGCGGCCTTCCATGCCGCCGGCGACCGTCACCACCTGGCCGGTGACGTGGCCGGAGAGGACGTCGGAGGCGAGCACGACGACCTGCGCGGCGACGTCCTCGGGCAGCGCGATCTTGCGCAGCGCCATCGTCCGGGACACGAGCCGCACGGCGTCCGGATCGACGAGGCCGCGTGTCATCGGCGACTCCGTCCAGCCCGGGGCGACCGCGTTGACGCGCGCAGCCGGCGCGACGCGGACCACCTCGTTCTTCAGCGACAACAGGAGCCCGCCGAGGATCGCCGACTTCGCGGCCGCGTAGTCGGCGTGCCCCGCTTCGCCGACGAGGCCCGCCGTCGAGCCTACGAGCACGAGCGAGCCGTGACCCGTCCGGCCACCTCGCGGAGGAACGCACGCGCCGTGAGAAAGGTGGCCGTCAGGTTCTGGGCGATCGTGTCGTTCCAGCGCTCGAGCGGGAGCTCCCACACCGGCATGTCCTCCCGCGGCCACACGCCGGCGACTGCGGCGCACACGTCCACCATTCCCGAGCGGCCCGCGTGCCTCGGCGAAGAGCCGGTCGACCGCGGCCTCGTCGGTGAGATCCGCCTGCGCGACGGGTGCGCCGCCGAGCTCCGCCGCGAGCGCCCGCGCCCGCTCCTCGCCCCGGTGGTAGTGGACGAGCACGCGCGCGCCCTCGGCGGCGAAGGCGCGCGCGCAGGCGCTGCCGATCCCGCCGGAGGCGCCGGTCACGAGCACGCCCTTCCCGCTCAGCCCGGTCTCCACGGCAGCGTAGGCTACTGCCGTGAAGGTCTTCGTCGTCTCCGACATCGAAGGCGTCTCCGGCGTCACCAAGAGCGGGCAGACGAGCGGCGGCGCACCCATGTACGAGGAGTCGCGGCGGCTCTACACCGAGGAGATCAACGCCGCCGTGCGCGGAGCCAACGCGGCGGGCGCCACCGAGATCGTCGTGATGGACTGCCACGGCGCCGGTGGCGAGTGGGACTTCAACTCGCTCATCCCGGAGCTGCTCGACGAGAGCTGCGACTTCGTCGTGCAGGACGAGTGGACGGAGTACACCGAGTTCCTCGAGGGTGGCGTCGACGCGTGCGCTGTTCGTCGGCATGCACGCGATGGCCGGCGCTCGACACGGAGTGATGAACCACACCGTCTCCGGGCAGGAGTGGCAGAACCTCTGGTTCAACGGCACGCTCGTCGGCGAGACCGGGATCAACGCCGCGCTGTGCGGCGCCTGGGGCTGTCCCGTGCTGATGGTCACGGGCGACACGGCTGCGTGCGCCGAGGCGACGGACCTGCTCGGGCCGGGGCTCGTCACCGTCCCGGTGAAGATCGGCATCACCTCGCAGTCGGCCCGCAACGTCGCACCCCAGCGCGCCCGCACGCTGATCGAGGACGGCGCCAAGCGAGCCCTCGCCGATCTCGCCTCCGTCGAGCCGTACGACCCTGGCAGCCCATGCGAGATCCAGGTCGAGTTCAAGACGACCCTCGCACCCGACAAGCTCCGCTTCCGCGCGGGCGTCGAGCGCCTCTCCGACCGCATGATCGTGTCGCGCGCCGACACCTGGTGGGAGGCCTGGAAGCAGTTCTTCTTCTGAGACCGCTGGAGACGCCGCTCCGCTCGTCGCTGGATGCCTCACCGCGTGCGCCGCGGCCGGTCTCTAGAATTCGCGCCGCGGTCCGAAGCGCCAACCGGCGTATCCGTGGGCTGCCGCCAGACTCCTGACGCCATGGCCAAGAACCCGATCGTCTCCATCGACCGCGCCCGCATCGCCGAGCTGACCGAACGCGAGCAGCAGCGGCTCGACGACTCGACGTCCGCATCGGCGCGCACGTACGAGCGTGCCGACCGCGTCCTCTCGGCCGGCGTCGCATCGTCGTACCAGCTACGCGATCCGTGGCCGATCTACTTCACCCACGGCGAGGGCTCCTCGGTCTGGGACGTCGACGGGACGAAGCGCATCGACTTCCACAACGGCTTCGGATCGATGGTGCAGGGGCACGCACACCCCGCGATCACGACGGCGGTCGAAGAGCGGATCCGCCTCGGGACGCACTTCGCGGTGCCGACCGAGGACGCCATCGCCGTCGGTGAGGAGCTGACGCGCCGCTTCGGCCTGTCGCAGTGGCGCTTCACCAACTCCGGCTCCGAGGCGACGATGGACGCGATCAGGATCGCGCGGGGCCACACGGGCCGCGACACGATCGTGAAGATCTTCGGCTCGTACCACGGTCACCACGACGGCGTCATGGTCTCGATCGGCGTCGCCTACGACCGCATCGGCGACCGCTTCGCCTACGACTCCATCCCGTACGGCGCGGGCATCCCGAAGGCGGTCACCGACCTCACCATCCCCGTCCCGTTCAACGACATCGAGGCGATGGAGGCCCGCCTGGACGCGCTCGAACGCGAGGGGCGCAAGCCGGCCTGCGTGATCATGGAGGCGGCGATGATGAACCTCGGCGTCGTCCTGCCCGAGCCGGGCTACCTCGAGGACGTTCGCGCGCTGACGCGCGACCGCGGCATCGTGCTCATCTTCGACGAGGTGAAGACCGGTCTCACGCATCGCGGCCGGCGGCGCGACCGAGCGCTTCGGCGTCTCGCCCGGACATGGTCACGCTGGCGAAGGCGCTGGGCGGCGGGCTGCCGAGCGGTGCGATCGGCGGCAGCCGACGAGGTGATGGAGAGCGTGCGCGACGGCCGCGTCTACCAGGTCGGGACGTACAACGGCAACCCGCTCTCGATGGCCGCTGCCCGCGCCAGCCTGGAGCAGGTGCTGACCGCCGAGGCGTACGAGCATCTCGACGGGCTCAACGACCGCATCGTCGCCGGCTGCCAGGACGTGATCGACCGCTACGGCCTGCCCGGGCTACGCGATCGGCGTCGGCTCGAAGGGCTGTGTCACGTTCGCCCCGGTCAAGATCACCGACTACGAGTCGTTCAAGGAGCACCAGGACGCCGAGCTCTGCGATCTCGCCTGGCTCTGGAACCTCAACCGCGGCATCTTCATGACCCCGGGCCGCGAGGAGGAGTGGACGCTCTCCGTGCAGCACACCGAGGCCGACGTCGACCACTTCGTCGCCGTCTTCGACGAGCTCGCCGCCGAGCTGACCGCCTGAGCGCGCGCCGCCCCGTGCCCTTGCCGCACGCTCGTGCCTGCCTTCACGCAGGCACAGGTGGTCTGAGAACCTCACCCCGGGCTGGGCCTCTGCCACTCGAACACCGCGATCAGGCAGCCTGTCTCGGTGCGCGAGTTGTGGTGGGTGCCGCCCTCGTAGCTGACGAAGTCGCCCGCGCGGAAGACCGCGTCGTCGTCGTCGATCAGCTCGCCCTCGATGACGAGGAACTCCTCCATGCCCGGGTGGTCGTGCGCGATCGTGACCGCGCCGGGCTCCATCCGCATCAGGTAGCTCCCGTGGCCCGTCGCCTCGTCGTAGCTGACCGGCAGCCAGCTCATCTCCGGCTGCACCGGGCCCTTCCATGTCGTACTCGCGAAACGGTGTCGAGTGGACGTTGACGACGACTCGTCCCGCCCGGTCCTTGCTCATGAGCCCTCCTGGTCGCCCTGGGGACCGTAGACCTCCGCGGCCCGGTCTGCGCAGCCTCTTCGTCCACGGCGGTTGCGAGATGATGTCGCGAATGGGCAGCCCGCTGCGGCTCGGCGTCCTCGATTACGGCACGTTCGAGGTTGCCGAGGACGGCCGGCGCATCCCGATCCGCGGCTACCTGATCGTCGCCGGCGACCGCGTGGTGCTCGTCGACACCGGCTTTCCCGCGTCGTATGCGGACGACCCCGTGGCAGCCGGTCGGCGCGACGGCCTCGACGTGTTCGGTCGGCTCGTGTCGCTGTCCGCCGAGAACCTGCCCACCGCCCAGCTGGCGCTCGCCGGTCTCGCGCCGCGCGACGTGACCGACCTCGTCCTCACGCACGGGGACATCGACCACGTCGGCGGGCTCGACGAGTTCCCTCACGCGACGCTCGTCGTGTCGCGAGCGGAGCGCGATGCCGGCCCGCCGCGGTACTTCGGTGACGTTCGTCCCGTCGCCTGGCCGGCCGAGCCCCGCTACCGGCTCGTCGACTCGGACGAGGATCTCCTGCCCGGCGTGACGCTGCTCTCCACGCCAGGCCACTCCCCGGGGCACCTCAGCCTCCTCGTTCGGCTGCCGCGGACGGGCGCGGTGCTCCTGGCCGGCGATGCGATCTCGCGACCCGCGGAGCTTCACAGCGGGATCAACGGCGGCGCCTGGGATCAGGCGCTCGCCCGTGTGAGCGCCGAGCGCCTGCGGCGACTCGCCTCGCTCGAGGGGGCGCTGCTCGTCTACGGTCACGACCCGGACCAGGGCGCGGCGCTCCGCACCGTTCCCGACTTCTACGACTGAAAGCTCGCACCCGGTTGACATGTCACGGGTCCCGATGACAGAGTTGCCTGTTTCCCCGTGCAACCGGGGGGCGATCGCTACGTCTCAACGTACGACGAGAAGAACGGAACACCACGAAGGAGGGCAACGAATGAAACGACGCGCACTTATCGCCGCGGCGCTCGCGGTAGCCGTCGCAGCCTCGCTGGCAGCGACGGCAGGTGCGGGCTCGCGCGCGGACGCGCGGACTGCGGTCAACTGCAACGGCACGATCAACATCGGTCTCCTGACGGTGTTGACCGGGCCGGCAGCGTTCCTCGGCCAGGACCAGAAGGCCTGGGCGCTGTTCGCCGCCAACCGTATCGGCAGGCAGCTCGGCCTCAAGATCAGGATCATCGACTTCGACACAACGCTCGACCCGGCCGTTGCGGTGTCGCAGGCGCAGAAGCTCGTCGGGAACAGGAACATCATCGCGGCGATCGGCCCGGCGACCTCGGGCGGTGCCAGGGCGGCCACGAAGACGCTCGGTGACGCACGGGTGACGCACGTCACGCCGTCGGCCACCGCCGTCGACCTGACCAAGGGCTCGAACCCGGCGGGCGGCCCCTTCTTCTTCAGGGTCGTGGTGGACGACAGCTCGCAGGGCACGCTCGACGCGAAGTACATCGCCGACAAGCTGGCGCGAAGAAGGTGACCGTGATCGACGCCCAGGAGCCGTACTCGGTCGGCCTCGCGAACATCGTGCAGAGGGTGCTCGAGCGCAACAACGTCACCGTGCAGCGGCAGTCCGTCACGAACAACACGACGGACTTCTCGAGCAACGTGACGAGGATCCCGAGCGACACGGACGTCGTCTTCACCCCGTTCCAGAGTCGCGGCGAACGCCAACCAGGTCGCCGTGCTGCTCAAGGAGCAGGGCAAGAAGGCAGTCGTCTTCGGCGGCGACGGCACGGCCGACCCGGCCTTCAAGACACCGGGCTCGTACATCTCCCTGTTCGCTCCGGACATCAGCAACACGCCGATCTATCAACGCGTGGAGGGCGGCCAACCCCGGGAAGTCGACGACTCCGTTCGGCATCCCGGCGTACGGTGCGGTGCAGATCGATCGCGCACGCGGCCAAGCGCGCCTGCGCGAAGAAGACGACCGTCACCCGCGCCAGCCTCCGGCTGAAGATGAAGTCGGGCGCGATCCCGAACTGGATCCTGGGTGGCACGTTCCGGTTCTCGACCAAGACGAACGATCCGCTGAACGGCGGCTACTGGCTGTACCAGGTGCAGTCAGACGGCTCGCAGAAGCAGATCGCAAGGCTCGGCTAGCGCCGGCAGATCGACCTGCGACGCGGCCCCGGCACCCGCCGGGGCCGCGTCGCTTTCGGGGTATCCCGCAGTAGGTTTCCGGCACTCCCGATGGACTACACGCAGCTCTTCCAGACGATCGTCAACGGCGTCACCCTGGGCAGCGTCTACGCCCTCATCGCGCTCGGCTACACGATGGTCTACGGGATCCTCAAGCTCCTCAACTTCGCCCACGGCGACGTGATGATGATCGGCGCCTACGTCGGGTTCGGGATCCTCACTCTCTTCGGCGGAGCGACCGACCCGTCGATCTCGATCTGGATCGTCCTCGTGCTCATGGCCGTCGCGGCGATGGTCGTCAGCGCCGGGCTCGGTGTCGCGATCGAGCGCTTCGCCTACCGCCCGCTGCGCGATGCGCCACGCATCGCGCCCGCTGATCAGCGCCCTGGGCGTCTCGTTCTTCCTCGCCTACAGGATGCAGCTCCTGTTCAGCGCGCAGCCACCGCACGTACGACACCGTTCAGCATGGCGAACGGCAAGCTCTTCGAGCCCGGGGATCACCTCGGGGGCGTTCAGCATCTCGTGGCTGCGCGTGATCGTGATCGTCGTGGCGGCGGTCACTCTGGCCGTGCTCTGGCTCCTCGTCACGCGCACGCGCACCGGCAAGGCGATGCGCGCGACCTCGATCGACCGTGAGGCGGCCGCGATGATGGGGATCGACATCGATCGCGTGATCGTGTTCGCATTCGTCCTCTCGTCGGCGCTCTCGCCGGCGTGGCGGGTGTTCTCTTCGCCCTCCGCACCGACCTCTACCCGCAGATGGGCTTTCTCGTCGGGCTGGCGGGCTTCACGGCGGCGGTGATCGGCGGAATCGGCTCGATCCCCGGCGCGATGCTCGGCGGCTACCTGCTCGGCATCGTGGAGTCCGTCACCCTGACGTACATCACGACGGGCTGGTCGAACCTCGTCATCTTCTCGATCCTGATCGTCTTCCTGCTCGTCCGCCCGCAGGGGATCCTCGGCAAGGCCGACATCCCGAAGGTATGAGCGAGGCCCGCGCATCGGCAGGGACGAGTGGGTGGCCCGCTCCGGCGAGAACATCGCAGCGGTCGAGGCTCCTCGCCGCGGAGGACCGGGTACCCGGGTGGGACGCGAGCTCGTCTCCTCTTCGCCCTCCTCGTCGCCTCGATCCCGCTGCTCACCGACTTCGGGGTACCTCAACCGCGTCGTCTTCGACACGATGCTCTTCTGCCTGCTCGCGCTCGGCCTGAACGTGGTCGTCGGCTGGGGCGGCCTGCTCGACCTCGGCTACATCGCGTTCTACGGCATCGGCGCCTACACGTACGCCATCCTCAGCTCCGACCAGTTCGACCTGCACCTCTCGACGCCGCTCCTGATGGTCATCACCCTGGTCGTCGGCGCGCTGCTCGGGTTTCTCGTCGGGCTCCCGTCGTGGCGCCTGTCGGGCGACTACCTCGCGATCGTGACGCTGTTCGCGTACCAGATCTTCCTCAGCATCGCTCACGAACGGCCACGACATCTTCGGCTGTCGACCTGATCACGGTGGGTCAACGGCATCTCAACCTCGACCCGTTCACGCTTCTTCGGCACGAGATCCCCGTCTGCGCACGAAGGGATCTTCAACTCGAACTACATCTACCTCGCTCTCGGCGTCCTCCTCGTCGTGTTCGTGGCGCCTGTTCCTCGTCAACCACTCGCGCATCGGGCGAGCCTGGCGAGCGCTGCGAGAGGACACCCTCGCCGCCGAGCTGATGGGCATGCCGACGGACTGGCTCAAGCTGCTGGCGTTCGCCTTCGGCGCAGCCGTTGCGGCGCTCGACCGGGACGCTCTTCGCCTCGCTCAACGGCGGCGTCTACCCGGAGACCTTCTCGCTCGCCCTGCTGATCACCGTGTACACGATGGTCATCCTGGGCGGCGTCGGAAGCCAGACGGGAGCGGTGCTCGGCGCAGTCTTGATCTACGTCTTCCTCGAGGTGCTGCGGGACGAGGACGTCTCGGGCGGGCTGTTCTACGCCTTCGTGATCCTCTCGCTGGTCGCGCTCATCCGCCCGCTCCGTGCCGTCGCCGTGGTTCTTGCGGCGACCGTCGCGCTCGGCTTCGTCGTGCACGCCGTCGCCGGCGCGATCGACTCCTCGTGGACGGCGGGCGCGCCACCGGAATCGGATCGCTCGACCGACCTGGCTCGACGCCTGGGTGTCATCCCGGAGAGCCCGGGGATCGCAAGCCGTCGCGTACATCGCGCTCGTCGCGCTCGTGCTCCTCTTCGTCACCACGCTCAAGGGGCTGGCTCGGTGGATCGCTCTCGTGCCGACGCTCTACCTCGCCGCGTTCGTGTGGGAGAACGTTCTCTCGAAGCAGCCGGACGTGACGCGCTTCATCCTCATCGGCGCGATGCTCGTCGGCCTGATGATCTACCGGCCGTCCGGGATCCTCGGCGAGCGGCGCGTGGAGATCGTCTGATGGCGTCCTGCTCGAGCTGCAGGGCGTGTCGATGGCCTTCGGTGGCCTGACAGTGCGTCGACGACCTCGACCTGCACGTCGACGAGGGCGAGATCGTGAGCGTGATCGGGCCGAACGGCGCCGGCAAGACGACGCTGTTCAACCTCGTCACCGGCATCTACGAGCCCACGGGCGGGGACATCGTGTTCGAGGGCAGGTCGCATCAAGGGCCTGGCGCCGCACCGCATCACCCAGCGCGGCATCGCCCGGACGTTCCAGACGCTGCGCCTCTTCCTCAACATGTCGGTGCGCGAGAACGTGATGGCCGCCGCCTACGGGCACACGAGCGCCGGTGTCTTCCGCTCGATGCTGCGCACACCCGGGTATGCGCCGCGAGGAGCGGGAGATCCGCGCAGCTGGCGGAGACACCGCCTCGCGTTCTTCGGCGACCGGCTGATGGGCTACCGCTGGGATCAGCCCGCGTACAGCCTGTCCTATGCCAACCGGCGGCGGCTCGAGATCGCGCGCGCCACCGCCACGAACCCACGGCTGCTGCTGCTGGACGAGCCGGCCGCCGGGATGAACCCGAAGGAGACGCAGGAGATCACCGAGCTGATCGGTCAGCTGCGCACCGAGGGCGGGCTACACGATCCTCGTCATCGAGCACGACATGCACGTCGTCGAGGGCATCTCGGATCGGGTGATCGCCCTCGACCACGGCGTGAAGATCGCGGAGGGCTCGTTCGAGGCAGGTCGCCACCGATCCCGAAGGTCGTCGAGGCATATCTCGGGACGGGTGGGATGGCGCGGAAATGACCGAGCCCGCCCCGCTCCTCTCAGCTCGAGGGCATCAACACCTACTACGGTCAGATCCACATCCTCCAGGACTCGAACCTGGTCGTCCGCGAGGGTGAGCTCGTCTGCCTCCTCGGCGGCAACGCCTCGGGCAAGTCGACGACGCTGAAGACGATCCTCGGCCTCGTTCGTCCGCGCAGCGGGCGCGTCGTCTTCGACGGCGACGACATGACCGAGATGCCGACAGCGCACCGGATCAAGCGCGGGCTCGCCATCGTGCCGGAGAACCGGCGGCTGTTCGGGCCGATGACCGTGCTCGAGAACCTCGAGATGGGCGCCTACCTGCGGCCGAAGGCCGACCTGCGCGAGGAGTTCGAGCGCGTCTACTCGCTCTTCCCGCTCCTCTACGAACGCCGGTCGCAGCTCGCCGGGACGCTCTCCGGCGGCGAGCAGCAGATGGTCGCCATGGGCCGCGCGCTGATGTCGCAGCCGCGCCTGCTGCTCATGGACGAGCCGTCCATGGGCCTGGCGCCGATCCTCGTCGAGCGCAGCTTCGAGATCATCAGCCAGGTCAACGACTCGGGCGTGGCGATGCTGGTGGTGGAGCAGAACGCGAACGTGTCGCTCTCGATCGCCGACCGCGGCTACGTCCTCTCCACGGGCCGCATCGTGCTCGAGGGCGCGGCCGAGCGACCTGCTCGCAGAACGAGAACCTCCGCAAGGCCTACCTCGGCCGCTGAGCGGTGCCCGGCAGCGGCGAGTACGCTCCGGCGATGGCGACCGTCGACGCGCGTCTGGGGGCGGAGATCCGCGATCAGTTCCCCGTCTTCGAGACGACGACGTACCTCAACTCCTGCTCGCAGGGTGCTCTCTGCAGCCGGGTGCGCGACGCCGTCGGGACGTGGCTCGACGGATGGGACGCGAACGGCGGCGAGTGGGACTTCTGGGTGCAGCAGAACGAGCGCGCGCGCGCCGCGTTCGCGGCAGCTCGTCCATGCGCACCCCGGACGAGGTCGCCGTCACGACCTCCGTGTCGCAGGGTGTGAGCGGGCTCGTCTCGGCCCTCCGCCTCGACGGTGGGCGAAACCGGATCGTGATCAGCGAGTACGAGTTCCCGACCGTCGGCCAGATCGCGCACGCACAGGAGCTCCGTGGAGCCGAGGTGGTGCACGTGCGACCGGATGCCGACGGGTCGATCTCCGCCGACCGGTTCGTCGACGCGATCGACGATCGCACCGCGCTGGTCTGCTGCACCGCGCTCTCCTTCCGCACCGGGCACCGGCACGACGTGAGCGCGATCGCGGAGGCGGCGCACGCGCACGGCGCCATCGTGCTCGCCGACAGCTATCAGGCCATCGGCGCCGTCGAGGTCGACGTCGGCTCGTTCGGCGCCGACGTGGTCACGGGTGGGACGGTCAAGTACCTGCTCGGCACCGCGGGTCTCGGCTTCATGTGGGTTCGCGGCTCGCTGCTCGAGAGCCTGTTGCCGACGCAGACCGGCTGGTTCGCCGACGAGGACATCTTCGCCATGTCGATCGCCGACTACTCGCCCCATGCCAGCGCGCGACGGTTCGACTCCGGCACGCCGCCCGTGCCGAACCTCTACGCGGGCGTCGCGGGCATGTCCGTCGTGGCGGAGGCCGGCGTGCCGGCGATCGAGGCTCACGTGCGCGAGCTCAACACCGTCCTCATCGGCCGCCTGGAGGAGATCGGCGCGACGGTCGTCACGCCGGCCGATCCGGCGCGGCGCGGCCCGCTCGTCTGCGTCCGCTCGACGGACGTGGTGCGTCTGTGCGACGAGTTGCTGGAGGAGCGCATCGTCTGCTCGCACCGGGACGACAACCTGCGCATCTCGGCGCACCTCTACAACACGATCGAGGACGTCGACCGCGTCGTCGACGCCCTTGCAGCTCGCCGCGACCTGCTCGCGTGACGCGGACGCCCTGACCGCTGGCCGGCGATGAGACCGCCGCCCGCGCGGCCGCCGCGGCGGCGGCGGCGACGACGTCGAGCTGGTCGAGCTCGAGGGCGACCACTTCGACGTGGTCGACCCGCGGCACGCGGCCTGGCGAGCGGTGGTCGAGCGGTTGCCCGCGCTGCTGGCCTGACTGCAGCGTCGCCCTTGACGCGTTATCGCAGAATCGCTATATAGCAAGTATGCGATCAGAACAGTCCGACCAACGACCGGTCGAGCGCCTTCGCCGTCGACTCGCGCACGCCGAGGAAGGCTGGCTCTTTGCCTCCATCGCGGCGCAGGTCGCCGAGCGCCGGCACGAGCTCGGGCTCTCTCAGGCGCAGCTCGCCGAGCTCTGCGACACCACGCAGTCGGCCATCGCCCGGCTCGAGGGTGGCGGGCGGCCGCCGCGGATCGACACCCTGCTGCGTCTCGCGTCCGCGCTCGGGTGCGAGCTTCACGTCGAGTTACGGCCCTACGCCGACTCCGAGGAGGAATAGCGCATGGCGACGTCTCTCCTGACCCGGATCGACGACCTCGAGTGGGAGATGCGCCGCCTCGAGAACGAGTTGCAGGATCTGCGCCGTGAGGCGCGCGCCGCCGACGCCGCCGACACTGGAGCGGAGCCCCGCCTCTTCGCAGGCCCTGCCGCACCTGCGCGCCCGGCCAGTCCGACGCCTCCGGCTCCCGCGCGACCGGCGCCGCAGGTTGCCGCTGCCGCACCGGCCGCCCCACCCACAGCGCCTGCTCGGCCGTCTCCCCCGAAGGCACGGCCGCCGATGCGCCGTCCGGCGCCGCGACGGGAGCGCCCGAGCATCGACATCGGTGCACTTCTCGCTCGCCTCGACCTCGTCGGCGCCGGTGGCCTTGCCGTCGTCGGCGGTGCCGTCATGGCCCTCGGCATCGGGCTGCTCTTCGTGCTCGCCGCCGAGCGGGGCTGGATCGGCCCCGAGGCGCGCATCGTGATCGGCGCGGTCGTCTCGGCGACGCTCGTCGGGACGGGGTTCGTCATCCGTGCCCGGTACGGGCAGCTGACCGCGGCGCTGGCCGCAGTCGGAGCGGGCATCGCGGGCGCCTACGCGACGCTGGCCGCTGCCGCGGCGCTCTACGACCTGGTGCCCGACGCCGTGGCGCTTCCGCTCGCAGCGGTGATCGCCGGCGTCGGAGTCGCTATCTCGGTTGCCTGGCGGTCCGAGACGATCGCCGCACTCGGCCTCGTCGGCGCGGCCCTTGCCCCGGCGCTGCAGGCCGTCGACGCCGGCATCGCGCCCGATGGTGTCGCATTCGCGGTTCTCGTCCTGGCCGCCACCGCGGTCGTCGCCGTGATCCAACGGTGGGAGGTCCTGCTCTGGTCGGTTCTCGTCGTCGTCGGCGCGCAGGCCGGGTGGCTCGTCGAGGCATCGCGCTTCGAGGTCGAGCCCGGTGTGGTGGCGGTTACGGCGGCCTTCGCGGCCGTTGCCCTCGCTTCCGCATGTGCGTGGCAAGTCGTCTCCGGCAATCGCGTGCTGACTCCTCTGGCAGGGACCGTCTCGCTCGCAGTGGTGGGGTTCACGCTGCTCTCGGTCGGTGCGCTGCTCGATCCTGGCAGCGACCGTGGCCTTGCGCTCGCAATCGCCGCCGGCGCCTTCGGGCTGGCCTGGCTCGTGCTTCGCGTGCCACAGCCCGATCTGGCGCTCGTGCTGGCCGGCGGCGCGCTCGGTCTCGGCGCGGTGGCGCTCGCCGGGCTCCTCTCGGCCGACGGGCTCACCCTGGCGTGGGCGGCGGAAGCGGCTCTCTTCTCATGGCTCGCCTATCGGCTGCATGATGCGCGGCTGCGGATCGCCGGTCTTGGCTATCTGGCGCTCGCGACGGTTCACTTGCTGGCCGTCACGGCGCCGGCCAGCACGCTGCTCGACGCGGCGCACACGGATGCGAGGGTTGCAGTGCCGGCGCTCGCTGTTGCCCTCGCGGCGCTCGCAGCCGGGCTGCTCGCGCCGCGGTCGTACCGCGCGACCGGCGAGACGGGCCCCCTCGCCTTCATCGCCGACATCCAGCGCGAGCTCGACAGCCCACCGGACGGGGATCGCCGAGACGCTCGTCGCCGGCGCCGTCGTGCTCGGGGTCGGCGCCGCCGGGCTCGCTCTCGTCGGCCTCGACTTCGACAGCGGTCACGTGGCGCTGACCGGGCTGGCCGCCGCCGTTGCCGCGGCCGGAACGGCTGTCTCTGCGCTGCGGCGGTGGTACGCACTGACCACGGCGGCGATGATCGCCTCCTTCGCCGTCGTCGCGAAGGCTCTCGCCTTCGACGCCTTCGAGCTCGAGCCCGACAGCCTCGGCGGCTGGTCGCTGCTCCTGTCCGCTGCCGGGCTGCTCGCCGCGGGGCTCGCGCTTCACGTTCTCCTGCGCACGCCGGCCGGCCTGGTCTTCGTGTCCGGCTCGGCCGCGACGGTGGCCCTGTGCGTCGCCCTGATCGGGGTCGCCTCCGTCGTCCCGTCCGACCCGACAGGCGGCGACGATCTGGAGCTGGACGTGGTACGGCGTCGGCGTCGCCCTCGTCGCGGTCGTCTATCTCGGTCTCGCGGCTGCAACGCTCCGCGCCGCGCACCTGCGCGATCTCGCGACATGCCTCTGGCTTCTCGGGCTGGCGGCCGTGCTCGTCTCGGAGCTCGCTCTGATCCGCGACGACGTCTGGTACCCGGTCGCCGTCGCCGTGACCGCCGTTGCGCTCGTCTCGCTCGCACGGCCCGCGCGTGAGACGCGGCTGTGGCTCGTCGGCGCTGCCCTGCTCGCGACGGACGGTCTCGTCGTGCTGCTCGCCATCACGCCGCCCGCGCACCTCCTGACGGTCAACGCGAGCCCGGCCGCCGGCGTGCTGGCGCTCGTCGCGGTCGCCTTCGCCGGCATCGCCGTTGCGCTCACGGCGCCGAGTCACCGTCGCTGGATCGTCGGTGCCGTCGGTGTGCTCGACCTCTACATCCTCACGCTCGTGACGCTCGAGCTCGCGGTGAGAATCTCCGGCGCGGCGCTCGAGACCGACTTCGAGCGTGGGCACACGGTCGTCAGCGCGATCTGGGCGCTCACCGGCCTGAGCCTGCTCGTCGCCGGCGTCGTGCGCCGCTCCGCCGTCCTCCGCTACGCGGGGCTGGCGCTGTTCGGCATCACCCTGGCCAAGATCTTCCTCTACGACCTCGCCGAGCTCAGCTCGGTCGCGCGGGCCGCCTCGTTCCTCGCGGTCGGCGGGCTGTTGCTGGCCGGAGGCTTCCTCGTGCAGCGGTTCAGCGACGAACGGCCCGCACAGGGCAGTTAGTCGGCAAGCGGGCTCTCGCTGACGCGAGAGCGACGGATCCGCTCGCGCGGATCCTTCCGCGCACACATCCCTGGAGGCGTCCGCTTCGCGGCCGCACGGCCATGTGTTTCGCAGCCAGCCTCTAGCACCCTCGCGGGCGGTAGCCTGCGCGCCGTGAAGGAGACGGCTGCCGCTCCATGTGGGGCACGCTCGAGCGAGTCCTCGTGCGGCGACCGCTGCCGGAGGACGCGGCGCGCTGGCGCGAGTACGGCTGGCACGCCGAGCCGGACGTCGCGGCTGCCCAGGCGGAGCACGAGGCGCTGTGCCTGACTGCTCGAGGACGCGGGTGCCGAGGTGATCGTCTCCGAGCACGACCCGGGCAACCCGGACGCGATCTACACCTACGACCCGGTGCTGGTCGGAGACGAGGGCGCTGCCTTGCTGCGACCCGGGAAGGAGGGGCGTCTCGCAGAGCCCGAGGGCATCGGCGCCGCGCTCGAGGCAGCCGGCGTGCCGGTCGCGTCCCGCATGGCGGCGCCTGCCACCGCCGAGGGTGGCGACACGGTCTGGCTCGACCGGGACACGCTGCTCGTCGGCCACGGCTACCGCACCGGTACGGCGGGCATCGACGCACTGCGCGTGGCCTTCCCGGGTGTCGAGGTCGTCGCGCTCGACCTGCCGCACTGGAACGGCGCAGGCGAGGTGATGCACCTGATGTCGCTTCATCTCGCCGCTCGACCGTGACCTCGCGCTCGTCTACCCGCGGATCGCGCCGGTGCGCCTGCTCGAGCTGCTCGCGGAGCGCGGGATCACGGTCGTCGAGGTGCCCGGACGAGGAGTTCGCGACCATGGCCCCGAACGTGCTCGCCCTCGGGCCGCGCCGTGCGCTCGCACTCGAGGGCAACGCCGAGACCCGCACGGCGCATGGAGCGCGCCGGGGTCGACGTCGTCACGTACCGCGGGCGACGAGATCTCGCGCAAGGGCGACGGCGGCCCGACCTGCCTGACCCGACCGGTCCTGCGCACCGAGTGACGGTTCGACGCGGTGCCGGACACCGCCTCTCTACGTGTCGTCGAGCGTCAGCTGGCGGAAGTCGGAGAGCCCCGAGACGCCGACGCCGACGAGGCGCAAGCGCGCCAGGCCGGTCGCGCAGCCCGCGATCGAGCAGGCGGCAGGCCAGCTCCGCGATCCGCTCCTCCTCGTCGATCGGCGCGGCGAGCGTCGTCGAGCGGCTGCGGATCGAGAAGTCGGCGTAGCGGAGCTTCGTCGTCACCGTCCGCGCGGAGAGCCCGGAGCGGCGCAGGTGCGCGGCCACGCCCTCGGCTGGCGGCGCAGCTCGGCGTGGAGGACGGCGCGGTCGGTGACGTCGCGCGCGAAGGTCTCCTCCGTCGAGATGGAGATCCGCTCGGCCTCGAGCTCGAGGTCGCGCGGGTCGACGCCGCGGGCCCGGTCGCGCAGCAGCGCGCCGACCGCGCCGGGCAGCACGGCGCGCAACTCGACGTCGTCGAGCGACGCCAGATCGCCGACCGTCGACACGCCCGCGGCGGCCAGCCGCGCCTCGGCGCGTGGGCCGACGCCGGGCAGGCGGCGCACCGGTAACGGCGCCAGGAAGCGTGGCTCGCGCCCGGGCGGCACGACGGTGATGCCGCCGGGCTTGCGGCGGTCGGACGCCACCTTGCACACGACCTTCGACGTCGAGACGCCGAGCGAGCAGGACAGCGAGGTCGAGGCGCGCACCGCCGTCCGCACCGCCTCGGCGACGGCGCGCGCGCCAGAGAAGTCCGGCGCGACGGTGCCGAGGTCGAGGTAGCCCTCGTCGAGCCCGGTTCGCTCGACGCGCGGCACGACCTCGGACACGGCTGTCCACACCGCATCCGAGTACTGGCGGTACGAGCGCGTGCCGCGGCCGCACGAACACCGCCTGCGGACAGCGGCGCAGCGCCTCGGCCGCGCTCATGGCCGACTGGATGCCGAACCGTGCGTGCGACGTAGTTCGCCGTCGCCACGACACCTCGTCCCTTCGGATCGCCGCCGACGACGAGCGGGAGCGAGCGCAGGCGCGGCTCCTCGAGCTCCTCCACCGCAGCGAAGAACGCGTCGAGGTCGAGATGCGCGAAGATCGGCACTTCGGCGAAGGCTACGGTTCCAGCGTGATCGTCACCGCGCCGCCGCCGCCGCCGCCCCCTGCGATCGAGCGTCCGGCGGCGTACGAGGCGTCCTACGGCGTCGTCAGCGGCGTCGCCGCGCCCGGAACGGTGACGCTGGTGATCAAGGCGGACGGTCGCGTTCTCCGGACGGCTGTCGCTCGAGCGGCGCGCGTTCACCGTCCAGGTCGCCGCTCCCGGTGGGCGAGACGACCGTTCGCGTCGAGAACGTCGACCGGCGCGGCCGCCGCGTCGGGACGTTCGGTGCAGCACGTCCTCGGGCTTCCGTCGGCGGCGCAGCCGCGCTTTCGCGCCGGCCGGCGTCGACGCGGGTCTGGCCCGGCAGGTGCGACGGCCTCGCGCAGAGCGTTCCCGGGGACGAGCGGGATCTACGTGCAGAACCTCACCACCGGCGCCGGCGCATCCTGGAACGCGCGCGCCTCCTTGCCGGCGGCCTCGACCCTCAAGCTGGCGATCGCGGTCACCGCGCTCGCGCGGACGGACGGGAAGCCGCGGCCGGGATCGACGCTCGACACCTGCTGCGCCGGATGCTCCTGTCCTCGGACAACGCGGCGGCCAACTCGCTGGAGCGGTACTTCGGAGGCTCGACGAGTGGTGGCTCGGCGCTCGTGAACGCGCTCATGCGGTCGATCGGGCTCGTCGACACCGACATGTACGGCGGATACACGATCGGCACGCGGACGCTTGCGGCGACCCCGGGGATCCCGGCTCGCGTCGAGGAGCAGCCCTACTGGGGCCGAGGGCAAGCGCACCACCGCGCACGACCTCGCCGGGCTCGCACGTGCCGTCTGGCTCGCCGGCGCCGGCAAGGGGCCGCTGCGGCGAGCGCACCCGCGGTTCACTCCGGCCGACGCGCGCTATCTGATCTACCTGCTGGCCGAGCGTGCAGCGAGGCAGCAAGATCGCTCGCGAGGTGCATCGGGTGCCGGGTGTCGTCGTCGCGCACAAGGCAGGCTGGATCGACAGCGCCCGCCACGACGCCGGGCTCGTGTTCTGGCGCGGCGGTGTCTTCGTGGTCGCCGTGATGACGTACCGGTCGGCCGGCGCCGGGCGCTGCCTGCCGACGTGCTCGCCGGTCGCGTCGCGGCCGCCGCGCTGGCCCGTTTCCGCGGTTGATCGTAGAACGCACCGGGGCGCCGCGCGGCGGGCGGCGCCCCGGTTGCCGCGCGACGGCGGGCGCCCTCGGAGCGCGCCTGAGCCGTTCGCTCGTGTCGGCCGGCCCTCGGGAGGCGGTGGATGTGAGGACCGGCTTCATCAAGTGAGACTGCGGCCGCGGGCGCGAGATTGTGAGCCTTCCGTAAGGATCGGCCGCGCAGCCAGGACACCGCCGCGGAATACCGCTACGATTTTCGTAGTTAGTACAGGTATATGCCTGTCGAACCGAATGCGGAGGATGTGACCGCGGTGCCGAAGCTACTGCTCGTCCCGCTCGAAGACGTCGTCGTCTTCCCCAACATGAACGTGACCCTGACCGTCGAGGTCGGCGACGAGGAGCGCGTGCTGCTCGTCCCCAAGTCGGGCGGTGAGTACGCATCCGTCGGCACGGTGGCCGCGGTCACCGACCGCGTCCGGCTGCCGGGCGGCGGCTCCGCCGTGGCGCTCGCAGGGTCTGCACCGCGGTGTCGCGGGCGCAGCCGAGACCGATCCGCAGGGACGTCTCATGGTCGAGGTGGAGGAGCACGAGGACGACGTTCCGACCGATCGGCGCACGCGCGAGCTCGAGACCGAGTACCGCGCCGTGGTCGAGGAGATCCTCGAGCTCCGTGGCGACGACGGCCGCATCCTGGCGTTCCTCCGCTCGATCAAGGAGCCCGGCGCGCTGGCCGACACGTCCGGCTACTCGCCCGACCTGTCCTTCGAGCAGAAGGTCGTCGCTCCTCGAGGAGGTCGACGTGACCGCGCGCCTCGAGCTGGCGCTGCAGCTGCAGCGCGAGCGCCTGGCGCTGATGCAGCTGCGCCAGCGCATCCGCGACGACGTGAACTCCGGCATGGAGAAGCAGCAGCGCGAGTTCTTCCTGCGTCGGCAGATGGACTCGATCCGCAAGGAGCTCGGCGAGGACGACGCCTCCGTCGTCGAGGAGTACCGCACGAAGATCGCCGACGCCGGCATGCCCGACGACGTGCGCGAGCAGGCCGAGCGTGAGCTCGGCCGCTTCGAGCGCATGGGCGAGAGCTCACCCGAGGCGTCCATGATCCGCAGCTACCTCGACTGGCTGCTCGCCGTGCCGTGGGGCGAGCGCTCCGAGGACCTGCTCGACCCCGAGCACACGCGCAGCGTGCTCGACGCCGACCACGCGGGGCTCGAGGACGTGAAGGACCGGATCGTCGAGTACATCGCGGTCGCGAAGCTGCGCCGCGAGCGGGGCATCGAGCCCGACCGGCGCGCCGGCGCGATCCTGACGCTCGTCGGCCCTCCGGGCACCGGCAAGACGTCGATCGGCGAGTCGGTCGCCCGCGCCCTGAACCGCGAGTTCGTACGCATGTCGCTCGGCGGCATCCGCGACGAGGCGGAGATCCGCGGCCACCGCCGCACCTACATCGGCGCCCTTCCCGGTCGGCTCGTGCGGGCGCTGCGCGACGCCGGCACGATGAACCCGGTCATCCTCCTCGACGAGGTCGACAAGGTCGGCGCCGACTGGCGCGGCGACCCGTCGGCCGCGCTGCTCGAGGTGCTCGACCCGGCGCAGAACCACTCGTTCCGCGACCACTACCTCGATGTCGAGCTCGACCTCTCGCAGGTCTTCTTCATCGCGACCGCCAACGTGGTCGAGTCGATCCCGGGCCCGCTGCTCGACCGCATGGAGGTGATCCGCTTCGACGGGTACACGACCGACGAGAAGTCGGCCATCGCGCGCGGCTACCTGTGGCCGCGGCAGCGCGAGCGGGCCGGGTCTGCGTGAGGACGAGGTCTCGATCGCCGACGACGCGCTCGAGACGGTCGTGTCCGAGTACACGCGCGAGGCCGGTGTCCGCCAGCTGGAGCGCGAGCTGGGCGCCATCCTGCGCAAGACGGCGACCAAGATCGCCTCCGACGTCTGTCGAGCCGCCCGTCGCGATCGACGTCGACGGCCGTGCGTGAGGCGCTCGGTCGCCAGAAGTTCTTCCGCGAGGCGGCCGAGCGCACGGCGATGCCCGGCGTCGCGACCGGCCTCGCGGTCAACGCCACCGGCGGCGACGTCCTCTTCGTCGAGGCGACGACCGTCGGCGGCGGCGACAAGCTCGTGCTGACCGGCCAGCTCGGCGACGTGATGAAGGAGTCGGCGCAGATCGCCCTCTCCGCCGTCCGCTCGCGCGCCGAGGCCCTCGGCATCGACGAGGACGCCTTCGACCGCTCGTTCCACCTGCACGTTCCCGCCGGTGCGATCCCGAAGGACGGCCCGAGCGCCGGCATCACGATGGCGACCGCGCTCGCCTCGCTCCTCACGGGACGGCCGGTGCGACACACGGTCGGCATGACGGGTGAGGTGACGCTGCAGGGTCGCGTGCTGCCGATCGGCGGTCTCAAGCAGAAGGTGCTCGCCGCCCATGCGGCCGGGCTGACCGACGTCGATCATCCCCGAGCGCAACCGCGGTGACCTCGAGGACGTGCCGGAGCACGTTCGCGACGAGATCACGTTCCATCCGGTGATGTCGCTCGACGAGGTGCTGGAGGTCGCGCTCGAGCCGCAGCCGGTGCGCGTCGCACGCCGCGGCATGACGCGCTGCAACCGCTGTCCCCCGGTGCCCGAGGAGGTTCGCCGTGCGGCGAGCCTCCTCGAGCGTCGCTGGACGGTCTCGATCCTCTGGGCCTCGTACGACGGCGCAGTCCGCTTCAACGAGTTGCGCCAGGCGGTGGGTGAGATCCCGCCCGGCACGCTCGCGCAGACGGCTGACCGAGCTGGAGCAGGCCGGCCTGCTCGAGCGTGCGGTCGTGGACGCGCGCCCGCCACGCGTCGAGTACCGCGTCACGCCGGTCGGCCTCGAGCTGAAGCGCGTTCTCGACGCGCTCGCGGCCTGGGCGCGGGCGTGATCGCCGGCTGATCCGTCTTCGTCGGCGCGGCTATAGCCCGAACGAGGGATTGCCGATACACGTCGCGTGTCTGAGGCATCGGTCTTGCAGGCGCGGCTGGTCGGCGCCCTCTTCGTCGAGCGTGGGCTTCTGACCGACGAGCAGCTCGAGCGTGCCCTCGAGCTCCAGGCCGAGACGGGAGTGCTCCTGGGCGAGATCCTGGTCACCGAGTTCGACATCTCGCGGATCGAGCTCGCCAGCGTGCTCGCCGAGCAGTGGGCCGAGCTCGAGCAGGCGGACGCACGGAGAGCGAAGCGGCGACTCCGGATCGGCAGGACCGAGCCGGATCAGCCGCGCGGGACGGCGGCGAGCCGCCGGCGCATCGGCGAGATCTTCGTCGAGCGAGGCTTCGTCGACGAGACCGAGCTCGAAGAGGCGCTGAAGGCGCAGAAGGAGAGCGGTCAGCCGCTCGGAGAGGTGCTGATCGGTCGCGGGGCCCTGTCGCGGCTGGATCTCGCGAGCGCGCTCGCCGAGCAGTGGGCCGGCCTGGAGAAGCTCCGACCGCCGGCGCCGAAGCGCGTCGAGGGCTGGCAGCAGGTCGCTCCGGTCGAGCACGCAGCCGCGGCGGCACAGGGCGCGAAGCGTGCCAACGACGTACAGAGCCCGGAGCCGGCGCTCGACGCTGCGCTCGCCGACGCCGTGACCGAGCTCAGCGAGCGGCTTGCAGCCGTCGAGGCAAACGGGGCGTCAGACGCCTCGGCAGGCACTCTCGCAGCGTCGGTCGAGGCGCTCGCCAGCCCGCCTGGACGGCCTCGAGGCCGGCCTCGCCGGTGGTCGGCAGCGAGTCGGTGGACGAAGAGATCGACGCGCTGCGCGAGGCTCTCTCGGAGCTGCGTGAGCGGCTCTGCCGAGCCTGAGAACAGGCTTGGCCTGGTCGAGGGGCGCGTGAACGAGCTCGAGAGCGATCGGTCGACGCTCGACGGCATCCGCAGCCGGCTCGCGGCGCTGGAGAAGCGCATCGCCGAGCAGGCCTCGCGCGACGACCTCGAAGGCGTCGCCGGCGAGCTCGCGAACCGCCTGGACGGCGCTCGACGAGCGGCTCGAAGTGGCCGCGACGGGTGCTCGGAGCGGGCTGGACGCAGTGCTCGAGACGCTGGCCGAGGTGCAGGAGCGAATCGACGTCGTCGAGACGTCGCCGCTGGTCGGTCCGCACGAGCACGCCGAGATCGCAGCGCTCGAGGCGCGGCTCGAGGAGGTCGCGGGTGCGAGCACCGCCGCGGACGCGCTCGCTGGAACGCCTCGACGCCCTCGAGGCGGCGGGGTCGGCGACGCCGTGGCGCGACGAGCTGTCGGGCGCTGCAGGCGCGGCTCGACGAGCTCGCCGCTGCGGGCTCCGCCGCGACAGATCTGGCGGAGCGGCTCGAGGCCATCGAGGCAGCGGCTGCGGCGACCCCGTGGCGCGTCGAGATGACCGCGCTGCAGGCCCAGCTCGAGGAGCTCGCTGCCGGTGCGACCTCACGAAGGCCTGGCCGATCGACTCGCAGCCGTCGAAGCCGCGACGCCATGGCGTGACGATGTCGCTGCCCTGCAGGAGCGCCTGGAGCAGCTGGCCAGCTCCGGTGGCGCCGTCGACCATCTGGTCGAGCGCCTGGCGACGCTCGAGGCGGCCGGCCGCGGCGACACCGTGGCGCGACGAGATTGCGGCCCTGCAGCCGCGGGTGGACGAGCTCGCATCGTCCGTGGCGGCCGCTGTCGACGGCCTGGGTGAGCGCCTCGCGGCCATCGAGGCCGCGAGCCTCGCCGCCCCGCGGCGCGAGGAGATCGCAGCGCTGCAGACCCGTCTGCAGGAGCTGGCGGCGTCCGGCGCGCCCGTGGACGGCGTGATCGAGCGGCTGACGGCGCTCGAGGGCCGCGATCCCGAGGCGTCGGTGGCGCGAGGAGATCGCGTCGCTGCAGGAGCAGCTCGCGGACATGTCGGCCTCGCGGTCCGTGGCGGACGGTCTCGTGGAGCGCGTCGGGACGCTGGAGGCCGAAGCTGCCTCGACGGCGTGGCGCGACCAGGTGTCCGCCCTGCAGGCGCGGCTGGACGAGCTCGGTGCCGCAGCCTCTGCCGCGGATGGGCTGGCCGACAGGCTCGCGGCCGCTCGAGGCCACGTCGCTCGAGCGTCCCTGGCGCGCCGAGCTGAGCCGTCTCGCGGACGAGCTGGGCGTTCGCCTCGACGCGCTGGATGAGCGTCTCGCGGGGGCGACGACAGGCCCGGGGCTCGACGAGGTGCAGGCCGCCGTGAAGCGGCTGGAAGCGCGCCTGCAGGCGACGGCGAGCGCCGATCACGACCACGAGGAGATCGCAGGCCTGCAGGCGCAGCTCGCCGAGCTTGCGGCGGCGCGTCCGCCGGACGACCTGGCCGATCGCCTCTCGGCGGTCGAGGCCGGCGCGCGCGAGCGGCCCTGGCGGGCCGAGCTGCGCCGTCTGGCCGAAGAGGTCGGCGGTCGGCTGGACGGGCTCGCCGGGCGGCTGGACGAGACGGACGCCGACCGTGAGCAGCTGGAGCAGCTCCGCGCCGCCATCGAAGCGCTCCACGAGCGCCAGGAGCAGACGGCACGCGCCGACCATGGTCACGCCGAGTTCGCGGCGCTGGAGGCCCGTCTCGCGCAGCTTGCGGCGGGCTCGGCCGTCGACGACCTCACCGAGCGTGTGAGCGCGGTCGAGGCCGGCAGCGCCGCCACACCATGGCGCGCCGACCTGGCAGCGCTCGCGGTGCGGCTGGACGACCTCGGAACGGACCTCGCACGCGTCCCGCACGACGAGGTGGCGGCTCTCCGAACCGAACTGGACACTGCTCCGCGAGGCGGCCGGCGACGCCGAGCGCGGAGCCGGCTCCCGTCTTGCGGATCTGAGCAAGCGGCTCGACGACATCGCCCGAGCCACGGCGGAGCTTCAGGCCGCGGAGGAGGCGGGGGCCTCCGCGGTCGACCGCTCCGAGCTCGAACGAGTCGAGCGGCTCGTCGCAGGAGATCGGCGCCGCCGCACGTGAGGCCGCCCGCACGGCGGAGACCGCCAACACCCGGAACGACGAGCTGGCGACCGCCACCGAGGCTGCGGCGCGCGAGTCGCTCGACACGGAGCTACGCCGTCGGATCGACGGTGCCGCGAAGAAGCTGCGCAGCGACCTCGGCGCAGTCGGTTCTCGTATCGACGCCCTCACGCGAGAGCCTGGCCGCCGTCGCGCAGAGCGCGGTCGGCCCCGAGCAGCGTGGACGAGGCGCTCGCGGCGCAGGAGACGCGACTGACCGAGCGGCTGGTCGCCTACGACGAGGCGATCGTCCTGCTGCGCCGGCGTCTCGAGGAGATCGCCGCGCTCGACGGCATCCTCGGCGAGCGGCTGCGCACGATCGAAGGCGGGCTCAGCGCACGGCTGGACGAGACCGCCGCCGTGCTCTCCGCCAAGACGGCGTCCGCGCAGGAGGCGCTCGACGCGCTCGTCGACCGGCTCGCGGGCGTCGAGCAGCACGTGAGCGCGACGCCCGGGTGCGATGCACATGCTGCACTCCGAGCTGTCCACGCTGGCAGCGAGACTCGAAGCCGTCGAGACCGCCGCTGTGGCCGACGCGGGCTGGCGCGACGTCGTGCCGAACCTCGGATCGCGGCTCGGCGAGCTCGAGCAACGGCTCGACGCAGAGACCGCCCAGGCCGACGAGCGCACGAAGGTCACCGAGCGCGCCCTCCGCAAGGGCCTGGCCACGCTCGGTGAGCGCCTCGCCGAAAGCGAGATCGGCCTACACGGAGGCCGGCAACGCGCTGCGCCGCTCGATCGAGCGGCTCGGGCGCGCGATCGTCGAGACGGACGCCCATCTCGCAGCGGCCGACGACCCCGAGGCGCAGGTCAACCGCTCGACCGGCGCGTACGTCGCCTTCGCGCCGACTCCCGACGGCTATCGGCTGATCGTGGTCGACGGCGTCATGCCGGAGGTCGGTCACACCGTCGAGCTCGACGGGCACGACGCTCCGCTCGTCGTGACGCGCGTCGGCGCATCGCCGATCCCGCTCGACGACAGGCCTTGCGCCTATCTCGAGCGATCCGGACCGACGCCCGAATAGCCGCTATTCGGGCGCGAGTCGGAGGCGGCCGTTGCCTCCGCCGCGGACGTCTCGATCGAGGTACCCCGTGAGAGTGACGCTGGATCGAGTGACGACTCGGGTCGGAGCCGTTCCGATACGCGGAATGTGGGCATACCTGCGGTTCCCGCACGGTACGTCGGCACCTCGACGGTGACGCACACCAGCGCGCGGGCACACGGCCTCCCGCCACCTTCGGAAAGCCGGTCACGATGAAGCAGGCAGCCGCCACCGCAGTGATCCCCACGGCACCCTCCGGTCGCACGATCGGCGAGATCCTCCTCTCGCGCTCGCTCGTCACGGACGCGGAGCTCGACGACGCGATCGCGATCCAGCGCGAGACCGGCAAGCCGCTGGGTCAGGTCCTCGTCGAGGCCGGCACGATCACGCGCCTCGAGCTCGCCAGCGCGCTTGCCGAGCAGTGGGGAGACGTCGGCACGATCTCGCCGACCTTCCCGGGCGGGTCCGCCTACGTCGACCCTGCCGAGCTCGACGGGAACCCGTCCACGCAGCTCGAGGAGCTGCGGCGAACGCGTCGCGCGCTCGAGGAGCGCATGCTCGCCTTCGAGCGGAACGCCGAGGACGCCCAGTGGCAACAGGAGATCGCGGCGGGTGTCCGTGCGCTCTTCGGACGTGTCGACGTCCTCGAGGCGACGCTCGGCGAGTTCACCGAATCGGGGCTGATCAACGAGCTGCGGCAGCTGGTCGTCGAGCTGGCGCAACGCACCGAGACGATGGCGCCGGAGCTCGAGACGCTGCGTGCGCGGATCGACGGAACGGCGTCGCGTTGCGGCGCTGCAGTACGGCCTCGTCGGAGATCGCCGAGCGGATCGAGGAGTCCGACGGACGATCCGAGGCGCTCGCAGGGCGGCTCGACGAGATCGCCGCCGGTCTCGCCTCCGCCATCGACGAGCTGCGTCGGGCGTCCCAGGCCGCCGGCGCGGCGCACGAGGAGCTCGCGGCCCGCGTCGACGGCTCGGTGTCGGCCGGAGCGATCGACCCGCTCCGAGCGTCCGTCGACGAGCTTCGAGCGACCGTCGCCGAGATTGCGCAGCGGCCCTCGGTCGATCCTGGGCTGAACGCGCGCGCTGGACGCGATCGCCGAGGACGTCGCCGGTCGCGCCGACCACGCCGTCCGTCGCCGCGCTGGCCGCCGAGCTGGCAGAGCTCGGCCGGCGCTCGTCGGGCGAGCCGGCTCTGAGCGGCCGGCTCGACGAGCTTGCGGCGCGGGTCGACGAGCTCGGCGAGCGACTCGAGCTGGGCGCGGGCGTGCCGTCCGGCGACGGCGAGCCCGATCCGCGGGTCGACGCCCTGATCGCTCGTGTGGCCGAGCTCGCGGCGCGCCAGGCCGCGGACACGGGTCTCGGGGAGCGGCTGGCGACGGCGGACGAGCGGATCGATGCACTGGCGGCCGAGCTGGCCGAGCCGCCCGGTGGGAGATCCCGCGCTGGAGGCGCGGCTCGACGAGGCCGCTGCGCGGATCGATGCGCTGGCGGCGGCGCTTGCCGAGCGTCCGCAGGGCAACCCCGCGCTCGAGGCGAGGCTGACGGAGACGGCCCATCGGGTCGACGCAGTGGCCGCCGAGCTCGCCGGCCGGGCCGACGCCGCGGGCCAGGCCGAGCTGTCGCGTCTCGTGGCGGAGCTGGCGGAGCGCCCGGACGGCGATCCGGCGGTGGCCGAGCGCGTGCAGGAGATCCACAGCGCGCCTGGACGAGGTCGCCGCGAGGCCGCTCCCGACCCCGCGCTTGCCGCACGCGTCGAGGAGCTTGCGGCGCAGCTCGAGGAGGCGGCCGCGCACGCGCAGTGCAGAGACCGCGGCCGGACCCGCGCGTGGACGCGCTGCAGTCGACGGTGGCGGATCTCGCCGCACGCCTCGACGCCGTCGGTGAGCTGCCTGCCGGCGAAGCTGTGCCGGCGGATCTCGAGCAGCGGCTTGCAGCGGCGATCCACCTCTCGCAGAGCCTGACGGATCAGCTCCACCGGGCGACGTCGTCGTGGGACGAGGCGCAGCGTGCGCTGGAGGCGCGGATCGAGTGGATCGCGGCACGGATGGAGGCGGACGCTCCGGCCCCGGTCGTGACGCGCTCCGGCGGAGGGGCGCTCCGGCAAGCGGCGCGGTGGCTCCGCAGAGAGCGACGCCGACGTGGAGCGCCTGCGGATGGCGGTCGAGCGGCTGATGCTCGACTTCGCCGATCATCGCCGTGCGATCAGCGCCGCGGTGCCGGCGCGCGACCTCGACGAGCGGGTGCGGAAGCTCGCCGAGCAGGTGGACGAGCTGAGCGGCGCAGTCACCGTCTCGGGCAACGGCGGCGGCTCGGCTCCTTCGCGCGGCGGCGGGTCGATCGACCGTGAGCTCGCGAATCAGGTGAAGGCCGTCCTGAGCAGGCTCGAGGAGGTCGAGGCGTCCTCGGCTGCCGGGCGCGACACGATGCTCGCCCGGCTGGAGCGGATCATGGGCACGATCGACTGGCGCCTGCAGCGCCTCGAGAACCCCGACGCTAGCGCGTGAGTCGTCCGCGCTCTAGGCCCGGCACGGCTTCGCGGCGCAAGCACCGCGTTCGAGCGGCGGCTCAGCGCTCGCCGGCTCGAGCTCGAGCGAGCACGAGTTGATGCAGTACCGCTTGCCCTGCGGCCCGGGCCCGTCGTCGAACACGTGGCCGAGGTGGCCACCGCAGGCGGCGCACGTCACCTCGGTGCGGATCATCCCGTAGCTCGCGTCGACCTCGGTCTCGACGCTGTCGAGCCCGGCCGGCTCGACGAAGCTCGGCCAGCCGGTGCCCGAGTCGAACTTCGCGTCGGACCGGAACAGCTCGGCACCGCAGCCCGCGCACCGGTAGATCCCGGGCGTCTTCGTGTCCCAGTAGGCGCCGGTGAAGGCCGCGCTCGGTGCCCTTCTCCCGCAGCACGCGGTACTGCTCGGGCGTCAGCCGCGTGCGCCAGTCAGCATCGCTGATGTTCGTGGTATCGGTCATCGAGAATGCTCGCCGGATCAACGTTCGATGTTACGCCTCGCGGCGCCCCGCCCGCGACAGGCGACCGGTCAGGCGACGCCACCCGCGCGCTGCGACCCGCTTCTGCGTGGCCGGGCTCGTCGTCGCCCGCAGCCACGTGCCCACGGTCGGCGGCCGGATCACGGCGATGATCTCGGGGTGGAACACCGGCTCGTCTCCGCGCAGCCGCAGCGTCTCGCTGATGAAGTCGATGTCCTCGCCGTAGCGGCCGGTCCACGTCCCGACGGGCTCGCGTGGGACGATGAACATCGGCGTGCCGATCTTCCCCGACTCGACGGGGCCCGAGTAGACCTTGTCACGGTTTCGCATGCGGAAGACGTGCACCCGGTCGGGTCGCGTCACGATCGCCCGGCGGATCGCGGCACCGGCACCACGTGTGTAGATGTCGTCGTCGTCCATGAACGCGAAGTGCGTGCCCGTCGCCTCCCGCATGCCGCGGAGCTTCTGCGCGCTGCCGAAGTTGCGTGTGGGGCCCTCGGCATACACGACGCAGCCACGCGGGCGCGAGGCCGGCTCCGCCGCGTCGAACACGACGACGATCTCGTCCGCCCACCTGCAGGTGCGGATCGTGCGCCGGAGCGTACGGCGCCCGGTGGTGGCGATGATGACGCTGATGCGGGGCGGGGTCATGCGTGAGTCTCGGTCGCGGCGGTCGGATGCGCGTCGTGCCGTAGGAGATGATCGCGGACGATGAGGAAGGACGCGTTGCTCGCGGTCTGCATCGGCGTGGTCGCGATCGTCGTGACCGCCGGGTCGTGGGGCGAGACGACCCGTTGGCATCCGGACTCGCTGTTCTACGAGGCCCAGCTGCTCGAGGTGCAGGGGGTCGAGGCACGGGTTGCTCTCGACCGCGTCCTGTCCGGGCCGCTGGCCGACGGTGTCTCCGCCGTCGTCCGCGATCCGGAGTGGGTCGAGTACAACCGCGACTTCTACCGGCGGCGGTGGGTCGTGCCGGCGCTCGGGGCGGCCGTCGAGCCCGCGTTCGGGACGGACAGCCTGCAGCTCGTCTCGCTGGTCGGGTACGCGCTCGTCGGCCCGCTCCTGTTCCTGCTGCTGCGCAGACGGTTCGGGCGCGTCGTGAGCAGCGCTGCGGCCCTGGCCTGCATCGCGCTTCCGTCGCTCCGCTTCTGGTCGGCGCAGCCGCTGACCGACAGCGTCGCCGTCGCTCTGGAGGCGCTCGGCCTGCTCGCGGCCGTGCTCGTCCTCGACCGCGGAACCCGCTGGCTGCCGCTCTGGTTCGGCGCCGTCCTCGCGCTCGGCTTCACCCGTGACGCGACGATCGTGCTCGTCGCCGCCGCCGCGTGGGTGGCCCTGGCGCAGCGCTCGCGACGTGGCGTGGCGCTGCTCGTCGACAGGGGTGGTGGCCGCTCTCCCGGCGCCACTCCTGTTCGGTGCTCCTCTGCAGCGGTCGCTGGCGCTCGTGGTCGGTCGCTTCCAGGTCCCCGACGACACGAGCTGGGGCTTCATCGTGGGCGAGTACCCGGGTGCGCTGTGGCGTGTCGCCACCGACGACTTCGACACGCTCACGCGCAGCACGCCTCTGACCGGCGTGCTCGTCGTCGTCGCGCTCGTGGCGCTGTTCGCGCTGCGACGCGATCCCGACCCGTTCTTCAGCCTCGCCCGCGGCGCCGCCCTCGGGTGCCTGGCGATGATCCTCCTCCAGCCGAACCCAACGGGCCTCAGGCTGGAGCTGGTCTTCGTCCCGGTCCTCGCGGTGGGCCTGGCCGTCGCTCTCGACCGGGCGATCGAATGGCTCGAAGGCCGGCGCGCCGCCGGGCGGCGCGGAGTCGAATCGTCAGTCGGACGCCGAGGCGGTTGACCGCTTGGAGCGCACGCCGCTCCCGGGCCGGCTCTCGACGGTCGACCCAGGAACGCCGCGACGAGAAGGTGGCCTTTGGGAAGGAGTCCACGTCTCCGCTCGGCTCCGGCTTGCACGAAGCCGCGAAGAGATACTCGCCTTCATTCGAGAACGTACCTCGCCACCGGCCATTCCGTGATTCGAGATCCGAATGAGAGTCATGAGATACCGCGATGTATTCGGACCCGATAGGCCTCAGGCGAGCCTGATTCTGGGATCGACCCAGGCGTAGACGATGTCGACGAAGAGGTTGAACACGATGATGCAGATCGTGGAGAAGACGACGATGCCGACGATGACCGGCAGGTCGAAGTCGTTGATCGAGGTGAGGACCTGTTTGCCGAGGCCGGGCAGGTTGTAGATCGATTCGGTGAAGATGGCGCCGCCGAGCGCGAGGCCGATGTCCATGCCGAGGATGGTGATCACGGGCAGGAGGCTGTTTCTGCAGGATGTGCGAGCGCATGACGCGGTTCTCGGGGGCGCCCTTGGCCCTGGCGGTTCGGACGAAGTCCTCGTTCATGGTCTCCATCACGTTCGCGCGCACCAGTCGGGTGTACAAGGCTGCGAACAGGATCATGAAGGTGGTCCAGGGCAGGATCAGGTGGTACGCCCATTGCACGGGCCCGCCGCATTCGGAGCCCAGGCCGGGGTTGAAGAAGTCGCAGTAGTTGCCGATCGGCGTCCAGCCCAGCTTGAAGCTGATGAAGTACAGCAGGATCAGGCCGATCCAGACCGGGTGCGCCGCGATCCCGATCAACACGAACGTCATCGCACCCCGATCCAAGCAACGAGCGTGGCCTGAGCGCCGACAGGATCCCGATCGGGATCGACAACGTCAACCAGAAGATCGCGCCGCCAAACACGAGCGACGCCGTCACGGGCGCTCTCGCCGCGATGATGTCGTTCACGTCCTGCCGCGTCTTGTACGACTCCCCCAGCGACTGCTCGAGCACGAGCGTCTGCAGGAAGTAGCCGTACTGCTGCCAGATCGGGTCGTTCAGATGCAGACGCTCCGCCACCCGCTGCACCTCGGCCGGCGAGGCCCCCTGGCCCGCCACCAACCGCGCCGGATCAGCAGGCGTCACGTAGAAGATCAGGTACGTGACGAACGTGACGACGACGAACAGAAAGACCGCCCACAACAGCCGTCTGACGATGAAGCGAAGCACGCGCCTATCCGATCGCTGGGAGTGGGAGCATCGTCGTCAGGGGTCGGTCGTGGGTTGCACGGCGGGACGGGCTGACCCCGCCCCGCCGTGCTCGAGCTGCGTTACCTCTTGATCGCCATCGCGTTGATGACGCCTCTGCCGTACACGGGGTGGAAGATGAAGTTCTCCACCCGCGGGCTGACGAAGTCCCGCGAGGTGTACGTGTACACCGGGATCCACGGGGCCGCGTTCTTGGAGATGTCGACGTCGAGCTTGCCGTAGGCCGCGTAGCGGGCCTTGCCCGGTCAGCTTCGACGCCGCGTCCATCAGCCGGTTGTACTTGGCGTTGTTCCAGTAGGAGTAGTTGTTGTTGTTCTTCTCCTGGATGTTGCGGCCGTCCAGGAGCACGTTGATGAAGTCGTACGGATCGAAGTAGTCCGCGATCCAGGCGATGGAGAACGCGTCGATCTCGTTCCCCTTGGTGCCCATCGTGTTGATGGCCACACCGAACGGCTGCGGCTTCAGGTTGACCTTGAAGCCCGCCTGCTCGAGGTTGTACTTCGCGATCTGCGCGAGGGCGACCGACGTGGACGACGTGGTGTGGAGGAAGTTGACGTCGCCACCCTGGCTCCAGAGCTCTCTCGCCTTCGCGGGCTGGGCGCCCGTGAGCGGGAAGATCTTGGCCGGGACGAAGCCCGGGAGCTGCGGCGGGAGGATCTGGTCGGTGCGCTGCCCCACCGAACTTGCCGCGCGTGCGCAGCAGCGCCGGCCGGTCGACCGCGTAGTTGGCGGCCTGGCGGGCCTTGAAGCTCGAGAACGTCGGTCGCGACGGTGTTGAGCGCGATATAGCCCGTGCCGAGGAGCGGATTGACGAAGTAGCGGTTCTTGTTGACGCCGAACTCGTCCGCCAGCTGAGCGTTCGCCACGCCGGGTACGCCGTTCAGGTCGTAGTCCGACTGGCCGGCCCTCGTCTGGAGCAGGCTCTGCTCCTGGTCGGTGTTGACCGTGACGACGATCCGGTCCGGGTTCGCCGGCCGGTTCCCCTTGTACTGCCGGTTCCGCTCGAGGACGAGGTTGCGGCCCGGCTCACGCGACACGATCCGATACGGGCCCGCCGACGGGTACACGTTCTCCCCGCGGGGGCTGATCGGCATGTTCGGCTTGACCGCCGCGAAGAACGGCATCGCGATCTGCGCCAGGAGCGTCGGATCGGGCTTGACGAGCCGCAGCGTCAGCCTCTGACCCGCTGCCCTGACACCGGTCAGAGCACCTTGCTTCTGGTTGAAGGCGGTGCAGCCGACGATGTTGTTCGCGAACGCGACCGCAGGCGACCCCTGGTCGGGATGGCAGGCACGCACGATCGAGCGTGCGAACGCGGCGGCCGTGACGTTCGAGCCGTCGCTGAACTTGATGCCCGCGCTTCACCGTGAAGGTGTACGTCTTCCCGTCCCTGGAGACGGTCGGGAAGCCCGTCGCCGCCTCCGGCACGAGCTGGTTGCCGCCCGCCGACGCCGGCTTGTCCGGGTAGTTGAGCAGCATCATGTTGACCGCGTAGAGCGTCGCCCAGCCGATCGCGTCGTAGGCGAGCGCCGGGTCGAGGTATTCGTAGTCCGTGTCCGAGGCATTGAGCCGCAGGGTGCCGCCTCGGGAAACGCTCGAGCTCGATGGCGCCGCCACGGACGCGGATGCCAGCAACATGGCACCGATCCCGAGCGCCGCCACACAGGCCGTGAGAGAGCGTCGCAAACTCATCTGCACCCCTTTCCGGGTCGCGGGCCGCACGGCGCGAAGCCGGCGACCTCGAGACGCAAAGGTTGATAGAAATGATGAAGCCTCCCTTTCACGGCGTTCGACGGTCACCGTGCAGGGAAAGTTGCAATTTGGGCGCAGAAAATAAGAGTAATAACGAGATCGAATTACGACGCGAACGTGTCGCGCTTCTCGAAACGGGCCATGGCAGGGAGCGAAAGCGTCTAGGTCTCTTCTGCGAGCGCCGCAGCGGTCTGCGCTGCGAGCTCGATGAAGCGCTCTGCCTCGGGCGGCAGCGTGCGATCTCGTTGCCAGACCAGGACGACCGTGCGGCGGGGGAGGTCGGGGAGCGGGCGCAGGTCGACGTCGGAGTCGAGCAGGGCGAGTCTCGGGAGGAGGGCGTTCGCCACGCCGCCTTCGACGAGTGCGTGGATCGTCGCGGCGTCCTCGAGGCGGATGATCAACGTCGGGGCGAGCCCGTGCTCCTCGAGGCGCTCCTCGACGGCGCGCTGGCTCGTGCACGGCTCGAAGGCCGCCAGGGGACGATCGCCGAGGTCGATGGTCTCGCGTTGCCGCGGTGCGAGGGCGCAGGAGCACGAAGCTGTCGCGCAGGAGCACCGTCGAGGCGAGTGATCCCGGCCGCACCGGTGCGACCGAGAAGGCGAGGTCGAGGTCTCCCTCCGCGACGAGTTGCTGCAGGTTTCGTTCGCTGCCGGCCTCCTGGAGCACCAGGTCGACCCCCGGCAGATGGTCGGCGGATGCGCTGACCAGCATGGGCACGAGGCTCACGCCGACGCTCTGGTGGATACCGACGCGGAGGCGGGCGACGTCCTGCGCGTCCAGGCCGGCGATGTCGGCGCGCGCCGCCTGGATCCGAGCCGTGATGACGCTGGCGTGCGACAGCAGCACCTGACCGGCCGGCGTCAGCTCCACGTGTCCCGAGCCCCGGTTGCGGTCGAGGAGGCGCTCCCCCACCAACCGCTCCAGGGCGGCGATCAGGCCGCTCACGGCGGACTGTGTGTATCCGAGTTGACTTGCCGCGCGTCCGAACGACCGCTCCCGCGCAACCGCCTCGAACGCTGCAAGATGACGCGCCTCGACCCCGAGCCAGCTCTGATCGACGCTCTGCTCCACGCGCGCCGCGGCTCCGGCGTTCCCGTGCACGCCGCTACCCGAGCACGGGGTCGGTGCTCCCATGTGGAGTTAGACGACGAAACGGGGCTGTTCGGGCGGACCCTCGGGCAAAGCGCTTGGAATAAGAAAGATCAGAGATCTCGATAGACGCGGTCCTTGGACCCGCCGGGCGCGTCACGTAGAGTCGGCACTGTGCAGTCGGAGTGGTTCGCCGTCGAGATGAGGCACCTCACCGCTCTTTCGGAGGTCGCGAGCGAGCGCTCCTTCGGCCGTGCGGCGGCGAAGCTCGGATACACGCAGTCGGCCGTCTCGAGCCAGGTCGCCACGCTCGAGAAGATCGTCGGTCAGCGCCTGCTCGAGCGATCGCGCCGCAATCAGGCCGTGGTGCTCACGGCTGCCGGCGCTGTCCTGCTCCGGCACGGGGCTGCGATCGCCGACGAGCTTCGCAGAGCGCGGGAGAACATCGCCGCGCTGGCGGTCGGGCAGGCGGGCCGGATCCGGATCGGCATCTACCAGAGCATCGGCCGATCGGTGATTCCGGCCATCGTCCAGGCGTTTGCGAGAGACGTGCCGCGGGTGACCGTCGAGCTCGCGGAGCCAAGGGGTGGCAGCTCGGTGCTCGACCTTCTGAGCCGGAAGGCGATCGACGTCGCGTTCACGGACTTCCCGCTCAGGTCACCACCCGGTGTTCATGCCGTGCCGCTGCTTCGTGACGACTACTGCCTCGTCGTGCAGCGCGGTCACCGCCTCGACCGGTCGGAGCCGGTCGGTCTCGCGGCGCTCGGCGGCGAGCGCCTGATCTTCCTCGGGGATCCCGGCCAGCAAGGAACGGAGCAACGCCTGGCGCTCGGCCGGGGTCGACGTCTCGCATGCGCTGCACATCGGCGACTGCCCGACCATCAACGCGCTCGTCGCGGCGGGGGCCGGGGTCGGGGTCGTTCCGGCGCTCGCGGTACGGCCGAGCGCGGAGCTTGCGCAGCTGGAGCTCCAGCCTCCGCTCCCGCCGAGCATCGTCGCCCTCGCGTGGCAGCGCGAGCAGCTGTCACCTGCCGTGCAGCGGTTCATCACCATTGCGCGCGAGGTCGCCGCCTCGGTCGGGCCGTCGTCTCCTGACGGGATGAAGGGCACATTCGCCTGACCGCGGCGATGGGTCGGTACGGAGCGCCGCATGAAGGGATGGGCCGTGCTGGAGTCGAACCAGCGACCTTGGGATTAAAAGTCCCCTGCTCTACCAGCTGAGCTAACGGCCCGCGGCCTGAGTGTAGGCAGAGCGGGGGAGGCGGGCGACCTCGCGGCATGGCACCATGCAGGGGTGATTGCGGAGCTGAAGCCGCGGTTTCGCGGCGTCTTCCACGAGTGGGCGTTCTTTCTCGTCTCTCGGAGGCGCGGCGTTGTTGATCGTGCTCGCAGGCGGCGCCGCGAGACCGTCGCCTCGTCGGTCTACGTCGCCGCGCTCGCCGCCCTCTTCGGCGTGAGCGCGCTGTACCACCGCATCACGTGGTCGCCCTCGGTGCAGACCGTGGATGCGCCGGCTCGACCACTCGACGATCTTCGTCTTCATCGCCGGCACCTACACGCCGTTCGCGCTGCTGGCGATCGAGGGTTGGCTCGGCTGGGTGGTGCTCACCGTCGTGTGGGCCGGTGCGGCTGCCGGGATGCTCATCTCGCTCGCCTGGATCGGTGCGCCGAGGTGGCTGGCCGCGATCGTCTATCTCGCGCTCGGCTGGGTCGGCGTGCTGGCGGCCCCACAGCTGTTCTCGGGCGCCGGGGTGGCGGCCGCGACCCTGGTGGCGATCGGCGGCGTTCTCTACACCGTCGGCGCGATCGCGTATGCGACGAAGCGTCCGAACCGCTGGCCGGGAACCTTCGGCTACCACGAGCTCTTCCACGTCCTCGTGGTCGCCGCGGCCGCGGTGCAGTTCGTCGCGGTCGCGCTCGTGGTCGCCTGAAAGCCGGCCGCGGTAGCCTTCTCCCGTGGCCGCTCGAGTCCAAGTCACATTCGGTGACAAGCGCGGCCTGGTGGTCGACATGGAAGGTGCTGCCGCCGAGGACTATGTCCGGAGCCTGGGCAGAGGCTCGGGAAGCACGGGCGATTGGGTGGAGATCGAGCCGCAGGGTCGCGATCTGCGGACGTTCGTGCATGCGTCCGAGATCACGCTCGTGAGCCTCGTCGAAGAGGACGAGACGAGCCCTCGCATCCGGCAGCTCTGAGCAGTCACACGTCGGCCGACCGGCTCAGGACGCGTCGACCGCCGCGCCGACGGCGATCAGGGCGAGCCCCGCAGAGCACGAAGACGGCCGCCGTCGACGCCCGTGGCCCTTCGTACGTCTCGTCCTGACGACCGAGCAACGGGCCGACGATGCTGCGGCCGTGCTGGCCGATGGCGCGATCCATCGCCGGTGAGGACCGGTCGCGGCGAGCAGCAGCAGCAGCGCACCGAAGAGCAAGACGATGAGACGGAACCTGTCCGAGAAGGTCCCGCCGGTGACGATCGCCAGTAGCGCGGCGAGGACGAGGCCGACGGCCGCGATGAGCGCGCTGCGAACGAGCAACCGTCCAACGGCGCGGGCCATGGCGCGACACTAGAAGACGGCCGGGATCGATGCGATGGGCGGTGCTGGGCTCGAACCAGCGACCTCCTGCGTGTAAGGCAGGCGCTCTGACCAGCTGAGCTAACCGCCCGAATGGCTTGTTTCCTAGGATTCTGCCGAACGGCGACGGACGGGATCGGTCGTGTGGTCAGTAATGTGTGCAGTTAAGCCGAAAGTGCGGTGTGGAGTGCCTCCCGCCGTGCCGTAAAGACCACTGCCATCCGCTGGCGTCATCGCGAGGACTGCAGTGCCGCCGCCCGCTAGCCGGTGGCAATAGCAAGGACACTTTCTGCCGCCCACGTTGGTGGACTTGTCGGCGCCCTATTCGACGGCCGAAGCCTTGACTGCGCTGGCGACGGCGGAGCTGGGGCCGCTCGTCATTGGTTGACTAGCCACGCGAGTTCCGGCCTAGCAACGGCTTGTCCAGTCGGGCACCGACGTAGACCGCCATCGCGAGGCCGACGGCCACTTCCGCCACCAGCACAGTTGACGATCTGATCGGCAAGCCGTAGAGCTCGCGCGCGAGGGGCTCGAGGCAGAAGGCAATTGCGGTCACGAGTGCTCCGAGCCAGGCTCGATCGGCTCGCCAGCGGTGGCCGAACCATCCAAATAGCGGCCCGGTTACGAGGCCGCCGATGATCACGCTGGCCTGGCTGCGGCTGAACGCGAGCACGGCCGGCCAGCTCATCTCGGCGCCCTCCATCGGGCTGAGCGTCATCGCTCCGTAACCAAGCCACGCGGAGAATGTGCACACGAAGCCGAGGACGGCTGCGCGCTTTGGGTGGCGCTGAGTGCATCCAGCGAGAAAGGCGATTGCCAGCCAGGGCGCGGACAGCAAGCTGATGTCCGCCATCCACGGGTACATGGAGAAGCTGCCGAGGTACTGGATACCGGCTCCGTAGAGCGCCGCCAGCACCACCGCGAGAACGATGGTCACCGCGCGCCGTGCACGTTCCATGATCTCCCCAACGATAACGCCTGGCGCAATGGCCCCAGGCTGGCCCCATGACGGGCATGGTGTTCGTCGCCACGGACGGCCTCCGAGGCGCGGCGCTCCGCACGTGGGTCGGGAAAGCGGCTGCATTCGCGCGCTCTCTTCCGCCCAAGCCCTGATCACACGTGCGCAGCATGGCCTGCGCGCGCAACAATCGGATCGAGTGGCGCCCGCCACTCGAGACACTGGCGCGAGCGGGCGCGATCGAGGAGGTGTGAGGAATGACCGAGCTCCAGCGGTATCTCGCAGAGGAGATCGCCGAGGACCACGCCGACGGGCTCGTCTCGCGACGCGAGGCGTTGCGGCGCCTGGGGTTGCTCGGCCTGAAGGGGGCCGCCGCCGCGTCGCTCCTCGCGGCGATCACGCCGCCGCCGGCGGGTGCACGAACCGCCGCCGCCGCGGCGGCGCGTCGTCCGCAACGGCGGAGCGATCGTCCGCCGGAGCAGTTGCAGTGCCGACCCGTGAGATCGTGTTTCGCGGGCCGCAGGGCCGGAAGCTGATGGGGGCCTGGGCCGCCGCCCGCAAGCCACGGGGCGGAGTGCTGGTGATCCACGAGAACCGCGGCTTGAACGACTCGATCCGTGCGATCGCGGGCCGCCTCGCCGGCGAGCGGCTACTCCGCGCTGGCGATCGACCTGCTCTCCGAGGAGGGTGGCACCGGGTCGTTCGCGGACGAGTTCGAGGCGATGGCCGCGCTGGGTGCCGCCCCTCAGTCACGGCTCGTGGCCGACCTGAAGGCGGGCGTCACGGAGCTGCGCCGCCGGCTGCCCGGCAAGAAGGTCGCCGCGACCGGCTTCTGCTTCGGTGGCGGGATGACCTGGCTCCTGCTCGCGTCGCGTGAGGCTCGTCTTGGCGGCTGCGGTGCCGTTCTACGGCCCCTTTCCCGACGGAGGCAACCTGAGCGGTGCGAAGGCTGCCGTGCTCGGGATCTACGCGCAGCTCGACTCGCGCGTGAACGCATCGCGTCCGGCTGCGCGAGCCGCGCTGCGCAAGGCCGGGCCTGCGGCATCAGATCGTCACCTACCCGAATGTCGACCACGCGTTCTTCAACCCGACGGGCGCGCGCTACGACGCGGCGGCAGCCGCAGCGGCCTACCGGCGCATGCTCGACTGGTTCGGCAAGCACGTCGCAACGCCCTGATTGCCCCTCGCGGCGGGTGACCCGGAAGCCCGCAACGTGCGGGATTGAGCCGAGAAACCCTCGAACGAGGTATGTCGACACCCAGCATCCCGACGCGATACTCGGAGCGTCGATGCTTGTTGCCACGCGATATACGGCGTCCCCCCTCGTGGGCATCGCGCGGCCTCGGTGCGACACCTCTGCGGCTTCTGCGGTCCATGGCGTCGTGAGGCGCCGGCGTCCCGTCGAACCGTCAGGTGCCGCTCGTGCTGGGTAAGCGGCGCAACGTATCCGGCGGAGGGCCACGCACGCCCGATCCCGAGGTCGAGATCACGGCCGTCGAGGGTCGCGTGCGCGACGAGATGACGCGCGCCGCCGACGCGATCGCGGCGCTGCACCGTGACCTGAGCCCGTCCCGTGACGGCGAGCGCGGACAGCGCGCCGACGGTGTACGGCGAGCGGCTGGCGCACCTGCTCGGCCGGCGCCTGGAGGAGGTCGAGGGTGCCGTCGCCGTGGCGATGGCGCTTGCCGACCGCACCGGCGTCGAGCTGCGCGAGGAGCTCCACACGGCGACGGAGGCGCTCGCCGTGGAGCTCGAGACCGTGGCCGGGATCGCCCGTGAGACGGCGACCGCACCGGCGAAGGCCGCACGACGTCTACGCCCTCGAGGCGCGCTTCGACGAGGTGCACCGGCGCATCGACGCCGTCACCCGCGAGCTGCGGGCCGGGGCCACGTCTCTGGAGCGCGCGGCGGGCTCGCTCACGGCGCCGTACAGCGAGCGGCTGGCGCGGACGTTGGGCCGTCGGCTCGAGCAGGTCGAAGGGCGCCGTCGTCGTCGCCTCGGCTCTGGCGGAGAGGACCGGCGCCGAGGTCAGGGACGAGCTGGCCGACGTCGCCGCCGCCGGCGAGTTCCGCAGGCGGGCTCTCGAGAGGGAGCTCGGCGAGCGCCTGGAGCGTCTCGAGAGCCACGACCGGGCCGAGAGCATGGCGCGCATGACGGCCGCGTGGCGCGCGGAGCTGAGCGCGCTGGAGGTGCGGCTCGGCGACGAGCTGGCGGCGCTCGCCGCGGAGATCCGCAAGGGTGGGGACTCCGATCCCGCCCGTGAGCTTGCGATGAGCGAGCTCATCGCGCGCATCCAGCTGGTCGAGTCGGACAGGGACGCCATCACCGCCCAGCTCGTGCGTACCGCGGAGACGTGGGCGGCCGAGCGCGTCGCGCTCCAGGAGCGAGTGGCAGAGCTCGCCGCGCGGATCGTGACCGGCCCGGTGCCGGGGCCCGAGGACTTCGCGCGAGGGCGCCTCGTGGCCCACCGCGCGCGCGTTCGACCAGCTCCGCATCAACGTCGAGGGCCTGCGCATGCGGCTGGCCTACCACGAGAAGGCGGTCGCCGAGCTCGCGGAGGCACGCGGCGTCGACGACCGCATCGACGAGATGAACCAGCTCCTGCGCCGGCTGGAGTACGCCGGGCAGAGCGTCCGCGGCGAGCACGACACCGTCGTCGACCAGCTCGAGCGGATCGCCTCCCGCATGGACTCGCGACTCCAGCAGCTCGAGACGACGACACCCAGTCCGCGAGTCCTGAGCCACCGTCGCGCTCGCGGCGACGGGGCGTCGCGCTCAGGATTGACGGTGCCTGCCGAGGGGTAGCACCGGCCTGGTGAGGGTCATGTTCGCCGTCTATGCGGTGACGATCGCCGTCGGCGTCCTCGCTCTTCGTCCTTGTGGGGCTCACACAGCAATGAGGTTCGCGAGGGAGAACGGACTCTCGCTGTTCTTCGGCGCGATCTTCCTCGCCGCCCTCGCGGGTCAGTCGCTGGCCGGGCACCGGGCTCACAACGCCGAGCTCGCGGAGCACGACGAAACGCCCATCTCGTGGTGGGGCTACATTGCCTCGCCCGACTTCGGCGGGGCGGTGATGGAGAACTGGCAGTCGGAGTTCCTCCAGTTCGCGCTGTTCATCGGCGTGACGGTCTGGCTCGTACAGCGTGGATCGAACGAGTCGAAGCAGCCCGCCGACATCGGCCTGGAGAGCGACCTGCAACAGCGCGTCGGGCGCCACGCGCGTTCCGGGTCGCCGAGTTGGGCCAAGGCCGGTGGTGTCAGGACGTGGCTCTACTCGAACTCGCTGCTGCTCGTGATGGCGGGCATCTTTCTCGCCACGTGGCTTGCGCAGTCGCTCAACAACCTGCGCGTGTTCAACAGCGACCGGGCCGAGCATGGCGCGGCGCCCGTGTCCTGGGGACGCTATCTCCTCGACCCGGACTTCTGGGAGAAGACGCTGCAGAACTGGCAGTCGGAGTTTCTCGCCGTCGGGACGATGGCCGTGTTCACGGTCTACCTGCGACAGCGCGGATCCTCCGAGTCGAAGCCCGTCGGTGCACCGCACGAGGAAACCGGGGCTTCTGGATAGGCGGGGTCAGGCGTCAGGGCATCAGGAGCACGGCCTTGATCACCTCGCCGCGCTCGGCGCGCTCCGCAGCTTCGTTGATGCGATCGAAGTCGAACGTCTCGATCATGCGGTCCCAGGGCAGCCGTCCGCTCCGCCAGAGCGCGACGAGGCGCGGGAAGAAGACACCGGGCACGCTGTTGCCGCCCACGATGCCGCGCAGGGTGCGGCCCATCGCGATGAGCATGTTGACGTCGAAGGCGACCTCGGTGCCGAACGGGGGCGCACCGACGACGCCGCAGGTGCCGCCGGCGCCGGTCGACTCGAAGGCCTGGCGGAGCGCCACCGTGGAGCCGCTCGCCTCGAGCGTGTAGTCGGCGCCGCCTGCCGTCAGCGTTGCGATCGTCTCCACGGCGTCTTGCTGACCCGGATCGACGACGTGGGTGGCGCCCAGCTCGCTCGCCAGCTCGAGCCGAGAGCGCTTGGGATCGACGGCGATGATCGTCGCGCAGCCGACGGCGTGTGCCGCCATGACCGCGGACATGCCGACGCCGCCGGTGCCGAACACCGCGATCGACGAGCCGGCGGGCGGGCACAGCGTGTTCATGACAGCGCCTGCGCCCGTCCGGACGCCGCAGCCGAGGGGCGCTGCGACGTCGAACGGCAGGTCTTCGGGGATGCGCACGACGTTGCGCTCGGAGGCGACGGCCCGCGTGGCGAAGCTCGACTGGCCGAAGAAGTGGGAGTGCAGGGGCTGACCGTCACGCGCGAGCGACGTCGAGCCGTCCGGTCGCGACGCGAGGAAGTTGCGCGCGAAGAAGTCGTGGCACGAGTACGGGCGCCCGGTCAGGCACGTCCCGCAGTCGCCGCAGGAGTCGAAGCTCAGCACGACGTGATCCCCCGCGGCGACACTCGTGACCGCGGCGCCGACGCGCTCGACGACGCCCGCTCCCTCGTGCCCGAGGACGACCGGCAGGGGCGTGGGGAGCACGCCGTCGCGTCCCATCAGGTCGGTGTGGCAGATCCCGGCCGCGCGGATCTCGACGACGACCTCATCCGCCCGGATCTCGCCCAGCTCGACCTCCTGCAGCGTGAACTCGGCGCCCGGTGCCTCGGTGACGGCTGCCGTGATCGTCGTCATCGCTCGCCCTCCGTCGTCGCGGTGCCGGCAACGCTACCGATTTGCCTGCAAGTGGATCTCGCTTCGCGAGATTACGGAATCCGCGTACGCGGATTCCTTCCACGCATAACCCTGAAGGCGTCCGCTTCGCGGCCGCAAGGCTCCACTGCCGCAGCGCCTGAACGCGTCCGTAGAGGCCGCCTAGGCCCGGTTCACCGGGCCTCTATGCGCCGGGCACGACGAGACCCGACTCGTACGCCACCACGACGGCCTGCGCGCGGTCGCGCAGCCGCAGCTTGCGCAGCACGTGGCTGACGTGGGTCTTGACGGTCTCGTCGCTGAGCACGAGCCGGTCGGCGATCTCGTGATTCGACAGGCCCTCCGCCACGAGCCCCAGGATCTCGGTCTCGCGCGGCGTGAGCTCCCCGAGCCCGTCCGGCCGGGTCTGCGGTTGCGGGCGCAGGCGGGCGAACTCTGCGATCAGGCGGCGCGTGATCGCAGGGGCGAGCAGCGCGTCGCCGGCGGCGATGACGCGTACGGCCTCGAAGAGGGTCTCGGCGGGAACGTCCTTGAGCAGAAAACCGCTCGCGCCTGCGTGCAGGGCGTCGTAGACGTACTCGTCGAGGTCGAAGGTCGTGAGGATGAGGATGCGCGGGTCGTGCCCGCCTCCACCCGCGCAGATCTGCCGGGTGGCCTCGATCCCGTCCATCACCGGCATGCGCACGTCCATCAGCACCACGTCGGGCCGGTGCTCGCCGCTCAGCCGAACGGCCTCGGAGCCGTCAGCCGCACTGCCGACGACGGTGATGTCCGGCTGCGTCTCGAGCAGCGCGGAGAACCCCGCACGCACGACCTCCTGGTCGTCGGCGACCAGCGCACGGATCACGAAGGCGCCTCGACCGTGGGCAGAGTGACGTCCACGACGAAGCCGCCGCCCTCGGCCGCGCCGCACGAAAACGTTCCACCGGCGATCGTCGCCCGATCGCGCATGCCGACGAGCCCGTGACCCGCGGCCAGCTCACCCTCTGCCGGCCCGGGCCCGTGGTCCCTGACCCGGAGCTGCAGGGTCTCCTCTCCGTAGGACACCTCGACGTCGACGTCTGCGCCGGGCGCATGCCGCCGTGCGTTGGTCAGCGCCTCCTGGACGATGCGGTACGCGGCGAGATCGATTCCTGCCGGCAACGGGACGATCTTGCCCTGCAGGATGAGCCGGACGTTCCCTCCGGTGTCGCGTGCCATGTCGACCAGCTCGGCGAGCTGGTCGAGACCGGGCTGCGGCGCGCGGTCGGCCTCGCCGCCGACGTCCTCGCGGAGGACTCCCAGAAGCCGGCGTGTCTCGGTGAGTGCGTCCCGCGCGGTGGCGGCGATCGCCTCGAAACGGCCGCGAGCGTCAGCGGAGAGCTTCGGCGACGTGAGCCGCGCGGTCTCGCTCTGGACGGCGATCACCGACAGATGGTGCGCCACGATGTCGTGCAGCTCGCGCGCGATCCGCGCTCGCTCCTCCATCGCGGTTTGCTCGCGCACGCTCTCTGCCATCGCCTCCTGCGTCGCGTCGAGCTCGGCGACCACCTCCGTGCGCTTGCGCGTCGACTCTGCCAGGAGCACTGCTCCTGCAACGAGGAGAAGTGGCGCGACGCTTGCCGGGTCCGCGTCACTGCCGTCGAACGGTGCGGCGGCGTTGAAGAGAAACGGCAGCAGGAGCGGGATCGTGAGGAGGAAGCCGCGCCGAAGCACGAGATGGCCCAACGCGTACAGCAGCACGCCGAGCGCCGTCAGAGTGATCGGCGCTTCGGGCGCTCCGAGCAGCACCAGCGCGAAGAACGTCGTGGCGGCCGCGGCCAGGAACGGGAATCGCTGCGCGGCGACGAGCGGAACGACGGCCAGCACGTTCACGAGGACGGCCATCGTCGGGTCGTCCTGCTCCTCGAAGCCGAAGCCGTCCTGGTTACCGGATGTGTAGAGGCTCGCCTCGAGCGCCGCCGTCACGCACAGGACCAGCGTGAGCGCAAGCCGGCCGTCGCGGCCCGCGAAGATGCGTCTGGCGGATTCGAGCGCGCGGCGGCCGGTCTCGAGCACGCGTTGGCTCTCGCGAGCAAGCTCCATGCAGGCATTGTCGACGTCCGGAACGCCTGCCCGCGTCGCGCTGCTTCGCCATCTTCGCCCTCACCCGGGAGGGTGACGAGCCGACGAGGCTCACCGGCCGGTGGCACGTGGAAGACACCGCTGGCGCGCGACGCGGCGAGAGCGCGGCGCTCCTACCGTCCGAGGCATGGTTGCGACGGTCGAAACCCACGCGCTGACGAAGCGCTACGGCGAGACGGTCGCCGTCGACGATCTCTCGATCGCGGTGCGGCCCGGCCGGGTCACCGGGTTCGTCGGGCCGAACGGCGCCGGTAAGACGACGACGATGCAGCTCCTGCTCGGCCTCGCTGCACCGACGTCCGGTGAGGCGCTCGTCAACGGTGTGCGTTACGCGACGATCACGCGGCCGCTGACCGTCGTCGGGTCGCTTCTCGACGCGGGCTTCCATCCGAGCCGTTCGGCGCGAAGTCACCTGCGCTGGCTCGCCCGGAGCAACGGGATCTCGAAGCGACGGGTCGACCAGGTGCTCGAGGTCGTAGGGCTCTCGAGTGTCGCGCGCCGGCGGGTCGGCACCTTCTCGCTCGGGATGAGACAGCGTCTCGGCGTCGCCGCAGCGTTGCTCGGCGATCCACCGATCCTGATCCTCGACGAGCCGACGATCGGGCTCGATCCGGAAGGGATCCAGTGGATGCGCGAGACGCTCCGTGCGCTCGCAGCCGAGGGTCGCACCGTGTTCGTGTCGAGCCACCTGATGAGCGAGCTCGAGGACACCGCCGACCACCTGATCGTGATCGGCAAGGGACGGCTGCTCGCAGACGTCTCGGTCGACGAGCTCATCGCCACGCGCGTCGGGCGACCGGGTGGAGATCAAGACACCCGATGCCGTCACCGCGATGACCGTCCTCGCGAACACCGGCGCGACCGTGATCTCGAACGGGCGCGAACGGGTCGCCGTGCAGGGGATGCCGGCCGCTCGGGTGGCGGAGGTGCTCGTCTCGCACCAGGTGCGACTCGAGGAGCTCGTGTCGAGCAGGGTCACGCTCGAGGATGCGTACTTCCAGCTCACGCGGGGCGCCGGGGAGCACACGAGCGTCGCGATCACAACGGAGGAATCGACACCATGACCGCCACCCTGCTCTCCGAGTGGACGAAGCTCCGCACGCAACGTGGAACACTCGTCGCGCTGGCGACGATGTGCCTGCTCATGGTCGGCATGACGGCCTTCTTCGCCTCGCAGACCGAGACGAACGCGGTCTTCGGAGGTGACGACGACGTCGTGCAGATGGGCCTCGCCGGTGTCGTCTTCGCAGAGATCGCGGTCGTCGTCGCCGGCGCCTCGCTCATGACCGGCGAGTTCGCGACCGGGATGATCCGCACGACGCTCACGGCGACGCAGAGCCGCCTCCGCGTGCTCGCTCGCGAAGGCAGTCCTGCTCAGCGTCGTGACCTTCCCGCTGGCGCTGATCGCGTCTGCGGTCGGGTTCGTGATCACGCAGGACCTGCTCCACGACCGAGGCTACGTCGCGCCCGCCTATCCCCCGGTGTCGATCACCGATCCCGACGCCGCACGGGCCGTGGTCGGGACCGGTCTCCTGCTCACGGCGTATGCGCTCATTGCCCTGGGCATCGGCACGATCCTGCGTCACTCCGGCGCCACCATCGCCGTCGGCATCGGCCTCCTCTTCCTCCCGGTCCTGTTCCTGGGCGCGTTTCCGGAGCACATCGCCAAGCGCATCGCGCAGCTCACGCCGGTCGCCGGCATGGCGATCCAGTCGACGACCGACCGCATGCTGAGCCCGTTCGACGGGCGCATCGGGATGCCGATCGGCCCCTGGCAAGGCCTCGGCGTCGCCTTCGCATGGGCGCTCGGGTCGCTCGCCGTCGGCTACGTCCTCCTGCGCGCCCGCGACGCATAGCCCGCCGCGGGACACCCGGACGGGTGATGAAAAGCAGGTGTACCGGTTGTTACAAGTGTGCCGCAGCGGCGATGGGGGTGAGGGACCGCTCCGACCGGAGGGCACGCGGCGCCCGTCGTGTCGTCAGGAAAGGAGAAGCACCATGCCTCCGGCACCCAAGGCGACCGTCCTCGAGATCACGGAGATCAGCGAGGAAGAAGCGAAGAAGCACGTCCGCGAGGCGTACGCCGACGCGGGCGGGGCGCTCAAGTTCTTCACCGGCTACATCGCCCAGAAGGAAAAGGCGCTCAAGGCCTTCCATGCGGAGGTCGGCAAGAACCAGGAGCTCGCGGCCACGCTCGCGAAGAACCCGGTCGGGACGTTGCAGGAGCGCGGGCTGCTCGGCCCACTCGACCGCATCAACATCGAAGACCTGGCGAATCCGTTCCAGCCGCTGCCCTGGCCGTTCCCCTTCTGCCACTTCCACTACGTGCTCGAATGCAGGTGGGAGCGACACTGGGTGTGCATCCGGATCTTCGGCTTCCGCTGGTGCTGGCCCGTGTACCACCTGCACTGCAAGTGGGTCGTGAAGATCCACTGCCACTTCTAGGCGCGACGGCGCGCCGCGGGGCCGATGCGGCCCGGCCCCGCGGATTGCCCTCTCGTCGCAACCACGCGGATTCGTCGTGACCCTGCCCCGATCACGCCGGGTCTATCCTCCACGCCGGGTCGAAGCGCAGCCACGCGGCATCCGACGGTGATGCCCCCAACGGGATTCGAACCCGTGCTGCCACCTTGAAAGGGTGGTGACCTAGGCCGCTAGTCGATGGGGGCCGGGTCCCTGTCGAGGATATCGACGTGCCGGCCGGATGGCCGGCCGCTAGCCGAAGCCGGGCGGCGGCGCGACGTAGATCTTGACCTCGAGCCCGCGGAAGGAGTCGCGCAGCACGCCGCCGCGCGTGGCCAGCCAGCGGCCGTCGCCGAAGCGTCGCACCGCCGTCGCCGCGAGCCCGGGGACGGTGATCCTGGCGCTCGTGCGAGCGAACGTGGGGTTGACGGCGATCACGTAGACGGCGCCGTTGTGGTGCCGCACGCCCGCCCGCACCGGGCTCGGCTCGGCGACCGGCGAGCGTGCCGCCCTGATCGAGAAGAGCCGGGGCCAGCGTCGCGAGGTCGCGGTTGATCCTCGTCATCTCAGCGCGGACATCCGAGCGCCACTGGTCGGGGAAGTAGCCGATTCCGCGTGCCCCTCCGGCGACCGCCAGCCACGTCTCCGCGCGCACGACGGGCGGGCTCGGGATCCAAGCCGAAGCACTGGTTCATCGGCGCCGCTTCGATCCACTGGAAGGTCGGCTTCCCTTTCGCAAGGGCGGCGAGCTCGACCTGCGCGTCGTAGACGGCGTGCATCGCGTCCTTGCGGCACCAGTTCTGGAGCGGGTAGAGGTCGAAGCCGACCATCTCGGCGCGCTCGATGAGCCCCGAGTAAAAGCCTGGGCCGGCGTGGGGAAACTGCGACGGACTTGCTGTAGAAGTGATTCGTCAGCGTGAGGAACGTGACCCGGCCGCTCTGGGCGGAGGACGGCACCAGCGGGATCGCCGTGGGCCGGTCGACGTGCTCGTCCGCCTCGTCGAGGTGGTGCCAGCCGACGAGCCCGGGTCCCGGGACGCCGCGTGCCTCGATCGCGGTGACCGACAGTGCTCGCCCCGCAAGACGTCCCAGGTGCGCGGGGATGGTCGTGCACTGCGTCCCCATGAAGACGTTGATCCCCGCCGCGAGGCTCGTGTTGAAGGCGTAGGGGCACTGCTTGAACACCATGCGCGGGAAGAAGCGCTGACCGTTGACGACGAGCGCGTTCGCGATCGTGCGGCCGCGGACGACGGTCGGCATCGGCTGTGTCGTGATGCCGCCCTCCGAGACACCGCGCGTGCCTCCGGTCAGCGGGAGCGCCAGCACCCGGAACCGGTACGCCGTGCCCGGCTCGAGCGTGCTCAGCCGCGTCGTGCCACTGCCGGCGGCGGTCATCCGCGTCTCCTTCGACCAGACCTGCGTCTCGTCGCCGATCCCGTACTCGATCACCACGCGGGCGGCCCGGTCGACCTGCCAGCGCACCAGCGCGGAGAAGGATCCCACGCTCGCCCCTTCGATCACGACGCGCGGCGGGTCTGCGCCCTGGGCACCACGAGACGCACCGGCGAGTGCGAGCCCGGCGGCGACGACGGCGACCCCGACCGTCCACGAGCGCACGCCTCCCAGGGTAGGGGACGGCCGGCGCGGGGCGCCACTTTGTAAGCAGGCGGACGGCGGGGTCAGGCCGAAGCCTGACCCCCGGGGCGCGCGGCTGCGGCGGCTCGGGCCTGGCGCTCGTACGGGTTGTTCCAGTAGCCGCGCACGAGATAGCTGAGCGGCATGCGCACGGGCCGGTGCTGCATCTGCCACACGTGGCAGAGCTCGTGCGTGATCAGGTCGTCGGAGACGCTGACGCTGCGCAGCAGCATGCCGAAATGGAACGCGTGCCCGTCGAAGCGCCGGAACCACGGCAGGCGGAAGAACCACGGCGTGACGAAGACGTGGACGTGATCGATGCGCACCGGTCGCGGCCACCAGCCGAGCCGGTCGAGGCGCGCCTTGGCCCGCAGCAGGCGCTCGTCGTCACGCCCGCGGATGAGTGCCTCCACGACTCGCCCTCACGGCGGGAGAGGCTACGGGACGACGTTCGCGAGCGGGTCGACGATGAGGATCCAGCCCGTGTCCTGCGACTGGCGGAACTGGTACGTGAAGAGCCTGCCCTGGGTGAGCTCGCTGATCTTCAGCTGGTCGGTGGCGGAGACCTCGCCGATCGTCGGGGTGGCCGGGTCGAGCGTCGCGGCGAGAGGTCGGCCGAGAGCGCCGGCGTAGTCGCCTCTGCGCAGGACGGCAACGGTGCCGCTGCCGAGGTCGGTGCCGCGGCGCGGCGGGAAGAAGACCGTCACGGTCTCGAGCTCGGGGGCGTACTTGAACGTGTACAGGCCGAGCTCGAGCGCCTGTCTCTGCAGGAGCAGGAACCGCTCCGGAGTCGCCTCCCCGGTGTCCGCAGGGAACGAGCAGTTGGTTCCCCCGGCGCACATCGTGAACTGCGCATTCAGCTGCGGGTCGTGGAGCGTGTTGGCGAAGTCCTCCTTCTCGCCCTTCGAGTAGTCGGGGCGCTCGACGATCGCGACGAGCGGCAACTGCGAGCGGGGGTTCGCGTCGGCGTTGGGCAGCGAGGGACGGGTCGCGACGGGCTGCAGGAGCTGTGTGCCGTCGGGGAATCGATACTGCTTCGCGACGGTGTTCGCGATCCAGCGGAGGCGCTTTGCCGTGGTGCCGTTCGGAGCCGCGGCCGACCAGGCCGGCGTGGGCGGTGCGTCGGGCCGGGCGAGCAGGACGACGAACGCGCCGATCGCGGCGCCGGCCACGACCGCCAGCACGAGGTACAGGGCGGCGAACCGCGAGCGAAACGCGGTCTGGCGGCGCATGCTCGGGCCGAGTCTGCGCCGTACCCACCTTGCGAGGCTGCTCGGCGTCGACGATCGGGCCGATCGACAGCGCTGTCGCTCATGCCGTCCCTCCCTGCTGCGTCGGGCCGGCCGCCGTCGGCTCCACGGCCTCGGCCAACCGACCTGTGCCGAGAAGGAGATCGGCGGCCACGAGGCCTCGTCGTTGAGGTCGACCTCGGGGATCGTGATCTTCGCCTCCTCGAGCAGCGTGAGGAGCTCGTCCCCGAAGATCTCCCGCTTTGCCACGAGCGTGTCGGCGATGCGGCCGACCGCGGTGCGGTTCGACACGACGAGGTTGTGTGCGGCCACGTACGCCTGGCCGAGGATCTGCGTCACGAGCGTGCGCTTGGCCGGGTCGCCGAGGACCCCGGCGATCGGATCCTGCGCGAACGGGCCGCCGCCACCCGTGCGGTTCATGATCTGCACGCCCGATCTTCTCGAAGCGGTCGAGGATCCGCCGGCGGGCTTCCTCCGGCGTCTCGCCCTCGCGCGGCTCGACCTCGAAGGGCTGTGGTCCCATCGCCGCCGAGCCGACCATGCCGGCCGCCTGGACGGTGGCCGACATGACGTCGCCGCCGACACCGACGGAGTTCTCGCCGTAGAAGACACGCTCGGCGGCCATGGCGCCGAGGCCCCACACGAGCCGCGCGAACATCTCCGTCTGGAAGCGGCCGAAGCGCTCCTCCTTCTCGAGCGCCTGATGGTGACCGAGCGAGCCACCGCGCATCCGGATCGAGAGCCTCGTCGACTCCGACCCCTGCAGGTAGGCGTGACCGGCCGCGGCGTGACCCGCCTCGTGGATCGCGACCGCCTCCGTCTCCTTCTGCACGTACTCGACTCCGACGGCGGTGCCGGCCTCCAGCGTGGTCATCGCCTCGACGAGGTCCTCCCACGCGAACTGCTCGCGGCCGGAGTGGTGCGCGATCGTGAGGGCCATCGACGTCACCTGCTCGAGCATCGCCGGCGAGTAGCCGTTCGTGACGCGCGCGATCTCTTCTCGCCGCGCGTCGGTGTCGAGGTCGGCGTCGTGCGTGACCTTGCCGAGTACAGCTCGAGGATGTCGAGCCGGTCCTGCTTCGTCGGCGTGCGGAACCAGACGTGGCGGCCCATGCGGCCGGGGCGGGTCAGCGCCGGGTCGAGCACCTCGATCGGGACGTTGGTGGCGCCGATGAAGTAGATCTGCTCCTTGCGCGGGCTCGCGGGCGGCAGGCGAAGCGCCTTCCCGCGGAGGCTGCGCGGGACGATGTAGACGCCGTCGAGCAGCGTGTTGAGCTTGTTCGTGAAGAACTTCTTGAAGAACGGCGGGTTGTCGATGCCGTCCATCACGACGAGCAGCTGGTTGAGGGCCAGCCCGCCGCCCATGCCCATGCCACCCGGGAACATGAAGTTCTGCAGCCCCGCCATGCGAGCCTGGTACCAGCTGGGCGTCGCGCGCTGCGGCGCGCGCTCGGCGAACATCCGCTCGCGCCAGGCGCGCGTCTCGAGGATCATGTCGCCGGACGGGTTGAGCGCGCCGAACGGCCCGAAGAAGAGGTGCTGCGCGGGGTCGAAGTCGCCGGTGTAGCCGCCTGCGCCGCCGAGGCCGGGGCCGCCGGCGCCACCGAGCGCGTTGCGGCGCATCCCGACGGCGTCGATCTCGTCGATGAAGACGATGCACTGGCCGCCCCACTTGCGGGCCAGCTTCTTCGCCCGTCCTCGCGACGATGCGCACCACGATCGCGTCGATGCCGATGAACGTGGCCGCGAAGCCGGAGCCCGGGATCGAGACGAACGGCGAGTTGAACCCGGTGGCGAGCGCCTTCGCGAGCATCGTCTTCCCGGTGCCCGGCGCTCCGAGGAACAGCAGGCCGCGCTCGCGCTTGCCGCCCGCGCGCTCGAACTGATCGCCCGACTGCCAGATCGAGACGACCCGACGCACCTCCTCCTTCGCCTCGACCTGGCCGCGGACGTCGCTGAGCTTCACGCCCCACTGCGCGTCACCGGGCTCGAAGGCCTGGATCTGCGACAGGTTCATGATCAGCAGCGGCCCGAAGAGGATCGCGAAGTTGAAGAGCATGTAGAACGGGAAGATGATCAGGAGCGGCAGGATCGACATGAACGCCGACCAGGAGACGTCGAACACCGAGAGGATCAGCCAGACGACCGCGACGAAGATCGCCATCTTGAGCCAGAAGCGCCAGAACCAGACGCGGCGCCTCGCGACGACGTCCTCGTCGCGCAGCTCGGCGCTCTCGAGCCCGAACAGGCTCGGCCACGGGATCATCCGGTGGAAGATCGAGATCGACGATGCCGCGGAAGGCGACGACGCAGCCGAGGGTGGCGAGCAGCGCCATCCACCAGTCCCAGTCGTACTTCTCGGAGAACCAGATGTAGAGAGCGGGGCTGCTGACGAGCGCGACGGCCGTGGCGGCGCGCGTCAGACGGCGCCAGCTGAGTGCCAGCTCCTGCGAGGCCTCACCCTGGGGCAGGCCGCCGACGAGGGGCTCCGCGGTCGCCATGGTCAACCAGTGTACGTAGGTGCCTTATCGACAGATGTTGGCAGCCTGTTAAGCGGCCGGCGACCGGTCCCTGGCACCGTTGCGGCGGTTCCAGGCACCGCGGCTAGGGTGTCGGCATGACAACCGCGACGCTTCACACCAGCGAAGGGACGATCGAGGTCGAGCTGTTCCCCGAGGAGGCTCCCAAGACCGTCGACAACTTCACACGCCTCGCCGGCGAGGGCTTCTACGACAGCTCTCCGCTTCCACCGGGTGATCCCCGACTTCATGGTTCAGGCCGGCTGCCCCCGCGGCGACGGCACCGGCGGCCCGGGCTACACGTTCGAGGACGAGTTCAACGAGCATCTCGTCACCCGCGGCGCGCTCGCGATGGCCAACTCGGGCCCCGCGACGAACGGCTCGCAGTTCTTCATCGTCACCGCCGACGAGTGCCCGTGGCTCGACGGCAAGCACACCGTGTTCGGCCGGGTGGTGGCCGGGCAGGACGTCGTCGACCGCATCTCGCACGTCGACCGTGACGGTCGCGACCAGCCGCGCACGCCGGTGACGATCGAGCGGATCGAGCTGTCCGGCGCATCCGAGGGCGGCGCTGACGTCGGTCGACAGCCGCGCGTCCTCGGGCGCCAGTGGCTTGCGTACACGCGGTCCGACTGAAGTCGGACACCGACGAGGCGCGTCTAGGGAGCGGAGGAGCGGCCGTCCGCGAGGTTGCGGTCGGCCCGCTGCAGGAGGTCGCCACCCGATGTGACGTCGCCGTCGAGCGACGCGACACCTGCCCGCATCCGCTCACCGAGGGTCTCGATCACGCGCTTGGAGAGCGTGCGCGCTCCGTCGAGCGGTGTCTGCGGCAGGATCACGGCGAAGTCGTCGTCGCCGATGCGGGCTGCGATGTCCGACACCCGCAGCCGGGTGAGGAGCAGCTCGGCGATCGACAGGAGCAGGCGGTCGCCGGCATCGAAGCCCTGCTCGGCGTTGACCGTGCGCAGGCTGTCGACGTCGAGCACGAGCAGCGAGAGCGGTGTCCCGTACCTGCGCGACTCGGCCATCTCACGGCGCAGGTCCTCGAAGAAGCGGCTGCGGTTGCGGAGACCCGTGAGCGGGTCGACGCTGGCCGCCACTTCCATCTCGTGCGCGAGCCGCGCGTTCTCGACCGCGAGATCCTCCCAGTCGGGGGTGCCGTCTCCGAGCCCGAGCGCAACCTCGATCTCGTCGAGGAGGGCGTCGGCCTTGGGCGCAGGGACCGAGGCCCGCACAGCGGTCTCGATCCGCTGCCAGGCGCCGGCCGGAAGGCTGGCCGGAAACCCGATGCTGCGGCTGGCGGTTTCGTCCATCCAGCTGATTGTCGGAGCGGCATCGGGGGCGGGCGTCCCTCGGATGGGGGATACGAGCGACTGCGCCGTCGACGAGGCTTCGGGGGCTTGCGCGGTAGTAGGCTGGCCGCGATGGAGCTACAGGGCAAGACCGCGATCGTCACCGGCGCCTCCTCGGGCATCGGTGCGTCGACGGTGCGCAAGCTGCGCGAGGCCGGCGTACGGGTCGCCGGCGGAGCGCGGCGCGTGGAGCGCATCGACGCCGACGTCGCGCTGGCGCTCGACGTGCGCGACGAGGACAGCTCGCCGCGCGTTCGTCGAGGCGGCCGCGGCCGAGCTCGGCGGCGTCGACATCCTCTACAACAACGCGGGGCTGGCCCTCGGCCGCTATCCGTTCTGGGAGTCCAACCCCGAAGACGAGGCGACCGTCCTGCACACGAACGTCGACGGCGCGCATGCGGGTCACGCGGCTCTGCCTCCCGCACATCCGGGACGGCGGCCACATCCTCTTCACCGGCAGCGTCGCAGGCAGGCAGGCGTACCAGAATGCCGCCTCGTACGTCGCCGCCAAGTTCGGCCTACGCGGCTTCGTCTACGCGCTGCGCGAGGACCTGCTCGGCCGGCCGATCCGTGTCACGACCGTCGACGGCGGGCTCGTCGAGACCGAGTTCTCGCTCGTCCGCTTCAAGGGCGACGCGGAGCAGGCGAAGGCCGTGTACGAAGGTGTCGATCCGATCACCCCGGACGAGGTGGCCGACTGCGTCATGTTCGCGCTCACCCGCCCGCTGCACGTGAACGTGGACGAGATCGTGATCAAGGCGCTGGCGCAGTCGAGCGGCGCTCGCGTCGTGCGCCGGCTCGCCTGCCTCGTAGGGGCCGGACATCTACCGGCCCTGCCCGACTGCGGTCGCCGTACGACGGCCAGATCCTGCGACTACGCCGCGCCGGCGCTCGGCGCGCTTGCCGCCGAGCCGCTGTACATCCTCGTCGACACGGCCATCGTCGGTCACCTCGGCCGCGCTCAGCTCGCCGCGCTCGGTGCCGCCGCGACCGCGCTGTCCGTGCTGGCGATGTTCAACTTCCTCCAGTACGGCACCACCGCGCAGGTCGCGCGTGCCGTCGGGGCGGACGAGCGCGACACGGCGGCCCGGCTCGGAGCGCAGTCGCTGTGGCTCTCCCTCGGCCTCGGAGTCGGCCTCACCGCGGTCGTGATCGCGCTCGCCGGGCCGATCGTGGGGGCGATCGGCGTCGAGGGGGAGACGGCGGACTACGCGTCGACCTACCTGCGGATCGTCGCGCTCGGCCTGCCATCCGCGTTCATCGCGCTCGGCGGGCAGGGTTACCTGCGCGGGATAGCCGACCTGCGCACGCCGCTGCTGATCGTGATCGTCGGGAACCTGCTCAACGTCGTGCTCGAGCTCCTGTTCGTCTACGGCCTCGACTGGGGGATCGAGGGATCCGCCTGGGGCACCGTCGTGGCGCAGACGGTGATGGGCGCGCTGTTCGTGATCACGATCCTGCGGCGGGTGGGCCGTGGCAGAGTCGCGCCGCGCCTCGCGCTGGCAAGGCGGCTGCTGTCGGTCGGGAAGTTCATCTTCGTGCGCACCGCGGCGCTCATCGCGGCGTTCATCCTCGCGGGGGCCGTCGTGGCGAGGCTCGGCGACCCGGAGCTGGCCGCCTACCAGATCGCGTTCCAGCTCTGGATCTTTCTCGCGCTGGTGCTGGACTCGATCGCGATCGCCGGTCAGATCATCGTCGGACGCGAGCTCGGTGCCGACCGGGCGCGCGACGCGTACGCCGCGAGCGTGCGCATGGTGCAACTCTCGATCGCGCTGGGCGCCGTCTTTGCGCTGCTCCTGCTCGCGCTGGTCGACGTCCTGCCGCGGGTGTTCACGAGCGACCCCGCGGTGCTCGAGCAATGCCGCGAGCTGTGGCCGATCTTCGCGCTCATGCAACCGCTCAACGGCGCCGTGTTCGCCCTCGACGGGATCCTGATCGGCGCGAGCGACGGACCGTTCATCGCAGCCTCGATGGTGCTGGCGTTCCTGGTGTGCGCAGGCGTGCTGGTGGCTTCCCTCGCACGCGACTGGGGCATCCGCGGGGTCTGGGTGGCGCTCCTCGTCCTCATCCTCGTGCGGCTCGCGACGATGGGGCTGCGCTTCCGGCGCCGCAAGTGGCTCGTGACGGGTTTCGCGTAGGGTCCTGCGCCGATGGGTGCAGAGTCACGCGGGCAGAACGTGCTGGGCGGTGAGCTGGAGCCGTGCAGCGTCGACCCGGTGACGGGCTTCTACCGAGACGGCACGTGCCGCACCGGCTCCGGCGACCTCGGAGTGCACGCCGTCTGCGCCGTGATGACGGAGGAGTTCCTCGCGTTCTCGAGCTCGGCGGGAAACGACCTGTCGACGCCTCATCCCGAGTGGGGGTTCCCCGGGCTCGTCCCGGGTGACCGGTGGTGCGTGTGTGCGCCACGCTGGCAGGAGGCCTTCGAGGCCGGCGAGGCGCCGCCGGTCGTGCTGGCCGCGACGCACGCTGGCGGCGCTCGAGTTCTCGTCGCTCGCCGACCTGCGCGCCTACGCGGTCGACGGCGTCGGCCGTAGCGGCCGAAGCCGCGGGCTAGCCTCGTTCCGACCCAGTTGGCGGTCACCGCGACCTCCTCGAACCCGGCGCGGAGGATGTTCCGGTACGAGTTGGACGGTAGGTCGTCGCGGCGCTCGCCCGTCTCGGTGAGCACGACGTCGCAGCCGAGCTCCCCCGCGCGGGCGATCCTGTGCGCGAGCAGCGCACCCTGCGCGCCCTTGCCGCGGTGCTCGGGCAGCGTCGCGCCGAAGCCGAGATAGGCGGCGCCCTCCAGCTCGAACAGCGCGCCCGCCCCGGCGGGCTCGTCGCCGTCGAGCGCGATCCAGCACTCCCAGCCGCGACTCGGGCGCCTGGGCCAGCAGCGGCTCGAGCGGCTCGGGCAGCCCGTAGGCGACACGCTGGATTCGCGCGAACGCCTCGGCTTCGCTGCGCGACTCGACACGCGCCAGCCTGAGCGACGTCTCGACCTGCGGCGGGGAGGCCGGGCTGCGCCGGAAGCTCATCCAGCCCCAGCCCTGCTCGAGACCGCGAGCCTCGAGCCAGCCGGGCAGGTGCAGCGGAAGCGCACCGGGAGCCACGGCGACGTAGTACGTGACGCCCGCCGGGATGACCGCGAGCGCCGCGTCGACCGCCTCCTCGGTGGCGGGGCCGTCGACGCCCAGGCCCACGATGCGGTTGAGCATCGGGATCCCCGGCGCCTGCGGCACCGTCAGCACGACCACGCCTGCCGCCTCGTGCACGACCTCGCTCAGCCCGCGGTAGCTCTCGAGGGCAACCCGCTCCTCGCGCGTCATGACTCCCTCCTCTTGCGCCAGTAGCGCTCCAGACCCTGGTAGCAATGCCACAACGGAACGATCCCGGAGTAGTGGTCGGCATCATCGGCGTCCGACTCGACCGATGTCGGCCCGCGCGGCGGCGCCGAAGGTCTCCTCGTCCATCCCGTGCGCGACCCACTCCGCCCAGCGCTGGATCGTGTCACGCAGGCGCGCGAGATGGCCCTGTACGTCGTCGAACACGCCGAAGTGGACAAGCGCCAGCCGCGTCGGGCTCGCGTCGCTCTGTCTCCGCGAGCGTCCGCTCCCACGCCTCGAGATCGACCTCCGGTGGCGGCAGCGGCGGCAGCACGAAGCGGGCCGGCGCGACCCGCACCCCTGCCGCGTCGCCCGAGTACAGCGTGCCGTCGCGGTCGAGGTACGAGACGTGGTGCGACGCGTGGCCCGGCGTGGGGAACGCCTCGAGCCCGAGCACGCTGTCGCCGACGACGTGCACGTTCTCGGCCGGCACGGGCACGAGCTCGCCCCACAGCGTGTCGAACGACGTCTCCGTACAGGCGGCGCGCGCTCGCCTCGAGCCGGGACGGGTCGACGAGGTGCGGCGCGCCGATCTCGGACACGTGCACCTGTACGTGCGGGTGCGTCGCGCACGATCGCGCCTGCTGCGCCCGCGTGGTCGAGATGGATGTGCGAGAGCAAGAGGTGCCGGACGTCCTGCGAGGCCGAGCCCACGCGCGGCGAGCCCTGCCTCGAGCGCCGGAAGCGTCGACGTCGGCCCGACGTCGAACAGCGCCGGGCCGTCGTCGGTCTCGAGCGGGTACGAGGCGATGCGACGCTCGACCCCGGCGTGCAGCAGGTCGATCGGCCCGTCCGGCGAGGCCATTACGCCCCGGCCGGGACTGCCGCCAGCGCCTGCTCGAGATCCGTGACGAGATCGTGCGCCGACTCGATCCCGACCGAGAGCCGCACGAGGTTTCGCGGCGACGCGAAGGGCGCGTCGGCCGTCGACGCATGGGTCATGCGATAGGGGTGCTCGATCAGGCTCTCCACGCCACCGAGAGACTCGGCCAGCGTCCACACCTCGGTGCGGCCGACGAGCTCGACAGCGGCCTCCTCGCTCTCGAGCAGGAACGAGACCATGCCGCCGAAGTCCCGCATCTGGCGGACGGCGATCGCGTGCCCGGGATGATCGGGCAGACCCGGGTAGAGCACCTGCTCGACGCGCGGGTGGCCCGAGAGCAGCTCCACCGACGGCGCGCGCGTTCGCGCAGTGCCGGTCCATGCGGACGGCGAGCGTCTTCACGCCGCGCAGCACGAGCCACGCGTCGAACGGGCCCGGCACGGCGCCGAGCGACTTCTGCAGGAAGCGCAGGCGCTCCGCGATCGTGGGGTCGTTCGTGGCGGCGAAGCCGCCGACGACGTCCGAGTGGCCGCCGAGGTACTTCGTCGTCGAGTGCAGGACGATGTCCGCGCCGAGGTCGAGCGGGGTCTGCAGGTACGGCGTCGCGAACGTGTTGTCGACGACGAGCAGCGCCCCGACCTGCTTCGCGGCAGCGGCGACGGCCGCGATGTCGACGATGTTGAGCGTCGGATTCGTCGGCGTCTCGATCCAGACGACACGCGTCCCGTCGGTCACGTGCTCGGCGGCGTCGTCCGAGAGCTCCTCGGGTGTCAGGTAGGTGAACGCGTAGCCCTTCGGCTCGTAGACCCGCGAGAACATGCGGTAGATGCCGCCGTAGACGTCGTTGACGCAGACGATCCGGTCACCGGGGTCGACGAGGTGCATGATCGTCGTCGCAGCGCCGAGACCCGACGAGAAGGCGTGGCCGTGGTCGGCGTTCTCGAGCGAGGCGAGACACTCCTCGAGCGCGGTCCGCGTCGGGTTGGCGACGCGCGCGTAGTCGTAGCCCTTGTGCACGCCGACGGCCTCCTGCGCGAACGTCGACGTCTGGTAGATCGGCGTCGTCACCGAGCCGGTCGCCGAATCGGGCTCCTGGCCGGCATGGATGGCGCGCGTCTCGAAGTCCACGGTCGGATCGTAGTCGCGCGCCGGTGCCCGACCGGCTACCGCCGCACGCGCTCGAGGCCGATCGTCCGTCGCAGCCGGTCGAGCGCGCGGTCGAGCGCATCGTCGAGCGCTCCGCGACGCTCGCACTCCTTCCTCGAGGTGGAACGCCTTCACCACCAGCTCGCCGGTCGCCCGCTCGGACTTCAGGTCGGCTCGTCCGACGATCCGGTCGCCGCGGAGGAACGGCAGCACGTAGTAGCCGTAGCGCCGCTCGTGCGGCTGCTTGTAGACCTCGATCAGGTGGTCGAAGCCGAGCACCCGGCGGGCGAACGGGCGATCCCAGAGGAGGTTGTCGAACGGCGAGAGCAGCACGGCCGCGGTCGGCTGCGGGCAGGTCGAGCTCGGCTCCGGCCGTCACGAGCACGGGTGCGCCGCCGTCGTCGACCTGCACGCGCTCGAGGAGCCCGTCCGCCACGAGCCGCGTCGACCGCGGGCCGCACGCCGCTTCGTGCCGCCCTTGAGCCGCCAGTGCTCGACGATGCCCGACTCGGTCAGCGCGCCGCGCGCCCGCACCGCCTTGCAGCGCCAGCGTGCGCAGGCGCTCCTCCTCGGTCGGCGTCGGCGCGTCGAGCACGGCTCGCGGCAGCACGCGCTCGGGCAGGTCGTAGAGGCGCTGGAAGCTCGTGCGGCCGGCGATCACGAGCTCGCCGTGGTTCCAGAGGCGGTCGAGCATCGCCTTGGCCGGCTTGCGCTCCCACATGCCCTTGTCCTGCTCGCCGCCGAAGTCGCGCGAGGCGAGCGGGCCCTCGCTGGCGGATCCGGTCGAGGATCTCCTCGCGCAGGTGCGCGTGCGTCCGCTCGACGTACGTCCACCACGGCCGGCCGCCGCCGTCCATCGCCGTCCGGAACAGCGGCCAGTCCTCGGCCGGGAGCAGGCACGCCTCGTGCGCCCAGTACTCGAACAGGCGGCCGCCGCGCAGCAGCCTCGACACGGTGTCGCGCGGGTACAGCCCCACGCGCGTCGCGAGCGCGATCCGGTGGCTGCGCTCGACCGTCGGAGATGGAGTCGAGCTGGACGCACGAGAGGGCACGCACCGCGGCCTCGACATCGTCCGCCGCGCCCGCGCCGCGACCGGCGAGACGTAGCCCTGCGCGTGGACGACGAGGCGGCGAAGTGCGGCAGCGGAGACGGTGCGCACATGTTCAATCATCGTCGGTGCAGAAGGTCCTCGCTGCTGATCGTGCTGCTCGCAGTCGGGCTCTACGCGCTCGGCGCGGTGCTCTTCCTGGCACGCGCGACGACGACGAGCTCGGCGGCCCCGCGGACGCGGTCGTCGTGCTCGGCGGGCAGCTCGGAGCGCGTCTCCCGGTCGCGCTCGACCTGGTGCGCCGGCGGCGCGGCACCGGTGCTCGTGATCTCGGAGGACGACACCGGTGGCGAGCGGGAGCGGACTCTGCCGCGGAGCGCGAGCTCGAAGGTGCGAGGTCGATCTGCCGCCGCGCCGAGCCGTATTCCACCCGGGGCGAGTCGCGTCAGATCGTCGCGGCGCTCGCCGACGAGCGTGGCTGGGACAGGATCATCGTCGTCACCTCGCGCTACCACCTCCTGCGCGCGGAGCGGCTCATCGGGCGCTGCACCGACGCCGAGCTCGTCATGCGCGGCGCGGAGCCGGAGCCGCTCGACACCGATCTGCGCTCGCGATCCCGCGTCGAGTGGGCCAAGCTCGGCCTCGCCGAGACGTTACGCCGCGGCTGCTGACGCTGCGCTACGGTCGGGCCGTGCCGTCGCAGGAGAAGCGGGAGAAGCTCGACAAGGAGCTGATCGAGCTCCTCAACGAGCTCCGCGTCGCTCTCCCCGGCGTGCAGGTGCTGTTCGCGTTCCTGCTCATCGTGCCGTTCAACTCCCGCTTCGAGGCGGATCAGAAGCCCGCCTACATGGTCGCCCTGTCCGCGACGCTGCTGGCCACGGCGTTGCTGATCGCGCCGTCGGCGTACCACCGGCTGCGCTGGCGCGAGAAGAACAAGGAACGGATGCTGCGCGTCTCGAACCGGCTCGCGATCGCCGGCATCGGAGCGGTGGCGGTGGCGATGACGGCGTCCGTCTACCTCGTCACCGACGTCCTGTTCGACACCGTCGGCGACGGTGCTCTGCACGGTGGCGTCCGCGATCGTCTTCGCCCTGGGGTGGTTCGCGCTGCCCCTGTCGGCGCCGTACGACCGCTGGGACGACGACGACGTAGAGACGAGCGCCGCGGCGGCGCCCGCCCGGCCCTCGTACGCGGGACACCTGTCCCGCGAGGATCGCCGCGAGCCGGTCGGCGTCGATGTTCCCGCCCGAGACCACGCAGACGACGCGGCCGCTCCCGGCCTTGCCGGTGAGCGCCGCGGCGAGCGCGAGCGCCTCCGGCGCCCTCCGCGATCACGTGCAGCCGCTCGGCGAGCAGCCGCACCGCAGCGGCGGTCTCCGAGAGCGGCACGGCGAACGCACCCGAGAGCAGCGGCCGCGCGGCCTCCCACATGTCGGGCAGCAGCGCCTTGCGCGCCCGCCCCGTCGACGAACGAGGGCACGTAGGGCACCTCGACCGGCTCGCCGGCCGCGAGTGCGGCAGACACGGGTGCCGCCGTCTCGGGCTCGCAGGCGTAGACCTTCGTCGACGGGCTCACGGCGGCGAGCGCGCTCGCGATCCCGGTCGTGAGGCCACCGCCGCCCCACGGGATCAGCACGCAGTCGATCGCATCGAGCTGCTCGACGAGCTCGAGCCCGATCGTGCCGTTGCCGGCCATCACGGCGGGATCGCGCACCGGATGGACGAAGTGCCCGTCGAGGCCCGGGAAGGCGCCGCTCTCCATCGCCTCCCACCACGCGTCGAACGTGACCGGGATCGAGCGGCCGCCGAGGCGGGCGATCGCGTCGAGCTTCGCCTGCGGCGCGTGGTCGGGGACGACGATCGCCGCCTCGACTCCCGCCTCCCGAGCCATCCAGGCGACGCCCTGCGCCATGTTCCCCGCGCTCGTCGTCCAGAGGCCGCGCGCGACCGCCTGCGGGCGGCGCGGTGCGCACCGCGTTGGCCGCGCCGCGCAGCTTGAACGACCCGATCGGCTGCAGGCACTCGAGCTTGAGCCAGATCTCGCACGGCCAGTCGTCACCCGGGAGCCGCAGCAGCGGCGTCCGCAGCGTGACGTCGGCGACTCGTTCGCGCGCTGCCTCGATCTGCGCGAGCGGGATCAGAAGTCGACCTCCGTGCCGATTCCGCGCTCGGCGCCGCGCGCAACGCACAGCTCGGCCGCCGCGAGGTCCTCGACGGCGAGGCCGAGCGACTTGAAGAGCGTCAGCTCGTTGTCGTCGGCGCGCCCCGGGTGCGCGCCGATCAGCACCTCGCCGAGCTCGGCGCGGATGTGGCCGGCGTCGATGCCTGCCTCTTCGACTGCGGTCAGGTAGTCACCGGACTCGTTCACGGTCGACTCGCGACGGTCGACGAAGAGCGACGCCTCGACCACCGTGGCCACGTCGAGCTCGCGCGCCCACGGCACGGACGAGCCGACCGCGTTGACGTGCGCTCCGGGGGCCAGCCAGCCGCGTTGCAGGATCGGCTCGCGCGAGGAGGTCGTCGTGCAGACGACGTGCGGCGCCGTCGAGCGCCTCCTCCACCGATTCGCACACGGTCGCGTTGCTGCGCAGCGCAAGCCCGGTCGCGTGCTCGGCGGTACGGCTCCAGATGCGCAGCTCCGCGTCCGGCAGCACGGCCCGCATCGCGTCGACGTGCGCGCGTCCCTGCACGCCCGAGCCGAGGATCGCGACGACCGACGCGTCCGGCCGTGCCAGCGCGCGGGTTGCGACCGCGGAGACCGCGGCCGTGCGAATCTCGGTGATCGCGCTGGCGTTGAGCAGCGCGCGCAGCTGCCCGGTGACCCCGTCGTGGAGCAGCACGGCGCCCTGGTGCGGGTCGAGCCCGCGCGCCGAGTTCCCCGGCGAGATGACGATCTCCTTGAGCGAGAACACCGCCGACCGGCCGCCGCGCCAGGCCGGCATCAGGCCGAGCAGCTCGTCGGCCGGCGGGCGGACGACGAACGCGGAGCGGCTGGTACAGCTCCTCACGCGCCAGCGACGAGAGCACCTCTGTCATCGCCTCGATGCACGACTCCATGTCGAGCACCTGGCGCACGTCCGCCTCCGAGAACACCCACAGGCTCACGCGATCCACCTCCTTGTCGACTCGCACTCCACGCGCCTCATGCGAACCATCCCGCCAGCTCGTCGAGCTCCGCAGGCGTCAGCGATGAGGTCGAGCCCTGCCCGCGCGTCCTCGAGGTGCGCCACGCGACTCGGGCCGACGACGATCGCGGTGACCTCGGGCTGATGCAGGAGCCAGGCAGTGGCGACCGCGGCCATCGAGGTGCCGCGCAGGCAGCCCACGTCTCGAGCCGCTCCAGCGCGTCGAACACGGCGTCCGCCTGGTAGCGCTCGCTGCCTTCCGGGCGGAGCGTCATGCGAGACCCGGCGGGCGGCGGCTCGCCGCGACGGTACTTGCCCGTCAGCCAGCCGCCGGCGAGCGGGCCGAACGGCTCGAACCCGAGGCCGTGCTCGTGGCAGACGGGAAGACCGTCTCGCGGTCGCCCTGCTCGAGGAGCGAGAAGGAGTTCTGCACCCACTCGTAGCGCGGCAGCCCTTCGAGCGACGCCAGCTCGAGCGCCTCGGCGAGCTCCTCGCCGGTGAAGTTCGAGGCGCCGACGGCGCCGATCTTGCCGGCGCGGGCGAGCTCGTCGAACGCGAGCAGCGTCTCCTCCTGCGGGACGTCCGGATCGAAGGCATGCGCCATGTACAGCGCGACGCGCTCGACGCCGAGCCGGCTGAGGCTCGTCTCGAGCTGGCGGCGGATCCGGGTGCGCGCCAGGCCGTGGTCGTGGCCGGCATCCATGGGGTTGAACGTCTTCGTCTGGATCACGAGCCGGTCGCGGACGCCTGCGTCCCTTCGTGCGCAGCCACTCGCCGATGAACGTCTCGCTGCGTCCGCCGCCGTACGCGTCCGCCGTGTCGAACGTCGTGATGCCCAGCTCCCATGCGGCATCCATGAGGCGAAACGCCTCGTCCCGCTGCGTGCCCTGCCCGAAGAGCGCCGGCGCGGAGCCGATGCCGCCGAAGTTGCCGCAGCCGAGGATGAGCCGCGAGACCGCGACACCGCTACCGCCCGAGAGGGCGCTCCTCCACGTGGGCGATCTTACGGCGGCGCGTCGGCAGCGGCGGGAGTGACGACCGGGCCGGTCGCCGGGAGTCGCGAGAGAGGCAGCAGGCCCGCGACCATGACGACCGCGGCGACGGCGAAGACGCCGTTGTAGCCGACGGCGGCGGCGACCGCGCCGAGCGAGATCGCGCCGACCCCGTAGCCGACGTCGGCGAACGCGGTGAAGCTGCCGACCGCCGAGCTGCGCTCGGCCTCGGGTGCCGCGGAGACGACGATCATCATCAGTGCCGGGAAGACCAGCGACTGACCGATCGCGAGCACGATCGTGCCCGCGTACAGCCCGAGCGGCGGTCTGCCAGACGGCGATCATCGGCCAGCCCGCACGCGCCGATCGCCAGGGCCGCCGTCGCGGTTCGCTTCGGCCCGACGACGTCCGGGATGCGGCGGCCGCGCGAGCCGCACGGCGACGACGATCGCTGCGTTGAGCGTGAAGACGAGCCCTGCTCCGGAGAGCCCGAGCTCACGGGCGTAGAGCGGTGCGAACGCCGCCATGGCCGCGAAGCCGATCATCGATCCGATCAGCACGAGCCCGGGTGTGATCGCCGCCCGGTGCACGAGCGCCCTGCTGCGCGGCGACCGTCGTACGCACGCCCGCCGGGCGTGTCTCGCGGAACGCACAGGCCGAGCACGGCGGCCGCGAGCGACGACGCGGCGGCCACGAGCCAGACCGCGTCGAAGCGGTCGTCGCCGAGCACGAGCTCGCCGAGCGGCGGCCCGACGGCCAGGCCGCCCCAGGTGGCGAGCGAGTAGAGGCTGACCGCCTCGCCACGGCGGCCGTGCGGCGCGAGGTCGTTGATCATCGTCGCCGTCGCGACGAACACGAGCGCCTCGCCGACACCGGTCACGAGCCGCGACGCGACGAGCACCGGCATCGAGGAGGCCACGGTGTACAGCACGAGGCTGCCGCCGAGGACGAGCCCGCCGGCCACGATCAGCGGCCGCCGCCCGACGCGGTCGCCGAACCGTCCCGCGACCGGCTGCAGGAGGAGCGCGGTCGACGCTGGCCGCGGCGACGGCGAGCCCGACGCCGATGCTGCCCGCATCGAGCGGCCCCTTGGCGTACAGCGGCAGGACGGGGATCAGGATCCCGATCGCGAGCAGCGCGCCGAAGGTGGCCAGGCACGCGAGCACGAACGGCCGCGTGAGGAGCCTCTCGCCCACGAGACCGATCCTTCCAGTCGGACGCCCGTCGGAGCTCGGACGCGCGCGGAAGGCTGTCCGCTGCCCAGAGTACCCGGCGCTCGAGCCAGGCCCGGTGAGCCGGTTCTTGCCGGCCCGCTTCGCCTCGTAGAGCGCGCGGTCGGCCACGCGCATGAGCTCCGCCGCCGTCGTGCCGTGAGTCGGGTAGACGGCGAAGCCGAAGCTCGCGGACGGCGCCTCGGCCACGACGGAGAGTGTCGTCATCGCGCGGCGCAGTCGTTCCGCGACGTCGAGGGCGACCGAGCCGTCGGCCTCGATGAGCACGATGCCGAACTCGTCTCCGCCGAGGCGTGCCGCGACGTCCGGGGCGCGCTTGCACTCGCGGATCACCCTGGCGATCGCCTGCAGGACAGCGTCGCCCTGCTCGTGGCCGTGCTGGTCGTTGATTCGCTTCAGGTCGTCGCAGTCTGCGATCACCAGGGCGAGGGTGCGGTCGCCACGCTGAGCCCGTTCGATCTCCTCGCGGAGCCGTTCGTCGAAGCCGCGGCGGTTGAGCAGCCCGGTGAGCCCGTCGGTGATCGCCGCCCGCTGCTCCCTGCGCAGGGCGTTCGCGACGTCGAGCAGTGCGGCGATGTGCTGCGCGAACAGCGTCGCCGCCTCCGTCTGGTCGTCGCTCCAGGTGAAACACGCGCTTCGAGCGCCCGATCAGCGTGCCGACGTGCGACCCGCCCACGCGGAGCGGGCAGCCAGAGCAGCCAGCGCGCCGTCGCATGCCCGTCCGGGACGCCGACCTCGAGGCCGTCGAGCGTGCTCCACGACGTGTCGGCGAGCCCGAGGCGGCCGGAGGTGGCGTTCACCCAGTCGGCGGGAATCGGCCGCAGGCTGGAGGTGTCCCGCCGCCAGAAGCTGACGGGCGCGCCGACCGGGCGCTCGCCGAGGTCGAGCTGAGCCGCCTCGAGGTCGAGCAGCCGGCCGAGCGTCCGCGTCGCGAACTCCGAGATCGCGGGGACGCTGCGCAACGTGCTCGCGTACACGGCCATGTGCATCAGCGTCGGGACGTCGAACCGGAACCCGCCGAGCTGGTCGACAAGAGGTCGTAGTCCCGTCCGCGAGCTGCTCCGACCGGTTCGACGCAGCCGTCCGCGAGGCGCGCACCCAGCGTCTCGACGTTGAGCACGCCGCTCGCGCTGTCGCCCTCGATGGGCACCGAGAGCTCGGAGACGATGTCGGGCATGGCTCCGATGAAGTCGGGGTCGAGGCTGACGTCGGGCACGAACTGGTGGGTGGACGTCTCGATCACACGGCCCATCACGCCCTGACCCACCTCGAACCCGTCGCGCACCTGGTCGTAGCCGTTCTGCGCGACGCACCAGAGCCGGTCGTGGTTGAAGACGTAGACGCTGGCGAGGACGCCGTCACCCGCTGTCTCGCACAGGCTCGCCAGCGCGCGGTCGATCCCGTGGCGAGGGTCGAGGCCCACGACGATCTCCGCCAGAGCGGCGCGCACGCCGTCGTCGACCGCCTCTGCCGACGACGATGCCGTTCGCCGCGCCACCAAGGCGCTCGCGTGGCATGGCGCGATACCGCGGCAGCGGCAGCGGCGAGGGAAAGTGATCCCCGGCAGTGAGGAAGACATCGAGCACGGATGGGTCGAACTGCGAGCCGCGACCGTCGCGCATGATCTCCAGCGCAGCCTCGACGGGGTAGGCGCGGCGGTACACGCGGTCGCTCGTGAGGGCGTCGAACACGTCGGCCACCGCGGCGATGCGGCCTTCGATCGGGATCGCATCGGCGACGAGCCCGTTCGGGTACCCGGTGCCGTCGTAGCGCTCGTGGTGCGTGAGCGCGATGCTCGCAGCGAGATCGAGCAGCTCCGAGCCCGAGCCGGCGAGGATGCGGTGACCGATCGCGGCGTGCTGCTCCATCTCCGCGCGCTCGGCGTCCGTGAGCGATCCGGGCTTGAGCAGGATCGCGTCCGCGACACCGATCTTGCCGATGTCGTGGAGCGTGCTCGCCGTCCGGATCGCGTCGCAGAAGGGCTCCTCGAGACCGAGCCGTCGCGCGATCAGCTCGCAGATCTGACTCATCCGCTCGACATGTCGTGCGCTGGAGGAATCGCGCGACTCCGCGGCCGCTGCGAGTCGCCGTACCGTCTCCTCGTGCGAGCGACGCAGTTCGTTCGCCGACGTGTTGAGGCGCGCGACGGTGTCGGTGAGCTCGTCCTCCATGCGCCCGCGCTGCTCGAGCTCGATGTGCAGGTCGTCGGTCAGCTGCGCCCGTTCCAGGGCAAGTGAGGCAAGCTGACCGAATCGAGTCATGACCTCGACGTCACGATCGTCGTACCGCTCCGGTCCCGATGCAGACGAGGCCGAGGACGCCGACGAGCTCGCCGCGGATCGTGAGCGGTACGCCGAGCATTGCATCGGGCGTCGCGTCGCCGAGGCTTCTCACCCTCGTGGCGGAGGCGAGGTAGTCGTTCTCGAAGTGGGGGTGCCCGGTGGCCCAGACCCTTCCCGTGACGCCCTCGCCGCGCTCGATCGTCAGCCCTTGAGCTGCTCGAACGGCCCGCTGCTGATGCGGACGACGAGCCGGCGACCCTCGTCCTCGATCAGGGACAGGTATCCGTAGGAGCCTTCGATCAGCGCGGCCGCGCGCTCGACGATCCTCTCCAGGAGCGCATCCGGATGGAGCTGCTCCGAGAGGGCGATCGTGGTCTCGTGGAGGGCTTCGAGCTCGCGCCGGAGACGCGTCCGGCTCGTCGGCACGGACCGATACCCCGGGGATCCCGCGGGCGACGTCCATACCCGAGGATCGGCTGTTCGGACGCGTTGCTTGACCGGCACGTCGCTCTTCCGAGGCATTACGATCGCGCGATGGAGCTTCGTCGCTGGCACGCCGAGCCGATCGAGCAGCTCAACGACAGCATCGGCCGCCAGATGCTGCACACCGAGACGATGACCGTGGCGCGCATCTACCTCGCCGCGGGCGCGGTCGTACCGCGGCACCAGCACGAGCACGAGCAGGTCGCCAACGTGATCTCGGGGCGGTTGCGCTTCGTCGTGGGCGAGGAGGAGCTGGTCGTCGAGGCGGGGGAGAGCGTGGCGCTCCCGGCGAACGTGCCGCACGAGGTCACCGTGCTCGAGGACGCGCTCGTGATCGACGTCTTCTCGCCGGTGCGCGACGACTGGCTGCGCGGCGACGACGCGTACCTGCGGGGCTGACGCACCCAGCGCGGCGCCTGCCGGCCGCCGCGCGGTTTCCATGGGCGCGGTGGTGGGAATCATCGTGGGATGCCCTCGCAGCGACCGCGGCTCCCGGCTCGGTACGAGCTGCCCGAGCTGATCGCGCGTGGTGGCATGGCGGAGGTGTACCGCGCCACCGACACGGCGCTCGCGCGCACCGTTGCGATCAAGGTGCTCGCAGAGCCATTCGCGGGCGACGTGGAGCTCCGCGCACGGTTCACCCGCGAGGCGCAGACGGCGGCGCAGCTGTCGGGCGAGCCGCACGTCGTCACGACGTACGACGTCGGCGAGGTGGACGGCGTCCCGTACATCGTGATGGAGTACATCCCGGGCGGCTCGCTCGCCGATCGGCTGCGCGGCGGGCCTATCCCGCCGGCGCAGGCGCTCGAGTGGATCGAGCAGATCGCCGGCGCGCTCGACCGTGCGCACGCGCGCGGGATCGTCCACCGTGACGTGAAGCCGGCCAACCTCCTCCTCGGCGCCGACGGGGAGGTGCGCGTGACCGACTTCGGGATCGCCCGGGCGACCTGGAACCACACGTTGACCGGCGTCGGGACGATCCTCGGCACGTCGGGGTACATGTCGCCCGAGCAGGCCGCGGGGCAGCGCGCGACGGCGGCCAGCGACCGGTACGCCCTCGGGTGCGTGGCGTTCGAGCTGCTCACCGGACGACGGCCGTACGCCGCCGAGAGCGTGACGGCCGAGGCTGCCGCACACGCGACAGGCGCGGATCCCTTCGGCGAGCGATGCCGGCGAGGAGCTGCCGCCGGCGCTCGACGGCGTCTTCCAGCGTGCGCTGGCGAAGGCGCCCGCGGAGCGCTACGAGACGTGCGCCGAGCTGGCGACGGCGTTGCGGGGCGCGTTCCGCGAATCGGTCGACCGAGACCCGGCGGATCGCCGCTCCGCTGCCGGTGACAGCGGGCGCACGACGACGGCGAGGACGCGGTACAGGCGCGTCCGCGAGGCGACCCAGGTGGGCCGTCGCCGCAGCTGCCGTCGCCCTGGCGGCGGCGGGCTTCGCGGTCGCGTGGGTCGGCACGGGCGCGGGCGACGGTGGCCCGGAGACGGTCGTGCAGACAGAGGTCCGCACGCAGACGGTGACGGGAGAGACGGAGACCGTCACCGTCGCGAGCCGTCGACCGCCAGAGCTCGGAGCCGGCCGGCAGGGCGGAGTCGCCCTGAACGACGAGGGCTTCGCTCTCATGCGCGACGGCGACTACGAGGCCGCGCTGCCGCTGCTCGAGCAGGCGGTCGACGCGCTGGGCGGCACCGGCGAGCTCGCCGAGGCCTGGGCGTCGTACAACCTCGCTCTGACGCGGATGGCGCTCGGCAGCTGCGACGAGGTCGTCGGCCTGCTCGACCGATCGGAGGCAGTGCAGGGCAGCCGCAAGGAGATCGATCGCCTGCGCCGTCAGGCCGAGAAGCGCTGCGACGAAGACGAGCGTGGCCCGGGCCCCCGACGAGGACGACTGAGCCGGCAGCGTGTCTCGGGGCTGCTGACGCATGGAGCGTCAGGCGCGTGGCAGTCTCGGAGAAGGTGCCTGACGCCCTGGTTCGTCGACGTCCACTCCCACGTCGTCCCGTCGGGTGACGACGGCGCCACCACGGTCGACGAGCGGCGTCGACCTCTGCCGGCTCGCATTCGAGGCACGGCACGCGCGTGCTGTTCGCGACGCCGCACGTGCACGCGCCGTGGGACTCGTACCCGTGGAGCCCGGCGCGGCAGCGGCTGTACGAGGCGTCGTTCCCGCTCGGTGCGACGAGCGGGCGGCGGCGTTCGGGCTCGACCTGCGCCGCGGCTGGGAGCTGTTCCCGAGCGAGGCGCTCGAGGTCGATCTCGTCTGCGTTCCGGCTGGAGGGGACGGAGGCGGTGCTCGTCGAGTTCCCCGGCTCGTGGCTCGACCTGCCCGGCGAGCTGCGCCTCGTGCGCGAGGCCGTCGACCGAGTCGTGCCGGAGGGTCTGACCCCGGTGCTCGCCCACCCGGAGCGCTGCCGCTCCATCGCTCGTGACCCGGCGGCGGTGATGCCGCTCGTCGAGCGCGGCGCGCTCCTCTGCCTCAATGCCGGCTCGCTCGTCGGCGAGCACGGTGCGGTGGCCGAGCAGACCGCCTGGTGGCTCGTGGAGGAAGGGGTCGTGGCGCTCGCCGCCTCCGACGGGCACCGCACCCGGCGCCCGCCGACGATGCGGCGTCGCCTACGACGAGGCGGTCGCCCGCCTCGGTGAGGCGGCGGCGGCTCCGCTGTTCGACGGCAGCGCGCTCCCGTGGAGCCGACGAGTCACCGGCCGCTCGCGCGGCGGGTCGGCGCTGCGTAGCGCGCTACGTCCCGAGCCCGCTAGCTGCCTGCGGACGCTCGAGACGTATGCCGCGACGTCCTGGATCTCCTGCGGCGTCGAGCTGATCCGCGAACGAGGGCATCACGCCCGATCCATTCGTGACGCGCTCGACCACGAGCTCGGCAGACGGCTGCGCGTCGTCGAGGTTCGGCCCGACGGACCCCGTCGTGCCTGCCGCAGCGAGCGTGTGGCAGCTGCCGCATCCGGCAGACGCGAACACGGCCTCACCGGCCGCGGCGTCGCCCGTGCCTGAGCCCTCGTCCGTCGTCGTCTCGGTCGTCTCGGTCTCGGTCTCGGTCGTCTCGGTGGCGACGGTGGTCGTGTCGCCTGCGGTGTCGTCGTCATCGCCGCCGCACCCGGCCGCCAGCACGACCGCGGTGAGCGCGAGGGCGATCGAGGAGCGACGAGCTTCACACCTCGACTATTACACGCCGTGGCATCCTCGTCAAACGCCCGTCTGCGTCGTCGGCGCGGGTCAGGCAGCGTCCGGCGGGCGTCGCTCCGGGTAGCGCGGCAGCCCGTCGTCGGGGATCGGCTCCCACGCCGCCGCGTACGCGACGAACTGCCGGGCCGAGGGCCGGATGCCGGGATCCCCGTCGATCGCTCCGAGACGGACGCCGAGCTGATCGGCGTCCGCGGGGTTGCGCGCCCAGAGCGCCGAGCCGCAGCTTCCGCAGAAGTCCTTGGCGAACCCGTCGGGCGGCTCGTAGGCGCGGACGAGATCCTCACCCTGCGTGATGCGGAGTGAGCCCGGCATGATCAGACGCCGAGGCTGCGGCCGCGGTGCCCGTGCGCCGCTGGCAGCGGGTGCAGTGGCAGTAGACCGCCGACACGAGCGGCTCGGTGATCTCGAAACGCACGCCGCCGCAGAGGCAGCCGCCGGTGAGCGGGAGATCTGGCATGCGCGCAGCGTACGCCTCCGCGCGCGCTATAGCCTCGTGCTGTCGATGAGCCATGTCGCCGCCGACGATCGCTACGAGCGCATGCCGTACCGCCGCTGCGGGCGTAGCGGGTTGTTGCTGCCGCCGGTCTCGCTCGGGCTCTGGCACAACTTCGGTGAGGCGCACCCGTTCGAGACGGCCCGCGCGATCGTGCGGCGCGCGTTCGACCTCGGTGTCACGCACTTCGACCTGGCGAACAACTACGGGCCGCCCTACGGGTCGGCCGAGGAGACGTTCGGCCGCCTGCTGGCGAAGGATCTGGCGCCGTACCGCGACGAGCTGGTCGTGTCGACGAAGGCCGGCTACGACATGTGGCCGGGGCCGTACGGGGAGTGGGGGTCGCGGAAGTACCTGCTCGCGAGTCTCGACCAGAGCCTGGCCCGCCTGGGTCTCGACTACGTCGACATCTTCTACTCGCACCGCTTCGACCCGGAGACGCCGCTCGAGGAGACGATGGGTGCGCTCGACACGGCGGTGCGGCAGGGGAAGGCGCTCTACGCCGGCATCTCGTCGTACTGACGCGGCGCAGACGCGCGAGGCGGCCGCCATCCTGCGCGAGCTCGGCACGCCGCTCCTGATCCACCAGCCGAACTACTCGCTGCTCGACCGCTGGATCGAGCCCGACCTGCTCGACACGCTCGGCGAGCTCGGCGTCGGGTGCATCGTCTTCTCGCCTCTGCAGCAGGGACTGCTGACCGACAAGTACCTGGACGGGATCCCGGAGGGGTCGCGCGCGACGCACGGACGGTACTTCCCGCACGAGCGCCTCACGGACGAGCTGCGCCGTCAGGCTCCGCGCGCTGAACGAGATCGCGGCGTCGCGAGGCCAGTCGCTTGCGCAGATGGCGCTCGCGTGGACGCTCCGCGACCCCCGCGTGACCTCGACCCTCGCCGGCGCGAGCAGCGTCGAGCAGCTGGAGCAGAACGTCGCCGCGCTCGAGCGGCTCGAGCTCACAGACGACGAGCTGGCCGAGATCGACCGCTGTCTCGACGCCTGACGCACGCCCCTGAACCGTCGGGCGGGAGCACACTCGCGCAGCCGACCAGCAGGCATGCCGTGGCCTTACACGATGCGCGGCCGCCAGGGCTCGTGCTCGTGCGCGAGCCAGACGAGCTCGGGCTCGAGCGCGCGCACCCGCAGCTGGCCTTCGGTGTTCGGCTCGTCGAGCTCGCCGAACCAAACCGCCACGTCACCGCCGACGACGACCGGACGCCCGCCGGTCTCGACGACGACCACCTGCATGCCGCGCGTGTGGCCCGGCGCCGGGACAAGGCGGAGCCCGGGCAGCAGCTCGAGCTCGCCGTCGACCGGCTCGTAGCGCACGCCGGGCGCCTCGACCCACTCGCGGATCGTGTAGTCGTCCTCCGTGCGCGCGTCCTCGAGCTCCTGCCGCTGAACGTAAATCGGCCGTCCGGCGAAGAGGTGGTTGCCACCGCAGTGGTCGAAGTGCAGGTGTGTGTTGACGACGATGTCGATGCTCGCGAGGTCGAAGTCCTGCTTGCTCAGTGGATGGAGGCGGGGATCGAGGTCGGCCCCCGCCGGGTGCAGCTCCGTCATGCCGGTGTCGACCAGCACGCGCGCATCGGGATGGTCGATGACGTGCACGTAGACCGGCATCCGCTCGCCCTCGGCGAGCAGGTCGGCCACCAGCAGCGGCGTGATCGTGGGAGGCGGCGGCACTCGCCCATCTTGCCACCGCCCGCGAACTGCCTACCCGGCTCCGCCTGAGCCAACGTTCTACGATCGGTTCCGTGGCCGAGTTCGTCCCGCCCGACTTCGAGGTCCCGCTCGGTCACGAGACTTCCGAGTTCCTGCTCGAGCCGCTCGGGCCCGACCACAACGAGCAGGACTACGACGCCTGGACGTCGTCGATGGCGCACATCGCAGCGACGCCCGGGTACCCCGACGGCTCATGGCCGCGAGAGATGACGCCGGACGAAAACCGCGCGGACCTGCAGCGCCACGCCGACGACTTCCGCAACCGGAAGGGGTTCACGTACACGGTGCTCGATCCGGGGAGCCGCGACGTGATCGGGTGCGTCTACATCTACCCGCTGCCCGACGATGACTACGACGCCTGCGCGCTCTCCTGGGTGCGGGAGAGCCACGCGCACCTCGACACCCCGCTCTGGCGCGCTGTGAGTGAGTGGCTCGAATCCGACTGGCCATTCGCCAGCGTCGAGTACGCCCCGCGCGCCTAGGCGCGTCCCAAGCAGCTGTGCAGCTCAAGCTCGGTCGGGGCATTCCCGAACACTGGCCCAGCCGAGTGGCTCTTCCGCTTCCGCCTGTAACACTCCGGTCACTCGGGTCTCGCGCCCGCTCAGGCTCGTCGAGAGATGCGGCGAGCGACGACATGAAGGGGCATCACATGGGTGGTCACACGGTTGCGCATCTGGATGAGGTCGACGAGCTGATCGACGGGCGCTGTCACTACCGGCCGGTCCGGCACCACCTCGGCATCACGGCGTTCGGCGCCACCGCGTGGACGGCCCGTGCCGCGGGCGAACTGATCATCGACGAGCACGACGAGGGCGACCCGACGTCTGACCAGGAGCTCTTCCTCGTCATGCGAGGACACGCCGTGTTCGAGCTCGACGGCGAGCGGCTCGACGCGCCCGCCGGAACTCTCGTCTTCGCTCCTCCGGGCCTGAAGCGAACCGCCGTCGCCGAGGAGCCGGATACCGCGATCCTCGCGATCGAAGGCACGCCGGGTAAGAGCGTACGAGCCCCGTGGCTGGGAGCTCTGGGCTCCCCTCGTCCCTCTCTACGAGGCGGGTGAATACGCCGAGGTCGCCGATCGTCTACGCGTCCTGGTCGAAGCTTCCCCGCAGTACGCAATGTTGTTCTACAACCTCGCCTGCTGCGAGAGTCTCACCGGCCGGAAGACTGACGCGCTCGATCACCTCCGGCACGCGATCGAGATGTCGGAAGAGTTTCGCGATTCCGCCGCGGACGATTCGGACCTGGATCCGATCCGCGACTTCGAGCCAGCGTTCGTGCGCGAGCTGCGTCCGCGCCTGTGCCTCTGGGAGGCACCGCACCCGGCGTGGCGGCCCACCGGCACGCCGAGCCACTCGACCGTCCAGTCAGCACATCCAACTGCTCCGAGCGACGCGAGGCAGAAGCCCTCCTGGCTTCAGCTAGCCGTCGACCGACGAAAGAGTGCATGGTGCTGATCCCGAGGAACATGCGAGATCGAGTACAGCGCCGTGATCCCGTCGAACGACTCTCGGCATCGCCAGCTCGGCGAAGTCGCCGTGGACGAAGGACGCCGACCGACGTTCTCGCGAGCCTGGCCGAGCTGGGCTTCGGAGATGTCCACGCCGACCATGCCGAACCGCCGCGCGAGCTGCGCCGTCGAGGACACTGGGCCTGCAGCCGCGGTCGAGCACTCGCGCGGCGTCGGCGAGCCGCTGCGTCGAAGGCTCGCAGAAAGCGCCGTCGCGGATCGCCCTGCTATGCGAGCAACCCAGGCGAGGTAGTGCTCGGCGATGGCGTCGTAGCCCGGTTGCACCGTTCGCTGCGGAGTGTCGTTCACGACCTCTCGAAGCTACACAGCGGTCGGTCGTCGCACCTTGTGCGGAACCGCAGCGTGCTGTTGGATGGCTCGAGTGGCTGACGGTGATGGACCCGGCGGGAAGTTCTGGCTCGGCCTGATCGGCGCGCTCATCGCGTTCGGGGTCGGGCTGTTCCTCTGCTTCGTCGTCTTCGACCGCGCGGTCTACAGATGGGGCGCATTGGGCGCGTTGGTCGCCCTGGGCGGGGTGATGATCCTGGCCGGCTGGATCTACGACCGGCGCGAGATTCGAAAGTACGAGGCGCTGCCGTAACTCCCGGCTCCGCGACAGCGGCGCCATCACACGATCGGCTCGACGCGGGCGTGGGAGGCCGGCCTCGGCGACTGACTCGCGTCAATGCCTTGCAGATCTATGTACATTGTACTTCTATGCGTCGTACCTCGAGCCGCGGAGGCGGGTAGTGCACATCGACAAGGACCTGGTAGCGGCTTCGGCGACGCCGCTCGTGCTCGCGATTCTCGCGGAGGGCGAAAGCTACGGCTACGCCATCCTGAAGCGGGTCCGTGCGCTCTCCGGGGGCGAGCTCGAGTGGACCGACGGGATGCTCTACCCGCTGCTCCATCGCCTCCGTCGGCTCGGGTACGTGACGACGGAGTGGCGAACGCCACCGGAGGGTCGGCGCCGCCAGTACTACATGCTCACCGACGACGGGCGAGCAGCACTCGCGGACCAGCAACGGCAATGGCTGGCGGTCACACGTGCGCTGAGTGACGTGTGGCGCGGTCCCGGTGGGGTGCTGACGGCTCTCGGCGAGGGGTGACGCATGGAGAGCGTGGAGTCACAGATCGCAGAGTGGCGGGCCTACGTCGCACGAGCCCCGGGCATCAACGGCCGCGACGTCGATGAGCTGGAGGATCATCTTCGCCACCAGATGGCCGAGCTGAACGCGGCGGGCCTCACGGCCGATGAGGGGTTCCTGATCGCCGTGAAACGGCTTGGCGACGTCGACGGCCTGTCCCGGGAGTTCGCACGCGAGCACAGCGGTCGACTCTGGAAGCAGCTCCTCGCGGGAGTCGACGAAGAGCCGGCGCTCCGGGCCACCGGCTGGTTCGAGGCGCTCGCCTTTGCCGTGGCTGCGGCCGTCGCGATCCAGGTTGCGCGCCTCGCGGCGGACTTCCCCGACGAGGAGCAGACCTGGCTGGGGCGGAACGCCAGTCTGTTCGTGTTGCCGTTCCTTGCGGCGTACTTCGCCCGCCGACGCGGGCTCGACGTCCGGCAATGGGTGCTGACGGCGGTGCCGTTCGTGCTCGCTGCGCTCGTGGTCAACCTCTATCCGTGGGACACGGACTCGGACGGCGAGATCCTCGCCTCGAGCGTCTCGGACACCGAGATGCTCGCGGCGTTCCATCTGCCCGTCGTGCTGTGGTTCGTCCTCGCCTTCCCGTACATGGGAGGGACGATCCGACCGCACGCGCGGCGCATGGACTTCGTCCGCTTCACGGGCGAATGGTTCATCTACTACGTCCTGATCGCGCTCGGGGGCGGCGTGCTCATGGGCTTGACCGCGGGGATCCTCGAGCCCGCCGGGATCGACGTCGACCGGATCGCCGAGTGGGTGCTGCCCTCGGGAGCGGCGGGCGCCGTGATCGTGGCCGCGTGGCTCGTCGAGTCGAAGCAACGGGTGATCGAGAACATGGCGCCGGTGCTCACGATGCTCTTCACGCCGCTGTTCGCGGTGATGCTGGCCTGCGCGACCGTCGTCTACGCCGTGACCGGGCTCGGCGACGCGTTCGATCGCGAGCTCCTCAGCGTCTGCGACGCCCTGCTGGTGGTCGTCCTTGCGCTCGTCCTGTACGGGATGTCCGCGCGGGAGCCATCCACGTCGCCCGGCTGGATGGACGGCATCCAGTTGGTCGCGGTCGTCAGCGCCCTCGTGCTCGACCTGATGGTGCTCGGCGCGATGATCGCTCGGATCGGGGAGCTCGGGTTCACCCCGAACCGAACGGCGGCGCTCGGCCTCAATCTCGTCCTCCTCGTGAACCTGGCGGGGGCTGCATGGCTCGCTGCGCGATTCCTCCGGCGACGCAGCACGTTCCAGCGGCTCGAAAGCTGGCAGACCGCCTACCTCCCCGTCTTCGCCCTGTGGGCCGCCGCGGTCGTGGTCATCCTCCCGCCACTGTTCGGCTTCAGCTGACGCGCCGGGCCAGGGCGACGGCCCTGGCACGAGCGACCGACCTCCGCGAGAGCAGGACTTGGTTCTGGACGGGCGAACCGGCCCTCATGTCCGACGCTATGAGGCTCGAGCGATGGCTCGACGGCATGCTGGCCCGTGCCACCACACCGCGCGGTGCCGCGATCGTGATCGCCACCGCGACCATGGCGGCGACGGTCGGGGCAGGGTTGCTGATGACGGTGATCGATCGTGAGAGCTTCCCGACGATCGGCTCCGGGCTCTGGTGGGCGATCCAGACGGTCACCACGGTGGGCTACGGAGACCACGTTCCGGAGGACGCTGCGGGGCGCTTTGTCGCGGCGCTCGTGATGCTGATCGGGATCGGGTTCCTGACCGTGATCACTGCCGCGATCACGAGCACGTTCATCTCGCGACCGACGCGGGCGCAGCAGCCGCATGAGCACCGCAGCCATCCGGTCATCGCAGAGCAACTTCGTCAGCTCGACATGCGCTCGAGCGGATCGAGGCCGCTCTCAACCGCTCCGCCTGGACGGCGCCGAAGACCCGCCCGGCGCGATCCCTGGTCAGTGGTCGAGCGCGAGCCGCCACTCACTCCGCGGCAGCACGGCGAAGACCTCGTCGCGAGCAGGTTCGCGCCCCAGCACGTCGCGAACGGCCTGGCTACGCGACCTGCGAGCGGGTAGTCCTGGCTGCCGGTCTACCTCCCCCAGCATCCGCCAATCGCCGTCTCGCACCTGTTGCAGCACGACGTACCCAGCGCGGCTCTGACTCATGGTCCGATCGTAGACTCGCCGGCCGCCGGCGGCCCTGTCAGGGGACGTCCCGGTCAGACGAGCGCCGCGCGGATCGAGAGCTCGGGTCCTTCGAAGCGGATGTCGACCACGTTCAGGATCCGGCGCAGGAGCGCGAGCTGCTGCGGCGTTGTCACTCGACACCAGGGCGGTGATCTCCGTGATCCCGGCCGCTCGCGCGTCTGCGATCAACTCCGCGGTGAGAGTCGAGCCGATGCCGAGCTGCTGGTACTCGTCGGCCACCTCGAAGGCGATCTCGGCGCTGCGCCCATCGCGGACGAGACGCGCGATCGCGACCGGTTGCGGATCGCCCTCGACGTACGCCACGAGCGCGTGACGGCTCGAGTCGACCGAGGCGAGCTGGTCGCGGTCGGACGTGCTGAGGCGCGGCTTGGGCCCGTTGAAGCGGGCGCGGCGCGACCGTTCGCCGAGACGCTCGAAGACGGCCATCACAGTGTCGACGTCGCCGTTGCGCAGGGGTCTCACGAGCAGGGTCGGCCCGTGCCTCGGTTTGAGAACTCGAGTGTGCATCGATCAGCTCCGACTCGAGGCAGGCGATGACTCCGGCGTTCGTCTCGCTTCTGTCACGTCACGACGACAGCGTGACGTCACTGGGTGACGAGACAGGACGGCGCACAGGTGTCTTCAGGTACGGACAACCGCACGTCTCTGCTCCGGGATCCTCGTCAGGCGATCAGCTCGGCGTGACGGACGGCGCCGTCCTGCCGCACCACCGCTGTCACGCGGTCGTCTGCCCTGGTAGCACGCATGCCCGGCGGACATCCCCGCGATGCTGAGGCAGCCGTCGCGCCCTCGTCTTACGCATTGCTTGCCGTTTCCACACTGTCGCCGATCACACCGCGGCCCTCGAGCACGTCGGACGCGTCCACACCAGACCCGGCCGATCGCGCCGCCCGACGCATCCGGTCGATCCGCGTTGTCCGCGGGGAACGTGAGCGGCGTCGTGCGCTGCGCTCGGCGCGTCTCGTCGTCGCAGCGGACGCGTCCGCCTCCGGCCTCGAGCGAGCCCGGCCTCGCCGTGCGAAGCAGGGCTTCGAGCGCCTGGTGGGACCTCTGACCGCCATCGACCGGATCTACGCGCGCCACGACCGCACGCGCCATCACCTTCCGGTTGCCAGTCGCCAATGCACCGCGAGCCGAGGACGACATACTCCGCGCGTTGGCATACGCCCAGCAGGACAAGCCCGATCCAGGCGACAAGGGCTCCGACGCCGAAGTCGACAGGAGCCGCGGCAACGGCGCGGAGACCGTCACCGGCGCCGCTCCCGGCTTCAAGCCGCGCGAGCACCGCCCTCGCGGTCGAAACGTCCGGCCCGGCCGCAGTACCCATCCCCCTCGTCGTGCTCGCGGCTATGGCCAGCCTGCTGCTCGTATTGGGCGCGGCCGGGTACTTCAAGCGCCGGCTGGCGGATCGTCGAGACGGAAGCTCGCCCCCGGGCTGACACGCGATACAGGCGATCGCGCATCGTGGCGACTCGCCGGCGCCCTAGACGACGCCGCGGGCGGCCCAGGCGAAGCTCTCGAGTGAGAACGGCCCTGTCCCGACCAGCTGCTCGCAGCGCTCGCGCACGCGGGCCTTCTGACGAGCGTCCAGCGCGGCGAAGCACGCACCGGCGGGCCCGATACCGAAGCCGAACGGCTCCCACCAGTCGTCGAAGTGCTCGTACTCGACGCGCACTCGGAGCACGGTGCCGTCGACGGCACGCAGGCCGGCGGCCTCGAAGAGCTCCACCAGGTGGCCTTCGCGCGCGCCCGGCAGCCCGGACTCGTCTTCCGTGTCGATGTCGAGCTCCCGCGCTGCCTGCCAGAAGTGAGCCAGTCCGGCGACCGCTCGCCCGCGTGGTCCCAGACGCAGGCGGCGACAACGCCGCTCGCCGCATCTATCCGCTGCACTGCTACCGCGACGCGATCGACGCGCGCCTCGACAGCCGACGAGACGCGGGTGACGCGTGCCATCTCGCGCAGACCTGCCACCGGATCGGACATGAAGTGGACGACGAGCTGCGCCAGCGAGGCGTCGAAGCTGTGGTCCGGGAAGGGCAGCGCGTCGGCGGCGGCGCGTTGCACGTCGACGGCGGGCAGGCGCTGACGTGCTGCTGCGACGAAGGGCTCGGACGGATCCACGGCCGCGACTGATGGGGATCCGACGCGCTCGACCAGCTCGGCCGTGAGTGCCCCCGGGCCGCAGCCGACGTCGAGCACGCGGTTGCCACGAGCAATCCCCGCGAGGTCGACCAGCTGCGGCGATAGCTGCCGGGAGTGGATGCCCATGAAGCGGTCATACGCGTCGGCCGGGACGTCGAAGCTCACGTGATGCTCTTGTCGTGCGAGCCGTCTGCAGGCACGAGCTCGTCCAGCGTGTCCGGAAGGCCTTCGAGGCTCGGCAGCTGTCGCGTCGCGGGCGGCTCGGCGACCTCGCCCAGCCGGTTGATCCAGACCGTCGGCACGCCGAGCAGCGTCGCGGGCACGACATCGTGGAAGTGGCTCTGCGCCACGTGGACGTCGGGCAGCCGACCGACCTCTCCGGCGAAGGCGAGCCAGTGCCTGTCTGCCGGCTTGTACGAGCCGATCTCCGAGGCCACGATGGCGAGCTCGAACGGCACGTCGATCGCGCTCATCGACGCTTCGATCAGGTCGCGATCGGAGTTCGTGAGGATGCGCCAGCTTCCAGCCCCGTAGCCTCGTCTCCTCGAGCGCCTCGCGCACGTCGGAGAACACCGGCCACTCGGGCAGCGAAGCCGCCGGGTCGGCGTCCACACCCAGTTGCCGCGCGGTCTCGCGCAACACCTCTCGATAGCTGAGGTCCGGGTCCTCGGCTTGTACCTCAGGCTCGATCTGGTGGTAGCGCTCGAGCAGGGACTCGTCGCCGAGCGCGGCGCCGATGCCCGCATTCCAGTCGACCAGCGTGCCGTAGCAGTCGAACGTCGCCCAACGCTCCACGCTGCCAGCGTAGTTGCTGCGGGCGCCCGCAGCTCCGCCGTGTGCGATACCTGGGGCGATGGAGCGCGGTCTCAATCGTCGATCGGCTTCTCCATCGACACGCACGCGATCGTGACGCCGTCGGGCATGGCGACAGCGACCTCCTCGAGTGGCTTGAAGCCGAAGGCGAGGTAGAGCGGCAGGCCCGGCAGCGTGGACATCAGGGCGAGCTGCCGGAAGCCCTCGTGTCGAGCGGCGTCCTCGCACGCCTCGAGGATGCGGCGGCCGAGGCCGCGGCGCGTCCAGTCGGCGCGGACGAACATCGCTCGGACGCGTGCCGGCTCCGTCTCGGGGTCGAGAGCGCGCGCGTCGTCGGCGGAGTCGCCGCTGCCCGTATAGAGCCTGTCGCGCCGGCTCCAACCGCCGCAGGCGACGAGCTCGCCGTCGGCTCGAGTACGAAGTAGGTGCCGTCGGTGAGCAGCATCGGATCGACCTGCGCGACGTAGCGGACGGCGCTTGTCGACTGCCGCGCGTCGTAGAAGCGCGGAAACAAGGCGGCAGCGGACTCCTTCATCAGGGCGTCGACACGCTATCTCGTCGTCGAGCGTCGCGACGCGGAGTACCGGCTCGGCCGCCCCGTGCCACCTGCGCGGATGCATCCGGGCCGGTCGATCGCGCGCTGTCGTCCTGCGCGGAGTCGTATCTTCTCCGTGATGCCACGAGCGCGTCTGGCCACGGTTTCGACGAGTCCGGCGCCGGCGTCACCCGGCGAGGCTTCCGTGCTTGCAGCCGCCGGCAGCCGCACGACCGACGTTCGTCGTCGGCGACGTCCACGGCTGTGCGGACGTTCTCGTCCGAGCTCCTGCGCGACGCCGGCGCTCGTCGACGCGGCCGGACGGTGGACGCGGCCAGGATGCGCGGCTGTGGTTCGTCGGTGACCTCGTCGATCGTGGCCCTGACGGCATCGGCGCGATCGAGCTCGTGCAGCGTCTCGCAGCAGGAGGGGGACGTGCACTGCCTGCTGGGAAACCACGAGCTGCTGCTCGTCGCCGCTCGTCGCTTCCCGGACGTGGCCGCCGGCGAGCCCGGTCTGACGTTTCGCCGCATCTGGGAGATGAACGGAGGCGTAGCCGCACGATCTCGAGCGGTTGACGGCCGGCCACATCGCGTGGCTTCGGTCACTCCCGGCCGTGGCGCTCGAGGGGGAGACGCTGATCGTTCACGCCGACTCGGACATGTATCTGCGCTACGGACCGCACGATCGACGCCGTGAACGCGACGGTCGCCGCCGTGCTCTCGGGCGACGACACCGACGCGCTCTACCGTCTGCTGGGTGACGCGACCGACCGCCATGCGTTCGCCGACCCGACGGTCGCGGACGGAATGCTCGAGACGTTCGGCGGCAGCAGGATCGTGCACGGCCACACCCCGATCTCGCTGGTGCTGGATCGACCCCCGGCGGACGTGACGGAGCCGTTCGTCTACGCCGGCGGACGTTGCGTCAACGTCGACCACGGGCTGTTCCTCGGCGGCCGCGGCTTCGTGACGGAGCTCTCGGAGCTGCCTGACACCGGTCGCTAGGCGCGGCTTGGCCGCCCTGCAGCCAGGGAGGCCTTGCGGCCGCGAAGCGGACGCCTTTAGGTCTCTTTCGTTCGTCGAGCGGGCGGGGATCCGCTTGGCGGATTCCCGCCTCGCAGCCGGACTAGACGCGCTCCTCGATTCGCATCAGGCCGAGGGTGACGATCGTCCGGTGCTCGGCGAACGCATGGTGGCCCGCCTGCACGAGGTACTGGTCGCCCGCCTCGACCATGCGCCGGTAGACGTAGAGCGGCACCTTGACGGACCGCTCGCAGTCGCTCTTCATGCACTCGCAGCCGAACTCGACGAGACCCTGCTCGTCGGTCGCCGGCTTGGCGGCACCTGCCTTCCGCTCGTTCGCACGTCGCCGCGCGACGCGGTGGGCGACTCCCTCCTGTGCGGCCGCGAGCGTCTCGCTCGGCACGCGACGTCTAGCCGATCACGCGAACGTTGCGAGCCTGAAGGCCCTTCTGCCCCTGCTCGACCTCGAACTCGACCTGTGCTCCCTCGGTGAGGCTCTTGAAGCCCTCGCCTTCGATCGCGGTGTGGTGCACGAACACGTCGTCACCACCGTCGGCCTGGGTGATGAACCCGAAGCCCTTTGCGTCGCTGAACCACTTCACGGTGCCAGTCGCCATGAACATCTCCTCGCACGGCAGCACGCACGTGCGCCGGTCGACAGCTTGGTAGGACAGCAGACTACATTGGAAACGCCGCCGTGTACGCTGAGTGAGAGCGGCGCGGCCCGTAGGCGGCCGATCCGCACATCTCGTTCGAGGGAGACCATGGCCAAGTCGAAGCGACAGAAGGGTGATGATCCGGCGCGGGCGTCCACGCGGACGCGTGCCGGGCAGGGGCCCTTCAAGAGGAAGTCGTGCTTCCTCTGCAAGAACCACGTGCAGGAAGTCGACTACAAGAACGTCGACGAGCTGCGGCGTTACACGTCGGAGAGAGGCAAGATCAGGGCGCGGCGCATGACCGGCGCGTGCCGCAAGCATCAGCGCCAGGTGGCCGTCGCGATCAAGCGGGCGCGAGAGATGGCGCTGCTCCCGTACATCGGGCCGAGCGACGCACCACCGACACGGTCGAGGTCGTCGAGGAAGCCCTAGTCAGCGCGGGGAGGGCTCAGGGCGGTGCGGCCGAGCTGCTCGTCGATCCACGCATCTGCTTCGGGGTGAGGGACACCCTGCGAACGGGCGATCTCGTCGGCAAGCAGCTGTCGGGCTCGGATGAAGGTCTGCTTCTCGCTGCCGGAGAGCTGTGACTTCCCCTTCGCGCTGAGCGCTCGCTCGCGCTCGGCGCCGTCGCGCACGACCTCGGCAAGCTCGACCGGGTTCGCGCTCGCCAGCTTCGCCTGCGTGTCCCGCTGCCGCTTGAGCCAGGGCTCTTCGCTGACGACGGCCTCTGCTCGGAGCGTCTCCTGCACGCGCAGCACGTCGGCCTCGTTCGCCAGCGGGCGCAGCTGCTCGTGCGCGCGCTCGAGCGGCAGCGTCACCGTGAGCCCGTCCGACAGCTCGAGCACGACCACCTCGCGCGACGCGCCGGAGACGACACTGCTCATGCGGGCTGCGACGCGACCGATCCCGTGCGTGCCGTAGACGACCAGATCACCCTCAGCAAGCTTCACCGGCATAGCGTACCCGCGGACCCTGTGGTACCCCGGCCGCCAGTCGCGCCTGCGACGTAACTCCTACCCGTGCGCCGGCACCACCGGGTCGCCGCGCGCCTGCAGCGCCACGGCTGCCAGGACGATCGAGCCGCCGATCAGCGTCGTGGTGCTGGGGCGCTCCGAGAAGGCAAGCCAGACCCAGAGCGGGCCGAGCACGACCTCGAGCAACGTGATCAGGGCGACCTCCGCTGCCGGGATCAACCTGGCGCCCACGGTCAGGAACGCGAGCCCGAGACCCATCTGGCCGACGCCGAGCGCCACGATCACGAGGAGATTGTGGGCGTCCACCGACCCCGCGTCGGCGAACGGAGCGAACACCGCGAGGACGATCACCTGCGAGAGGCAGATCGCAGGCGCCATCGAGATGTCCCGCCGATGCCGCGTGATCACGACGGCGACGGCGAAGGCCAGCGTCATCACGACGGAGAGCACGAGGCCGAGGCCGTGCGCGCCACCGGGGCCTCCCACCATGAGACCGACACCACCGAGCGCCACGAGCATCGCCACCGCGGTTCTCCGCGAGACGGGCTCGCGGAGAGCGAGCCAGGCGATCACCGCGGCCGCGATCGGCGCCACCGCTTGCATGAAGAGGACGTTTGCGACGGTCGTGTGGTTGAGCGCGATGATGAACGACCCCGATGCGATCGCCGTGCAGAAGGCGACGGCGAGGCCGGCACGTCCCATCGACGTGAACGCCGACACGACGCTGCCGCGTTCCGCGACCGCGACGAACGCGAACAGGGCGAGCATGGCGAACAGGGCGCGACCGGCGACCTGGGTCGGCACGTCGACCGTCAGCTCGCGTTGCAGGACGCCCGCGCTCGACCACGCGACCGCCGCGAGCGCCACGTAGACCTGGCCACGACGGCGGACGCGGCGGCCGTCAATCACCGCCGCCGTGGAGATCACGGTGCCAGTCAATCAGCTCAGGCTTGCAGTGCGGTGAGGAACGCCACGCCGGCGGCAATCACTCCTATGCCGGCGAGCTGCACGCGTCCGAGGCGCTCGTGGAAGAGCACGAAGGCGGCCACCGCTGCGAGTGCGGCGAACTGTGAGGCCAGTACCGCACTCACGGCGATCCCGTGGCGTGCGCCGAGGGCGAACAGCGCGAAGCCACCGACCTCGCACAGCCCGGAGGCGACGACGAGCGGCAGCGCCGCCCGCGTGATCCGCAGGTTCCGGGATAGGAGCAGCGGCAGGGTGAGGACCACGACTCCGAGCAGTCGAGCCGGGATGAGCGCCCAGACGAGCGGCAGGGACTCACTCACGCGGGCGGTTGCGTAGAGGCTCGCGCCGAAGCACGCGGCCGCGCCAAGGGCGAGCAGCGTCGCGCGCAGCGGGTCGCCGGAGCCGCCACCCGGGCCGACGCTGGCGAGCACGACACCGAGCACGACAACCCCCAGCAGTGCGCCAACGCCTGCGCCCAGGGTCTCCCCGCCGAGTATCGCGAGCAGGGCTGCGATCGCGCCTTCCGTGGAGATGATCGGAGCGACGATCGAGACCTTTCCGATCCGTAGCGCTCCGTAGTTGAGGAGGAGCCCACCGACGTTCCCTGCGCCGGCGACCGCGAGCCAGCCGAGGTCGCGACTGTCGAGATCGTCGGGGACGCCGCTCGCAGCCGTCAGTGGCGCGGCGACCACGAAGCCGACGAGCATCACCCAGGCGAGGGCAGACGGCCCGCCGATCAGCTTCGTCGAGCGCGAGGCGCAGAGCGTGGTGGCTGCCCAGCAGACGGCCGCACCCAACCCGCCGATGACCGCGATCACGGGCTATTCGTATCGTGCGAAGAGCCGTCGCGGGCGCAGCGACTACGTGCAAGCGACGGTGGTGACCGTCGCGCCCGGGCCGTTCTTGAAGAAGCTGACGTCACCGTGCGACGACCTGATGCAATACGTCTCGTCAGAGCCGGAGAGCACCTGGACTCCGGGCGCGATGCCCTGGTCGTAGTACGTGGCAAGCTCGGTGACGGTCATCGTGGCGTACGTGGCGTTGTCCTGGTAGTACGCCTCGACCGCCGGCAGCGCGGCGCGCAGGTTGCTCTCCGCCGTGGTCTTGGTCGCCTTCTGCTGGTACCCGAGATACGACGGCACGGCGATCGCGACGAGGATCCCGATGATCGTGAGCGTGACCAGGATCTCGACGAGCGTGAAGCCGGACTCTTCACCGGCGATCCGGCGGCGCGACGTGGCACCCCGTCCCTGATCGCTCCGCTTCTCCCGTTTCGCTCCCACGGACGTGTTATCCCCCCGAACGGGTGACGGCGCCACCCTAGATCGAGGGATTGGAGGCGTGGGTTCCGTCCCCCGTCGTGGGGTGACGCAGCGTCTCCGGAGGTTCGGGGCGGCCGGGGCGTCAGTCGAGCGCCGGCTGCGCGGCGCAGTCGAGCTGCGCCGAGACCTCGACGGCGAGGTCGACGAACATCCCGGCGGTACAGGTGCGGAGGCGGTCGCGGTGCCAGGCGATGGCCACGGTGCGGTGCGGCAGCCTGGACTCGATCGGGAGCGCGACGAGCGGCTTGCTCTCGACGTCGGCCGCGAGCCGCGGCACGAGGCCGCAACCCAGCCCGGCCACGACGAAGCCGTGGAGCGTGCCGTTGTCCTCGACGCGGTGCGCGAAGCTGGGGGTGAGCCCGTGGATCGCGAATGCGTCGTCGAGCTTTGCCTGGCCGGAGCCGCGCTTGCAGCTGATCAGCGGCACTCCGGCGACCTCTTCCAGCGTCAGCTCCCGGTCGAGGTCGGCCAGCGGGTGATCCTCGTGCAGGAGCAGCACGTAGGGGTCGTCGAGGAGCGCCGCGGCCTCGAGCGGTCCCTCCGGGATCGGCAGCTCGGTGAACGCGACGTCCAGCTCGCCTCGCTCGAGCAGCTCGAGCAGCTCGCGGTCGTCGTTCGACTCGGTGAGCGCGAACTCGACCTCGCCGGGCTCGGCGCCGAGCTCCTGCAGGATCAGCGGCAGGATCGCCGCCGCCACGCTCTGGTACGCGCCGACGCGGATCGGGCTCGCGACGTCCTCGTCCGCGAGCGAGTCGAGATCGATGCGCGCCGCGGAGAGGCGCGTCATGATCGTCTCCGCGTGCCCGAGCAGCAGCTCGCCGGCACGCGTCAGCGTCACGGGGCGTGATCCGCCCGGGCGGTCGAACAACCGATGGCCGACGTGACGCTCCAGTGCCGCGATCTGCTGGCTGATGGCCGACTGCGCGTAGCCCAGCTTGAGCGCCGCCGCCCCGAACGTTCCCTCCTCGGCCACGGCGCGAAGCGCGGCCAGGTGCCGAACCTCGACGCCGAGCCAGCGGTCGTGGTCGATCCTGTCGGTGGGGCTCACGCCGCCCATTGTGGCGGTCAGGGGCACGTGAGCGCCCCGCTGGTCGGCCGGCCGCGCTCGGCGCCGAGGACGCACGGTCAGCACGCCCCGCGCGGATCGGGCCGTGGATGGTGCCGGCGTCTGCCCGGCAGGGAGTGGAACCGTGGCAACCGGCGTCGGCTCGCGTTCCGGGAGCAGCCGGCGCAGCTCCGCTTCTCGCTCGAACCGCTCCAGCCAGTCGCGGTGCACCTCGTGTGCGTAATAGGAGTAGAGGCTCATGTCTCCTCCTTGGCATCTCGTGGACACAGCCATCGTCGCCGCCGGCCATGCCGCTACACCACAGCGGATCGCGATGCACGCCATTCGAGGGCGTGATCGTGGGCTGCCTCGCGTCGTGCGCCCGCGCTCGGGCTAGGGTTGACGGCCTGGAACCTGTGCCCGAGATCGCCGGGCTGCTCCCCGCCAGACAGGGCCATTTCGTCTTCGAGTCGGGCCACCATTGCGCGTCCTGGATCGATCTCGAGCGGCTCTTCCTCCGGCCGGACGCGGTGCGGCCGTTCGCCGTCGAGCTGGCCGAGCGCCTCCGGCGTCACTCGATCGAAGCAGTGTGCGGGCCGTTCGTCGAAGGTGCATACGTCGCGCTGATGGTCGCCGAGCACCTGGGCGTGCCGTTCTCCTACGCCGAGCGATTCGACGACGGCAACCGCGACGAGCTCTTCTCGGTGCGCTACCGGATCCCGGGCCCGCTCGAGGACGTCGTGCGCGACCGGCGGGTTGCGGTTGTCAACGACGTCGTCAGTGCAGGGTCGGCGGTGAAGGGGACGTACGCCCATCTCGTCGAATGCGGTTCGGTCCCGGTGGCACTCGGCGCCCTGGCCGTGCTGGGGGAGCAGGCGGCGCGGTTCGCAGCGGAGGCCGGAGTCGCGCTCGAGACTCTGGTGACGTTGCCGAACACGATCTGGAAGCCGGCCGACTGCCCGTTGTGCGCGGCCGGCGAGCCGCTCACGGTGCCCTGACCGCCGGTCGGGTCAGTGCTCCGAGATCTCCCGTTCGCGGCGCCTCAAGCGCCGATCGGCGTTGCTGCTTCCGGCGCCTCTTCCGGCGCCTCGTCCGGAGCGTCCACTGGTGATTCGGTCGATCCCTCGAGGGTCGTTTCGTTACCGGCCTCGTCCCAGGTGCGCGTGATTCCCGCCGCCTTCATCTCGGCTGCGACGCGCTTGCGCTCCTCTTTCTTCTCCTGCTTGCGGACACGACGTTCGCGAACCGTCTGCTCGCGCTTCATCTTCGCCATCGTGGTCTGCCGCTTGGAGCTCATCGATCTCCCTTCGTCGCTGTCGTGATTGTCCCGACCATCAGCCGTCGCCGTCGCCGATGACTCCACCGCAGGAGACACATCTCGTCGCGATATGCCAGCGACCTCCGCTCGTGCTCGGGTAGTGGCGCCACTTGCAGGCGGCGCAGTCGATCCACGGCACGGGGATGACGCGCTTCGCGGTCGTTCCCGGCTGCGTGACGCTGTACGTCCCGAGCCGGGTCGGCCGGTCGACGCTCTCCGGGGAAGGCCCGCTCGGTGTCATGCGCCGGGCCTGCCTTCGGCACGGGGCGCACCACGGCCGGTCGTTGGGACTGCCATCCTCCGCCCCCTGACCTTCGCAAGAAGTGTGGCCGATCGTCGCGCTCGACGGCTCGACCCTGGTCGACCGAGACGGCGATCCGTGCCTTGCGCCTCGTCTCAGCTGCAACGAAGGGTAGCAAGGGCCTGCGGGCAATGGGCGCGCCGAGGGCACCGGCGGCCTCTCCCGGCAGCGCCGTCTCGATCGCCGCCGCGGTGCGCTACCGGCCGGACGCCGTCAACCGACCTGCAAACGCCTCGACCGCGAGCTTCACCGACGGATAGAAGTGCTCCGGCCCGATCGCGGCGGTGAGGCCGGCCGCCTCGACCTCCGGCCGCATGCGCGTCCGGAGCCTGGCGACGACGAGCGTGATCTGCTCCTCCTGGAGATCATGGGCCAGGTCGAGGAGCGCCTCTATCCCGGTCGAGTCGATGTGGTTGACAGCCTCGGCGTCGAACACGACCCACGAGGTCTCGGTCGGTGCGGCGCGGATCGCCTCGCGCACACGGCCCTTGACGTACTCGGCGTTTGCGAAGAAGAGCCGGTCGTCGAGCCGGTAGACGACGACGCCCGGCGTCACCTGCGCCGACGGGTGCAGCGCGACGTTGCGGTAGCCCTCGACGTGGGGGACCCATCCGAGCACGGCGTCGTAGGGGCGAGCGCTGCGACGGACCGTGTCGATGATCGAGAGCCCGACCGCGACGATGAGTGCCTCGAGCACGCCGAAGACGACGACGCAGCCCGTCGTGACCCCCGCGATCGCGACCTCGACCCGGTCGATTGCCGCAAGCGCTCGCCAGGCGGCCGGATCGACGATGTTGATCCCCGCCGCGACGATCACCGCGGCGAGGACCGCCTGGGGCAGGTACTGCACGGGCTCGGTCAGGAAGAGGAGGATCACCACGATCGCCCCGGCGGAGAACAAGCCGGCGATCTGCGTCCGCGCGCCGACCGCGTCGTTCACCGCGGTTCGCGCACCGCTCGCACCGACCGAGAACCCCTGTGTGAAGCCGGCCGCCGCGTTCGCCACGCCCATCGTCAGCAGCTCCTGCGACGCGCGCACGTGCTCTCCGCGCTTGCCCGCGAAGGCGCGCGCGGTGAGGATCTCGTCCGCGAAGGAGACGAGGAACAGTCCGACCGCCGCGGGCACGAGCGCCAGGACGTCCGCCAGGGGCGGTGTCGGCACCGTCGGGCGGGGCAAGCCGCTCGCGACCGGGCCGACGGTCGCGATGCCGTGGCTTGCGAAGTCGAGCAGCCAGGAGAGGGAGATCGCGCCGACGACCACGACCAGCGCCCCCGGCACGATGGGCAGAAAGCGACGCAGGCCGAGCATCGCGCCGAGCGAGGCGACGCTGACGGCGAGCGTGGCGCCGCTCGTCTCGCCAAGCTCCTGCAGGATCTCCCAGAGCCGCTCGAGGGGCTCGCGCGCGTCGACCTCGAGCCCCAGCAGCTTGCCCAGCTGGGCGATCACGAGCGTGATGGCGATGCCGTGCAGATACCCGATCAGCACCGGTCGGGAGAAGTAGTCGGCGATCCAGCCCAGCCGCAGCACTCGAGCGAGCAGGAAGCAGGCCGCGACGAGCAGGGCGAGCATCGCGGCGAGCTCGGCCGCGTTGTCGCTCCCTGCGACCGCAAGCGGGAGCACCGCCGCGGCGACGAGCGTCGACGTCGCCCCCTCCGGGCCGATCACCAGCCGGCGGGACGAGCCGAGCAGCACGTACGCGACCGTCGGCAGCAGGAGGGTGTACAGGCCGTTGACCGGCGAGAGGCCGGCAAGCTGTCCGTAGGCCATCGCCGCGGGCAGCGCGAGCGCCGCGACCGTCAGCCCGGCGACGAGGTCTCGGCCGGCACTCGACCCCCGGTAGCGCGGCACGTCCTCGAGGACGGGCACCGTGCGCACGAGCAGCGGATCCTGCTTCGCGGGCCGGAAGGCCGCGGCTCCCCCGTACGCAGTCTCGCTGTCCTGCGCGGAGGGTTGAGTGGGTCGCTCGTCGTCTTCGGCCATGACGCGGTTCGGGCGTCGCGCCCGCGCCGCGTGAAACCTACGCTACTCACCCCCACGTGGCAGGCCGCGGCCGGTGCTTGCGGTTCTTGCGGTTCTCGCTTTAATGAGCGGAGCTGTCGTCTAACTACGCGCATCTCGGCACGGGGGGTCGAATGCGGAGCTCCAGCCGTCGCCTGATCCGGGTCGTGCTTCTCGTCGCCGCGGTTGCGTGCGCCGGCAGCGCCGTGGCCTATTCCGCCCTCGTTCCGCTGCGAGCGTCGAACATTGCCGTTGCCACTCCGCCGTGCGGCCTGCGCCTCCCGCCCCCGGCGCGAGGCGATCTCGCGTTCAGGATCCCCGCCGGAGGCCGTGCCGTCCGCCGTCCGCTGGCCGCACGGTTTGCGCTCTGCACGCTGTTTCGTAGGGACGGGAGCCGGTTCGCGCGCCTGTACAGCGACTCGCGCGACCGTGTCCTCTCGGTGGCGTTCTACCGTCGTTCCGGGGTGCTGCGGAGCGCGGTCGACAGCACCTACGCCCAGGCTCCGGAGCAGACCGGGGCGAGCGTGAAGTGCGACAGCTCCTCCCACGCGTCGATCGGACCGAGCCTACTGGCGAAAGCAGAGGCGCTGGTGGATCGGCGCGACGGCGAAGGGGATCGACCGCGACGTCGTCGTCAAGGCGGTCCGGAACGCGCAGAGCCAATGGACGAACAACATCAACTGGTGCGGCATCAAGGACCAGGCGAACCCGCCCACGTACTACGAGGGCAAGACGTCGAGCGCTGCCAAGCACGACGGCAAGAGCGTCATCGACTGGGGCAGCCTGGCGAACGACCAGAACTGCAGCGGGGCGCTCGCCTGCGCGGTGAGCTGGTACGACGAGCAGGGAAGCCCGGTCGAGTCCGACATCCGGTTCAGCAACTCGTTCAAGTGGTCGACGAAGGGCGCCTCGGGCGCGTACGACATCCAGTCCGTCGCGGCGCACGAGATCGGCCACGTCCTCCAGCTCGCCCACGTGACGAACTCGTCGAAGCGCGACCACACGGTGGTGCTCTGGCCGTACCTCAATGCGGGAGACACCACCGGCCGCAAGCTCGGCCGCGGCGACGCGCTCGCGGACAACAGCCACTACTGAGGAACGTCCGGACGGTGCCGGTGGCGGGCCGTCGGCGACTCGGCGCGCGCCGTGGCAATGCGCCGGCCGCCCTCTCGAGACCTGTAGGAATGCGTCTTCACAGGACGATTCTCATCGGCGGCACGCGGAGCGAGGACTGATGGACGAGGCAGTCAACGAGTTGCAACCGGACGTCACGCACAGGAAGCGCATCGGCTTCCTGTCCTTCGGCCACTGGCAGCAGGCGGACTGGTCGCTCACCCGCACCGCGCGCGACGCGCATCTGCAGACCGTCGAGCTCGCGGTCGCCGCCGAGGAGGTCGGGATCGACGGCGCCTTCGTCCGGGTGCACCACTTCGCACGGCAGCTCGCGTCCCCGTTCCCGCTGCTCGCGGCGATCGGCGTCAGGACGTCGCGGATCGAGATCGGCACCGCGGTGATCGACATGCGCTACGAGAACCCGCTCTACATGGCCGAGGATGCGGCAGCGGCCGACGTGCTCAGCGGCGGCCGCCTGCAGCTCGGGATCAGCCGCGGCTCGCCCGAGCCGGCGTACCGCGGGGCGGACGCGTTCGGCTACGTCCCTCCCGAGGGCATGAGCGACGCCGAGCTGTCGCGACGCAAGACGGAGCTGTTCCGCGCCGCGATCGCCGGGGCCGGCGTCGTGCACGCGGATGCCGGCGGTCAACCCGGTGCCGCGATGCTTCCCATCCAGCCGCTCTCGCCCGGGCTGCCGGAGCGGATCTGGTGGGGCTCGGGGACGCGCGGGACCGCCCCGTGGGTCGCCGAGCAGGGCATGAACCTGATGAGCTCGACGCTCCTGCTCGAGGACACGTCCGTGCCGTTCGACGAGCTGCAGGCCGAGCAGATCGCTCTCTACCGCGATGCCTGGGCGGCTGCGGGGCACGCGCGGACGCCGCGTGTCTCCGTCAGCCGCAGCGTGATCCCGATCACCTCCGACCTCGATCGCCGCCTGTTCGGCGGCGACGCGAACGCCGACCAGGTCGGCTACCTCGACGGCGCCATGGCCCGCTTCGGGCGCACGTACACCGGCGAGCCGGACGTGATCGCCGACGAGCTCGCCAAGGACGTGGCCGTCGCAGCCGCCGACACGCTCCTCCTCACGGTGCCGAACCAGCTCGGCGTCGAGTACAACGCGCGCCTGCTCGAGACGATCGCGACGCACATCGCGCCCGCGATCGGCTGGGAGCCGGCCGCCGCACCAGCGGCCTGACCTCCCTCGTCACGCGGCGCTGACCGTGAGCTCTCGCCGGATCGGCCGAGGACGAGGCCGGAGCATCACGAGACGTGCGTCGCTCGATGGGGTCATCTCCAGCGTCAGGCGATGGGACGCTCGCGCAGGCGAGCGGCACGTTTGACGTTCTGGCCGTTCCGCTTGCTACCGCGCCGGGGTGAATAGCCTCCAGTTTCCCTCGGAGACAACCTCGACGTTGCCGTCGGTCACTCTGACGGCGGTCTGGTCGTCGAGCGCGTACGTCGGTACGGGGAGTCCGGAGGCCCACTTCTCCACGTCGGCCGAGGTGTTGAAGCCCTCGCGATCCATGTGCACGGTCACCGCAAAATCGACCAGCCCCAGCCCTCTGTCGCCTTCCCGCGCCAGGTCGCTTCCCGTGGGAATCCACTGAAGGTTGAATTCCACGTCGGGGTTGTGGGGGGTCATGACGATGCTCCCCGCACTCACTCCCACGTAGACCGTCTTGCTCAGCGACGGGAGGAGGTCAGCCAGTCCCGAATGTCGCATCCAGTAACACAGGTACATCACGTGACCGCCCCACACCAGCAGGGCGTCGGTCTCCCGGAGCTTGGGGACCCAGCTCTCCTCCTTGATGCTGGGCAGTGCGGTGAGCTCCAACACCCCCAACGACTTCCAGCCCAGTCCGCTGAACGGGCTCTCGGTCTGACCGCTGATCGCCCGCCATGCCCCGCCCGGGCCGTCGGGGAAGGGATAGATCGCGGTCGGGACGATGAGGGCACTCGAGTCCGCGATGGGCTTGCCCAACAGGTCGACGAGCGCCTCTTCGATGCTCGGGTTGCTAATGCCGGAGGAAGTGAGAAGAAGCTTCATGTGCCTCCTGGAGTCGTTACTGGACGACGCGCCGGTTGACCTGCTGGGCAAACCGATCGCAGACTCGGATGCTCGCGTTCTTGACGCCCGCGGACGTGAGAAGAAACCTCAAGACGCCTCCCGTGTCGATTTCAGCAGAGACTCCCGCGGCCTCCGAGAATCATCGCGGCGGAGCCCTGGCCGTAGCCCTTTCGCTTTCCTCGCTCGACGCTCCTCAGATTCTCTGACTAGAGTCAGAGATATGGATCCGGTCGCGACGGCACGCGTCCGGTGCTTCAACCGTACGGTCACGCAGCGGATCGGGGCTCTGAGCGAGGAGTACCTGGCGCGCGGCCGTCCGCTGGGGGCATCGCGCGTCCTCTGGGAGATCGGCGAAGGCGACCTCGGCGTGCGCGAGCTACGCGCACGGCTCGACCTCGATTCGGGTTACCTGAGCCGGCTGCTCCGCAGGCTCGAGGGCGACGGATTGATCGAGGTCGAGCACAGCCCCCACGACCGACGCGTTCGTATCGCGCGACTGACCGATGCGGGTCGCGTCGAGAAGGACGTGCTCGACCGTCGCAGCGATGAGCTCGCGTGGTCGATGGTCGGACCGCTCAACGACGACCAGCGAGCACGTCTGGTGGAGGCGATGGGCATTGTCGAGCGGCTCCTCACGGCCGGCCTCGTGGACATCAGGATCGAGGAGCCGACGAGCACCGCAGTACGGTCGTGCTTCGACTCGTACTTCGCTGAGCTCGACACGCGCTTTGAGGCTGGGTTCGATCCCGGCCGCAGCATCTCGGCCGACGCCGGCGAGCTCCGCGAGCCTGAAGGGCTGGTCTTGATCGCGCGCTTGCGGGGAGAGCCCATCGGGTGCGGTGCACTCAAGCTTCGCGCTGATGACCCGGCGGAGATAAAGCGGATGTGGATCGCCCCGGCGGCTCGCGGTCTCGGACTTGGGCGGCGGCTCCTGCGTGAGCTCGAGCAGCACGCTCAACAGCAGGGCGCGACGCTCGTCCACCTGGAGACCAACCGTGCCCTGACGGAGGCGATAGCCCTCTACCGATCAGCGGGGTACACCGAGGTAGCCGCGTTCAACGACGAGCCGTACGGTGACCACTGGTTCGAAAAGCGTCTCGAGCCGTAACCTCAGCTCGACCGAGCTACATTCCCGCACGCTCGGGCACGTGAGCGTGCTGCCACTCGATGACGAGTTCAGTCCGTACAAGAGAGAGCCGCGTCTCCGCGGCTCTCTCCCGTCATGCCGTGCTCTGCGACGTCAGCTACAGCCGGTGTTCGTGCCGCAGTCGCGGCACGTGTAGCAGCTGCCGGTCCTGACCATGCGGCCGCCGCAGCGGGAGCACTCGACCGCGTCCTCCCACTGGTTGAACAGCGCCGTCTGGCCCGCCGGAGCGGACTCGCCAGGTGTCACCGACGGCTCACCGGCGGCGTATGCGGCGGCAAGGCGCGCCTTGACCTCCGGGGTCAGGATGCCGACCTCTTCCTGCTGCTCGGGCGTGAGGAACTTCTTCCCGAACCAGCGGAAGATGTAGTCGACGATCGACTTGGCGGTGCGGATGTCCGCATCGTTCGTCAGTCCCGACGGCTCGAAGCGCATGTGGCTGAGCTTCGAGACGTACACCTCGGGCGGCACGCCGTACTGGAGGCCCATCGAGACGCTGATCATCAGCGAGTTCATCAGGCCCTGGAGCGTCGTTCCGTCCTTCGCGATGTCGACGAAGATGTCGCCGGGGGTGCCGTCCTCGAACAGGCCGACGTGGATGTAGCCCTCGTAGTCGCCGACGCGGAACTTGCGCCCCACCTCGGTGCGATCCTCCGGCACCCGCCGGCGTTGCGGCATCGCGGCCACACCGGGTGGCAGCAGCGTCGCCGCGCCCGTGGCGCCGTTCTCCTTGCCGGACAGCGGCTGCGCCACCTTGCAGTTGTCGCGGTAGATGGCGATCGCCTTCACGCCCAGCTGCCACGCCTCGACGAGGAGCTGCGAGACCTCCTCGACCGTCGTCTGCTCGGGCAGGTTGACCGTCTTCGAGATCGCGCCCGAGATGAACGGCTGCACCGCACCCATCATCTTCACGTGCCCCATGTAGGGGATCGCACGCTCGCCGATGGCGCAGTCGAACACGGGGTAGTGGTCGGTCTTCAGGTGCGGCGCACCGACGACGGTGTTGCGCTCGTCGATGAACGCGACGACCTCCTCCGTCTCGCGCGGCGCGTAGCCGAGCTCCGACAGCGCCATCGGCACCGTCTTGTTGACGATGGTGATCTCGCCGCCGCCGACGAGCTTCTTCGACTTCACCAGCGAGAAGTCGGGCTCCACTCCGGTCGTGTCGCAATCCATCATGAAGCTGATCGTCCCGGTCGGCGCCAGCACCGTCGCCTGCGCGTTGCGGAAGCCCGACACCTCACCCAGATCGAGCGCCTCGTCCCAGGCTCGCCTCGACGCCTCGAGGAGATCGCCGGGCACCGAGTCGGAGTGGTTGATGTTGCCCACGGCGGCGCGGTGCTTCGCGATCACGCCGATCATCGCGGCTGCGTTCGGCTGATACCCGGCGAACGCGCCCATCCGCTTCGCCACCTGGGCCGACTTGCGGTACCCGCGTCCCGTCATCAGCGCGGTGATCGCCGCCGCGTAGGCGCGGCCCTCGTCTGAGTCGTATGGCAGGCCGCGCGCCATCAGCAGCGCACCCAGGTTCGCGTACCCGAGCCCGAGCTGACGGTAGGCCTTGGCGTTGCGCTCGATCTCCGGCGTCGGATAGGACGAGTAGCCGACCGCGATCTCCTGTGCAAGGAAGACCACGTCGACGGCATGCTCGAACGCCTCGACGTCGAGCTCGCCGTCCTCCTTGCGGAACTTCATCAGGTTCAGCGAGGCGAGGTTGCACGCCGAATCGTCGATCGACATGTACTCCGAGCAGGGGTTCGAGGCGTTGATCCGGCCGGTGTTGGGCAACGTGTGCCACGAGTTGATCGTGGTGTCGTACTGGACGCCCGGGTCGGCGCACTCCCAGGATGCCGCCGCGATGTCCCGCAACAGCGCGCGAGCCTCGACCGTCTCGATCACCGAGCCGTCGGTGCGGGCGGTGAGATTCCATTCCTTGCCCTCGACGACCGCCTCCATGAACGTGTCCGTGACACGCACGGAGTTGTTCGCGTTCTGGTACTGGATCGACGCCCAGTCGGGCGAGTCGAGCGTCATGTCGTAACCCGCTGCCTCGAGCACGCGGGCCTTGCGCTCCTCGCGCGCCTTGCACCAGATGAACTCGTCGACGTCCGGATGATCGATGTCGAGCACGACCATCTTCGCGGCGCGTCGCGTCTTCCCACCCGACTTGATCGTCCCCGCCGACGCGTCGGCGCCGCGCATGAACGACACCGGGCCGGACGCGTACCCGCCCTTGGTCAGCTGCTCCTTCGAGGAGCGCAGCTTCGAGAGGTTGAGACCCGAGCCGGAGCCGCCCCGGAAGATGATGCCCTCGCGCCTGATCCAGTCGAGGATCGACTCCATCGAGTCGTCGATCGAGAGGATGAAGCACGCCGAGCACTGGGGGCGCTCCTCGAAGCCGACGTTGAACCAGACGGGTGAGTTGAAGGCGGCGTACTGGTTGACCAGGATCGCCTTCAGCTCCGCCTCGAAGGTGTCGGCATCCTCGTCGGTTGCGAAGTAGCCGCCGGCGCGGCCCCAGCCGCCGATCGTGTCGACCACGCGGCCGACCATCTGCTTCACGGAGCGCTCGCGGTCCGGGGACGTCATGCGGCCACGGAAGTACTTCTGCGCCACGATGTTCGTCGCCGTCTGCGACCAGAACTTGGGGAACTCGACGTTGCGCTGCTCGAACGCCGGGCCGTCCTTGCCCGGGATCAGCGCGTCCCGGAGCTCCCATTCGATCTCCTCGAAGGGATCGCGGCCGGGGATGGTGAAGAAGCGGCGCGGCGCGACGCTCGCCCCCTCGTCGACGACCGTGTTGACGTACTCCTCCGGTGTGACGGGTGCCTGCGCCTGCTTCGCCGATGCCATGACCTTGCCTCCCAAATCTCGTTCCGGCCTCATTGCCCGATTCCCAGCACTAGCGGGGCCGCTCAGGGTAGGCCGCCATTCGGCTGGACCCAAAATGCCTGATTTGCAGGCATTTTTGAACGAGTTTCTCGTTGAATTCTACCTGACCGATGCTACCGCTCGCGAACCGGGCGCGCGACGCCGTTCCGAGATCGTCTGGATCGCGATCCGGGATGCGGTGTTTTCCGAGGGTGAGGCTAGGAGAGCCCGCCGCCGTCGGCCCGGCGTCCGGCGGCCCGCCGCGTGAGGTAGCCGGCGGCCCCGAGCACGAGGAGCAGGGTGGCGATCACGGCGAGCACGATCAGCGGGATTGGAACCGCCGAAGGCCCGGAAGTGTCGACCGGGCTCTCGCCGGGGTCGCTCGGGTCGGTCGGGCCACCCGGGTCGCTCGGGCTGCCGCCCGGGTCGCTCGGGCTCCCGGCCGAGCCGCCGTCACCCGGATCCGGCTTGCCCTGCTGCGCGTATGCGAGCGCGCGGAGGATGTCGTCGCGTGCGCTCGAGTAGTCCCTGACGTCGACGGGCAGAATCTTGATCGCCTCGCGGTAGCAGTGCTGCGGGTAGATCTTGTCGACGCGACCGTTGTCGTACCAGTCCGCGATCACTTCCTTCGCGCACTTGGCCTTCGCGGCCGCGCCCGCCGGTGGCGCCACGGCGAGACCCGCGACCAGCGCCGCAGCGAGGGCGGCTATGGCCAAGACGGAATGACGGAGGGAGGGACGGGATCCGATGAGCACAGGTTGCTTGAGGGGCTACAACCGCAGTCCTGAAAGCCCCCACTGATTCGGCGGTAGAGAAAGGGTAAACGAAGTGGTGGACACGGGTGAGGGCTACCCACTCGTGGAGTTGGCCGAACAGGGCCATGTCCCTGCTAGCGTCGGCGCGATGTTTGCGTCCCATGCGAGCGCCGAGGCATGGTCCTGGGCGGCGTGGGCGCTGCTCTCAGCCGTCGCCGGTCTCGTCTTCGCCGCCGTGTTCTTCGGCGGCGGCTCGGGCGACCACTCGCTGCCCACGCTCGGCAGCCTCGCCGTGCTCGCCGCCGCCGGGGCCGTCGCAGCGGCGGCGTTCGGCGAGCTCGAGCTGCCGAGGCTGGACCGCGCCGGCAGCGTCGCCCTGCTCGCTGCAGCCGGGCTCGTGACCTGGGTCGGCGTCTCGATCGTCTGGTCGATCGCCGGCGACCGCTCGTGGTCTGCGCTCGCGAAAGGGCTCGTCTATCTGGCGTTCCTGGTCCTCGGCCTCGCGCTCGCGGCGTCGCTGCGCGGCTCGGCCATGCGCGCCGCGGCTGTGGTGCTGGCGCTGATCCTCGGCGCGGCGCTCGGGTGGGCGTTGCTCGGGAGGGCGGTTCCGGGCCTCTTCCCGGACGGGGGTCGCATCGCGCGGTTGCGCGAGCCGGTCGGCTACTGGAACGCGCTCGCACTGCTCGCCGGTACGGCGGTGCCGTTGGGGCTCTGGCTCGTGACCGCCAACTCGCGGCGGCCGATCAGGGCCGCCGGCGGGCTGCTCGTGTACGGCGCGGTGCTCGCCCTCATGCTCACCCAGTCCCGCGCCGGCCTCCTCGCGCTCGTGGTCGGCGTCGCAACGTGGCTCCTGCTCTCCCGCGCCCGTCTCGAGGGCGGGCTGCTGGGGCTCGCCGCCGCCGTGCCTGCGCTGGCCGTCGTGGGCTGGGCGTTCACACGTCCCGCGCTCGTCGAGGACGGCGCGCTCCGGGCCGACCGGCTCGACGACGGCGCGCTGTTCGCCGTCCTCGCCGTCGCCGGCGGCGTGGCAGCGGTCGCGCTCGTGCTCGCGCTGCCCGCCGAGCGGCTGGTCGTCCGCAACCGGCGGCGGGTCGCACGCTCGCTTGCCGTAGCTGCCGTCGCAGTGGTCGCGTGCGCCTCGATCGCGCTGGTGGCGGCGGTCGGGAACCCCATCTCGTGGGCCGGCGACCAGGTCTCCAGTGGCGAGTGCGTCAACAACCCGGGCCGGATCACCGACCTGTGCGCCAACAACAGGCCGGCCTGGTGGGGCGACGCGGTCGAGGTCTTCCGCGACCATCCGCTCGCCGGCACCGGTGCGCTGACGTACGAGATCGCCCGCAAGCGCGTGCGCGATGACGGGACGCCCGTGCTCGAGCCGCACAGCGTGCCGTTGCAACTGCTCTCCGACCTGGGTGCGGTCGGGCTGGCGCTCGCCGCCGTCTTCGTGGGCGCTGTCGCCGTAGGCGTCCGTCATGCCCTCGGGCGTCTGGACGGGCCGGAGCGCGAGGCGGCTGCCGCGCTGACCTGCCTGCCCGTGATCTACGCGGCGCACGCCATCGTGGACTACGACCTGGACTTCATCGCCGTGACCGCTCCGACGCTGGTTGCCTGCGGGACGTTGCTCGGGGCCGCGCGCCCGCGTTTGCGGCCGGGCACGCCGCTCATCACGGCAGCGGCGGCGGCCGTCGCCGCCGTCGCCGTGGTCGTGGTGCTCGTCACGCCGTCGCTGGCCCAGCGCTACGTCGACCGCTCGACCCGGGCGCTCGACGAAGGGCGTCTCACCGCCGCCGCCGCCGCCGCCCGCCGTGCCCGGTCGCTGGATCCGCTCTCGCTCGATCCCGTCCTCGCGGCGGCAGCGGCCGCGGACCGCGCCGGCGATACCGATCGGGCGCGAGCTCTCTACCAGCGCGCGACGGAGATGCAGCCCGAGAATGCGGAGGCGTGGATCACGCTGGGGCTGTACGAGCTCGCCGCCCGCGGTGACATGTGCTCCGCGTACCGGGCCTTCAACGCCGCGTACACGCTCGACCCGAACGGCCGGCAGTGGGTGCCCGGCGGGCCGCTCGACATCACGCGCGAGGCGGTCAACGCAGGAGCGTGCGAGCGCGAGCGCTAGCGCTAGGAGCCGAGGATGACCACGGTGTGCGCGCCGTGCAGCTGGCCGGGTCGCATGCCGTCGAGCGGCGACACGAGCCTGATGCCGAGATCCCGCGCGAGGCGCTTGCCCTCGGCCGCGAAGCCGGGGCGGTACATGACGAGCGAGCTCGGATAGTCGTGGCTGGGCGCGTTGCCCACGGCGCTGATGCGGTAGCCGCGACCCTCGATCCGGCTCGACGTGGCGGCCGCCGCGCCCTGCCGCCCGTTGCCGTTGAGGACGACGACGGAGACCCTACGGCGGGGGAGGTCTGCAGCCGGCGGCGTCTTGACGGCCGACGCGGGCTTCGTGGTCGCGGTCCTGGCGGGCTTGGAGGCCTTGGCCGCGGGCTTCGGTGCGGTGTCGGTGTTCGACGTGATCAAGGGGCCGCCCGCGACCACGAGCAGCACCACGAGCTCGGCGGCGGCGACCACCGTCGCTGCGAGCGCAGCCGTGCGCCACGGGAAGGGGGCGCGGCTGCTGCGCGGGTGAGACGGGGAAGTCCACGGCGAGCAGTTTCGCCCGCCGCTGTCTCACTCCTTCCCGGCGTGCATCGATGCCCAGGTCGACCGCAGCCCTTTGGCGAGATCGACCTTCGGGCGCCAGCCGAGCTCGCTCCTGGCGCGCGACACGTCGAGCACGCTGCGGCGCGCGTCGCCGAGCCGCGGGGGGTCGTGCCGCGGCGGCGCGTCGATGCCGGACGCTGCGCGGCAGAGCTCGTGCAGCCGGTTGACGCTCGTCTCGACACCGGTGCCGACGTTGAAGACGCCGCCGTCGTGCTCCGCTGCCGCGAGCAGCGCGCGCACGACGTCGTCGACGTGCACGAAGTCGCGCGTCTGCTCGCCGTCGCCGAACACGAGCGTCTCCTCACCCGCCTCGAGCCGCTCGAGAAAGATCGCGATCACGCCGCCTTCGAGCGCTGCCGACTGGCGCGGCCCGTACACGTTCGCGAAACGCAGCACCACCGAACGGAGGCCGTGCACGCGGCGCCATCCCTCGACGTACGCCTCGGCCGAGAGCTTCGCCATGCCGTAGGGCGACACCGGCCGCAGCGGAGCGTCCTCCGCCGCCGGGGCGTCGACGTCGCCGTAGATCGCGCCGCCTGTCGACGAGAACACGACCGCTGCACCCGTGGCCCGTGCCGCCTCCAGGACGTTGACGGTGCCGAGCACGTTCACCTCGGCGTCGAACGCCGGTCGCTGCACCGACGTGCCGACGTCTGCCTGCGCAGCCAGGTGGAACACGACCTCCGCGTCGAACAGGAACGGCTCGCGGATGTCGTGCTCGACGAACTGGGCCTGCGCGTTGACGAGCTCGCGGCGACCGGACGAGAGGTCGTCGACGACGGTCACCTCGTCGCCGCGGGCGACGAGCGCGTCGACGACGTGTGAGCCGATGAATCCCGCCCCGCCGGTGACGACCGAACGCATTGCCCTCAATCCCCTTCCAGACGGACGTCGAAGCCGGCCGGAGCATGCACGTTGACGAAGCGCGCGACTGCGTCGCCGCGGTTGGCGAACGTATGCCGGACACCAGGCGGGACGAGGACGAACGTCCCGGGCGCGGCGACGATCTCTTCGTCCTCGACGATGAACGTCAGCTCGCCCTCGAGGATGTAGAAGGAATCGTCCTCGCGTCGCATGTTCGTGCAGCGGCGGCCCCTCGCGATGCGGTTGGAACGTGATCACCGCGAAGTTGAAGCGCGGGGTGTCGGCGGTGCGTGCCAGGAACTCGACGTTGCCGACGTGGTGGCCCTGTCCCGGCGGGACGATGACGACGCGTTTCGACTCCATCACGCCGATGCTAGTCCAGGCCAAGCCGCAGCTCATGCTCTAGGTTCCAGGTCGTGTTCCTCACCCTCGAGGGGATCGACGGCAGCGGCAAGTCGACGCAGGCTCGCCTCCTCGCCGAGCGACTGCGGGCCGACGACGTCGACGTCGTGCTCACCCGGGAGCCGGGGGGGACCGCGCTCGGCGAGGCGGTGCGCGACCTGGTGCTGCACGGCGGAGACGTGTCGCCGTGGGCCGAGGCGGCGCTGTACGCGGCATCGCGCGCCCAGCACGTCCACGAGGTGATCCGGCCGGCGCTCGACCGCGGAGCCGTCGTGATCTCGGATCGCTACGTCGACTCGTCGGCCGTCTACCAGGGAGTCGGCCGTGGCCTGGGCCTGGAGCGCGTGCTCGAGCTCAACCTGACGGCGGTCGGCGGCCTGCTGCCCGACCGCACGTTCCTGCTGCGGCTCGCGCCTGCCGCCGCGCTTGCCCGCATGGGGCCGAGCCGCGACCGCATCGAGCGGGAGGGCGAGACGTTCCTCGCGCTGGTGCACGACGCCTACGACGCGCTCGCCGCCCGCTTCCCCGACCGCATCGTCGTCGTCGACGCGTCGCGCGACTCTGCCGAGATCGCGAAGGAGATCCATGGAGCCGTTCGCAGCGGTTCCTGAGCAGGCGGAGGCCAAGCGCCTGCTGTCGGCGGCGCTCGCCGATGGGCCGGCGCATGCCTACCTCCTGCACGGGCCGCGCGGTGTGGGCAAGACGACGGCGGCGCTCGCGTTCGCGGGCGAGCTGCTCGAGGACGAGCGCAGGGTGGTCGCGCGGACGCATCCCGACCTGGTGGTGGTCGAGGCGCTCGGCGAGATGATCCGGATCGATCGCATCCGCGCTCTCCATCACGACCTCCACATGCGCCCCTTCGAGGGGTCGCGGCGGGTCTACGTGGTGCTGGACGCGCACCTGCTCAACGAGGATGCGGCCGACGCGCTGCTGAAGGACCTCGAGGAGCCTCCGGGCTACGCGACGATGGTGCTCGTGGCGGACGAGCTCGGGCCGCTGCCGGAGACGATCCGCTCCCGCTGCCAGCTCGTTCCCTTTCGCCGACTCTCCGACCGCGCCGTGCGGGAGTGGATGGACGGGCAGTCGGCCGGAGTCGACCCCGAGCAGGCCGAAGCGCTGGCCCGCGTCGCGGCCGGGCGGCTCGACCGAGCGCGTCGCCTGCTCGATCCTGCTGCGCGCGAGCGTCGAGACGAGCTCCTCGCGGCCGCGCGGTCGGTGTACCGGGACGAAGAGCTCGACGTCCAGGCTGCCGCTGCCGTGGTGCTCTCGGCGGCCACGGCCGCGGGAACCGCGGCGCGCGATGTCGAAGAGGAAGCCGTGGCCGGGCTCGACCTCCCGGAGCGTGAGCGCGAGCAGCGCGTGAAGCGTGCTCAGCGCGGTGCCGAGCGTGAGGAGCTGCTCGCGTCGCTCGACGAGCTCGCCGCGTGGTACCGCGACCTCGTCGTCGTCGCCGCAGGTGCGGAGGAGACCGTGCTGCACGCCGACCGGCTGGGCGCGCTACGCGCCGACGTTGCCTCGGGCGCGGCGACGGGTGCCGAGCGCGCAGCGGAGCTCGCGCGCGAGTCCTGGCGTGTCGTCGAGGAGTTCAACGTGAACCCGCAGCTGTGGCTGGAGGCGCTGTTCGTGCGGCTGCGCCGTGCCTTCGCGTAGGCCGGATCTGCGCGTCAGTGCCGAGTCGTCGCGTCCGCAACGCAGACGCGGACGCAGAGGCCGAGTAGGAAGTCCGACCGGTCTCGATCTGCGTAGTGACAAGACGGGTCCCCCGGAGCGGCCCGCTCCGCTCCGGGGCCCCGAACCGACCAGGGGGTGTCGCTTCCTCCGAGGTGGTGACACCCCTCGGTTCGAGGCTCAGGTCGCGATCGCGATCGCGACGAGCGTCGGCAGCACGATCCAGACGCCGACCATGAGCGAGATGGCCACGAACGCGAACGAGCGCGACTGGTCGCGCGGTGGGCGGCCGCAGGAGCCGATCGAGTCCCAGAGCTCGTTCAGCGGCTCGCGGGCGGCCAGGCGGATGCGGCGGCTCGCCATTGCGGTGCCGCGCAGCACGATCCAGGAGAGGCCGACGCCGACCGCCACACCCGCCAGGCCGACCAGCGTCGCCACCCACCAGCGATCGAAGCTGAAGCCGTCGGCGATGCGCCAGATCGACGCGGCGAGCGGGATCAGCAGGCCGGCGAACACGAACGAGGGCACGCCGATCTCACGTGAATGCATGATCTGGACGAGCCCCTGCGCGTCGAAGCGCGCGGGGCGGAGGAGCTTGAGCTCGACCGAGTCGTCGAGGGCCTCCATCTCGCGCACCCAGTAGAGGTTGCGCATCGTGGTGACGATGTTCTTCACGTAGGAGACGACCAGGTAGCGGGCGATGAGCTCGATCAGCCTGCGCACGGGGTACTTCGCCGGCCCCATCACGCTCGCCGCACGAGAGCCGTGGAAGCCGTGGCGCCGCAGGCTCTCGAGCGCCTCGATCACGCGTCGATGGTCGGCCGCGAAGCGCTCGGGGCGGGCGAGCGGCGACCTGCGCGCCAGCTCCGACAGCATCTCCCGCTCGCGGGGCGAGTGGATGTCGATCTCGTCCAGGAAGCCCGCCACCGCCTCCTCGTCGCCGGCGATGAGCCGCAGCCGTTCGATCGGGTTGTCGTACTCCTCCGAGATCTCGTGTGGCGCCTCGGGGTGCTCTCGCGGCGAGCCGTCGCTCATGAGGCGGCAACGATAACCCAGGAGAACGGCTTGCTTGCGGCTGCCGGCTGGGGTTCACAGGCCGTCCGACGGCGATCGCTACCCTGGTGGTGACCGCTGGCTGTGCGTACGCAGGATCGCGTCTTCTCGACAGCCGGTGGCACCACGACAATGCGCGGACTCCGAATAGCCGTTCTCGCTGTCGTTGCCGCCGCGGTCTTCGCGGCCGGGGCAGCTGCCTTCAGCGTCATCCTGGAGCCGCTGCCGACGGCGTTCACCGGGCAGGCGTACTCCCACCAGTTCAGGGTTCGCGGCGGCAACCCGCCGTACACGTTCACCACAGAGCCGGGAGTGCTTCCACCGGGGCTCTCTCTGAGCGCCGACGGGCTCCTGACCGGCACGCCGGCGAAAGCCGGGACCTGGCAGTTCTACGTCGAGGCCTCGTACATCTACAAGCCGAATCCTCCGAAGTACTCGCAGCGCAGGTTCACGCTCGAGGTCCAGGTCGGGCTGGCCATCCGAGACTCCATCCTTCCTGCGGCCACGCGAGGCGTTCGCTACGACAAGAAGCTGACGGCCTCCGGCGGCGGGAAGCAAGCGTGGTCGGTCAGCGCCGGGCGCCTACCCGCCGGGCTGTCCCTTGCTCCGAACGGCGCGATCACCGGCTCGCCGACCCGGGCTGGGGAGTTCACGTTCACGGTGAAGGTCGCCGACGGCGCGCGTGTCAGCCGGCGGGTGTTCCTGATGACGGTGACCGAGCCTCTCCGTGTCACGGCTCCGTCCGTGCCGCCGGCTGTCGTCGGCGCTCCGTTCACGACCACCGTGCGCGTGGTCGGCGGTCTCGGGCCGTACAGGTGGGCCGTCCGGGGCGGCGTCCGCCCTCGCGGGGTCGCCCTCTCCAGGGACGGCACGCTTGCAGGCAAGCCGGAGATCGCAGGTCGTCATACGTTCAGGGTCTCGGTCACCGACTCCGCTGGGCAACACGCGCGCAATCCCGGTGACGATCGTCGTTCGGCCGAGGCTGAAGATCCCCGTACAGGCGCTCCAGCCGGCGACGGCCGGCCGCCCCTACCGCGCGCGGATCCTCACACGCGGCGGCGCCGCCCCGCTCACGTTCGAGATCGCCAAGGGACAGCTTCCGGCGGGCGTCGACCTGAGCCCGAGCACCGGCATTCTCTCGGGAAAGGCGCGCGTCCCGGGCAGGTATCCACTCACCATCGGCGTCGCCGATCGGGTCGGCAGCAAGCACACGCGGTCATTCGTGCTCACCGTGCGGTGACGCCGAGGCCGGCCGCGGGCGCGAGCCAGGAGCGTCGTCACCCCGCTACTCTTCAAGCCCTGCCGACGTAGCTCAGCTGGTAGAGCACTTCACTCGTAATGAAGGGGTCCCCGGTTCGAGTCCGGGCGTCGGCTTCCGGGACGTTGCGGCGGGCTGGGGTGTCCGGCCGACGCCGGACACCCCAGCCCGATTTCCTCCTAGTCGCCCTTGCCTCGCTCGATCTGCGCCCGGATCTCGCCACCCGGCCACTTCGTCCGAGTGGACGTTCGCGTACAGGCTGCCGTTGCGCAGCGCGGCGACGAACTCGTCGAAGTTCCCCGCCTCGATGCCCTGGCCGACGCTGTTCGTCGGCGTCGCTCCCGGGACGACGATGGCGGACGCCTCGACCGTGCGCCTGACGGTGCCGGACTGGGGGCACGGGGGCGTCCCGGCCGGTCCGTTGCCCAGGTTCGAGCACAGGAACAGCGTGATGCCGCCGTTGACGTCGTCCTTCGCGAAATGGATATGTGCCTGCTGGACGGGTCCTTCGAGTCGCTCGTAGCTCAGCCGGTAGCTGATCTCCTCGTCGTCGTCGTCGATCTCGACCTCGAACCTCCCTCGAGCGACCGTGGAGATGTCGGGGTTCTCCTCGTAGCCGGTGAGCGCGTCCGTCCTGAAGCTCTTCTTGCCGCTTCCGGCGACGGCGTACGACGCTGCAGCCGCGACGAGCACGAGCGCTCCCGTGAGCGCTGCGAAGAACACAAGTCTTCTCATGTGACTCCTCCCTTGCCGTTCGGTCGTGCGGTGGACGCGAACCCCCTACGCGTGTCTACGGCAACCGGGGTACGGCGGTTTTTGCGCGATTGCCCCTCGCGATGGCGTCGGGCCGCCAGATACGGTTGTCGTCATGGAGTCGTGCGTGGTCTGCGGTGGAGCCCTCCCGGAGGTGTCCGTGCGGACACGCGACCCGTTCTGCAGCACTGCCTGCGCACGCGAGCACCACGGCACCGGCACCCGCGCCGAGCGCGAGCGGGCGCGCAAGCAGCAGATGCAGCGTCACATCGAGGACGGCACCGACCCGGCGTCCCTCGAGCTCCGGCGCGTGACCGTCGAGGAGCGCCAGAGGCTGATCGCCGAGGGACGCTTCGTCGACGAGTTCATCAGGGCCTTCCGCGAGCACCTCATCGCGCACAAGGAGCCCGTGACGACACCGACCGTGACGTGGTTCTCGCCCAGGGCGAGCGGTCCCACCATGCGCCTCTGGGAGGAGGACGAGTCGCCGTGGTACGAGGCGGCGGAGGACGACGCGGCCTGAGCGCACGGAGGCTCCTCGTGCTCGGCCTGTCGCTGGCAGCGGGGATCGCCCTCGCCGTCCTGTTCTCCATGTCCACCGGCCTGGGCCCGTTCGGCGGCTGACGCCTTCGCCGCCGGCGAGCCGGTCGTCGTCAGCCGGAACGCTCCAACACGTCCGCCAGCGCCGTTGCGGCGCGCCAGCAGTCGTGGAACGTGTTGTACAGCGGTGTCGGCGCGAACCTGAGCACGTCGGGCTCGCGGAAGTCACAGACGACGCCGTGCTCGTGACGCAGCCGGCCGGCGAGCGCCCGAGCGCCGTCGGCCGCGACGGACAGCTGACAGCCTCGCCGGCCGGGGTCGCGTGGCGTCGTGACCGTCATGCGCCTGCGGGCCGCGACCTCGTCGAGCAGTGTCTCGAGGTAGCCGGTCAGGCGCACCGACCGCTCTCGCAGGGCGGTCAGCCCTACCTCGTCGAACAGCGCCAGCGAAGCCACGAGCGGGGCGAGTGCCAGGATCGGCGGTGTCGACACCGCCCAGCCCTCCGCCCCTGTGCGTGCCACGAAGTCCGGCTCCATGCGAAACCGGTCGGCCGGATCGACGCCCCACCAGCCCGAGAGCCGGAACCGGGTCGTGTCGGACGCGTGACGCGCGTGGACGAAGGCGCCGCCTGGCGCGCCAGGCCCGGCGTTGACGTACTTGTAGTGGCACCACACGGCGAAGTCGGCACCCGCGTCGTGCAGCTCCGCGGGCACGTTGCCGATCGCATGCGCGAGATCCCAGCCGCTCACCGCGCCGACCGACTGTGTGGCGGCCGTGATCGCACGCATGTCGAGCAGCTCGCCCGTGAGGTAGTTGACGTGTCCGAGCAAGACGAGCGCCAGGCGGTCGCCCTCCCGCTCGATCGCCTCGAGGACGTCCTCGAGGCGCAGCGTCGCCTCGCCGGGCCTCGGCGCCAGGCGAACCACAGCCTCCCGCGGGTCGTGGCCGTGCAGCGCCGCCTGGCTCTGCACCGCATGCGAGTCGGACGGGAAGGCGGCGTCCTCGATCAGGATGCGATGCCGGCCGCCGCCGGGCCGGTAGAACGACGCCAGCAGCAGGTGGAGGTTGACGGTGAGCGTGTTCATGACCACGACCTCGTCCTCGTGGGCGCCGACGAGCCGCGCGATCGACGAGCGTGCCGAGCCCGCACGCTCGAGCCACGGCGCCTCCCCTTCGAACCAGGCCTCCACCGCCAGCTCGCTCCAGCCGTCCAGCTCGGCGGTGACCTCTTGCGGCACCGATCTCGGCATCAGGCCGAGGGAGTTGCCCGCAAAGTAGGCCCACTCGGGATAGCGGCCGGAGGGCCACGGCGGGACCGCGAACGCGTCGCGTCGCGATCGGCAGCTCGTCGCCGAGCTCGAGGTCACGCGACGCCTGCTCGTCGAACGCGAGATCTCCCACGCGGCCAACCATATGCGGGAAACGGACGTTGCTACGCTTCCACGCATGGAAGGTCTCGGCCTCTACCTCGTATTCCTGATCCCGCCGCTGATCCTGGGCTTCATCATCCAGGGCTGGCTGCGGAAGACCGTCGCACTGCAGTCGCAGGTCGAGGTGCTGAGCGGCCTGACCGGCGCGGAGGTCGCGCGCCAGATCCTCGACCGCAACGGCCTGCACGACGTCCCGATCGAGCGAGCGCAGGGTGGGCCGCTCTCGGACCACTACGACCCGCGTCATCGCTCCGTGCATCTCTCGGAGCCCGTCTACGACGGCACGTCCGTCGCCGCGACGGCGATCGGCGCGCACGAGATCGGGCATGCCATCCAGCATGCCGTCGGCTACGGCGCCTTCAGGCTGCGCTCGGCGATGTGGCCGGTCGTCGCGATCGCCTCGAACGGCTGGATGTTCCTGCTCATCATCGGTGCGGTGCTCGGCGCGCTTGCAGCTCATGACGCTCGCCGTCATCCTCTTCGCCGTCGTCGTGCTCTTCCAGCTCGTGACGCTGCCGGTCGAGTTCGACGCGTCGCGGCGCGCAATGGTGCAGATCCGTGAGCTCGGCCTCGTCACCGAGGGCGAGCGCCAGGGAGCGAAGAAGGTGCTCACGGCGGCCGCGATGACGTACGTCGCGGGTGCTCTGGCGGCGCTCTCGCAGCTCGCGTACTACGCGATGATCTTCCTCGGCAACCGGGACTAACCGCTGTCATGAGAGGCGCGCTTCTCGCGCTGCGCAGCGGCGCCGTCGTCGCCGTGGTCGCCGTCGTGCTCAGCCTGCTCGTCGACGGGGCACCGCGCGCGGTCGAGGCGAGCACGACGCCGGCCACCGCAGCAGCAGCGCCCTGTCACGCAGAGCGCCGAGGGCGACTCGCAAGCCGGCGCAGGTGCCGAGGGGAGTCGTGACGATCGCGGCCGTCGGCGACATCGTGATGGGCTCGACCCCGAAGTTGCCCCCGGCGGCGGGCCGCACGTTCTTCGACGATGTCGAGACCGACCTCGCGGCCGACGTCGTGCTCGGGAACCTCGAAGGCACGCTCACGAACGCAACCGGGCCGCGCAAGTGCGCACCCGCGAGCACGAGCTGCTTCGCGTTCAGGACGCCACCGGCCTACGCGGGGCGTCTCCGGGACGCCGGGCTTCACCGTGCTCAACCTGGCCAACAACCATGCGCATGACTTCGGCGAGACCGGTCTGGAGGACACCGTCGAGGCGCTCGACCGCGCCGGCCTCGAGCACACCGGGCAACCCGGCGAGATTGCTCGTCAGAAGGTCGGTGCCATCCGCGTCGCCGTGCTCGGCTTCTCGACGTACCCGTGGTCGGAGTCGATGACCGACCTGGCCGGTGTTCGCGCGGCAGTCGCCGACGCCGACAAGGGCGCCGACGTCGTGGTCGTCACCGCCCACATGGGCGCCGAGGGGTCCGACCGCCAGCACGTGAGACCCGGCACCGAGCGGTACCTCGGCGAGAACCGGGGCGACCCGGTCCGCTTCGCGCGTGCTGCGATCGACGCGGGCGCCGATCTCGTCGTCGGCCACGGCCCTCACGTGATGCGAGGCATGGAGTGGTACAAGGGGCGCCTGATCGCCTACTCGCTCGGGAACTTCGCGGGCTACGGCGTGTTCTCGCTCGGCGGCCCGCTCTCGGTCAGCGGCATCCTGCGGGTCACGCCTGGCGGGCGACGGACGGTTCGAGACGGGCGTTCTCGTGCCGACCCAGCTCGTCGGGAAGGGCGTCCCGGCGCTCGACCCGGCCGAGCGTGCGCACGGGGTGGTGCGCAGCCTCTCCCGCGCCGACTTCGGCCCGCGCCGCGTGCGCATCTCGCCGACCGGCATGCTCGGCGCGCCGCTGAGTCAGACTCTCCGGGAACGGTGTTCCCGACCGGAAGGCGGAGACGTGCGCGAGTTCGACGTGGTGGTGATCGGCGCCGGCGCTGCGGGCGAGGTCTGCGCCGGCCGTCTTGGTGAGCGAGGGCTGGACGTGGCGATCGTCGAGGACCGCCTCGTGGGCGGCGAGTGCTCCTTCTACGCGTGCATGCCGTCGAAGGCCCTGCTGCGCCCGATCGAGCTCGCACGTGAGGTCGCCCGCGTGCCCGGGCTCGAGCTCGGCCCGCTCGACGTGGCCGCGGTGCTCGCGCGCCGCGACGAGGTGATCTCGAACCTCGACGACAGCGGTCAGCTGCCCTGGCTCGAGGAGCGAGGCGTCACGCTCGTGCGCGGCCGCGGGCGGCTGGCCGGCGAGCGCCGCGTGCTCGTGGGAGACGAGGAGCTCGCCGCGCGGCGGGCGGTGGTGATAGCCACGGGAAGCACGCCCGCGGTGCCGCCGATCCCGGGGCTGGCGGAGGCACGTCCGTGGACGAACATCCAGGCGACGACCGCTCCTCGGGCTCCGGCGCGGCTCGCGATCCTCGGCGGCGGCGTCGTCGGCGTCGAGATGGCGACGGCCTGGTCGGCGCTCGGGTCGAGCGTCACGCTGGTGCATCGCGGCGAGCGCCTGATCGAGCGCGAGGAGCCCTTCGCCGGCGAGCAGGTCGCGGACGCGCTGCGGGAGGCGGGCGTCGACCTGAGGCTCGGCGTGACGGTCACCGGCGTGAGTCGAAACGGCGCCGTCCAGGTCGAGCTCGACGGCGGCGACACGGTCGCGGCAGACGAGGTGCTCGCGGCGCTCGGGCGGCATCCGACCACGGACGACATCGGCCTCGAGACGGTCGGTCTCTCGCCCGGCGGCCACCTACGGGTGAACGAGTCGCTGCGCGTCCCGGAGCTCGACTGGCTGTACGCCGTCGGCGACGTCAACGGCCGCGCGCTGCTCACGCACATGGGCAAGTACCAGGCCAGGCTGGCGGCGGACGCGATCCTCGGCGAGACGGTCTCGTTGCGGAGCGACGGCGGCCGGTCGCCACGCGTGATCTTCACCGATCCGCAGGTCGGCGCCGTCGGCCACACGCTGGCGAGCGCGAAGGAGGCCGGCATCGACGCGCGCGCGGTCGACGTGGAGACGAGCGGGAACGCCGGCGGCTCGTTCGTCGGCCGTGGCGCGCCCGGCACGTCGCGGCTCGTGATCGACGAGGGCCGCCGGGTCGTCGCCGGCGCCACGATCACCGGCGCCGAGGTCGCAGAGGCGCTGCATGCGGCGACGATCGCCGTCGTGGCCGAGGTGCCGCTCGACGACCTGTGGCACGCGGTGCCTGCGTTCCCGACGCGATCCGAGCTCTGGCTCCGCCTGCTCGAGGCCTACGGCCTCTGAGCGACCCGGTGCCTGGCACCCTCTTGGCTACCCCCTGGTGAAGACCCAGTCTCGCGACCGCGCGTCCATGTGGCACGAGGTGCAGACCTGACCCGAGGCAAACGCCGAGTAGCGCGTGCCCGAGAGCGAGTACTCGACCCACCTCCACCTGCCCGTCGCCTTGCGCATCACCGCGACCTGACCGGGTAGCCCCTTGGCGCCCCGCTCGGCGATCGTCTTCACGATCACGGTGCCGTTCGGGAACTTCTGCGCGGCGCCGCGCGGCTTGCTCGCGTAGACGTTCTTGACGCCGGTGTGGGCCGACGAGCCGCCCGTGATGGGCTTCTTGTTGAGCTTCTTCCAGCCGGTGTAGCCGTTCGTGTACGCGGGTAACCCGTTGGCAGTGCTGTTGGCGGCCGCAACGACGGCGATTGCCCCCGCAAGAGCGGCCCCGACGACGACGACTGCGAGCCTGGACACGCATGCGAGGAATCATGCCGCAGCGCGGCGGCCGGCGGCGAGGAAATCTCTTAAAACCGCATGACGTTTGCAACGAGGTAGCCGGCCGTTGCAGACTTCCGCAGGGACGAAGAAAGGGGTGGCACAAGGTGAGCTCGGAGATCGCCGGCCAACTCGAGCAGGGTGCGGAGCGCCGCCGGAGCGCGCGGAAGCCTGCCCGCGTGATCGCCGTCGAGGCAATCGGGCCGCTGACGGTCGTCGCCGGCATCGTGTGGGCGATCGCGCAGCCCTACCGCATCGCGTTCATCTACCCGGAGGGCAAAGGGCTGTACGACTACCTCGCGCAGCCACCGCTCCTCGTCGTGCTCGTGGGAATCGTGTTCGGCCTCGTCGTCGCGCCGGGGCTCGTGGCCGACGTCGAGGAGGCCGTCGAGGTGGCCCATGACCGCGCCAAGGCCTGAGATCGCACACTGGCTGACCGCCTCCGTGATCCTGTTCCTGGGGCTCGTGCTTGCTGTCCGAGGCCATCGTCGGCACGGACGTCTTCCGCCGCCGCGAGTGGCGCGCGTACCTGTTCCCGATCGGCGCGGTTGTGGGCGGCGTCTTCCTGTGGCTGATCGCCGCCCTGTCGACGTTCTCCACCATGCATCTGCTCGCGCACTCCGCGTGGGCGCAGGCGGCGATGATCGCCGGCGGCGTCCAGCTTGCGGTGGTGCGCGGCAAGCTCTTTCATCCGGCCTGGTCTCTCGTCACGGCAGCTGCCCTGGCGCTGACGGGCGCCTCGTTCCTGATCCACGAGCAGAACGGATGGCTGTTCTCCCGGTCGGCCTTCCTGCACCACGCGATCGGGGTCGTCTGCCTCGTCGGCGCGCTGTTCCCGCTGGGTCAGGCGATCCGGCCGCGACGGCCCGTATGGATCGCGGGCTTCGCCCTCACCTTCGTCGTGCTCGCGGTCCTGCTGTACGCGGACCGCGACGTCGCGCCCATCTTCGGCCACCTGAGCGACGTCCAGGGAACGACCGCTCCATGAGAATGGCGGGCGCAGCACTGGCCTGCCTCGCGCTCGCGCTGATGCGTGCCGGCCGCTGCGTCGGCGCACGCCACCCTCGACAGGACGACGCCGGGTCTGCAGACGTCGGTCGACGAGGTGCCGCAGGAGGTCAGGCTCGAGTTCTCCCAGGGCGTGCGCCTCGTCGACGCGGTCGCTCGAGGTGCAGGCGGCGGATGGATCGCTCGTGTCCGGGCCGCCCACGCTGAGCGCGGATGGCCGCGTGATCAGCGTGCGGCTGCACGACGTCGCGCGAGGCGCCTACACGGTGCGCTGGCGTGAGCTGTCGGCCGACGGGCACATCGGGTCGGGCGTGTTCACCTTCGGCGTCGGCGTGCCGGCGCCGCCGCCGACCGAGGCGGTCGGTGCGAGCGGGCTCACGTGGCGCGACGACGTCGCCCGCTGGGCGGCGTTCGCCGCGCTCGCGCTGCTCCTCGGGCCGCTCGTGCTGCGGCTCGTGGCGCTCCGTGGTGTCACGCTCACGGGCCGGGCTGCGACGGCGTTCTCCGCAGCGGCGGTCGTCGGGGCGCTCCTCGCGGTCGACGTCGGCATCCTCGCCTTCGTGCTGCGGGCCGAGAACGCGTTGCAGCTCTCCGTCGTCGACCTCCTCTACGGCGACCTGTCGCCGTTCGCGGAGGAGACGAAGTTCGGTATCGCGTTCCTCGTCACCATGGTCGGCTTCGGCGCGGTCGCCGCGCTCGCGATCCTCGCCTGGGCGCTCGATCGGACCGTGCTGCTCTGGCCCGCGCTCGTGTTGTCGCTCGTGCTCGCGTCCGGGTTCTCGTTGTCCGGTCATCAGGCGACCGAGCCGAACTCGAGCTGGGCGACGCAACTGGCCGACTGGCTGCATCTGACGGCGGGCTCGATCTGGGCGGGCGGCGTGCTCGCGCTCGCAGTGCTCGTCTGGCCCTTCGCCCCCGGAGTGCGAGGCCGGGCGTTCCTCGGCTTCTCGCGCATCGCCGTCGTCCTGATCGGGGTCCTGATGCTCGCGGGCACGTACCTGGCGATCGTGCGCCTGCCGGACGTCTCCGACCTGTGGGCGACCTCGTACGGCCGGGTGCTGCTGCTGAAGGTCGGGATCGTCTGCGTGGCGCTCGCCTGGGGCGCCGCGCACCACTTTCTCGTGCGCCCTCGCCTGGAGCGTGGCGAGGCACCCGGCGTCGGCGTCGGACGGAGCCTGCTCGGCGAGAGCGCAGTTGCGATGACGGTGCTCCTCGTCGCGGCGGTGCTCGTCAACGGCTCGCCCCCGCCGGTCGAGCCCGCGCCGGCCGAGGCGATCCCGGCCGACAGTGGCGCCCTAGTGCCGCGGGCCGGCGTCGAGCCCTCCGGAACGCTGGAACCCGCGCCCGGCGTCCATACGATCCCGGCATGACATCGCGGACGCGTGAGAGCGGCTTCCTGCGGGAGATCATCTCCACCGTCGCGTCGTCGCTCGAGCTGGACGAGGTGCTGCGCAACGTCGTGCGGCTGCTCTCCGACGCGAGTGCCGTGCACGCGTGCTTCGTCTACCTCGTCGACGAGACCGGTGAGCGGCTCGTGCTCGCCGCCGCCAGCTCACCGTACGACGGCTTCGTGGGCACGATCGCGCTCGAGCGCGGCGAAGGCCTCGCCTGGTGGTCGGCAGAGCGGCGCGAGCCCGCCTTCATCCCCGACAACCTCCTCGACGACCCGCGCGTCAAGTACGTGCCGGAGCTCGAGGAGGAGCGGTTCCAGTCACTGCTCGCGGTGCCCATCCTCCCGCGGGCCGGTGAGGTGATCGGTGTGATCCTCGCGCACACCGAGGCGCCGCGGGAGTTCACACCGGACGAGGTCGAGTTCCTCGTCTCGAGCGCGTCGCTCGTCGCCGGCGCGATCGAGAATGCGCGCCTCTACGAGGAGACCCGGCGGCGGGTTCGTGAGCTCGAAGGGCTCACCGGCCTCGCGGAGGCGATCGCCGTTGCGGACACGATCGAGGAGCTGCTCCCTGCGGTCGCACGCGGGACGCGGTCGCTGCTCGCGGCAGCTTCGGCGCACGTCTACCTGCTCGACACCGCCAGCGAGGAGCTGCAAAGGGCCGCCTCCGACCCACCGCGCGCAGGCGCGCGCGAGCGCATCGGCCTCTCCGAGCTCGGTCGCGAGGTGCGGCGGCGCAAGCGCGGCGCGCGGATCTCCGTGCCGCTCGTGGCGGGCGACGAGCTGCTCGGGCTGCTCGTCGCGGAGGACAGCAGCGACGTCGAGCTCGCACGAGCGGCGGCCAACCAGGCGGCGGTCGGCATCAAGAAGGTGCAGCTGATCGCGCGGCTGACCGAGGAGAACCTGATCAAGGACTTCTTCGAGGAGCTCGAGCGCGGCCAGCGAGGGCCCGAGCTGGAGGGCCGGGCGGCGCGCCTCGGCCTCGACCTCGACCGGCCGTACCTCGTGCTCGTCGCGGAGCCGCCCGACGATGCTCTGGAGCGCGCGCTCGGCAGCGCTCGCGCCCGGCTCGCTCGTCGACCGCCGGGAACGATCGACCCGTGCCCTGCTGCGCGTGCCGTCGGGCGGCGTCGACCGGTTGCTGGACGAGATCCGGCGCGCGCACCCCCAGCTCCCGGCGCCCGTGGCTGTCGGGCTCTCGAGCCCGTGTACCGGCCTGCCGACGCTCGCGGACGGGTTCGCAGAGGCCCGCCAGGCGGCGCTCGGCTCGATCGTCGTCGCGGGCACGCCGTCGCTCGTGTCGTACGAGGACCTCGGCGCGTACAAGTACCTCCTGCGGATCGCCGGCGAGGGCGGCGTCCGCGACGCCACCGTCGACGCGGTCACGAAGCTCGCCGACTACGACCGGCAGCGAGGCGCCGCGCTCCTGCAGACGCTCGAGGAGTTCCTCCGCCGCCGCGGCTCGATCAGCGCGACGTCGGAAGCGCTCTTCGTGCACCCGAACACCCTCCGGCAGCGCCTGCGCCGCATCGCCGACGTCTCCGGCCTCGACCTGCGCCAGGACGACTGGCTGATGGTCGAGATCGCGGTCAAGCTCGTCAAGCTGCGCAGCTCCACCGGCCCGGTCGGTTCGGACACATCCGACGCGTAGAGGGTGGAGGTTCTCTCCGTCGCTCGCTGCGGGCGGGGGTGATAGACAGCGGCGAAACCGTCGAGGAGGAGACATGGGGGCCGACACCTCGAAGCTCGAGAGGATCCGCAAGGAGACGGAGAAGCGCGGGATCGAGTTCCTGTTCGCGCAGTTCGTCGACATGTACGCGCGCCCGAGCGCGAAGCTCGTGCCGGTCGCCAACCTGGGCGACCTCGCGTCCGACGGAGCCGGGTTTGCAGGCTTCGCGGCCGGTGAGATCGGTCAGGTGCCGTCCGACCCCGACATCGCGGCGATCCCGGATCTCGACAGCTTCACGCCGGTGCCGTGGCAGCCCAACCTGGCCCGCTTCGCGTGCGACGTGACCGTCGAAGGCGAAGAGTGGCCGTACTGCCCGCGCACCATCCTGCGACGCATGCTCGCGCGCGCCAGGGAGCAGGGGTACGAGCTGAAGATGGGGCTGGAGCTCGAGTACTTCCTCGTGCATCCGAAGCACGACGGGTCGATCGAGATCGCCGACCCGTACGACACGCTGGAGAAGCCCTGCTACGACATGGCCGGCCTGACCCGGCAGTACGACTTCCTCACGACCGTCTCCCGTTACTGCAACGAGCTCGGCTGGGGCAACTACGCCAACGACCACGAGGACGCCAACGGGCAGTTCGAGCAGAACTTCACGTACGACGACGCGCTGGTCAGCTGCGATCGCGCCATCTTCTTCCGCTACATGGTGCACACGCTCGCGGAGCGCCACGGGATGGTGGCCACGTTCATGCCGAAGCCGTTCACGCACCTGACCGGCAACGGCTGCCACTTCCACATGTCGCTCTGGCGCGACGGGGAGAACCTGTTCCTCGACGAGTCCGACCCGCGAGGGCTCGGCCTCTCGGAGACCGCGTATCGCTACGTGGGCGGGCTCAAGGCGCACGCACGCGCCTACAGCGCGATCACCGCGCCGACGGTCAACTCGTACAAGCGTCTCAAGCTGGGCTCGACCACGAGCGGCGCGACGTGGTCGCCCGTGTGGATCTCGTACGGCTACAACAACCGCACGCAGATGCTCCGCATCCCGGGACCGGGACGGATCGAAGACCGCACGATCGACGGCTCCTGCAACCCGTACCTCGCCGCGGCGGCCGTGCTCGCCGCCGGGCTGGACGGCATCGAGCGAGGGCTCGACGCGGGCGAGCCGAACTCGGAGAACCTCTACTCGCTGTCGTACGACGAGCTGACGGCGCGAGGGCTGCGCGCGCTGCCGGGCAACCTGCTCGAGGCGACCCAGGAGCTGGAGGCGGACGACGTCCTGCGGGCGGCGCTCGGCCGCGGCCGTGACGAGGACTACGTCGACTACTTCGTCCGGGTGAAGCGCGAGGAGTGGTTCCGCTACCACGAGCAGGTCACGCCGTGGGAGATCCGGGAGTACCTGACGCGGTTCTGAGATCGTATGGAGGAAACCTCCATAGCCACGCTGGGCAACTGTGGCCGCAAGGCTGCAGCACATGGGTGATTGTGCGGAGATACCCTCCGTCGTCAGAGTGGAGAGTATCTCTACATACGCGCCGTCTGACCGGGGGAGCAGCTGACCATGTGCGGCATCGTCGGGCTGTTCGCGAAGACACCCGAGATCGAGCAGCGGCTCGGCGAGCACCTCGCCGCGATGCTCGTGCAGATGGACGACCGCGGCCCGGACAGCGCCGGGGTGGCCGTCTACCGCGAGCCCGGTCCCCACCGGGTCGTCGAAGCTGACCCTCTACTCCGTCGACCCGCTGCAGGACTGGGCGGGTCTCGCGGGTGACCTCGGGCGCGCGCTCGGCACCGCCACCGTGACGTCGGTGCGCTCGAGTCACGCGGTGCTGGTCGTCGAGGCGGACGCGGCCGAGGCGGAGGACTGGGTGCGCGAGAACCGCCCGGAGCTCCGGGTGATGAGCGCGGGCTCGGTGATCGAGATCTACAAGGAGGTCGGCCGCCCGCAGGAGTTCGCGAGCCGCTTCGAGCTCGAAGACTTCCGCGGCACGCACGCGCTCGGGCACACGCGCATGGCGACGGAGAGCAGGGTCACCACCGAGGGCTCGCACCCGTTCTCGACCGGGTACGACCTGTGCCTCGTCCACAACGGATCGCTCTCGAACCACAACCGCCTGCGGCGCGAGCTGCGGCGCGCAGGGGATCCGGTTCCAGACGGAGAACGACACCGAGGTCGCCGCCGGCTATCTCGCCTGGCGCCTGCGCGAGGGCGCGAGCCTCGAACAGGCGCTGGAGGGCTGCCTCGACGACCTCGACGGCTTCTACACCTTCCTCGTCGGCACCGCGGACGGGTTCGCCGTGCTGCGCGACCCGATCGCGTGCAAGCCTGCCGTGCTGGCCGAGACCGACGACTGGGTCGCGATGGGCTCCGAGTGGCGCGCGATCGCCGTGCTCCCGGGCGCCGGCGACGCGCGCATGTGGGAGCCGGAGCCCGCCGTCGTCTACGCGTGGGAGAGGGCGGCCGTCGCGTGACGGCCGACACCGCTCAGGCGGTCGAGGTCGTCGATCTCGCCACCACGCCGTTGCGTGAGCTGAACCAGCGCCTGCACGACCTCGCCGCCGCGACGGGCCCGCGGCACTGGCGCGTGCTCAACCCGAACGGCGCGCACGCGATCGCATGTGGGCTCGACGCGGAGATCGAGGTCGAGATCGACGGGCACGCCGGGTACTACTGCGCCGGGATGAACAAGCGCGCGACCGTGCGCGTCCACGGCAACGCGGGCACCGGTGTCGCCGAGAACCTGATGTCCGGCCTCGTCGTCGTCGACGGCAACGTGAGCCAGTCGGCGGGCGCCACCGGTCGTGGCGGCCTGCTGGTCGTGCACGGTGACGCCTCGGCGCGGTGCGGCATCTCGATGAAGGGCATCGACATCGTCGTGCGGGGAGACGTCGGCCACATGAGCGCCTTCATGGCGCAGACCGGCTGCCTCGTCGTCTGCGGGGACGCGGGCGACGCGCTCGGCGACTCCATCTACGAGGCCCGCCTCTACGTGCGTGGCTCGGTGCAGGGGCTCGGCGCCGACTGCGTCGAGAAGGACATGCGCGACGAGCACGTCGTGCAGCTGCGGAGCCTGCTCGAGCGCTCCGGGATCGACGAGGCCGACCCCTCGGAGTTTCGGCGCTACGGCTCCGCGCGTGCAGCTGTACACGTTCAAGGTCGACAACGCGGGGGCGTACTGATGGCCGGTAACGCGGTGCCCGGCACCGCACCCGCCGCGCCGGGCACGCGGCGGGTGGCAGCCGGGGCTGCGCGAGTCGTATCTCTACGACCGCAACGTGATCGCGGAGATCCAGCGTGCCGCGCGTGAAGGCATCTACGACATCCGCGGCTTCGGGGCGAAGCGGCGCGTGCCGCACTTCGACGACCTGCTCTTCCTCGGCGCCAGCGTCTCGCGCTACCCGCTCGAGGGCTACCGCGAGCGCTGCGCCACGGACGTCGTGCTCGGCACGCGACACGCCAAGCGGCCGCTGGAGCTCCGTATCCCGGTCACGATCGCCGGCATGAGCTTCGGCGCTCTGTCGGCGCCCGCGAAGGAGGCGCTCGGCCGCGGGGCGACCGAGGTCGGCACGTCGACCACCACCGGCGACGGCGGCATGACGGAGGAGGAGCGCGAGCACTCGAAGATCCTCGTCTACCAGGTGCTTCCGTCCCGGTACGGCATGAACCCGGACGACCTGCGCCGGGCCGACGCGATCGAGATCGTCGTCGGCCAGGGAGCCAAGCCGGGTGGCGGCGGCATGCTGCTCGGGCACAAGATCTCCGATCGCGTGGCGCAGATGCGCGACCTGCCGCAGGGCATCGACCAGCGCAGCGCCTGCCGGCACCCGGACTGGACCGGGCCGGACGACCTCGAGATCAAGATCGGCGAGCTGCGCGAGATCACCGACTGGGAGAAGCCCGTCTTCGTCAAGGTCGGCGCCACCCGCACGTACTACGACACGCAGCTCGCCGTGAAGGCCGGCGCCGACGTGATCGTGGTCGACGGGATGCAGGGCGGCACCGCAGCGACGCAGGACGTGTTCATCGAGCACGTCGGCATCCCCACGCTGCCCGCGATCCGGCTCGCGGTCGACGCCTTGCAGGAGCTCGGCCTGCACCGCGAGGTGCAGCTGATCGTCTCGGGTGGCATCCGCACCGGCGCCGACGTGGCCAAGGCGCTCGCGCTCGGCGCCGACGCGGTCTCGATCGGCACGGCGGCGCTCATTGCCATGGGGGACAACGACCCCGAGCACGACGAGGCCTATCGCGAGATCGGCAGTGCGGCCGGCTTCTACGACGACTGGCAGGCGGGCCGGGATCCGGCCGGCATCTCGACCCAGGACGACGAGCTCGCCGCCCGCTTCGACCCGGTGCTCGGCGGTCGCAAGATCGCCAACTACCTCCGGGTGCTCACCCTCGAGACGCAGACGCTGGCGCGGGCCTGCGGCAAGTCGCACGTGCACAACCTCGAGCCGGAGGACCTCGTGGCGCTCACGGTCGAGGCGTCGATCATGGCCGGCGTGCCGCTGGCAGGGATGCAGCTGCCCTTGCTCGACGAGATCGCAGAGCGCGTCGCGGCGCGCATCCGCCCCTGAGCCGGAGGCGACGAGGACCACTCGGACGAGGGGTTGCGCCCGCCGGGACGGCGGGTACCGTCTCCGGCGTCGTCCCATCCGACAACCTCGATCCACCGCGGAGGTCGTGCATGCTCGTCAGACGCCTGTCGCTGATCGCCTGCCTCGCCGCCTTTCTCGTCGCAGTCTCGGTCGCCGGCGCGACCACCCCGGTCGGCTTTGGAAACGCGTCCTGCCTCCGCGGCGAATGGCGAGCCGGTCGGGCGGAGACCGCCCGCGTCGTGCGATCGATGGTGCCGGTTCCCGGCATGCAGGTGAACTCGACGCTGTACATGATCTTCCGCGACAACGCCTTCCAGTACGGCACGACGTCGATGATCGTCACGATGGAGTCTCGGAGACGCGACGCTCACGGCCAAGGCGCGGTTCTTCACGCTGGCTCCCTACGGTGTCCCGAGACCGGGTGCTCTGCGTCTCGGCCGCGGCACCACGACGATCGAGTACGGAGACTTCAGCGGCACCAAGGACGGCAGGACGCACACCGTCCCGGGGCCGGCGCCGCGCACGACTCGCGGTCCCGCGGGGACGGTGCCGTTCCAGTGCCGTGGTGCGACGTTGCGCGTCAAGCTGCCGCGCATCGCGTCGCTCGGCTGGATCACGATGAGACGCGCGTCGTAGCCGCACCGCGGCCTTCCGCTACACGCTTGCTGTGAGATCCGTGGCGCGGCCGCGAAGCGGACGCCTTCAGGGGGTTGCGCGGCAGGAAGCCGCGGAGGCGGATTCCGTGATCGCGCGAAGCGAGATCCCGCTTGCGGCTAGCGGTCTGATTCGATGCCCCGCGTGAGCGGCCGCGCGGGGATCGCAGGCTTCTTCCTCGGCGCCGCCGGGATGTTCGCGACGATGTACTCGACGCAGGCGATCCTGCCCGAGCTGTCGCGCGACTTCGATGTCGGTGCGGCCGAGGCGGGTCTCACGATCTCCGTCGTCGTCCTGTCCGTCGCGCTGGCCGGATGGGTGTGGGGACCCGTCTCCGACCGCATCGGGCGGGTGCGGACGATGCGCACTGGCCAGCCTGCTGCTCGTCCGCCGACGGTCGGAGTGGCCATCGCACCGACGTTCGGGCTGCTGCTCGTCTGCCGCGGTGCGCAGGGCCTCTGCATGCCGGGTCTGCTGGTCGTCGGTGCGCCCTACGTCGTCGAGACGCTGATCCCACGGGTCGGGGCGCGTGCGATGGGCTGGTACGCGGCGGCGCTCGTGGCAGGTGGGCTGATCGGGCGGGTCGGTGTGGCGCTCGCCTCGGCGGTCGTCGGCTGGCGCGTGGCCATCGGTGCGCTCGCCGTGCTGCCGATCGCGGCGGCCGTGGCGATGCGCGGCTCGCTTCCCGACGGCGCCGTCCCCGCGAGAAGCGGGCGGACGGCCCGCGGCCTGGCGAATCCGCCGGCTGCTGGCCGTGGCCGTCGCCGGGTGCCGCGCTCTTCTTCACCTTCGTCGGCACGTTCACGTACGTCACCTACCGGCTCGAGGAGCGTCCGTTCTCGCTCGACACCTCGACCGCCAGCCTCGTCTTCCTCCTCTGGGTGGTCGGGCTCGCCAGCCCGCTCGCAGGTCGCGTCGCGGAGCGGGTCGGCTGGCGGCGGCTGACGCTGGCGGCCGTCGCCGTCGGTGCCTGCGGCCTCGTGCTGTCACGCTGCCGGAGCGGCTGCCGGTGGTGGTCGTCGGTCTCGCGCTGGTCGCCACGGCGATGTTCGCCGGCTACACGGCCACGCAGCTCGGTGTCGGAGACGCCGCGCAGGCCGACCGCGGCACCGCCACCGCGCTCTACTTCAGCGCCTACTACGGCGCCGGTGCGCTCGGCGCGTACCTTCCCGGGCTGGCGTGGGAGGCGTGGGGCTGGATCGGCGTCGCGGTGTGCGGGCTGTGTGCGCTGGCGACCGCGGCCGATCGCACTCGTGGCGCTGCACACCCGGCGATGGTTGGATAGTGGGACACGAGAGGAGGCGACAGCGTGACGACGGTTGAAGAGCCCAGGACGTTCATCCGGCCGGACGGGAAGGAGAAGGTCACCGGGACGGGGCGGTACACGGCCGACCTCAACCTGACCGGTCAGGCGCACGCCGCGTTCCGGTACGCCGACCACACGCACGCGCGTGTCCTGCCGGATCGACACCGCGAAAGCGCGCGCGCTGCCGGGCGTGCTCGCGGTCGTCACGCACGAGGATGTGCCCGACGTCCTCTACGGCGGCATGGTGCAGGACAGGCGCCTCTTCGCACGCGACACGGTGCGCTTCGAGGGCGACATCGTGGCAGGCGTGGCGGCGCTCACACCCGAGATCGCGCGGCAGGCCGCCGCGCTCGTCGAGGTCGAGTACGAGCCGCTGCCGGCCGTCTCCGACTGGGCCGCGGCGATGGAGGACGGTGCCACGCTGATCCACCCGGACTGGGAGTCGTACGAGTTCGACGACACGCTCGTGCGGGACCGCAACACGCTCGGTCACTCCACGATCGTCAAGGGCGACGCCGACGCCGCCATGGACGACGGCGGACGTCGTCGTCAGGGGCCGCTTCACCACCGATCCGGTGCAGGGCGTTCCGATCGAGCCCCGGGCGATCCTCGCCGAGTGGAACGGCGACAGGTCACCGTCTGGTCGTCGACCCAGGTGCCGTACGCCGCGCGCGCCGGTGTGGCGCGGGTGATGCAGATCCCCGAGGCGCAGGTGCGCGTGATCGTGCCGCTGCTCGGTGGCGGCTTCGGCGCCAAGTGCGACTTCCACTTCGAGGGCCACGTCGCTGCGCTCGCACGCGCCGCAGGCCGCCCCGTGAAGCTCGTCTTCTCCCGCCACGAGGAGTTCTTCGCGGTCGGGCATCGCCGCGAGGGGATGGTGATCGAGCTCGAGACCGGCGCCCGGAAGGACGGCACGCTCGTCGCGCGCCGCGGCCGGCTCGTGATCGACAAGGGTGCCTACTGCGGCGAGGGAGGCTTCTTCGCGCAGATGGCGGCGATGCACGCCTGCGGCCCGTACGTGATCGAGAACATCACATCGACTCGTACCTCAACTACTCGAACAACCAGCCGTCGTCGTCCATCCGCGCGCCGACTGCGCCGCAGGTCTGCTGGGCGCTCGAGCAGCACATGGACGAGCTCGCCGCCGCGCTCGAGCTCGACCCGGTCGAGCTGCGCCGCCGCACGCTGATCGAGGAGGGCGCCGAAGGGCCGACCCGCCAGGTGTTCGACCGGATCGGCATGAAGGAGACGCTGGAGAAGGCGGTCGAGCTGATCGGGTACGGACAGGAGCTCCCCGAGGGTGAGGCGATCGGCGTCGCCTGCGGCTGGTGGCCGTGCTTCGCCGCGAACGCCGGCGCCTACGTGCAGCTCAACCCCGACGGCACCGGCACGATCGTCACCGGCGCGCAGGAGAACGGCACCGGCTCGGTGATGGCGATGCCGGCCTTCGTGGCGGAGGAGCTGGGCATGAAGCCGGAGGACTTCACGCTGCACTACCAGGACACCGACGCCGCGCCGTGGGACATGGGCTCGTGCGGGTCCCAGACGACGTTCAACAGCGTCCGGGCAGTGCTCGCCGCCGCGGGTGACGTACGCGAGCAGCTGCTCGACGCCGCCGCGGAGCAGCTCGAGGCCGCGCGCGAGGATCTCGAGCTCGTCGAGCGCACCGTCCGCGTCAAGGGATCGCCCGACAAGTCGGTGACGATCGCCGACCTCGCCGGCGGCGGGACGTTCCACGGCAAGGGCTCGGGGCCGCTGCCGGAAGGGCCGCCCGTCGACGCCGAGGGATGCCTCGGCCGCCACGGCATCGAGTCGTTCCTCGCGCCGCAGCTGATCACCCATGCCGTGCGGGTGAAGGTCGACCCCGAGACGGGCGTTGCCCGCGTGCTGCAGGTCGCTGCTGCGCACGACTCCGGGGATCGTGCTCAACCCGATCGGCGCCAACGGCCAGGTGTACGGCGGTGTCGTGATGGGCATCGGCCAGGCGCTGTCCGAGGGCACGCAGCTCGACGAAGAGGGGCGCCACCGCAACCCGCACCTGCTCGACTACAAGCTCGTCACCGCGTCGGACGCGCCGCAGATCGACATCGCCTGGGTCGAGACCGACACACCGAACGCCGGGCCGCGCGGCTCGAAGGGGATCGGTGAGCCGCCGTGCGTCCCGACGGCGGGCGCGGTTGCGAACGCGATCGCCATCGCCACGGGCGCGCGCGTGCGGGAGCTGCCGATGACGCCGGAGCGTGTCTGGGCGGCAGCGAGCGAGGGAGCGCGAATGACCGTCGCCGCGTTCGTGTCCGCAACGCTCGGTCGACGAGGCGGTCGAGGCGCTCGTCGGCGGCGCGCGTCCCGTCGCCGGTGGCACCGACCTCGTCGTCGGAGCTCGCCAGGGCAAGGCGCCGCTGCCCGAGAGCATCGTGGCGATCGATCGCATCGTCGAGCTGCGCGGCATCACCGAGATGGACGGTGCCCTCCGGCTCGGCGCGCTCGTCACGCACGAGGAGATCGCCGCGCAACCTGCTCGTGCGCGAGCGGTTCACGGCGCTGGCGGACGCCTCCGCGATCGTCGGCTCGCATGCGACACGGGCGCAGGGAACGATCGGCGGCAACCTCATGAACGCCTCGCCGGCGATGGAGACCGGCGGGCCGCTCATGTGCCTGGGCGCGACGGTCATGCTGCAGTCGCCCGCGCGGCAGCCGCTGGGTGGCGGTGGAGGACCTCTTCACGGGCCCGGGTGGCACGGTGGCGCAGCCGGACGAGCTGCTCGTCGCAGTCGACGTTCCGGCGCCCGCCGACGGCACCGGCAGCTGCTACGTGCGGCTCGAGTACCGGCGGCAGATGGAGATCGCAGTCGTCGGGGCCACGGCGGCGGTGACGCTCGACGGCGGGCTGATCACCGAGCCGCGGGTGGCGATCACCGCGCTCGCTCCGACGATCCACCGTGTGCCCGGAGGCCGAGGACGCGCTCGCGGGCTCCGACGGTGGAGCGGACGCGGTTGCGGCGGCTGCCGCGGCGGCGGCCGCCGCGGGAGCGCCCCGATCTCGGACGTCCGCGCCTCGGAGGCGTACCGGCGCGCGATGGCCGAGGTGATGGCCGGCGCGCGATCGGCGGCGCGATCGCCCGCGCTCGCGGCGACGATCGTCCCCATCCCGGCGAGCTCTCAGGTGACCGCATGAGGGTCGCCGCGACACTGAGCGTCAACGGCGTCTCCTACCCGGTCGAGCTCGACCCGGGCACGTCGCTGCTCGACGCGGTACGTGACGCGGTCGGCCTGACCGGGTCGAAGGAGGGCTGCGACGACTCGGAGTGCGGCGCCTGCATGATGCTGCTCGACGGCAAGCCGGTGAACGCCTGCTCGTACCTGGCGCTCCAGGCGGAGGGCCGTGAGGTGACGACGATCGAAGGGCTCGCCGCCGGTGGCGAGCTGAGCCCGCTGCAGGCCGCGTTCCTCGAGCACGGCGGCGTCCAGTGCGGCTTCTGCACCCCGGGGATGCTCATCTCGGCCACCGCCCTGCTGCGCGCCACCCCGAGCCCGAGCGAGGACGAGGTGCGCATCGCGCTCTCCGGGAACCTCTGCCGCTGCACGGGGTACGACGGCATCGTCAAGGCGGTGCTGGACGTCGCTCGCGCGAGGCGCTGACGGTCGCTGTGAGCCGACGCAGCCTGCCAGGCCTGCTGCGCAGGACTCCGGCCGGCTCGCGACGCTGGGTCCGAGTCGGCCCGACGTGCCCCGCGCCGAACGCGTTGCGGTAGATCTCCTCGTAGCCCGCCACGTCCACCTCGCGCGGGTTGCCCTGCGTCTGCGGGTCCTCGAACGCGATGCGCGCCAGCATCGGGATCTCGTCTGTCGGAGAAGCCGAGCTGCTCCATCGTCGGGATGCCGACGTCGTCGGTCAGCCGGTAGACCTCCTCGACGCCGGCCAGCGCGGCCTCGAGCGCGTCCATGCCGCCGGTGTCGACGCCGAGCCCCTGGGCGATGCGCGCGTACCGCTCCGGCGAGGCCGGCACGTTGTACTCGCACACGGGGCCGAGCACGCGCGCCGTGAGCGCGCCGTGCGGGCAGTCGTGCACGCCGCCCGCCGACTGGCTCATCGCGTGGGCTGCACCGGCGCTCTCGGTTCCGTACGCCATGCCGCCGAGCATCGCCGCGTGCGCCATCTGGGTGCGCGCCTCGAGGTTCGAGCCGTCGGCCACGGCCACGCGCAGCCAGCGGCCGGCAAGCTCGATCGCGTGCAGCGCGACGGCGTCGTTGAACGGCTGGTGGTAGTCGCAGGTGAAGCACTCGATGGCGTGCGAGAGCGCGTCCATGCCGGTCGCCGCGGTCACGGCGGCCGGCAAGCCGAGCATCAGCTCCGGATCGATCAGCGCCACGTGCGCCCCGATCAGCGGCGTGCCGCCGACGTTGAACTTGATCTTCCGCTCGTGGTCGGTGATCACGGCCCACAGCGTCACCTCGCTGCCCGTTCCCGCCGTCGTCGGGATCGCGACGAGCGGCGGGATGCGGTGCTCGATCGGGTCGTGACCCCACTCGTACTGCGCGATCGAGCCGCCGTGCCCGACGACGACGCCGATCGCCTTCGCCGTGTCCATCGAGGAGCCGCCGCCGAGCGCGACGAGACCGTCGCAGCCCGACTCCCGGTAGATCTCGGCGGCGCCGTCGACGAGGGCGATGTCCGGGTTGGGGCGCACCTCGTCGAAGACGACCGCTCCGTCCAGCTGCGGCAGCACCCGGTCGACGAGGCCCGCTGCTGCGACGCCCGGATCCGTGACCAGCAGCGGGCGCGAGATGCCGAGCTCGCCGAGCACGGAGGACAGGCTGGACACCGCACCCGGCCCGTGCACGAGACGGGTCGGGACACTGACGGCGCGGACGATGTCGACCTCGACGGGCATGCGCTCTCCTCGAATCGTGGGCTCAGGAGCGTGGAAGCCGGCACGGCCGAGGCTAGCCGCTGCAGCCGCTCCCGGCGCCAGCGCTCCGTGTCCGACACGTCGTTGAAGGTGAACACGTGGAAGCCGCCGAGCTTCGGCGCGGGGTCGGCGAGCAAGGGCTCGAGGCCTGCGATCAGAGGATCCGGGTCGAACCCGGCCGGCCGGAGCAGCCTCGTCACCAGCTGCCGTGCGTGCGCAGGAAGCGGGCCGAGTCGCCCAGCCCGATCCTCGCCGAGATGCGCACGAGCTTCGCGCGCGGCACCGCGCCGGGGATGCCGACGTGGATCGGGAGGTGCGTCCCGCGGCGCCACACCTCGTTCATCCACGCGACCGTGACCCGCGAGTCGAAGCAGATCTGGCTCACGATGTACGTGGCGAACCGCGCCTTGTCGAACATCGCCTGGATCGTCGTCTCGTCCGGGATCACAGGGTGGCTCTCCGGGTACCCGGTGATGCCGACGTCGTCGAACGGGTGACCGAGCTCGGCCATCGCCTCGAGCAGCGGCGCGGCGCCGTCGAACGCTCCGGCAGGCTCCGCTGCGTCGCCCGCGACCACGAACACGTCGCGCACGCCGGTCTCGTCGCCAGCCGGGCGACGATCTCCGCGAGGTGCGACCGGTCGGCCACGAGCCGGGCCGAGATGTGCGGCGCGACCGCGTAGCCGTGGCCGGCGAGGCGGTCGACGAGATCCAGCGTGTGAGCGATCCCGCGACGCGGCGAGACGGTGACGGTCAGCTTCACGTCGTGCGGCACGTGCTCGAGCACCTGCTCCTCGATCCCGTCCAGCGGGAGCACCTCGTAGCGCGGCCGGCTCAGGAGCTCGGCCAGGCGCATGTCCGGTGACGACGGTCGAGACCGCCATCAGACGTCGGAGTCCGGGAACGACGCCTTCTGCCGCTCGATCCACTCGCGGAGCTCCTCGTCGACGGCCTCGTCGATCGGCGGCCCCTCGTACTCGGCCAGCGTCTTCTTCCAGAGCGCGTTCGCCCGCTGCGGCCGCGTCGAGCGAGCCTTCGGCCTGCCACTGCTCGAAGCTCGCGTTGTCGGCCACCGGCGAGCGGTAGAAGGCGGTCTCGAAGTTCGCGAGCGTGTGCGGGTGGCCGAGGAAGTGCGTGCCGGGCTCGTTGGTGAGGAACGCGTCGAGCGCCTGCCCGTTCGGGCTCATGTCGACCCCCTTGGCGAACGCGTGCCACATGCCGAGCTGGTCGGCGTCGAGCACGAACTTCTCGTACCCCATCGCGAGCCCGCCCTCCAGCCAGCCGGCGGCGTGGAGGACGAAGTTGACGCCGCCGAGCATCGTCGGCTGCATCGTGTTGGCCGACTCGTAGGCGGCCTGTGCGTCGGGAGTCTTCGACGCCGTCAGCGCGCCGCCCGACCGGAACGGCACGCCGAGCCGCCGGGCGAGGGCCGCCATCACGTAGAGCACCAGCGCCGGCTCGGGCGTGCCGAAGGTCGGCGCCCCGGACTGCATCGACATCGACGAGGCGAACGAGCCGAGCACGACCGGTGCGCCCGGCCGCACGAGCTGCACGTACGCCATGCCGGCGAGCGACTCGGCGAGCGTCTGCGCGCAGGTGCCGGCCACCGTGGCCGGGCTCATCGCGCCGGCGAGGATGAACGGCGTCATCATCACGGCCTGGTTCGCCTCGGCGTACGCGCGTGCCGCGCCGAGCATCGTCGAGTCCCAGACGAGCGGCGAGTTGGCGTTGATCAGGCTGAAGACGACCGTGTGCTCCTCGAGGAAGTCCGCGCCGAAGACGATGCGCGCCATCTCCACCGTGTCCCGCGCACGCTGCGGGTGCGTGACCGAGCCCATGAAGGCCTTGTCCGTGTAGCGCAGGTGCGCGTAGACCATGTCGTAGTGCCGCTTGTTGACCGGGAGGTCGACCGGCTCGCAGACGGTGCCGCCGGAGTGGTGGATGTACGGGGACGCGTAGGCGAGCTTGACGAAGTTGCGGAAGTCCTCGATCGTCCCGTAGCGGCGGCCGTCGTCGAGATCGCGCACGAACGGCGAGCCGTACGCGGGCGCGAAGATCGTGTTCGCGCCGCCGAAGACGACGTTGTGCTCCGGGTTGCGCGCCACCTGCGTGAACGTCTGCGGCGCGGTCGCCTGGACGAGCTGGCGTACGAGCCCGCGCGGGAAGCGCACGCGCTCGCCGTCGACGTCCGCGCCCGCGCCGCGGAACAGCTCGAGCGCGTCCGGCGCGTCGCGGAAGTCGATCCCGACCTGCTCCAGGATCGTGTCGGCGTTCTCCTCGATCAGCGCCAGGCCCTCCTCGGAGAGCACCTCGAACGGCGTCAGCGTGCGGGTGATGAACGGCACCTTCTCGGCGACCGCGTGCAGTCGCAGCGCCTGACGTGCCGCGCGTCCGCCGGAGCGGCGTCCTCGTGTCTCGCGTCATGCCGGGTCTCCTCTCGGCGGCCGCTCGCGCGGCGTCTGCGGCGGCGCTGCGGCGCGCTCGGCGCTGGCCGTCGCCGCCGCTGCGCCGGCAGCGACGACGCTGCCGGCCAGCCGCTCGTACGGGTCGGTGTCGTGCGGGATCGCCATCGCGTGCACGAAGTGCTCCTGAAAGCGCGGCTCGACCGCGGTCTCGATCTTCTCGACGCGTCGTACGACGTCCTCGATCTCCGCGCGCGCGGCGCGGTTGAGGAGCGCGATGCGTGCGCCCGTGCCGGCGGCGTTCCCGGCCGCGGTGACGCGCTCCGGGTCGCAGTCGGGCACGAGCCCGAGGATGAGCGCGTGCACGGGGTCGATGTGGCTGCCGAAGGCGCCGGCCAGGCGTACCCGGTCGACGCGATCGAGCCCGTAGCGGTCGAGCAGGAGGCGGCAGCCGGCGTGCAGCGCCGCCTTGGCCAGCTGGATCTGGCGCACGTCGTTCTGCGTGATCGTGAGCTCGGGCTCGCCGTCGACGAGGACGTACGAGAAGGTGCGGCCCTCGGGGACGACGCGACGGCTGCGCTCCGCGAGCGCGCCGTCGATCGTGCCGTCGGTCGCGATCACTCCGGCCAGGTGCAGCTCCGCGATCGCCTCGACGATCCCCGAGCCGCACACGCCGGTGACCCGCGTCCGCGAAGGCCGGGTCGTCGGACCACGGCTCGCAGCCGATCACGCGATAGCGCGGCTCGAGCGTCTCGGGGTCGATGCGCACGCGCTCGATCGCGCCGGGGGCGGCGCGCTGCCCGCAGCTGATCTGCGCGCCCTCGAACGCAGGCCCGGTGGGGCTGGACGCGGCCAGCAGCCGCTCGCGGTTGCCGAGCACGATCTCGGCGTTCGTGCCGACGTCGACGATCAGGTTCACCTCGTCGAGCAGGTGCGGGCCCTCCGAGAGGATCACGCCCGGCGGTGTCGGCGCCGACGTGGCCGGCGATGCACGGCAGCACGTACACGCGTGCGCCGGGGTGCACGGGCAGCCCGAGCTCGCGCGCCGGGAGTCGCACCGAGCTCGTCGACGGCGAGCGCGAACGGGGCGCCGCCGAGCTCCGTCGGGTCGATGCCGAGCAGCAGGTGGTGCATGATCGGGTTGCCGACGACGCGTGAGCTCGAGCACGTCGTCGCGTTCGACGCCTGCCGACGTCGCAAGCTCGGCGGTCAGCTTGGCCAGGCAGCCGCGCACGACGCGCGTCAGCTCCTTCTCCGACGCCGGCGTTCATCATCACGTACGAGACGCGGCTCATCAGGTCCTCGCCGAAGCGGATCTGCGGGTTCATCTCGCCCGCCGACGCGAGCACCTCGCCCGTGAAGAGGTCGCAGAGGTGACCCGCGACCGTGGTCGAGCCGACGTCGAACGCGATCCCGTAGGCGCGGTCGTGGAAGCCCGGCCAGATCACCGGTGATCGTGTCGCCGTCGTGCACGGCGACGGTCACCTGCCAGCCTCCGTCGCGCAGCGTCGCCTGGAGCGTGTGGAGCACGTTCGTGTCGCAGGCCAGGCCCGTGAGGCCCCACTCGCGCTCGAGTGCCTCCGCGAGACGCGTGAGGTCGCTCGCCGGCGATGCGAGCTCGGGCTGCTCGACCTCGACGAGATAGAGGCGCACGACCGGGTCGACCTCGATCGGGTGCGCGTCGGCCTCCTTGCGCACCACCTGGCGGTAGACCTGGCTCTCGGGTGGCACGTCGACGACGACGTCGCCGGTCACGCTGCGCCGTGCAGCCGAGCCGCCGGCCGGCCGCGAGCCCGCGGTCGGCCGCGTACGCCCGCTCGACCGCGCCGACCGGGGAGAGGTGCCGCGGCCGACGACGTGATGCCGTGCTTGGCGTGCTCGCCCTCGGACACCTCGACCTGGCAGCGGCCGCAGATGCCGCGGCCGCCGCACACCGAGTCGAGATCGACGCCGAGCCGGCGCGCCGCGTCGAGCACCGTCGTGCCCGGCCGCGAACCGGCTGCGCCGGCCCGACGGCGTGAACACGACGAGGTGATCGTTCGAGGTCACGAGCCGGTCGCGGTCCTCCTGCGACCCTCGCGTCCGCCGCGCCGCCCGCTCTGGGCCCCGTCCGGCGTGTCGCCGTGACGCGCGATCCAGGCCGCGCAGTGCTCGTCGTTGCCCATCATCACGTCGGCCGCCCACACCGCCTTCCGCATCTCCTCGTGCAGCGGGCTCGTGATGGCCGAGGTCATCCCCGACGCGATCGCCATCGGCAGGAAGGCCGCGTTGAGACCCGGGACGGTTCGGGAGCCCGAAGCTGATGTTCGACGCGCCGCAGGTGGTGTTGACGCCGAGCTCCTCGCGCAACCGGCGCACGAGGCGGAAGACCTGGCGACCCGCCGTGCCCATCGCGCCGATCGGCATCACGAGCGGGTCGACGACGACGTCGGCCGCCGGGATGCCGTGGTCCGCGGCGCGCGAGACGATCCTGCGCGCGACCTCGAAGCGGACGTCCGGGTCCTCGGAGATCCCGGTCTCGTCGTTCGAGATCGCGACCACGGCGGCACCGTGCCGGGCGACCAGCGGCAGCACGCGCTCCATCTGCTCGTCCTCGCCGGTGACCGAGTTGACGAGCGCCTTGCCCTGGTACACGGCGAGACCGGCCTCGAGCGCCTCGACGATCGAGGAGTCGATGCTGAGCGGCACGTCGGTGATCGACTGCACGAGCTCCACCGTCTGCGCGAGGATGGCCGGCTCGTCCGCGAGCGGGATGCCGGCGTTGACGTCGAGCATCTGCGCGCCCGCCTCGACCTGCGCGATCGCGTCGGCGACCACGGTGTCGAAGTTGCCGGCCGCCATCTCCGCCGCGAGCTGCTTGCGCCCGGTCGGGTTGATCCGCTCGCCGATGATCACGAACGGCCGCTCGAAGCCGATCGCGACCTCCTTCGTCGCCGAGGAGAGCACCGTCTCGGTCACGGCTCACGCCTCGCGCGTGGCCGCGAGCGGCCGCTTCAGGGCTTTTCGCGAGCGGGGGTCCGCTTCTGCGGATTCCGACTCTGCGGGTCGGCATGGCGGTCTCGGTCACCCGGTCTCCCTTCCGCTCGCGCGGACGAGCCGCTCGAGCACGTCGTCGGTGAAGGCGGCGTCCAGCCACGCGGCCTCCTCGGCCACCTCGGCCTCGAGGTCGTCGCCGCACGCGCGGCTCTCGCGCCGCCACTCCTCGAGGTACGCGTCGGTGCCGATCAGCCCGGCACGCATCGCGGCCGCGTCGATCGCCTCCTGGAAGCGCTCGGCGAGCTGGGCCGCGGGCGGCGCCGCGGCCCGTGCCTGCGGTCACCTGGGCCGGGATGTCGCGCCACCAGATCACCGTGAGCTCAGGCAGCGTGCGACGCCCCCTCGACGAACCGCGTCAGGCGAGGCAGCAGGTCGCCGTACCCGGTGCGACGGTGCTCGAACGCGAGGCCGAGCCGCTCGGCCGCCGCGCGGGCGCGGGCGAGCAGGTCGGGATCGTCGGTCTGCGCCAGGTAGACGAGGCGCCGGTAGTTGCCGAACATCATCGGCTCGAGCTCCGGGTGGACGTCGAGCTTGAGCCCACGGATCACCAGCGCGTCGAAGTGACGCGCGAGGAAGTCGGTCAGGTAGAAGGTGGCCGGATCCTCCTCGTGGATCGCGTCCCAGACGTCGTTGCCGGCCAGGAAGCCGTAGCAGTGCGCCCCCGGGAGGCGCTCGACACCGTGGCGCTCGAGCACCGGGTCGAGCGCGCCGCCGGTGCCGCAGTCGGCGTAGGCGACGAACACGCGCTCGTAGCGGCCCTGCGAGCTCGTGCAGCTTCGCGTCGACGGCGGCCGGGATTTGCTGCGGGGTCGAGTGGAGCTTGGCCGGCAGACAGCGGACCGTGACGTTGTCCCAGCCGTTGAGCCGGATCACCGCGAGCACCTCGCGCGCGATCGCGCCGCAGGCGAGGACGAGCACCTCGGGCCTGTCGGCCTCGAAGGTGTGCTCGTCGTCAAGAAGCTGTGGCAGCGGCTGCACGGCGGGCCAGCACCAATGCCTGGGCGGTCTCGACGGCGACGGCCGCATCACGGCAGTACGCGTCGGCGCCGACTGCCTTGCCGAACTCCTCGTTGAGCGGTGCGCCCCCGACGAGGACGATGTAGTCGTCGCGAATGCCCTTCTCCTTCAGCGTCTCGATCACGACCTTCATGTACGGCATCGTCGTCGTGAGGAGCGCCGACAGGCCGAGGATGTCCGGCTTGTGCTCCTCGAGCGCGGCGAGGTAGTTCTCGACCGGGTTGTTGATGCCGAGGTCGAACGACGTCGAAGCCGGCACCCTCGAGCATCATCGCGACGAGGTTCTTGCCGATGTCGTGGATGTCGCCCTTGACGGTGCCGATCACCACGGTGCCCATGCGCTCGGCGCCGGTCTCGGCCAGGAGCGGTCGCAGGATCTCCATCCCGGCCTTCATCGCGTTCGCGGCGAGCAGCACCTCGGGCACGAACAGGATCCCGTCGCGGAAGTCGATGCCGACGATGCGCATCCCCTCGACGAGCGCCTCGTTGAGGACCTTGTCCGGCGGCCAGTCGCGCTCGAGCAGGATGTTGGTGCCCGCCGTGATCTCCTCGGCGAGCCCGTCGTAGAGGTCGTCGTGCATCTGCGCGACGAGCTCTGCGTCCGTCAGCGTGGTGAGATCGAGCTCCTCGTCGCTCATGTCGCCGTGTTCCGCATCGTGGAACCGTGCTGTACCATGGAACATGGTACTCCGGCGAAGGACGGCGGGCAATGGTGCAGTCGGTGGAGAGGGCGTTCTCGATCCTCGACGCGGTGTCGAGCCGCCCTGCAGGCGTGACGGCGATCGCAGAGCGTGTGCACCTGCCGAAGAGCACCGTGGCGCGTCTGCTGCAGACGCTCGAGGAGATCGAGGCGGTCGAGCGCGTCGACGGGCCGCGCTGGCGGATCGGCCCCGGCGTCGCGTCGCTCGCCGGGACGGCCTCGCCCGAGCGCAGCCTCGTCGCGGTGGCGCGGCCGCACCTTGCGCGGCTCGTGGCCGACGTCGGCGAGGACGCCGGCGCTCGCGCTCCCGGACGGCTACGACGTGCACTACGTCGACCAGGTCGAGTCCGACAACCCGGTGCAGGTGCGGGACTGGACGGGGACGCGCGCACCGATGCACGCGGTGCCGTCCGGGCTCGTGCTTGCTCGCCGAGTGGCCGGAGGAGGCGCTCGAGGCGTACCTCGACGCACGGTCTCGAGCGGCTGACGTCGCATACGGTCGACGGAGCCGCGCGCCCTGCGCAGCCGCCTCGCCGAGGCCCGCGACGCAGGGTGTGGCCTGGGGTCGCGAGGAGTTCGCGGAGGGGATCAGCTCGGTCGCCGCGCCGGTGCGCGACGGTCGCGGCAAGGCGATCGCCGCGCTGCACGTCCACGGGCCCTCGTACCGCTTCCCGGCGCCGGGACAGTCCGAGCGCATCGGTGCGGTCCTACGCGCCGCGTCGGCCGACGTGAGCCGCGAGCTCGCCTTGTAACTGATCGTTACAAGGATCTGCGGCGGCCGCTACGGCTCGGTTGCGAGCAGTCGCAGGCGCTGGACGCGCTCGGTGTCTTGCGCGAATGCGGGGTCCTGCTCGGCGAGCAACTCGAGCGCGAGTCGCGCCTGCTCGGCCGCGTCCGCGGCGCGACCGAGTGTCGCGTAGTCCTCGGCGAGCTCCTCGTGGAACCAGCCGTCGGGCGCGCCGGCCGCGCGTGTCCAGGCGACAGCCACTTCGAGCTGCTCCGCCGCTTCCTCGGCGCGGCCGAGGGCTCGGAGTGCCTTGCCCACCGCGTAGCGCGCGATCTCGGCCTCGGCGGGTCGCGCCGGATCGGCCTCGCGGGCCACGAGCGCGCGCTCGAAGGCGTCGAGCGCCTGCGCGTGCTCGCCGGCCTCGTAGTCGGTGCCAGCCGATGTTGTTCCAGAGCGGGCCGAGCCAGTAGCGCGCATCCGGGTCCGCCGATGCCTCGGCCAGGGCGACTCCGCGGGACGTCCACTCGGCCATCCCCTCTTCGTCCGGTGCCGCGAGCGCCGCCATGTGCGCGGCATCGGCGGCGAGCGGCTCGGCACCCGAGGCGACGGCAGCGGTGAACGCCCGCTCGAAGAGCGGCGCGGCCGCGTCGGCGTCGCCACGCGAGCGGAGGGCGCGACCGCGCTCCAGGTCGATCCGCGCCATCGCGGCCGGGTCGCCGCCGGCGAGCGCGTCGGCTTCCACGAGCAGCCGATCGGCCTCGTCGAACCGTCCCCGCAGCCCTTCGACCCGCGCGAGCTGCGAGAGCACCTCCGCACGCGCCGGGCCGTCCGTCTCGGCGGCGAGCGCGTGGAAGCGCGACTCGGTCGCGTCCAGGTCGCCGAAGTCCCACAGGGCCCTCAGCCGGTCGCTCACGCGGCAGACCCTAGTGCTCGAGCGCCTCGGCGAGCAGCGTGGAGACGTCCGCGACCCTCATCGAGCCGCCCGTCTGGCGCACGCCGTCGTCGAGCATCACGGTGCAGAACGGGCAGGCGACGGCGAGCGTGTCGGCGCCGGTCGCGGCGGCCTCACGGGCGCGCTCCTCGTTGATCTGGTTGCCGCGCTCCTCCATCCACAGGTGCGCGCCGCCCGCGCCACAGCAGAAGGTGCGCTTGCCGCTCCGCGCCATCTCGAGCGGCTTGCCGATGCGCGACACGATCTCGCGCGGCGCAGCCAGCACGTCGTTGTGACGCGCCAGATAGCAGGAGTCGTGGTAGGTGATCGTCGCGTCGGACGCAGCGGGCGCGAGGCGGCCGTCGCGCACGAGGTCGGCGAGCAGCTCCGAGTGGTGCATCACCTCGTAGCGCCCGCCGAAATCCGGGTACTCGTTCGCCAGCGTGTTGAAGCAGTGCGGGCAGCTCGCGACGATCTTCGTCACGCCGGCCTCGTTCAGGGTGCCGATGTTCTCCTGGGCGAACGACTGGAACACGTACTCGTTCCCCATGCGCCGTGCGGGGTCGCCGGTACACGACTCGCGCGGCCCGAGGATGGCGACATCGAGCCCTGCGGCGAGCAGCAGCTTGGTGGTCGAGACGGCCGCGGCGCGCGCACGCTCGTCGAACGACGCCGCGCAACCGACCCAGTAGAGCACCTCCGGTGCGGGGTCGCCCGGCTGGAGGACGCGCACGCCGAGCTCCGCCGCCCAGGCGGCTCGCTCGGTCTGCGGCTTGCCCCACGGATTGCCGCCGCGCTCGACGTCGCGCATCATCGTCCCCGCCTCCGCGGGGAAGCGGGCGTCGACCATCACGAGCTGGCGCCGCAGGTCGACGATGTGGTCGACGTGCTCGATGGACACCGGGCACTCGTGGACGCAGGCGCCGCAGGTGACGCAATCCCACACGACGTCGTCCGTGACGGCGTTGGGCACCAGCGCCGAGAGCTCGCCGCCGGCGAGCGCCGCCGGGCCCTCCGCGAACAGCTGGTCGCGGATCCCCATGATCAGCAGCTTCGGCGAGAGCGCCTTGTCGGTCGCGTACGCCGGGACACACGTCCTGGCACCGGCCGCACTCGGTACACGACATCGCGTCGAGCATCTGCTTCCACGTCAGGTCGGCCACGGAGCCGGCACCGAAACGGAGGTCGGACTCGTCCTCGGCCTCGAAGTCGAGCGGCTCGATGCGGCCACGTGCGCGCGTGCGCCCGAAGAAGACGTTGATCGCCGCGGTCGCGATGTGCAGGTGCTTGGAGTGGGGGAGATAGGCGAGGAAGCCGAGGATCAGCAGCACGTGCGCCCAGACGAAGACCCGCTCGAGCACCTCGGTCGTCGTGCCCGTGCCGAAGAGGCCCGAGACGGCGTCCGAGACGGGTGACGCCTCCGCGCGGACGCCTCGTTCAGGCCGAGTGCGATGCGCGACGCGTGCCAGAGCAGCAGCGTCGTGACGATGCCCGTGATCAGCGCGAGGATCGAGATCGGCTTCGCCCAGGTGGCTGCCGTCGAAGCGCCGCGGACGCTGGACCTTGCGGATGAAGAATGCGGTCGCGACGCCGACCAGCACGAGCACGACGAACAGGTCGACGAGGAAGGCGAACCAGCCCTGGGCGGCCAGCCAGCCGAGCGGCGAGCCTGGCGGGCAGCGACGGCTCGCGGTCGACGATTCCGATCAGCGCCAGGAAGATCGTCGGGAAGAGGACGAGGAAGCCCCAGAAGATGAAGGCGTGCATGAGGCCGGGCACGAGGCGCTGGAGCAGCTTCCGCTGACCGAGGACGATCGTCGCCTCGTTCCGCACCCGCGCGGGGAGCTCGGTCGCTGCGGTCGACGGGCTTGCCCAGGCGGACGAGGCGGACAGGAACCAGGCGCGACGGGACGAAGAGCGCGCCCGCGACGGCGACGCAGCGGCGAGCGCGAGAGCCGAGGCGACGCCGGCGGACGTGCTCATCTCGTCGTCCGCGGTCCGGCTTCGGCCGGGCGCCGCCGTTGTCGTGCCACACGGCGGGTGAGGCTCGAGCCTCGCTCGCATCACGCGCGCGCCTCCCGGATCGCCGCCGAGACGGCGGGCACGACCTCGTGCAGGTCGCCGATCACCGCGTAGTCCGCGCTCGCCAGGATCGGCGCCTCGGGGTCGGTGTTGATCGCGAGGATCGCCTTCGCCCCCTTGCAGCCGGCCATGTGCTGCGTCGCACCGGAGATGCCGCACGCGATGTAGAGATCGGGTGCGATCTTCGTCCCGGTCTGACCCACCTGGTCGGTGTGCGGCCGCCAGCCGGCCATCGTCACCGCCCGCGAGCAGCCGACCGCCCCGCCGAGCAGCGCCGGCGAGCTCCTCGATGATCGCGAAGCCCTCGGGCGAGCCGGCACCGCGACCGCACGAGACCACGACCTTTGCCTCCGCGAGCGAGACTCCGCCCTCGCCGGAGGCGACGCGCTCACGCACGACCAGCGACCGGTCGCTCGTCGCTCAGCGAGGGGGCGAACGCGCTCGACCGCCGGCCGCGCCACCGCCCGTCGGGCGGCAGCGACGGCGTGCGGCTGGACGGTGAGCAGCGTCGGTGAGCGCGTCGACGAGCGCCTCCTCGAGCAGGCTGCCGCCCCAGCGCACTCGCGTCACGGCGAGCGGCGTCGCCCGGGGTCGCCGAGACGCAGTTGGCGGCGAACGGGACGATCGAGCTTTGCCGCCACGTGGGCCAGCACCTCGTTGCCGCGCTCCGTGCCGGGTCCGACACGGCCGTGGCGCCAGATCGCTCCCGCGCCTCCAGCGACGCCTGTGCCGCCGCCGCAGGAGCGTGGCCGGCGAACGACGGGGTCGACCGCGACGTGCATCGTGGCGACGCCGTGCCCACCGCAGACGTCGGCGCAGCTCGAGCCTTGTAACTGATCGTTACAAGGCGCACTGCGTGGACCGCGGCGCCTGCCGCCAGCTCGCGGGCGAAGGTCAGCGCCTGCAGCGATGGCTCGGTCGGCGCGCCGTCGACGAGCTCGACGTAGGCGAGAACGGTCATCGCAGAGCACGCCGATCGCCTGCAGCATCGTCGACGACCGCGGCGGCAGCGTCGGGGCCGTGGCCGAGGATCTCCGCCTGCTTTCCCTGGCCCTCCGGGACGACGAGGCGCAGCTATCTCGCAGCCGCGAGCGCGGCGCGCCGGCGAGGTCGACGCGTCACCGGCTTGCGCTGCGCGCGCAGCCGGCCGGGCACCGACGGGTAGCGCGGCAGGTTGAGACCCTCGAGCACGCGTCACGACGGCCGGCAGCGGCAGCTCGTAGACGTCGCGGCCGCCGGCACCTCCTGCTCGCAGCGCGCACCGTGCCGTCCTCGACGGTGACGCCCTTGAGCCCGGTCGCCACGGGCCGGCCGAGCGCGCACGCGACCCGGATCCCGACCTGATAGTTCCCGCTGTCGGCGGCCTCGTTGCCGAAGAAGACGAGATCGAAGGGTGCCGTTGGCCTCCTCGTCGGCGCGGATCGCGTCGACGATCGCGCCTGCGGTCGCCTGCGGATCCCACTCCTCCCCGTCCGAGACGAGGTGGATGGCGCGGTCGATGCCCGAGCGCCATCGCGTCGCGCAGCTGCTCCTCGGCCTCGGGTGGGCCGAGCGTGAGCACGACCGACTCGCCGCCGGCCGCCTCGACGAGCCGCACCGCCTCCTCGACACCGCACTCCTCGTGCGGGCTGATCGTGAACCCGAGGTGACGCGTCTCGATCGCCTGCGCGTCGTCGGTGAGCACGATCCTGCCGCCGGTCAGCGGCACCCGCTTGACGCAGACGAGGATCCTCACCGCGCCCGCCGTGACGGGGACGGTCACGCCCGGTGCCCCCGAGCCTTGTAACTGATCGTTACAAGGAAGGGTGCGCGCGGCGCCGTCGGCGGTGCGCAGGCGAGGGCGGGCGTCGGGTCACGACCGGATCCTCGTGTTCTCCGGGTCGAAGACCGGCGTCGCAGCCGGCGACGGCGACGGTCACCGGGTAGCGCTCGCGTCATGTACTCGACCGCGAGCTCGGCCGAGCCCTCGACGGCGTGCTCGGGCGGCAGGTACGCGAGCAGGAGGTGCTTGCCGATCGAGGGGCCTGCCCCGGCGCTCGTCACGTACGAGCGGCGTCCCTTGCGATCGGTGAGCGGCGTGCCGTCGCGCAACGTGATCGGCTCGCGGCCGAGCGGGTACCGCTCCACGCCCGAGGAGGACACGTGGTCGTCGACCGTCAGCGTGCACAGCACTGCGGCCGGCTCCTCCTCGCGATGACGCAGGTGAGCCTCCTTGCCGACGAAGCCCTGCTCCTTCACCTTCGGCCGCTGCATGCCGGCCTCGACGACGGTGTACTCGCTCTCGAGCTCGGCGCCGTAGGCGCGGTAGCACTTCTCCAGGCGGCCGGTCGTCCCGTAGACGCCGATCCCGCACGCGGTCAGGTCGTGCGGCGTGCCCGCCTCCCAGATCACGTCCCACAGCCGCGCGCCCTGCTCGATCGGCACGTACAGCTCCCAGCCGAGATCGCCCACGTACGAGATGCGAGAGGCGAGCACGAGCTGCGAGCCGATCTCGAGCGTCCTGCAGCTCCCGAACGGGAAGCCCTCGTGCGACACGTCGTCGCGCGTGACGCCCGCGAGGATGTCGCGCGCGCGCGGCCCCCAGAGCCCGATCGTCGTCCACGCAGTGGTCACGTCGGCGAGCGTCGCGGAGCCGTCCTCGGGCAGCTGGTCGGCGAACAGCTTGCGGTCGGCCATGCCGTGCGCGCCGCCGGTGACGACGCGGAACTCCTCGTCGGCGAGGCGCATGATCGTGAGATCGGACTTGAAGCCGCCGCCCGGGCCGAGCACGGGCGTGTAGACGACGCGTCCGACCGCGCACGTCCATCTGCGCGAGCACGGCGCGCTGCAGCGCGTCGAGCGCGCCGGGGCCCTGCACGTCGAAGATCGCGAACGCGCGACAGGTCGAAGAGACCGGCGTGCTCGCGCATCGCGAGATGCTCGGCGTTGACGATCGGCGACCACCAGCGGGCATCCCACTCGGCCGCCCGAGGCTCGACGCCGTAGCGCTCGACGAGCGGTGCGTTCGCCTCGTACCACTGCGGCCGCTCCCAGCCGGCCGCCTCGAAGAACACCGCGCCCAGCTCCTTCTCGCGCGCGTGCATCGGCGAGATGCGAATGCCCCGGTCGGATCCCCACTGCTCGGCCGGGTGGATGATCCCGTACGTCTTCGGGAACGCCTCGAAGGTGCGCGCCTTGACGTGCGCGCGGGTCTTCTGGTGCGCGTGGAAGCGGCTGACGTCCGAGGTGTGGAGATCGATGTGCGACTCGCCGTGCACCATCCACTCGGCCACCGACTTGCCGACCCCAGGCCCTTCCTTGACCCAGACGGCCGCGGCCGCCCAGAGACCCTTGACCTCGGGGGTCTCGCCGAGGATCGGCATCCCGTCGGGTGTCAGCGAGATGAGGCCGTTGATCGCGTACTTCACGCCGACGGACTCGTCGCCGACGATCTCCGGCATCAGGTCGAGCGCGTCCACCATCTGGGGGTCGAAGTCGGCCTGCGTGAACGGGAACTCGGTGGGCGAGAGCGCCGCCTCCTCGATGGACGGGATCTCCTCGGGGTCGTGGAGGATCGAGCGGTGCGCGTACGAGCCGATCTCGAGCCCGACGCCGTCCTGGCGCTCGTACATGAAGACGTCCATGTCGCGCACGATCGGGTACTCGATCGCCTTGCTCGACTTCTCGAAGCGCGGCACCGGGCCCGATGTCGATCATCTGGTGCACCATCGGCGTGAGCGGGATGTGCGCGCCGGCCATCCGGGCGAGCAGCGGGCTCCAGACCCCGCACGCGATCACCACCGTCTCGGCCTCGATCGTGCCGCGCGAGGTGTGGACGCGCCGGATGCGGCCGCGCTCCACGTCGAGGCCGCTCACGTCGGTGCCTGCGAACACGCTCAGCGCGCCGGACTCCGTCGCCCGCTCGCGCATGATCGTCCCGGCGCGCAGCGAGTCGACCACGCCGACACCCGGGGTGTAGAAGCCGCCGAGCAGGATCGTCTCGTCGATGTACGGGACGAGCTCCTTGATCTCGGCCGGCGTGACCAGCGAGACGGGCTCGATACCCCACGACTTGGCCGAAGCCATGCGCCGGCGCAGCTCCTCCATGCGCTCCTCGGTGCGCGCGACCTCGATGCCGCCGCACACCGTGAGCACGCCCATCTCCTCGTACTGCCGCACGCTCTCGACCGTGAGCTGCGTCATCTCCTTGGAGTGGTCGACGAGGAAGATGAAGTTCGACGCATGCCCGGTCGAGCCGCCGGGGTTCGGGAGCGGTCCTTTGTCCAGCAGGACGACGTCCGACCAGCCCTGCTCGGTGAGGTGGTACGCGAGTGAGTTGCCGACGATGCCGCAGCCGATCACGACGGCGCGCGCGTCGGTGGGGAACGTGCTCATGCGAACTGCGTCTCCATTGATATATGAGTTTGCGCCGGAGTAATATACAAAGCTCGGGTTCGGCTCGAGCGTCGGGTCGGCCCCGAAGGTCTGACCCAGGTCGTGTCGAGTCCACTCCCACTCCTGCAGCCCGAGGCCGACGAGGCGCGGTCGCTCTCCGACCGGGCGTACTACCGGATCCGCGAGCTGATCGTCTCGCTCGAGCTGCCACCCGGCTCGCTCGTCGACGAGCGGGCGCTGATGGCCTCGCTCGACATCGGACGCACGCCGGTGCGCGAGGCGCTGCGCCAGCTGGCCCGCGAGAACCTCGTCGAGGTGCACGCCGCGCCGGGGCATGTTCGTCTCGAGCGTCGAGGTGGGCGACCTGGCTGCGCTCTCGGAGGTCCGGGCGCGGCTCGAGAGCTTCGCCGCCGGTCTCGCCGCCGAGCGCCGCACCGCCGAGGACCTCGTCGAGACGGAGCGGCTGCTGGCCGAGCTCGAGCGCTCCTCCGGTGACGGGACGCGCGCTGATCGACCTCGACCAGCGCCTTCATCGCCACGTCTACCGCTGCGCGCACAACCCGTTCCTCGAGACGACGCTCGACGGCTACTACGTGCTCACGCTGCGCATCTGGTTCATGGCGCTCGACCGCGTCGCGCGCCTCGACGACGCGGTGCACGAGCATCGCGCGCTGCTGGAGGCGATCCGCGACGGCGACGCGACGGCTGCTGCCGACGCGATGCGTCGTCACATCGTCGGCTTCGAGCAGGCGATCCGGGCGGTGCTCTGACCTTGAGTCATCGGACGGCAGCGGTCATCATCGTCGCACCTGTGGGCTCGGATGACCGTGACGTAGCGCTGCGACCGCGACCCGTCCGGAGAAGGCGCGCATCGATCGCAGCGGCGACCCGCTGATCCGCGCCGAAGGCGATCTGGAAGGTGTTCGGCCCGAAGGCCGACCGCGTCGTCGGCAGCCCCGACGCCGAGCTCTCGCGCACCGAGCTGCGCGCCAAGACCGGCTGCGTCGCCGCCGTCCGCGACGTCTCGTTCGACGTCTGGCCCGGTGAGGTGTTCGTCGTGATGGGGCTGTCGGGGTCGGGCAAGTCGACGCTCGTGCGGACGCTGATCCGGCTGATCGAGCCCAGCGCCGGCTCGATCTCGATCGCCGGTCACGACGTGACGGGTGCGAGCCAGGCGGAGCTGCGTGCGCTGCGGCGGAACACCGTCTCGATGGTCTTCCAGCACTTCGGCCTGCTCGCGCACCGGCGCGTGATCGACAACGTCGCGTTCGGGCTCGAGATCCAGGGCATCGGCAAGTCGGAGCGGCACGCTCGGGCGCGCGAGATCCTGCAGCTCGTCGGGCTCGAGGACGTCGAGTCGAGCTTCCCCGACCAGCTCTCGGGCGGCATGCAGCAGCGCGTCGGGGTGGCGCGCGCCTTCGTCGTCAACCCGCAGGTGATGCTCTACGACGAGCCGTTCAGCGCCCTCGACCCGCTCATCCGCCGAGACATGCAGGACGAGGTGTGCCGGCTGCAGATGGAGATCGGCACGACGATGGTCTTCATCACCCACGACCTGCCCGAGGCGCTTCGTCTCGGCGACCGGATCGCGATCATGCGCGACGGCGCCATCGTGCAGCTCGGCACGCCCGAGGAGCTCGTCGGCTCGCCGGCGGACGAGTACGTCGAGAACTTCACGCGCGACGTCCCGCGCAGCCACGTGCTCACGCTGCGCTGGATCATGCGCGCCGCCCGAGCCCGGTGAGGCGCGTCGACGGGCCGCGTCTCGACGTGACGACGACCGTTCGGGACGCCGTGCCGGTGATCGCCGCGAACGAGCAACCGGTGTGCGCCGTCGAGAACGGCGACGTCGTGGGCCTCGTCGATCGCGTCGCCGTCCTGCAGGCGATCGCCGGCGAAGGGCGGTGACGTGTCCACGATCATCGAGGCCGTCATCGCACACCTGTCGTCTCGCACGTGCCGTGGTGGCGTGGGAAGCTCGTCCAGGTTGCCGGCATCGTCGCGCTCATGTACCTCGCCTACCGCGGCTGGAAGCTCGACTACGCGTGGCCGAACTCGCTCGTCTGGAACCAGCCTCCAGATCGAGCTGGACGAGTTCCAGGCCTGGCTGATCGACCAGCGGCTGACCGGCGACGGTGGCATCGTGTTCACGATCTTCGACGGCTTCCGCATCTTCGTCGACAACCTCGTGGCCTGGTTCCTCGACCTGCTCGTCTGGCTGACGTGGATCGGCGTGACCGTGGCCGGCACGCTCCTGTCGTGGCGCTTCGGCGGCGTCCGCGCCGGCGTGTGGGCGCTCGCGGCGTTCGCCTCCTTCGCCGTGTCCGGGCTCTGGCTGGAGAGCATGGAGACGCTGGCGCTGATGCTGACGGCGGTCGGGCTCTCGCTCCTGATCGGGATCCCGCTCGGCGTCATCGCCGGCCGCTCCGCTCGATTCCACCGCGCCCTGAGCCCGTTCCTCGACGCGGCTCAGATCATCCCCGCCTTCGCGTACCTGATGCCGGTCGTGCTCTTCTTCTCGATCGGCTACGCCGCGGCGGTCGTCGCGACGATGATCTACGCGATCCCGCCCTGCATCCGCATCACGGCGCTCGGCATCCGCGGCGTGCCCGTGAACACCGTCGAGGCGGCCGCCTCGATGGGGTCGACGCGAAGGCAGATGCTGCAGAAGGTGCAGCTCCCGCTGTCACGCCGGATGCTGCTGCTGGGCGTCAACCAGACGATCCTGTTCGCGCTCTCGATGGTCGTGATCGCCGGGCTGATCGGCGGCGGGGGTCTCGGCGCCGTCGTCAACAGCGGTCTGTACTCCAATCCGGCGCTTGCGATCCTCGCCGGCGTCGTCATCGTCGTCCTGGCGATGGCGCTCGACCGCATCACGGAGGCGATCGCCGAGCGAACGGACCCCGCCAAGCGCCACCTCGACGAGGCAGCCAAGCGCCGCCTGCGCCTCGAGTCGCTCGGCGTCGCCGTCGCCGTCGCCGTCACGCTCGTCGTGGCCAAGGTGATCGGCGTGAGCGGAGACTTCCCGGACGCCGCGGGGGTGCGTCAGCGGGCCGTCACGGCGCAGGAGTGGATCCTCGCTCAGATCCAGAAGGTGCTCGACTACGTGCAGGACCCGACGTCGTTCGTCTTCCAGATCACGGAGCCGGTCGGAAACTTCATCCTCACCCGGTTGCTGCTGCCGCTGCAGGGCTTCCTCGTCGAGGCGCCATGGTTCACGACGCTCGGCGGGCTGACGCTGATCGCGCTCGTCGTCTCCGGCCTGCGTCCGGCTCTGACGACGCTCGCGATGCTGGCGCTGATCGGCTTCACCGGTGTCTGGGCTCTCGCCATGGACACGCTGTCTCAGGTGCTGGTCGCCACGCTGATCGCCGTGCTCCTCGGCATCGGCCTCGGGATCTGGGCGTCGGAGAGCCCGGCCGTGTCCAGGTCGCTCCGGCCGGTCAACGACGTCCTCCAGACCCTGCCGCAGCTCGTCTACATCATCCCGTTCATCTATCTGATGCCGGTCTCCATCGTCCCAGGGGTCGTGGCCGCCGTTCTCTACGCGTTCCCGGTCGTCGAACGGCTCGTGGAGCGGGGCGTCAAGGACGTGGCCCCGCAAACGGTGGAGGCAGCGGGAGCGTTCGGCGCGACGCGGCGACAGACCCTGACCAAGGTGAAGATCCCGCTGGCCGGCGATGCGATCATGCTCGGCGTCAACCAGGGGATCATCATGGTGCTCGCGGTCGTCGTGATCGGGGGCCTCGTGGGGTCGGGTGGTCTCGGGTACGAGGTCGCTCAGGGGCTCGTTCGCGGGCAGTTCGGCCAGGGCGTGATCGCGTCGGTCGCGATCCTCGCCCTGGGTATTGCGCTCGACCGCGTCACGCAGGGCACGCGGCGGGCGCGGAAGGAGGGATTCGAGTAGCCAATCACGGAGGAGAGCCCCGCGGCCGCGAAGCGGACGCCTTCAGGGGTGTTGCGCAACCGGAATCCGCTCCTGCGGATTTCGGGATCTCGCGTGAGCGAGATCTTGCTTGCAGGCAAACAGAGGAGGGTCGGATGTGGCATTTCGATGGCAGGCGTGTGCGCCTGGCCGGGCTGGCGGTCGTCGCGGTCGTGGCGCTCGTCGTCGCCGCGGCCGCGCTGGCGGGCGGCTCGGGCACGACGGCAACGTCGTGCGGGAACGTCGTGCTCAACGAGAACTCGTGGGTCGGCTCGACGGCCAACGTCTACGTCGTCAAGAACGTCCTCGAGACCAAGCTCAAGTGCAAGGTCAAGGTGCTGAACATCACCGAGAACCAGCCGAGCTTCCAGGCGATGGCCGACGGAAAGATCGACGTGGTGCTGGAGGACTGGGACAACACGACGATCCCGTCGAACAAGAAGTACGTGACGAGCAAGGCCGTCGTGAACGTGGGCGGCAACGGGATCACCGGCGTCATCGGCTGGTACATCCCGCGCTATCTGCTCAGGCAGTACCCGCAGTTCAAGTCGTGGAAGGGCCTCAAGGGCAAGGAGTCGGTCTTCAAGTCTCCGGAATCCGGCTCACAGGGCATGTTCCTCGGCGGCGACCCGTCCTACGTGCAGAAGGACCGCGCGCTGATCAAGGAGCTCGGCCTCAACCTGAAGCACGTCGTGGCAGGGGCAGAGCCCGCCCAGGTCGCCCGCTGGACGCAGCTGTACAAGCAGAAGAAGCCAGTGCTCTTCTACTGGTACGACCCGCAGTACCTGAACGCGGCCTACGACGTCGTCCAGGTCAAGCTGCCGCCGCGCTTCAAGAAGTGCGTGGACGACGAGAAGCTCAAGGGAAACCACGCCTGCGAGTACCCCTCGTACGGGCTCGACAAGCTGGTCAGCGGCAAGTTCGCGAAGAGCGGCTCGCCCGCGCTCAAGGTGATCCGCAAGTTCACCTGGACGTCGGCCGACCAGAACTTCGTCGCGAATCTCATCTCGGGGAAGAAGATGGCCAAGGACAAGGCCGCCGCTACGTGGGTCAAGACCCACGCCAAGCAGGTCAACGCCTGGGTGAAGTAGAGCGTGCTCGGGTGCCCGGCGTCAGCCGGGCACCCGGACACACCTGAGGTGCCTGCCTTCGGCACGCGCCGGGTCGGCGGACTCTGGCTCGGCTTGCGCGGCTGCGCAGCCGTGCCCAGCCGAGTTGCCGCGATATCGCTCCGGCGCGCTCGAGCAGCAGCGGAACGGCCTTCCTGATCGCCGTCCGGTCGAAGCGGCTCGTCGGGCCCTGCAGCGCGATGATCGCGGCGAGCGTGCCCGACGCGTCCCAGACGGGCGCGGCGATGGCCGAGAGGCCGGGCTCCCGCTCCTCGATCGCAGCGGCCCAGCCCTGCTCGGCGCACCTGCTCGATCTCGCGGCTGAGCACGTCGGGGTCCGTGATCGTCCTCGGCGTGAAGCGGCGCAGGCGCCCGCGTGGCAGCCGGCACGCTGCCGAAGGCGAGCAGCACCTTGCCGGCCGACGACGCGTGACCGACGCTCGGTCGCCCGAGCCGCGTCACGCCCTGCAGGTACCGGTCGGTCGGGATGAAGTCGACCGTGATCGCGTCACGGTCGCCCGGGATCGAGAGCGTCGCCGTCTCGCCGACCTCGCCGACGAGCTCCTCGAGATGCGGCGCGGGCTGCGTCGCGGAGGTTGAGACGGCCGAGCACTGCGTTCGCGAGCCGCAGCACGCGGACGCCCAGGCGGTATCGTCCCTGTCGCGGGCACGTGCTCGACGAGACCGAGCCGCGCGAGCGTCCCGAGCTGGCGCGAGACGGTGCTGGGGCTGATGCCCGTGCGGCGCGCGATATCGGTCGTTCCGGCGTCCCCGCCGTCGGCGAGTGCGTCGAGGATCGCGACCGCGCGGACGGTAGCCTCGACATCGCGCTTGGATGGTTGACCGGTACGTGGCACGAGCGTTAGTCTATCGCCACAGATAGCACGCTATTGCATAGCGCGCAATTCCTGCCGTATGGCCATGCTCGTCACCTGCCCCAACTGCGGCCCCCGCGAAGTGGAGGAGCTTGCGCTGCGCAGGCGAAGTGACCACGCGGCCGGCGGCGACACCGTCGGTGCGTGAGCTGAACGAGTACGTCTACTTCCGCGGCAACGTCGCAGGCGTCCAGCGCGAGTGGTGGTTCTGCCGTGCCTGCGAGGACTGGTTCCTCGCCGAGCGCGACACGGTGACGAACGAGGTCCAGCGCACGTGGCGACTCGGCCGGCAGTGACGTCGGCTCCCGCCGCGGCCGAACGAGCGCATCGACCGGTCGCAGCCGGTCAGCTTCACGTTCGACAGGCAAGATCCGTCCAAGGGCTGGCCGGTGACACGATCGGCTCGGCGCTCTTCGCGTCGGGTCAGCGGATCTTCTCCCGCAGCTTCAAGTACCACCGCCGACGCGGGCTGCTGTGCTGCTCGGGTCACTGCCCGAACTGCCAGATGACCGTGGACGGCATTCCGAACGTCCGCGTCTGCGTCACGCCGCTCAGCCAGGGCGCGGTCGTGAAGCGCGCAGAACGTCGTCGGCTCGCTGCAGCGCGACCTGATGGCGGTGACCGACAAGCTCGGCGGCCCGTTCACGCCGCCGGGCTTCTACTACAAGACCTTCATCCGGCCCGCGGAAGCTGTGGCCGCTCTACGAGAAGGTGCTCCGCAACGCCGCCGGTCTCGGCAAGCTCGACAAGCACGGCGCGCGGCAGGAGCGCGTCGACGTCGAGCACCGCCACGTCGACACGGTCGTGATCGGAGGCGGCGAGGCCGGGCTCGAGGCTGCCATCGAGGCCGCCGGGCAGGGGCGCTCGGTGATCGTCGTCGAGGAAGGGCCGGAGGTGGGCGGCTCGCTGCTGGCCGAGCGCGACGGCGCAGCCCGCGCGCGCGAGCTCGCCGGACGCGGCGCGGCAGGCCGGGCGTCGAGATCCTCGCGCCCGCCGTTCGCGATCGGCCTCTTCGAGCAGGGCCTCGTTCCGGTCGCGCAGGGCAACCTGCTCATCAAGATCCGTGCGCACGACGTCGTCGTCGCCAGCGGGCATCGTCGAGCAGCCGCTCGTCTTCCCCGGCAACGACCTCGTGGGCGTGATGCTCCCGGACGCGCGTGCGGCGGCTCGTCAACTACTGGTCGCTCAAGCCGGGCAAGCGTGCCGTCGTGCTGACCGTCGACGACCGCGGTCTACGGGCCGCCGAGGATCTCGAGGAGGCGGGTGTCGAGATCGCGGAGGTCGTCGACTTCCGGCGCACGACGCCTGCGATCGTGTCCGCCATCGGGCACAAGGGCCACGTGACGGGCATCCAGCTCGACATGCGCACGGTGAAGTGCGACCTGGTCGTGATGAGTGGCAGCGCCCAGCCGAACTACAAGCTCCTGGCCCAGGCGGGAGCACGCGTCGAGTTCGACGCCGCCCGCGGCGATCTTCGTGCCGACCGACCTGCCGGCGCACGTGCGACGCCGCCGGCGTCGGTCGACCGGCGACGACGGCGAGACCGCGGTGCCCGAGCCGGTGCTCGGCAGCTACGGCGACAAGTGCTTCGTCTGCTTCTGCGAGGACCAGAGCGTCAAGGACCTGCGCTACGCGATCGCCGAGGGCTTCGACTCGATCGAGCTCGCCAAGCGCTACACGACGGTGACCATGGGCCCGTGCCAGGGTCGCCTCTGCCACGTCAACTCGATCCGCGTCTACGCCCAGCACGACCGGCCTCGACGAGAACACGATCGGGACGACGACCGCCCGCCCGCCGTACGCCCCCGTCTCGCTCGGGCTGCTCGCAGGGCATCCGCACGAGCCTGCCAAGCGCACCTCGCTGCACCACCGCCACAAGGACGCGGGCGGCACGATGATGTGGACCGGCGCCTGGCGGCGGCCGCACTCGTACGGGCCGGACGCCGGTGCGGAGGCTCAGCGCGTGCACCGCGGCGTCGGTCTGATCGACGTCTCGACGCTCGGCAAGATCCTCGTGGCCGGGCCCGGACGCGGGCGCGTTCCTCGACCGCATCTACCCGAATCGCTTCTCCGATCTCAAGCATCGGCCGGATCCGCTACGGCGTGATCACCTCGGACGGCGGCCGCATCATGGACGACGGCACCGTCGCCCGCCTCGACGACGAGCGCTACTACGTGACGACCACCTCGACCGGAGCCGACGCCGTCTACCAGTGGTTCACGTGGTGGAACGCGGTCTGGGCGATGGACGTCCAGTTCCACAACGTCACGGGCGCCGTCGCCGCCGTCAACGTCGCCGGCCCGAAGGCCCGCACGCTGATGGAGCGGGTGTCCGACCGACGACTTCTCGAACGAGGGCTTCGCCTACCTCGACGCCAAGCACGTCACGCGTCGCGGGCGTGCCCACGCTGGCGCTGCGGATCGGGTTCGTCGGAGAGCTCGGCTACGAGCTCCACTTCCCGAGCCCGCACGGCGAGCACGTCTGGGACACGCTGCTCGAGCGCGGCGTCGACCTCGAGGCCTCGCCGTTCGGCCTCGAGCCGCAGCGGATCCTGCGGCTCGAGAAGGGGCACGTGATCATCGGCCAGGACACCGACTCCGAGTCGAACCTGCTCGAGGCCGCGATGCCGTGGATCGTCAAGACGGACAAGCCCGACTTCGTCGGCAAGTGGGCGGTCGAGCAGGTCGCCGAGCGAGGGCTCAGGTGGATGCTCGTCGGCTTCGAGAGCCCGCGTGGCGCGATGCCGGTCGAGGGCGGACAGGTCGTCGTCGACGGCGCGTCGGCCGGCCGCGTGACGAGCGTGCGGCGCAGCGCTCGAGCTCGGCAAGGTGATCGGGCTCGCCGTCGTGCCCGCCGAGCTCGCCGAGGAAGGCGACGCGGTTCGACGTGCGCGATCGACGGCAAGCTGGAGCCGATGGTCGTGCACCTGGGGCCGTTCTTCGACCCTGCGGGCGAGAGGCTGAAGGCGTGACTCACGTGAGCGTCCTCGACTTCCTCTCTCCGGCGCGCGCTGCAGACGTCGACGGCTTCCACCCCGTGGCGCGCTCGTCGATGGAGCGCCGCTTCCGCGACGCGGGTGCGACGTTCGAGGAGCGCGACGGCTGGCTCGTGCCCGTCTCGGTTCCCGGGCAGAGCCGAGTCATCTCGCCGTCGTCGGGGTCGCCGACCTGTCACACCTGACGAAGCTCGAGGTGCGACCGGCACCCGCGCCGGCCGGCGCCGGCGTCGTCACCTACGCGATCTCGCCGCGACGAGGGCTGCTGCTCTTCCCCGCCGGCCTGGAGACCGTCGTCCGCGAGCGGGCTCGTCCGGCGCGAGCTTCGTGCTCGACGTGACGGCGCAGCACGGCATCCTGGCGCTCGTCGGGCCCGAGGCTGCGACCGTGCTTCGGCGCCTGACGCACCTGCACGACCTCCCGAAGGGCGGCGAGGTGGCGCACATCACGGCGCACGTGCTGGAGCGCGACGGCGGTTACTGGATCGTGTTCCCGCAGGAGTACGGCCACTACCTGTACGAGGTCGCGGTCGACCGCGCCGCCGCCCTCGGCGGTGGGCCCGTCGGCGTCGACGCGCTGCGAGGTGAGCGCATGAAGGACGTCTTCCTCAAGAAGAAGCTCCTCACCCGGCCGGGCGAGCTCAAGCGCCACTACGACGTCGTGATCATCGGCGGCGGCTCGCACGGCCTGGCGACGGCGTACTACCTCGCCAAGCACCACGGCATCACGGACGTGGCGATCATCGAGAAGAGCTACATCGGGTCGGGCGCAGCCGGCCGCAACACGACCATCATCAGGGCCAACTACCGGACGCCCGAGGGCACCGCGTTCTACTCGGAGAGCGTGAAGCTCTACGAGAAGCTCTCGGCCGATCTCGACTTCAACGTCATGTTCTCGCAGCACGGGCACTTCACGCTCGCGCACTCCGATCGCTCGCTCGTCGTCCAGACCGAGCGCGCCGAGGTGAACAGGCTGCTCGGCGTCGACAGCCGCGTGGTCGACGCCGCCGAGGTGAAGAAGCTGTGCCCCGAGATCAACATCTCCCAGGACGGCGTGACGTGGCCGATCCTGGGCGCCCTCTATCACCCACCCGGCGGCATCATCCGCCACGACGCCGTCGTCTGGGGCTACGCGAAGCAGGTCTGCAAGGCGGGCATCGAGATCCATCAGGGCACCGAGGTGACCGGGTTCATCCGCGACGGCGACCGCATCCTCGGCGTGAAGACGAACCGCGGCGACGTCACGGCCGGCGTCGTGCTCAGCGCCACCGCCGGCTGGTCGAGCATCGTCGCCGACATGGCCGGTCTGCCGCTGCCGATCACGACGAGCATCCTGCAGGCCTTCGTCACCGAGCCGGTGAAGCCGTTCCTCGACAAGATCATCGTCTCGGCCCAGATGCACATCTACGTGTCGCAGACCGACCGCGGCGAGTTCCTCATCGGCGCCGAGGTCGAGCCCTACCCGACGTACTCCAACAAGGGGACGTTCCCGTTCCTCGAGTACGCGTCGCGTCACGTGCTGGAGCTCTTCCCGCAGCTCCACGCGACGCGCATCCTGCGCCACTGGACCGGTCTCTGCGACATGAGCCCCGACTACAGCCCGATCATCGGTCGTCACCGAGCTCGAGGGCTTCCTCGTCGACTGCGGCTGGGGCACCTACGGCTTCAAGGCTGCGCCGATCGTCGGCGTGACGCTTGCGGAGCTGATCGCGACCGGGAAGACTCCTGCGCTGATCGAGCCGTTCTCGCTCGAGCGCTTCTACACCGACACGCTCGTCTCCGAGCTGGCGGCCGCCGCCGTGAGCCACTGAACGAAGGGAAGGGCTGGGACAGGATGCTTTCGAGCCTCGAGATCGCGCAGGCCGCCACGTTGCGGCCGATCACCGACGTCGCCGCCGACGCCGGCATCGAGCCGGGCGAGCTCGAGCCCTACGGCCGCACGAAGGCGAAGGTCGACCTGGCGCATCATCGAGCGGCTCGCCGACAGGCCCGACGCCAAGCTGATCAACGTCACCGCGATCACCCCGACACCGGCGGGTGAGGGCAAGACGACGACGTCGGTGTCGCTGACGCAAGGTCTCGGGCAGCTCGGGCGCAAGCCCGTGCTCGCGCTGCGCGAGGCGTCGCTCGGGCCGGTGTTCGGCGTCAAGGGCGGAGCCGCCGGCGGCGGCTACGCGCAGGTCGTCCCGATGGAGGACCTGAACCTCCACTTCACCGGTGACCTGCACGCCATCACGGCGGCGAACAACCTGCTCTCCGCGCTGATCGACGCGCACGTCCTGCACGGCAACGAGCTCGGCATCGACCCGCTCACGATCTCGTGGCGGCGCTGCATGGACATGAACGACCGCTCGCTGCGCGACATCGTCACGAGCCTCGGCGGGCGCGCCAACGGCTACCCGCGGCAGACGGGGTTCGACATCACCGCGGCCAGCGAGATCATGGGCCTCGTCGCCGTCGCCCGCGACCTGGCCGACCTGCGCGAGCGGCTCGGACGCATCACCGTCGGCCAGACGTACGATGGCGAGCCGGTCACGGCGGAGCAGCTCGAGGCGGCGGGCTCGCTCGCGGTGCTGCTGAAGGACGCGATCAAGCCGAACCTCGTGCAGACGCTCGAAGGGCAGCCCGCGTTCGTGCACTGCGGCCCCTTCGCGAACATCGCGCACGGCAACAACTCGCTCGTCGCCGACCGCGTCGCCCTCAAGCTCGGCGAGTACGTGATCACCGAGTCGGGCTTCGCCTCGGACATGGGGATGGAGAAGTTCTTCGACATCACGTGCCGCATCGGCGACCTGCGTCCGAGCGCAGTCGTGCTCGTCGCCAGCGTGAAGGCGCTCAAGCATCACGGCGGCTCGCTCGAGGGCGGCCTCGCCGAGATCGAGGACGGCGCCGCGAACCTGGCGCGGCACATCGGGATCGTCAACGGCTTCGGCCTGCAGGCCGTCGTCGGCGTGAACAAGTTCCCCACCGACACGCAGGAGGAGCTCGACCTCGTGCGCCGGCTCGCCGTCGAGCACGGCGCCTACGCGGCGGAGATCAACACCGCCTTCGAGGACGGCGGCAAGGGAGCCGTCGCGCTCGCGGAGGCGGTCATCGCAGCCGCCGAGGAGCCGAACAGCTTCGACTTCGCCTATCCGATCGACGCGCCGATCGAGGAGAAGATCCGCGCCATCGTGCAGACGCGTGTACGGCGGCGACGACGTGCAGCTCCTGCCGGCCGCGAAGGAGAAGGCGGCGCAGTTCGAGGCGGCAGGCCTCGGCTCCCTCCCGATCTGCATGGCGAAGACGCACCTCTCGCTCTCGCACGACCCGACGCTCCGCAACGCGCCGACGGGGTTCACCGTCCCCGTCCGCGACCTGCGGCCCTACACCGGCGCCGGCTGGATCGTGGCCCTGTGCGGCGACATGATGACGATGCCCGGGCTCGGGAAGGCGCCCGCCGCGCACGCGATCGACATCGACGCGGACGGCAACACGGTGGGGCTCTTCTAGCCCGCGACGCGGGCATCCGCTCCCGGCGGACGCCAACTGCGGCGAGCCCGGCTGTCGGGCGGATCCGCAGGCTGCTCCACGTCTGCGCGGACATGTCTGGGGTCAGACCCCGGTCATGCCTGCGTCGGTCATGTCTCGGTCGGCCGCTGTGGGCCGTAGTCTCCTCGCGTGGACGCGCAGGACGTCCTTCGCGACGTCGGCCTGATCCTGCTCGCCGGGGTCGTGTCGATCCCTGTCGCGGTCCTGCTTCGCCTGCCGTTGATGGTCGTGCTGCTGGGCGCGGGCGTCCTCGTCGGGCCGTCGGTGCTCGATCTGGTCGAGAACCCGGTCGACGGGCTCGGCGCCCAGCTCGTGTTCACCCTCGGCGTCTCGCTGATCCTCTTCCACGGCGGCGTCGGGGTCTCGCTGCGCGTCATCTCGCGGACGGCGGTGGGTCTCGGGCTGCTCGTCCTCCCCGGGATCCTGATCACGGCCGTCGTGGTGGCGCTCGTCGCGATGCCGGTCTTCTCCTTGCCGTTCTCGGTCGCGCTCCTGGTCGGCGCGACGCTCGCCGCGACCGATCCCGCCATCCTGATCCCGCTGTTCGACCGGCTCCGCCTGCGGCCGAAGGTCTCGCAGACGCTGATCGCCGAGTCGGCGTTCAACGACGCGACGGCCACGGTGCTCGTGCTGACCGTGGCCGGCGTCGTCGAGGCCGGGAACGTCGGTGCCACCGAGCCGCTCGACGGACTTCTCGAAGAGCCTCGCCCTCGGCGCGGCGCTCGGCATCGGAGGAGGGCTGCTGCTCGCGGCCATGCTGTCCTCGCACGCGGTCGGGATCTGGCGCGAGTCACCAGCGGTGGCGATCCTCGCCATCGTCGCATTGACCTACTTCACGACCGACGAGCTCGGCGGCTCGGCCTACCTGGCCGCGTTCGTGATGGGGCTGATCGTCGGCAACACGGAGCGGCTCGGCCTGGGCCGGCACGCCGACCACGCGAAGCAGCTCGACGACTTCATGACCCAGGCGTCCGAGATCGCGGTGCTCGCGGTGTTCGTCACGCTCGGCATCAACCTGCCGCTCGACGCGCTCTGGGACAACCTGTGGGGCGGGCTCGTGGTGATGGTCGTGTTCCTGTTCGTGGCGCGACCCCTGACGGTGCTCGCGTGCCTCCTGCCCGACCGGCGCGGGCGCTGGACGCGAGAGGAGATCGTGTTCCTGTCGTGGTGCAGGGAGACGGGAGTCGTCCCGGCGGCGATCGCCGGTGTGCTGCTCGCGCGCGACGTCGAGGGCGCGGAGATCGTCGCGGCGATGGTCGCGCTCGCGGTCGTGACCACGCTGCTCGTTCAGGCGACGACGGCGGGCGCCCTCGCGCGCCGGCTCGGCCTCGTCGAGGCGCCGGAGTACGTCGGCGGCGCGTCGCCTAGCCGCTGAACCGCAGCGCCGCGAGCGATCGCTGCTGCCAGTCGGGGTGCTTCGCGCAGCAGCCCGGGCACGTGCACACGCGCGCGTCGCGGATCGCCGGGTGCTCGACGCTCGCGCCCGACGGAAGCGGCGTCATTCCCCAGCCGCCGCTCGAGAGCAGCCCGTACGCCTGCTTCCGGCTGCACAGGACGCAGTGGAGGTAGAGAGCCATATGACGTCAGAGTAGACGCGGAGCGGGCGCGATCGCTAGCCCCACGGCCCGATGAAGGACCCGTCGAGGTCGCTGAGCAGGATCACGACGACGATCACGATGCAGACGAGCGAGAGCCCGATCATGAACGGCGCGACCTTGGGGTCTTCCTTCTGGATCGGCGGAAAGTCGATCTGCTTGCCGGCCATCGTCCCTCCTCTCTACGCCGGGGTGGTCGGGTCGGGTCCGGGGGCGTAGCCGGCGCTGGCCTGCCGGAGCATGCTCGCCTGGCGCTCGAGCTTGCCGTTCTCCATCCGCACCCACGCGATCAGGGCGGCGACCATGAGCACGAAGCCGATCGCGAGCTGGATGTACGTCCCGGTCGAGTTGTGCCCACCCCAGGTCCAGAAGTCCGTGACCGCCTCGCTCCACTCGTCGTACGGAAAGCTGTTGAACACCGGTCGCCTCCTCTCCTAGACGCCGACTTTGGGCCGGCTGCCCTGCGTGGTGGCCTGGAAGTCCTCGAGCAGGATCGGGCCCGCCTCGACCTCTTCGCCGTCGGGGGTGACGATCACCTCGGGGAGCCTCTCGAACTCGGGGTAGAAGTCCTGACCGAACTCGGCCAGGTCGAGGCCCTCGAGCTCGACCTCGCCGGGGACGCGCAGCAGGTTCGCCTTCTTGAGCGCCCAGCTGCAGACGTAGCCCGGGAGGAATGCCAGCGGCAGGAAGGCCATCATTCCCATCAGCTGGCCGCCGAACGAGACCGGGATGTTGTTGACCCCGGTCGGGTAGCCGCCCAGGAAGATCCCGACGAGGAAGACCCCGTAGAAGCCGCAGAAGCCGTGGACGGCGACCGCACCGACGGCGTCGTCGATCCTCAGCCGCTTCTCGATGAAGCCGCCGACCCAGACGGCGAGCATGCCGCCCGTGAACGCGAGCACGTAGGCGAGCGCCGGGTGATACGCGTCCGCGCCGGCGGAGACGGCGATCACACCGGCCAGGCCTCCCGACAGTGTCCAGAACGGGTCGCCTTTCGAGGCGAACCATCCTCCGGTGAAGCCGCCGGCGAACCCGAAGGTGATCACCATCGCGATCGTGCCGAGCGTCGTGTACGAGAGGTAGATGTTGAGCCAGCCGGGGAACGTCGTCGACTGGATCACCAGGCAGGCGGCGTAGAAGCCGTAGAAGCCGGTGAAGATGAGCATCAGCCCCATCAGCGTCATGTGCGTGTTGTGGGGCCTGAAGGCGCGTGCTCGGCCCTTGAAGTCGTACTTGCCGATGCGTGGGCCCAGGTTGAGGAGGACGCCGAGCGTGAACGCACCGGCGACGCCGTGCACGACGAGCGACGCGATCGCGTCGTGGAAGCCGAACCGGGTCGTCAGCCAGCCACCGGAGCTCCAGCCCCAGGCGGCATCCATGATCCAGACCACGGATCCGAGCACGACGGCGAGCAGCAGGAAGGCGGAGAGGCGCACGCGCTCGATCAACGCTCCGGACATGATCGACGCGGTCGTCCACGAGAAGAGGAGGAAGGCCAGGAAGAAGACGAGGCTGACGTGGTCCTGCAGGTTCCCTGCCATCCCGGAGCTCCAGGGAGCGGTGAGCCCGCAGAAGCCTTCGAAGGCGTCGGGGCTCGCGTGCCCGCTCTTCGGCCAGCCCTCCTGGAAGCAGCCGTAGATGTACCAGCCGAAGTAGTAGAACGTCGGCGTCACGACGGCGATCGTGAGGATGTTCTTCATCGCCGTGGACATGATGTTCTTCCGTCTGGCAACACCCGCCTCGTAGGCCATGAAGCCGGCGTGGATCAGCCACATGACGACGACGGTCCAGAAGTAGAACGTCTCGGTGAGGATCTGGGAGTCGAGCGCCTGCGCGTCCTGGAGCGCCTTGATCTGCTCCTCGACGGTCTCGGCGAGCAACAACATGGACGAGATCATTCGGCGCCCTCCCTGGGCCGCTGGGCAGGCCTACCGCGCAAACCTACGAAACGGCCTCCGCTCGGGCCATGTAGAGAGCCGCTGAGCTTGATCCCGGCGGTGTGGAGACTTCCTACATACGGATGTTCCCGCCGGCCTGCCCTGCGGGGTCAGGGACCGACGCCTTGCAAGGTGACCTCTCCCGTCGTCGCATCGACGAGGTACACCTCGTACCGCGTCGTCCGCCCCCCAGGGCCCTCGTCGTACAGCGACACGGCCCAGAACGGATGGGCAGGGATCCCCTGCTGCACGAAGCGCACCTGGTGGCGCTCGGGCGTGAAGGTCGCCTCCTCCTTGGCGAGCGCGACGGCCTCGTCGTCCGTGACGTCCCGGCCTTCCGAGCCGCAGCCGCGTGCGAAGAGAAGCGCGGCGACGAGGGCGACGACGACCGCGGCGATGCGAAACCACCACCTGTCGCGGAGATCGACCGGCGCGCTAGGTGCCGGCGAGTCGTCGGCGCTTTTCGAGGAAGGAGTAGACACGAAGGATCAGATAGCCGACGAAGTGGGTCATCACGACGAGCAGGATCCACCAGAACCACCAGGCGTAGTGCGGCCGCAGCTCGCGGAGCTCGATCACGGTCAGGTAGAGCGCGATCGCCAACGTCAGCAACAGCAGCCATGGCACGAAGCCGAGCACGAGGAAGACGAGCACGTGGTCATCCTCGCGGGCCGGTGTACGCCACGCAACCGACAGCGGCGGTCGCGAGCCGGTCCCTAGCTCCAGGGGTAGGGCGAGTTCGAGACGGGGTGCAGGTCCCCGGTCGCGAAGCGCTCGAAGCGGAACGGGTACAGCAGCGGCGCCTGCTCGCCGAGGAGCACCTTCGCCACCTCGCGGCCGACGCCGATCATCTTGTAGCCGTGGTTCGAGTCGAGCACCGCGTAGACGTTCGGCTTGACCCAGTCGAAGACGGGGAAGTTGTCCGCCGTGAAGGCGCCGACGCCGCCCGAGCGCGCCATGCTTGTACTGCGCCCGGCAGCCCTCGAAGCGGCTCATCGCATGGGAGAGGGCGGCGCACCACATGTCCGGGAAGGCGGGGTCGACGTCCGTCGTCGACGGGTAGGGGTCGAGCTGCACGTCGCCGTCGACCGTGAGCGGCGAGGCGCCGCCCTGGACGCCGTGGCGGTCGCGCTTGTAGTAGATGCCCCACAGCTCGTCCGTGACGAGGACGCCGTCGTCGGTGTACAGCGGTGCGTCGGTGTCCAGGTGGATCACCGGCGGCGCGCCGCCGTCGGCCGTGTCGAACATGAGCGGGTCGACGGTGATCTCGCCCTCCTGCAGGTTCCAGTACGTCCACATCGGCTGGTCGCGGGCGACGTCGCCGGAGGGCGTGTGCACGTCGATCCGGTCGGGGAGCCCGAGCATCGACCAGAAGACCTTCGCCCACGGGCCGGGTGCGACGACGACCGCCTCGTCGACCGCGATCCGGCCGCTGCTCGTCTCGACGGCGGTCACCGTCGTCGTCGGCGCCGAGCTCGAAGCCCGTCACCTCGGTGTGCTCGTGAATCCGCACGCCCTCCGCGAGGCACTTGTCCCGCAGCCCGGCGACCGACTCGAGGTTGAAGGCGAAGCCGCCCTGGTGCTCGTGCAGGCAGACGGTGACGCCCTTGGCGCGCCAGTCGGGGAAGAGGCGCTTCATGTGGGCGTCGACGTCCGCCTCGCCGACGATCAGCTCCGAGCGGTAGCCGATCCGCTCCTGCCGCTCGGCGACGGCGACGAGGTCGGGCTCCTGCACGTCGGGGCCGAGCGCGATGTAGCCGACGCCGTTGTAGTGGTAGGCCTCGGGATCGGACTCCCACACCTCCACGCAGGCCTGCATCAGCTCGCTCATGGCGGGCTGGAAGTAGTTGTTGCGCACGACACCGCAGGCGATGCCCGGTCGCGCCGGCTCCGGCGGTCGACTTGTCGAGCACGACGACGTCGCTTCCCTCGCCGAGCCCGCGCGTGCGAAGCTGCCGGGCGAGATGAAGAGCGGTGGAGAGGCCGTGCATCCCGGCCCCGATGACGATGTACCTCGACCTACGCGGCAGCTCCACGCCGATCTCCCCTGTTGCCTTACATCGTGTGTTGCCTTAGCGGCAATGGTGTTTCACTATCGAGGGTACCATGACCCCGCCGACGCGTCCACGCGCCCGCCGCGTCGAGGCGGTCGAGCGTGCGGTCGCCGTGCTCGACGTGCTCGCGGAGGCGGTCGAGCTCGGCACCAACGAGATCGCCCGCCGCACCGGCATCAACGCCGAGCTCGGTCTCCCGCCTGCTGGCGACGCTCGCCGCCTCGGGGCTCGTCGACCAGGTGGACGAGACCGGCCGCTACCGCCTCGGGCTGCGCCTCGTCGAGCTCGGCAACGCTGCGCTCGCTCGCCTCGACCTCCGGGAGCTCGCGCGGCCGCACCTGCGCGGTCTGGTCGCGGCCACCGGCGAGACGGCGACGCTCTCGGTCCCGGGTGAGGAGTTCGCGATCACCGTCGACTTCGTCCGCAGCCCGGCGTCCGTGCAGAGCGTGGCGCAGGTCGGCCGGCCCGAGCGTCCCGCACGCCACGGCGGCGGGGAAGGTGCTGCTCGCCTTCGCCGACGTCTCGCTGCAGGGCGGCACGCTGCGCGCGTACACGGCGAACACGATCGTGGCGCGACCGCAGCTGGAGCGGGAGATCACGCGGGTGCGCTCGCAGGGGTGGGCGCAGGCGGTCCGGGAGCGGGAGGACGACCTCAACGCGATCGCCGCGCCGGTGCGCGACGCGGCAGGCGAGCTCGTCGCCGTGCTCGGCGTCCAGGGCCCGGCGAGCCGCTTCGGCGAAGGGCCGATGCACGATGCGCGGCGGCCGTTGCTCGCTGCGGCCGCCGCTCTCTCGGCCACGCTCGGCTGGGTCGTGGACTGACGACCTTAGTCCGGCGCCAGCCAGACGAGGCACGGCGCCTCGGCGCTCACCCGCCGCGCGACCTTGCGGTACGCACGCGCCCGCATGCGCGACCTGTCGGGGCCGACGACGAGCAGCCCGGGAGCGCGTTCGGCGACGAGCTCGAGGAGGGCGGTCAGCGGCCTGCGGGCTGACGAGGCGGATCCGCTCGACCTCGACCGCGAGCGAGTGGGCGAGCTCCGCCGGCGCGCGGAGCGACTGCGTCGACGTCCTGCGGTGACGACGACCTCCGTGCCCCAGCGAGCTGGTCATCGGCCGCAACGGCAGCGGCACCGCGTTGACGACGATCAGGCGCTGCCCCGACTCGACGGCGGTGTCGACGGCGAGGGCGGCAGCGTCCGGCGCGACGGGGACGTCGAAGGTGGCCAGCATCACCGGGCTCGCACTCGACGCCGGCGTCGCCGACGCGGTCGTCGAGCCACGGCGCGGCGCGCACGATCACTCGGGTCTGAGCCTCCAGGTCAACGCGCTCTGCCGAACCGCCTCCGTGGCCCGCGACCTCACCCTCGGCAACACGAGCAGCGCGTACGCCATCACGAGCACGAACAGCAGGAAGGCGAACTGGATGCCGACGAAGATGGCCAGCGGGACGAGCACGGCGGCGAGAGCCAGCGGTGGGCCGATCGTCAGCAGTCGATAGCGGCGCACGCTCTTCAGCAGCCGGTCGTACTCCGCCCGCGGGATCTGCGACGTGTCCCACGTCTTGCCGCAGTCGGGACAGGTCCAGCGATCACCGTACGTGACCAGCGCCGCCGCGCCGCAGTCGCAGGTCACGGTGATCGGCGGCTCGCGCACGCGTTCGATCGTACCGCGCCCGCGAGGCTGCGAACGTGGCGCACAGGGAAACGGTGTTGCCCGGACCTTGGAAACGTCCGTGTGTCGTGTTACGTTCGCCCGCGCGGCCGTGCGGCCGCCTTGGACCCGCGACGGAGGTGTGCACGTGGCGACTGCAGCGGTAGAGGAACGTCATCTCCTCAAGACGCTTCGCTGGTACGACGGGTTCGTCATCGCGCTGGCAAACCCGGGCTTCCTGCTCGGCTCGCTGGGCTTCTCGGTGGGCGACCTGGGCGGCTGGGGAGCCGCGCTGCTGTGGGGAATCTCGGCCGTCGTCGCGGTCTTCATCAACACCATCTACTCCGAGCTCGCCACCATGTTCCCCGAGAAGTCCGGCGGCCTGGCGCTCTACGCCCACGAGGCGTGGCGCAAGTACACGACGCTGATCGGGCCGATCGCCACGTTCGGCTACTGGATCGGCTGGTCGGTCGTGCTCTCGATCAACGGGCTCTTCGTCGGGTCGATCATCCAGAGCGCATGGTTCCCGGACGAGCCCGGCGGGAGCTACCTCGGGGGTGAGGGGTACTTCTCGGTCTTCGGGCTGACGGAGTTCGGGCTTCCGGCCGCCATCGCCATCGGGCTGATCATCGGCGTCTGGCTCTTCAACGTCGGCGGCACTCGCATCGGCGTCTCGTTCGGCTACATCGCCGGCGCGCTCCTGATGATCCCGCTGTTCGTGATGATGATCTACCCGTTCATCGGCGGGAGCTTCGACACCGACAACCTCCAGAACAACCTCAACAACCCCGGCCTGGCCTGGGGTGGCCTGCAGCTCGCGCTCGTCTGGCTCTGGCTCATGTGCTGGTCGGCCTGGGGTGTCGACGTCTGCGCCACCTTCGCCCCGGAGTACAAGGACACGGTGCGCGACACGCACCTGGCGCTGCGCTCGGCCGCGCTGTTCTCGCTCGTCGTCTACATCCTCTTGCCGATTGCCTTCGTCGGAGGTGCGGGCGCCGAAGCGGTGGCGGGGTACGACTACGTCGGCGGGATGATGACGATCCTCGGCACCGACTCCGAGTTCGTCAAGGACGCGCTCGTCGTCTGCCTCGTGGCGAGCTTCGTGATCACCATGAACACGGCCACCGCGGACGGGGGACGTGCGCTCTACGGCATCTCGCGGGACGGGATGACGATCAAGCAGCTCGGCGTGCTCAACCGCTTCCACGTGCCGGGGAACGCGATGACGCTCGACATGCTCGTCAACATCCTCTTCGTCCTCCTGATCGGGAACATCTTCGGTGTCCTCGCGGCGTCGAACCTCGGGTACGTGCTGGCGCACATGTTCGCGCTGTCCGGGTTCGTGCTCCTGCGCCGCGATCGCCCGAACTGGCCGCGTCCGATCAAGCTCGGCGCGCTGTGGACGCCGATCGCCGGCATCCTCTCCGTCTGGTGCCTGATCCTGACCATCGTCGGGTTCGGCTGGTTCCAGACCGCTGCCGGCGGCTACGGCGGCACCAAGGAGAAGATCATCGGCGTCTCGGTGCTCGCGATCGGCCTGTTGCTGTTCTTCGTCCGCCGCATCGTGCAGGACAGGGAGCGGCCGCACTGGCGCGAGGACACGCCAACCATGCCGGATGCCGCCGAGGCGTCGCTCATCGCAGAGGAGATGCGCCCGGCCTGACGCGTTTCTCGGGTGGGGTCGCGTTGCGCGGCCCCACCCGGTTCCCTGCCTCAGGGCGCGGCCACGACGTCGTCGAGCCAGCGCTCGAAGAGCGCCCGTCCGTGCGCGAGCATCTCGGGCGCGCCTGCCTCGATCCCGGCCATGAAGCCAGGCGCGGTGCCGGGGCCGAGCGTGTGCTCGAGCGACGCTGCGTACTCGGGCACCGCGGCCCACTCGCGCGCCATCGCGGGCGTCACCTCGAGGTGGAACTGCACCCCGTAGGCGCGGGAGACGCGAAACGCCTGGTTGGGATAGGCGGGTGAGCCGGCGAGCCGCACGGCGCCGTCGGGCAGGTCGAACGTGTCGCCGTGCCACTGGAGCGTCACCAGCCCGTCGGGGACGCCGGCGAACACCGGGTCGGCGCGACCGTCGGCTGTGATCTCCACGGGGAGGAGGCCGACCTCGGGCTCGTCGCCTCGGTACACGCGGGCGCCGAGGCTCGAGGCGAGCAGCTGCACGCCGAGGCAGACGCCCCAGAACGGCGTCCCGGCGCGCACGGTCTCGGCGACGAAGCGCTTCTCGTCGCGCAGCCACGGGATGCTCGTCCTCGTCGTTGACGCTCATCGGCCCGCCCATCGCGATCACCGCGTCGAAGTCCCGGCGCTCGGGCAGCGGCTCGCCCTCGTCGAGCTCGACGCGGTGGATCGTCGCGCCGCGCTCGACGCAGGACGTCCTCGTAGACGCCGGGCGGCTCGCACGCGATGTGCTGCAGGACGAGGAGCTCCACGGGCCGGATTCTGTCAGGCGGTCGGGCCGACCCGGGCGTCGACAGAACGCACATCCCGTCCGTCCGACGAGCCGCGCGCAGCTATCCGGCAGCGCCTCGGAGAGCCGAACCGCGCGCCTTGTAACTGATCGCAACTTGGCGCGAAGCCGGCACGGTCTCGTGGCAGGCCCGTGGCAGTTCGCTTGCCAGGCTGAGGCTGATGGTGGTCTCCGCTCCGCGGCTCGATGCGCGCCTCGTCGCAGCTGCGCTTGTGCTCGACGACCCCGGGGAGCCGTATGCGGAGACCTGTCGCCGCGTGGGCGCGGTCGCGAGTGAGCTCGGCCTTCCGCGCCCGTCCTACGACACGGTGCGCCTGCTCGTCCGGGTCAATCGCGAGTTGCGGGCTGACATCCGGAGCCTCCTCGCACCCGTCGCGGCCGACCTCCTCAACGGACGCCTCTCGCCGTGGGACGTCGACCGGGTCCGCGAGGCCGTCCACGCGCGTCGCGGTCGGGCGGCATGACCATCGGCCGCCTTGTAACGATCAGTTACAAGGCGCCTTTCGTCCCGGCACGCGGCCGGTCGTGGTCAGTGCCCGGCGGGGCGCTCCCAGCCCTCGAGCACGGGCGCCTGCCAGTCGCTGCCGACCGTGCGTGAGCCCTCGACCCATGGGCCGAGCTCGGGCTGGGGGAACTTCGTGTGCTTCTCCTTCAGCTGGATGCCGTACGAGTTGCCCGACTGCAGGTGCGTGATCAGCACCTTGCGGGCGATCTCGTCCTCCCGGCCCTCCGGGATGGCGAAGTAGATCTTGAGGAACGAGTTCGAGTAGCGGTCGAACACGGCCGGGACGCCGTCCTCCTCGAGCAGCGTGACATCCTCGAGCCAGTTGATGTCCTCGCCCGGGCGTCGCCTCGAGCAGGTCGACGTCCTCGACGAGCGCCATGTCCTCCTGGTACGGGAAGCGCTTCCCGGCGAGGAACTCGGCGTCGATCGACGTGATCTTGTCCGGCTCGAGGTAGGCGAGCTCGTGGCCGTGCGTGTCGTCGCTCACGACTCCACCGCCCGCAGGTCCGTCACGCTCGCGGCCTGGCTCGCCTCGAGGTCGTCCTCGGCCTTCTTCGCGAGCAGCCGCTTCACCTCGCCGAGGATCTCGTGCTCGGTGACGCCGACCGTGTAGTTCGTGCCCGCGAGCGGCACCTTGGCCATCGCGGACGCCTCGGCGGTGAGCGCCGCCAGGTCCTCCGGCTCGAGCGAGTGCACGTTCGTCTTGCCGCACGCGCGCGCGAGCATCTGCAGCTCCATCGTCAGCGTCGTGAGGAAGTTGTAGACGCGCATCGACGCGTCCTCGACCACGAGCCGCTTGCGGAGCTCCGGATCCTGCGTCGTGATCCCGACGGGGCAGCGGCCCGTGTGACAGTGGTAGCACTGGCCGGCCGGGACGCCGACGGTGCCCTCGTAGTCGGTGACGCCGGGGATCTCCTTGTTGCAGTTGAGCGCCATCAGCGCCGAATGGCCGAGCGCCACCGCGGTCGCACCGAGCGCGATGCACTTGGCCACGTCGGCGCCGTTGCGGATCCCGCCGGCCACGACGAGGTCGATCTCGTCGGACAGGCCGACGTCCTCGAGCGCCCGTCGCGCCTCCGGGATGGCCGCCATCAGCGGGATGCCGGTCTCCTCGGTGGCGATGTGCGGCCCGGCGCCGGTGCCGCCCTCGGCGCCGTCCAGGTAGATGATGTCCGGCCCGCACTTGGCCGCCATGCGCACGTCGTCGTAGACGCGCGAGGCGCCGAGCTTGAGCTGGATCGGGATCTGGTAGTCGGTCGCCTCGCGGATCTCCTGCACCTTCAGCGAGAGGTCGTCGGGGCCGAGCCAGTCGGGATGTCGTGCCGGCGAGCGCTGGTCGATGCCGGCCGGGAGCGAGCGCATCTCCGCCACCTGCTCGGTCACCTTCTGCCCCATCAGGTGGCCGCCGAGCCCGACCTTGCAGCCCTGCCCGATGAAGAACTCGACCGCGTCCGCGAGCATCAGGTGGTGCGGGTTGAACCCGTACCGGCTCTGGATGCACTGGTAGTACCACTTGGTCGAGTAGTCGCGCTCCGGCGGGATCATCCCGCCCTCGCCCGAGCAGGTCGCCGTGCCGGCCATCGAGGCGCCCTTGGCGAGCGCCATCTTCGCCTCGAGGCTCAGCGCGCCGAACGACATGCCCGTGATGTAGATGGGGATGTCGAGCTCGATCGGCTTCTTCGCGAAGCGCGCGCCGAGCACGGTCTTCGTCTCGCACTTCTCGCGGTAGCCCTCGATCACGAAGCGGGTCAGCGTGCCGGGGAGGAAGACGAGCTCGTCCCAGTGCGGCATCGGCTTGAAGACGGAGAAGCCGCGCATGCGGTAGCGGCCGAGCTCCGACTTGATGTGGATGTCGTTGATCACCTCGGGCGTGAAGATGCGGCTGCGCCCGAGAACGTCCTTCCTGCCGGGTGCGTCGGCCATCAGATGACCAGCTTTCTCTCGGCCGGCTCGAGCGAGTCGTAGTTGTAGAGCACCTTGCCGCAGACGAACTTCTGCAGCTCGGGCGGCGAGCCGAGCCCGTAGATCGAGAACTTCCGCTCGATGAACTCGGTGTCCGCGTCGGTCCACTCGCCGGGGACGCAGTCGATGCCGAGCGACTTCACCGTGCCGCCGACGTAGATCGTCCCGTCGTACATCGAGTCGCCGAGGCCGGGCCCGACGTTGCCGAGGATGATCTGGCGGCCGCGCTGCATCATGAAGGCGTTCATCGAGCCTGCGTCACCGCAGACGATGATCGTGCCGCCCTTCTGGTCGATCCCGGTGCGCGCGCCGACGCGACCCTTGACCACGAGATCGCCGCCGCGCATCGCCGCGCCCGTCAGCGAGCCTGCGTTCGAGTCGACGACGACGACACCCGACATCATGTTCTCGCAGGCCGACCAGCCGACGCGGCCCTTGATGTGGATCTCCGGCCCGTCGATGATCCCGCAGCCGAAGTAGCCGAGCGAGCCCTCGAAGGTGATCTTGCAGCGGGTCAGGATGCCGACCCCGAGCGAGTGTCGCGCCTGCGGGTTCTGGACGACGACCTCGCGGATGCCCTCCTCGTAGAGCAGCCTGCGCAGCTCGAGGTTGATCGTGCGCGTCGTCAGCTCCTTCGCGTCGAAGGTCGCGACGCCGTCCTCGATCGACGGCGGTGCGCGGCGCCTCGGCAAAGGGCTCGGCGAGCCCGCGCGCGTCGTACGATGATCTGCCGTTCGCCTACCGCTGCCACACCAGCACCTCGCGCTCGTAGGGGTCGTACGTCTCGATCTCGCGGTCGAGCAGCTGGCGGATGGCGATCTCCTCGGAGGCGATCGCCACGAGCTCGTCCGACTCGTACAGCACGAGCGGCTTCGCCGCGAGCTCGTCCTTGGCCACGCCGAGCTCGTCCTTCGTCACCGCGATGTACGTGAAGACGCCGTCGAGCTCGTCGAGCGACTTGTGCATCGACTCCTCGAGCGTCAGGCCGCCGCTCATCTCCTGGGCCAGGTAGACGGCGATGATCTCGGAGTCGCACTCGGACATGAAGCGGCGCCCGGCCCGCTCGAGCTTGCGGCGCCAGTAGAAGTAGTTCGTCAGCTGGCCGTTGTGCACGACCGCGACGTCCGAGTAGGGATAGGCCCAGTACGGGTGCGCGCCGGCGATGTCCACCTCCGACTCGGTCGCCATGCGCACGTGCCCGATGGCGTGCGTGCCGCTGAAGTCGCCGAGCCCGTACTGCTCGTGCACGCTCTCGGCGTCGCCGAGGTCCTTGACGATCTCGAGCGAGCTCCCGAGCGACAGCACCTCGGCCTCGGGGATGTCCTCGACGAGGTCGGCGAGCAGCTTCAGGTCGCCGTCGTAGTCGAACGAGACGCGGAACGCATACGGCGTCTCCTCCTCGACCTCGTGCACCATGCGCACCGAGCCTCCCGAGCCGGTTCTCGACCTCGACCCGGTGCCGTCGCAGGCGCTCCTCGAACTCGAAGTCACGCGGCGTGTTCGCGTCGGCGAGCTTGAACCGCATCACGAGCGAGCCGTTCGACGGCATCCCGTAGAGCGCATACCCCGTCGAGTCGGGGCCGCGGTGCTTCATCGACTGCAGCATCCGCGTCATCTCGTCGCCGATCGGGTGGGCTGACGCCGTCCCGGTAGATGATCCCTGCGATCCCGCACATGGCTCTGCTTGCCCAGACGTCCGGCCGCTAGGGCAGGACGTCCAGGTACTCCTCCACGTCCCAGTCGGTGACGGTGGCGCAGTGGCGCTCCCACTCGTCGCGCTTGTAGTGCATGAACACCTTGTACATCTCGTCGGGCAGCGCGCGCTTGATCACCTCGTCGGCCTCGAGCGCGTCGAGCGCGTCGCCGAAGGTCATCGGGATCTTCTTGACCTCCTTGCCCTCGGCCATCGCCTCGTAGATGTTCCGCTCCTCCGGCTCGCCCGGGTCGAGCTTGCGCTCGATCCCGTCCTGCATCGCGGCGATCAGGACGGCCATCGAGAGGTACGGGTTGACGGCCGAGTCGACCGAGCGGTACTCGAACCGCCCCGGCGCCGAGACCCGGAGCGCGGTCGTGCGGTTCTGGTAGCCCCAGTCGGCGAACACCGGCGCCCAGAAGCCCGTGTCCCACAGCCGGCGGTACGAGTTGACCGTCGAGGCGGTGACCGCGGTCAGCGCGCCGAGGTGCTCGAGGATGCCGCCGATCGCGTACAGGCCGATCTGGCTCGGCTTCTGCTGGTCGTCGGTGTCCGGGCAGGAAGGCGTTCTCGTCGCCGCGCCAGAGCGAGATGTTGTGGTGGCAGCCGTTCGCCGACACGCCCATGAACGGCTTCGGCATGAAGCACGGGAACACGTTCAGCTCGCGGCCGACCTGCTTGGCGATCTGGCGGAACGTGGACAGGTTGTCGGCGGTCTTCTCCGCCCGGTCGAAGTTGAAGTTGAGCTCGATCTGACCGGGCGCGTCCTCGTGGTCGCCCTGGATCATGTCCAGGCCCATCGCGCTCCCGTACTCGATCATCTTGTGGATGATCGGCTGCAGCTCCGAGAACTGGTCGATGTGGTAGCAGTAGGGCTTCGTGACGCCCTTGACGTCGGGAGTCCCGTCGTCCTTCATCTTCAGCCACATCATCTCGGGCTCGGCGCCGGCACGGAGGTGGAGGCCGGTCGCCTGCTCGAACTCGGCCTGCAGGCGCAGGAGGTTGCCGCGGCAGTCGGAGGTGAGGAAGCGCGCCGGGGTTCTCCCGCTCCTCGCGGTTGCGGAAGCACTGGCACCACACGCGCGCGACCTTGCTGTCCCACGGGCAGCTGCTGGAAGGTGTCCGGCTCGGGGAGGCCGACGAGCTCGGCCGCCTCGGGGCCGTAGCCGATGTAGTCGCCGTGCCGGTCGACGAACAGGTTCGCGGTGGCGCCGTAGACGAGCTGGAAGCCCTTGGCGGCGATGGTCTCCCAGTGCGCCGCGGGCACGCCCTTGCCCATGATGCGGCCGGTCACCGAGGGGAACTGGTAGTAGATGTACGTGATCCCCGCGGCGTCGATCTGCCGCCGGACGTCCTTGACGAGCTCGTCGCGCCCCTTGGCCGAGACGAAGCGCTCCAGATCGGTGCCGCCCCGCTTCGTCGCCGACCGTGCCCCCGACGGGCGGCTCTGCGGCTTGTCCTTCGTGGCCACTCCGGTCCTCCTTCTCCCTCGTCGCCGCCGGCGGAGGCCGGGCGCGGCGAATCTCTCGACCTGCCGGTGCCCGGACACTACACCGGGCGTAGCTCGATGCCGTGGCGGCAACCCTATTGCCGCTAGGCGCGATCGCAGTCGGTTCCCGCCGCTCGACGGGAGGTCGTGCAGGCGTCCCGGCTAGCGCTCGCCGCGATGGCCGAGCCACGCACGAGGTGATGACGCCGGAGCAGCACGCCGAGCTCCAGGCGGAGCTGGCCGAGCTCGAGGGCCCGAGGCGCGCGGCCGCGGTCGAGGCGATCAAGGTCGCCCGCTCGTTCGGCGACCTCTCGGAGAACTTCGAGTACCACGCCGCCAAGAACGAGCAGGGCATGCTCGAGGCGCGCATCACCAAGCTTCGGCACGCGCCTGCACGAGGCGGTGGTCGTCGAGCACGACACCGACGAGCACGTCGGCGCCGGCTCGATCGTGGAGATCGTCGACGAGCACGGCGAGACGATGGAGGTGACGATCTCCGCCGTCGGCGGAGTGTCGCCCGACTCGCCGCTCGGGCGCTCGCTGATGGGCGCAGCGGTCGGCGACGTGGTCGACGTCGAGGCGCCGCGCGGCTCCTGGAAGGCCACCGTGCGGGCGATCAGGCGGGCGTGACCCTGCACGACCGGCTGCCGGAGCTGACCGCCCGCGAGGTGGCCCGCTTCGAGGCCGAGCACCCACGCTCGCGGGAGCTCGCCGCGAGCGCCCGGGAGCACCTGCTCGCCGGTGTGCCGATGCACTGGATGGCGAAGTGGCCCGGCGGCTTCCCCGTCTACGTGGCCGAGGCCCGCGGCAGCCGCTTCGTCGACGTGGACGGTCACGAGTACGTCGACTTCTGCCTCGGTGACACCGGCTCGATGACCGGCGCATGCGCCGGGCGCGACGCTGCGCGCGATCGCGGAGCAGTCCGCCCGCGGGATCACGCTCATGCTCCCCACGGAGGACGCGAACTGGGTGGGCGCGGAGCTGGCGCGGCGGTTCGGCCTGCCGACCTGGCAGTTCGCGCTCACGGCGACCGATGCCAACCGGTTCCTGATCAGGCTCGCCAGGCACGTCACGGGCCGGCCGAAGATCCTCGTCTTCAACTGGTGCTACCACGGCACCGTCGACGAGACGTTCGCCGCGCTCGAGGACGGAGCCGTCGTCGCCCGTCGAGGCAACCTCGGGCCGCCCGTCGCTCCTTCCGAGACGACGAAAGTGGTGGAGTGGAACGACGTGAGCGCGCTCGACGCCGCGCTCGCGCCCGGCGACGTGGCCTGCGTGCTCGCGGAGCCGGCGCTCACCAACATCGGCATCGTCCACCCCGAGCAGGGATTCCACGACGCCCTGCGAGAGCTCACGCGGCGCACCGAGACGGTGCTCGTGATCGACGAGACCCACACCATCTGCTGTGGCCCGGGCGGGTTCACGGCGGCGCACGGCCTGGAGCCGGACGCGCTCACGATCGGGAAGACGATCGCCGGCGGCGTCCCGGCCGCGGCCTACGGGTTCAGCGCCGGCCTCGCGCAGCGCGTGGAGGCGGCGATCGAGCTCGAGGACGTCGACGTGGGCGGGATCGGCGGCACGCTGGCCGGCAACGCGCTCTCGCTCGCGGCGATGCGCGCGACGCTCGGCGAGGTGCTCACGGAGCAGGCGTTCACGCGCATGATCGAGCTCGCCGAGCGCTGGACGGCCGGCGTCTCGGAGGCGATCGACGCTGCCGGTCTGCCGTGGCACGTGACGCGCCTCGGCTGCCGTGCCGAGTACCTCTTCGGGCCCGACCCGCCGCGCAACGGCACCGAGGCGGCCGCCGCGGGCAGCTTCGAGCTGGAGCGGTACATGCACCTCTACGCGCTCAACCGCGGCATCCTGCTGACGCCGTTCCACAACATGGCGCTCATGTCGCCCGCCACGACCGAGGCGGACGTCGACCGGCACAGCGAGGTGTTCCGCGAGGCGGTGCTCGAGCTGGGCGCCCTGTAAGGCGATCGTCGGCTGCCGGCGGCTATGCGAGCAGGTCGCGCAGCCGCTGTGCGTAGCGAGGGGCCGTCGGCTCGTCCTCGTGGCGGAAGAACGCGAACACATCGACGTCGTCGTCGACGAGTGGGCGGATCCTCGCCGCGAGCCGGTCGAGCGCCGTCTCGTCGTACGGCGGGTCGCGGAAGCGCAGGTAGCACCATCCGGCCGGCGCCTGCCAGTCGTCCACGCGTGCGGCGCCGACGTCCGCGAGCCGGGTCTCGACGCCGTCCCACGACTCGTCACGCAGATCGAGCGCCCACCGGATCGCGGGATCGACCGATCCGAGGAGCAGCTCGAGGAGGCCGTCATCGCGTGGTGTCGGCACGACGAGCCGGATGCAGCCGAGTCGCTCACCGAGCACCCGCATCCGCTCCTGGACGGTGTCGAGGCGGCGCAGCGTCCACCGTGGCGCCTTGACCGCGAAGCGGAACGTGCCGCGGCACCTGCTCCGCCCAGCGGGCGAACTGCTCGTCCGAGGGCAGCCGGTAGCCGGTGCTGTTCAGCTCGACCGTGTCGAAGCGCTCGGCGTACAGGCCGAGGAACTCGGACGGGTCGGCTGCCGCGGGGTAGAAGCCGGGCCGCCACGTCGGGTACGACCAGCCGCTCGTGCCGACGCGAAGGCTCACGTGCCTGGGCGCCGCACGTAGGTCGACGAACGCGAACGGCGTGCCGTCCGCGGACACGTGGGGCTCGCGCGACGCTTCCTCGAACACTCCGCGCGGTCGAACGGCGGGAACACGGTGTCGCCGTCGACCGCCATGTCGATCTCCGTCAGCAGGAGCTCGTCGGCGAGCGGCAGCGCGGCGGCGTACAGCTCGGCGCCGCCGATCACGAACACCTGCGGTGCGCCTGTCGAGCAACTCGAGCGCGTCGTCGAGCGAGGCGGCGCGTTCGGCGCCCTCGGCGTGCCAGGCGGGGTTGCGAGTGACGACGACGTTCCGGCGCCCGGGGAGCGGGCGGAAGCGGTCGGGGATCGACTCCCACGTCCGCCTGCCCATGACGACCGGATGCCCCATCGTGAGCGTCTTGAAACCGCGCCACGTCCTCCGGGATGCGCCACGGGATGGTGTTGTCGCGTCCGATCACCCCGCCCTGCGCGACCGCCGCGATGAGCGAGATCTTCACACCGCGATGGGCGCGCGGATCGCCGGGTGATGCACGTAGCCGACCACGTCGAAGTCCTCGAAGGCGTACTCGAAGACCGACTCGGGACGACGGCGCAGAACGAGCGACGGGTAGGCGTAGGGCTCGCGCTGCAGCTGCGTCTCCACCTGCTCGCGATGGTTGTCGTAGATGTGGCAGTCGCCGCCCGTCCAGATCAGCTCGCCCACCTCGAGATCGCACTGCTGCGCGAGCATGTGCGTGAGGAGCGCGTAGCTCGCGATGTTGAACGGGACGCCGAGGAAGACGTCCGCGCTTCGCTGGTAGAGCTGGCAGCTCAGGCGGTCGTCCGCCACGTGGAACTGGAACAGCGCGTGGCACGGCATGAGCGCCATCTCCGGGAGGTCGGCGACGTTCCACGCGCTGACGACGATGCGCCGCGAGTCGGGCTCCTCCCGCAGGAGGCGGACGACCTCGGCGATCTGGTCGATGTGGCCGCCGTCGGGGGTCGGCCAGCTGCGCCACTGCGCCCCGTAGACCGGGCCGAGGTCTCCGTCCTCGTCGGCCCATTCGTCCCAGATGGTGACGCCGTTCGCCTGCAGCCAGCGGACGTTGCGCTCCCCGCGCAGGAACCAGAGCAGCTCGTACGCGATCGACGGGAAGTGCACCTTCTTCGTGGTGACCAGCGGGAACCCCTCGGTCAGGTCGAAGCGCATCTGGTAGCCGAACACGCTCACCGTGCCCGTCCCCGTCCGGTCGTGCTTCGGCACGCCGGTCGTGAGAACGTGGCGCGCGAAGTCCTCGTACTGCGTCCTGATGGGCGATGCGGCGCGCGCTGGCACGACGTCTCGACGATAGCGCGAAGCCCGGAGGCCGGCGCCTCGAGCCCGCCATCGACGCGCCGTCGCCGGCTGTGGAGAGATCGGCACGCTCTTGGCACACGTGCAGGCTCAGAGCCTTAACAATTACGCCGCGGCTGCGGGCCGCCGGGACAGGTCCTCGAGCCGGTCGGCTAGACGCGTTCGGTGCGAAGGACGGCGTCGGCTGAGCCCGTGGACGACGACGACCCAGCCGTCGTAGTCGCGCAGGACGTAGGGCGCGTTGAGCGGCACCTCCGTCTCCGCCGGCCGAGACCGCGAACGTGCCGCACGGCTCGACGAGCTTGCCCGCCTTCGTCAGCCACAGCTCGTAGCGGCGGTTGCCCGTCGAGCGGCCGTAGCCCGTGCACCTTGAGCTCCATCGGCCAGTTGCCGGCCTCGTCGACGTCGAACACGATCAGCTCGGCAGTGGCGTTGCCCGTGCCCGGTCATCGGCACCGTGAACGACTCGTCGGGCCCGACGCCGCTGGCCGATCGCGTAGCCGACGCCGAACAGCGCCACCGCCAGCATCGCGGCAGCGGTGAGCGCGCCCCAGCGGTAGCGGCGCGGGAAGGGGATCACCGTCGCGCGGGGCTCCTCCGGCGGCGTCGGCGAGCTGTGGTGGCAGCTCCGGCGGCGGTCCGGCCGCGACGAGAAGCTCGTGCACGCGCTCGAGGCGCTCGCGCTCCGCCGGGTCGAGGTCGCCGACCAGCTCGTCGAAGTCGGCGGTCCGCTCACGCGGCCTCCTCCCCGAGCTCGTCGGCCAGCCGGGTGAGAGCGCTGCGCGTGCGCGTCTTCACGGTGCCGAGCGGGATGCCGAGGAACGTCGGCAACCTCGCTCTGCGAGAGACCGCTCCAGTACGCGAGCTCGATCACCTCGCGCTCGGACCGGGGCAGGGTCTCGAGCGCCCGGTGCACGCGCCACGCCGTCCAGGCGGTCTCGGCCTGCTCGGGCGGTCCCGGCTCGGCGCTCGGCGATGTCGGGCGCCTCGGCCGGCGGCTCCGGCGGTGCGGCGCAGGCCGTCGACGATCGCGTTTCTGGCGACCGTGAAGAGCCACGGTGCGCCCGGGCCGCGTGCGCGGTCGTACCGGGAGGCCGACCGCCAGATCGATGCGAACGCCTCCTGCGTCGCGTCCTCCGCTCGTCCGCGGTCGCCCAGGCGTCGTAGCGCGAGCCCGAACACGGCGCGCGCGTAGCGGCGGTACAGCTCCACGAACGCGTCGTGATCGCGCGTGGCGACGCGCTCGAGCAGCGCGGCGTCTGAGGGGGCAGTGTCGTTGCTCACAAGCGAGATGCTGGCGCTTCGTGGCGGGGTGGGCAAGCGCAGGTGAACGACGGCCTCCATCACCGTTCTTACGGATCCCCGCGAGAGGCGGTTTGGAGGGCCGGCGGCGGCCGACCCTCCGTGCTGTTGGCGTCTACCCTGCGCGCGCGGCGTCGAAACGTGCCGCGACGGCGTCCCAGTTGACCACGTTCCACCATGCCTCGAGATAGTCGGGTCGGCGGTTCTGGTAGTTGAGGTAGTAGGCGTGCTCCCACACGTCGATCCCGAGCAGCGGCGTGTCGGAGTCCATGAGCGGCGTGTCCTGGTTCGGGGTCGACCGTACGGCGAGGCCGGTGCCGTCCCACAGGAGCCACGTCCACCCGGAGCCGAACCGCTTGACGCCGCCGTCGTTCACCTGCTGCTTGAGCACGTCGAAGGCGCCGAATGTCGTCGTTGATCGCGTCGCCGAGCGCGCCGCTCGGCTCGCCGCCGCCGTTCGGGGCTCATGATCTCCCAGAACAGCGAGTGGTTCGCGTGGCCGCCGCCGTTGTTGCGCACGGCGGCTCGCTTGTCCTCCGGGATGATCGTCGAGGTCTCGCGAGCACCGCCTCCAGCGGCCGGTCCATCCACTCGGTGCCGTCGAGGGCGGCATTGAGGTTCGTCACGTAGGCGGCGTGGTGCTTGCCGTGATGGATCTCCATCGTGCGCGCGTCGATGTGCGGCTCGAGCGCGTCGTGGGCATACGGGAGATCGGGCAGCGTGTAGGCCATCGTTCGTCTCCTTGGTGGGGTCGTAGCCAAGGATATGCTCCGGCCCGTTCCCCGAGCCGACGCTCTCTAGGAGGCAGCCATGTCCGAGGAGATCGCTGCCCGTCCGCTCAAGCCGGAGCTCTACCGGCTGAACGGCATCTCGCGCGTCTCCGTCGAGGCTCACTACCGGCTGTACCAGGGGTACGTCGCCAAGCGGAACGAGATCGTCGCGCTTGCTGCGGCAGGCCGACGCCGGGGCGGCGAACCAGGTCTACTCGGAGTACCGCTCGCTGAAGCTCGATCTGACGTTCGCGCTCGGCGCGATCAAGAACCACGAGGTCTACTTCGAGCACCTCGGCGGCGCGGGCGGCGATCCCGACGGTGCGATCGGCCGGCTGATCGACCGTGACTTCGGCTCGGCGGGAGCGTGGCGCGCCGACCTCACCGCGACCGCGATCGCCGCCCGCGGCTGGGCGTGGACGGCCTACGACTGGGACGAGCGGCGGCTGTTCAACTTCCTGGGCGACAGCCAGAACACATTCCCGGTCTGGAACGCGACCCCGCTCGTCGCCCTCGACGTGCACGAGCACGCCTACTTCCTGGACTACCAGACCGATCGCGCCGTCGTACGTCGAGGCGTTCTTCGAGAACCTCGACTGGGGCGTGGTCAACGGCTGGGTGGCTGCGTACGGGATCCCGTCGTGAGTGCCTGAGCCGGCGGTGCCTGGCACCGCTCGCCGCCGTGACGCCGCGTAAGCTGGCGCCGTGCTGCACCGACGGGCTCCTCGTCCTCGCCGGGTACCTGATCGGCTCGATCCCGTCCGGCGTCGTCGTGGTACGGCTTGCCCGGCGGGAGGACATCCGAAAGCAGGGGAGCGGCAACATCGGCGCGTCGAACGTCTGGCGCACCTACGGCAAGTCGCTCGGCATCCCGGTCGCCGTGCTCGACGTTCTCAAGGGCTTCGTCCCTGCGCTCGCTGGGCTTCCTCCTCGCCGGCGACTGGGTCGGCGTGCTCGCAGGCGCCGCTGCGATGCTGGGTCACGCCAGGCCCGTGTACCTCGGCTTCCGCAAGGGCGGCAAGATGGTGGCCACGGCCGGGGGTGTCACGCTCGCGCTCGCTCCGCTTGCCGCGCTCTGCTGCCTGGCGGTGTGGATCGTCTGCTTCGCCGTCCTGCGCTACGCGTCGGTCGCCTCGATCGTGACCGCGCTCGCGCTGCCGCTCTTCTGTCTCCTCTTCGACGCGTCTCCCCGGTGGTCGGTTTCGCTACCCTCGCCGCTATCGCCGTCATCGCCCTCCATCACCAGAACATCCGCCGCCTGCTCGCCGGCAAGGAGCCGCGGTTCAGCCGCGGCAGCCGGAGGGCGACGACCTGACCCGCACCGCCGTCGCCGCGCACTCCTCGTCGCGCTGCTTCCGGCTGCCGTCGCGGCCCTGACGCTGCTGCAGGCCGACCCGGCGCTCGCGGCGCCGTGGTGCGGTACCCCGGGCAGCGACGATCGCCCACCTGCCGTCGCCGGGCCGCAGATCCGCGTCGTCTACGTCATCCCGTCCGACGGCGCCGACCGCAGCGCCGCGGTGGTGCCCCAGATGTCCGCGGACGTCGACGCGATCGAGGCCTGGTGGCAGGGCCAGGACCCGACCCGCTCACCACGCTTCGATCGTGCGGCTTTCGCGTGCGGGGCCGCAGGCCGACGTCGAGCTCCTGCGGATGCAGCAGACCGCGGCGCAGCTCAGCGTCACCGATACGACGTTCGAGACCATCGCGGACGCGGTCACCGGACTCGACGGCGTCGCGCCGCACTACAAGTACCTCGTCTACTACGACGGGCCGCTCGACACGGACCAGGCTCTGCGGCCAGGGTGGCGGTGTCTACGACGGGCCGGGTGTCGCGGTCGTCTACGTCGGCACGTGCGCCGGCGAGCCGAGCGCAGCGATCGCGGCCCACGAGCTCCTGCACGCGATGGGCGCCGTTCCGTCGCCTGGCCCGCAGCACTCGTGCGGCGCCGAGGACTCCTGCACACGCCTGCGACTCCAACCTGGACATCATGTGGCCGTTCGCAACCCTCGTGCCGTTCTCGTCGCTGGTGCTCGACGTGAACCGTGACGACTACTACGCGCACTCGGGCTACCTGGATCGACATCCAGGACACGCGGTTCCTGCGGCACCTCGACGCGCAGGGGTCGCTGGCGCTCGACCCTGAGCGGCACCGGCTCCGTCCTCAGCGACATCCCCGGGGTCAGCTGCGCGGCGTCGTGCGCGACCCAGTGGGACACGGGCACGGCCGTCACGCTCACCGCGACGCCCGCCGGCGGGCAGCGCTTCGTGCGCTGGGGCGGCGGCTGCGCCGTCGCCGGGCCGGCACCCGCGTGCACCGTGTCGATCGCGCAGGCGACGCAGGTCAGCGCGCTGTTCGGCCCGCCGACCTACGGGCTACAGGGTCGCCGTGAGCGGCAAGGGGACGGTGCGGGGCGGCGCGGGCCGCGTCGCGTGCCCCTCGCGCTGCGTCGCCGCACGTCCCGTCGTACGAGGCCGCGAGCCTCGTCGCCACGCCCGCCAAGGGTTGGCGGTTCAAGTCGTGGTCGGGCACGTGCCGCGGGACGAGGGCGATCTGCACGCTGCCGATGAAGAAGGCATCCACGGCGCGTGCGACCTTCGCCCGCGTGAAGCAGAAGACCGTCTAGCCGCCGGAGCCGAGCCACTCGGCCAGCGCGGTCTGGTGCTGCGCTGGTAGCGCCCGACTCGATCTCGCCGCGGAGCTCTCCGACCGTGCCGCAAGCGCTCGGCCAGCACGTCGTGGTCGTGGATCGTCTCGAGGTTGAGCTGGCGCGCAAGCACGAAGTCGCCGTCCTCGAGATCCGGCCTGGCCTCGAGCAGGCCCTTGAGCGAGAGGCGCACCGAGTCCTCCACGAAGCGTGGCTGCAGATGCGCGTGCTCGACGACGAACAGCTCGTCCGGCCGCTTGAGCAGTGCGAGCACCGGGGCGGACATCGAGCGCTCGACGATCCCGACGAGATCCTCGGCGTCGAGCTCCCGGCTCGGTGCCGACGAGGATCGTGCCGCGGCCGCGCTGGTTGTGCGTCGCGAGCGGAACGAGCTCGAGGATCCGCTCCACGTCGCCGTCCTCGAAGCCTGCCTCGAGCAGCCGCTCCGAGGCATGTCCGCGGATCATTCCCTGCGCGCAGGGGCACGCGTTGATCCCCGTCGCCTCGACGCCCACCACGCGTCGGGCGCCGGCCCCGGTCGCGGCGGCGATCCCGATCAGCGAGACCATCTCCTGCGTCGGCAGCCCGGTCACCGGTGTCGTGCGCCGGATCGGCCACCGTGCGGTGATGCGCGCCTCCGCCCGCAGAGCCCGCTGCCGCTCGACGATGTGCCGCGCGATGCGCTCCGCCAGCACCTCGACGAGGAGTGCGTCGCCGAGCACGACCTCCTCGATCGCCTCGTCGAACAGCTCGGCGAAGCGGGACATGTGGACGCCCTTCTGACCGCGGTCGAGGTCGACGGTGCACTCGATCTCGGCGGCCATCACGGTCTCCTGGTCGCCGCGGCGGATGCGAATCGCCTTCTGCACGCCGGTCACGCCGGCCCGCGACAGTGCCAGCGCGACGGGGGGTGACGAGGCCTGCACGTCGTCCGCGTGCCGTAGCTCGGTCATCGCGGTCACGCTAGCAGCGCGACCGCGTCGCGCTCCAGGGCCCGCAGACGAGCATCGCCGCGATCCCGAGCACCGGCCCGAGCGCGAGGACCGAGAACGTCCATCTCCAGCCGACCGCCGCCTCCACGTACGGGACGAGCCAGATGGTGACCACGGTGAGCGTGAAGCCGACCGCGAGCTGAAGCGCGAGAGCCGTGCCGACGTAGGCCTGGTCGGCGTGCTCCGTGACCATGGTCGAGAACTGGGCCGAGTCGGCCACCACCGTCAGCCCCCAGACGAGAGCCACCGCGACGGCGAGAGCCGTCGGCAGGAGCCCGATCACCAGCGCGCAGGTGGCGGAGCAGGCCATCAGGGCGGCGGCGACCGCCGGCCGGCCGAGCCGGTCGGCGAGCAGGCCGCCGACGACGCAGCCGAGCCGCGCCGACGGCGATCACCGCGAACGTCGCCAACGTGGCGGCCGAGCGGCTCTCGAACAGGGCCTCGCGGGCGAAGACGAGGAACCAGGCCCACATCGCGTACAGCTCCCACATGTGCCCGAAGTAGCCCAGCGAGGCGAGACGGACACCGGGGTTGGCCAGCACGAGCCCGGCCTGGCGCGGGTCGAAGACTGCGGTCGGGAACGCGTACGGCCCGTCTGGCACCGACGAGCGCGAGCGCGCCACCGGCGACCGTGAGCACCGACGTGACGACGATCACCGACTGCCAGTCGACGTCGCCGACGCCGTTGACGAGGTACGGCAGCGCCGAGCCGACCGTCAGCGCGCCGACCAGCACCCCCAGCGCCGCGCCGCGCCGCTTGCGAAACCACGTGGCCATCAGCTTCAGGGCCGGCGGATACACCGCCGCGAGGAAGAAGCCGGTCGCCACCCGTAGCGGGATCGCCGTCTCGGGCCCGTGCGCGGCGAGCAACAGCGCGTTTGCGCACCGCGGCGCCGAGCGCACCCGCGAAGATGACGCGTCGCGGTGGCATGACATCGGCGAGCGTGAGCGCCGACGACAGCAGGGCGCCCGCCACGAACCCGAGCTGGACGGCGATCGTCAGCCACGCGGCGGCGCTCGTCGAGAGACCCCACTCCTCACGGAGTTGCGGGATCACCGCCGAGGCCGAGAACCACGTCGACATCGAGAGGACGAGCGCGAGCGACAGCAGCCCGAGCGCACGCCCGGCGCCGTGACCGACGGGGTCGCCGTCGGCCTCCAGCCCTTGCGGATGCGACGCGGTCGCCTTCACCACCCCTCCATCCGCGGTCGTCAGAGCGGCTCGGTCCAGACGAGCGCGGTGCCGTCGAGCACGACCGTGCCGTCGCGGGTGGTGATCGACGTCCGCAGCCTGGTGATCGGCTTGTCCGTCGCGCGCTTCGAGCACCTCCACCTCCGCCGTGATCTCGTCGCCGGGTCGCACGGGTGCCCGGAAGCTCCAGTCGACGTGCAGGAAGACGCTGCCCGGCCCGGGGAGGTCTTCGGCGACGACCGCATTGAGCAGCCCGGAGGTCACCCCGCCCTGCACGATGATCCCGCCGAAGCGCGAGCGCTCGGCTCGCGGCGCCGTCGTAGTGGAGGGGATTGCGGTCGCCGGTGAGCTCCGTGAACAGCTCGATGTCGCGCGCGGTCACGGTGCGGGTGCGTCGAGCGGTGTCTCCGACCTGCGGCACGCGCTCAATCTTGCAGCGTCAGCGGAGCAAGCGTGACAGGCGGCGGTCCTTGAGCACCTTGCCCGCGGTCTGGCAGCGCGCGCAGTAGTAGATCGTGTGCTCCTCGTAGTCGACCCGCCTGATCGCCTCACCGCAGACTGCGCACGGCTCGCCGAGCCGGTTGTGCACCTGGTAGACGTCGCGTGTCGCCCTTGCCTCGCTCGCGCAGCTCGAGCGCGCGCCCGAGGTCGTCGTCGATCGCGGCGGCGAGAGCCGCCACCGTCGCGTCGTCGAGGTCGGTCGAGAGGCGAAACGGCGACAGCTGCGCGCGCCAGAGGATCTCGTTCGCGTGCGCGCGACCGATGCCGGTGAGAGCGCGCTGGTCGCGCAGGAGCGGGTGCAGCTGGCGCCGCTCGGCCCGCAGCACGGCCGCCAGCCCGTCGGCGCCGATGCCGAGCGCGTCCGGGCCGAGGTGCGCGAGCTCCGCGTCGAGCGCGTCGGGCGCGAGCAGCCACACGCCGGCGCGTTTCTTCGACCCCGCCTCGCTGAGCACGAGCTCGCCGCCGTCGGCGAACCGAAGCCGGAACATCGGCTTCGCAGGCCCTTTCTTGCCGGCGCGATGAAGCGCAGCCGGCCGGCGCTCATCAGGTGCACACGCAGCACGAGCTCGCCGTCGGCGGTGGGGAAGAGGAGGTTCTTGCCGCGGCGGCCCGCTCCGGCGAGGCGCCGGCCGTCGAGTGTCGCCAGCGGCGGCGCGATCGTCTTCAGCGTCGCGACGTGCGCCGGGCCGGCGTGATCGATCGGCGCTCGTGAGACGAGCGGGTCGAGCTCGCGCGCCCACGCCTCGATCTCGGGCAGCTCGGGCATGACCGCATGGTGCCTGTCGTGCTCGCGCTCAGGGGGCTCCGCGCAGTTCGTGTTGTTCCTGTACGACGTGGGCGCGACGTTCGGTCCGCGGAGGCTCCAGTTCCGCCCGGAGACGACGGTTCTGAGGCAGTAGTTCGTCAGCGTCGCGGCCTGCACGACGATGGCCGGGGTCTGCGGCGCGGTCTTGATGCCGCGGTCGTACACCCTCAGGCGGGCCGTGGTCATGCCCTGGAAGACGCTGGTCGCCGCGTTGTTGTCGGCGTCGCCCGCGTGCCCGCCGTTGTCGAAGGCGTACACCGTTGCCGCCGACGCAGCGGCGCGAAGGCTGGACTTCGCCGCGTTGTCGGCGGCACGATTCTTCAAGCCGCGGTACTGGGGAACCGCGATCGCCAGGAGGATCCCGATGATCACGAGGACGATCAGCAGCTCGATGAGCGTGAAGCCGGACTCCTGTCGGCTGATGGAAATGCGTTTGGACAGCACGAAGACCTCTCGTTCGGCGGCGGTGCGCGTTCCGAGTAAGCATCGCCCAGAACGGGGATGCGCCCATCCCCCTTTGAGGGGTACTCGCTCTCACCCGCCGCGGGTGACCGGCGCAGGAGCCGCGGCCGCGTCGGCGGGGCGCGGCGCGACTACTGTCCGCGACGTGACGGAGCCGATCACCGTCCTCGTCCGCCGCGGCGATCTCGTCGAAGCGAGACACCGCGTGCACGCCGTGGTCGTCGAGGGAGATCGCCGCGTCCTCGTCGCGGGCGACCCCGAGCTCGTCACCTTCCTCCGCTCGTCCGCGAAGCCCATCCAGGCGCTCCCGCTCGTGCGCGCTCGCCCTGAGCTGGACGACGAGCTGGTCGCGATCGCGTGCGCGTCGCATCTCGCTCGGCCCGAGCAGGTCGCCGCCGTGCGGCGACTCCTCGCTGTCGCACCGGCGACGGAGGACGGAGCTCGAATGCGGCCCCGAGCCCACGGCGCTCGAGCACAACTGCTCGGGCAAGCACGCGGGCTTTCTCGCTCTCTGCCGTGCCAGAGGCTGGGACTCGCAGGGCTACCGCCTGCCGTCCCATCCGTGTCAGCAGGCGATGCACGACGAGGTCGCGGCCGCGGCCGCGGTCGACCCGGGCGAGATCGTGACCGCGGTCGACGGCTGCGGCGTGGTGACGTTCGCGCTGCCGCTGTGGCGGGCTGCTGCGATGTTCGGCCGGCTGCCGTCTCTCGACGGCGGCGCGCGCGTCGCGGCCGCGATGCAGGCCCATCCGGAGATGCTGCGCGGCCCGGTCGCCGCCGACGCGCTCCTGATCCGCTCGTTTGCCGGCTGGGTGGCGAAGGGCGGCGCCGAAGGCCTCTTCTGCGCCTGCACGCCGGACGGTCTCGGTCTCGCGCTCAAGGTCGAGGACGGCGCCTTCAGAGCCGTGTTGCCCGCGCTCGCGGAGGTGCTGCGACGCCTGGGGCTCGACGCCGGCTGCGCTGGGCGAGACGTCCTCTCGAGAACAGCCGCGGCGAGCGCGTCGGCGCCCTGACGGTCGCCTGACAGGTCGCCTGACACACCCGTGTCGCCCAGGCGGAAATACTCGCTGATCGATTGTTTCGGGCTGTTCCGTTCGGACAGGTCCTCGTATACGATGCGGCGCCTGATGGGTCAGAGCCGGGGCAGGGGAGCTCGGCTCGAATTTCGTTCGAGGGTTCTGTCTCCGTCAACTGCGAGGAAGCGAGGTTCATGCTCTCCGTCGACATCGCCCTTCCGGACATCGAGGAGCTGCACAAGCTCGTCAAGGACGGTCAGGAGAAGGGGTTTCTCACCTATGACGAGATCGTCAACGCGCTCGAGGACGTCGACCTCACCAAGGAGCAGATAGAGGACTTCACCACCTATCTGATCGACCATTCCGTCGAGCTCGTCGAAGGCGAACAGCACAAGTCACTGCCATTGGTGGAGCCGCCGGTCCCGGCCGAGGACGAGAAGGCGGCGGCGCCGAAGCTCGACCTCACGGTCGAGCCGTCGCTCGACTCACTGCGGCTCTACCTGCGGGAGATCGGCAAGGTGCCGCTCCTGACGGCCGACCAGGAGGTCTCGCTCGCCAAGCGCATCGAGCGCGGGGACATGGCGGCGAAGCAGCACATGATCGAGGCGAACCTCAGGCTCGTCGTCTCGATCGCCAAGGGGTACCTGGGTCGAGGACTGTCGTTCCTCGACCTGATCCAGGAGGGGTCACTGGGCCTGATCCGTGCGGTCGAGAAGTTCGACTACCGCAAGGGCTACAAGTTCTCGACCTACGCCACCTGGTGGATTCGCCAGGCCGTGACCCGCGCCATCGCGGACAAGGCCCGCACGATCCGCATCCCGGTGCACATGGTCGAGAAGCTCAACAAGGTCGTCCACATCGAGCGCCAGCTCGTGCAGCGGCTCGGTCGCGAGCCGAGGCCCGAGGAGATCGCCGAGGAGCTCGAGATGGAGACCGACGAGGTGCGCGAGATCCTGCGCATGGCGCAGCTCCCGGTGTCCCTGGAGAAGCCGATCGGGGAGGAAGAGGAGTCCTCGCTCGGAGACTTCGTCCCGGACGAGCAGGCCGAGTCGCCGTTCGACTCCGCCTCGCTGTCGCTTCGGCGGGAGGACATCGATCTCGCTCTGGGGTCGCTGCCCGACCGGGAGCGGAAGGTGATCGAGCTTCGCTTCGGGCTGAACGGCGAGCCGCCGTGCACGCTCGAGGAGGTCGGGCGTGCGTTCGGCGTCACCCGCGAGCGCATCCGCCAGATCGAGAACAACACGCTGAAGAAGCTCGAGGGCCTGCCAGAGGCCCAGGCGCTGAAGGACTGCGTCTGAAACAGAGCGTCTGCTGCGCGCCCGTCAGGGCGCGCAGCAGACACAAAGGTGCCTGCCTTCAGGCAGGCACCGGGGTACGCGCGCGGAGTGCTGTGGTGCCTGCCTTCAGGCAGGCACCGGGGTTACGCGGGTGCCGCGGCGTCACTCGGGCAGCAGCCCGTCGCGACTCAGGACGGCGAGCCCGTGCTCGCGCACGTCGCTTGCGATCGCCGGCACGTCGGCGCTGAGCGGCGCGTAGGCCGTCACCGTGAGCCATGCCAGCCGCTCCGTGACGTTCGTCACGCGCACCACTGCGTCGACGACGCCGGTGCTCTGACGCGCCGACTCGGCGAGCGCGGTGCGCGCCTCCGCGACGGCGCCAAGCCGGACGGGCAGCTCGACCGCGACTGCGCGGCGCGGGTCACGGATCGTCCGGTTGACGATCGAGTTCGTGGTCAGCTGCGTGTTGGGCACGAAGACCCGCTTTTCGTCGTCCGCCACCAGCGTCGTGTAGATCATGTTGATCTGCTCGACGAACCCGGTCTGTTCGCCGATCGTGACCCGGTCGCCGATGCGCACCGGCTGCGTGAACGAGACGAGCACTCCCGCGCCGAGGTTGCCGAGTGGCGTGCTCAGGGCGAGGCCGGCGACGACGGCCAGCACGGCGCTCGAGGCGAGCAGCGCGCGGGCGACCTCGCCGGTCTGCGGGAAGATCGAGAGGACGCTCCACACTCCGATGGCGGTGGCGAGCACGATCGCCATCCGGCTGAGAAAGCTGACTGTCGTCCGGCGGCGCGCGACCACGGCCGGGTCGGTCTCCGCGTGACGCCGCTCCCAGGAGGTGTACGCCCGCTGCAGGAGCCAGCGCAGGATGACGATCGCGACGAGCCAGATCGCCGCGGTGACGAGCGCACGTACCCAACGTTCGTCCATCGGCTACGAGGTTCGGCGCCGCGCGCCCGGTGCCTGCCGCGTTCCGGTCTAGCGAACCTGCTCGACCTCTGGCTCGCGGTCGAGGTCGAACGCCTCGTGGAGCCCGCGCACGGCGCGGGGGATCGCTTCCCGCTCGATCATGCAGGAGATCCGGATCGGCGAGGTGGAGATCATCTGCAGGTTGATCTCCAGATCGGCGAGCGTGCGGAACATCTTGGCTGCGACGCCCGGATGCGAGCGCATCCCGGCTCCGATCAGCGAGACCTTCCCCAGCCCGTGGTTCTCCTCGACGTCGTAGCTGCCGAGCTCCTGCTGCGTCGCTGCGATCGCCTGCCTCGTCGCCGGCACGTCCTCGGCGGGGACCGAGAACGACATCTCGGCCTTCCCGTGCACCGTGTTCTGGATGATCGTGTCCACGTTGACGTGGGCTCCCGCGACCGTGTCGAACACGAGCGCCGCGACTCCGGGGCGGTCGGGGATCCCGGTCAGCGTGAACACGACGTCGGTCTCCGAGTGGGTCACGGCCGAGACCATGGGTTCCTCCATGCCATCTCCTTCCTGGATCCAGGTGCCCTCCTCGTCGGAGAACGTGGAACGGGCGTGCACGCGCACGCGATGGTTACGGGCGAGCTCGACGGCGCGCAGCATGAGCACCTTGGCGCCCGAGGCCGACATCTCCAGCATCTCCTCGTACGAGACGAACGACAGCTTGCGGGCCTCCGGAACGATGCGCGGGTCGGCGGTGAACACGCCGAGGACGTCGGAGTAGATCTCGCAGGCGCCGCCAAGCGCCGCCGCCAGAGCGACCGCGGTGGCGTCGGTGCCGCCACGACCGAGAGTCGTGATCTCCATCGTGTCGCGCGAGAAGCCCTGGAAGCCGGCGACGAGGACGATCTTCCCTCTCGCGAGCGCGTCGTGCACTCGATCGGCGCGAATCTCGCGGATCTTGGCCTTGTTGTGCGCGGCGTCGGTGAGGATGCCCGCCTGTGAGCCCGTCAGCGAGACGGCCTCCCCGCCGAGGTCGTGGATCGCCATGGCGACGAGGGCGCACGCGATCCGCTCTCCGGTGGAGAGGAGCATGTCGAGCTCACGAGGGTCGGGTGTGGGGGAGACCTCGCCGGCGAGGGCGATCAGCTGGTCGGTGGTCTTCCCCATGGCGGACACGGTGCCGACGACGTGGAGACCGCGGCGCTTCGCGTCCACGAACCGCTTCGCCACGAGCTTGACCTTCTCGGGGTCGGCAACCGAGGAGCCGCCGAACTTCATCACCACCGTCCCGGGCGCTCCGGGCGCCTGTTCCGTGGGCATCACTCGGTCAGGCCCGGTCGTCGGAAGTCCCTGGCGTAGCCCGGGACGGGGATGCCGGGTCGCAGCGAGGGATCGGGCACGGGCGGGAGCGCCTGCACCACGAGCGGGATCACGCCGGCCCAGATGTCGAGCTCCGCGTCGGGCGTGTCGCCGTCGTCCGGGGGGCCGACGCGCACCTTGGCGGATGCCTCGTCGAGTGGCAGCCTGAGCACGGACGTCGCCTTGAGCTCCTTCGCGATCGGTCGCCGCGCGTCTGCCCAGCGGCCCGGGAGCAGCTTCTCGCTGAACGCTTCCAGGGCGGCCAGCTTCTCGTCTGCGCCGTCGACAGCGGTCGCTCGTCCGAGCACGACGACGGAGCGGTAGTTGACGGAGTGCTCGAACACGGAGCGTGCGAGCACGATCCCGTCGAGCAGCGTCGCGGTGAGGCACGCGTCGATGCCGTCACGCATCGTCCGCAGCGTCCGGCTCGCGGCCGAGCCGTGGACGTAGACGTCGTCGCCGACGCGTGCGTGCAGCGTGGGGATCACGAACGGCTGTCCGTCCTGGACGAAGCCGAGATGGCAGATCAGGGCGGCGTCGAGGATCGCGTCGACGGTGGCACGGTCGTAGCGTCCGTTCTCGGGCACGCGCTTCACCCGTGTCCGGGCGCTCGGGGCGGGGTTGGGCCTGGGCGCCATGTCCGCCGACGGTACCCGACGCCGCGTCGGCCTCGCCGTCCTACGCGGTGGGCGCGTTGGCCTTCTTGCGCCAGCTCGTGAGGTCGAAGACGGCGTTCAGCTTGCGCAACACGTCGCGGGCGATGATGTCGCCGCCCTCGCGCTCGAAGTGGACCCCGTCCGCGGCGCGGACCTTGATCAGGCGTCCCGAGGGGTCGTCGAGGTACTCGCTGTAGCCGCCGGCCGTGCTCGCGGCGAACTTGGTGTACGTATCGAGGTACGCGACACGTCGCGGCCGCTTCCGCGCCTCGGCTGCGACGACGGCGTTGACGGCGTCGAAGCGCAGCGTCTGACCTTCGCTGCGCGTGATCGGAAGCCCGATCCAGACCACGAAGGCTCCGGCGCGTGCGACGGTGTCCATCAGGCCGCCGACCCGGCGCGCGTACTCCTTGCGCCAGGACGGCGTGTCGAAGCCGTCGATCGTGACGCCGTCGGGGAGCCCCGTCATGTAGCCGTGGTCGTCGTTGGCGCCGAAGGCGAGCACGACGACGTCGGGGCGCAGCGCGCGCATCCGCTCGGGGAGGTAGCGGAACCAGTTGAACACGTCGGGGCGCTCGAGCCCGGTCGCGATGCGGCCGTCGACGCCCCGCGGCCGGATCGATCACGGGCGACGCCCCCGCGGCACGGAGGATCGACTGGCCCGGGACGACGACGAGAGAGTCACCTGCGACCCACAGGCGCATCGGCCGCTTGAGTGTGAACGCGCGCTTGCCGGCGTGCCGCCGCGTCCGCCGGCGGGGCCGGGGGCGGGGTGGATCGGCACCTCGACCGCCGTGTCGATGGAGTCGTCGTCCGAGCGCCCGATCAGCGACTTGATCGCGGCGCGTGGTCGGTCGAGGAACAGGGCGCCGCTCATCGATGTCGAGCACTCCGGTCACTCCGAGCGCGACGTCGCGCTGCCAGCCGTCGGGTTGTGCCGATGCGGACTTGTGCAGGCCGGGCGCATTGAGGAGCAGGGACAAGAGGAGTGCGACGGCGACGATCACGAGCGCGTGACCGGCGGGGCGTGGGCGTCGATCGACCGGTGGTGGCTCCGGCCGGCGCCGCCGACGGAGCGCGGTCTCGACGCGGCGTGGTGTCGGAATCCGCGGGGCTCGCCTCGGCGCTCGCGGCCGCGGCGGCGTCCTCGACGCTCCAGCCCCCGATCGGGTCGTCTGCGGTTGGTGGCAGGTGCGGGGTCGACATGGCCGGTCAGCGGCAGCGCTTCGCCAGCGCCGGCGAGCGCCCGCGCCCGCTCACGGTAGAACGGCACCGCGACGTGGACGCCGTCGCTCGACAGCGCACCGGGATGGCGGGCGACCATTCGCGCCCAGTCGAAGACGACGAGGTTGGCATGCGCGCGGTCGAGCTCTGCGAGCGCCCGGTTGAGCCGTCGCGTAGCTGACTCCCTGGTACGGCGGGCGCACGATGTTCGCCCAGATCACGCACCGCCTCGGGCCGGCGAGCGCCAGCACGCGGCGGACGTCGGCCTTGAACTGCGTGGTGGCGGCGGGGTGGCCGTTCGTGCCCGCGCTGACGATCAGCACGCGCGGCAGAGTCGGCGCCGTAGTGCCGCGACCCGCGTCGGCACGGCGTAGGACTGCATGCTCACGTCGACGTCGTCCTTCGACGCGCCATCCCTTCAGGTACTGGCGCAGGTAGAGCGACGTGCCGTACGCGAGCGAGTCGCCGACCTGGAGCACGGTGCGCGTGACCGGGGCGGCCGGGGCCGCCGGCGCCCCGAGGAGTGCGAGGCAGGACACGACGATGACCGCGACGCGCACCGTCCAAGGGTAGCCCTGCCCGGCGGCTGGACTCCCCGGCAGGAACAGCGCGTCGGAAAGCGGCTCTCTACGCGCTGCGGCGTGCAGTCACCAGGACGACGACTGCGCTCGAGCCGATCGTGCCTCCGAAGTCCTCGACCACGCGTCGGTCGTCGGCTTCGAGAGCGTCTCGCACGTCCGGCGCGAGCCGGGCGTGAAGGGACGTCGTCCGAAAGAGGGCGATTAGCTCGTCCGCCGTGAACTCTCGAAACTGGGGGAGCCCACGGACTTCGACGCCCTCGAACAGCGTTCCCGCTTCCGGGACGGTCAGGTCGTGGTGAACGCCGATCCACGTCCAGGCCTCCGAGACGTTCGCGGCCCGCTCTCTCGCGCCGTCGAGCACCTCTCGTGCGCTGCGCGGCTCCTTGAAGCTCGCGGTGATCTCGGGAGCGTGCCGCCGAAGCGCGTCCATCAGCGCGGCATCCGACTCGGCAGTTTCCTCTTCGCTCACGCCGAGGTGCGTGAGCAGTGCGAGCAGGCCACCGGGTTTCAGGAGTGACGCCGCCTTCCGCCACCCGATCCTCGGATCGATCCAGTGGAACGCGGTGGCGGAGAAGACCGCATCGAATGCGCCCTCGGGGAGGTCGACGTCCTCGAACGTGGAGACGTGGAAGCGTGCGCCGTCGCTGCGGCCGACGCGCCTGCGGGCGATGGCCACCATGTTCGCTCCCGGATCCACGGCCTCGACGTGGAGCCCGCGTGCGACCAGCAGCTCGGTCAGCTTGCCGGTACCGCAACCCACCTCGACGACATGGGAACCGTCGTGCGAGCCCGCCGATCTCCAGGGCAGCATCGACCAGCTCGTCGGGGTAGCCCGAACGAACGGCGTCGTACGCCTCGGCCACGTCGTCGAACACCTGGCCGTAGCGCCGCATCGACTCGCCTGCGCTCACCGAGGCAGCATAGGAACCGAGCGAGCGCTGCCGGAGCACCCGACGATCCACGACCTGCGCAAGGCAGCGATCAGCTCTACCCCGCCAGGGGATGAGCCTCGTGGAGATCGCCGGGCTCGTCGGACACGCCGACGCGACCGTCACAGCCAAGGTCCACGCGCGGCCGGTGAACACGCCCGACCTGGATGCCCGGGCTCGGGCTGCTCAGTCGGTCATCACGGGGAGGGGGCTCAGGTGAGTCGCCCGAGTCTGACTCCAACGAGAACGGCAAGGACGCCGAGAACCACGCTTGCTGTGACGCTTGCTACGGCGACGGCGATGTCTCTCGTCTCGATCAGGTCGTACGTCTCCTGGGCGAACGTCGAGAACGTGGTGTAGCCGCCGCAGAAGCCGACGACGAGGCCGAGCCTGAGCCATTCCGGGGCGTTACGGCGGTCTACGAGTGCGGAGATGATGAAGCCGACCGCGAGACAGCCGCTGATGTTGATCGCGAACGTAGCCCAGGGAAACACGGAGTCCGTGCGCTGCTCGATGAACGAATCGAGGCCGTAGCGAGAGAGAGCGCCGAACGCTCCGCCGAATGCGACTGCAAGGACAAGGGACATGCGTAGCTCCTTCTGTCGTAGGAGCTATCAGCCGTTTGGCGGCGGTTGATGGCGAGCCCCATCGCCCTTGCCGAGCGAGTCTATCGACCCAACAAGAAGCGTTGCGCGGACCTGCCGAGCGCCTATGCGAGCCGTGCGAGCATCTCCAGATCTCCACCGCTCGGTCGTCGTCGTGGCGGCGACCAGCGCAGTGCACAGGCTCCGATGGCTCGACGTGCCAATCGGCCTGCCAGTCCGCGACGGAGCGGTCGGCTGAAGGGGCATCCACCCCTGTACTCTTCTGGCTTCGCCCTCTTAGCTCAGTTGGTAGAGCACCTCCATGGTAAGGAGGGGGTCGACGGTTCGAGTCCGTCAGAGGGCTTGAAGAAAAGGCCCGCAAACGCGGGCCTTTTCCGTTCGGGTCGGCTGTCCATAGACGGTTGATCACGCACTGGTCAACCTGTGGTCAACCCCATCGCGAACTCCGAGCCCCCGAGCGGTCATCTTCTGGACACTCGCGGCGGGACTCGGCGTCGCGCCGGGGCTGGACGTAGCTCTTCCACCAGACGGCTTCGGTATGCCCGTCCGCACTATCCGAGCGCGGACGAGGTCAGACGCTTGGGCCTGGTCGGCGATGGTGGCCACTGGCCGTGAGTCTCCTGGGCTGGTCTAGGTTGACGATCAGTTGACCAGCACGTCGCATGCGAGTGTTCATGCCGGATCTCTCCTGCGGCCCCTACTCTTGGATCATTCGACTAACGACCTCCTGTCACGGAGCGAGACCGGGCCGTCCGCAAGGGCGAACTATCGCAGCGCGCGGACGTCGTAGGCGGCGACTGCGCGGCCGAAGCCCTTGAGTTCGATCTTGCCGATCGGCACCGCCTCGACGCTCTTTTCCACGGCCGCGAACACGCGAGGGCCGATCAAGACCTGTCCGGCCTCCGCGTACGTGCTCAGCCGCGACGCCAGGCTCGTCACCGGGCCAAGTGCGCCGTAGTCGTAGCGCCCTTCGAAGCCGATGCGGCCGAGCGTCGCATATCCGGCTTCGATTCCGACTCCCAGGCCGAGCTCCGTTCCCCGCTTGCGCCAGACTTCCCCCAGTTCGGCGAATCGCTCCTGCGCGGCGAGCGCAAGCCGCACGGCCCGCAGCTCATGATGCTCGACCGGTAGCGGATCGTTAAAGAAGACCATGAGGCCGTCGCCCGCGAAGTGCTCGAGCGTGCCTTCGTAGGCGGGGATCAGCTTGCCGAGCGACTCGTGGTACTCGCGAAGCACATCTAGCAGCTCTTCGGGCGCCGCGGTCTCGGAGAACGCGGTGAAGCCGCGGAGATCGCAAAACAGGCAGGAGATGTACGCCCGATGTCCGGCGAGGAGTCGCTGGCCGTCCATGCTCGAGATGAGGTCCGCGACCTGAGGCGAGACGAAGCGGCCGAGTTCCGTCCGCTGCCGCTCGACCGCTTCGAGCAGGCGCGCGTTCGTGAGCGCGATTGCCGCTTGGTCGGCGAACGTCTGGACGAGCGCGATGTGCTCGTCGCTGAACGGCTGCGGCTCCGGACGCACGACGAGAACGACACCGAGCAGGTCTGCCTCGAAGATGATGGGAACCCCAAGTATCGAGCGGTAGGTCCGCGGGCCGGCGTAGGCGTATTCGGGATCGTCGCGGATGTCGGGAATGTGGACGGGAGCGCGCGTAACAGCCGCGCGGCCGGCTGCCGTCGTTCGATCGAGGGCGTGGGGATGCTCCCTGTCGTAGGCGGCAGCCGCGGCCGGCGCGGTCTCATCCGCGACAAGGTGGAGAAGGTCGTCCTCGAGCAGGAACAACGCGCCGTGGTCGGCACGGCAGAGTCGCTTCGCGGCTTCGACTATCTCATCCAGAACCGGCTGGAGCCCGGCCGAGCGAGCGACCGCCCGCAGGACCCCGCTGATCGCCCGCTGCTGCTCGCGCGTGTCCTCGAGCTGACGCGCGAGGTCCGCGTCCGCGGCTGCGGCGCTGCTCATCGGAAGAGCTTAGTCCGCTCCCGCAGGTGCGCGGGAGAGCCGACGTGCGTCGCTACAAGCGCGAAACTTCTTGCTTCGAGGTCAATGGCGCGGCCTCTCTCGCGGCCTCATCCGCTTTCGTGAGACGACTCAGGAACGCCAGCGAGCACGAGGTTGCCCTGGAGGACGGCTGTTTCGGGAGAACGGCTCTCAGAGCGTCGGCCAGCGAGATGCGTCGAGTGCGTCAGGTCTGCGTCAGGTACGGGTGGTGGGTTCGGAGGGGTACCGGAGAGGGGTTCGAGGTACCTCTGAGGCCGCATGGGGCCGTCTGAGTACCGGCCCCTCCTCGATGGTAAGGAGGGGGTCGACGGTTCGCCGCTCGAAGCCATCTTTGACGGACTGCGAGTCGGCAGGAAGCCGTCGGCTGCCGAGACGTTCCTCGCAGACGCCGAGTACCTCGCGTTCGCCGGTGATCCTGGCTCGGGCGACGCCATCCCCACCCACCCCCGTGAACGTGTTGGTCAGGTCGGGCCTGGCCGCCTGCGGCCTCGGCGCCTTCCCCGATTCTCTGGCTATGAGTGATCGTCTCCGGGCGACCGGTGACGGAGCCGGCGTCGCAGACGCCCGAACCCTGTCCGACTGGCGATTGCGACCGCCGTCACCATCGCCGCACCGGCTGTCACGAGGTGCACGATGCTCTCCTCGATGGGGATTCCCATGATGTGCGCAATCACTGGAAGATCTCCGTGGTGCAGTCGCCGGCCTGGAGGCGAACCTCGTGGGCGCGGGCGGGACCGTCCGTCCGGTCTGAGAAGTCGACGAAGAAGTCGCGGTCGACCTCCATCCCGCCGTTCGGATTGCAGTTCACGCGCAGGAGCCAGGAGCGCAGCTCCGGGTAAAACTGGTTGTCCCAGGTCGAGTAGAGCGAGTTCGTCACGTAGAGCCGGCGCCCGTCGAAGGAGAGCTGGATCATCTGCGGCCCGCCGTTTAGCTCGCGTCCGGCGTCGCTCGGCTTGCCGAGCAGGCCACCGAGCCAGAGCCGGCCGGTCAGCTTCGGGTTGGCGGGGTCGGAGATGTCGTACTGGCGCAGGTCGCCGTGTAGCCAGTTCGAGAAGTAGAGGAAGCGGTCGTCCATCGAGACGAGCAGATCGGTGATCAAGCCGGGCACGGGGAAGGGCCAGCCCTCGAGCTCGACGCTCTCCACGGCGATCACCTGGTCCGCGTCCCAGCCGCCGTTGTCGCGGCGGAAGCGCCACATCGTGCTCGAAAGCGCGGCGCCGACGAAGCCCTGCTCGGCGTCGGGGTCGTGGAGCCAGCGCACCTCGAGCGGGATCAATCCGGTCTCGCCGAGATCGACCGTCTGCTCGAGCTTCCGCTCGGCCAGATTCCAGAAGTGCAGGCGGCTGCCGTAGCGGCCGGCCGACACGTCATGGAGGTCGAAGCCCCCTTCGTAGGCGTTCGGCTCGCCGAACTCCGAGGAGATCAGGACGTTCTTGCGTGGCTGGTACCAGAAGTCGTAGTTCAGCCCGGGCGTGTCACCGCCGTTCTCCCAGCGGCCCTTCACCTCGAACGTCTTCGCGTCGAGCACGGCGAAGCCGCCGGCGCCGTTCCCCTGCCGGTCTCCGAGCATCGAGATCACGACGTTGTCGCCCGGCATGCAGTGCACCGTGTGTGGGCGCGTGTAGCCGGTCTTCGCGACGAGCTCGCTCGCCTCAATCACCTTCTCGATCCGCGGGCGGCGCGGATCGTCGGCCACGTTGACAACGTGGATGCGCGAGGAGCGAAAGCCGGGCATGATCAAGTGCGAGCGATCAGGCCCGTGGCAGGCCGACGAGCAGCGGTTCCAGCCGAAGTGGTGCAGCTCGTCGCCCACGTTCGGCATCGGCAGCTCGTGGAGGATCCGGCCTTTCTCGGCGTCGACAACGGCGAGGAAGTCGGGCTTCTCCACACCTGTGCCTTCGTGCAGGCAGGCCAGGTAAAGGAACTCCTCCACGGGTGCCCGCATCGCCTCTTGCGGCGACGCGTAAAACGAAGCGGGTTTCTGGTTCATGACGACCTCCTTGGGCTACGTTCGGTGTCAGAACGACTTCGCGATCCTCCAGCCGTCGCCAAAGGCGCCAAGGCGCAGCTACTCCGCAAGCTCCTCGCGTCCAGAAAGGGCAGAGCTCGAGGGTCATCGCCAGCTCGGCCAGAGAACGCTCGCAGCCGTTGACTTCGCCGCTCACACCGAGGACGGCTCGAGCAGCAGCCCCAGCTGCGTGAGAAGAGAGGCTTGGTCGTAATAGATCTCGCCACCGACGACCCGACCGTCGGCGTCGAAGTGCCACATCTCGCAGATCGGCAGCGTCCATTCCTTGCCAGTGGCGGGGAAGGGTCCGAGCGGACCGTCGTTCGTACCCCGGCCGGTGAACCGCGCCACCACCATTTCGCCGGCGTCCGTGTACTGGGCGTGTGTGACCTGGCAGTCCGACGAGGCCTGGATCCATCCCTCGAGGAACTCGTCCTTGAATTCCTGGGGTGTGCTGAACGTGACGCCCCGGGCCTGGTCGATCCAGCTGATGCTCTCGGCGTACTCCTTTACCATCGCCTCGAAGTCCCGCCGATTGAAAGCCTCGTGCCCTGCACGGTAGGTCTCGACGTTCCTGGATCTCATGGCTTCTCCTATCAACCTCGTCTAGTGCCATCGCTCCCAGCTGTCTTCACGAGCGATAGTCGCGGCGCGTCGTTTCGTGAACCTTTCGCCGACCTTTCTAATCTGGTGGGATGGCGCCGACGAGTGAGACCCGGATCCAGCTCTGCGGGCGGCTCGTGGTGCGCCTCGACGGGCAGCGCGTCGAGTACTCCCTGCCGGGACCGTTGGGCCGGCTGCTCTTCGCCTACCTCGTGCTCAACCGGCTCCGCGAGATCGAGCGCGACGAGCTACTGATCGCCGTCTACGGCGAGGAGGCGACTCCCAGCCATAAGCCTCGGCTAAGCGTGCTGCTCTCGAAGTTGCGCCGCGTCCTCGGGCCGGAGCTGCTGGTCGGACGAGCGCAGATGGAGCTCCTGCTGCCCGCCAACGCGTTCGTCGACGTCGAAGCCGCACTCGAGGCGCTCCATCGGGCCGAGTCACACGTCGCGAACGGCGAGTGGGCCGAGGCCTGGGGTCCGGCTGGCGTCGCCTACCACGTCGCCACTCGCCCACTACTCCAAGGCTACGACCTGCCCTGGCTCGACGACTGGCACCGACGCCTCGACGACGTCCGCGTGCGCGGGCTCGAATGCTTCGCAGCGGCCAGGCTCGGCCTCGGCGGGCCGACGCTCCCGCAAGCCGCGGAGTGCGCACGCCAACTGATCGAGCTGGCCCCGTTTCGCGAAAGCGGCCACCGGATCCTGATGGAGGCGCTCGAGCGGAGCGGGAACGTCGCAGAGGCGCTACGCGCCTACGACCGCCTGCGCATCATGCTCCGCGACGAGCTCGGAGTCGCGCCAAGCCCGGCCGTCCAGAACGTCTACCGACGTCTGCTGGGCGAGACTCCAACGGCCGTCTAGATCTCCTCGGCCTGCGCCAGGATGTCCTCGCGCGAAACCTTTCCGACGAGGTCTGGGTGGTCGGCGGCCAGGTGGGCCTGGGCCTTCTCCCAGAGCTCGTCGTCGTCCTTGCCCTCGACGACTTTGCCGCACACGCAGTTGATTCGCTTGATTCCGGTGGTGTTCTGCACAGAGGCATCCTAGGCACGTAACGACCCCCCGCGAACGTGTTCGTCGGGTGGGGCCTGATCTCGGGTCAGCGCGTAGGCAGCACTGGCGACGCACCGGTCAACCTGGAGCCAACCTCGGTGCTGTGCGGACAGTGGCATATAGTGACGTCCCGCGACGGACTCAGGCCACGTCTGGCGTCCCTTGTTGCCAGCTGGCGCCCTCAGCCTCCATGGTAAGGAGGGGGTCGACGGTTCGAGTCCGTCAGAGGGCTTGGCGAGATCCCGCTTGGTTCCTGAGGTTACGGGAACGTCGGTCGTGGGGCAGCGCGTTGGGGTGCCCCTTATGGAAACGAAATGGAAACGGGGCGGGGGTTGCTCGCCCAGGTCGCGCTCGTCGGTCCGGCACGCCACGAGGTGCCTTCTGGCGAGAGCACGCTCGCGCACGGGACTAGTATTACGCTCGGCTGGTGGACGTCTGGACGGATGCTCGCTGGCTCGCCGGTGTCAAGGCCTGGCTCGATCGACAGCTCGAGGAGATCGGCCTTCAGTCGACGGGTGCCATCGAACAGCCGCACGTGCGAGCGTGGTCGACGGTGTTGCGAATGCCGACGACAGGTGGAGACGTCTGGTTCAAGGCCAACACCCCGCTGCTGGCGCACGAGGCCGCCGTCGTTGCCCTTCTCGCCGCGCGGCGACCGGACTGCGTCCCCGGGCTGCTCGCGACCGATCTCGACCGTGGTTGGATGCTCATGGCGGATGGCGGGGAGCGCCTGCGTGAGGTCGTCGAGCGCGAACGCGACCTCGGCCGCTGGCTGGCCGTCCTGCCGCGTTATGGCCGACTCCAGATCGATATGGCGGAGGACCTCGAGCGGCTTCTCGGCCTCGGTCTGCCCGACTGCCGCCTTGAGACGCTCGCGAGTCGGTACGAAGAGCTGATCGTCGGCGTCGGGACTGTCACGGTCGACGAGAGCCGCCGGCTACGTGCGCTCGTTCCGACGATCACCGAACTCTGCGAGCGCCTGGCGTCAGCAGGCATACCCGAGACGATCCAGCACGACGACCTCCACGACGGCCAGGTCTTCGTCCGCGACAGCCGCTATCTCTTCTTCGACTGGGGCGACGCCTGCATCTCGCACCCTTTCTTCAGCATGTCGGTGACGCTTGAGGGCCAGCTCGCCTGGGGACTCGATGACGTCGAGGGCTCGGAGGACATCGCTCCGTACCGGGACGCCTACCTCGAACCGTTTCGCGGCTTCGCCGCACAGGCGGAACTCCAGGCGGCGCACGAGATCGCTCTCCGTCTCGGCTGGATCTGCCGAGCGTTGAACTGGCACCGCTTCGCGTCCGGCCTCCCGGCGCCGTACCGGGAGGAGTATCTGCAGGGCGTCGGACTTCGCCTGCGGATGATGCTCGCCGGATTCGACTGACCCGGCTCATATTCCAATCCTGGCTACTCAAGGGACATTCCCGCACGCTGGCCCACCGCGCAGTCGCCTCTCACGGGTAGCGGAGAAATCCCCAGGTCCGAATGCCGCTGGCGGGTTCGACCTCGTCCACGACGAGCTCACGCCACTCGATGCTGAGTAGCCGAGCCTTCGACTTCACCACCGACAGACGTTGTCCGACCCACGCGGGATCGCGCGTGGCGACGGGACACGGTTCGGGCTGACGGGCGTTGGGGTAGCTGCTGCACCTGCCGTGGTGCGTTATCTGCTCCCGATGCCACTGCAGATCGCGCCAGGAGATCGATCAGCTTATTCGCGACGGCCTCGTCGGCTCAAAGTCGTCGCTTCGGCGCGGGGGTCCTGTCCGGCCACGGCAGGCGCGGTTCCCGCTGAGTGCCCAACGTCGAGTGGGCGCTCGGCTCGCCGACGCTCGCCAGCGCACTCACCGCCGACATCTTCACGGAGCGCGTGCTCGGGCGCTCCGAGATGATCACCGCACCGCGTCGCCGACATCGTGCTCGCCGAGATCGCCACGACGACCGCCGCGACGCCGTACATGACCATCGACGAGGCGGCGGATTACCTCCGCTGGTCGAAGGAGCGGATCTACAAGCTCACCGCCGCGAGGGCGATCCCACACATCAAGCATGAGGGGCGGCTGCTGTTCCGCCGAGACGACCTCGACGCCTGGCTCGCCGACTACCACGAGGGACCGCGCCTGTGCGACACGGCAAACGGCAGCCGACGGGCGTCGTCGAGAGGGTGAGGGGTTACCACCGTGTTTCCCCACGTCCGCGATCCTGCATCAGCACACGCCTCGCGGACGGACGCCTACTGGGGTAGTAGGCGGTCGATGGCGTATAATTGCCTTATTAGACAATGCCCCGGCGGCGCGCTAACGCCCCGGGGCCGGCAACAGGAGGGTAAGTCCTGATGCAGGCCAAGGCTAACGTCCGGCGCTGCGCGTGGTGGTCGGCCTTCGTTCGTAGACGTTCTTCGCGTCTCTGTGTGTCCCCGAACGCAATTGGACAGCGCCCTGGACGACGCGTCGTGTGTGCCCTACGCTCCACCGGCATGCGTAGCCGTGTCGGGGTCGCGGTGCTGCTGGCGTCGCTGGCGCTCCTGCTGGTCGGCAGCGGGTGGAGCCGCCTCGACGCCGCGGGCGGCGGGACGATTCGAATCATCGCGTACGACGAAGCGGATCCCGCCTATCCGGGAATCCTCGATCCGCAGCTCACGTACGGCCCCCAGGCCTGGCAGCTGACCAACCTCACCTGCGCGCTGCTCCTCGCCAGTCCGGATGACGGTGAACCGACGCTCGTTCCGGAGGCTGCGACAGGCTTCCCGGCTGTGTCGCAGGACGGGCGCACGTACACGTTCACCGTGCGGCGCGGGTGGCGCTTCGCCGACGGCCGCCCGCTGACGGCCGCGAACTACAAGGCCGCACTCGATCGCATCCGAGATCCTGCATTGAAGTCACCGGGAGCAGGGCTCTTTGCCGACGTTCGATCGGTCGCGGCGCGCGGCCAGACGCTCTCCGTGCGGCTCGCGGCACCGAACCCCGATCTCCTCAGCCGCGTCGCGATGCCGTTCGCCTGCCCGATCCCGGCCGGCCTCTCCCGCGACCCTGCGGGTGTGCCGTTCGTCCCCGCGACCGGGCCGTATGCGATTGCGAGGCTGACCCCCGGCAAGGAGATCGTGCTCGTCAGGAATGGCCGCTACGGTGGTCGGCGGCGGCATGTAGCCGACCGAATCGTGGTGACGATCGGCGGGAGCCCGGCGGACAACATCGCGCGGGTCGAGCGTGGCGAGGGAGAGGTGCGCTGGGAGGCCGTCAACTTCGACGCGGAAGCCGAGCAGTTGTTCGATCGTTACGGCGTCAATAAGTCGCTGCTACGGAGGGTGCCGTCGAGCTTCACCTTCCGCTACGTCTTCAACACCAGCGGCCGGCTGTTCCGGAACAACGTGTCGTTGCGACGGGCGATCAACTTCGCGCTCGACCGTCCCGAGCTGCTCCGTCGCGCATTCGGGGGCTCGCCTGCGGGTCTCCGCACGGATCAGACGGTTCCGATCGGATTTCCCGGTTGGCGCAACCACCGCCTCTACCCGCTGACCGGGCCTGACCTCGTCACCGCCCGCCGCCTGGCCCGAGGAAACCTTCGCGGCGGTCACGCTGTCCTTTACTACCACGTGGCGTTCGTGCCCGCCCGGCGCCTCGCGGAGGCGCTCGCGTTCCAGCTCGGCAAGATAGGCCTCGAGGTCGAGCTGCGGCAGCTTGCACCCGATGTGTTCTTCGAGAAGCTCGCCACGCCGGGCGAGCCCTGGGACATCGCCCCGCTCGGCTGGCAGGCCGACATCATCGACCCCGGCAATTTCGTGATCCCGCTCTTTGGCGGCCGGAGCATCACGGGAGTGAGGAATTGGCCCGGAAACAACTTCTCCCGGCTCGACGTGCCGGAGGTCAACCGGAAGATCATGGCGGCGCAAAGGCTCCTGGGCGAGCGGCGCTGGAGAGCGTTCGTCGACCTCGACGCGGAGATCGTGCGCGACTACGCGCCCGAGGCGCCGTTCGCCTCGACGTCCTGGCTCGTCCTCGTCGGCCCGCGGCTCGGTTGCGTTCGCAACCACCCGATGTACTGGCTCGCGCTCAACACGCTTTGCCTCAAGGAGTAGCGGGCCATTCCACACACGCGCCTGCACGGCACGATCTCACGAGACGCTGACCCAGATCCCGTCGGCCGCGACGGCGAGCCCGGTGGGTGAGCCGACCAGCTCGATGCGGTCGGTGACGTCGTTGGTGTCGGGATCGATCCGGAGCACGACCCGCTCGGCGACGCTCGCGACCCAGACCGCGTCGAAGCCCGCGACGACCGCCACCGGTCGGCTCGGCACGTCGATTGCCGTGACCACGGTCCGCGTCGCGGTGTCGATCCGGTAGACGAACGACCCCGCAGTCGTGTACGTCGCGACCCAGACGGCGTCTCCGACGCCCGTGGCAGCAGCCAGCGGCTCTCCGTCGACCGCGATCGTCGCTCCGAACGTCCCGCTGGCGACGTCGTACGGCGCAACGCCTCCGACGCCGGCGACCCACAGTGTCGCGCCATCCGCCGCGAGCGGCCGGGCGCCGAGGTCGGAGACGACGCCCTCGACGAGGTGACCGTCGCCGGGCGCGATCCTGTACAGACGCGCGCCGGCGCCCACCCACACGGATCCTCCGGCCCGCGCGAGACCGTGCGAAGCGCCGAAGAAGACGTCGTAGGTCTCGAGCGGTGTTCGCTCGGTGACGGCCGGGATGGCGGGGTCCAGCTTCAGCAGCTCGTCGTCTGCCGGCGCATATCCCCACAACGAACTGCCGTCCGCCAGAAGCACGGTGACGCGGCTCGGCGTGTTCGCGGTCGTCGTCTGCTCGGTGGACGGGTCGATGCGCTGAATGGTCCGGCCTCGCGGAAGCGCCGCGAAGATGGTGTCCCCGCTCGCCGCGACGGCTGCCGGGAGCCCGCCTGCGGTGAGCGACGCGGCAGGCCTACGCCGACTCGGATCGATCCGAACGAGGGTGCCCGAGCCTGTGGCAATCGATCCGCCGTCGCCCCCGCCGTCTGCGAGGGTGAGCACCACGAGCGCCACCGCACCGACAACAGCGACGGCGCCCGCGGCGCCGACGAGTTTCCACCGGCGTCCCCGGGGGGTGGACGGGTGAGCGACACGCCGTGCTCTGGGCGGGGGAAACGTGGCGGGCAGGCCGTCCGCGAGGACGCGCAGAAGGCGTTCGGGGCGGCCGAAGTCCTTGAGCTCGTACGCCCCCAGGTCGTGCAACATGATGCCGGGCGGCTCGTCACCGTCGAGGATGACGGCGGTCGCCGCCGAACAGAGGATCTCGCCTCCGTGCCCGGCAGACATGACGCGTGCCACCCGGTGGACGTCCAAGCCCACGTAGCCCTCATCGGCCGCAGTCGGCTCGCCGGTGTGGAGCCCGATCCCGCACCCGGACTTCAGCCTCGTCAGGCCAGCTCTCCGCTGCGTGGTCGCGTTGGGCGCGCACCGCGGCAGCCACGGCGTCGCGCGCGCGAGGAAACGACACGAAGAAGGCATCGCCCTGGGTGTCGACCTCCTCCCCACCGTGCGCGCGGAAGGCGGCACGCATGAGGGCGCGATGCCGTGCGAGCAGCGCTGCATACGCGTCGGGTCGGAGCGCGCGCAGCAACTCGGTCGACGCTTCGATGTCGCTGGAGAGCAGCGTGACCGTTCCGATTGGCAGCTGTCGCACGGCGCCTATCGTGACATCGGCCGACGGGACACGCATCTCGGCGAGTGTGGCGGTTCGGGAGGCGGTGGTCAGGAGGGCCGTCAGCGCCGCGCGCGGGCTCTCAGCTCGGCGACCTAGGCCAATCCGCGCAGACCGAGCCAGATCGGAGTCACTGGGGGCTATGTCCGACCAAATGACTGGCTTGGCGCGGTCGGAGGGCCTCTAACAAGGGGAATGAGGAGTGGGTGTCGTCTACGCGGGAACGAGCCGCGCCATGGGGTGGCCCAGATGCACTCCCTGAAAGGCCTGGAAAGTAGGCGTATGGGCTCCTCCTTATGACGCGGTGTTGTGGAAACAGCATGGAAACCAGCGGTGGCGAACCGTCGCGGTCAACGGCGCAACGCCCGGCTCCGAATCTCCCCGTTTGCAGCCCATCACGATCGACTGCGACCAACGGCGACGCCCTTGCGGCACATGGTAAGGAGGGGGTCGACGGTTCGAGTCCGTCGGCTGGCTTGAAGAAAAGGCCCGCAAACGCGGGCCTTTTCCGTTCAGGTCGGCTGTCCGCAGTCGGTTGATCACGCACTGGTCAACCTCTTCGCGAACTCCGAGGCCCCGAGCGGTCATCTTCTGGATGTCCTCGCGGCGGGACTCTGCGTCGCGCGCTGGATCAGGGTAGACGGGCTTGGTGAGCCTTCACCTGGACTCGGTGGAGGTCGAAGAGGCCCCAGTGGCCAGGGCGGGGCCGGACGAAGAAGCCGTTGCCGAAACCGTGGCCTTGGCGGAACAGCGGTTGTGTCATCAGCCACAGCAACCCGAGTGCGGCCGAGCCGAGGAGCCACACGGCGCCTACGAGCGCAGCTCCGGTTCCGCCGACCACCAGCCACGTTGCGCTCACAACACCCCAGAGCGCGAGAGCCCATGTCATCTTGCGCCAGTGCAGGAACTTGGTCATGTTCGCAGTCACCTCTTCCCGACCGCCGGAGCTGTCCCCGACGGGTCGCTCGGTCAATCCAGGCCAGCCGGTAGTCGCCGGCGGGACGCGCTTACCCGCCGGCGACGCGCCGGTGTATTAGGCGACCGGGGCGCCGTTCTGCTGTGCGATCACCTTGCCGCTCGTGATCCGCGGCGGGTTGGGGAGGGTCGACTCGAGCTGCTCGTCCTTGATCCATGAAGCGGCGGTGCGTGTCGCCTCATCGGACTGCATCGAGGTCTCGAACAGGCCGAAGGAGCTGAACACGCCCTCGCCTGCCTCCACGAGGTAGTAGCCCTTGAAGCCTTCGAGCTTGCGCAGCTTGGGAACAAGGCTCTCGTTGACCTTGCGCGTGAGCTCCTCGGTGCGATTTGTGTCCACGCCTTCGTAGCGACGGATGGTCGCGTGCATAGGTGCTCCTCACTCTTTCGCTCAGGACAGAGAGCTCGAACGAGACTCCCTGCTGCGCCACAGGCCAAACGGAACAGCTCAAAGAGGAGTTGCTAGTGCCTCGGCGGCTTCAGAGCTCAACCAGACGCTTACCCAGCATAGCCGTAACTCGGAGGCCCCGCGGTCTCTACGACTCGGACTCGACGATCGGTCCGACCGCGACTTACCGTGTGGGCCAGCGACGACACCGAGGCGACACGGCCGTTCAGGGCATGCCTGTCCGGCTACGACGACGGCGGCAAGACGGACTGCATCACCATCGAGGACGGGCACTGCACCGTCGTGACTCGCGCAGCAAGCTCGCCGATCATGGGTCAGCCTGGTGACCTGGTGCCTCGGTTCGTTGGTACCGTGCCGCGATGGCGGCCTGGCTGGTCTGCGCGCTCGCCGCAGCGGCGGTCGCAGCGAGCGCGACCACCGCCCCGTCCGGGTCGATCGTCTTTCGGTGCGGGGCCAACCTCTGCAGCGTGGCGCAGGACGGCTCTCAGCGCAGGCAGCTGACGACCGACGGGCGCAGCGGAGGCCAGGCGTACGGCTGGCTCTCGGCCTCGCGGAGCGGGTCGCGGCTCGCGGTCGCGTACGGGAACAAAGCCTGGGTGCTCGACCGCTCGGGCCGGCGCGTGGCCGGCCCGTTGCGGAGCAGGCGGCGCCGTGCTCGTGACCCTGATCCGGCCAGACGGCCGCCAGGTCGCGACGATCGAACAGATCTCCGAGCTGCTCACGCCGACGCCGGGGTCCCCGCCGGTTCGCGTGCTGACGCCGTTCCTCTTCCTCTCGGGCGCGACGGGTGCGGGCCGGTCGACGGTTGCCCGCGCGACTCCGACGGCGGGCTGGCTCGGTAACCGCATCATGCGCGCCGAGCGGTCGCGCGCCGCGCCATACCCGCAGGGCATCTGCCTGCTCGCGAGGAACACGAGCTTCGAGTGCGGGCGGATGGTCGCCGAGGATCCCGGCCACGACCTGTGGGGTCCCGTCGGCTCGCCCAACGGCCGCTTCGTCGCCGCGACGAGAGCGCCCGTCAAGGGCTTCACCGGCGAGATAGCGATCTACGACAGCACGACGGGAGCGCGCGTCCGCTCGGTGACCTCGGGCGCCCGCGACTCCCAGCCGTCGTGGTCTCCGGATGGCACGCGGATCGTCTTCACGCGCGGCGGCTCGCTTTACGTTGTTCCAGCGGCCGTCGGCGCGGCTCGAAAGATCGTGGCGGGCGCACAGCCGATCTGGCTGAGGTGATCGGCGTATGGACCCGTTCATGGAGTTTCAGGTTCCAGACAACGAGCGTCCACTCTCTTGTCCTTGGCACCGGGCCGGCTTCATTGTGTGAGACCGCCGCAGCAGGCCCCCCATTCCGTGCTCACGTCAGCTCGACGACGTAGCGCGAGCGCGTCTTGCTCACGGCGATCACCGTGAGAACGCCTGACGCGCCGGCGTACGCAGCTCAGTCCGCCGGCTGGAAGATCTCGATCGGGTTGCCGGAGGCGTCGTCGACGAGGATCTGTCGACCGCCCGGTCCGCTGACGATGTCGTTGCGGAAGCTGACGCCGGCGGCGCGAAGGCGCTCGACTTCGGCGTCGATGTCGTCGACGACGAAGTGGATGCGGTTCCAGCCTCCAGGTTCGGGCCTGCGGCCATCGGGCATCGGCCGCCCGGCCGAGCTCCGGGGGCCGGCGAGCAACAGCCGGAGGTTGCCCCTGATCACCTCGGCAAACGCCGGTGAGGCATTGTGGCCTCGCTCGAAGCCGAAGTGCCTGGTGTAGAAGTCAACCGCCTGGTCGACGTCGTCGACCATGTACCGGACGCTGACCTTTCCGTTGGTCATGCTCGTCACCTCCTTGCGGTCGCCAACTCGTTTCCTCGGTCGCCGCGCCGCCAAACGCTCGCGCTGCGATGAGACTTGTCAGCGAATCGAGCTCGAGCAGATTGGGCTCAGCCAGACCGACGGCGCGACGCATCTCGACCAGCGCGTCGTTCGGTAGCGCGTTCGGTGGCGAGGCGTGCGGGGCCCGGTGACGGGGCGCTCAGGCGGCTGTACGAGACTCCGTCACGCGACCTTCTCGTAGATGAGGATCTGGACGCCGTCGCCGACCGTCTTCGCCTCGGCGAGGCGCAGACGCTTCGTGGCGCTCGTGTCGGCGAAGAGCCGCTTCCCGGCACCGACGATCACCGGGTAGACCTGCAGGTGGATCGCGTCGACGAGGTCGTGCTCGATCAGCGTCTGCGCGAGCTGCGGGCTGCCGTGCACGACGATGTCGCCCTCGTACTTCTCCTTGAGCTTCGTCACCTCCTCGACCACGTCACCTCGCAGCACGGTGGTGTTGTTCCACTCGGGGTCCTCGAGGGTGGAGGAGATCACGTACTTCGGCATCGAGTTGAACTTGTCCGCGAACTCACCCTCGTAATGCGGCCAGACGGGGGCGAAGCCTTCGTAGGTGACGCGACCGAGCAGCAGCGCGTCGGATGCCCTCGTCTCGTCCCACTTGAACTGATCGCCTTCGGGTCCTCGCGTGAAGGCGTCCGTCCAGCCGACGCGCTCGAAGGTCTCGGTTCCGCTCGGCGCCTCCACGACGCCGTCGACGGAGATGTACTCGGTCACGACGATCCTGCCCATCTGCGTTCCTCTCGCTCTCCGTCCGTGGGTCGGAGTAATCTATTCAACCAGATGGTTGATCAACTGAGTGCGACCTTCGCTGCGCTGGGTGATCCGACGCGGCGGGCGATCCTCGAGCGGCTCGCCGCCGGCGAGGCGACCGTCAACGAGCTCGCCGAGCCGTTTCCGATTACGGTCCAGGCGGTGTCGAAGCACCTGCGCGTGCTCGAGCGCGCCGGGCTGATCGAGCGCCGCCGAGTAGCACAGCTCCGCCCGTCGCGGCTGCGAGGTCAGGCGCTCGGCGACGCTGCGCAGTGGCTCGAGCGGTATCGCTCGTTCTGGACGGACAGCTTCGACGACCTCGACCGGCGGCTCCGTGGCTGAGTACGGCATCACGATGAGGCGCGTGTTCGACGCGCCGCGCGAGCGCGTGTGGCAGGAGTGGACGGAGCCCGAGCGCTTCGCCGACTGGTTCGGCGGGCCCGAGGCGGAGGTCCCTCTCGAGACGGTCACGATGGACGTGCGGCCCGGCGGCGCGTGGCGCGCGACGATGTTCTTCGGCCCGGACCGCCGCGTGATCCGGTGGAAGGGCGAGTACCTCGAGGTGGTCGCGCCGGAGCGCCTGGTGCTGACGTTCTCGGACCGGCCGGACGAGGTCTACGAGCTCGTGACGGTCGTCCTCAACGACCTCGGCTCGGGGCGCACCGAGATGCTCTTCGAGCAGCGCGGGCACATGCGGCCGGAGGAGTACGACCGTACAAAGGACGGCTGGGCCGGCTTCTTCGACCGGATGGAGGCGCGGTTGCGGGAGCCGGTGTCAGACACCACGAGCGCCTGAAATGGAGAGGCCGCCGCGCACCTGCGTGCGCGGCGGCCTCGATCCAGGGGTACCCGCTAGCGCAGGGTGTCGAGGTCGGCTGTGCTCTCGCTCCACCGCGCGGTCAGCGCGAAGAGCACGATGATGTTCAGCGCCATCACCGTCAGTGACCAGAGCGGGTTCTGACTGTTGCCGAGGAAACCGACCTGGCCGATGACGTTCAGGGACACGACCACGATCCCGAACCAGCGCGCCCACCCCTGCCCGCCGATGAGCGCGATGCCTGCGAGGACGAGCAGCACGCCCCAGACCATCATGATCCAGCCCCACCCCGTCACGTCGACGACGAGGAACCCGGAACCAGTGGGGACGAAGTACTCGTCTTCGAACACTGCGATCAAGCCCTGAAAGAAGTCGAGCGCGCCGATGATCAGCATCAGAAGGCCCGCGAAGCCGATCCAACCTGCCATGCTTCTGGAGTTCATCCTTACCTCCCTTCGATGACGCCACACGAGCCGCGTCGTAAGGGGGAAGACGTGTGCTGCCCTTCCCGTCTGCTGGCGGCGGATGCGACGATACACCTGACGCCGGTCGTGCAACCATCGGATGGCCCGACACGGAACCCGGCGCCGTCCTGTCGACTCCTCGTGAAGCCCGGGGCCGCGTTCCCGACGTTTTGGTTGACATGACTCAAACCTGTGCAAGGGTAAGAGTCATGTCGACAAGAACACGGAAGGCGAACGTTCCGCCCGGCTACGACGCGAGCAAGTTCCCGGCCTTCGCCGTCACGGTGGACGTGGTCATCCTGACCATGGCCGAGGGCGTGCTCCACGTCCTTCTCGTCCGGCGCGGGGAGGAGCCGTTCAAGGGCATGTGGGCGATTCCCGGTGGGTTCAAGCGTCCTGAGGAGACGCTGGACGAGGCGGCGAGACGCGAGCTCTCCGAGGAGACCGGCGTCGACGTCCCGAGCCTGCTGACCCAGTTCGGCGCCTACGGCGATCCCGGACGCGACCCGCGCATGAACGTCGTCACGGTCGCCTACCTCGCCGTCCTGCGCGACGTGGGAGCGATCGTCGCCGGCACCGACGCCGCGCACGCCGCGCTCGTCCCCGCCTCGGACATCCTCGAGGAGAGGATCGAGCTCGCGTTCGACCACCTGCGAATCGTCCGCGACGCAGTCGAGCGCGTCCGGGTCGAGCTCGAGGTCTCCGGCATCGCGACGGCCTTCGTCGGCACGACCTTCACCATGGCCGAGCTCCGAGCGGTGTACGAGGCGATCTGGGGCGTGCAGCTCGACGCCGCGAACTTCCGCCGCAGCCTCGTGGGCGAGGACGGTTGGGTGATCCCGACCGGCCGCACGGCGCGACCCGGGCCGGGCGGCGGCAGGCCCGCCGAGCTCTACCGGGCCGGGCGGGCCTGGAAGCACGGCGTACCCATCCATCGCATCCAGCGGAACCGACGAGAGGAAGTGACCGCATGAGAGCAGTCGTCCACGATCGGTACGGGCCTCCGGAGGTGCTGCGCGTCGCCGACGTCGAGCGGCCCGTGCCGAAGGAGGACGAGGTGCTCGTCAGCGTCCACGCCTCGACGGTCACCCGCGGCGACGCCATGGGCGTGCGCAGCGCCGAGTACCGGTTCACCCGTGTCTTCACCGGCATTCGCCGCCCGAGGCGGACGACCATCGGCACGGAGTTCGCGGGCGTCGTCGAGGAGGTCGGGGCGGCCGTGACCGAGTTCCGGGTCGGCGACGAGGTGTTCGGCGTCGAGGACGGCGCGAACGCGGAGTACGTGGCCGTGCGTGAGAGCGGCGTGATCGCACCGAAGCCGACCGGGCTGACGTTCGAGGAGGCGGCGGCCGTCCCCGACGGCTCGCTGCTCGCGCTCACCTGCCTGCGACCGGCGTATCCGCTGCGAGGGGAAGAGCGTCCTCGTCTACGGCGCCGCGGGCTCCGTCGGAACGGCCGCGGTCCAGCTCCTCGCGCACCACTTCGAGGCCGAGGTGACGGCGGTGTGCGACACGAAGGACGTCGAGCTCGTGCGGTCGCTCGGCGCGCGGGAGGTCATCGACCGCCTCCAGCGAGGACTTCACGAAGAACGGCACGACGTACGACGTGATCTTCGACGCGGTCGGCAAGCACTCGTTCCGCCGCTGCCGGCGCTCGCTGAAGCGCGGCGGGATCTACATCTCGCATGGACCTCGGGTTCATGTACCACGTGCCGCTCCTCGCTCTCGTCACCCGCTTCGTCGGCAGCAGGCGTGGGACGCTCGGCATCGGCCGCTATCGCAAGGACGACCTCGTCCTCGTCAAGGGGCTCGTCGAGGCGGGCAAGTACCGGCCCGTGATCGACCGGACGTACGCGCTCGACGAGGTCGTCGAGGCGACCCGCTACGTCGAGACCGGCCAGAAGACGGGCAACGTCGTGCTCCGCGTGAGCGAGGCTGCGCCCGACCAGCAGCCTCAGACCGCCGCGAAGCGCGATGACAGGGTCGCGGCGAGCCCGCCTGGATAGTCCGTCATGGCTCTGGGCTGGGGCCTACCGGCCGGCAGGCCCCAACCACGTGTCACGCACGAACGCCGGTCAGGACCTCGACGATCGGCGCGTCGTAGAGATCCGCGGAGCGAACGGTTCCGCCGGCGCTCCGGACGATCTCCTCGCGCCTCGACGCGAACTGACGCTCTGCCTCCTCGGCACCATCCTTCGTCTCCCAGAGCACGATGGATCGCGCGCGACTGTTCTCCTCATCGACGAGAGAGATGAAACCGGCGAAGCCCTCGATCTCCCTGAGGCCCGGAATGATCCTGTCGCGGATGATCCCCAGGATCTCTTCGCGCTTCGACGGGTCGACGCCCTCGACTTCGACGAGTCGTCCGTACATTGCTCCTCCTTCCGTCGAGTCCGGCCCATCCTACGCCTCGCACGAGTGCCGTGATACCAACCACTCACCGGTGACGATTGCTCCTCACCCCGACGATGGCCCCGGGCTCACCAGTGTCGTCTTCACCTGGCACGAAACCCATCCGGAGCGGCCGGCGCAGGACGTGCTCGTGCGTCTCATCGGCGTCACCGATCACGAGCAGGACGACGGCGAGCTCGATCCGTTCCTGCTCGACCGAGGCTCGGACGGGGAGTGGATGGGAACGATCAGGCTGCCGTCCGACCTGCGGACGACCTACCAGCTGTGCATCGTCCGGGACGAGCCGATCCGCGGGAAACGGCTCGACGACGACCGCTGGACAGAGGTGATGGGAATGGGCATCCCCGATCCGAGCAACCCGTCACAACTCGGCCCCTGCACGTTCGGCAACCCCGGGATGGCGTCGGTGCTGGAGCTGCCCGAGGCGCTGCCACAGCCCTGGGTGACCCGGCGCGCCGACGTGCCACGGGGCACGCTTCACCGGCGGGACCTCGGCCACGGCGACGATGCGTCGATCGTGCACCTGTACACACCGGCGGGTCACGACCATCGGTCCGAGCCGCTAGCCGCTCGTCGTGCTCTTCGACGCGCGCTGGTGGATCGAGGTCGACGTCTGCGCGACGTTCGACAACCTCGTTGCCGACGGCGCGATCGAGCCGTTCGCGGCAGCGCTGGTGGAGTCGATCCACGGGCTGCACCGCGTCCAGAGCCTGACGCGACCCGCAGTCGTGCAGTCGTTCCTGCTCGACGAGCTTCTCTCCGTCGTCTCGGCGGAGCTGAACGTCACGGAGTGACCCGCAACGGACCGGTGATCGCCGGCCAGAGCCTCGGCGCGCTCGCGGCGCTGAGTGCGGCCCTGGAGGCGCCCGGCCGGTTCGGGCTGGCGCTGAGCCAGTCCGGTGCGTTCTGGTGGCCCGGCGAGGACGAGGGTGAGCTCGGCGGCGCCGCGCTCGAAGAGCTGTACGCCGTGCGCGAGCGCGTGCCGGTGCGACTCTTCGTCGAGGCCGGCTCCAACGAGCGGAGGCTGCTCGACCGGAACCGCGATCTGCGGAGCACGCTCGTCGAGCGCGGCTACGAGGTCACGTATCGCGAGTACCGCGGCGGACACGACTACGCGTGCTGGCGAGGCGGCCTCGCCGACGGTCTCGTTGCGCTTCTCGGTGACTGAGCGGCCGCGGCCTCTGGCTCCCGACCATGCGTGCCAGCCCTGCCGGCTCGGCTCAGGGCTTGGCGTAGACCGACACGTGGCTGCGGCTCAGGGCAGTGAACGGCTCGCGCTGCCACCCCGCCCAGCGGTCCTCCAGTGTGAGCCCGGCGATGCGCGCCATGAGGTCGAGCTCGGCGGGCCACGCGTAGCGGAACTCGACCGGGAATGCCTCGACGCGCCCGTCGACGAAGTCGAAGTGCTGCGAGCTGAAGCGCTGGGTGACCACGTCGTAGACGTCGAACGACATCCCGCCGGGCTCGACGCGGAACGGGACGATGGTCTCGCCCGGCGGCAGACGCTGGAGCTCGGGCACGTGCGTCTCGATCACGAACCGTCCACCGCTCGACAGGTGGGCGGCGGCGTTCTCGAAGCACGCGACCTGCGCATCCTGCGTGACGAGGTTGAAGATGGTGTTGAAGACGAGGTAGACGACTGCGAACTCGCCCTCGACACGTGTGGTCGAGAAGTCGCCGAGCGCGACCTCGATGTCCTCTCCGCCCGGCTTCGCACGCAACCGGGACACCATCGCCGGCGAGTCGTCGATGCCGGCGACAGGCACGCCCCGCTCCGCCAGCGGAAGCGCGATCCGGCCGGTGCCGATCGCGAGCTCGAGGGCGCGGCCGTGCCCCGCGAAGCCTGCGAGCACGTCGACGACCGGCGTCACCACCGCCGGGTCGAACATGCCGGTGCCGTCCTCGTCGTAGCCCGACGCGACCCGCTCGCCGAAGAAACCCTCGTACTCGTCACGCTCTGCGGTCACGAACGGATCTTGTCAGCCCTGCCCGCCGAGCGGGCGATCCGCACCGGCAGACTTGTGCGATGGCTCCACCGTCCGGCTACAACGGCCCACGCCCGACCGATCGCCCCTCGCCACGCACCGTCGTGCTCGTCGAAGGGGTCAGCGACCAGCGCGCGCTCGAAACCCTCGCCGAGCGTCGAGGCCGCGATCTCGACGCCGAGGGCGTGTCCGTCGTGCCGATCGGTGGTGCGCAGGCGATCGGCGGCTTCCTCGAGCAGTTCGGCCCGCAGGGGCTCGACGTGCGGCTCGCGGGCCTGTGTGACGCCGCGGAGGAAGACCACTTCAAGCGCGGTCTCGAGCGCGCCGGTCTCGGCGTCGACATCGCTCGGCCCGACATGGAGGCCCTCGGCTTCTACGTGTGCGTGGCAGACCTCGAGGACGAGCTGATCCGATGCCTCGGAGCCGGGGCCGTCGAGGAGGTCGATCGACGCGCAGGGCGAGCTGCAGTCGTTCCGCACCTTCCAGAAGCAGCCTGCGTGGCGAGGACGGGCGGTCGAGGAGCAGCTACGCCGGTTCATCGGCACGCACAGCGGCCGGAAGACCCAATCCGCGGTAGCACTCGTGGGGGCGCTGGACCTGACCCGAGTTCCTCGGCCTCTCGACCGCGTCCTGGCACACGTCTGACGACGAGCGGTCTTCGAGATGTCGGCGGGGTCGCCCCTCCATGCATCAGGCGGGCGGCCGCACCACCGAGAACCTGGCGGTGACGAAGTCGCCGTTGCGGCCGAGATCGTCCAGGCGCAGCTCGATCCGCCGGGGCAGCAGAGGCGCGCCCTCGCCCAGCGTGACCGGCGCGATCATGGCGAGCACCTCGTCCAGGAGACCGGCGTCGGCGAACTGACCGGCCAGGTCCCCGCCGCCCACGATCCACACGTTCCGGTCGCCGGCGGCGGCGACCAGCTCCTCGTGCACGGTCGCGATGCCCGCGCTGGTGAGCTCGATTCGCGCGTCGCGGACGACGGGCAGCTGCCGGTGCGTGAACACCCAGCACGGGACCTCGTACGGCCACACCCAGTCCTCGGGATCCTTGCCTGCGAACTCGTGGTCGAGGATCCATTCGTACGTCGTCGCTCCCATCGCGATCGCGCCGACGCCGGCGATGAAGTCGTCGTAGTTCAGCGGCCCGTCCAGGCTCGCGGGCGCGGGTGAACAGCCAGTCGAGCGAGTTGTCCGCGTCGGCGATGAAGCCGTCGAGGGTGGTCGCCGTGTAGTACTGAGTGAGGCCCACGACGTGCTCAGTCGGGCTCGTCCGTCGAGCCGGCCGACACCCCGACCTGCTCACCGAGGTAGCTGGCGACGAGCAGGTGGCGATCGTTGCGCAAGGCGCCGGCCGACCGGTGCAGGACGATCTCGCCGTGCGAGAGGACGTACCCGCGGTCTGCAACCTCGAGGGCGAGGTGCACGTGCTGCTCGATGAGGAGTACGGCGCACCCGGACTCGCGCGCGTAGTCACGCACGATCGGCAGCAGGTGCTCCACGATCACGGGCGCCAGGCCGAGTGACAGCTCGTCCAGCAACAGCAGCCTCGGGTGCCGCGCGAGCGCGCGGCCGACCGCGAGCATCTGCTGCTCCCCGCCCGAGAGCAGGCCGGCGCGGCGGTCGCGGAGCTCGTCCAGCTTCGGGAAGTTGCGATAGGCGACGTCCGCGTCGAGCTGCTCGCCACGGTGCCCCAGGCGGAGATGCTCGGCGACGGTGAGCCCGAAGAACACGCCGCGACCCTCTGGCACGTGCGCGATCCCGAGCCGGGCGCGCGCGGTGGGCGCCAGACTCGTCAGGTCGGAGCCGTCCAGTAAGACCCGGCCGGCGATCGGCTTCACCGTCCCGGACACAACGCGCAACGTCGTCGTCTTTCCCGCCCCGTTCGCACCGAGGAGCGCGACCACCTCACCCGCGTCGACCGTGAGCGAGACGTCGCGGATCACGGCCGCCTGGTCGTAGCCCGCTGTCAGTCCGTCGATCTCGAGCCGGGCGCTCACGCGTCCTCCACAGATGCCACATCCGCCCTGGCGCGGCCTGGGCCGGCGAACAACGTGGACGGCCAGGTCGACAAGGGGCGTCTCACGCCTCACCCGCGGCTGTCGCGGGAAGATCCTCGAGCTCGCTCGCGGCCTTGCCCAGGTAGGCACCGATCACCGCGGGGTCGCGGCGCACCTCGTGCGGCGCTCCCTGTGCGATCACCTTCCCGAACTCGAGCACGACCACGTAGTCCGAGATCGACAGCACGAGACCCATGTCGTGGTCGATCAGCAGCGTGGCGGTGCCGCGGTCGGCGACCTCCCGGAGATGCTGTCCCAGCGTCTCGCTCTCACGTGCATCCAGTCCGGCGGCGGGCTCGTCGAGACAGAGCAGGCGCGGCGCCGCAGCCAGCGCGCGCGCCACGCCGACGAGCTTCCGATCTGCCTGCGACAGCTCGCTCGGCATCGCCCGGCTCCGTTCCTCGAGGCCGAACAGGTGCAGCGCGCTCTCGAGCCGGTCCGACTGCCCGCCGGACCCGGTGACGACGTTGCGCACCGTCTCCCACGCGGACGGGTGGTACGAGGCGACGGCGATGTTCTCCTCCACGGTCAGGTCGTCGAAGAGCTCGATCGACTGCCACGTGCGGGCGAGACCGAGCCGCGCGCGCTCGTGCGCCGCCTTCCCCGTCAGGTCGCGGCCGTCGAGCAGCACGCTGCCGGTGTAGGCGACGAAGCCGGTGATCGCGTCGACGAACGTCGTCTTGCCGGCGCCGTTCGGCCCGATGAGGCCGAGCAGCTGACCAGGCTCCACGGTCAGGTCGACGTCGACCAGCGCCCGCACGCCGCCGAAGCTCACCGACACTCCGTGCGCCTCCAGAATCGGCGTCACGAGACCGCCCCGGTTTGGGCGTCGTCAATCCTGTTGAACATGATCAATGGGATTGAACATGGGTCGCGAAGATGTTACTGTCGCGCCCTTCTTCCGGCCTTGTGTCGAACACAGGAGGACGCCGATGTCCAGCTCACCCACGCCGAGGGACCGTGTTCCGGGTCGAAAGGGGGTCGTCGCCGCTCTCGCGCTGGCAGTCGCGCTGGCGCTCGCGCTGTCGGTCGCGCTCGGCGGCGCGGCCACGCCGGCGCCGGCAGTGACGAATTACGTGAAGTTCACCGGCGGCAAGGCCGGCAAGGCGAACCCGAAGCTCAAGCCGGTCGTCATCGGCCTGGTCAACCTGCAGGGCGGCCAGGTGCAGATCGGACCGCTCTGGACGCCGGCGGTCGAGACCGCGGTGAAGTACGTGAACGACAGCCTCGGCGGGATCGGTGGGCATCCGCTCGTGCTGAAGAAGTGCTTCATCAAGAGCGCCGAGGAAGAGGGCACGCGATGCGGCCAGCTCATGGCGAACGACAAGCGCGTCTCGGCCGTGCTCTGGGGCGGCGTCGTGATCGGGAACCAGGGCTTCTACTCCGCGCTCGGGGGCAAGAAGCCGGTCATCGGCGGAGTCCTCGTCAGCCCGATCGACGAGCAGTACAAGGCCGGGTTCGGCATCTTCGGCAGCGGCACGTCGGTCCTCAGCCCGTACGCGACGTTCGCGAAGAACACGCTCAAGGCGAAGACCGCAGCAGTCGTCTACCCGCAGATCCCCGGCATCGCCGAGAACGGGGTCGCGATCGTCAACGCGATGAAGAAGGTCGGCATCGACGTCAAGCAGGTGGGCTACGACCCGAACACGACCGACCTCGTCGGGCCGATCACCGCGGCAGGCGGCCAGTCCGTCGACGTGTTCGTCCTGCAGGACGTGGCCTCGGGCTGCGTCAACATGGCGAAGGCGCTCGCATCGCTCGGTCTCACGAAGAAGGTGCTGACGAACCCGCTCTGCCTCGACCCGCGGGTCGCCGAGGGGCTCGGCGGCGACTATCCGAAGTGGACCTGGGCGATCGCATCGTCGCTCGGCTTCGACAAGACCGACAAGGGCGTGCCGCCGTTCCTCAAGGTCTACGCGAAGTACAAGCAGGCCAAGCTCACGGCCGATCCGTGGACGCCCGTCGGGTTCGGCCAGACGCTGACGCTGGTCAAGTGGCTGAACACGATCGGGCCGAACAAGATCACGCCCGCCGCGATCGTGAAGCAGGCGAAGGCGTTCCGCGGGCCCGTCCCGCTCGGCGCGCCGTCTGTTCGCTGCGGCAAGATCCGGGCCCTGCCGGCCGTCTGCAACGACCAGACCCAGTACTTCGAGTACCTGGGCGGCGGCAAGTTCAAGCGGGTCTCGGGCTGGGTCAGGCCTCCGCAGTAGGTCGACGCGAGCACCGATCTCACGAACGAGAGAGCCCGGCCTTCGGGTCGGGCTCTCTCCTTAGGCTGACGCGATGAGCTCCGACGAGATCCAGCAGATCGCGCTGTTCGCGCTCTTCGGGCTCGGCTCGGGAGCCCTCATCGCCGGCATCGCGCTCGGCATCGTCCTCTTCTACCGCGGCTCGGGGGTGATCAACCTCGCCACGGGCGCGATCGCGATGTTCGCCGGCTACACGTTCTGGTCGCTGCGGACGGGCATCTTCGGGGCCGACATCCCGACGGCTCCGGCGCTCGTGATCACCTTCGTCGTGATCATCGTCTTCGGCGTCGCCATGGAGCTCCTGGCGTTCAGGCCGCTCCAGGCTGCATCGCCGCTCGCAAAGCTCGCGGCGTCCCTCGGCATCCTGCTCACGCTGCAGGCGGCCATGCTGCTCTCGTTCGGCACGGCCTCGAAGCCGCAGCCGCCGGTGCTGCCCGGGAACCGCGTCGACCTGCTCGGCGGGACGGTCCCGCTCGACCGCTTCCTGCTCGCCGCGATCGTCATCGTCGCCGCGATCGTGCTCGCGGCGCTCTACCGCTGGAGCCGGTTCGGCCTCGCGACGAGGGCAGCGTCCGAGAACGAGGTCTCGGCCATGCTGGCGGGGTTGTCGACGAGCTGGCTGTCGCTCGCCAACACGTTGCTCGCGTGCCTGGTCGCGGGCGGCATGGGCGTGCTCGCGGCGTCGATCACGGCGCTCGACTTTCAGACGCTGCCGCTGCAGATCGTGCCTGCGCTCGCGGCCGCGCTGTTCGCGCGCTTCACGTCGTTCGGGATCGCGTGCGCAGTCGGTCTCGCGCTCGGGATGGCCCAGTCCCTGCTCCTCTACTACCTGGCGCCGCAGTCGTGGTATCCGACGGACCACGGCATCGCGCTGCCCGGCGTCTGGCAGCTGTTCGTCTTCGTCATGATCGTGATCGCCATGTTCGTGCGCGGGGCGAGCCTGCCCGGCCGCGGCGAGCTGATCGAGAAGCGGCTGCCGGTCGTGCCGCGACCCGAGCACCTGACCCGCTCGACCGTGATCGGCTCGGTCGCGTGCGCGGTGGCCCTGATCGTGCTGCCCTGGGACTTCCGCCAGGCGCTCATCGTCTCGCTGCTCGGCGCGCTCATCTGCCTCTCGTACGTCGTCATCACCGGCTTCGTCGGCCAGATCTCGGTCGTACAGCTTGCGCTGGCCGGGGTCGCGGGCTTCACCGTCTCCCACATGGCGGTCGACTTCGGGATCGGCTTCCCGCTGGCGCCGCTGATCGCCGTGGCCGTGTCAACCGTCCTCGGGCTCCTGGTCGCGGTGTCCGCCCTCCGGGTGCGCGGCGTGAGTCTCGCGGTCGTGACGCTCGCCGCCGCCGTCGCGATCGAGCAGTTCGGCTTCGTCAACTCGACCTGGGGCGGCGGCTCCGGCGCCTCACCCGTGCCGATCCCGAAGCTGTTCGGGTTCAGCCTCGGGCCCGACTCGTCCTTCCGCGGGCTCGACGGGAACCTGCCGAGCCCGGTCTTCGGCTTCTTCCTGCTCGCCGTGATCGTCCTCCTCTGCCTGCTGATCGCCAACGTGCGCCGGTCGGCTCTCGGCCGGCAGATGCTTGCGGTGCGCTCGAACGAGCGCGCGGCGGCGGCGGCGGGGGTCAACGTGACGATCGTCAAGCTCACCGCGTTCGGCCTGTCGGCGCTCATCGCGGGTGTCGCGGGCGTGATGTACAGCTACAACTTCGGCGGCGTCAACGCGACGCGGTTCGGCGCCCTGGCGGCACTCGGCCTGCTCGCCTTCGCCTACGTCGGCGGTATCACGATGATCTCGGGCGCGATCTTCGCCGGCCTCATCTCGACGCAGGGCCTGTTCCCGTATGCACTCGACAAGTGGCTCGGCGTCTCCGGCAACTGGGCCCTGCTGTTCGCCGGGCTGGCCCTGATCGTGACGCTGATCATGAACCCGGAGGGCGTCGCCGGAGCGCGCTACCTGAGCACGCAGCGCAAGCGCGCGCGGCGCGCGAGAGCCGCCGCAGTGGCCACGACCCCCGAGACACCCTGAAGGAGGAGCGGTGAACCGGATTCTCACCACGCACGCGGGCAGCCTGACACGACCCGCCGACCTGCTTGCCTTCCTCGCCGCGCAGGAGCGCGGGGAGCACTACGACGAGGCGGAGTACAAGGAGTGCCTGGCCCGCGCGGTGACCGACACGGTCCGCCGCCAGGTCGACGCGGGCATCGACCTCGTCGACGACGGCGAGATGGGCAAGGCGACCTGGATCACGTACCTCTACGAGCGCGTCAGCGGCCTCGAGCCGCGCATGGTGCCCGTCGAGGGCGCGAGCATCCTGCCGCCCAGCCGCGACCGGCTCGCGTTTCCGGAGTTCTACGCCGAGCACGACGCGGAGTTCGCCCGTCAGGTCGTGAACCAGATCCACCTCGGCGCGGAGCCGCCCGAGGGCGCCGGCGTTGGCGACGACGGTACGCCTGAGGCCCGCATGTGGTTCTGCACCGGGCCGATCGCCTACGACGGCACGGCGCTCGCCGGCGACGTCGCGCGCCTCCGGTCGGCGCTCGAAGGCCTGGACGTTGTCGACGCCTTCCTGCCGGTCGTCGCCCCGGCGAGCGTCTACTGGCTCCATAACGAGCACTACGCCAGCGAAGAGGAGTTCGTGTTCGCGGTTGCGGACGCCCTGCACGAGGAGTACACGGCGATCGTCGACGCCGGGCTGCTGTTGCAGGTCGACGACGCAGTGCTCGCGCACGAGTACGACTCGATTCTCTCGCTCGGCGGCTCGCTCGAGGACTACCGCCGCTGGGCCGAGCTGCGCGTCGACGCCCTGAACCATGCGCTGCGCGGGATCCCCGAGGATCGCATCCGGTATCACATCTGCTTCGGGAGCTGGCACGCGCCGCATGCCTTCGATCCGCCGCTCCGTGACATCCTTGACCTCGTCCTGCGTGTGAATGCGGGCGCGTACTCGATCGAGCAGGCGAACCCGCGCCACGAGCACGAGTGGCGGATCTGGGAGGACGTGAAGCTCGCGGACGGCAAGAAGCTGATCCCCGGCGTCGTCACGCATCACACGACGGTCGTCGAGCACCCGGAGCTCGTCGCGCAGCGGCTCGTCCGACTCGCACGGCTGGTCGGCCCCGAGAACGTGATCGGCGGCACCGACTGCGGCTTCGCGCAGGGTGCCTTCCTGCAGCGCGTGCACCCGACCGTGCAGTGGGCGAAGCTCGCCGCGCTGGCGGAGGGCGCCCGGCTTGCGAGCCGCGAGCTGTGGGGCGCCAAGGCCGAGGTGTAGAGGAGGGCGCGGTGAGGCCTCCGCCTCACCGCGCCCGACGATCAGCGAAGCGAGATCGCGACCTGCTCCAGCAGGTCCATCGCGTCCTGCATGCCGGCCTCCATGCCGGACTCGATGATCGCGTCGCGAAGCTCCATGCTCGGGCACTGCGTGAGGATCGCGAGCGTCGTGCGGCCGTCGGCCTCGGTGAACGTCAGGGTGTTGACCGCCGGGTTGGCGTCACCGTCGGGGACTCCCTCGTAGACCTCGGTCGACACGATCCGCTCGTTCGGGACGATCTCGCGGTACTCGCCGTGAAAGGCGACCTCGAGCCCGTCGGGCGTCACCATCACGTAGCGCCACGTCCCGCCGACCCGCAGGTCGATCTCGGCGCTCGTCACCTCGCCGCGCTTCGCGTTCCACCAGCGCTTGACCAGCTCCGGGGTCGTCCACGCCTCGTACACCAGATGCCTCGGCGCCTCGAACTCCCGGGTGATGAGGATCTGCTCGTCCGCCGGGAGCGTCAGCGTCGCCGTCCCGCTACTCGTCACTGCCACCATCTCCTTCCTCCTTCTGCTTGAGGTCAGCCAGCACGACATCCAGGCGGTCGAACCGCTCCGACCACATGCGCTCGTAGCCCTTCACCCAGTCGTGAATGGGCTTCAGCGCGGGACCGTTCAGCCGGTACAGCCGTTGCCGTCCCTGCTCGCGCACCTCGACCACTCCAACCTCTCGGAGCACTCGCAGGTGCTTGGACACCTGTGGCTGGGACAGCCCGAGCGCTCGCACCAGGTCGTTCACCGGGCATTCCCCGCCGGCGAGCGCGTCCAGGATCTGCCGCCGTCGAGGCTCGGCCACCGCGTTGAACGCATCCGTCGTCGTCGCTGCTCGTGCCATGCAGCGATTGTATACCTATATAGGAATATGTCAATTCGAGCTTGAGGCGCAGGCCGTGCAGCATGCGTGTGTCCTCTGCCCGTTCTCCCGTTCGTCTCTGAAGCGACCATGCACCACGTACAGGAGGAAGCACGATGAAGTACCTGCTGCTGATCCAGCAAGGCGACACGCCGACGCCCAACACCCCGGAGGCCTGGGAGCGTCTGTCCGAGGACGAGCAGCAGGCGGTCTACGCCGCCTATCAGGCGATCAACGAGACCGCCGGTGTTACTCCGGGCCTCGAATGCAGCCACCCGAGATGGCGACCACCGTTCGTGTCCAGGACGGCCAGACGTTGACCACCGACGGGCCGTTCGTCGCGGTCAAGGAGGCACTGGGCGGCTACCTCGTGTTCGAGGCGGACGACCTCGACGCGGCGATCGAGCTCGCGGCGCGCATCCCCGCGGCCAGCATGGGCGGCGCGGTGGAGGTGCGGCCGCTGGTGGAGTGGTAGCCACCCTCGAAGAGATCTTCCGTGACGAGTGGGGCCGCGTCCTCGCCGGCCTGATCGGCTTCCTCGGCGACTTCGACCTCGCCGAGGAAGCCGCACAGGAGGCGTTCGCGATCGCGGCCGAGCGCTGGCCCCGCGAAGGGGCTCCCGACAACCCACGCGCGTGGCTGGTGACCACTGCGCGCAACCGCGCGATCGACCGCATCCGCCGCGATCGCACGCTCGCCGCGAAGACCCGCCTGCTCGACCTGCCGCAAGCCGTGGAGGAGGACGACGTGGACGAGACGACGATCCCGGACGAGCGCCTCGAGCTGATCTTCACGTGCTGCCATCCCTCGCTCGCGCTCGACGCGCAGGTCGCACTCACGCTGCGGACGCTGGGCGGGCTGAGCACCGAGGAGATCGCACGCGCCTTCCTCGTCGCCGAGGCCGACCATGGCGAAGCGGCTCGTCCGCGCGAAGCGCAAGATCAAGGACGCCGGGATCCCGTTCCGCGTGCCGCCCGCGCACCTGCTGCCGGACCGCCTCGCCGCGGTGCTCGCGGTCGTCTACCTGATCTTCAACGAGGGCTACGGCGGCCGGGGAGATCTCGCGTCCGAGGCGATCCGCCTGGGTCGCGCGCTCACCGAGCTGATGCCGGACGAGCCCGACGTCCACGGATTGCTGGCGCTGATGCTCATCAACGACGCGCGGCGCGACGCACGATTCGCCGACGGCGCGGTCGTTCTCCTTGCGGAGCAGGACCGGTCGCTCTGGGACGGTGACCAGATCGCGCAGGGGCGGGTTGCGCTCGACCGCGCGCTGGCGCTCGGCGGCCGTGATCCGTACGTCGTGCAGGCCGCGATCGCCTCTCTGCACGTGGACGAGCCACCGGACTGGCCGCAGCTCGCGGCCCTCTACGGCGAGCTCGCCCGAATCACCGGCTCGCCCGTCGTCGAGCTCAACCGGGCCGCCGCCCTGGCCGAAGCAGGCGACGTCGAGGCCGCGCTTGCGGTGGTCGAGGGCCTGAGCGCCGAGCTCGGGCAGTACCACTATCTCCATGCGACCCACGCCGAGCTGCTCCGGCGGCTCGAGCGCATCGACGACGCCCGTGCGGCCTACGACTGTGCGCTCGGCCTCGTCCACTCGGACGAGGAGCGGCGCTTCCTCGAGCGCCGGCGCGCGGAGCTCGATGGATGACGCGCTACGAGGCCACGGCAGTCGCCTCGATCTCGATCAGCAGGTCCGGAAAGGCGAGGCGCGAGACGCCGAGCAGCGTGCCGGCGGGCTGGACGACGCCCGCGAGTCGCGCGCCCGCGACCGGTGCGCCCTCCGCGAAGAAGCGGTCGACGTCGGTCACGTAGTAGTCGAGACGCACGACGTCGCCGAGCGTCATGCCCGCGTGCTCGAGCACCGTCTCGAGGTTGTCGAGCGCCTGTCCGCACTGGGCGCCCATGTCGTCGCCGTGCAGGGTGGCGCCGTCGGGGCCGGTCGACGTCTGTCCGGCGCAGTACAGGACACGCTGCGTCACCCGTCACCTCGATCGCCTGTGAGAAGCCGTACTGGTCCTGCCACGTCCAGGGGTTGACCTTGCGTTGCTCCATGACGCTCCCTTCGTCGAACGGCGCGCGCGGCGCGCCTGTCGGGTCGGGCAGAGATGCAAGCATGCTCTCGGAGTGATCCGCCGCTGCGAGGAGGAAGACTTCGAGTCGATCTACACGATCGTGAACGAGGCCGCGCTGGCGTATCGGGACGTGATTCCGGCCGACTGCTGGGCCGACCCGTACATGCCGCGCGAGAAGCTTCGCGACGAGATCGGCGCAGGCGTCGTGTTCTCGGGGTATGAGGAGGACGGCTCAGCTGGCCGGGGTGATGGGCAGCCAGCACGTCCGCGACGTCATGCTCATCCGCCACGCGTACGTGCGGTCGGCCTCGCAGCGGCGCGGGATCGGCGCCGCCCTGCTCGCCTCCCTCCGCGGCGAGAGCCGAGCTCCCCGTCCTGATCGGGACGTGGGCGGCTGCGGATTGGGCCATCCGCTTCTACGAGAGGCATGGCTTCCGGCTCGTCCCGCCCGACGAGAAGGATCGCCTGCTGCGCGCGTACTGGACGGTGGGCGAGCGGCAGATCGAGACGTCGGTCGTGCTCGTCGACGACGCGTGGGGCGCGTAGCGCGCCTCGCCTCGCCTGCACGCCGCCCGTAGCCCGCGACGGGAATCCGCCGTGCCCGGATTCCCGTCGCGTGGACGAGCCTCAAGCGTCCGAGACGAGCTTGAACAGCGTTCCCGTCGGGTCGGCGGCCTGCGCCAGGCGGCCATAGGGCGTGTCCTCGGTGGGCCGGACGACCGTCCCGCCGAGCTCGACGACCCTCTGCAGCGCCGCATCCGTGTCCTCGACACCGAAGTAGACCGACCACTGAGCAGGCGCTCCTGCCGGCACGAACGCGGACGCGTCCATGATCCCGGCGAGCTGATTGCCTGCTTCACCGAGCGTCGTGTACCTGAACTCAGGCGTGTCGCCTTCGACGTGCGTGTTCCACTTGAACACCTCACGGTAGAAGTCGACCGTCGCGTCGTAGTTGGTCGTGAGCAGCTCGAACCAGTTCGGCGTGCCGATCTCGTCGCGCACCTCGAACCCCTGCTGGGTACCCGGCTGCCACACGCCGACAGACGCCTGGCCGGGGTCGGCGACCATCGCCATGCTGCCGTTCTCCCCGACCGCCATCGGCGCCAGGTCGACCCGGCCGCCGTGCGCCGCCGCGGCCGCGGCAGTCGCCTCGATGTCGTCGCTCCGTAGATAGACGGTCCACGCGTCCGGAACGCCTTGCTCGCCATCGTTGTGCATGCAGCCGCCGACGTGCTTCCCGTCCTTCGTGAAGGTGAAGTAGCCGCCGAACCCCTCCTCGGGCGGCTCGGCGGTCCAGCCGAAGAGCTGCCCGTAGAACTCCGTCGCCTTCGCGGTGTCGGAGCTGTAGATGTCGATCCAGCACGGGGCACCGGCGACGAGTGTGGGTGCAGGCATGTGACCCTCCTTGCGTTCGATTACCGACGTCGCAGGTTTGACCCGACTCACACCCGAGACTCATCGGTCGCGACAGCGTCTCAGTGCCTCTGGTGCCACGTCTGCGAACCCCTAGAGGCTTGATGTGAAACACATGGCCCTGTGGCCGCGAAGCGGACGCCTTCGGCGTGTTGCGCGGAAGGATCCGCGTAAGCGGATCCGTCGCTCTCGCGTCAGCGAGAGCCGCAAACCGTCCTAGTCGATCAGCTTGCGCGTCATCGCGTGGATCGCGATGCGCCACATGATCAGCCCGAAGACCGCAAGCGCTCCCAGCCTGACCAGATCCTCCCACCCCAGCAGGCCGAAGACGGCATCGCGTACGAGCACGACGCACCAGCGGAGCGGATTGAGGGCGGCCAGCACCTGCGCCCAGCGCGGGAACTCGGTGAGCGGGAAGAACGATCCTGCGAGGAGGAACAACGGCGTCAGCACTGCGCTGACGACGTAGTTGAAGTTCTCGAACGACTTCGAGAAGCCCGCGACCGAGATACCGAAGCAGGCCCAGCCGAAGCCCGCGACCCAGCCGATGAACGGCACGGCGAGCATGCCCCACGACGGGTCGAGCCCGAACACCATCGCCACCAGCATCGGGACGCAGCCGTAGACGCCTGCCCGGGTGGCGATCCAGAGCGCCTCCGCGCTGACGAGCTCCTCGGTGTCGACCGGCGCCGCGAGGATCGCGTCGTAGGTGCGCTGGAACTGGTACTTGACGAAGGTCCCGAACATGGCCGGGAAGGCGCTCGAGAACAGCACCGCCGTCGCCACCGTTCCCGTCCCGACGAAGTCGACGTAGCTGTAGCCCCCGATCGTGCTCACGAGCGAGCCGAAGCCGAAGCCGAACGCGAGCAGGTAGATGGTCGGCTCGACCGTGGAGGAGAAGGTGCTCGACTTCCAGTAGGACGAGTAGTTCACGACCTCGCGCACGAGCACGCCGGTGAGGGCGGAGCGCTCGAGCCTGCCGAGCTGTGCGCCGCGAGGGTCGACGCCGGCCATCAGCCGATCTCCTCGCCGGTGAGCAGCACGAAGACGTCTTCGAGGTTCGCCGGCCGCCGCTCGCCGTCGATCGCGAAGCCGTTCCCTTCGATGCCGAGGATCGAGATGCTCGTCCCCGTCCGCCGCGTGCGCATCCCGGCTGCCCCGGCCTCGGCCTCGACCTCGGCCAGCCGCGCGGGCGACCCGTAGACCTCGAGGACCTCGTTGCCGGCGTGCTGCAGCACGAGCTCGGACGGCGGCCCGGCGGCCACGGCGCTGCCGTGCGACATGATCAGCACGGTGTCGGCGAGGCGTTGCGCCTCCTCGATGTAGTGCGTCGACATGAGGATCGTCGTGCCCTCGGTGCGCAGCGCATCGATCAGCGCCCAGAGCTCCTGGCGCACCTGCGGGTCGAGGCCGACGGTCGGCTCGTCCATCAGCACGAGCCGGGGACGGTGGACGAGCGCGCGTGCGATCAGCAGTCGCCGCCGCATGCCGCCGGAGAGCTTGTCGACGCGCGAGTCGCGACGGTCGACGAGCTTCGCCATCTCGAGCGCCCGCTCGATCGCAGCGTGGCGCTCCGAGCGCGGGATGCGATACAGGTGGGAGAACACGAGCAGGTTCTGCGCGACGGTCAAGGTCGTGTCCAGGTTGTCCAGCTGCGGCACGACGCCGAGGTGCGAGCGCGCTTGCTTGGACTCGTCGGGAAGCTTGAAGCCGAGCAGCTCGAGCTCTCCCTCGTCGGCGATCGACTGCGCGGTCAGCAGCCGCATCGTGGTCGACTTCCCCGCGCCGTTCGGGCCGAGCAGCCCGACGCACGTCCCTTCCGGCACGTCCAGGTCGAGCCCGTCGACGGCGGTGATCTCTCCGTACCGCTTCACGACGCCGCGCAGGCGGATGGCGAGCTCTCGCTCCATCGGGCACCAGGATGCCAGCCCGGTGGGCTCTTCCGGTGTCTCACCTGGCCGCCGCCTGCAGGCCATCGGGCGGCTGGGCTCCCGCCCGGCCGGTGACCAAGACGTAAGGAGTTTGTTCGAGAGCGTTTGCTCGTTGGCGTGCATGGCAAGACGCACAAGGTGGACGGATCGAAGGCACCGACGGGTAGCCCGCTCGGCGGTGACGCGTGAGCCACCGTCGGTGGCACCGCATCGTCACCGTCGGTCTCGGTGCTCTGGCAGCGAGCGCCTGCCTGGCGGCTGCGGCGACGCTGCCCGGCGTGCCGCGAGCAGAGCCACTCCAACCCGACCCGCTCCAGGCGTCCGCCAGCGGTTGCGCTGCGCGTGTGACCGGGGACTGGGTCGACGACGGCCGGGTACAGGGCACATATCCGCTCCGTTGCTACCGGGACGCGATCGCCGACCTGCCCGAGGACCTCCGCGCCTACTCGACGGCGCCGGACGACCTGGAACGCGCCATGCGAAGCGCCGTCCACTCCGCCGACGCCCGGACGCTGGCGCTCGCCGAACGCTGAGCCCGGCCTCGGCCCGGCGTTTGGAAGGGCGGGCTCCCGGCAAGGGAGTACGTGACCCTGGCACCAGGAGGTGAGTGATGCAGATCAAGGACCTGATGACCCGGGACGTCATCACCGTGGCACCGGACGTGTCTCTGAAGGAGACCGCGAGACTGCTCATCGAGCACTCCATCTCCGGTATCCCGGTGCTGCACGAAGACGGCACCGTGCTCGGCGTCGTGTCGAAGGCGGACATCCTGATCAAGCAGCATGGAGAGGTCGTGGACTCGGGTCTCGTCGACGGCCTGCTGCACCGCGCGGAGCGCCAGGCCGAGAGGGCAAAGGCGGAGGCGATCACCGCCGGCGAAGCGATGAGCCCCGCGCCGCCCACGATGGAGCTGTGGCACAGCGTCGCCTACGCAGCGGCGGAGATGCTCGCGGAGGGCACCGACCGGCTCCTCGTCATGCAGCGCGGCGAGGTCGTCGGCATCGTCACCCGCTCCGACATCGTGCGCGCCTTCGCACGGGACGACACGGACATCGCGCGGGAGATCCGCGAGAGCATGGGAGACCTGACGGCGCCCTCCGGGATCGACGTCGACGTGCGCGACGGCGAGGTCGTGCTGCACGGCAAGGTGGACAACCGCCTCGACGCCGAGTCCCTCCCGGCGATGGTTCGCCGCACGCCCGGCGTCGTCGCCGTCCACGCCGATCTCGCCTACTACGACCCGGACGAGATGAAGGAAGTCGCCGTTTCGGCGAGCGTCAGCTGAGCCCTGCCAGCGGGTCGGCCCGCGACGACACATCCCGCGGTGCCGGCACCCACCACCGCGATGTCGCAGCGGATCGTCGTCACGGACGCTCGACCGGAACCGCGGCAACCAGAGTCGTGCCCGCACCCGGTGGGCTGTCGAGCTCGAGCGTTCCGTCGAGGGCCTCGATGCGGTCTCTCAGGCCGCCGAGCCCCGTTGCGTCCTCGCAGTCGAAGCCGGCGCCGCCGACACCGTCGTCGCGTATCTCGATGGTGAGCCACCCTCCCTCGTGCACGACGCTCAACCACACGGTCGACGCCTGCGCGTGCTTCATGGCGTTCGTGACCGCCTCCGCGCAGACGTAGTACGCGGCCGCCTCGACCGCGGGCGGCAGGCCGCCTTCGAGACGCAGGTCGAGCTCGACGGGCAGGGTGGAGCGTGCTGCTCCGGCCCGGATCGCCGCCTCGAGGCCCCGTTGCGCGAGCAACGGCGGGTGCAACCCTCGCGCAAGCTCTCGGAGGTCCTCGATCGCGCCGTCCAGCGCCTCGCTCGCCCGGCGTGCGAGCGGCGCCAGTCCGGGATCTCGCTCGACCCGGGTCTCCAACCCGCGCAGGTCGAGGCGCGCTGCTATCAGGCGCTGCTGGGCGCCGTCGTGCAGATTGCGTTCGAGGCGACGCCGTTCCTCGTCGGCAGCCTCGACGATCCGCAGCCGCGACGCCTTCAGCTGGCCGAGCTTCGCGACGAGATCGCGGTGCAGCCGATCGCGCTCCATCGCGATGCGCATCATCGGTACGAAGAAGCCGAGGAAGCCGGGCATCTCGAGCAGTCCGCGCGTCATGGGCGATGAGACCGATCTTGCGGGTCTCGTAGCCGACCGGCGTCACGGCACGACCCGGCGCCTCCACGGCTTCCGCGTCCGCGCCGTCGACGTCGACGTAGACGTCGCGCTCCCAGTCCCACCAGTAGAGCTCGAGCCCGGGGTCGCTCAGGATGTCCCGCAACGCCGCCTGCACCTGCGCCGGCGTTGCCAGGTCCGGGATGGCGGCGAAGATCTGCCCGACCGCGTCGGGCCACGAGAAGACCTTGCTCACCCGCCCGTTGTATCGCGTCAGACGCGACCGCGGAAGGTGTCGCAGCTCTGCGGGCCGGCGCCCTCGACGCCGCGCACGAACCAACTCTGCCGCTGCTCCGCCGACCCGTGCGTCCACGACTCCGGCGTCACTCGTCCCTGCGTCCGCTCCTGGATGCGGTCGTCGCCGATGGCGGCTGCGGCATCGAGCGCATCGGCCACGTCCTGCCGCGTGATGTCCTCGATGAAGCCCGTGTCGAGCGCGTTCCCGACCCACAGTCCCGCGTAGCAGTCCGCCTGCAGCTCGAGGCGCACCTGCCCGCCCTGCGGCCCGGTGTCACGGTCGGCCCTCTGCAGCACGCCGGTCAGGTTCTGCACGTGATGGCCGTACTCGTGCGCCAGCACGTACGCCTCCGCGAGCGGGCCGCCGCGTGCACCGAGCTGCGTCTGCAGCTGGTCGAAGAAGCCGAGATCGATGTACACGAACCGGTCGCGGGGGCAGTAGAACGGCCCGACCGCGGACGACGCAGCGCCGCACCCGGTCTGGATGCCACCCTCGAAGAACCGCGTCCGGGCCGGCTCGTAGCCTCGCAGCGTCTTCGACCAGTACGCCTGCGCGCTGTTGACGATCGCCACCACCGCACAGTCCTCGCGCTCGTTCGCGTCGGCGCCGGTGCGGCATTCCTGCTGGAGCTCCGACGACGGTGTGCCCGGCCCGACCGTCTGACCCACGAGGTCGCCGAGCCCGCCCGACGTGCCGCCACCGAGCGGGTTGCCACCGAGCAGGACGATCGCGAGCACGATCACGATCGTCACGATGCCTCCACCGCCGAGCGCCATCGGCGCGCCGGCGCGGCGCCCGCCACCCGCCCCGCGATAGTCCTCGACCTGTGACGGATCCAGTCGCGCGCCCTTGCGGAACCGCATCGCAGGCGAGTCTACCCCTGGCCGGACGCGGCTACACTTCCCGCTCCCGCAGGGGTTCCCGAGTGGCCAAAGGGGGCGGGCTGTAAACCCGCTGGCTCAGCCTTCAGAGGTTCGAATCCTCTCCCCTGCACTCTTGTTGCCCGCAGCTTGAGAATCCGCAGGAGCGGATTCTCAAGCGCGAGACCCTGAAGGCGTCCGCTTCGCGGCCGCAAGGCAGGTTCTTGGGTTCGAGTCCTCGCGTCTGTGTCTCGCTCATGCCGCTGACACGCCGCGCGCCCGTAGGTAAGAGTTCGGTATGCCGCTTCCGCGTCTCCTGGGCCTCTGGCTCGGGCCTGTCGCCGCTGCCGTCGTGCTCGTGCCGCTCTTCGCGCAGCGGGGCGACGCCGCGCTGGCAGACGGTCCTCGCCCGGCGATCGTCGCGGAGGGGCGCCTCGGAGCGACGGCTACCCGATCCGGACGGGTCCGCGCGGACCGAGCTGCCGTGGCTGCTACCCGGTGACGGCGACGTCGCGGTGTCGCCCGACGGCGGTCGCGTCGCCTTCACGAGCGCGCGCACCGGGAATCGCGAGATCTACGTCGCCGATGGGGCAAGCGGCGAGGTGCGGCGGCTGACCGCGAGCCGACAGCTCGAGGACCGGCACCCCGCCTGGTCGGCCGACGGGCGCAGGATCGCCTGGCAGAGCGGCGCACCCGGTCGCTGGGACGTGTACGCGATGCGCTCCGACGGCACGCGGAAGCGTCTCGTCGCCGGCGGGCCGGGCGACGACCTCGACCCCGCGTGGTCGCCCGACGGTCGGCGCATCGCCTTCGCGTCCACCCGCGGCGGAGGCCTCGACCTGTGGGCGGTCTCGAGCGCCGGTGGCGAGCCCGAGCTCCTCCTCGACGCCGCAGGCGCTGCGCGCGCACCCGCCTGGAGCCCGGATGGAAGGCGCCTTGCGTTCAGCGCCGCCGCGAACGGCCGCACGCGGATCTGGGTCGCACCGCTCGCGACCCTCGCCGCGCGGCAGGTCACGCACTCGGCGCAGACCGACCTCCGGCCGGACTGGTCGCCGGACGGCACCCACCTCGCGTTCACGCGCTCGCATCGCGGCCGCACGCGCACGTGGATCGTTCGCGTGAGCGTCGGGCCTGCCACGCCCGTGGCCGGCACGGAGGGCGACGTCGACCCCGACTGGTCGCTCGCCTCGCCGGTGGTCGCGCCCGGCCCCGAGGCGCTGCTCCCCGACCTCGACCAGCAGGCTCCCGCCGACCTGGTCGTGCTCGCCAGGCAGGGTGGGTTCCACCTCGGCTTCGCATCGGCCGTCGACAGCATCGGACGGGGGCCGCTGCGCATTCGAGGCTGGCGGCCGTCCGATCGCCGCACCATGCGCGCCGATCAGCTGATCGCGCGACACGGTGGCGGCGCGATGCTCCTCCGCGACGTCGGCACGCTCCTCTACCAGACGCACCCGCCACACAGGCACTGGCATTTCCAGCAGTTCGAGAACTACGAGCTGCGCCGCGCGTCCGATCACGCTCTCGTCGGCCGAGACCGCAAGAGCGGCTTCTGCCTGATCGACCGCTACGGGCGGTCGTCCGTCCGCGTGCCGAACGTGGGGCCGCCGCGCTTCGTCACGAACTGCGGCGCGGGCCAGCGTGACCTGCGCCGCGTCGAGCAGGGCTCCTCACCAGGCTACGTCGACCGCTATCCCGCGTTCTTCCACGGTCAGGACATCGAGGTCACCCGCGTCCCGGCCGGCACCTACGTCCTCGTACACCGCGCGAACCCGACCCGCCGCGTGCGCGAGTCGAGCTACGCCAACAACGCTGCGTCCGTGCGGCTCCGGCTCACCTGGCCGACGGGCGGCTCGGCGCCACCGCGCGTGACCGTGCTGCGGCGGTGCCCTGCGTCGGAGCGTTGCCCGCTCCCCTAGCCGCAAGCGGGATCACTGTCGGTTCACCGCCGCGCTGCGGAGCCCGGCGTACACTCGCGGCATGCAGCACTGGGACGTGCTGTCGCGGGTGCGGGGCCCGCGGGATCCGCGACGGCGATCCACCTCGCACGCGGAGGCGCCCGGGTCCTGCTCGCCGACAAGGCGCGCTTTCCGCGCGACAAGCCGTGCGGCGGCGGGCTCACGGGGCGAGCGTTGCGTCACGCGCCGTGCGACGTCGCACCCGTCGTGGAGCACGTCGTCGACCGGTTCCGCCTGCGCCTGCGCTACGGCCGCGAGTTCACGCGCCGCCACCGGGAGCCGCTGATCCTGATGACGCAGCGGCGCCGTCTCGACGCACACCTCGCGGAGCACGCGGCCGAGGCCGGCGCCGACGTGCGTCTCGGCAGCGGCGTCGCCGATCTGGCGCTCGAGGACAACGGTGTCGTGGCGCGCGTCGGCACAGAGCGCGTGCGCGCCGACACGCTCGTCGGCGCCGACGGCGCGAACGGCGTCGTCGCGCGCACGGCCCAGCTGGGCGCCGACATCACGCGCGGCGTGGCGTTGGAGGGCAACGCGTCGTGGGCGCTGCTCGGCCGCGAGCCGTACGAGGCCACGGCGGTGATCGAGCTCGGCATCGTCCCGGGTGGCTACGGCTGGGTGTTCCCGAAAGGGGATCACGCCAACGTGGGCGTGGGAGGCTGGGGCAGCGAGGGGCCGCGGCTGCGCGACCACCTGGCGGTGCTCGCGCGAGCCCACGGGCTGTCGCCCGACTCGCTCACCGACGTGAAAGGGCATCGCCTGCCGATGCGCCGCCCCGGCGCCGCGGCCCGAGCGGGACGCGCTGCTCGTCGTGGGCGACGCCGCGGGGCTCGTCGACCCGCTCTCCGGCGACGGCATCTACGAGGCGTTCGTCTCCGGCCGGCTCGCGGCCGAGGCGATCCTGGCCGGCGACCTCGACGGCTACACATCGGCCCTCGCGAGCGCGCTCGATCACCACGCCGCCGCCTCCTGGGCCGCCAAGCGCGCGATGGACAGGAGCGCGGGCGCATGTTTCTGGGCGGCCCGCTCCCCGGGAGTGTTCGCCGTCGTCGCCGGCCTGCTCGCCGGCGACGTCGCCCACCCGAGCCAGGCGCGCGGCCTGGCGCGGCCGCCGTTGCGGCTGCTCTCGCGTCTCGCGGCGCCGTGAGGAACGTGTCCGGCGCCGGTCGGACACGCGCTCCGACCGACCGTCCGCTGCACGACGACGGGCACGTCGTGACGGGCTGACGCCGGACACGTCGTCGCCGTCCGAGCCGGGCCTGCGACTACCCCTCAAGAGAGGGACGTTTCGTGCCGATCATGCACCTTGTATGGATCTCGTCAGCCTGCTCACCCGTGCCGTGGACGCCGGCGCCAGCGACGTCCACTTCAAGCTTGGCCAGCCACCCGTGATCCGCATCGACGGCGAGCTCGAGCCGATGGAGGGCGCCCCCGCGATGACGGAGCAAGACCTGCTCACCGTGCTCGACACGGTGACGGAGATCTCGCCCAAGCGCCGCGACCTGTTCGACGACAGCGGCGATCTCGACATCGCCTACTCGTACCCGACGCTTCCTCGATTCCGTGTCAACGGCTTCCGGCAGCGCGGCGCCACGTCGTTCGCGTTCCGCGTCATCCCGAGCGAGATCCCGAGCTTCGAGCAGCTCGGCCTGCCGCCCGGGGTCAAGCGGCTCGCGAACGAGCACCGCGGCCTCGTGCTGGTCACCGGACCGACCGGGTCCGGCAAGACGACGACGCTCGCGGCGATGCTCGACTACATCAATCGCATCCGCCGGCACCACATCGTGACGGTCGAGGACCCGATCGAGATCCTGCATCCGGATCGCGGTTGCATCGTCAACCAGCGTGAGATCGGGCTCGACACCGAGAGCTTCAGCCAGGCGCTGCGCCGGGTGCTCCGCCAGGACCCGGACATCATCCTGATCGGCGAGATGCGCGACACGGAGACCGCGCACACCGCCCTGCAGGCGGCGGAGTCCGGTCACCTCGTCTTCTCGACACTGCACACCATCGACGCAGCCGAGACGCTCGGCCGCATGATCGAGTTCTTCCCGGCGGACAAGCAGCCGCAGATCCGGTCGATCATGGCCGGGACGCTCAAGGGGGTCGTCAGCCAGAGGCTCCTGCCTCGCGCCGACGGCGGTCGTGTGCCGGCCGTCGAGGTGATGGTCACGAATGCCCGCATCCAGGATCTGATCCGTGAGAACCGCCCGGACGAGATCTCCGACGCAATCGCAGCCGGCGAGTTCTACGAGATGCAGACCTTCGCGCAGGCGCTGATCGAGCTCGTCCTGCGGGGCGACATCGATCGTGAGGTTGCTGCGAACGCCGCCACCAACCGACACGACTTCCTCGTCGCGCTCGAGCAGGCCGTCAAGGCCAAGCGCGCCGACGACCAGGAGGCGGCGGAGACCACGGGGCGAGCGACGGTGACGAAGCTCGGGTCCGGGCTGCGCTGAGCCTCCTGACACGCACATGAACGTTGCGCTGGCAGCGGTGGTCGCGGCGCCGGGCCTCGTCATCGGGAGCTTCCTCAACGTCGTCGCCTCGCGGGTGCCGGAGCGGCGCGGGCTCGTGCTCGACCGGTCGGCGTGCATGAGCTGCGACACGCAGATCGCGGCCTGGGACAACATTCCGCTGCTGTCGTATGCGCTGCTCCGCGGGCGCTGCCGCAGCTGCAAGGCGGCCATCCCGATCCGCTACCCGGTCGTCGAGGCGCTGACGGCCCTGCTGATCGTGGCGTGCGTGCTGCACTTCGGGCTGACGCCCGAGGCGGTCGTCGCGTCCTTCTTCTGCTCCGTGCTGGTCGCTCTCTCGGCGATCGACATCGAGCATCGCATCGTCCCGAACAGGATCGTGCTGCCGAGCTTCGTCGTCGTGCTCGTGGCACAGACCGCGATCGAGCCGAGCCCCGAGTGGGCGCTCGGAGCCATCGGCGCCTCCGGATTCCTCCTCGCCGCCGCCCTCGCCTATCCGAGCGGGATGGGCATGGGCGACGTCAAGCTGGCGCTCCTGCTCGGCGCCATGCTCGGCCGGAACGTCGCCGTGGGGCTGATGCTGGGCCTGCTGTTCGCGCTCGTCCCGGCCGCGATCATGGCGCTCCGGCACGGGACGCAGGCGCGCAAGATGGCCGTTCCGTTCGCCCCGTTCCTCGCGCTGGGAGCCGTCGTAGCGCTCTTCGCGGGCGAGCCGATCCTGGACTGGTACCTGGAGATCCTCCGCTGACCGGGTCGGTGAGAGCGTCGTGAAGTTCGAGCCGGCGGCTCCGCTGCGCACGTCGACCAACCTCGGCGAGCTCGAGAACGGCGACAACGGCCAGCAGGACGGCGGCTTCGAGACGGTCGCCGATCTCGTCGCCGAGCTCGTCGAGCTCACCGACCTCGTCACCCGCGATCGTCTCGCGGCAGCCCGCGGGCGCGCGGGAACCGGGTCGCTGGCGCAGGCGCTGCACGACGAAGGCGCCGCAGAGGCTTCCGGGGTCGCGCGGTCGCTCGCGCGCCGTCACGGCCTGCCCTACCTGGAGTTCGCCGACACGCGGATCCCGATCGGAACGGCCGAGCTGATCCCGCTACGCACCTTGCGCCGCGTCATCGCGGTACCGGTGGCGTTCGACGGCGAGAAGCTCAAGGTCGCGATCGCCGACCCGGCGAACATCCTCGGCATCGACGAGCTCAAGATCGCGACGAAGCACCCGATCGAGCTCTTCGTCGCCAACCGCGAGGACATCACCAACGAGCTCGACCGCATCTCCAAGCAGACGGAGGTGACCGAGACGCAGTCGGTGCTCGACCAGCTCGAGGTCGTCGAGGACGAGGACGATCTCGAGGTCGACGACGGAGTGTCGGACGCGCCGCTCGTGCGGCTCGTCAACTCGATCATCATGAGCGCTGCCGGCGACGGCGCCAGCGACATCCACTTCGAGCCCCAGGACGACGTGCTGATGGTCAGGACACGCGTCGACGGCGTGCTCTCCGAGACGCAGCGGATCCCGAAGCGCATGGCCAATGGTGTCACCACCCGGCTGAAGGTGCTCGCAAAGCTCGACATCGCCGAGCGGCGCAGGCCCCAGGACGGCCGGATCACCCTCAACGCGCGCGCCGTGGGCCGCCTGCTCGACATCCGGGTCGCCGTGCTGCCCACCGTCGAGGGGGAGCAGGTCGTGATGCGCCTGATCGACAAGTCGCGTCAGACGCCGACGCTGGAGTCGCTCGGTCTGTCGGAGGCGATGCGCGAGCAGCTGGCGACGATCATCCGCAGGCCGACGGGAGCGCTCCTCGTGACGGGCCCGACCGGCTCGGGCAAGTCGACCACGTTGTGCGCGGCGGTCGCCGAGATCTGCCGGCCGGAGATCAACATCATCACCGTCGAGGACCCGGTCGAGTACCGCCTGGCGGGGGTCAACCAGATCCAGATCAACACCAAGGCGGACCTGACGTTCGGCACCGCCCTGCGCACGATCCTCCGCTCCGACCCCGACGTGATCATGGTCGGCGAGATCCGGGACACCGAGACGGCGAAGATCGCGATCGAGGCCGCGCTCACGGGTCACTTCGTCTTCTCCACGCTGCACACGAACGACGCCCCGGCGGCCATCACCCGGCTCAACGAGATGGGCGTCGAGCCGTACCTCACCGGATCGGCCGTCTCGGCCGTGCTGGCGCAGCGCCTCGCGCGCAAGCTCTGCACGAACTGCTGCGAGATGTACGTGCCGACCGTCGAGGAGCTCGTCTCCGCTCGTCTCGCGCCGGAGTCGGCACAGGCCCGCGAGGGCATGGTGCTGTACCGCAAGGTCGGCTGCCCGCGTTGCGGCCGCACCGGGTACAAGGGCCGCATCGGGGTCTTCCAGCTGCTCGTCATGAACGACGAGATCGAGGGCCTCGCCGCACGCAACGCGCCGCGGGAAGAGATCGAGAAGGCCGCGGCGACCGTGGGCATGCGCTCGATGTGGGACGACGGCATCGCCAAGGCGGCCGCCGGTCTCACGTCGATCGAAGAGCTGGCGCGCGTCGTCTCCATGTGAGGGAGGACGGCCCCTTCGCATCGAGCGGTGCCATGGCCTCGAGCCTAGGCAGGCACAAAGGCGATCGGTCCGCGCGGTGCCGGGATGAAGTCCGACCCTGCGCGCTCGGGGTGAGGCTTCAGCCTCACGCCGCGCGTAGCCGCGCCTAGTCGACGACTTCGCAGTTCAGGTACTCGAGCGCCATGAGGCTCTCGTCCGCGAACCGCTGCGCCGCCTCGACCGAGGCGAAGGAGAACGGGCGCTGCACCGGAGGGTCGCCCGGTGGGCGACCGACGGGATAGATCTCCGCCTCCACCGTCACTTCCCCGTCCGCGACCACGCCGTGGAGGCTTGCGAGCGGCTTCCCTTCGCGGCGCAGCTCGTAGGTGAACAGCGTCCCGTCCTTGCCGGGCTTCGCGGCCTTGGGAGCTCGCTTGGCGCCGCGGAGAGGGACGCTCACGAGCGCTCTACTTGCCGTTGCGCGCGCCGGCGTTCGTCGCCGCCTGGGCGACCACGGTCTCGTCGACGCTGCCGTCGAACCGCGCCACGACCTTGCCGGGGCGCTTCACGACGAACATGACGGGCGGCGAGGCGGTGCCGATGAACGGCTGCACCTGGCGGGCCGTGCTCTCGTTGAGCACGTTGAAGGCCACGAACGCGGCGCCCGAAGACCTGGCACCACGACGGGCTGCGCTGACCGCGGCGCGGTCGCCCGCGTCGGTGCCGGCGTAGACGGACATCACGACGACCCTGGAATGCCGGAGCCTGTTCTCGAGCTTCGTCGGCAGGCCCGGCAGCAGCACGATCTTCGGCTGCGTGGGCTTGGCGGCGGGCGCCTGGGCGGCAGGCTTCGACGGTCGTGGTGGCCGGGGTCACGGCTGCGGGGGAGGCGGCCGACGAGCCCGAGTCGTCGAGCAACAGCGGCCTGGCGACGAAGAGGGCCGCGAGCGCCGCGATGGCGACGCCGACGATCACGAGCATGCGTGTGGGGATCGGGAGCGCGGAGGTCATGATCGCTGTATCGGCACGAAGCCCTGCCGCCTTAAGCGCTCGCGCAGGGGACGGTGGTGGTCGTCGCCCGGGCGCTGGCGACGGTCTCCACGAACGGCCCGGGCGCGCGGTTGCCGACCGCGAGTGTCCTGTACTTGAGCGTCTGCGACGCTGTCGCGCGTCCGAGACGACCTCGACCCGGGCGGTTGCTCCGGCGCGGACGAGCACTGTCTGCCGCTCGCGTGCCGTGGATCGTCGGAACTCGAGCAGCGTCGGCGGGAAGCCCGTCGGGAGCGTGAGGCGGACCGTGAGCCGCGTGCAGCCGCCCGCGGCAGCCGGGTACGCCGTCAGGCGACCCGTCGGTGCGAGCGTGCCCTCGGATCGGACACCCTCGGCGACGCCCGCCAGGCGCACTGGCCCGTCGGGCATCGACGAGCGTGAAGAAGCGGTCGCTGACGATCCGTGCCGGGCTGCGCCGGAAGCATCACGGTGCCGCCGGTGGCGAACACGGTCGACTGTGTGACCGGACGGCCTGCCGGACATCAGCGTCCCGTCGGCGGCGATCGAGACGGGCATCGGTGCCGAGGCCGTCGAAGTCGATCATGTCGCGCTGCCCGAGCGGCGCGGCGCTGCGGACGGACGGGTTCCAGAGGGCGGTGAGCATCGGCAGGTACGGGCTGCTGCCGGGCGTCTGGACGAGCAGGACGTCTCCGGGGTGCTCGGCCTCGATCCATGCGGCAGTCGCCGTGAACGTCGCGCGCTGGGTCGCGCTGCGCGGCACGTACGTCGGCGACGTGCGCACCGACCGCCACGAGAGCGAACAGCGACGAGCGTGACAGCGATGAGAGCCGACGCGGGCACGCGGCGGCTCAGCGCGGCCGCCATGCGCGAGCACGGCGCACGCGGAGACGACGAGGGCGGCGACCAGGCTCGCCTCCGCGAGGCCGACGATCCCGCCGAGCCTGCTCAGCGGCGAGCAGTGTCGGCGAGTCCGCGCTTCCCTGGCCGGTGAGCTGCCCGCTGACCGGAACGCGCGCGGCGGCGACGATCACGAGCGCGGCCACGCGCGACCGCGACGAAGCGGCCGGGGCGGCCGTCGTGCTGCCCAGCAGCAGAACGCGATCGCGACGAGCGGGAACGCGCACGATCAGGTATCGCTCGAGGAAGCGATCGGAGCCGGTGTCGACGCTCATCACCGCGGCAGGCGACCACGAGCCCGACGAGCGCAGAGCCGGTGAGCGCGGCGAAGCCGGTCCGGGCCCGGTCGCGCCCCGGCGCGCACGAACGACGTCGCGATCCACGCCACGGCGCCCGGGACGAGCGCTGCCCCGGCGACGACGGCGAGCAGCGCCGCGGTCGAGACGGCCCAGCCGCCGGTCGACGGAGAGACGCCGAAGCTCGGTCACGGCCTCGTAGCGGCCGAGGACGCGAGACCCGAGCACCGCGGCGGGCGACGCAGGCAGCGCGACGGCGCACGCTGACGACGGCGAACCTGCGTGCGGCCCGCACGACGTGCCAGCGCTCGACGACGAGTGCCGCGCCCACGAAGGCGGGAACGAGCACGGCGTACTGGAGCCGCGCGAACGTCGCGAGCCCTGCGGCGAGCGAGGAACCAGCCCTGCGTTGCCACGCGTCGGGCGCGAGAGCGCGCGGACGGCCACGAGCACGGCGACGAGCGCGAGCAGGTAGGCGACGGCGTCTGCCGTCATGTAGCTCGCGTAGAGCAGCCCGGGCGCGACGACGGTCGCGGCCGCGCACGAGAGCGCCGCTGCCGCTGGGCAGGCTGAGCCGGCGGGCGAGCAGATACACGGGAACGGCGGCGAGCGCCATGGCGACGCTGTGGAACGCCTGGGTGAGGTGGATCGAGCGTCTCGGTGTCGGCCGCCGTCCAGAACGGCGCCGTCAGGAGCGGCTCCAGGAGCGCCGGGAACGACGTCGGCTGGCCGAGGACGGAGACACCGTCGCCCCGGCCGATCGAGCGGGCGAGCTCCGGGTAGAGGAACTCGTCGGGGAGGTAGCGGGGCGTCGCCCGGGGAACGACGCGACGAGCCGCGCACGGCGCGCTCACGACGACGATGGCGGCGAGCACCAGGTGCGCCGGCGCGACGCGTGAGAGGATCGCCGGCCGGGCCGGTGCGGTGACGGCGGGAGGACGGGAGAGCCATCGGTCGGCGCTATCGGTCGGCTGCGCGACGCGCGGCTTGAGACGGTGGCATCGCGCTCGAGCAATGACGAGGGCCCGGTTGCCCGGGCCCTCGGTCGCGCGAGTCGATTGGTCGACTAGCAGTTCGTCGTGATCGAGCCGCCCGGGCCGGTCGTCGCTGGCGTAGCACGCGCCCTGCGTGAACGAGATCGTGTACGTGTTGACGGTCAGGCCGCTGGTCACGAGACCCGACGCGAGACCGGTGTCGATCGAGCGGAGCGCCGCCGGAGTCTGCGCCGACATACGTGCCGTTGTCGGAGTAGAAGGCCTCCATGGCCGGGATCGCTGCGCGGACGTTGGACTGGGCCGCGCTCTTCTCGGCGCGCTTCTTGAAGCCGAGGTAGGAGGGCACTGCGATCGCCAGCAGGACGCCGATGATCACGAGCACGATGAGGAGCTCGATGAGCGTGAAGCCCGACTCCTCGTTGCGAAGCCGCATCTGCAGCCTCTTGTTAATCCGCATCATTCGATGCTCCTTCCGGGTGGGACGGGGTGAAACCGACAGGCGGACTATCGGAGCGACTCTCGAAACCCGGTAACCCCCGTTAGGGTGATTCCAGGGGTGAGCGGCATCCCCCGCCGTGGGGGATTCGGACGCGGTGCCGTGGTCGAGACCGCCGCCGCAGCCGAGCCGCTGTCGGGCGTGAAGAGGAGGCGCAGCATCACGAGGGCGCGCCGGCGTCGCCGTACCGCGCCGAGAGCCCCGGGAGACGCTGCGGGACACCATCGCTAGCAGCTCGAGGTGACGCTGCCGCCGGGCCCGTCCACGCTGGCCGAGCACGCGCCCCTGGTGAACGAGATCGAGTACGTCGTCGAGGCTGAGCCCGCTCAGCGTCACCGACGCGAGACCGGTGTCGATCGACCTGAGCGCCGCGAGCGTGGCGCCGGCGTACGTCTCGTTGTCGACGTAGTACGCCTCCATGGCCGAGATCGCCGCACGGACGTTCGACTGGGCCGCGCTCTTCTCGGCGCGCTGCTTGAAGCCGAGGTACGAGGGCACTGCCGTCGCCAGGAGGACGCCGATGATCATGAGCACCACGAGGAGCTCGATGAGGGTGAAGCCGTCTTCGTGGCGCGCCCGCTCTCGCCGCAGGGCGCCGAACGGGCGTGTTCGCTGTGGAGTGCATGCGCGGTGTTCCCTTCCGTGGGGGAGATGCATCCGGCTCCCCATGCATCGGTCGCAGGACGGGTGAGCGATGTCCCCCGAAGTGGGGTACCGGCTCACCCCAGTTCCGGGGGAGCCTCGAAACGCCCGCTCGCCGGCGGACGACGACCCGGCGGGTGGAACGACGACGCAGCGCACCTTCCCTCTGCCGTCTCTCGAGCGAGTCTTCCGCAGGGTGCGCGAGCGTCCCTGCACCGAGTGTGTGGAGAAGCTCAAGGTGGGTGGCGCTGCTGCCGATAGGTGCCCCCGTGGAGCTCTCGGAGACCACAGCCGCCCCGCTCTCGGTCGACGCCCTTCTGCAGGCTGCCGTCGATCTGAAGGCGTCCGACCTCCACCTCACGGCGGGGTCGCATCCGGCCGTCCGGCTGCACGGTCACATCCAGCTGCTCGAGGACTTCCCGGTCCTCGACCCGGACATGACACGGGAGCTGATCTACCGGATCACCACCACCGAGCAGCAGAAGCTGATGGAGCTCAACCGCCAGCTCGACTTCGCCTACGGGATCCGCGGCCTCGCCCGCTTCCGTGTGAACGCCTATTACCAGCGCGAGTCGATCGCAGCCGCGTTCCGCACCATCCCGACGGACATCAAGAGCCTCGAGGAGCTCGGCCTGCCGTCGAGCCTCCACGAGTTCACGGGCAAGCCTCGCGGTCTCGTGCTCGTCACCGGGCCGACCGGCTCGGGCAAGTCCACCACGCTGGCCTCGCTGATCGACGAGATCAACCGGATCCGCACCGATCACATCGTCACGATCGAGGACCCGATCGAGTTCCTGCACCACCACAAGCGGTGCATCGTCAACCAGCGCGAGATCGGGCACGACGCCACGTCGTTCTCGGACGCGCTGCGGGCAGCGCTGCGTCAGGACCCCGACGTGATCCTCCTCGGCGAGATGCGCGACCTCGAGACGATCTCGACCGCGCTCACGGCCGCCGAGACCGGCCACCTTGTGTTCGCGACGCTGCACACGCAGAGCGCGCCCAGCACGATCGACCGCATCATCGACGTCTTCCCGGCGGCCCAGCAGGACCAGATCCGCATGCAGGTCGCCAACTCGCTCCAGGGCATCGTCACCCAGACGCTGCTGCAGAAGGCCGACGGGTCCGGCCGCGCTGTCGCCCTCGAGATCCTCTTCCTCGACGACGCGATTCGCAACCTGATCCGCCAGGGCAAGATCGAGCAGGTCTACTCGTACATGCAGACCGGCACCCGCCGCGGGATGCAGACGATGGAGCAGTCGCTGACGGAGCTCATCCAGCAGCGCCTCATCTCCATCCCCGACGCGATCAGCCGGTCGAGCCGACCCGAGGCGCTCATGTCGGCGCTCGAGCGGGCCGGTATCGCCGTTCCGTCCATGTCGACCGATGGCACCCCGGCGTCGCCCGCCCTGGGCACGGCGCTGCGGGTGGCCGGGAGCTGAGCCGCCAAATGATCCCGTGGATCCCCCTCTCCGTCCTTTCGGATCTCGCGCAGCCGCGCACCGCGCCTCTGCCCGACGACCTGCAGTCGCCCCGCTACCCGCTGGGCTTCACCGACGTGCGTTCCCACGCTCTGCCGGCGGTCGCCGACGCGCCGCCCGCGCAGCGGCCGCACCTCGGCTTTGCTCCCGCGGCGCCCACCGTCTCCGACCCGGAGACGCTGCGCGACCCCGTGTTCCGCACCGAGCTCTCCTTCAGGCGCAACCCGCGGCCTCTGCCCGCCGTGCGTGCGGAGGCGACTCACTCGGGCGCTGGCGAAGGGTCGTCGGTCGACGTCACCCCCGCCGTCGACACGACATCCGAGCTGTGGCCGGGTGAGCCCCACGAGGTCGTCGTCCGATGCGGGCACGGAGGCGCCGCTCCCGAAGAAGGAGCGCGGCATCTTCCGTCGCAGGCAGAGGGACGCCAGCGGAGATACGGGCGAGCCGGCCGAGGCCGACGTCGAGCCCTTCCACGGCGCCGAGGTCGAGGTCGAGGAGGAGCTGCACGTCGAGCTCGAGCCCGTTGCCGCCGAGCAGCCTGTCGAGATCGAGGAGCCCGAGGTCGTCATCGAGGACGAGATCCACGATGCGCCGCAGGCAGCCGCGGACGACGAGGCCGACGCCGGCGACGAACCCGCCACGGACGCCGACGGACGGCGATCTGTGGGGCGACGGCGAGGACGAGCTTGCAACAGACGTCGCCGCGGACGCCGACGCCGAGCCGGAGGCAGCCGACGAGCTGTTCTCCGAGCCCGACGCCGAGCCCGTGGTGACGGCGGTGGCCGAGCCGGCCGCGAAGAACGGCCGCTCCCGGCGCTCCGATACTCCGAAGCCGAAGAAGCGCGGCTCGGGCCGCAGCGACCGCGGCGGCCGCAAGGTCGTCGGTCTCAAGATCGGCGCGTCCCAGCTCGCCGCGGCCGTCGTGCAGCAGGTCGACGGGCGCTCGGAGCTCGTGCAGGCCGCTCGCGTCCCGCTCGAGCCCGGGATCGTCGTCGACGGCGACGTCAAGGATCCGCGTCGCGCTGACGAACGCGCTGAAGTCGTTCTTCGACGACAACGGGCTACCGCGCAAGGACGTGCGCATCGGCCTGGCGAGCAACCGCATCGGCGTGCGAGCGACCGACGTGGTCGGCATCGACGACGCGGAGCGCTTCGACAACGCAGTGCGCTTCAAGGCACACGAGGTGCTGCCGGTCGCGGTGCACGAGTCGGTGCTCGACTACCGCGTGATCGACGAGCGCGCGAGCGAGGAGGGCGAGCCCGTGCGGCGCGTCCTGCTCGTCGTCGCTCCTCGCGACCAGGTCGAGCCGTATCTGGAGGTGTGCAAGGAGGCAGGGCTGCGGCTCGCGGGCGTCGATCTCGAGGCCCTCGGTCTCCTGCGTGCCTTCGTCGAGCCCCGCACCGTCCGCACCGCCGACGACACCGCGACGGTCGTGGTCTCGATCGGCCACGAGGCATCGACGCTCCTCGTCTCGGGCAGCGGCGCCTGTGAGTTCACCCGCGTCTTCGACTGGGGCGGTGGAGTGCTCCAGGAGGCCATCGCGCAGGAGCTCGACGTCCACGCGGCCGAGGCTGCCACGATCCTGCGGCATCTCGCGCTGTCGGGCACGCCGAGGCAGCTGGCGTCCCTCGACGACGAGGCTCGCCAGAAGGCGGTCGAGGCGATCCGCTCGAAGCTGACGCCCTTTGCCAGGGAGCTCGTCAGCTCGCTCCAGTTCTACCAGACCCAGCCGGAGTCGCTCGGCATCGGCGAGATCGTGATCACGGGTGGCACGTCGCACCTCGTGGGGCTCGCCGACTCCCTGCACCAGATGATCGGCGTGAACGTCCGCGTCGGCGACCCGTTGCAGCGTGTCGTGGCACGGACGGCTCTCGATCCGGCGCTCGAGGCGACCATCGGCTCGCTGGCCGTGCCGATCGGTCTCGCCATCGAGGACGAAGCGGTCCGGTCGGTCAACCTGCTCCCCTCGGACATGCGCGCTGCTCGCGCCAGGCCCGACTGGGTCAAGGTGGCCGTGCCAGTCGCCGCCGCCGCGTCGATCGCAGCGCTGGGCTTCCTCTTCCTCGACGCCAACAAGACGGTCTCGAATCGTCAGTCCGAGCTCGACGCGGTGCAGGCGCAGATCGCCGCGCTGCCGAAGCCGAAGCGGCCGGTGATCGACGCCGATGTCGCTGCAGGCGAGGCTGCCCGCGCGGTCGCGCTCGCCGGCGTCCTCGGTGGCCGCGTCTCGTGGGACGGCGTCCTGCGCGACGTGTCGCTGGTGCTGCCCGGGAACGTCTCGCTGACGCGGCTCGCGGCTCAGCTGCCGCCGCCGGCACCCGTCGTCGCACCCGGTACGGAGCCGGCACCGGCAGCCGCACCCGCGGCGCCGGCGCTCCCGACCGGAGTGACGGTGCAGGGCTACACCAAGGATCAGGCGTCGGTTGCCCGCCTCCTGGCCCGGCTGCGCACCGTGCCGAGCCTCACCAATGTCCAGCTCGAGTCCAGCACACGCGAGGTCATCGGCAAGAAGCCGATCGTGAGGTTCATCGTCCTCGCCGACATCAAGCAGCCCGGAGGTGCCCAGTGAGAGCCTTCCTCAACACGAAGAAGGGCATGATCGTGGCCGCGGTCGCCGGGCTGGCAGCCGTGCTCGCCGCCGGCTGGCTCCTCGTGGTCGCACCCGAGCGCAAGCAGGCCGACGAGCTCGCCGCCAAGGTGACCGCCTCGCAGGCCGAGCTCGCGGAGAAGCAGGCCGAGCTCGCGCGGCCGAGCGCACAGGTTCGCGTCAAGGCGGACGATCTCTTCCGCCTCTCGAAGGCGCTGCCCGGCCAGATCGACTCGGCCGGCGTGCTCCTCGACCTCGACCGGCTCGCGAAGACGAACAAGCTGACGCTCTGGGGGCTCACCCCGGCGCAGCCGGTGCCGACCGCCGACATGCTCCAGCAGCCCTACACGGCGGTGCTCGAGGGCAGGTTCACCAACGTCTCGAAGTTCCTGCGCGAGGTCCGCAAGCTCGTGGGCATCCAGCGCGGGCGTCTCGCGGTCAAGGGCCGCGTCTACACCGTCGACCAGGTCACGCTCGAGCAGCCCGCAGGCGGGGAGACCTTCCCGGTCGTGCGAGCGACGGTGACGGTCAACGCGTACGGCTTCGCGCCGACGACGCCGGTACCCGGCGCCGACGGAACCCAGACAACGACGACCTCGACCGGGACGGTCGCGGCAGGAGCGACTCCCTGATGGCCAAGACCAACGACATCGCCGCGCAGAAGCAGCGCCAGCAGAAGATCATCCTCATCGTCCTCGGCGTGGTGCTCCTCGGAGTGGTCGCGCTGCAGGGCCCGAAGCTGCTGGGCGGCTCCGACACGCCGGCACCCGCAGCCGCGCCCGCGCCAGGGACCACCGTCGTCCCCGGCAGCGCCGGCTCGACGACGGCGGGCTCGACCACCCAGACGACCGTCGTCCCGGCCGGTGTGCCGCGTGCGGTGCTCGTCGGCGTCCCCGTCGCCGGCGGCGCCCTGCTCAAGCCGGGCGAGGGCCAGCTGCGTGCCTTCACGCTGTTCACGGCCAAGGATCCGTTCATCCAGACGCTCCCCAAGGAGCCCACCACGGCAACGCCGGCTCCGCCGGCCGCGTCCGGCGGCTCCGGCGGCACAGGACGGCGGCGGCTCCGAGGGCGGCGGCACGACCGCACCCGCGGCAACCCCGCCCACCTTCGCCACCATCGCGGTCAACGGTGATGCAGAGCCGCTCAAGGTCAAGCAGCTCTTCCCGGCGCAGGAGGACATGTTCGTCCTCGTCTCGCTCAAGGGGAAGACGGCCAAGGTCGCGGTGTCCGGCGGTGAGTTCACCGACGGGCAGACGATCACGCTCAAGCTCGGCAAGAACCTGACGCTGGTCAACACGGCGACAGGGGCCCGCTACGCGCTGAAGCTCCTCTACGTCGGCGACGAGCCGGAAGCGGTCGAGGGCTTCACACAGGCGGCGGCGGAGCCGAAGAAGTGACCCGTCCGAGCGCTCACGTAGCCAGCCAGCCACGCCGATAGGGGAACCACATGCCGTCCTTCGCCTACAGCGCCATCAACGCCCAGGGCGCGATCAGCACCGGTGAGATCCAGGCGCCCGACGCGATGACCGCGCGCGACGCGCTGCGCGGCAACGGCCTGCTGGCGCAGTGGCTCGAGGAGCGCTCCGCGGAAGGGGCGCCGGCCACCAAGGGGATGTTCGGCCGCGCCAAGAAGGTGAAGGCCGAAGTCGCTGCAGATCTTCTCGCGGCAGTTCGCGACGATGATCGAGGCGGGCCTGTCCGTCGTCACGGCGCTCGTGATCCTCGAGCAGCAGACCGACGACCCGGCGCTCGGCGCCGTGATCGACGACGTCCGCGAGCAGGTCGAGTCGGGCGCGCTGCTGTCCGAGGCGATGGCCACCCATCCGGCGGTGTTCAACCGGCTCTACGTCTCGATGGTCGAGGCCGGCGAGGCCGCAGGCGTGCTCGACACGGTGCTCGATCGCGTCGCGACGCAGATCGAGAAGGAGCAGAAGATCAAGCGGCGCGTGCGCGGCGCGATGATCTACCCGACGGTCGTGCTGTGCTTCGCGACCCTCGTCCTGGTCGGGATGCTGATGTTCCTCGTCCCGGTGTTCGTCAAGGTGTTCGACTCGCTCGGCGGCGAGCTGCCGACGCTGACGCAGTGGGTGCTCGTCGCATCGAACGGGCTGCGTGACTACTGGTTCATCATCTTCCCGGTCATCGCGCTCATCATCTTCGGGTTCTTCCGCTGGAAGCGGACCGAGACCGGGCGCCAGGCGTGGGATCGCTTCAAGCTCAGGATCCCGATGCAGATCGGCGGGGTCGTGCGCAAGGTCGCCATGGCCCGCTGGTCTCGCACCCTGTCGACGCTGATCGCCTCCGGCGTCGACATCATCAAGGCGCTCGAGATCACCGCGCAGACGTCGGGCAACTGGGTCGTCGAGAACGAGACGAACCACGTGCGCGCCCGCGTGCAGGAGGGTGCCACGATCGCGCAGCCGTTGATCGACGGCGCCGTGTTCCCGCCCATGGTCTCGCAGATGGTGAAGATCGGTGAGGAGACCGGTGAGCTCGAGAAGATGCTCACCAAGGTGGCTGACTTCTACGAGGACGAGGTCGACGCGTCGATCCAGGCGCTGACCTCGATCATCGAGCCGATCATGATGATCGGCGTCGGCTTCATGGTCGGCATCATCGTCGTCGCCATGTACCTGCCGATGTTCCGCATGCTCACGCTGATCGAATAGCGGCCTCCTTGCCTGCAAGGCGCGGGATCCGCCCACGCGGATCCCGACCCGCCGCCTGGCGGCGAGGCACAGCTGATGGCGTCCGCTTCGCGGCCGCAAAGCAGGCTCTGTCGACGGTGGTGTTGACCCGCTGGCTGGCGCGCAGCTACGAGCGGGCGAGGCCGTCGCAGGCCTCGGCGTCCGTGAAGGCGCTCTCGAGCTCGCCCTGCACGTCGAGCTCCTGGAGGTCGCTGAACGCCTGGGCGACGGCGCTCGCCATGGAGCCGAGCGTCGTCGTGATGGTGGAGATCTGCTCGAGCAGGCCCGTGATGCCGGAGTCGCCGGCATCGTCGAGAGCGCTCTGCAGCGTGGCCGCGTCCGTCTGCAGCGTGTCGGCCAGCTCGGTCACCGTGTCCTGCGCCTGCTCGCCGGACTCGGTGTCGGGCGGGCCGAGCCCCTGGACGTCGTCGGCGAGGGTGGACGTCGCGTCGATGACGCCTTCGAGCGCCCCGCCGATCGACTCGGGCGAGAGCGAGCTCGTGTCCTGCAGGGTCGTGCCCGCCGCCTGGACGGCGTCGGACCACGTCTGCACGGACGTGCAGAGGTCGCTCGCCCAGGCCTCCGTCGCGCCGACCTCGTCCGACGAGCCGCAGCCCGCGCCGACGAGAGCGACGGCCGCCACGACGATGCCGAACACGATTCGCACGCGCCCGAGCGTACCACCCCTCCGCGCGGGATCGCCCGGTGCTCGCGGCGTGAGATACTCGGCGCGTGAGTGCCGTGCCCGAGCCGCCACCGCCGGCGCCGCCACCTCCGCCCACGCCGCCACCGCGGCGTGCCGGCTCCGTGCGCATCGTGCTCGCGCGCGTCCTCACCGTGATCGGGGTCCTGCTCGTCGTCGTCAGCCTGCTGGCGAACTTCGTCAAGCGCGAGGCGCTCGATCCGGATCAGTTCCGTGAGACGTCGGAGGCCCTGTCGCCGACCCGGCGATCCAGGCCGAGGTCGCGAACGCGATGGTCGAGACGCTGTACTCCAGCGTCGACGTGTCGGCGCGCGCTGCAGCAGCGTCTTCCTCCCGATCTGCAGTCGCTCGCCGGCCCGATCGCAGGCCTGACGCGTGAGGTGGCCGATCGTGCTGCCGGCGAGCTGCTCCAGCGGCCACGCGTGCAGGAGACCTGGGTGGACATCACCGGCGCCGCGCACGACCAGTTCATCAACGTGCTCGAAGGCGACACGAGCAGCGCTCGAGACGACGGACGGCAACGTCGTGCTCGACATCCGGCCGCTCGTGATCGAGCTGGGCACCCGCTACCAGTTCGTGGACGATCTCGCAGCGCAGATCCCGGCCGAGAAGGCGCGCATCACGATCATGGAGTCCGACCAGCTCGGGCTCGCGCAGGACTCACCCAGCTCCTCAAGGTCGTCGCCAACTGGATCTGGGTGCTCGCGATCCTGGCCTGGGCCGCGGCCGTCTGGCTCGCACGCGGCCGGCGCCGGCTCGAGCTGCGAGCGATCGCGATCGGGTTCGTGATCGTGGGGCTCGCGGTCGTGGCCATCCGGGCCGCAGCCGGCAACTACATCGTCGACAACCTCGTGGCCTCCGACTCGGTCAAGCCGGCCGTCGAGCAGCGCCTGGTCGATCATCACCGAGAGCCTTGCCGCCTCGGGATGGACCGGGTTCATCGTCGGCGTGCTGGCGCTGGTCGGGCTGTGGCTGGCCGGGCCGGGCCGCCGCGCGACGGGCGTGCGGGAGGAGCTGGCTCCCTACCTGCGCCGGGCGGACGTCTCGTACGCCGCCCTGTTCGTCCTCTTCCTGCTCTTCGTCTGGTGGTCGCCGATCGTCCAGCTGCTCAACGTCGCCATCATCGGCGTGCTCGCCCTCATCGGGCTCGAGGTGCTGCGCCGCCGGACGGCGCGCGAGTTCCCCGACGCCGTCGCGCCCGACGACCTGTGGGACAGCCTGCGCGCGCGGTTTCGCTGATTCTCGTCTCAAGGGTTGCGATCCGCTCACGCGGATCCCGACCCGCCGCCTGGCGGCGAGCACAGGCCGAAGGCGTCCGCTTCGCGGCCGCAAGACGCCACACAACCGGCCGGGTCTCGTGAGCTCGGAGCTTACCGGCAGTCGCCGCAGGCGCCGCGGAGGACGACCTCGTGGGTGTCCATCGCGTAGCCGAGCTTCCCCGCCGTCGACTCGAGCGCCCGCTCGAGCGTCGCGTCGCTGAACGGCTGCACGCGGCCACAGTCGTCGCACACGAGGTGGTGGTGATGGTCCCCGTCCGGCTGCGCCGGCTCGTAGCGGGCCACGCCGTCGCCGACGTCGACGCGCTGGACGAGGCGCTGCTCCAGCAGGGTGTCGAGCACCCTGTAGACGCTGGCGATGCCGACGCTGCGCCCGTCGGAGCGCACACCGTCGTGGATCTCCTGCGCCGACACGCAGCACCGCTGGCGACCGAGGAAGTCGACGACCGCTCGCCGGGCGCCACCGCTGCGGAACCCGGCGGCGCGCAGGTCGTCGAGGGCGTGATCGCTCCAGGTGCTCGAAGTCGGCCACGTCCTTGATGATACCGATTCTCAAAGATGTGCTACCGTCGTCCGGTGTTTTCGAGAATCGTTCTCGTCATCGTCGGGATCGCCGCGCTCCTCACCGCCGGTTGCGGCGGCTCCGCGCACGACGCGGCCGAGACGCAGGTGATGGCGGCCTTCTATCCGCTCGCGTACGCGGCGGAGCAGGTCGCCGGGGACTCGGTCAGCGTGCGAAACCTCACACCGGCGGGCTCCGAGCCTCACGACTTCGAGCTCAGCGCGGGTGACGTGCGCGCGACCGAGGGCGCCGACCTCGTGGTCTACGCTGGCGGCGGCTTCCAGCCGGCGGTCGAGCAGGCGATCGCCAACCGGGAGGGACCGTCGCTCGACGTGCTGGACGGGCAGCGCCCGACCGGTGCCGGGGGTGAGATGCGCGAGATCGATCCGCACACCTGGCTCGACCCGATGCGCTACGCGCGACCAGGCGCGGTCGATCGCGCGTGCGCTCGGAGGTGGAGCGTCCGCCGAGCCGTTCGCGGCACGGCTGGACCGGCTCGACCGCGACTTCGAGCAGGGGCTCGCGAGCTGCGCGCGGCGTGAGATCGTCACCAGCCATGCCGCGTTCGGGTATCTCGCGAAGCGCTACGGCCTGCGAGCAGATCCCGCTCACCGGCATCGCGCCCGAGGCCGAGCCGACGCCACGCGATCTGGAGCGGCTCGTCCGGCAGGTCGAGGCCTCGGGTGCCACGACCGTGTTCTTCGAGAGCCTCGTCTCGCCGAAGCTCGCGGAGACCGTCGCGCGTGAGGCCGGTGTGGCCACGGCCGTGCTGAACCCGGTCGAAGGGCTCACCGAGGAGCAGCGTGCGGACGGTGCCGACTACTTCTCGCTGATGCGGGACAACCTCGCCGCGCTGCGGAAGGCGCTCGGGTGCCGCTGAGCTCCGACCGCCGGCCCCGCTCTGCAGCTCGACGGCGTCTCGTTCTCCTATCGGCACGGCGTCCCCGTTCTGGACTCCGTCTCGCTGCGCGTCGCCGCAGGTGAGTTCGTCGCCATCGCCGGCCCGAACGGCGGCGGCAAGACGACGCTCCTCCGTCTCGTCCTCGGGCTGGAGCGTCCACTCGAGGGCACCGTGAACGTCTTCGGCGGCGCAGCGGGCCGGCGTGGCGGACCGCGGATCGGATACCTGCCGCAGCGGGCGCTGCTCGGCGGGGACGCACCGGCCACCGTGCGCGAGGTGGTGTCCGCCGGTCGCCTGGCGCCGAGCGGCGTGCTCGGGCCTCTGCGGCGGGCGGATCGTGACGTCGTCGCCGGCGCGTCGCCCGCGTCGGGCTCGAGAGCCGCGTCGATACGCCGCTGCGCGAGCTCTCCGGAGGGCTCCAGCAGAGGGCGTTCATCGCGAAGGCGCTCGCCGCCGAGCCGTCGTTGCTGGCGCTCGACGAGCCGACGACCGGGGTGGACGCCGAGTCGCAGGAGTCGCTCGCCGTCCTGCTCGAGGAGCTTCGCGCCGAGCTCGGCGTCACGATCCTCTACGTCTCGCACGAGTTCGGCGCCGTCGAGCACGTCGTCGAGCGGCTCGTGCTGGTTCGCGGCAGGATCGTCTTCGACGGCCCACCCGGCGAGCTGCCCGGTCTCTGGCACGACCCGTCCCACCACCACGACCACTGACGATGCTCGAGCTCGACTTCATGCGCCTTGCCTTCGGGGTCGGCCTCGTGATCGGAGTGCTCGCCCCGGCGGTCGGGTTCTTCCTCGTCGAGCGGCGCCAGGCGCTGATCGGCGACGGGCTCGGCCATGTCGCGTTCGCAGGCGTCGCGGCCGGATACCTCCTCGACGTCTCGCCGGTCGCTGCGGCGCTCGTCTTTGCCGTGCTCGGCGCGCTGGCGATCGAATGGCTTCGGTCACGTGGCGGCACCGCCGGCGACCAGGCGCTCGCGCTCGTGTTCTACGTCGGCATTGCGCTCGGCGTCGTGCTCATCTCCCTCGCCGGCCAGCTGAACGTCAACCTGTTCCAGTACCTGTTCGGATCGATCCTGACGACGACGCGCACCGACCTGCTCGTGGTCGTCGTCCTCGGCACCGCGGGACTGGTCGACGATCGGCGTGCTCTACCGCGGGCTCGTCGGAGTCGTGATCGACGAGGAGGGGAGCCGGGTGGCCGGCGTTCGGGTCGAGCTGCTGAACGGCGTGGTCGCGGTCCTCGCCGCGCTCACGGTGGCTCTGGCGATGCAGATCGTGGGCATCCTCCTCATCGCCGCGCTGATGGTGCTACCCGTGGTCGCCTCCAACCGCGTGGCGTGGAGCCTGGCGTCGACGCTCGGGCTCTCCATCGCGATCGGCGTCGTCTCGGTGCTCGCCGGCCTCACGCTCGCCTACTACGGCGACCTGCCGCCCGGGGGCACGATCGTGCTCGTCACGGCCGCGCTCGTGGGTGTGTGCACCGTCGTCGAGCACCTCCGGCGCGGCAACCCGTTCTAGCCAGTGACGCGACCGCGGGGTCGTCAGGCCACGAGCGCGACTGCGTCGGCCCCGGCCTGGTGGCAGTCGCGGCAGCGGGCCTCGTACTGCTCGGCTGCGCCGACCACGATCGTGTCCCCGGAATAGGGCGCCGGCTGCCCGTCGACGAGACGCTGCGTCGTCGTGGCAGGCCCGCCACAGCGGTGGCACACCGCCTGCAGCTTGTCGACGAACTCGGCCCGCGAGAGCAGCTCGGGCATCGGCCCGAAAGGCAGGCGGCGGAAGTCCTGGTCGAGGCCCGCCGCGATCACCCTGCAGCCCCCGTCGGCCAGCGCGAGGGCGCCCTCGACGAGGCTCGCCTCGAAGAACTGCACCTCGTCGATGCCGACCACCTCGCAGCCGCGGGCGCGAGCGAGCAGCTCCGCCACACCGTCCACCGGGACTGCGGACATGCGGACGCCGGCGTGGCTGACGACGTCGGCGGCCGCGTAGCGGTCGTCGATCCGCGGCTTGAACAGCAGCACGCGCTGGCCGGCGATCTCCGCGCGACGCAGCCTGCGGATCATCTCCTCGCTCTTGCCGCTGAACATGGGGCCGCAGACGACCTCGAGCCAGCCGCCACGGTGTGGGGGGACGCGGATCATGCTGCGGGATGCTAGGGTCGCGGTCGGCCGGCGCGGAACGACGCGGTTTCCAGCGGTTCCGGACGGTGGTTGGTGAGCAGAGCGGCCGCAGGGTCCTTGCTACACTCGGGATCCGCGCGGCGGCGTAGCTCAGTTGGTTAGAGCAGCGGAATCATAATCCGCGTGTCGTAGGTTCGAGTCCTACCGCCGCTACCTCGCACGCCCTTTCATCGAGAAAAGCAGAGAGAAGAATGGCCACCGGAGTTCGAGTCGCGATTACGCTTGCCTGCACCGAGTGCAAGAGGCGTAACTACCAGACGGAGAAGTCGAAGCGGAACTCGCCCGACCGGGTCGAGTTCAAGAAGTACTGCCGCTGGTGCGGCCGGCACACGGCCCATCGCGAGACGCGCTGATGGAACGCGAGACACGCAGGCAACGCCGCGACGCCCGTCGCGCTGCCGGTGAGCAGCCGGCCGCTACGCCTGCCGCCGGCCGCCGGTGGAGCGGGCGGGAGCGCAGGCGGCGGCGTGACCTCGGTCGGGGGATACGACGAGCACCGCCGCCGGCGGAGGCTTCATCCGTGAGTCGTGGGCCGAGCTGCAAAAGGTCGAGTGGCCGAACCGGAGCCAGACGATCCAGGGCACGATCGTGGTGATCATCGCCTGCGCCATCGTCGGCGCCTACCTGTGGGGGCTCGACCAGGTGCTGCAGCCGTTCGTGCGCGAAGTTCTCCTGGGCGGCTGAGGGGCGGGAGAGCAATGTTCAGCTGGTACGTGATCAACACCTACTCGGGGCACGAGAACAAGGTCAAGCAGAACCTCGAGCACCGGATCATGTCCATGGGGCAGCAGACGCGGTTTCGCAGGGTCGTCGTCCCGACGGAGCAGGTGATCGAGACGAAGGACGGCCAGAAGGTGCAGATCGAGAAGCGCGTCCTGCCCGGGTACGTGCTCGTGAACATGGACCTGAACGACGAAGCGTGGACGGTGGTCAAGGGCACGCCCGGCGTGACCGCGTTCGTCGGCGCCGGCGCGAAGCCCGTGCCGCTCTCGCAGGCCGAGGTCGACCGCATCCTGCACGCAGGCGCCGCCGCGGGCGCGCCGTCGCAGAAGGCCCAGGTCGAGTTCACGCTGGGCGAGTCCGTCAAGGTCACCTCGGGCCCGCTGTCCGACTTCGACGGCGAGATCGTCGACGTCAACCCCGACCAGCAGAAGCTGAAGGTGCTGGTCGACATCTTCGAGCGGCAGGTCCCGGTCGAGCTCGGCTTCGACCAGGTGAAGAAGATCGACTAGAACCCCAAGACAAGACGGGAGGAGGGGCGAGCAGCCCCGCATGCACTCACGCACATGGCGAAGAAAGTACTCACACTCATCAAGCTGCAGATCCCCGGGGGCCAGGCCAATCCGGCTCCTCCGGTAGGCCCGGCGCTCGGTCAGCACGGCGTCAACATCGTCGAGTTCACCAAGGCGTTCAACGCCCAGACGGCGCACGAGAACGGCCGCATCATCCCGGTGGAGATCACGGTCTTCGAGGACCGTTCGTTCACCTTCATCACCAAGACCCCGCCCGCCGCCGTGCTCATCAAGGAGGCACTCGGGATCGAGAAGGGCAGCGGCGAGCCGAACATGAACAAGGTCGGCAAGCTCACGCAGGCGCAGGTGCGCTCGATCGCGGAGACGAAGATGCCGGACCTGAACGCGAACGACGTCGAGGCCGCGATGCTGGTGATCGCGGGCACGGCGCGGAGCATGGGCGTCGAGGTGGAAGCATGAGCGGGCACGGCAAGCGGTATGCCACCGGGCGTGCGGCGATCGACCGCGAGAAGCTGTACGCGCCCGCCGAGGCGATCGAGATCCTCAAGGGCTTCCCGCCGGCGAAGTTCGACGAGACGGTCGAGGCGCACTTCCGTCTCGGCCTCAACGTGCGCCACGCGGACGAGCAGCTGCGCGGCACGATCATGCTGCCGCACGGGATCGGCAAGGACGTCCGCGTCGCCGTGTTCGCCGAGGGCGACAAGGCCCGCGAGGCGGAGGAAGCAGGCGCAGACGTGATCGGCTCGGCGGATCTCGCCGCGAAGATCGAGGACGGGTTCCTCGACTTCGACGTGGCGATCGCAACCCCGGACCAGATGGGCAACGTCGGCAAGCTCGGCCGCGTGCTCGGCCCCAGGGGCCTGATGCCGAACCCGAAGACCGGCACCGTCACCTTCGACATCGCCAAGGCCGTGAACGACGCCAAGGCGGGCAAGCTGGAGTACCGCACCGACCGCGGTGCCAACGTGCACCTGCCGATCGGCAAGAAGAGCTTCGACGAAGGCAAGCTGCTCGAGAACTACGCCGCGCTCGTGGAGGAGATCGTGCGAGCCAAGCCGGCAGCCGCCAAGGGGCGCTACATCAAGGGCATCACGCTGACCACGACAATGGGCCCGGGGCTCCGCGTCGATCCGACGCGCACGCGCGACATCGTCGCCCAGGCCGCCGAGGCGAGCGCGGCGAGAGAGGCTGCTACCGTCTAGCTCACGCAAACCCGGCTAGGACCGCCCGAGACAACCGGCAGCCGCAAGGCAGAGGACCGGTCTAGGCGCGTCAGGACTGCGACCCACGGTCGCAGCTCGTGACCCGCCGCATGGCGGGTCTAGTCATTTCCGAAGGAAATGACACGTGCACAGAACTGAGAAAGAGCGGGTCGTCGAGGAGCTGAGACAGCGACTCGAGGGCACCGAGTCGCTGATCGTGGCGGACTACCGCGGGCTGACCAACGCGGAGCTCGCCGGTGTGCGGGCGAAGCTGCGCGAGCACGGCGCGACGTTCACGATCGTGAAGAACACGCTCACCCGGCGTGCCGCGGAAGCGGCAGGCGCGGAGTCGCTGCTCGCATTGCTCGAAGGGCCGACTGCGATCGCGTTCGTCGAGGCGGACGGCGACCCCGTCGCAGTGGCGAAGGCGCTCGCCGACACGGCGAAGGAGACGAAGATCCTCTCGCTGCGCGGCGGCATCCTCTCGGGCACGACGATGGAGGCAGCCGACGTCGAGGCGCTCGCGAAGCTTCCGCCGGAGGACGTGCTCAAGAGCCAGCTCGTCGGGGTGATCGTCGCTCCGATGACGCAGCTGCTCGGGCTGCTGGCCGCACCGCTGCGCGACCTGGTGGGCTTGATCGACGCCCGCGTGGAGCAGCTGGGCGGCCAGGCCGACGAGGCGGCGGAACCGCGCCGAGGTCGTCGGAGGAGGCTCCGGCGGCTGAGGTCGTGGAGGAGGCTCCGGCGGCTGAGGTCGTGGAGCCGAGGCTCCGGCGCCCGAGGCGACCGCCGAGGAGCCTCCGGACGCCGGCGACGTCGGCGAGTCCGAGGCGGAGGGCGAGGGGCCTGTCGCCGAGGCGAGCGACGACGGTACGGCCGAAGAGACCCGAGACGACGCCGAAGAGACCGAAGAGACCGAACAGACCGAACAGACTCAGGAGGAGCAGGAGTAATGGCAACGGACACTGCAAAGGTGCTCGAGACGCTCGGCAAGATGACCGTGCTCGAGCTCGTGGAGCTGAAGAAGGCGATCGAGGACGAGTGGGGCGTGACCGCCGCCGCTCCCGTCGCGGTCGCGGCCGCTGCGCCGGCAGGCGGCGCCGAGGCCGGTGCCGCTGCGGAGGAGAAGGACACCTTCGACGTCGTGCTCACCGCGGCGGGCGGTCAGAAGATCGCCGTGATCAAGGTCGTCCGTGCGGCGACGGGTCTCGGCCTCAAGGAGGCCAAGGACCTCGTCGACAGCGCGCCGAACGCGATCAAGGAAGGCGTCAACAAGGACGAGGCGGACAAGCTGAAGGCGGAGCTGGAGGAGGCGGGCGCCTCCGTCGAGCTGAAGTAGAGCATGCCCGCCGTAAGGCGGGCATCCCTGGGGTGCCTGGCTTCAGCCAGGCACCCCGCTGTTGTTCTCGTGCACGGCGCCCGGTGGCTGGTTCCAGCCGGCCAGACCTGGCTTGCCCAGCCTGCTACGCTTTGCCAAGGTCAGCTCTGCCGCAGCATCGCGGTTGCGGCAGAGCATGCGCGTCCTGTATGGTTCAGGGTTCGCCGAGCGTCCGCTCGTCCAACCCTGCCCGCTTTCACTCTGCCCGCCGTTCCAACTCGCACGTTCAAGGGAGGCTGTTGCATTTGAGCAGCACCGCTGTCGCGCCGCGCGCGCGCACAAATTTCTCGCGCCTGAAGCACGTTCTCGACCTCCCCAACCTGATCGACATCCAGAAGGCCTCCTTCGGGTGGTTCCTGTCGGAGGGCCTGCGGGAGACGATCGACGACATCTCGCCGATCGAGGACTACACCGGCACGCTTGCCGTGGAGTTCGGCGAGTACGAGTTCGGGGAGCCGCAGTTCACGATCCAGGAGTGCCGTGAGAAGGACCTGACGTACCAGGCGCCGCTGTCGATGACCGTCCGCTTCGTCAACACCGAGACGGGCGAGATCCGCGAGCAGCGCGTCTTCATGGGCGACTTCCCCATGATGACCGACTGGGGCACCTTCATCATCAACGGCACCGAGCGCGTGATCGTCACGCAGCTCGTCCGATCGCCGGGCGCCTACCTGATGGAGCCGAAGGACGCGACGAAGCAGGTCTTCACCGCGAACCTGATGCCGTCGCGTGGCTCGTGGCTCGAGCTCGAGATCGACAAGAAGGGCGTCGTCTACGCCCGCATCGACCGCAAGCGCAAGCTGCCGATCACGACGCTCCTGCGCGCTCTGCCGGCCGAGGACCCGAGCACCGGCTTCCCGCTCGACACGAGCTCGAACGAGGCGATCCTCGCCCTGTTCGACGAGTCGACGCGCAGCTACATCCAGTACACGCTCGACAAGGACCCCTCCACCCGCGAGGAGGAGGCCCTGATCGAGGTGTTCAAGAAGCAGCGCCCGGGTGAGCCGCCGACGCTCGACAACGCGCGGAACCTGCTGCGCTCGCTCTTCTTCGATCCGAAGCGCTACGACCTGACGAAGGTCGGCCGCTACAAGCTCAACCAGCGGCTCGGCGTCGACGTGCCCGAGGACACGCGCGTGCTGACGACGCAGGACATCATCGCGCTCGTTCGCAAGCTCGTGGAGCTGCCGGCGAAGCTCGGCGTGCCCGAGGACTCGAAGGACTACGCCGCGGAGGCCGCCGTGCTCGGCCGCGAGCCGATCAGGGGTGACCTGGACGAGTACGAGCACTTCGGCAACCGGCGCCTGCGCACCACCGGCGAGCTGATCCAGGAGGCGTTCCGGGTCGGCCTGTACCGGATGGAGCGCGTCGTCCGCGAGCGGATGACGACGGAGGACGTCGACACGATCACGCCGCAGACGATCATCAACATCCGGCCCGTGGTCGCGGCGCTGAAGGAGTTCTTCGGCTCCTCGCAGCTGTCGCAGTTCATGGACCAGACGAACACGCTGGCCGGGCTCACCCACCGCCGCCGCCTCTCGGCGCTCGGCGCGGGAGGGCTCACGCGTGAGCGCGCTCCGATCGAGGTGCGCGACGTGCACCCGACGCACTACGGCCGCATGTGCCCGATCGAGACGCCGGAGGGCCCGAACATCGGCCTCATCGGCTCGCTCGCCTCCTTTGCCACCGTGAGCGAGTTCGGGTTCATCCAGACCCCGTACCGCGTCGTCACGAAGGGGAAGGTCACCGACGAGATCATCTACCTGGACGCCGCCGAGGAGGCCCAGTACACGATCGCCCAGGCCTCCGAGCCGGTCGACCAGAAGACCGGTCGCTTCCTGCACGAGCAGGTGCTCTGCCGCTCGCAGGCAGGTGAGGCGGTCGCCGCGCGACCCGCACAGGTCCAGTACATGGACGTCTCGCCGGCGCAGATCGTCTCCGTCGGCACCGCGCTGATCCCGTTCCTGGAGCACAACGACGCCAACCGCGCCCTGATGGGGGCGAACATGCAGCGCCAGGCGGTGCCGCTGATGATCCCCCAGGCGCCGCTCGTCGGCACCGGGCTCGAGTACCGCGCCGCGGTCGACACCGGCGACGTCGTGATGGCCCGCAACGGAGGCTCGGTGATCGACGTCGACGCCGAGCGCATCGTCGTGGAGGGCCGGGGTAGCCGGGACGAGTACAACCTGACCAAGTTCATGCGGTCCAACCAGGGCACGCTCATCCACCAGAAGCCGGTCGTGAAGCTCGGCGACAGGGTGCAGAAGGGCGACGTCCTGGCGGACGGCTCCTCGACCGATCGTGGCGAGCTGGCGCTCGGCGCCAACCTGCTCGTCGCCTTCATGCCGTTCGAGGGCTACAACTTCGAGGACGCGATCGTGCTCTCGGAGCGCCTCGTGAAGGACGACGTCCTGAGCTCGATCCACATCCACGAGTACGAGATCGACGCGCGCTCGACGAAGCTGGGCGACGAGGAGATCACGCGTGACATCCCGAACCGCTCGGAGGAGTCGCTCGCGAACCTCGACGAGCGCGGTGTCGTTCGCATCGGCGCCGAGGTCGGCTCGGGCGACCTCCTCGTCGGCAAGGTGACGCCGAAGGGCGAGACCGAGCTGACGGCGGAGGAGAAGCTGATCCGGGCGATCTTCAAGGAGAAGGCGCGCGAGGTGCGCGACACCTCCCTCAAGGTCCCGCACGGCGAGGGCGGCAAGGTGATCGGCGTCAAGACGTTCTCGCGCTCGGCGGGCGACGACCTGCCGCCGGGCGTGAACGAGCTCGTGCGCGTCTTCGTCGCGAAGAAGCGCAAGATCGCGGAGGGCGACAAGCTCGCCGGCCGCCACGGCAACAAGGGCGTCATCTCGAAGATCGTCCCCGAGGAGGACATGCCGTTCCTCGAGGACGGTCGCGCGGTCGACGTCGTGCTCAACCCGCTCGGCGTGCCGAGCCGGATGAACATCGGCCAGATCCTCGAGACGCACCTCGGCTGGGCTGCCGCGCACGGCGTCTTCGCCGACGGCGACCCGGTCAACGAGCGGGCGCCGATCAACGCTCCCAACCCGCGTGCGGTGGCGACGCCGGTGTTCGACGGTGCGACCGAGGAGGACGTCGACGACGCGCTCGCGCAAGCTGGCGTCCGCGCCCGGCGCGGTCGTCAAGATGAACGTCGACGACAGCCGGCCGAGCGGCCGCCGCTGCTCGGGCAAGGTGCAGCTGTTCGACGGCAAGAGCGGCGTCCCCTTCGAGTCGAAGGTGACCGTCGGCTACATGTACATCCTCAAGCTGCTCCACCTCGTCGACGACAAGATCCACGCGCGCTCGACGGGCCCGTACTCGCTCGTGACGCAGCAGCCGCTGGGCGGCAAGGCCCAGTTCGGCGGCCAGCGCTTCGGCGAGATGGAGGTGTGGGCGCTCGAGGCGTACGGCGCCGCGTACACGCTGCAGGAGATGCTCACGATCAAGTCCGACGACACGATCGGGCGCGTCAAGGCGTACGAGGCGATCGTCAAGGGCGAGAACATCGCCGAGCCGTCGATCCCCGAGTCCTTCAAGGTGCTGCTCAAGGAGATGCAGTCCCTGGCGCTCGACGTGCACGTCCTCTCCGACGAGGGTCGCGAGGTCGAAGTGCGCGAGGAGGACGACGAGCTGCTCCGCGCAGCGGAGGAGCTCGGCATCGATCTCTCACCTGCTGCCGTACGCGCGGCGGCGGTCGACCCGAGCGCCCAGGAGCTGGAAGAGGGCGCGGACGAGGCGGGCGACGGCGACCTGACGGTTGCCGCGGACGAGGCGATCGACGCTCGACACGGACGACGACGAGGCCGACGAGGCCGAGGGCGAGGAGATCGACCTCGAGGTCGAAGTCGAAGTCGAGGAATAACGGGAGAAATCGCTTTCGCATTTCCCCTGGAAGAGCTTAGAAAACCGTTACTGATATCTAGGGAAATTCCTTCAGGAATTTCTCAAGGAGAGAAACCTCTTGGCACAGATCGACATCAACGACTTCGACGCAATCAAGATCGGGCTCGCTTCGCCGAAGCAGATCCGTGACTGGTCGATGGGCGAGGTCACAAAGCCGGAGACCATCAACTACCGCACCCTGAAGCCGGAGCGCGACGGGCTCTTCTGCGAGCGCATCTTCGGTCCCACCAAGGACTGGGAGTGCTACTGCGGCAAGTACAAGCGCGTCCGTTACAAGGGCATCATCTGCGAGCGCTGTGGCGTCGAGGTGACGCGCCAGAAGGTGCGCCGCGAGCGAATGGGGCACATCGACCTCGCTGCGCCGGTGTCGCACATCTGGTTCTTCAAGGGTGTCCCGAGCCGGATCGGCTACCTGCTCGACATCGCGCCCCGCGAGCTCGAGAAGGTGCTCTACTTCGCCGCCTCGATCGTGACCGCGGTCGACAACGAGAAGCGCGCGGCCGACCTCGCGGACCTCGAGGACAAGGTGCGCTCGGAGTCGGAGCAGATCTACGTCGACCGCGACGAGCAGCTGACTGCGCTCGAGGGCCGGCTCACCCGCCGGCGCGACTATCTGGCCGCGGGCAAGGAGCGCTCCTTCGACGAGGACGACGAGTTCTGGGTCCGCAGCCTCAACAACTGGGCCGAGGACCAGGTCCTGCCCGGGCTCGAGGATGTGCGCACGCTGGCGGGCGGCGTCTTCAAGTCGCTGGCCAAGTCGCTCTCGCTCGAGGACGCGAAGAAGATCCGCGAGCTGGTGCGCTCCTCGGCGACCCGGGACGACCGGCGCCTGGCACCCCGCGAGCTGGAGTCGGTGGCCGTCGCCGCCGAGCAGATCCTGCAGGCGCTCGATCCGATCCGCAGCGAGCTGGAGAAGGCGTCCGGCTCGAAGAAGGGCGCGCTCACGAAGCGCCTGCACAAGATCGAGGACGCGTTGCTGAGCGGCCAGGAGCTGCAGGGCGAGGACGCAGAGCTCGTGACCGCAGTCGACGCGAAGAACCTCGAGCGGGCGCGGGAGGCCGGGAACGGGATCCTGGGCGAGCTGCTCAAGAAGCTGGACGAGAGCCCGGAGACGGGCGCCGAGGCCGTGCGCGAGCTGGCCTCCGACCTGTGCCTCGTCGAAGGCGCCCGCAAGGACGACCTCGACGTCGTCACGCAGTGGGCCATGAAGGTGCGTGAGATGGCGCAGGACATCGAGCAGCGTCGCGAGGACGCGCGTGAAGCGTCGGTCGAGGGCGTGCGCCGGCTGGAGGAGACCTGGAAGCTGTTCAGGGAGCTCGAGCCGAAGCTCGTCGTCAACGACGAGCAGCTGTTCCGTGAGCTCAAGGACCGCTTCGGCTCACCCTACGGCTTCGGTGTCTACTTCCGCGGCGGCATGGGGGCAGAGGCGATCCGTGACCTGCTCCGCGACCTCGACCTGCAGCTGGAGGCCAAGGAGCTGCGGGCGACGATCAAGACGTCGAAGGGGCAGAAGCAGCAGCGCGCCATCAAGCGGCTGAAGGTCGTGTCGGCGTTCATCACCTCCGAGAACAAGCCGGAGTGGATGGTGCTCGAGGCCGTGCCGGTGATCCCGCCGGAGCTGCGCCCGATGGTGCAGCTCGACGGTGGCCGCTTCGCCACGAGCGACCTGAACGACCTCTACCGCCGGGTGATCAACCGCAACAACCGCCTCAAGCGGCTGCTCGATCTCGGCGCTCCCGAGATCATCGTCAACAACGAGAAGCGGATGCTGCAGGAGGCCGTCGACGCGCTGTTCGACAACGGCCGCCGCGGTCGCGCCGTGACGGGCCCCGGCAACCGGGCGCTGAAGTCGCTCTCGGACATGCTCAAGGGCAAGCAGGGTAGGTTCCGCCAGAACCTGCTCGGCAAGCGCGTCGACTATTCCGGCCGCTCGGTGATCGTGGCCGGCCCGCAGCTGAAGCTGCACCAGTGCGGCCTGCCGAAGCTGATGGCCCTGGAGCTCTTCAAGCCGTTCATCATGAGCCGGCTCGTCGAACGCAAGTCCGTCCAGAACATCAAGGCGGCGAAGAAGCACGTCGAGTCGATGGTCCCGGAGGTCTGGGACGTGCTCGAAGAGGTGATCGCCGAGCATCCGGTGCTCCTCAACCGCGCGCCGACCCTGCATCGCCTCGGCATCCAGGCGTTCGAGCCGGTGCTCGTCGAGGGCAAGGCGATCCAGGTGCATCCGCTCGTCTGCCACGCCTTCAACGCCGACTTCGACGGCGACCAGATGGCCGTGCACGTGCCGCTCTCGGCGGAGGCCCAGGCGGAGGCGCGCATCCTGATGCTGTCCTCCAACAACATCCTCTCGCCGGCCCACGGCCGGCCGCTCGCGACGCCGACGCAGGACATGGTGCTCGGCGCCTACTACCTCACCTACTGCGAGCACGACCTCACCGCCACGACCGCCGCAGAGCTGGCCAAGACGCTGAAGCTGAAGGGCCTGCAGCGATTCCAGTCCGAGGAGGAGGTCGAGTTCGCGCTCGATGCGAAGCAGGTGGGCCTGCAGGAGCCGATCGAGTACCGCCAGAGCGGAGAGACGCGGCTCACGACACCCGGTCGCGTCATCTTCGGCGCCGAGATCGAGCGCTCGCTGAGGGATGCGGTGCTCGGCGACGTGCACGAGGAGATTCCCGTCGATCGCGCGCTGACCAAGCGTGAGCTGGACGGGATCATCGACCGCCTCGTCGGCGAGTACGGCCCCTACGCGGTTGCGTCCACGCTCGACACGATCAAGTCGCTCGCCTTCCGCTACGCCACGCGGGCCGGCGTCACGATCTCGAAGAACGACATCGTGATCCCGTCCAACAAGGAAGAGATCCTCGCCGGCTACGAAGAGCAGGTGGCGACGGTCGAGCGAGAGTACGAGCGCGGCCTGATGACCGAGGAAGAGCGCAAGAGAGCGTGTCACGGCCATCTGGACGGAGGCCACGGAAGAGGTCGCGGAGGCGATGAAGGCCACCCTCCACGAGACGAACCCGGTCTTCATGATGGCCAACTCCGGCGCCCGCGGGTCGTTCAACCAGATCCGCCAGCTGGCGGGCATGCGCGGCCTGATGGCGAACCCGAAGGGCGAGATCATCGAGCGCCCGATCAAGGCCAACTTCATGGAGGGCCTGACCGTGCTCGAGTACTTCATCTCCACCCACGGCGCCCGCAAGGGCCTCGCCGACACGGCGCTCCGCACCGCCGACTCGGGCTACCTGACCCGCCGTCTCGTGGACGTCTCGCAGGACGTGATCGTTCGCGACGAGGACTGCGGCACGAGCGAGTTCGTCGAGGTCCCGGCCCTCATCGACGGGCAGCTCAACCCCTCCGCTGCCGGCCAGATGGTGGCCCAGGACGTGCGCAAGCCGCTCAAGGACGGCAAGCCGGGCAAGACGGTGCTCGCGACGAAGGGTGAGGTGCTCTCGATCCGGCGCGTCGGCGAGATCGTGGACGAGCTCACCGAGCACGTCGACGAGGTGCTCCTCCCGCTTCGCAGCGTGCTCAAGTGCCGGTCGGAGCACGGCGTGTGCCGGCTCTGCTACGGCACCTTCCTCGCCACCGGCGACATGAGCGAGATCGGCGACGCCGTGGGCATCGTCGCCGCGCAGTCGATCGGCGAGCCGGGCACGCAGCTCACGATGCGGACGTTCCACACCGGCGGCGTCGCCGGCCAGGACATCACGCACGGACTGCCGCGTGTCGTCGAGATCTTCGAGGCCCGCAACCCGAAGGGGGCAGCCACGCTGGCGGACGTCGGCGGCAAGATCGAGGTGGAGGACGGCGAGCGCACCATCAAGGTGACGGTCGTCCCGACCACGCTCGACGCCGACGGCGAGGCCATCGACCCGAAGGAGTACTCCTTCCCGCGGCGCACGCGCCTGCTCGTCAAGCAGGGTGGCACGGTGGAGTCCGGCGAGCCGCTCAACGAGGGCTCGCTCAACCCGTCAGACCTGCTGGCGCTGCACGCGGCGGCCGGGAAGGGCTCGACTCCGACCGAGCAGTACCTCGTCGACGAGGTGCAGAAGGTCTACAAGTCGCAGGGCGTCGACATCCACGACAAGCACATCGAGCTGATCGTGCGCCAGATGCTCAAGAAGGTGCGCGTCGAGTCGGCGGGCGACACCGACCTGCTCCCGGGTCAGCTGGTGGATCGCGTCGTGCTCGAGAAGGCGAACGTGGTCGTGGCCAAGTCGAAGAAGGGCGAGCAGGCGACGTTCGAGCCGCTCATCCTCGGCATCACCAAGGCCTCGCTCGCAACCGAGTCGTTCCTCTCGGCCGCCTCGTTCCAGGAGACCACCAAGGTGCTCACGGACGCGGCGATCGAGGGAAAGACCGACCGTCTGCACGGCCTGAAGGAGAACGTGATCATCGGGAAGCTGATCCCGGCGGCCACCGGTCTCAGGAAGTACCGCGCGATCACGATCGAGCCGACGGAGCCGCTCCCGCTGCAGATGTTCGGCGGCGAGACCGAGGCCGAGCTCCTCGCTGCGCTGGAGGAGATCGGCGACGGCGACGGCATCGACCTCGCCTCCTTCGGGCTCGCGTTCGACGAGAACGCGCTCGTCGACGAGCTCGACGCCGACGCGGCACCCGAGCCCGACGCAGACGACAAGCCGTAGCAGGACGAAGCGGTGCCCGGCCTTCGCGCCGGGCACCGCTCTCCTCTCACCCCTGACGTGCGGTTGCAGTCGTGCCTGCCTTCAGGCAGGCACGGGGGCTCGTCCCGGCTGAGGCGTGACCCGGCTCGCGCGCGGTGCTGTCATTTAGCCCGCGGCCATGAAGGCTCCAAGCCCGTGCCTGTCTGAAGACAGGCACGACAACGCTCCGTTCCCTCAGGCCGCGGTTCCCTTGCCGACGCTCTTGGCGCGGTGCAGCGCCTCTTCGGCGCGTTCGAAGATCGTCAGCGCGTCGTCGTCGGGCTGGAGCTCGGCGATGCCGCCCGACAGCGAGAGACCGGTCTGATGCCGCCGCACGGTGGCGAGGACGCGCGCGAACAACCCCTCCGCGTCGATGCGGGCCGACTCGGGGAGCAGGACCGCGAACTCGTCTCCGCCGGCGCGGTAGGCGACATCGGCTTCGCGCAGCGCGCCGCGTACGAGCGCAGCGGTGGCGGCGAGCACCTCGTCGCCACCGAGCTGGCCGAGCCGGTCGTTGAGCCCGTGGAAGTCGTCCACGTCGAGCACGAGCAGGGCCAGGCGCCGCTCGTAGCGATGTGCACGAGCCACCTCCCGCGCCAGCGCGTCGTGGAAGCTGCTGCGGCCCGGTAGGCCGGTGACCGCGTCGTGATCGCCTGCGGCACGCGCCTCGCGAAAGCGTCGCGCGGTGTCGATGGTCGGGCCTGCCGCGGCTGCGATCGCCTCGATCCGGGCGAGGGAGTCGGCGGCAAGGCGGGGAGTGGGGTCGTGCGAGTATGCGGCGAGGAACCCCAGGGGCTCGCCGTCCACCTCGAGCGGCACGACGACACCCGAGCGAAGAGCGCCGGGCGGCTCCTCGCCGTCGCGGTAGACGTAGGCGATTTCGATCGCACGCGCACCCCGCCCATCCGGCGGGCCGGAGACGATCTGCTGCTCTGCCTCGTCCCGCGGCACCCCGGCGGCGCCGACCAGCGGCGAGCCGTCGAGGCTGGTCGTGCGGACCACCGCGGCGTCCACCCCGCGGACGGCCGCGGCCGCCTCGACCGTGAGCGCGAGCGCCTCGTCGAGGTCGAGCGTGCCGCCGAGCTCGCCGAGCGCCCGTGAGCGGAGGCCGTCCTCGCGCGCACGCTCGATCGCGTCGGACAGCCCTTCGGACAGGGCGTCCATGCGCGTGCCGAGCTCGCGCAGCGCCGTCGTGATCCGCGTCTCGGAGTCGGCATGCGCCCGCCGGCCGCCGACGGCGACGAAAAGCACTATGGCAAGCGCCGCCAGCGCGGCGACGAGCGCAATGACCCCGATCGTCACAAACGAGAACCCCCGTCTCGCAGCGTAGGAGGCTCTGCGCCTGTCTGCCACCCCTGCGTGCTCAGGTGTGGAACTCGCAATCGTGAACGAGTCTGTTGCGCCCGTTCGCCTTTGCGGACAGGACCATGCGGCCGATGCGCTCGTCGATGGTCTGAGCGTCGTCGCCGTCGCGCAGCTCGGTCAGGCCGGCGCTGTAGGTCACCGGCTCACCGGTGGTGAACTCGCTGGCCGCGACCGCAGCGCGCAGGCGAAGGTCGAAGCGCATGCCTTCGCGGCATTCGGTGTCGGGGAGGACGATGACGAACTCCTCGCCGCCTCGCCGGCAGAGCACGTCGGAGGCTCGGGCGACGGTCTGCACGAGCTCGGTGAAAGCGACGAGCACCGCGTCCCCGACCTGGTAGCCGAAGCGCGCGTTGACGTCGTGGAACAGGTCGAGATCGAGCAGCACGATGGTCAGCGGCCGCCCACCACGGCGGGCGCGGGCGATCTCGAGCTCGAGCGACTCGTCGTAGCCGCGCCGGTTGCGGAAGCCCGTCATCGCGTCGGTGCGGACGAGCTCCAGCGTCGCCTCGTGCAGGCTGGCGTTGACGATCGCCGGCACCGCCTCTGCGCCGAGGGTGGTGAGCTGGGCCGCCTGCTCCTGGGTGAACGCCCGCGCGGACCGCGAATACACGGACAACGTGCCCAGGCGGACGCTGTCGTGGAGGAGGGGAACCGCAAGCCCCGATCGCACGGTGCCGTCGCTCTCGGAAGGGTCAGGCAGCCACTGCACCGTCACCGCGTTCCAGGCGCTCGCGTCGGGCGGCTCGAGCCCGCTCTGGGTCGGCGCCGCGACACCGATGCCGAACGTCGCGGTGGCCGGCTCGCCCCGCTCACGGCTCACGGTGACGCCCGCCCCGTCGGCGCCGACGAGTGCGGCTGCCGCCCTGGCGGTCTCCTGCAGGACGTCGCCGAGGTCGAGCGACAGTCCGAGGTCGACGCCCGGCGTGCGGCCGGCCTCGGCTCCCTCGACGACCGCCAGCAGGCCCTGGGAGAGCACCTCCATGCTGTCGCCGATCCGCCCCAGCGTGGCGTTGAGACGCCGGTCGGAATGCGCTCGCGCGCGTGCCGCGGCCCACGCCGCAAAGGCGAGTGCCAGAACCGCCGCTCCCACGACGGTCACCACCGCAATAGTCGTCCCCATCCCCCAGACGCACTCTACGCGGGGACGAGGCTGTTGACGAGAGCGCGGCCGCTACGACGCGCTCGAGTGGCCGGAATCGTGGGCCTGACAGGCGTTGCGAGGGATTGGGGGGTCCGCTATCGTTGACCTCCCCGGTTGGCGGGGCGTATGCCCTGCCTTCCTTTCTGTCTGAGCAACCTTCGACCCCAAACGTAGGAGCAGCGTGCCCACAGTCAACCAGCTCGTCCGCAAGGGTAGGCGAGTCAAGCCGGAGAAGACGAAGACACCGGCGCTTCGCGGTGCTCCGCAGAAGCGTGGCGTCTGCACGCGTGTCTACACGACGACCCCGAAGAAGCCGAACTCGGCGCTGCGCAAGGTCGCGCGCGTCCGTCTCACCAACGGCATGGAGGTCGGCGCCTACATCCCGGGCGAAGGTCACAACCTGCAGGAGCACTCGGTCGTGCTCATCCGTGGCGGCCGCGTCAAGGACCTGCCGGGCTTCCGTTACAAGGTGATCCGCGGCGGTCTCGACACCTCGGGTGTCTCCGAGCGCCGCCAGGCGCGCTCCAAGTACGGGGCCAAGCGAGGGTCGTAGTGCCGCGCCGCGCCGAGATCACTCCCCGCCAGCCCGCGCCGGACGCCGTTCACGGCTCGCAGCTCGTCGCGCAGCTGATCAACCGCGTGATGCTCGACGGGAAGAAGTCGATCGCCGAGCAGATCGTGTACGACGCGCTGGCGCTTGCGGCGGAGAAGTCGGACAAGCCGGCGGCCGAGGTGCTCGAGCAGGCCGTGAAGCAGGTCACGCCCGTGCTCGAGGTGCGCTCCCGCAGGGTCGGTGGCGCCAACTACCAGGTGCCCGTCGAGGTCGCACCGCGGCGCGCTCGCACGCTCGCGATCCGCTGGCTCGTCACCTACGCGCGCGAACGGCGCGAGAAGGGCATGCCCGCGAAGCTCGCAGGCGAGCTCCTCGACGCGGTCAGCCAGCAGGGCGGGGCGTTCAAGAAGAAGGACGACATGTACCGGATGGCGCAGGCCAACAAGGCGTTCGCGCACTACCGCTGGTGAGCTGATATGAGCACGACTGAGACACGCGTCGCCCTGGACCACGTCCGCAACATCGGGATCATGGCCCACATCGACGCCGGCAAGACGACGACGACGGAGCGCATCCTGTACTACACGGGCCGCACCCACAAGCTGGGTGAGGTGCACGAGGGCGCCGCCACGATGGACTGGATGGCGCAGGAGCAGGAGCGAGGCATCACGATCACGTCGGCGGCGACGACCGCGACGTGGCGCGACTTTCGCATCAACATTATCGATACGCCCGGGCACGTGGACTTTACGATGGAGGTGGAGCGCAGCCTGCGCGTGCTCGACGGAGCCGTCGCCGTGTTCGACTCGGTGGCCGGCGTGCAGCCGCAGTCCGAGACGGTCTGGCGGCAGGCCGACCGCTACGGCGTCCCCCGCATCGCCTTCATCAACAAGATGGACCGCACCGGCGCGAACTTCTTCGCCGCCGTGCAGTCGATGCGAGACCGGCTGGGCGCCCACGCGGTGCCGGTGCAGATCCCGATCGGCCAGGAGGAGCACCACCGCGGCGTCGTCGACCTCGTCGAGATGAAGGCGATCGTCTACGAGGACGAGCTGGGTCAGCAGTTCACCGTCGGTGAGATCCCGGCCGAGCTCGTCGAGCAGGCGGAGGAGTACCACCACGCGCTGATCGACTCGATCGCCGAGCACGACGACGAGCTGATGGAGGCCTACCTCACGGACGAGAGCACCGTGACGCCGGAGATGATCCGCAGGGCCCTGCGCGCCGGCACCCTCGCCGACGCGCTCACCCCCGTCCTGCTCGGCTCCGCCTTCAAGAACAAGGGCGTGCAGCCGCTACTCGACGCGGTGATCGACTACCTGCCCAGCCCGCTCGACGTGCCCGCGGTGCAGGGCGTCGACCCGAAGACCGACGAGGAGATCACCCGGCCCGCCTCGATGGAGGCGCCGTTCTCCGCGCTCGTGTTCAAGGTCATGTCGGACCCGTTCGTCGGGAAGCTGACCTATTGCCGCGTCTACTCCGGCCAGGTCAAGACCGGTGACCGGGTGCTCAACGCGACGAGCGGCAAGACGGAGCGCATCGGCCGCATCCTGCAGATGCACGCGAACCATCGCGAGGAGCGGGAGGAGATCGGCGCCGGCGAGATCGCCGCTGTCGTGGGCCTCAAGCAGTCGACCACCGGTGACACGCTCGCCGCCGACAACGCGCCGATCGTGCTGGAGTCGATGACCTTCCCCGACCCGGTGATCTCGGTCGCCATCGAGCCGAAGACGAAGGCCGACCAGGACAAGCTCGGCGCCGCGCTCCAGCGCCTCGCCGAGGAGGACCCGACCTTCCGCGTCACCTCCGACGAGGAGACCGGCCAGACGATCATCGCCGGCATGGGCGAGCTGCACCTCGAGATCATCGTCGACCGGCTGCTGCGCGAGTTCCGCGTCGACGCGAACGTCGGCCGGCCGCAGGTCGCCTACCGCGAGACCGTCTCACAGGCCGTGGACAAGGTTCAGGGCAGGTTCGTGCGCCAGACGGGCGGCTCGGGGCAGTACGGCGACGTGATCATCAACCTCAGCCCGCAACCGGCGGGCGGCGGATACGAGTTCGTCGACAAGATCGTCGGCGGCAAGATCCCCAAGGAGTACATCCCGGCGGTGAACGCCGGCATCCAGGAGGCGCTCGGAGCCGGCGTGCTCTCCGGCTACCCGGTCGTCGACGTGAAGGTCGAGCTCGTCGAGGGCTCGTACCACGAGGTCGACTCGAGCGAGCGCGCGTTCAAGATCGCCGGCTCGATGGCGTTCAAGGAGGCGATGAAGCGGGCCAAGCCGAAGCTGTTGGAGCCGGTGATGGCCGTCGAGGTCGTCACCCCCGAGGACTACCTCGGTGACGTGATGGGCAACCTCTCGAGCCGCCGTGGGCGGGTGGAGCACCTCGAGCCGGTGGGCAACTCGCAGTCGATCAAGGCGAGCGTGCCGCTGTCGGAGATGTTCGGCTACGCCACCGACCTGCGCTCGATGACGCAGGGGCGTGCCACGTTCACGATGCAGTTCGACCGCTACGACGACGTTCCCCAGTCGATCGCGTCCGAGATCGTCGACGCGCAGACCGGGTAAGACAACAGGTTCCGAGGTAGAGAAGGAGACCGGAGGACAGGATGGCGAAGCAGAAGTTCGAGCGCACGAAGCCGCACGTCAACGTCGGCACCATCGGTCACATCGACCACGGCAAGACGACCCTGACGGCTGCGATCACGAAGGTGCTGGCCGAGGCCGGCACGGGCACCGCTGCGACCTCGTTCGACGAGATCGACAAGGCGCCGGAGGAGAAGCAGCGCGGCATCACGATCAACACCGCGCACGTCGAGTACGAGACGCCCAACCGGCACTACGCCCACGTCGACTGCCCGGGTCACGCCGACTACATCAAGAACATGATCACCGGCGCCGCGCAGATGGACGGCGCGATCCTCGTCGTCTCCGCGGCCGACGGCCCCATGCCGCAGACGCGTGAGCACATCCTCCTCGCCCGTCAGGTCGAGGTGCCCGCCATGGTCGTGGCGCTCAACAAGGCCGACATGGTCGACGACCCCGAGCTGCTCGAGCTCGTCGAGATGGAGGTGCGCGAGCTCCTCTCCAAGTACGAGTTCCCGGGCGACGACATTCCGATCGTCAAGGTCTCGGCGCTGAAGGCGCTCGAGGGCGACCCGGAGTGGACGGCGAAGATCCTCGAGCTGATGGAGGCCGTCGACGCCTATATCCCCGAGCCGCAGCGGGACGTCGACAAGCCGTTCCTGATGCCGATCGAGGACGTGATGACGATCCCGGGCCGCGGCACGGTCGTGACCGGGCGCATCGAGCAGGGCAAGATCGAGACGGGCAACGAGGTCGAGATCGTCGGGATCCACGAGAAGGTCGAGAAGACGGTCGTCACGGGCCTCGAGATGTTCCACAAGACGCTCGACTTCGCGCAGGCCGGCGACAACGCCGGGGCGCTGCTTCGCGGCACCAAGCGCGAGGAGGTCGAGCGCGGCCAGGTGCTTGCGAAGCCCGGCTCGATCACGCCGCACACGCTGTTCAAGGCCGAGGTGTACGTCCTCTCGAAGGAGGAGGGCGGCCGCCACACGCCGTTCTTCAACGGCTATCGGCCGCAGTTCTACTTCCGCACGACCGACGTGACCGGCTCGATCAAGCTCCCGGAGGGTCAGGAGATGGTCATGCCCGGCGACAACACGAACATGGAGATCGACCTCGGCCAGCCCATCGCCATGGATCAGGGCCTCCGCTTCGCGATTCGCGAGGGCGGGCGCACGGTCGGCGCCGGCGTGGTCACCGAGATCGAGAAGTGAGACGTGGCGCGAGGGGCGGGGCACATCCCGCCCCTCTCACCACGGCCTAGGGAGACATGGCGCAGCAGAAGATCAGAATCCGGCTCAAGGGCTACGACCACCAGCAGGTGGACCGCTCCGCATCGCAGATCGTGGAGACGGCCCAGCGCACCGGTGCGACGATCACCGGCCCCGTGCCCCTGCCCACCGAGAAGAACGTCTACTGCGTGATCCGCAGCCCGTTCAAGGACAAGGACTCACGCGAGCACTTCGAGGTGCGCACGCACAAGCGCCTGATCGACATCCACAGCCCCACGCCGAAGACGGTCGACTCGCTGATGCGTCTCGATCTCCCCGCCGGCGTCGACATCGAGATCAAGCTCTGAGGCGGTGAAGGGCATCCTCGGCAGGAAGCTCGGCATGACGCAGGTCTTCAACCAGGAGACCGGCGCCGTCGACGCCGTGACGGTGATCGAGGCCGGGCCCTGCCCGGTCGTCCTGGTTCGTACCCAGGCGGCGGACGGGTACGACGCCGTCCAGCTCGCCTTCGGCGCGGTCGCCGAGCGCAAGCTCACCCGCGGCGAGCTCGGCCACCTGAAGAAGGCCGGTGCCGCGCCCGCACCGCCACCTCGTCGAGTTCCGCGGCGAGACCGAGCTCGAGGTCGGCCAGACGGTCACCGTCGAGTCGTTCGAGCCGGGCGAGAAGGTGAAGGTGGCCGGGGTCTCGATCGGCAAGGGCTTTCAGGGCACGATCAAGCGGCACAAGTTCCATCGTGGCCCCGTCTCGCACGGCTCGCACAACGTCCGCAAGCCGGGCTCGATCGGGGCCTCCGCGACGCCGTCGCGCGTCTTCAAGGGTGTTCGCATGGCCGGTCACATGGGCGCCGCGCGCGTCACCCAGAGCGGGCTCGTGATCCACGAGGTGGATGCCGAGCGCAACCTGCTGCTCGTCCGCGGCTCCGTGCCCGGCCCGAAGAACGCACTCGTCGAGATCCGGGTGGTCGTCGTAGATGGCCGTCAAGGTCAAAGTGCTCGGCGGCAGCCGCCAAGGACGCCACCCTCGTCGCGGAGGTGTTCGAGGCCGAGCTCAAGCCGCACCTCCTGCACGAGACCGTGCGCGCGGAGCAGAACGCCGCCCGCGCGGGCACGCGCGGCGCCAAGAGCCGTGGCCTCGTCGCCGGCGGTCGCTGCGAAGCCGTGGCGCCAGAAGGGAACGGGCCGCGCGCGGCAGGGCACGAACCGCGCCCCGCAGTTCGCCGGCGGCGGTGTCGCCTTCCCGCCCGACGATGCGCAGCTTCGAGGTCAAGGTCAACCGCAAGGCCCGGCGTGCCGCTCTGCGCGGCGCGCTCAGCCATCACGTCGCGAACGGCACTCTCGCGCTCGTCGACGGCGGCTCGTTCGCCGCGCCGTCCACGAAGCAGGCTGCGGAGCTGCTCGCCGGCTGGGGCAACGACCTGCCGCTGCTCCTCGTCGTCCACGAGGACGAGGAAGCGCTGGCGAAGTCGTTCCGCAACCTGCCGCGGGTGCTCGTCACGGTGTCCGCCGAGCTCGAGGTCGCACCCGTCGTCTGGGCGCGCTCCATGCTCGTCAGCGAGGCGGCGCTTGCCGCACGTCGAGGCGAAGGCGGGCCACGGCACCGGACCGGAGGCCGCATGAGCCTCCACCCCGGAGAGATCCTGCTGGCGCCGGTCGTGTCGGAGAAGAGCTACTCCGGCCTCGCCGACCGCAAGTACACGTTCAAGGTGCACCAGGACGCCCACAAGACGCAGGTGCGCCAGGCGGTCGAGACCCTGTTCGGCGTCAAGGTCGAGCGGGTCAACATCGTCAAGGTGCAGCCGAAGCCGAAGCGGCGCGGTGTCCACAGCGGCACCCGCCCCGGCTGGAAGAAGGCCATCGTGCAGCTGCGCGAGGGCGAGACGATCGACGTCTTCGAAGGGGCACAGGTCTAGACCGTCATGGCCACCAAGAAGTTCAAGCCCACCAGCCCCGGCCGCCGCGGCATGACGATCTCGGCCTTCACGGAGATCACGAAGACCGAGCCGGAGAAGTCGCTCACCGAGCCGCTCACGAAGACCGGCGGCCGCAACAACAAGGGTCGCATCACCACCCGGCATCGCGGTGGCGGTCACAAGCGCCTCTACCGCGTGATCGACTTCAAGCGCGTCAAGGACGGCGTGCCCGCGAAGGTGGCGGCGATCGAGTACGACCCGAACAGGTCTGCACGCATCGCGCTGCTCCACTACGCCGACGGCGCCAAGGCGTACATTCTCGCGCCCGCCGGGCTCGATGTCGGCCAGGTCGTCGAGTCGGGTGTGAACGCGGACATCAAGCCCGGGAACGCGCTCCCGCTGGAGACCATCCCGACGGGCACCGTCGTCCACGCGGTCGAGCTGCGACCCGGCCAGGGCGCCAAGATGGCGCGCTCGGCGGGCTCGGGCGTCCAGCTCGTCGCCAAGGACGGGCCGCACGCCGTGTTGCGCCTGCCCTCCGGAGAGATGCGCCGCGTGCCGATCACCTGTCGCGCCACCGTGGGTCAGGTGGGCAACTCCGACCATGCGAACGAGCAGAGCGGGAAAGCCGGCCGCAGCCGCTGGCTCGGCAAGCGCCCGACCGTGCGCGGCACGGCCATGAACCCGGTCGACCACCCGCACGGCGGCGGCGAGGGCAAGTCGAAGGGCCACCACCCGGTGACGCCGTGGGGTGTCCCGACGCTCGGCAAGCGCACCCGCCGCAAGCACAAGGAATCCGACCAGCTGATCGTTCGCGGCCGCCGCCGCGGCAAGGAGAGGCGCAAGTGAGCAGATCGAGCAAGAAGGGGCCTTTCGTCGAGGAGCGGCTCATGCGCCGCATCGAGGAGATGAACGCCGCCGGCCAGAAGCGCCCGCTGCGCACCTGGTCGCGCGCGTCGACCGTCTTCCCGGAGATGGTCGGGCACACGATCGCCGTCTACAACGGCCGGCAGCACGTGCCGGTCTTCATCAGCGAGCAGATGGTCGGGCACAAGCTCGGCGAGTTCGCGCCCACGCGGACGTTCCGCGGTCACGGCGGCGACAGGCAAACCCAGGTGGTGAAGAAGCGCTAGTGGCTGCGAAGACGGACACCGAGCGGATCCAGATCCGCGCCCAGGCGAAATGGGTGCGCATGTCGGCGCGCAAGGCGCGCGTCGTGCTCGACCATGTCCGCGGCCGCACGGTTCCGGAGGCGCGCACCATCCTCGCCTTCACGCCGCGTGCCGCTGCGCGCGAGATCGACCGCGTGCTGCGATCGGCCGTCGCCAACGCCGAGTCGGCCCATGCGCTCGACGGGGACGAGCTCGTGATCGTCGCCGCCTATGCGGACGAGGGCCCGACGCTGAAGCGCTGGCGCGCCCGCGCCCGCGGTCGCGTCAACCGCATCCGCAAGCGCACGTGTCACATCACTCTCGTTCTCTCCCCTGCGGAGACCGAACGGCCGAAGAGGCCGCAGAAGAAGGCAGCGCCCGACGTCACCGAGGCGCCTGCGACGACCGAGGAGGCGGGAAGCGCGAAGCCGAAGGCTGCGCGCAAGCGCGCTGCGAAGAAGGAGGTGGCCGCGTAATGGGTCAGAAGGTGCATCCCGGCGGCCTGCGCGTCGGCGTCATCCACGACTGGAAGTCGAACTGGTGGACCGGCAAGAAGGAGATCGCGGACTACATCCTCGAGGACATCCGCATCCGCGACCACATCAACGGCAAGCTCGCCCACGCGGGCCTGTCCGACATCCTGATCCGCAAGGACAAGCAGCGGATCACCGTCGACATCTACACCGCCCGGCCGGGCATCGTGATCGGCAAGTCAGGGGTCGAGGTGGACGCGCTCCGCAAGGAGCTCCATGCCATCACCGGCAAGAGCGTCCACATCAACATCAACGAGATCAAGCGCCCCGAGCTCGACGCTCAGCTCGTCGCGCAGTCGATCGCGGAGCAGCTCCAGAACCGCGTCGCGTTCCGGCGTGCGATGAAGCGCTCGCTCGCATCTGCGATGCGCTCGGGCGCGCAGGGGATCAAGATCCAGTGCGGTGGCCGCCTCGGCGGTGGCGAGATGAGCCGCTCCGAGCGTTACACGGAGGGTCGCGTGCCGCTGCACACGATCCGCGCCGACATCGACTACGGCCTCGCCGTCGCCAAGGCGAGCTTCGGGACGATCGGCGTCAAGGTGTGGATCAACAAGGGCGAGATCATGCCCGAGGGCTTCGACGGCGGTCTCGGCCGTGAGCGTACGTCCGAGGGCGACAGCTCGCGCCGACGCCGCGGCGCTGTCACCGAAGGCCTCGGTGCGTCCCGCGAAGGTGGCCGCGGTCGCAGCCAGGACCGTGAGGGGCTGGGGCTCGTGCAGCGCCGGCGCCGGCCGGGCCGGCCCGGAGGGCCGGGTCGCCCCGGTGGCGGGCGTGGCCGTGGTCAGGGTGCACCGCGCGAGCGCGCGCCGCAGCAGGACGCGCCGGCGGTCGAGCCCGAGACGATCGAGACGCCGCCGACGGATGCCGGCGTCGAGAGCGCGGCACCGAGCACGCCGGCGCCCGAGACGGCAGCACCCGAGACGGCGCCGAGCACCGCGAGGCAGCCGCGCCTGAGGCACCGCCGGAGAGCAAGGACGACGCCTGATGCTGCTGCCGCGCAAGTTCAAGCACCGCAAGACGTTCCGCGGGCGCCGCCGTGGGACGGCGAAGGGCCAGACGACGGTGCAGTTCGGCGACTACGGGATCAAGTCCCTCGAGGCCGGCTGGGTGACCAACCGCCAGATCGAGGCTGCCCGGATCGCGATGACCCGCAAGATCCGCCGCGGCGGGAAGGTGTGGATCAACCTCTTCCCCGACAAGCCGTTCACGAAGAAGCCGGCCGAGACCCGCATGGGCTCCGGCAAGGGCTCCCCCGAGGGTTGGGTGGCGGTCGTCAAGCCGGGTCGCGTCATGTTCGAGCTGAGCGGCGTCTCGGAGCAGCTGGCCAAGGAGGCGCTGCGTCTCGCGAGCCAGAAGCTCCCCGTGCGGACGAAGTTCGTCAAGCGGGAGGCTGATCTCTTTGAGAGCTAAGGAGCTGCGTGCCCTGAGCGACGAGGAGCTCGACGCAAAGCTCGGGGAGACTCGGCGCGAGCTGTTCAACCTGCGCTTCCAGTCGGCCACCGGCGCGCTCGAGAACGGCGCGCGGGTTCGACTGACGAAGCGGCAGATCGCCCGCATCCTCACGATCCAGCACGAGCGGGCAGCGCTCGAGAAGGTGTGACCTGATGGCTGAGAAGAAGAAGAAGACAGACGAGATCGAGAGCGAGACCCCGGTGGACGCGTCCGGCGAAGACGCCGTCGCGGAGGAGGTCGCCGAGATCGCCGCGAGGAGGCCGCCGAGGTGGAGGCCGTCGTCGAGGAGGCCGTCGCAGAGGATGTCGCCGAGATCGTCGAGGAGGCGGTCGAGGCCGAGGTCGCGGTCGAGGAGGCCGTGGCCGAGGGCGAGCTCACACCCGACGAAGGCGACGCGGTCGAGGAGGCGGTCGAAGAGGCTGCCGCAGAGGAGATCGCCGAGGAGGTCGAGGCAGCGGCAGTGGTCGAGGAGGCTGTCGAGGAGACCGCCGCCGAGGCTGTCGCCGAGGAGGTGGCCGCCGCGGCGAAGGCGACACCGCCCGACGTTCCCGCCGGCGAGGCCGGGCGGCGGCCGCCGAAGCGACGCCGAAGCGCAAGAAGAAGCGGCTGCCACGCTCGCTGCGGCCCGCACGCACGCGTCGCAAGCGCGTGCCCGCAACGGAGCGCAGGCCCATCGTGCGGCTACCGAAGCCGGAGAGCGATCGCGGCCGCCGGCAGGAGCGCCAGGGCAAGGTCGTCTCGAGCGCGATGGACAAGACGATCGTCGTCAAGGTCGAGATGACCAAGGCGCACCGGCGCTACAAGAAGGTCGTCCGTCGCAGCGTCAAGTTCCACGCCCACGACGAGGGCAACGAGGCCAAGGTCGGGGACATCGTGCGCATCGTCGAGACGAGGCCGCTGTCCGCGACGAAGCGCTGGCGTCTCGTCGAAATCGTCGAGGCTGCGAAGTAGGTCATGATCCAGCAGGAATCCCGACTCAAGGTGGCGGACAACACGGGCGCCCGTGAGCTCCTGTGCATCCGCGTGGTCGGCGGCTCGCACCGGCGCTACGCGCGCGTCGGCGACGTCATCGTTGCTACCGTGAAGGCCGCAACGCCGCAGGGCTCGGTCAAGAAGGGCGAGGTCGTCAGAGCGGTCGTCGTCCGGACGAAGAAGCCCTTCGGTCGTGACGACGGCACGCTGATCGGCTTCGACGAGAACGCCGCCGTCATCATCGACAACCAGATGAACCCGCGCGGGACGCGCATCTTCGGTCCGGTCGCGCGCGAGCTCCGCGAGAAGAACTTCATGAAGATCGTCAGCCTTGCTCCCGAGGTGCTCTGAGGACATGTCCGCCAAGATGAAGATCAAGAAGGGGGATCTGGTGCAGATCCTCGCCGGGAAGGACCGTGGCAAGCGCGGCCGCGTCCTCGAGGCACGCCCGGGTCGCGGCAGCGTCCTCGTCGAGAACCTCAACGTCGCCCGGCGGCACACCAAGCCCCGGCCGATCAGGGACTCCTCCCGCATGGGCGGTCAGCAGATCGTTCCCGGCGGGATCATCGACCAGCCGATGCCGCTCGACGTCTCCAACGTGATGCTCGTCTGCCCCACCTGCCAGAACGCGACCCGGGTCAAGGTGGTGCACAAGGAGTTCAAGGGCGAGACCGTGCGCGTTCGCGTGTGCAAGAACGAAGGCTGCGGCCAGGAGATCGACGCGTGAGCACCATGGAGACCTACGTGCCGCGCCTCAAGCAGCGGTACGACCAGGAGATCCGTCCGGCGCTCAAGGAGGAGCTCGGGCTCGACTCGATCATGCAGGCGCCCCGTGTGTCCAAGATCACGCTCAACATGGGCGTCGGCGAGGCGAAGACGGACGCCAAGGCGCTCGACGCTGCGATCGAGGAGCTGACGACCATCGCCGGCCAGCGAGCGCAGGTGCGCAAGGCGCGCAAGTCGATCGCCAGCTTCAAGCTGCGCGAAGGCATGTCGGTCGGTGCACGCGTGACGCTCCGGGGTGCGCGGATGTACGAGTTCCTCGACCGGCTGGTCTCCATCGCGCTGCCTCGCATCCGCGACTTCCGAGGGTTGAGCATCGACTCGTTCGACGGGCGCGGCAACTACTCGCTCGGCATCCGCGAGCAGATCATCTTCCCGGAGATCGACTACGACAGCGTGCCGGCCGTCCGCGGGCTGGATATCGCGATCACCACCACGGCGGAGACGGACGAGCACGCCCAGGCGCTCTTGCAGGCGCTCGGCCTGCCGTTCGCGACCGAGAGAAGGGATCAATAGTGGCCAAGAAGTCGCTCATCGCGAAGCAGAAGCGTGCGCCGAAGCACAAGGTCTCGGCGTACACGCGCTGCAACCGGTGCGGGCGGCCGCGGGCCGTCTACCGCAAGTACCTGCTCTGCAGGATCTGCCTGCGCGACCTCGCCCACGAGGGCGCCATCCCGGGCATGACCAAGTCGAGCTGGTAGGAGACCGCGATGCTGACCGACCCGATCGCCGACATGCTCACCCGGATCCGCAACGCCAACCGTGCGCTGCACGAGACGGCCTCGATGCCGACCTCCCGCATGAAGGAGGAGATCGCGCGCCTGCTCAAGGACGAGGGCTACATCAAGGACTTCCGCGTCGTGGACGCCGAGCCCGTGGCCCAGCTCGTGATCGAGCTCAAGTACGGCAAGAGCCGAGAGCGCGTGATCACCAACCTGAAGCGGGTCTCGAAGCCGGGCCGCCGCGTCTACGCCAAGAAGGATCGTCTCCCGCGCGTGCTCGGCGGGCTCGGAACCTCCATTCTGTCCACCTCGTCCGGTGTGATCACCGGCCGCCAGGCCGCCGAGCGGGGCGTCGGCGGCGAAGTGCTGGCCTTCGTCTGGTGAGCAACCGGGCAGCCGCGGAGAGAGCCTGAGCGTCATGAGTCGTATCGGCAAGAGACCCATCGAGATCCCGGCCGGCGTCACGATCGACGTGTCGCCCGGCGGCAACGTGACCGTGACCGGTCCGCTCGGCACGCTCGAGCAGCAGGTGCCGCTGCGCATGGAGATCGCGCAAGACGACGGCGTCCTCACCGTGACACGGCCGACCGACCGTGGCGAGGACAGGTCGCTGCACGGTCTCACGCGCACGCTGATCGCGAACATGGTCGAGGGCGTCACGAACGGCTTCGAGAAGCACCTGGAGATCCAGGGTGTCGGCTATCGGGCGCAGCTGAAGGGGGCCGAGCTCGAGCTCGCCGTCGGCTACTCCCACCCGGTCACGATCGTGCCGCGCCAGGGGATCTCGTTCGAGGTGCCCGTGCCGACGCAGGTGGTCGTCAAGGGAACCGACAAGCAAGCGGTCGGCCAGCTCGCCGCCGAGATACGGAAGGTGCGCCCACCCGAGCCGTACAAGGGCAAGGGCATCCGCTACCGCGACGAGCACGTCCGTAGAAAGGTCGGAAAGCGCGCATGAGCACCCTCACGAAGCACGAGGCGCGCCTGCGCCGCCACCGTCGGGTGCGCGGCAAGGTGTCGGGCACGGCCGAGCGGCCGAGGCTGGCGGTGTTCCGCTCCAACAAGGGCGTGTTCGCCCAACTCGTCGACGACGAGCGGGGTGTCACGGTTGCATCGGCCAGCTGGCTCAAGCTGCGCCCGTTCAGCGGCACGAAGTCGGAGCAGGCAGCCGAGGTGGGGAAGGCGCTCGCTGCAGCTGCGAAGTCGGCCGGTGTCACGCGCTGTGTGTTCGACCGCGGCGGCTACCTGTACCACGGACGCGTGAAGGCCCTCGCAGAGGGTGCCCGCGAGGGAGGTCTGGAGTTCTGATGTCGTCACTCGAAGCACCCGAGACACGCGAGCTCAAAGAGCGCGTGATCGAGATCAACCGCGTCGCCAAGGTCGTCAAGGGCGGGCGGCGGTTTTCCTTCACCGCGCTCGTCGTGATCGGCGACGAGGTCGACCGTGTCGGCGTCGGCTACGGCAAGGCCCGCGAGGTGCCGCTTGCCATCTCGAAGGCCGTCGACGACGCGAAGAAGAACCTCTTCGTCGTGCCGAAGCACGGCACCACGATCACGCATGAAATCACCGGCCGCTTCGACGCTGCCCGCGTCGTGCTCCGCCCTGCGAGCGAAGGCACCGGTGTGATCGCCGGCGGCGGCGTGCGCGCCGTGCTCGAGCTTGCCGGCATCCGCGACGTGCTGTCAAAGAGCCTCGGCACGACGAACCCGATCAACATGGCGAAGGCGACCGTGGACGGGCTCAAGCACCTGCGCCGACCCGAGGACGTGGCCCGCAGCCGCGGCAAGACGATCATGGAGGTTCTGCCGTACCGACCTCCGACCAAGCCGGCCGCCGAGGCTGACCCGACTCCCGCCCCCGAGCCTGTGCCCGACGTGCCCGAGGCCGATTCGCAGGAGCCTGCCGACGGAGACGCCGCATGAGCAAGGTGACGGTGACGCAGGTTCGCAGCGTGATCGGGCAGTCGCCGCGCCACCGCGGCACGCTGCGCTCGCTCGGGCTCGGCCGCATCGGCCAGAGCGCCGAGCACAGGCCAGGCCCCGAGCTCGAGGGGAAGCTGCGCCTCGTCGCGCATCTGGTCAAGGTCGACGGGAAGGACGCCTAGGGCATGTCCGACGAGCTGAACCTCTCCAACCTCAAGCCGGCGCAGCCGCGTAAGGCCCGCAAGCGCGTCGGCCGCGGGCTCGGCTCGGGCAAGGGCCGCTACTCGGGTCGCGGCATCAAGGGCCAGAAGTCACGCGCCGGCTCGCACAAGATGCCGGCCGGCTTCGAGGGTGGGCAGATGCCCATCGACATGCGCATGCCAAAGCTCCGCGGCAACACGTCGGCGGACGCGATGCCGATCGGCCCTTTCCGCACGTACAGCCAGCCCGTCAACGTGCGCGACCTGGAAGCCCGCTTCGAGGCGGGCGCCGAGGTCAGCCCGGACGCGCTCGTCGCCGTCGGGCTGCTGAAGAACACCCGCACCGACGTGAAGATCCTCGGCGTCGGCGAGCTCACGAAGAGCCTCGCCGTCACAGCCCACGGCTTCTCCAAGTCGGCCCGCGAGAAGATCGAGGCCGCAGGCGGGTCGGTGACCTGGTTGCGCGGAGAGCCGGTGCCGAAGGTGAAGAAGAAGCGACCGTCGGCGCCCGTTTCCACGGTCGATGACGACGACGACGAGCCCGAGGTGTCCGAGACGGAGACCGCGGGCGGCGAGGCGACCGACGCCGCTTCCGAAGAAGCGACGGAGGAGGGTTAGTCTCCGCGCGGTAGCGCGGAGACCACGCACATGTTCAGCTGGCTCGCCAACGCCTGGCGCGTGCCGGAGCTGCGACGGCGACTGCTCTTCACCGCGTTCGCGCTCTTCATCTACCGCCTCGGCTCGTGGATCCCGGCACCGGGAGTCGACGCCGAGCAGATCGACAACTACCTGTCGAACACCGGCGGCATCTTCAACCTGCTGAACCTCTTCTCCGGCGGTGCGCTGTCGCAGTTCTCGATCTTCGCGCTCGGGATCATGCCGTACGTCACCGCGTCGATCATCGTCCAGCTGATGACCGTGGTCATCCCGCGGCTCGCCGAGCTCCAGAAGGAGGGCGAGGCGGGGTACGCCAAGATCAACCAGTACACGCGGTACCTGACCGTCGCGCTCGCGGCGGCGCAGGCGATCGGCTACGCGTTCCTCTTCCGCAGCCAGGGCGTGCTCGACGCGAACACCGGCCGGCTCGTCCTGATCGTCGTCACGCTCACCTGCGGGACGATCCTGCTGATGTGGATCGGCGAGCAGATCACCAAGCGCGGTGTCGGCAACGGCATCTCGCTGCTCATCTTCGCCTCGATCCTGACCGGTCTCCCGATCGGCATCGCCGCCTGGTGGAACGGCGGCCCGATGGAGCGCATCTTCTTCCCGCTCATCGGGCTCGCGGTCGTCGCCTCCGTCGTCTTCGTCCAGGAGGGGCAGCGGAAGATCCCCATCCAGTACGCCAAGCGGATGGTCGGGCGCCGCATGACCGCCGGCGGCTCCACCTACCTGCCGCTGCGCGTGAACATGGCCGGCGTGATCCCGGTCATCTTCGCCGCCGCGATCCTGGCCTTCCCGCCCACGATCGCGCAGTACTTCCCCGCCACACAGGACTTCGTCAACGAGTACTTCCAGCCGAACGACATCGGGTACCTGCTTCTCCAGGGCGCGATGATCGTGCTCTTCACCTACTTCTACACGGCGGTCCAGTTCAACCCCGTCGAGCAGGCGGACAACCTGCGCAAGTACGGCGGCTACATCCCCGGCATCCGCCCGGGGCCGCCGACGGCCCAGTACCTCGACCGCGTCCTCACCAGGCTCACGCTGCCGGGCTCGCTGTTCCTGGCCGTGGTTGCGACCCTGCCGAGCATCTTCATCGCGTACGGAGGCTTCTCGCAGGCGAGCGCCGGGGCCCTCGGCGGCACATCGGTGCTGATCGCCGTCGGCGTGGCGCTCGACACGATGCGCCAGATGGAGTCGCAGATGATGATGCGGAGCTACGAGGGCTTCCTCCGTTGAGGCGCCGTCGCGCCTCGACGTTCGCCGGGGCCGGATGTATCCGGCCCCTACCGGCTCTGCCACGCCAGTGCGTGGGACGCGCGTGAACCTCCTCGTCCTTGGGCCGCAGGGGTCCGGCAAGGGCACCCAGGCGCAGCGGATCTCCACCGAGTTACGGGATCCCACACGTCGCCACGGGCGACATGTTTCGCGCGGCGATCGCCGAGGCGTCGGAGCGTCGGCCGTCAGGTGCAGGAGATCCTCGCCGCCGGCGAGCTCGTGCCCGACGACCTCACCGTGGCGTTGATCCGCGACAGGCTGGCGCGTGAGGACGCGTCGATCGGATTCGTGCTGGACGGCTTCCCGCGCAACCTCTCGCAGGCGGACGCCCTCGACGCCATGCTCGGCGAGGAGGGCCGCTCGCTCGACGCCATCCTGTTCTTCGACCTCGGCGACGGCATCGCCACGCAGCGGATGCTCGGCCGCGCGTCGCACGAGGGGCGTCCCGACGACGCGCCCGAGGCGATCCGGAGACGACTCGAGCTCTACCACGAGCAGACAGAGCCCGTGGTCGAGCGCTACCGGACGACGGGCAAGCTCGTGCCGCTCCACGCCGAGCGCACGATCGACGCCGTCTTCGCCGAGATCCAGGAGGCCCTGCGCCTGGTCGACGGACGGTGCGGCGCAGTGATCATTCGCAAAGGCGACGTGGAGCTTGCGCGCATCGCCCGCGCAGGGTCGCTCGTCGCCGAGACCATCGCGCACGTCGGCGAGCGCATCACCCCCGGCATCACGACGGGTGAGCTCGACGACATCGCCGACGCGTTCATCCGCGAGCACGGCGGCGTGCCCACCTCCCAGGGGTACAAGGGCTATCCGCGTGCGATCTGCATCTCCGTCAACGACGTCGTCGTGCACGGCATCCCCGGCTCGCTCGAGATCGCAGACGGTGACCTCGTCACGATCGACGTCGGAGTCACGCTCGACGGGTCGATCGCCGACAGCGCCTACACGTACACCGTCGGGGCGGTCGACGAGCGGACGCAGAGGCTGCTCGACACCTGCCAGGAAGCGCTCTGGGCGGGGATCGAGCACGCGCGGCCGGGCAACCGGATCGGCGACATCTCGCACGCCGTCCAGGTCGTGGTCGAGGCAGGTGGCTTCTCCGTCGTGCGCAGCCTCGTCGGCCACGGCGTGGGCCGCCACTACCACGAGGACCCGCACGTGCCGAACTTCGGCCAGCCGGGTCGCGGCCCACGGCTGGCGGAGGGCATGACCATCGCCATCGAGCCGATGATCACGGCCGGCAGCCCCGACGTGATCCTGCACGAGGACGGCTGGACGATCTCCACCGATCGACGGTTCGCTGTCGGCCCACTTCGAGCACACGGTGGCGATCACGGAGAGCGGGCCTCGCGTGCTCACGCCACGCGTCGGCATCGCCGTCGACCTCGGCCCGCCGGCAGTGACGGGACGCCGGCCTCGCCCCCGACGCCACACATTGCGGGCTGAAGGCCCATGTTTGCTAGACTGCGCAGTCCCGCGGCGCGGCCGTTTGCCGCGGCGTGTTTCTGTTCACGACGATCGCGACCACCGGTGCATCTGGTGCAGGAAGTACCGGCGCGGGCGCTGCATAGAGGTGGCAGTCAAGGAAGAGAAGATCGAGGTCGAAGGTGAGGTCGTCGAAGCCCTCCCGAGCACGATGTTCCGCGTCGAGCTCGAAAGCGGTCACAGCGTCCTCGCGACGATCTCCGGGAAGATGCGCAAGCACTACATCCGCATCCTGCCCGGCGACCGGGTCAAGGTCGAGCTCTCTCCCTACGACCTCACACGCGGCCGCATCACGTTCCGGCTCAAGTAAGGATCTCCCATGAAAGTGCGTCCCTCCGTCAAGCCCATGTGTGAGCGCTGCCGCGTGATCAAGCGGCACGGCCGCACCATGGTCATCTGCACCAATCCCCGGCACAAGCAACGGCAGGGCTAGGAGATCCGCTAATGGCACGCATCGCCGGAGTCAACCTCCCGAACACGAAGCGGCTCGAGATCGGCCTCACCGCCATCTACGGCATCGGCCATTCGACCGCCCAGAAGATCTGCGACGACCTCGGCCTCGACCGGAGCGAGAAGGTCAAGGACCTGACCGACGAAGAGGTCACGAAGCTCCGCACCTACATCGACCAGAACCTCGAGGTCGAGGGTGACCTGCGCCGGGAGCGCACCCAGGCGATCAAGCGCCTCTCCGAGATCGGGTGCTACCGGGGCATGCGCCACCGCCGCGGCCTGCCGGTGAACGGCCAGCGGACGAAGACGAACGCCCGCACCCGCAAGGGGCCGAAGAAGACCGTCGGACGCGGGAAGAAGGGGAAGTAGATGGCGCCTCCTCGCAAGTCTGCGGCCCGCGGCCGCACGCGTCGCCGCGTCAAGAAGAACATCGCGATCGGCCAGGCGCACATCAAGACGAGCTTCAACAACACGATCGTGTCGCTCACCGACAAGGACGGCAACGTGATCGCCTGGGAGTCGGCCGGCTCCGCCGGGTTCAAGGGCTCGCGCAAGTCGACGCCCTTCGCCGCCCAGGTGACCGCGGACAACTGTGCCCGCAAGGGGATGGAGCACGGGCTGCAGAAGGTCGAGGTGTTCGTCAAGGGCCCGGGCTCCGGCAGAGAGACGGCGATCCGCTCGCTCCAGGCTGCCGGGCTCGAGATCCTCGCCGTTCGCGACATCTCGCCGCAGGCGCACAACGGCGTCCGCCAGAAGAAGCGGAGGCGCGTCTAATGGCCCGAGACCTGGGGCCCAAGTGCCGCATCTGCCGCCGCGAGGGCATCAAGCTCTTCCTCAAGGGCGAGCGCTGCCTGACGGAGAAGTGCGCCATCGAGCGCCGGGCCTACCCGCCGGGCGAGCACGGCCGCGGCCGCATCAAGCAGAGCGAGTATCTGCTCCAGCTGCGTGAGAAGCAGAAGGCTCGGCGGTACTACGGCCTGCTCGAGAAGCAGTTCCGCACCACCTACGAGAAGGCGTCGCGCCGCTCCGGGCCGACCGGCGAGAACCTCCTGCGCATGCTCGAGACTCGCCTCGACAACGTCGTCTACAGGCTCGGCTTCGCCGGCTCGCGCGCCCAGGCGCGGCAGTTCGTCCGCCACGGCCACTTCCACGTCAACGGGCGCCGCGTCAACATCCCGAGCTTCGGCGTCAGGCCGAACGACGTGATCACCATGAAACCGGGCAGCGCTGCGGAGACGATCGTCCGCGACGCGACCGATCTGACCGCGTCGGTGGCGCCCTGGTTGCAGGCCGACCACGACGGCCTCACCGGCAAGATGCTGAAGTGGCCGGAGCGCGCGGAGATCGACACGCCCGTCCAGGAGTCCTTGATCGTCGAGCTCTATTCGAAATGACCCTTGGTCCGCAGCCCGCGGCTGCGGACTAGACCACCGAAAGGAATGCCTTGGCAACTCGTACCAGCCTGATGGAGTTCCAGATCCCGCGCATCGTCTCCGAGACCGTCGAGGACGACGAGCACGGGGTGTTCGTGATCGAGCCGCTCGACCGCGGCTTCGGGTACACGTTCGGGAACTCGCTGCGGCGCGTCCTTCTCTCCTCGCTCGAGGGGGCGGCCGTCACGGCCGTGAAGATCGAGGGCGTCGCGCACGAGTTCACGACCCTGCCCGGCGTCCGCGAGGACGTCACGGACGTGATCCTCAACCTCAAGAACCTCGTGTGCCTGCTGCACGGCGACTCGCCCGAGATCGAGGTGCACGTCTCGAAGAAGGGCCCCGGCGTCGTCACCGCCGCCGACATCGAAGCGCCTGCCGACCTCGAGATCCTCAACCCCGGCCTCGAGCTGGCGCACCTCGCCGACAAGGGAAAGCTCGAGATCACGCTCACCATCGGTCGCGGTCGCGGCTACGTCCCTGCGGAGCAGAACCGTGGGCCGGAGACGTCGATCGGCGTGATCCCGATCGACTCGATCTTCTCGCCCGTGCGGCGCGTCGCCTACGAGGTGGACGCGGCGCGCGTCGGCCAGCGCACCGACTACGACAAGCTCGTCCTCGACGTGACGACCGACGGCTCGATCACGCCGAAGGACGCGATCGCGCAGGCGGCCGAGATCCTGATCCGCCAGCTGGCGATCTTCACCGACCTCGAGCGGATCGAGGGCTTCGGCGAGGCGGCGCAGGCGGAGACCGCCGAGGCGTCGACCGCCCACGGGATGGAGAACTTCCCGATCGAGGAGCTCGAGCTCGGCGTCCGCTCGTACAACTGCCTCAAGCGCGTCGGCATCGAGACGATCGGCGATCTCACCTCGAAGAGCGAGGGTGAGCTGGCCGCGATCCCGAACTTCGGTCGCAAGTCGATCGAGGAGGTGCGCGAGACGCTGGCTGCGCACGGCCTGACGCTCAAGGGCGAGGAGCTGCCTCAGTGAGCCTCGCGGCAGTTGGGCGCCACGGCACGATCTGCGCGCGCTGCGTGTCCTCGGTCGCGTCCGCCTTCTGGCACGCTCCTGCGTCCAGCATCGCTTGCATCTCGACGCTGGACGCGGAACCGCACCGGAGACTCACAATGAGGCACGCGAAGTCCGGGAAGAAGCTCGGCCGCGACGCGTCGCACCGCCGTGCGTTGTACGCGAACCTCGCGGGCTCGCTGATCACGCACGGCCGCATCGAGACGACCGAGGCGAAGGCGAAGGCGGTGCGGCCGTACGCGGAGAAGCTGATCACGCTCGGCAAGCGCGGCGATCTCCATGCACGCCGCCTGGCGATGGCCGAGCTGCGCTCCAACGACGTGGTGCACAAGCTCTTCTCGGACGTGGCGCCCCGCTTCGCGGAGCGACCCGGCGGCTACACGCGCATCGTCAAGCTCGGCCCACGCCAGGGCGACGCCGCCGACATGGCGCTGCTCGAGCTCGTCGACTTCGATCCCACCGCGTAGCGGCGTGTCCGCCGTGAGGCGGACCAGGGGAAGAGGTCTGGGGGATCGCGAAGCGATCTGTCCGCGGAGCGGACCAGGGGAAGGGTCTGGGGGAACCGGGAGGTTCCCCCAGCATGGACCGCGCGCCCGGCCCGGCTCCGCGGGTCGCGAACGCCGTCCAGGCCAGCCCTACCAGCGTCGCGACAGCACCGCCCGGTCTACGCTTCGCGGGTGATCACGCTGATCGCGCTCGCCGTGGCGCTGCTCCTGCTGCCGTCGCCGTGGAACTGGGTGGTCGTGATCGTGGGCGCGCTGATCGACATCGCCGAGACGAGCGCCTTCGTGTGGTGGTCGCGTCGCCGGCGGCGGCTGAGCAGGCCCGCGGTCGGTGTCGAGGATCTCGTGGGGCGGACGGCCGTGGCGGCGTCCGCACTGGTGCCCGACGGGCAGGTGCGCGTGCACGGCGAGCTCTGGGCGGCGCGGAGCACAGCCCGGGTGGAGCGGGGCGCACGCGTGCTGGTGCGGTCGGTGGACGGGCTCGTCCTCGAGGTCGAGCCGGCCGCGGCGACGCGGGGACCGGTCATGATTGGGGCGAGATGGAACAGCGCGTCAGCCTGATCACGCTCGGTGTCGCGGACGTCGGCCGCGCGCGCGTGTTCTACGAGAGCCTCGGCTGGGCGACGGCGGTCGAGCCGGCGTCCGATGTCGCGTTCTTCCAGGCGGGTGGCATCGTCCTCGCCCTGTGGAGTCGCGCCGAGCTCGCGTCCGACAGCGTCGTGCGGAACGACGGCGGCGGCTGGGGCGGCATCACGCTCGCCTACAACGTCCGCTCCCGCGAGGAGGTGGACGCCGTCCTGCAGGAAGCGGAGGCGGCCGGCGCAACGATCGCGCGACCCGGCGCCGAGACCTTCTGGGGTGGGTACTCGGGGGTGTTCGCCGACCCCGACGGGCACCGCTGGGAGGTCGCGCACAACCCGTACTGGACGCTGCGCGACGACGGCTCCGTCCTGCTGCCCGACTGAGTCACCGCGCAGGTCCGGATCCGCCGAGGGGATCCCGCCGATCGCCCGTGCGGGGCGAGGTTGACGACCCGTACAAAGACACCGAGCCGGCGAACCCGAAGGCCCACCGGCTCAGTGCGGGAAATCTACGACCGGCAGTTCGCCGTGGCAAGGCCGCCGCTGGCGCGATCTGCCGCAATTTGCGGCCTTTTCGTGCGCGAGACTACGCGCATGATCCTTCGCCTCACGCTCGAGTACGACGGCACCGGGTACCGCGGCTGGGCGCGCCAGCCGGGGCAGCCCACGATCGAAGGGGTCGTGCGCGACGCGCTCGACGCCGTCTACCCCCGCTGGGATGCGCTGGCGGTGGCGGGGCGCACGGACACCGGCGTCCATGCCGTCGGGCAGGTCGTCTCGGTGGAGGTCGAGGGTGGCCCACCGGCCGAGCGTGCTGCCGAGGCGCTGAACACGGCGCTGCCCGACGACGTTGCCGTGCTCGGTGCGGCAGAGGCGCCGCCCGGTTTCCACGCGCGCTTCTCGGCGAGGGCTCGCTCCTATCGCTACGTCGTGCTCGCTCGCAGCGAGCGATCCGGCTCTCGAGGCGCGGCGGGCGCTCTGGTGGCCACGCCCCGTCGACGTCGACGTCCTGTCGGACGCCGCGCGTCACGTGCTCGGCGAGCACGACTTCCGTGCCTTCACGCCCACCGAGACGCAGCACGACGTGTTCGTGCGCAACGTGACCGCGGTGGCGTGGGAGCGGCACGGCGACCGGCTGCACTTCACGATCACCGCCGACTCGTTCCTGCGGCACATGGTGCGCACGCTGGTGGGGACGATGCTCGAGCTCGGGCCCGGCAGCCCCGGAGCGACTGGCCGACGCTGGTGCAGGGACGGCCGAGGGCCGATGCGGGGTTGACCGCTCCGCCCTGGGGCCTGTACCTCGAGCACGTCGACTATTAGCCGGCGCAAGACCGGAATCCGCTCGCGCGGATTCCGGTCGCGCGAAGATCCCTGAAGGCGTCCGCTTCGCGGCCGCGCCGCTTCCCAATCACATCAAGGCCGCCTCACGCCATGGATACGATCGGCGGCGTGCGGTACTCCGTCGTCCTCTTCGACCTCGACGGCACCCTGATCGACTCGGGGCCGATCATCCTGGCCTCGATGAAGCACGCCTCCGTGACCGTGCTCGGCCGTGAGCCCGACGAGGAGCTCGTCCGCGCCGCCATCGGTGGGCCCGGGCTGATCGCGCAGATGCGCGACCTCGACCCCGACCGCGTCGACGAGCTCGTGGAGGCGTACCGAGCCCACAACGAGCCACTGCACGAGCAGCTCGACGCGTTCGACGGCGTGCTCGACCTGCTCCCCCGGCTCAGGGCGGAAGGGCGCCGGCTCGGCATCGTCACCGCGAAGAGGCTGCGAACCGTCGAGCTGGCGCTCGACCGCTTCCCGGTGCTGCGCGAGACGACCGATGTCGTGATCGGCGCCGACGACACCGAGCGCCACAAGCCGGAGCCGGACCCGATCCTGGAGGCGCTGCGCCGGCTGGGCGCCCGAGCCGCGCGACGCGGCCTACGTCGGCGATTCTCCCTTCGACATCCGCGCAGCCAAGGCAGCAGGTGTGCTGGCCGTCGCGGTCGGCTGGGGCGGCATCCATCCGGACGAGCGGCTGTTGCGGGAGGAACCGGACGCGCTCGTGCAGACGCCCGAGGAGCTGCATGCGCTCCTCTGACGCGACCGCGCGCGGCGGCGGAGCTCCGCCGGTTGGTCGAGCACCACAACTACCGCTACCACGTGCTCGACGACCCCGAGATCCCGGACAGCGCCTTCGACGTCCTGTTCGACGAGCTGAAGGCGCTCGAGGAGGAGCATCCCGAGCTCGTCGTGCCCGACTCGCCGACGCAGCGCGTCGGCGGGGCCCCGTCGGCCGGCTTCACGAAGGTGGCGCACCTGCAGCCGATGGGCTCGCTGGAGAAGGTGACGACCTCGGAGGCGCTCGACAAGTGGTCGCAGGACGTGCGCAAGCGCCTCGGCACAGACGAGCCGGTCGCCTACGTCGTCGAGCCGAAGATCGACGGCTCGGCCATCTCCCTCGTCTACGAGAACGGCGTCTTCGTCCGCGGTGCGACACGCGGCGACGGCGAGCGTGGGGAGGACGTGACGCAGAACCTGCGCACGATCGACGCCGTGCCGCTCCGCATGCGGATCGCCGACGGACGAGGCGCCGCCGCGCGCTCGTCGAGGTGCGCGGCGAGATCTACTTCCCGCTCTCCGGGTTCGCCCGCTTCAACGAGGCGCAGGTCGACGGCCGGGAAGAAGCCTGCGCCGAACCCGCGCAACGCGGCGGCGGGGTCGCTGCGCCAGCTCGACCCGCGCGTCACCGCGGAGCGTCCGCTGTCGCTTCTGGGTGTACGGCGCGGGCGCTGCGCGAGGGCGACCTTCCCCGCGACGCAGTGGGAGCTCCTCGGCTGGCTCCGCGAGCACGGCTTCCGCACGAACCCGCACACGGAGCGCCTCGAGTCGATCGAGGAGGTGGCCGAGGTGTGCCGCGCGTGGGAGGCGCGGCGTGCGGAGCTCGACTACGAGATCGACGGCATCGTGATCAAGGTCGACGACATCGACCAGCAGCGGCGCCTGGGTGCGCTCCACGAGCGGCCGCGCTGGGCGCGAGCGTACAAGTGGGCGCCGTCCACGGCGGTCACCACGCTGCTGCGGATCCACATCCGCGTCGGGCGCACCGGCGCCCTCAACCCGTGGGCGCAGCTCGAGCCCGTGCAGGTCGGTGGCGTGACCGTCTCGACCGCGACGCTGCACAACGAGGAGGACATCAACCGCAAGGACATCCGCGAGGGCGACCTCGTGATCGTCCAGCGCGCAGGCGACGTGATCCCGCAGGTGGTCGGCCCGGCCGGCGCCGCACAAGAAGGGCACGAAGCCCTTCAGCATGCCCGCGCAATGCCCGCTGTGCGGCGCCGACGTGGTCAAGCCGGAGGGCGAGGTCATGCATCGCTGCCCGAACCGAGCCTGCCCTTCGCGCGGGCTCGAGACGCTGATCCACTGGGTGAGCGGCTGCGATGGACATCGAGGGCGTCGGCGAGCAGTTCGTGCGCAAGCTGTGGGACGAGGGCCTGCTGCGGTCGATGCCCGACCTGTACCGACTCACCGTCGATCAGCTCGTCGAGATCGAGGGCTACGGCGAGATCTCTGCCCGCCGTGCCGTCGACGCGATCGCGCGGTCGAAGGAGCAGGCGTTCTCGCGCGTCCTCTTCGGCCTCAACATCCCGAAGGTCGGCTGGGTGCTGGCCCGCAACCTCGCCCGCCACTTCGGCACGGTCGACGCGATCATGGCCGCGAGCCAGGAGGACGTCGAGCAGGTCGAGGGCTTACGGGCCCGACCGGGCCGAGCTCGTCGCGGAGTGGTTCGCCGACGAGGACAATCGCCGCCTCGTGGAGGAGCTCCGCACGCTCGGCCTGACGCTTTCGGCCGGGGAGGCGGAGAAGCCGGTCGAAGGGCCGCTCACCGGCCGCCAGTACGTGATCACCGGCACGCTCGAGGGCTTCTCGCGCGAGGAGGCCAAGGACGCGCTCGAGGCGCTCGGCGCGAAGGTGTCCGACTCGGTGTCGAAGAAGACCGCGGGCGTGATCGTGGGCGAGAACCCGGGAACGAAGGTGGCGAAGGCCCAGAAGGCCGGGGTGCCGGTGCTCGGCGAGGCCGACCTGCGCGCGCTGCTCGGCGCCTAGTGAGAGACCCGGCGGCTAGCCGGCGGCGGCGAGCACGCTGACGAAGCGGTCCTGTGCTCCTCGCGCCGCCCAGGACGCGACAGGCGCCCCGTTCTGGATCACGGCGAACGCGATCGAGTCGCCGACGACGCCGGACAGCGAGCACGCGATGCTCGTCGTCCCGGTCTTGCCGCGCACCCTCCAGCGGAGCGCGGGGAGACGGTCGCGCAGCGTCCCGTTGCGGCCGGCGACCGCGAGCGAGTCGAGGAACGGCGCTCGTACCTTCGGGTTGCGCAGCGCGGCGGCGATCACGTCCACGAGTGCCGTCGCGGTCAGCCGGTCGAGCTTCGAGAGGCCGGAGCCGTCGGCGATCCGCATGCCACTCGTGTCGACGCTGCGCGGCCTTCAGCTCTTCGATCACCACCCGCGCACCCGCGGCTGTCGAGCCAATCGCCCCGGTGCTGGCGCCGAGCGCCTTCAGCAGCAGCTCGGCCGTGTAGTTGTCGCTGTCGCGATTCATCGTCGCGCACGATGTGCGCCAGCGGTCGCCGAGCTGTCGGTGGCGAGCGTCACGGCGTCCGCCGGGCGCGCGACCGAGCCGGACGCCGTTGGCCACGGAGACACCGTGCGCGAGCAGCGCCTGCCCGGAAGGCTCGGGCGGCGAGCAGCGCAGGCGACTTCGAGGGCCAGCCGGACGCCCGGTCGACGGCCAGCGCGGAGAGCGGCGGGCTCTCGAGGCCCACCCAGCCGCGCTTCCAGCCCGGGCCGCCCCGGCGCGTGTCGAATGCCGACTCGTCGGCACGAATCCAGCCCGTGACCCGCGTGATCCCCCGTGCGCGAACGGTGGCCGCGAGCGCGTCCAGATCTCCGGACGACAGCGTCGGGTCGCCCTGGCCGCGAAGCACGAGGTCGCCGCGCCAGAAGCGTCCTGCGCGCTCGCCGGCGCCGAGGGCATCCGTCGTGAAGCGGAAGGAAGCCCCCAGACGTGCGAGCGCCGCGTACGCGACCGGCAGCTTGGCGTTCGACGCCGGCACGAAGGGCGACGACGCGTTGTGCGCGAACAGGACCCGTCCGGTACGAAGGTCGATCGCGTACGCCGCCGTGCGGCCCGGTGAAAGCCACTGCCCGCGCAGCGACGCGGCGAGCTCGGTGCGCAGCGACGACGTCGACGCCGTCGCCGCGAGCGGCAGCGCAAACGCGACCAGGACGGCGACGAGAACGGCTCGTGGACGCACGACCGCTAACCGTAGATCGTGATCGTGACGGTCCGCCGTCCCCAACGGCGCGCTGCCGCGGTCGACGGCATCCAGAGGTCGATGATGTTGCCCCTGATCGCCGACCCGACGTCCGCGGCGATTCCCGGCCCGTAGCCGGGGATGAACATGCGCGTCCCGAGCGGGATCACGTTCGGGTCGACGGCGACCACGCCGACGCCGACCGGCAGCCCGCTCGCGGTCATGCCGGGGAGGTGGTATGCGACCGCGTCGACGACGAGCGTCCGTGTCCCATGCGTGGTCGCCGGCGGTGTCGCGGTCACCTCGTCCTGCGTCCCCTGCTCCGCGGCCGTCACCGCCTCGGCTGCCGCCGCGCGTGCCGTCAGCTGCTGCGACGCCTGCTCGGCTGCGCGCGCCTGCGCGAGGAGCTCGCCGACACGCGCCGACGCGCGAGCGCTGCGCGCCCTGATCGACGCCACCGTGGCGCGATGCTCGCCGGCGCCTCGCTCGAGACGAACGGTCGCCTGCGCGGCTGCGTCCCGCGCCTCGTTCAGGGCACGCCCGGCGTGCGCCGAGCACCGCGAGCAGCGCGCGCAGCCGGCGCGCCTGCTCGCGCGCCTCCACCACGAGGCGCCTGTTCTGCGCGGTCGCCCGCTCCAGGCTCTCGACGGCCGTCAGGGCCTGGTCGAGCGACGTGGCGCCGAGCACCGCGGCGAGTCGGATCCACCTCGCCGTAGATGTAGAGCTCGCGCAGCGTCCGTACCACTCGCTCCTGCGAGGCGGTCAGCGACCTCTGCACCGTCTCCGAGCGATGCTCGCAGCGACGCCTCCTGCCTGGCGAGTGCGTCGAGACCGTGCCTCGAGGCGCGCCTGCTCGGCCCGCGCTCGGCCGAGCGACGCCTCCGCGGCGTACAGAGCCAGCAGCGCTCCGTGCTCGGTCCGCTGCAGCGCGGTCTGCCCCTGTCGCAGCTCGGCGGCTCGTGCGCGCAGATCGGGTGCCGTCTCGGCGGTGCCCGCAGCGGGCAAGAGAGCCAGCCAGGAGCGCCCCGGCTGCGAGGGCCGCGGCAAGCAGCAGCAAGCCTCTGGACCGCCGTTGCAAGGGGCGGAAACGTACCACAGAACCCCTGCTCAGACACCGAAAAAGCGCCTCTTTGCAGACGATTTTCGGTCGGTTCACGGTTGCAGGCCTCCGGGGGGGCTGGTACGGTCTCATGCTCGTGACGGGTAACGCCGCCACCGGGTTGCCTGTCGCACGGTCGAACAGAGTCCATGAACAGTTCGAGAACGCGACAGGCCCGGATCACGCTGCTCATCCTTGCGGCTCTCGCCGCGACGCTTGCCGTGGGCGTCACCGCTGCCGGTGCCGATCCGACCGTCGACTCCAAGCGCGCCGAGGCGCAGCGGATCCGGGCCGAGGTGGAGCAGATCTACCTGCGCGTCGAGAAGGCGGCGGAGGCGTACAACCTCGCCAACATCCAGCTCGCGCAGCTCGACGCCGACCTGAGCTCGAACGCGCGGCACCTGGTCGTCGCGACCAAGAGCCTCCGCGTGGCGCGGGAGCGCGTCGCGCAGCGTCTGCGCGCTCTCTACGTCAACGGCGACGGCGAGGGTGCGGTCGAGATCATCCTCGGCGCCAAGAGCCTCGACGACATCCTGACCCGCCTCGACGTCGCCCAGCGCGTCGGAGAGCAGGACGCCACGGTGCTCGGCGACGTGAAGCAGTTCAGGCGTGAGGTGCAGGGCCCGCCGCGCGAAGCTCGCGCAGGCGCGCACGAGGCAGGCGGAGCTCGTCGCCGACAAGGCGGCGCAGAAGCAGTACGCCGACCAGCAGCTGGCGGAGAGCCGGCAGCTGCTCGCCTCCGTGCAGGACGAGATTCGCGAGATGGAGGCGGAGGAGCGCCGCCGACAGGCGCTGCTCGAGGCGCAGGCCCGTGCCAGGCTCGCCGCCCAGCGCACGGCGGCCCAGTCGCCTCGGTCGTCGCGGCGGACGCACAGACGGAGTACGGGCTGGAGACCGGCGGCTACGACCTGCCGCCGTCGAAGTACACCGGGGTCGTCGGCATCGCCATGCAGTACCTGGGTGTGCCGTACGTCTGGGGTGGCGGCAGCCCGTCCGGCTTCGACTGCTCCGGGCTTCATCATGTACGTGTACGCCCAGCTCGGCGTCTCGCTGCCGCACAACGCCGCCATGCAGTACGGCTACGGCGTACCGGTCGGCTACGACCAGCTCGAGGCCGGCGACCTCGTCTTCTTCCACGGTCTCGGTCACGCCGGCATCTACATCGGCGGCGACCAGTTCATCCACGCGCCGCACACGGGCGACGTCGTCAAGGTCTCGCAGCTCTCGTCGTACAACGGCTACGTCGGCGCCCGCCGGCTGCTCTGACCCGGCGCTACCCGGCGTCCCCGGCCGCGTCACCGCCGGCATCGGCGTAGAGCGCCTCGACCTCGGTCGCGAAGTGATCCAGGCACACGCGGCGCTTGAGCTTGAGCGTCGGCGTGATCTCGCCCTGCTCCGGCTCGAAGTCGCGCGGCAGGACCACGAACCGCTTGATCTGCTCGAAGCGGCGTGCGGTCGCGATTGACGTCGTCCACGATCCGCCTGCACGATCGCGACGATCCGCTCGTCCCGCGCGAGCTCCTCGACGGTGGCCTCGACCTGATGCTCGGCCGCCCATTTCGCGATCTCCGCGGGGTCGAGCGTGATCAGCGCCGCCGGGTACGGTCTGCGGTCGCCGACCACGAGCGCCTGTGACACGTAGCGGGACGCCTTGAGATCGTTCTCGAGGTTCTGGGGTGCGATGTTCTTGCCACCCGCGGTGACGATGATGTCCTTCTTGCGGTCGGTGATCGTGACGAAGCCGTCCTCGTCGATCGTGGCGATGTCGCCCGTCCGCAGCCAGCCCTCGTCGTCGAGCACCTCGGCCGTCGCCGTCCGCGTCCTGGTAGTAGCCCGCGAAGATCGTCTCGCTGCGCATCTCGAGCTCGCCGTCCGGGGCCAGGCGCAGCTCGAACCCCGGCAGCGCCTTCCCGACCGTTCCGTAGCGGTACGCCTCGAGGTGGTTCGACGTCGCGGCGCTCGTGCACTCGGTGAGGCCGTACCCCTCCATGATCCGGATGTCGAGCGCGTCGAACAGCTCCGCCACCTCCTTGCCCAGGGGTGCGCCGCCCGAGATCGGCAGTCGCAGCCGCCCGCCGAGACGCGCCTTCACCTTCGCGTAGACGAGCCGGTCCGCGACACGATGCTTGAGCGCGAGACCGCGCGGCAGCGGCTCGCCGCGCTGGCGCAGGCTCCCGACCTCACGTCCGACCGCGAGCGCCCAGTCGACCAGTCGCCGTCTCGCGCCCGTCGCCTCGTCGAAGGCGCCGACGATCGCCGTGTGGACCTTCTCGTAGACACGCGGCACGCTCGGGAACACGTTCGGCCGCACCGCGGCGAGCGCGTCCGCGACCGCATACGGGTCGGGCTCGAAGGCGACCGCTGTAGCCGTGGAGCGGCCCGGCCAGGTGCACGAGCCGGCCGAAGTTGTGCGCCAGAGGCAGGTAGAGGAGGCACACGTCACCCGGCTCGACGTAGCGCGGCATCTTCTCCACCACCGCGGCCATCTCGTAGTAGTTCCGGTGGCGGATCATGCAGCCCTTCGGCGGGCCGGTCGTGCCCGACGTGTAGATGAACGTGTAGAGGTCGTCCTCGTCGATCGCCTCCACGGCATCGTCGAGCGCGCGCGGATGCTGCGCCGCATGAGCGACACCTTCCGCGTCGAGCGCGGCCAGGTCGGCGAACGTCAGCACCTCGCGGAGTTGCGGCAAGGCCGGCGCGCGCCGCCTCCACCTTCGCGCGCTGGTCGTCGTCCTCGCACAGGACGCCGACCGCACCCGAGTGCTCGAGCACGTAGGCGACGTCGTGCTGCGACGAGGTGGCGTAGATCGGTGCGGTGACCGCGCCGACGTGCGCGAGCGCGAAGTCGGTCAGCGCCCAGTCGAGCGTCGTGCCGGCCAGGATCGCGTAGGCATCTCCCTTGCGCAGACCGCGCGCGAGGAAGCCGTTGGCCCGAGCCTCGACGGTCGCCGCGGCTTCGCCCCAGGTGACGTTGCGCCAGTCGGCGCCCTCGCGCGCGAGGTAGGCCGTGTCGCCGGTCGGCCAGCGTGCGACGGCGTCACGCCACAGCCTGGCGATCGTTCGTTGCCGATCCATGCCGTGACTCTAGTAGGGGTCGCGCCGACCTGTGGAGGGATTCTCGATCCTGGAGAGAATTGAGGTCGGTCCGCCTACACTGCGGGCGATCACCATGCGGATTACCTGGAACGGATCCCTCACCTTCGGCCTCGTCACGATCCCGGTCGGTCTGGCGCCGGCCACCAAGCCGGCCGCGCGCCAGTCGGACGTCTCGTTCCGGCTGCTGCACCGCGAGTGCCTGACGCCGATCAAGCAGAAGCGCTGGTGCCCGAAGCACGATCGCGAGGTCGGCCCCGACGAGCTCGTCAAGGGCTGGGAGGTCGCCAAGGGCCAGTTCGTGGTCGTCGAGGAGGAGGAGCTGGAGGCGCTCGAGCAGCGCGACGACTCGCGCTCGATCGAGGTCTCGCAGTTCGTGCCGCTCGACCGAGGTCGATCCGATCTGGCTCGATCGCACCTACTTCCTCGTGCCTGCCGCAACCCCGGCGCAGCGGCGCCCCTACCGGCTGCTGCTACAGGCGATGCGCGAGGCAGGCGTCGGTGGGATCGGCCGCTTCGTCCGCTCGGGCCGTGAGTCGCTGTGCCTCGTGCGTGCGCGGGGTGACGCGCTCGTGCTGGAGACGCTGTTCCTCGCCGAGGACGTCTACTCGCAGGCCGAGATCGAGGAGGCGGTGGAGGCGACCGACGTGAAGAAGACCGAGCTCGGTCTCGCGCAGCAGCTGATCGACGGGCTGGCGGGCTCGTTCGACCCGGCCGCGCTGACGAGCGGCTACCGGCACGACCTGCGTGCGCTGCTCGAGGCCAAGCTGCGCGGCGAGGAGATCGCGGTGCCGGAGCCGGTCGCCGAGACGGCGCCGGTGATCGATCTCATGGAGGCGCTCAAGGCGAGCGTCGCCGCTGCGAAGACCAAGGGCGGCGCCGCCGAGACGAAGGCGGCCGCCAAGCCGCGCAAGCGCACCGCCAAGTCCGCCTAGAGCTTCCGCCAGTCCTCCTGGGCCCGAGCTGCGCCGAAACGACCGAGGCCGGGCATGCGCCCGACCTCGGAACGACGACTGCGTGATGCGCGGCTATCCCGCCTGCGCTGCTCCTGCGCCGACTGCCGTCAACTGAGCCTGGAAGAGGGTCTTGTCGATCTTGCCCTGGTAGATCGGCACGCCTTCCTCGACGCAGATCCGGATGACGTCCTCTCGCGTGAGACCGGTCTCCTTGGCCAGCTCCTCCGGCGTCAGGTGGTTCGCCATTCCCTGAGTCCTCCTTCGAGCATCAAAAAAGCCCGCGGCGCACATTGCGCTCGATCGGGCCGACTCGACGCTCTCCTGTGGCTGGCGGGGGTCAACGGGCCCGCCTCCCGAAAGTCACCATGACGATCTCACTGTACCGCATCGCCCGCCGGGTCAGGCATCCGCGACAGCCGGCCGGTCAGACCGGGTTGTCGACCTCGACGTACTCCCACGCCAGGCCGAAGCGGTCGGCGAGGTGCGCCGCGAGCGCCTGCACGCCGAGGCGCTCCGTCGCGTGGTGGCCCGCGGCGATCAGGTGCACGCCGAGCTCGCGCGCCGCGGCCGCGTTCGGCTCCTCGGGCTCGCCCGTGAGCAGGGCGTCGTAGCCCTCGTGCGCAGCCTGGACGAGGTCGTAGCCTGCGCCGCCGGTCGATGACCGCGATGCGCCGGATCGCGTCGGGGCCGTGAGACAGCACGAGCGGCTCCCGCTCGACCGCACGGCGCACGCGGTCGACGAGCTCGGCGACCGGAACCGGGTCGTCGAACGAGCAGTCGCGGCCGAACGAGCCGAACGGGCCGTCGTTCCTCGCGCCGATGCGCGCTGCGAGCTGCGCGCTGTTCCCGAGCTCCGGGTGCGCGTCGAGCGCCAGGTGGTAGGCGACGAGCGAGGCGTTGCCGCCGAAAGAGCGCCTCGAGCCTCCCGCGCAGCCGCGCGTCGACGACGAGGGGCTCGTTGCGCCAGAAGAGGCCGTGGTGCACGAGCACCATCTCCGCGCCGCGGCCGACCGCCTGCTCGATCAGGTCGCGCGAGACGGAGACGCCGCACACCAGCGTCGTCACCTCCTCCGCGCCGACCACCTGCAGGCCCGGCGGCGCGAACTCGGGCCACTTCGCCGTCTCGAGCAGCTCGTTCGCGTAGCGGACGATCTCGTCGCGGTTGGCCACGGCGCGATTCTACGGTGGCTTCCGACGTGCCCGATCGGAGGGCGGACCGACGCTCGCGCCGGTCTCCGGTACCCTTTGCCGCTCGGGGTGTAGCGCAGCCTGGTAGCGCGCTCCGTTCGGGTCGGAGGGTCCCCAGTTCGAATCTGGGCACCTCCGATCCGAACGGAGCGCGCTACCCAGGCTGCGCTACACCCCGAGCGGGAGGCAGGGTACCGCAGCGGCGATCGCCGGTCGGGGCTCCTCGGTCGGGCGGTGCCGGCCTCCGGCCACGCGGGCGCCGCGCGTCGATCGCGACCGTGCGGCGCCCGCGCGCGCTATCCTCGCGTCCCCGATGCTGCGCGCGGTGCTCCTCGACGTCGACTTCACGCTCTTCAAGCCGGGGCCGGAGCTCGGGCCCGAGGGGTACCGCCGAGCAGGTGAGCGCCACGGGCTGACGCTCGATCCCGACCGCTACGAGGATGCGCGCCTCGCGGCGGTCGCGAGCCTCGAGCGCCATCCCGAGCTCGAGCACGACGAGGAGATCTGGATCGCGTTCACCGAGGCGATCGTGCGCGGCATGGGTGGCGACGCGCGAGACCGCCCGCGCCTGCGCGGTGGAGATCGTGCACGAGTGGGAGCGCCACGAGAACTTCTTCCTCTACGACGACGCGCTGCCCGCGATCGCCGCGCTGCGGTCGCACGGTCTTCGCATCGGGCTCGATCTCCAACGGCCAGCGCGACCTGGACGAGTTCGCCGAGCACCACGAGCTGGACGTCGACGTCTGCGTCGGCTCCAAGCACCACGGCCGCGTCAAGCCGCACCGCTCCATCTTCGAGGCCGCCCTGGCGGCGCTCGACGTCGCACGCCGACGGAGGCGGTCATGGTCGGCGACTCGGCCGAGGACGACATCGAGGGCGCCCGAGCGCTCGGCATGCAGGCGGTGCTGATCGACAGGGAGCTCGCGCACCCGGAGTGGGACGGCGCGATCCGGTCGCTGGCCGAGCTGCCGGCCGCGCTCGGCCTCCGATCTAGCTGAGGCCGAGCTCCGCGCGCCAGGCGGCCGTGTGCCTGCCGAGCGGCACGTCCTCGGGATCGTCCGGCCATGGCCCCAGATCGGCGTGGGCCTCGGCGCGCGTTGCGACAGGCCCGACGCAGACGTCCTCGTCGTCGAACAGCGCGAGCCAGTCGGTCAACGGTCTCGATGCGAAGATCGGAGCCAGCTCGGCCGCAAGCGCCTCCTGGTCGGCGTCGAACTGACGTCGGGCGAGGTCGGGCCGCTCCAGGAGCTCGCACAGGCGCACGAAGAAGCCGGGCTCGAGCGCCGCAACGGTCAGATGGCGGTCGTCCGCCGTGAGATAGGCGCGGTAGCACGCCAGCCCACCGGTCAGCTGGCGCGGCACCGTGTCGCCGCCGAGGCGATGCGCGACCAGGTCGTGCGAGCGATGGGTCATCGACACCACGATGCGCGCGCCCGCGCCGGTCCGTGCCCGCTCGCACGAGCGCCGCCAGCACCTCGGTCACCGCGCCCAGCGACCCGGCCGCGAGGTCGGCGACCTGCACCGGCGGGTTGGCATCGGGCATGTCCTCGAGCACGCCTGCCCAGCCGAGGTAGTTGAGGTCGTGGCCGGCGCGCTGCGCGTGCCGGCCGGCCGCGCCGAAGCCCGTGATCGAGCAGTACACGGTCGTGGCCGGGACGTCGTCAGGGCCGATGCCCAGACGTGCAGCCACTCCGGGCCGGAACCCCTCCAGCACGACATCGGCGCGAGCGCACAGCGCGCGGGCGAAGCCCGCGTCCTCGCGCAGGTCGCAGGTCACCGACTCCTTGCCGGCCCGAAGCGCCCGATCCCACTCGGGGGCGCCCCGTCGCATCGGGTCGCCCTCGGGTGCCTCCACGCGCACCACGCGTGCGCCGAGCCGCAGCAGCTCGCGGCCGGCGAACGCCCCGGGCAGGTAGCGGGCGAGCTCGACGACCAGGATTCCGGCCAGCGGTTGCGTCCGTTCCGCCACGCCGCCTATTCTGAGGCGCGTTGACTGACCGTTCAATCGCACGTTCGCGCCCGCAGGGCGAGCGCCAGGCGTCCGAGCGAGGAGAAGCGGAAGCTGATCCTGGCCGCCGCCGTGCGGGTGTTCGCGCGCGACGGCTACCACACCTCGCGTGTGGGGGACATCGCCGAGGAGGCGGGTATCGCGCACGGCCTCCTGTACCACTACTTCTCCTCCAAGGACGAGGTGCTCGCGACGGTGTTCCGCGAGAACTGGGGCGAGCTGCTCGAGCGCTTCCACGCCGTCGAGATGTCGGACGAGCCGGCGGACGAGAAGCTTCGCGGCATCGCCAAGATCCTGCTCCGCACCTGGCGGAACGACCCTGCGCTCGTGACCGTGATGGTGCGCGAGGTCGCGCGCAGCCCGCACCTGCAGGAGCAGGTCGACGAGGTGAGCGAGGGGTTCCTCGCCATCCAGCGCGTCATCGAGCAGGGCCAGGCCGCAGGGGACGTTCCGGGCGGACATCGACCCGCGGCTGGCGAGCTGGGTCTTCTACGGCGCCCTGGAGGAGTTGCTCACGGGCTGGGTGCTGGGCCAGCTCCCCGACGGCGAGGAGGAGGTCGCGCGTGCCGAGCGCACCGTGGTCGAGGTCGTCTGCGGTGGTCTCGCCGCCGGCGCCGCTGCGGCGGTCTGACGGACAGGCGCGCACCGTCGTCGTCCTCGGCGTGGGAGCGCTCGGGCTCGCGTGGTCGCTGACGACGACCGCCGCCTACCTGCCCGCCGCTGCTCGAGCGCTTCACCGGGTCGACGACCCTGATCGCGCTCGTCCTCGCCGCCGAGGGCCTGTTCGCGCTCAGCCTGCCGCTCGTGATCGGACCGTGGAGCGACGGCTTCCACACGCCACTCGGGCGGCGCCGGCCGTTCATGCTCGTCGCGGTCGGCCCGCTCGGCTTCTGCCTGGCTCTGCTCGCGTTCATGCCGAGCCTCTGGACGACCACCCTGGTCGTGTGCGCCTTCTTCTTCGCCTACTACGTGTACGAGCCGCCGTATCGTGGCCTGTACCCCGATCAGCTGTCCGAGTCGGTCTACGGCCGCTCGCAGAGCGTGCAGCACCTCTTCCGAGGGCTGGCCATCGCGCGGTGCGCTCGTCGGCGGCGGCTTCCTGTTCCATCTCTGGGAGCCGGCTCCGTTCCTGCTCGCGGCGGTCGTCGTGACCGCCGCGTGCCTCGTGCCGATCGTCTTCGTGCGCGAGGACGGTGGGCATGGACGTGTGTTCGAGGGGATCCGCGTCTACCTGCGGCATTCCTGGCATGTGCTGCAGCGCGACCCCGACGTGGTCAAGTTCCTCGTCGCCAACTCGGCGTGGGAGGGCACATTCGCCGGGGCGCGCACCTTCGTCGTCCTGTACGTGACGGTCGGCCTGGGCGAGTCGCTCTCGACGTCGAGCACCGTGCTCGCCGCGGTTGCCGGGCGGGTACATCGTGGCGGCGCTCGTGGCGGGACCGCTCGGTGACCGGTTCGGGCTGGCGCGCGTGATCGTCGGCGCGTCGCTCGTCTACGGTCTCGGCCTGCTCGGCGGCGGCCTCGCCACCGAGTGGCACGCCTGGTATCTGGCGATCATCTTCTTCGTGGCCATCGGCGGGCGGGGCCGTGATGACACTCGCCTGGGGTCTTCTGTTCAAGCTCATGCCCGCGAACGACCGCGGTGCGATCGCGGGTCTCGCGACGACGACGAAGGGGATCGGGCTCATCATCGGCCCTCTGCTCGCCGGCGCCTGCATCGACATCCTGCGCAGGGTCGCTCGGCGAGACCGCCGGCTATCAGGCCCTGTGGCCCATCCTCGGCATCCCGATCCTGCTCGTCGTGCCGCTCGTCTGGTCGCTCGTGCGGGCCGAGTCAGCGGCAGACCGGCTCGCCCGCGAGCGTCAGGCCAAAGCCCCAGACGCTGCCGTCGACGACGTAGACGACGGTGCGGGCGGCGCCGCCGGCCCGTAGCACGAGCGCGTCGTACCCTCGGCAGCGAGCACGGCGTGCCACCGCGTGTGTGGCACGCACCCGATGCTCGGGCTCGCCGACGTAGAGGCTGCCGGCTCGTGTGCCAGCTGCGCGGGGCCCAGAGCGTGAACACGGCCACGACCCGCCCCTGCCGCAGCGTCACACCGGCGCCCTCCGGCCGGAAGGCGACACGGTTGAAGTAGCGGGTCTCGGTCGCGCAGCCGTGACAGCGTCCGCTCGTCTCGCCCCAGGCGCGCTCGACCTGCGCCAGCGTCCAGCCGAGCCGCACGCCGCCGAGGCTCTTGCCCGGCACGAGGACGCCCGCCTCCGGTGGAGCGGCGGGCGCGGCCGAAGCGACGGCGAGCCAGGCGAGCACGATCCCCGCCAGCGCGAGCGCTCGGGTCACGACGCGGGTGCGCCGAGGCACGACTCGGCGAAGCTCAGGCTCCTGGCGCAGCAGCGCGTGAGCGTGGCGACGAAACCCTGCTCCGCCGGCGAGAGCTCGCGCCCGCGACCGTGGCCACGTTCAGGGTGCGCGTGATCGGTGCGACACCGGCGATCCTGAAGCTCTCGAGCTCGCCGCGGGCGACCTCCTCCGCGACGGCGAAGCGCGAGAGAAAGGCCACGCCGAGCCCTTCACGCGCCGCGCGCTTCACCGCCTCGCTGGCACCGAGCTCCCAGACGCCGCCCGTCTCGACGCCGGAGTGGGCCAGCGCGCTCTCGACGACCGCACGCGACGCAGACCCGGGCTCTCGAGCCAGGAGGAGAGTGTCCGCCAGCGAGCCTCGCCTGAGCCGGCCGCCCTTCACCGGCAGCAGGCCGGGTCGAGCGACGCCGACGATCTCGTCCTCCAGGAAGGGAGTGAGCGCGATGCGGTCGTCGGCGCTCTGCGCTCCGACGAGCCCGAGCTGGATGCGATGGTTGAGCAGGCGCCGCAGGATCTCGGCGGAGGATGCGATCTCGACCTCGATCGAGACGTTCGGGTAGTCACGGCGAAAGCATCCGAGGGCTTCCGGCAGCAGGTACACGCCCGGAACCGACGAGGCGCCGAGATGGATCGTCCCGGTCTGGATGCCGGCGAGCGCTGCGAGCTCCTGCTCCGCGTTGCCGAGCATCGCGAGCGCCTGGGCGCACCGTGCGGCGAGGACTTCTCCGGCCTCGGTCAGCCGGCTGCCGCGGCCGCTTCGCTCGACGAGGCGCTGTCCGGCCGCGGTCTCGAGAAGCCGCAGGTGCTGGCTCGCGCTCGGCTGGCCGATGCCGACGGCCTCGGCAGCGCGGGACAGACTTCCGCAGCGCCCGATCTCCACGATCAGGCGCATGCGCGTCGTGTCCCACAGGCTGGCCAGCACGCTGGTGGAGCTATCGGCATCGACGATGGTGGTCATAGTCAGATTCGTCTGGCGCAATGGTACGTCCGCGCGTAGCCTCGTAGCGTGATCCTGCGTCCCTTCCTGGTCGAGCGCACGTCGTGCGCGAGCTACCTCTTCGGGTGCCCTTCGACGGGACGTCTCGCGGTCGTCGACGCGCACGAGGCCCTCGTCGACAGCTACCTCGAGCGCGCCGCTGCGATCGGCGCCCCGATCGTGGCGGTGTTCGAGACGCACGTCCAGGCCGATCACGTCGTCGGGCCTGCCGGCGCTCGTGGAGCGCACCGGTGCCACTGCCTACCTCCCGGAGGGCGCCGGCGTGTCGTTCGAGCACGTCGAGCTGGCGGACGGCGCCGACGTCCCTCTCGGCAACACGGGTGTCCGCGCGATCGCGACGCCCGGGCACGCACCGGCGCACATGGCGCTCGTCGTCACGGACGCGCGACGCGAGACCGAGGAGCCCTGGCTCGTGTTCACGGGCGACTCGCTGCTCGTCGGCGACGTCGGCAGACCGGATCTGCACGCGAGCGGCGACCCGGCGCCGCTTGCTGCCGAGCAGTTCGCGTCCTGCGCCGGCTGCTCGAGCTGCCCGACCACGTCGCTCGTCTACCCCAGCCACTACGGCGGCTCCGTCTGCGGTCGCGGCGCTGTCGGGCGAACCCCTTCTCGACGATCGGCTTCGAGCGCCGGCACAACCGGGCGCTTGCGCCACGACGATCCGGCGTCGTTCGCCGAGGCGCTGCTCGTCGACGCTGCCGCCTCCGCCTGCGGACCAGGCGGGCATCGTCGCTGCGAACCGCAGCGGGCTCACGCACCAGCCGGCGTGAGCGGCGCGATACGGCTCGGGCTCCGGGCGAATGCGGGCCAGTTCGCCCTGCTCGTGGCGATCAACGCCCTGGTCGGCGCGATCGGCGGGTCTCGAGCGAAGTGTGCTGCCGCTCATCGGAGAGACGAGCTTCGGCGTCGAGTCGAACGCGGCCCTGCTGTCGTTCGTCGCCGCCTTCGGCCTCGACGAAGGCGTGCGCGAACCTCGCCGCAGGGCAGCTCGCCGATCGCGTCGGCCGGAAGCGACTCCTCGTCCTCGGGTGGTTGCTTGCGCTCCCCGTCGCGCCGCTCGTGGCGCTTGCTCCGAGCTGGTGGTGGGTGGTCGGTCGCGAACCTCTTCCTCGGCGCATCGCAAGGTCTCGCCTGGTCGATGACGGTGGTGATGAAGATCGACCTGGTCGGGCCTCGCCGGCGCGGGCTCGCCCTCGGCCTGAACGAATCGGCCGGGTACCTGGGGGTCGCCACGGCCGCGCTGGCCACGGGTGCGCTGGCGGCGGTGTACGCGCCGCAGACCGTCGTCTGGGTGGGGGCTCTGGCGCTTGCGCTGGCAGGGGCGGTTGCCTCGGCGCGCTTCGTGCGCGACACGGGGGCCCATGTGGCGCACGAGCAGAGGACAACGGAGGTCACGCCTGCCCCGCGCGCGGTCATCCTTTCGTGCGAGCAGGCCGGCTTCGTCAACAACCTGAACGACGCGCTCGCGTGGGGCCTGGTGCCCCTCTACCTGGCCGCGAACGGGGCGAGCGTGGGGGAGATCGGCGTCGTGGCCGCCGTGTATCCGGCGGTGTGGGGACTGGGCCAGCTGGCGAGCGGCTGGCTCTCCGATCACGTCGGACGCAAGCCGCTGATCGTGGCGGGGATGCTGGTGCAGGCAGCGGGGCTGGCCGGCCTCGTAGCCGGTGGCGGCTCCGTCCCGGCGTCCGTCGCTGCAGCCGCGCTGCTCGGCGTGGGGACGGCGCTCGTCTACCCGACGCTCATCGCGGCGGTATCCGATGCCGTGCCACCCGCGGTGCGCGCGCCGGCTGTCGGTCGCTACCGCTTCTGGCGTGACATGGGGCTGGTCGCCGGTGCCCTCCTCGCCGGTGTCGTTGCCGATGCCGTCGGGGACGGTGCCGCGATCGGGATCGTGGCGCTGCTCACGGCCGCCAGCGGGATCGTGGTTGCTGCAACGCGGTGGGAAGCCGCGCCGCGAGGGGCGGTCACCGTGGGCCTGCCGGACGGCTGACGTCAGCGCGCGGCCGCGTGCCAGCGGCCGTTCGCCCGCGTCACCGTCAGCGCCAGGCCGAAGCACGCCGACAGCTCCTCGTCCGTCAACGTGCCAGGCGTGGGACCGGATGCGACCACTGCGCCGTCCCGCAGCAGCAGCGCGTGCGTCGTCGAGGCCGGGAGCTCCTCGAGGTGGTGCGTGGTCACGACCAGCGCGAGGCCGGGGTCGTCGGCGACGAGACGGTCGAGCGCGCGCCAGCAGTGTCTCGCGCCCGGGCGAGGTCGAGCCCCGAGCCCGGGCTCGTCGAGCAGCAGCAGCCGCGGCCGAGGGACGAGCGCGCGGGCGATGAGACAGCGCGTGCGCTCGCCGTGGGAGCAGTCCGCGAACCTGCGCTCCGCCAGGTGCTCGAGGCCGAACAGCGCGAGCAGCGCGCCGGCCCGCTCTCGGTCGGCGGCGCCGAGGCGGTCCTCGAAGTAGCCGATCGTCTGCGTGGCGCCCGTGAGCACGACCTGCCACACCGTGAGCAGCGGCGCGAAGCGGCGGCCCGCGCGAGCGTCGACGAAGCCGATCTGCTCCCGCAGGCGGAACACGTCGGTGTGCCCAAGCGTGCGGCCGAGGATCTCCACCGTCCCTCGGCTCGGGAACTCCACCGCGCCCGCCACCGTGAGCAGGGTCGTCTTGCCCGCTCCGTTCGGTCCGAGCAGCGCCCAGCGCTCGCCGGCGAGGACAGACCAGTCGATCGCGTCGAGGATCCGTATCCGTGTGCCCGACGCCGCGTGCCAGCGCCAGACGGCGACGCCGGTCAGGCGCAGCGCCGGTGCCTTGACCAGCCCGGTGGCGCGTCACCTAGACTGGTTGACTGACTAGTCAATCGACGCCCGGGAGCATCGCAGTGGCCACGGTCGAGACAGGCATCGCGGGTGGCGTGTCGTTCGCGCTCACCGGCGAGCAGCGCGAGCTGCGCGCGCTCGCGCGAGAGTTCGCCGAGAAGGAGATCCGCCCCAAGGCGGCGGAGTACGACGAGCACCAGACCCACCCGGCCGACATCATCGCCAAGGCGCACGAGGTCGGCCTCATGAACCTGCACCTGCCGGAGTCGCTGGGCGGGCCCGAGCTGCCCTGCTTCGAGGGGATGCTCGTCGGGGAGGAGCTGAACTTCGGCTGCTCGGGGATCGGCACCTCCGATCTGCGCCAACGGCCTGGCCGCCGGCCCGATCCTGATCGCCGGCAGCGAGGAGCAGCAGAAGCAGTGGCTGGCGCCGCTCGTCGAGGAGCCGATCCTCGGGTGCTTCGGCCTCTCCGAGCCGGGCGCCGGCTCCGATGTCTCCGGCATCCAGACCACGGCGGTGCCGCGTGGCGACGAGTACGTGATCAACGGCTCGAAGATGTTCATCACGAACGGCGGCAAGGCCTCGTGGATCGTCTGCTTCGCGTCGACCGACCGGGCCAAGGGCCACAAGGGCCTCTCGGCCTTCGTCGTGCCGATGGACGCCGACGGCGTGACGGTCGAGAAGCACCTCGACAAGATGGGCCAGCGCTCGACGGACACCTCCGCGATCGCCTTCCAGGACGTGGTGGTGCCCGCTGCCAACCGGCTCGGCGGCGAAGGCGACGGCTTCAAGATCGCCATGCAGACGCTCGACTTCACGCGACCCGGTACGGCCGTGGGCGGCGTGGGGGTGGCGCAAGCCGCCTACGAGCTCTCTGTCGACTACGCCAAGGAGCGCGTGCAGTTCGGCATGCCGATCGCGATGAACCAGGGCGTCAGCTTCCTGATCGCCGACATGGCGACCGAGATCGAGGCGTCGAGGCTGCTCTGCTGGCAGGCGGCCTGGATGATCGACCAGGGATGGGGGCGGAAGGCGACCAAGTACTCCTCGTTCGCCAAGCGCTTCGCGGCGGACACGGCGATGAAGGTGACCACCGACGCCGTGCAGGTGTTCGGCGGCTACGGCTACATGAAGGAGTACCCGGTCGAGAAGCTGATGCGCGACGCGAAGCTGTTCCAGATCTACGAGGGCACCTCGCAGATCCAGCGGCTCGTGATCGCGAAGGAGATCTTCCTGCCGGCCGAGTAGCAGCCGCGGACGCGGCTGCGGAGCGGCATGTGGCGTGCGCCCGTCTTGCGGACGTGTGTGCCTACGACGGCTGCGGTTCGACCGGTGGCGGGAACCGCGGCGTCACGCGCGTCTCCCCGATCCACGCTGCCAGCCGCTCGGCCTCCGCGTCGATCGCTGCCCGAGCGTCCGAGCCGAGGTCCTCGAGCAGCACGACCGCGATCTCCCGGTCGGGCCGCTGAAACCACCCGCCGACCACGCGCCCGCACCACCAGACCGTCGGCCCGGCGTTGCCGTTGACGTCGAACAGCTTCGGGCGGTGCTCGCCGAGATACCAGTCGCGCTCGCTCCAGCCCATGATCGTCGGGTCGAGCCCCGGAAGCAGCGCCGCCCACGGCTCCGGCGCCGTCACCGGCTCGAGGTCGTCCGCGAGCAGGTAGGCCGTCCCATCCTCGGTGCGCACCTCGACCGCGCCGATCGCGGCGAGAGCCTTTCTGATCTGCGCCGCTCCGAGACCGGTCCACCAACGCAGGTCGGTCTCCGTCCCGGGCCCGAAAGCCCGCAGCCATCGTCGGACGAGCTCGGCCCGGGCATCGTCGGCGGGGACGCCGTCCTGCGGCGCGCCGAGCCAGGCCTCGGTCGTCGCCCAGCGGTACTGGCCCGAGACCCACGAGCCGCGCGGCCGCGTGCGCAGCAGTGCTCCCTGCGCGGCGAGCACCTGCAGCACTCGCGTGCCCGCGCTCACGGTCGCGGCCCACTTCCCCTGGCCGATCACGATCTTGCGGCTCAGGTGCGAAACCGCCTTCGTCAGCTCGGCCGTCGCCGTTTCCCCGCGCTCTGCGACGAGCCGCATGGTTGCGCGCTCGGCCCTGCGCAACCAACCGGCCGGGTCGTCGATCCCGCTCGCGCCGATCCACCCGAGGAGCCTCTTGCGCTCCCGTGCCGCGATCGTGTCCGTGCACGCCGACTGGATCACCGGCCGGAGCTCACGCGGTGGGACGAACAGCGTCCGGCGCATCCCCAGCATCCGGACGACCGACCGCTCCTCGTACAGCGCGCGCTCGATCGACTGGACGGTCGCGCCGTCGATCCTCGCGCGCGCCGAGAGGAACACGGTGACGGGATCCGAGGAGTGGAGCGCGACGACCGACCGGGCGGCCTGCGTCACGGTCGTCGCGCGATCCTCGACCGCCAGGTGGTGCCGGCGGGCGAGGCGGGCACGGCGCTCCTCGACGTCCACGCGGCGCATGGCGGCGGTTCTAGCACGGCTTGACTTCAAATACCGTTGGTATTATAATACCGACGGTACGTGAGTGTTCGACTGACACGGGTAGAGCGCAAGGAGCGCACGCGGAGCGACCTCCTCGAGGCCGCCCGGCGCGCCTTCATGCGCCGAGGCTTCCACCGCGCCACTCTCGGCGACATCGCCGAGGAGGCCGGTTACACGAAGGGCGCCGTGTACTCGAACTTCGCAGACAAGGACGCGCTCTTCCTCGCCGTGCTCCGCGCGCACTACGAGAGCCGCATCGTGGCCTACCAGGGGATCATCCTCGAGGGCGACAGCTACGAGGACACCATCCGCGAGGTCTCGCGATTCATGGCCGAGGCGGACACGCGGGAGCCCGACTGGCTTCCGCTGCTCACGGAGTTCATCGCCCACGCCGCGCGGAACGACGACCTCCGCGAGGAGTACCGGCGCGTGCGCGAGGGCTTCCTCGAGGCGATCGCCGACGTCATCGAAGCACTCGGGAAGCGACACGGAGCGACGCTGCGCGTGTCGCCGCTGGACGCCGCCCGCGGCTCGTCGATCCTCGCCCGGGGATTCAGCGCCGAGCGTCAGCTCGATCCGAGCGTCGCGACGCCCGAGCTGTTCGAAGAGATTCACACGGGCTACGTCCTTGGCCTGACGATTCGAGAGGAGTCGAAGCCATGACGGCCGCCGCCACCGTCGACGCACTGGATCCGACCATGCTCGCCGCGCGTGCGCGTGAGCTGCTCGCCCGCGACCGGTGGTCGCGCGACCAGCTCGCCGGGTACCAGCGCGATCGCCTTCACTCCATGATCGCTCACGCTGTCGAGCACTCCGCGTACTACCGCGAGGTCCTCGGCCCGGACGCTGCCGACGCGGAGCTCGCCGATCTGCCGACGCTCCCCAAGCCGCTGTTGTTGGAGCAGTTCGACCACGTCGTCACCGATCCGCGCATTCACCTGGCCGACGTCGAGCCGTTCCTCGAGCAGGCGGACGTCGGCGAGCTCTATCTCGGCGACTATCGCCTCTTCTCGACCTCGGGAACGTCCGGCGTCCCGGGAGTGTTCGTCTACTCGCAACCGGAGTTCGCCCACTGGGTCGGGGTGTTCTTGCGGTCGGTCGCGCGTCTAGGAGTGACCGGGGAGACACGCCTCGCCGGCATCGGCGCCCCCGGCTCGCTCCACCTCTCGCGGCAGGTGATCGCGGCGATGGTGGCGGGCCGCCGCGGCTCGCCGAGGGTCTCGGTGACGACACCGCTCGACGAGCTGGTCGCGACGCTCGACGGGTACCAGCCGGAGGCGATCGGCGGTTACCCGACCGTGATCGCGCTGCTCGCCGAGGAGCAGCTGCAGGGCCGGCTGACGATCGCGCCGCGCGTGGTGTTCACGAGCTCCGAGGTGCTCACCGAGGCCGCCGCGGCGAGGATCGAGGCCGCGTGGGGCACGACGCCGGTGCAGGGCTACTTCTCGACCGAGGTCGGCGTGATCGCGTGCGACTCGCTCGACCGCGTGGGCATGCATGTGTGCGAGGAGGCGATCGTCGAGGTGGTCGACGAGGCGAACCACCCGGTTCCGCCGGGCATGCTCGGCAGCAAGGTGCTGGTCACCAATCTGGTCAACCGCGCGCAGCCGCTCATCCGCTACGAGCTCTCCGACGCGATCGAGCTCGAGGTCGGGCCCGATCCGAGCGGCCGCCCGTTCGACCGCATTGCGCGCATCGACGGGCGCAGCGACGACGTGCTCCACCTGCCGGGAGCGGTGGGCACGGTGGTCACGGTTCACCCGTACCGGCTGCGGGCGCCGTTCGTGCGGCTCCTCGACGTGCTGCAGTACCAGGTCGTACACCGCGCGGACGGCGTGCTCGTGCGGGTCGTCGCTCGCGACTCGGCGCCTCGAGAGCTGCCGGAGCAGGTGCGCGCGCTCGTGGAGGCCGTGCTCGCCGAAGCGGGCGCCGCCGTCCAGGTCACGGTCGAGGTCGTCGACGCGATCGAGCGCGAGCCCGGTCACGCGGCGAAGGTGAAGCTCGTGCGCTCGGAGGTGCCGGGCCCGGCGGCGTAGGATCCGCGCGTGGCGCTCGAGATCGACCTCTCCGGGCGGGTAGCGCTCGTCACCGGCGGCTCGCGAGGGCTCGGGCGCGCCGACGCTCTCACGCTGGCGCGCGCCGGGGCGGACGTCGTGATCGCGGACATCCTCGTCGAGTCGGACACGAGCGCTGCCGAGGAGTACGGCGTGCTCGCGCAGGCCGCCGTCGCCCAGGGGATGGTGCACACCGAGTCGACGGTGGAGGAGATCCGCGAGCTGGGGCGACGCGCGATCTCGGTCAAGTGCGACGTCACGGACCGCGAGCAGGTCGACGCTGCCGTGACGCGGACCGTCGGGGAGCTCGGCGCGGTCGACATCCTGATCAACAACGCGGGCACACTCGACCACGTGGGGCAGTTCCACGACCAGCGGCCCGAGCTCTGGGAGCGCGACCTGCGGGTCAACCTGACCGGCGCCTTCAACTGCGCCCAGGCGGTGTGGCCGCACATGAAGGAGCGGAAGTGGGGCCGGATCGTCAACATGGCCTCCGTCGCCGGCACCCTCGGCGGGTTCGGCCAGGCGAGCTACTCGACCACGAAGGCGGGCCTGCTCGGGCTGACCCGGACGCTGGCCATGGAGGGCGGCCGGCATGGGATCACCTGCAACGCGATCGTGCCGGGGATCATCGGCAGCGAGGCGTTCCACATGGGCAACCCGGCCATGAACGAGCGGATCGTCAACCGCACGGTTCTCAAGCGCCCCGGCGAGCCGCAGGAGATCGCCAACGCGATCGCCTTCCTCTGCTCCGACCTGGCCGGCTACATCACCGGCATCGAGCTCAACGTCTCCGGCGGCGTCGAGCTGTTCGTGTTCTGATCCGGCTTGGTGGCCCGCCTGCGAAGGGCGTATGCTGGAGCCATGAAGGGCAAGATGCTCATGGCAGCAGTTGCCCTGGCGCTCGTCCTCCCGGCTGCGGTCAGCGCCAAGCTGGGCGGGTCGCCAGGCGCGTCCGCACCCGCGTCGTCGTTGCAGCTACCGGCGCCCGTTGCGAAGAGCCCGGCCACGGTGGCCGACGCGAAGCTCGACGCACGGCACGACGGCACCTGCAACCGCGCCGTGATGTACGAGCTCTAGCGCGCCTCCGCGGCCGCGACCTGCTCGACGAACCAGTCCGGCACGCGGATCGGCCGGTGCGTGCCGCGGTCGACGGTCGCGTGCGTCGTGTGCCCCTCGGCCACGAGCTCGTCGCCGCGCACGATGCGGTACTCGTAGCGGAAGCGCGCGCCGCGGATCTCTCCGCAGCGTGTCCACACCGTGAGGACGTCGTGAAACCCTGCCGCCGCCCTGTACTCGAGGTGGACACCGGTCGTGAGCGCCTCGACACCGCGCTCCTGGATGCCCTTGTAGCCGTTCGAGAACGCATCGAGCCAGGCGACGCGCGCCTCCTCGAGCCACACGACGTACGACGCGTGGTGGGCGATGCCCTGCGCGTCGGTCTCCGCGAAGCGGACGCGAACCTGATGCGAGAAGCCGAAACCGTCCATCGACGTCCGGGCGAGATATATCTCGCGCCTGCACGAACCGTGCGCCGGTTCGGGCCGGTCGTACGATCCGCTGCATGAACGGCGTCGGCGAGCTGGCCGAGCTGATCCGGGAGCGGCAGCCGTGCGTCGTCCTCACGGGCGCGGGGATGAGCACCGAGAGCGGCCTGCCCGACTTCCGCTCGGCAACCGGGATCTGGCAGGAGGTCGACCCCGCCGAGGTGGCGACGATCGACGCTTTCCGACGCGACCCGGAGCGCGTCTGGGGCTGGTACGGGCCGCGTATCCGCTCGTTCCTCGACGTCGAGCCGAACCCCGGCCATCGCGCGCTCGCCGACGCTCGAGCGGGCCGGCCTGGTACGGGCGGTCGTGACGCAGAACATCGACACGCTGCACTCCCGCGCCGGGAGCATCGAACGTGGTCGAGGTGCACGGCTCGATCCGGCGGGCGATCTGTCTCGCGTGCGGCGCGCCCGAGCCGGTCGAGGGCGTTCTCGGACAGCTCGCGCACGCACCGGTGCCGCGCTGCCACACGTGCGGCGAGGTGCCCAAGCCGGACGTCGTCCTCTTCGGCGAGCTTCTCTCGCTCGATGTCGCTCGCACGGGCCGAGCAGCTCGCGCGCGAAGCAGCGCTGCTTCTGGTCGTCGGCTCCTCGCTGCAGGTGTGGCCGGTGGCAGGGCTCCCCGACCACACGCTCGAGAGGGGCGGCGCAGTGGCGATCCTGAACCGCGAGCCGACGCCCTACGACGACCGCGCGGCGCTCGTCGTCCGCGACCCGGCCGGGAGCACGCTCGACGGGGTTGCGGGCCTGCTGGCGGCGCGCGGCTAGCGATCCGGCCGGGAGGCGGGCATCATGCGACTCCATGACGCTGCGCGCGCGTCATGCTGTCGCGTTCGCCCTCGCCGGGACGCTGCTGGTCGCGGCGGGCTGCGGTGGAGACGATCAGCAGCCGCCGGCCGCGGCTCCCGCGCCCGCGGCCCACGTCCCCGAACCGGAGCCGGCCGAGGCACCGGGCTGCGCGCCAGGTGTGAGCAGCCTCGATGGCGGCGGGGAAGCCGCGTTCGGCGCTCTCGTCCTGCGTCCCACCACAGCCGTGCGCGCCCGGGTGGCGATGCGATCGCCCGGTTCGAGCGGATGAACGTCAACGGGGTCCGGACCGTGCTCGGCGTCCTCGCCGTGCGCCGAGACGCCGCGTGCGATCCGACGTGGTATCGCGTCCAGCTTCCGATCCGTCCGAACGGCGCCGTGGGCTGGGTGCGGGCGGCCGACGTGCAGACTGCGTCGCGTGACGACGCGCATCCTCGTCGACCTCTCCGATCGTCGGGTCACCCTGTTCCGCGACGGGCGGCCCGGTGCTCGAGACGAAGGCGGCCATCGGGCAACCCGGCACCCCGACGCCGACCGGCAGGTACTACGTCAACCAGCGCCTGCGCGCGCCCGATCCGTCAGGCCCGTTCGGGCCTGCCGCCGTCGGGATCTCGGCGTTCTCGCCCGACCTTGCAGGAGTGGACGCAGGGTGGTCCGATCGCGATCCACGGCACGAACACCCCGTACAAGCTCGGTCTCGCCGTCTCGCACGGCTGCGTGCGGATCGCCAATGTCGACCTGCTGCGGCTCTACGAGCAGGCGGAGGAAGGCACGCCGGTCCTCATCCGCAGCTGACGGCGGGGCGCCGGCCTGGTAGGAATGTCGGCATGGCGACGACGAAGCAGACCAAAGAGGGCGACTACGACGCGTTCACCCGGCTCGCGAACAAGGGGGAGGCGACCCTCGCCCGCCTGGTAGACCTGCCCGGCGGCAGCAGGGCGCTGAAGGCGTTCAACGACCTTCGCACGCGCGTCGACGAGCTGAGCAAGAAGGTGCGCGGCATCGACGCGCTCGAGGCGCGGGTCGCGAAGCTCGAGAAGGAGCTCGCGGCGCTCAAGCGGGCCCAGAAGCCCAAGCCGCGCCGGCCGCGCGCAAGTCCGCGTAGTCACGGCACCCGGACCCGCAGCGCCCGCGGCAGCACCTGGAACTGCGCCGGGGTCGTGCCGGGCTGCTCGCCGTCGAGCTGGATCGGGAGCGGCTCGTCCGTCTCGATCGTGACGGCAGCTCCCGCGCAGCAGCTCTCCCTTCGGGTGCGGCAGATGTGTCCCCCGGTAGATCTTCGGCATCGTCGCCACGAGGTCGCGCTTCGTCACGTCGCCGATGGTGAGCACGTCGAAGAGACCGTCGTCGGGCTCCGCTTCGGGACAGATCTTCATGCCGCCCCCGAAGAAGCGCCCGTTCGCGACGACGACGTCGGTCATCCGTCCCTCGCGCCGCTCGCCGTCGACGGTCACCCTGACCGCGGTCGGCGACCAGGCTGCGAAGACGCGGAACGTCGCCCACAGGTAGCTCGCCTTCCCGCCGAGCGCCTTCGACGTCTCGTTGGCACGGGCCGCGATGGCACCGCTCATGCCGACGCTGGCGACGTTCGCAAACGCGGCACGCAGCTCGTCGCCCGCCCAGGCGCGGTACGTGACCAGCCCGAGATCGACCTCGCGCTCGTTGCCCGCAAGCGCCACCCGGGCCGCCTGCTCGACGTTCCGCGGCACCCCGAACGTGCGCACGAAATCCCAGCCCGTGCCGCGTGGCACGATCGCGATCGGGCGGTCGCTGCTCGAGCGCGACGAGCCCGTTCGCGACCTCGTTCACCGACCCGTCGCCCCCGACGACGACGAGCAGCTCGGCGCCGCCTGCGGCCGCCTCGCGTGCCAGGCGGCCGAGGTCGCCAGGGCGATCGCTGATGAGCGCGTCGCCCTCGAGCCCCACCGCGGCCGCCCGGCGCGCGAGCTCGGGCCACCGTTTCCCCGTCGACCCGTTCGCGCTCGCCGGGTTGACGAGAAAGACCGCTTTCTCCGTCACGGATGAGCCACGGTGGAGACGAAGCCCGCCGCGCCCTTGCCTCATCGCGACGTCACGGTGAGCAGAGCCAGCTCGGTCATCTGGTCGACCGCCTTGCGCATGTCCTCGTCGGAGATGCGGACGAACTCGCCCTCGACGAACACATCGCTGACGACGAGCATGCAGCCGGTCTGGATGCGCCGCAGCGCGCCGAGCGTGAACAGCACGGCGGCCTCCATCTCGACGGCGAGAATGCCCCGCTCCGACCAGCGGCGGGCCTGGTCCGGGTCAGGCTGGTAGAAGATGTCGCTGGAGACGATCGGCCCGACGCGGAGCGGCTTGCCGAGATGCTTGGCCTGGTGCACGGCCTCGTGCACGAGCGCCGAAGTCGGCCGTCGGGGCGTGTGGCTCGCCGCCGACGTAGTGGCTCGCCGTCGAGTCGGCACCGGTGGCCGACAGCGCGATCACGAGATCGCCGATCGCCAGGTCGGGCTGGAGCCCGCCGCAGGTCCCGACGCGCATCAGCTTCTTGACGCCGAGCTGGACGAGCTCCTCGATCACGATCGCCGCCGACGGGCAACCCATGCCGCTCGCCTGCACCGAGACCGGCAGTCCCGTTGAACGTCCCGGTGTAGCCGAGCATGCCGCGCTCGGCGTTGCGCTGCTCCACGCCGTCGCAGAAGGTCTCTGCGATGTGCTTCGCCCGCAGCGGGTCGCCGGGGAGAAGGCAGGCGTCCGCGTAGTCACCCGGGTTCGCTCTCACGTGGATCGGCATAGCGCGGAAGCCTAACGGCTTCCGGCGGAGCGAACGTCGCGAGGTGCGGAGCGCCGGATGTCTCTCCTAGAGTTTCGCGCGTGAGCGTGAAACTCACCGACCCGTCCCCGAGCCAGATCCTCCGCTTCTGCGCCGAGGATCCCGTCGAGCGGGTGTTCCTCGAGGACGTGGCGAGGCGTGGGCAGGGCCGGTTCGCGGCGCTCGAGGAGCGTGGCGAGCTCGTCGGGCTCTGCCACCTCGGCTCCAACCTCGTCCCGTCCGGTCGTGGGCTGCGCCGCCTTCGCGGGTCTCGCGGCTGCGATCGGGAGCGAGGATGCTGATCGGCGAGCAGGACGCGGTCGGCGAGCTGTGGGACGCGGCGCGCCGGCGCCTGCCGCCGCCACGTGCCGACCGTCCCGGCCAGCCCGTCTACGTGATCGACGAGCCGCCGCCGGCCGGGGGCTCCGGGTCTGCGACCCGCGGAGCTGCGCGACCTCGACCTGCTCGTCCCCGCGTGCGCCGCCTCGCATGCCGAGGAGCTCGGCGTCGATCCGCTCGCACGCGACGCGAACGGCTTCCGCTGGCGCACGCGGGTGCAGATCGAGGAAGGCCGCTCGTGGCTGTGGGAGTCCGACGGGGTGATCCTGTTCAAGGCGGAGGCGTCCGCGTGGACGCCCGAGGCGGTGCAGCTGCAACAGGTCTGGGTCGACCCGGAGGCCCGCCGCCAGGGGCACGCGAGCCGTGGCCTCCGCGATCTCGTGCGCCTGCTGCTCGACAGCGTGCCTCACGTGTGTCTCTTCGTGCGCGCCGAGAACGTGCCGGCGATCGCCCTGTACGAGACCGTCGGCATGCGGCGGGTCCTCTACTACCGCAGCGTGCTGCTGTAGGGGCGGCATCACCCCGCCGCTTGCCGTGCAGCGCCTGATCCTCGTCCGTCACGCCCACGCGGTGTCGAACGTGCGCGACGCCGTCAGCTGCCTGCCGCCGGGCGACGGCCTGAGCGACCGGTGGCGTCGAAGAGGCGCTGGCGTCTGCGCGAGGCGCTCGCCGACGACCGGATCGACCTCGGGGTGGCCAGCGAGCTCGTCCGCACGCAGGAGACGCTCGACGCTCGCCCTCGGCGGGCGCGACGTGCCTCGCCTCGTCCTCCCGGAATGGAACGAGATCCACTTCGGCAGCTTCGAGGGCGGGCCGCTCGCCGCGTACAGGGACTGGGCCTGGACGACGCCGGCCGATGTCGATCTGCCCGGGTGGAGGCGAGAGCCGCGCAGCTGTCGCAACCCGGGTGGCGGCAGTGCTCGAGGCGCTGCTCGCCCGCCCGGAAGAGGTGATCCTGGCCGTCGGCCATGCGCTCCCGGTCAGGTACGTGCTCGACGCCTCCGACGGCCGCTTCCCGGAGGCGCGGATCGCCCCGGTGGAGCACGCCGTTCCGCACCGTCTCCCGTCGGCGCGTCGTGGCTTCCGCCGCTCGGGCGCTACGACGTTGGGGCGCGAGCCCCGGCGTTCGCGGGTGCGCCTCAAGCGTGATCGGCCGGATGCCGATAATGGAAGGGTTGATGGCGCGTCTTCGTGTACCTGCGGCGCTGCTCGCCCTGCTCGGCGGTCTCGCGCTCGTGGCCTCCGGCTGCGGTGGCGGTCCGCGCCCGCCGTTGCGGCTCCGACGACGCTCGGCGCGCTTGCCGACTCGGCGCGCCGGAGCGCGGACGCGTCGAGCGGCCGTTTCAACTTCTCCGTGAACATGACGATTCCGCCTCTGCCGGGGTCGCTCGACTTCACGGGCGAGGGTGCCTTCGACACCGCGGTCGACAAGACGGAGATGTCGCTCGACCTGTCCTCGTTCCTGAAGCTCATGGAGGGTCTCGCCGGCTCGCTCGGCGGGAGCGGCGTCGACACCGGGCTGGATCCGGACGACTTCAAGCTCGACGCCGTGCACGGACGGCCTCGTGATGTACATGCGCTTCCCGTTCCTCGCCGACAAGCTGCCCGAGGGCAAGGACTGGGTGAAGGTCGACCTCGCGGCAGGCGGCGAGCCAGGTGCCGGGTCTCGATCTCGACCAGTTCCTCCAGTTCGCGAACAACGGCCCGCACTCGACGCTCGCCTACCTGAAGGCAGTCTCGGGCGCGATCGAGACCGTCGGCATGGACGAGCTGCGTGGCGTCTCGACGACGCACTACCGCACCAACGTCGACCTGGCGAAGTACGCGAAGCTGGTGCCCGAGGCGCAGCGCGAGCAGCTGAGCTCGATGCTCGACGAGCTCGTGCGCCAGACCGGGCTCCGGCACGATCCCCGTCGACGTGTGGGTCGGCGAGGACGGTCTCGTCCGCAAGCTGGAGCTGGCGATGACGATGACCCAGCCCGGGACATCGCAGACCGCCGCAGCGTCGATGAGCTACGAGATGTTCGACTACGGCAGAGCCGGTGCACATCACGCTTCCGCTCCCGACCGAGACGGTCGACGTCGCTGCGCTCGGCTCTCGCTAGCCGCCAGCCCGGCGAAGAAGCAGATCGCAAGGGCGGCCGCACTCGCGCCGCGGGCGCTCTCCCGCGGCCTCGGTAACAATGGCCACGTGCACGAGCTGCACGCACGCATCCAGCGCGTTCGTCGACGCGCACGACCTGATCCCGCCCGGCGGCGACGTCACCTGCCTCGTCTCCGGCGGTGCCGACTCGACCTGCCTCTGGCACTCGCTGCGCGAGCTCGGCTACCGCGTCGGCGCCGTCCACGTGCACCACGGCGTGCGCGGCGCCGCGGCCGACGAGGATGCTCGCCACTGCGCCGAGCTGATGGGAGCCGAGGTGGTCAGGGTCGAGCCCGCGGCGACCGAGGCGGCGATGCGCGACGTCCGCTACCGGGCCACCGAGGGCCGCGGCCTGCGCGCAACAGGCCATACGGCCACCGATCAGATCGAGACGGTGCTCTACCGGATCGTCTCGAGCGGATCGACCCGCGGCATCAAGGCCTGCCGCGAGGACGGCGTCGTGCGGCCGCTGCTCGACGTCACCCGCGAGCGAAACCGAGGCCTACTGCCTCGAGCGCGGCCTGCCCGTTCGCGTCGACGCGACCAACGCAGCGACGAAGCGTGGGCTGATCCGCGACGAGCTGCTGCCGCTGCTCCGCCGTCTCGACCCGCGCGCCGAGGCCAACCTGCTCTCGCTCGGCCGCAGACGCACCGCGCCTCCCTCGCTCGCTCGAGCGGTCGCTCGTCGAGCTGCTCTCGAGCAGAGCCGGCACGAAGACCGCCGACCTCGGAGGAGGCGTCCGAGCCGTGCGCGAGTACGACGCGCTGCGGCTCGAAGGCACCGTCACCTGGGGCCCGTGGGAGCTCGCCACCGACCGCCCCGGTCTCTCCGTCCGCGCCCGCCGTGCCGGGCGACCGGCTCGCAGGACGCCGCCGAAAGGTGCAGGATCTGCTCGTGGACGCAAAGGTGCCGCGGGCAGAGCGCGACGGCTGGCCGATCGTCGTCGCAGGGCGAGCGAGGTCGTCGCCGTGCCGGGAATCGCCGACGCGCCCGGCTGGGAGGGTGCCGTGACGGCACGGAGGAGCCCGGTGACCTCGCTCGTCGGAGCCGGCACCGGCGAGGGGCCCGACAGCGTGGAGCACGGAGTCGGCGAGGTGCTGCTCGACGAGGCGACCGTGCAGGCGCGCGTCGCCGAGCTGGCGAGCCGAGATCTCGGCCGACTACGAGGGCCGCGACCTGCTGCTGGTCGGGCGTGCTCAAGGGCGCCGTGTTCTTCATGGCCGACCTCATGCGCCGGCTGACGGTGCCGTGCGAGATCGACTTCATGGCCATCTCGAGCTACGGCGCCGCGACCGACTCGTCGGGGGTGGTGCGGATCCTCAAGGACCTGGACGTCAACATCGCCGGTCGCGACGTGCTCGTCGTCGAGGACATCATCGACTCCGGTCTCACGCTCTCGTACCTGATGCGCAACCTGAAGGCGCGCAGGCCGGGGTCGCTCGAGATCTGCGCGCTGCTGACGAAGCCCGAGCGGCGCGAGATCGACGTCCCGGTGCGCTACGTCGGCTTCGAGATCCCCAACAAGTTCGTGATCGGCTACGGGCTCGACTTCGCCGAGCGGTACCGCAATCTGCCGTACATCGGCGTGCTGCACCCCGATTTCGTGCCGTCTGCCACGTAGATTCGGCCGGCGAACGGTCGGTTAACGCTGCGCCCCGGGGGTCGGCGGAAAAGGAGGGTGCTGCTACGCTCAGAGGGCCGTGAACAGGTTCTTTCGCAGTGCGCTGTTCCCGCTCGTGGTGATCGTCCTGCTCGTCTACCTGGCGAGCCAGGTGCTGATCCCGAAGAAGGAGAACAGGGCCAAGATCACCTACTCCGAGCTGATCCAGCGCGCGGAAGCGGGCGACGTCAACAACGTGACGTTCGTCCCCAACCGCCAGCAGATCAACGCCGAGCTCGCCGGCGGCCAGAAGGTCAAGGTCAACTACCCGACGGCACAGTCGCAGTTCGCGTTCCAGGAGGTCCTGCAGAAGCAGAACGTCCGCTTCGACTCGAAGGGGATCGGCTCGTCGGCGTGGTGGTCGCTGCTCACGGGCCTGCTTCCGATCCTGCTGCTGATCGCCTTCTGGATCTTCCTCATGAACCAGATGCAGGGCGGCGGCTCGAAGGTGATGAGCTTCGGCAAGAGCCGCGCCAAGCGGATGTCGCCGGACACCCCGAAGGTCACCTACAAGGACGTCGCGGGCGCGGACGAGGCGGTGGAGGAGCTCCAGGAGATCAAGGAGTTCCTCGAGAACCCGAAGAAGTTCCAGGCGCTGGGCGCCAGGATCCCGAAGGGCGTGCTCCTCTACGGGCCGCCCGGCACCGGCAAGACGCTGCTCGCGCGGGCCACCGCCGGCGAGGCCGGCGTGCCGTTCTTCTCCATCTCGGGCTCCGACTTCGTCGAGATGTTCGTCGGCGTCGGTGCCTCGCGCGTGCGCGACCTCTTCGAGCAGGCGAAGCAGGCGAGCCCGTGCATCATCTTCATCGACGAGATCGACGCCGTCGGCCGCCATCGCGGAGCCGGGCTCGGTGGCGGTCACGACGAGCGCGAGCAGACGCTCAACCAGCTCCTCGTCGAGATGGACGGGTTCGAGCTGAAGGACAACATCATCCTCATCGCGGCCACGAACCGGCCCGACATCCTCGACCCGGCGCTGCTGCGCCCGGGCCGCTTCGACCGGCAGATCGTCGTCGACCGGCCCGACCGCAAGGGCAGGCGCGAGGTCCTCGAGGTGCACTCGAAGGGCAAGCCGCTCGCGAAGGAGATCGAGCTCGACGTGCTGGCCGCCTCGACACCCGGCTTCACCGGCGCCGACCTGGCGAACGTGATCAACGAGGCGGCGCTGCTCGCCGCACGCCGTGGTCACAAGGTGATCGGCCAGGACGAGCTCGAAGAGGGGATCATGCGGGTGATCGCCGGCCCCGAGAAGAAGTCGCGCCTCTTCTCGGAGAAGGAGCGCAAGATCACCGCCTACCACGAGATGGGGCACGCGCTCGTCGGCTTCTACCTCGAGGACACCGACGAGGTGCACAAGATCTCGATCGTCAGCCGCGGACAGGCGCTCGGCTACACGATCTCGCTGCCGAGCGAGGACCGCTACCTGACCACCAAGAGCACGCTCATGGACCAGATGGCGATGACGCTGGGCGGTCGCGCCGCGGAGGAGCTCGTCTTCCACGAGGTCACCACCGGCGCGGCGAACGACCTCGAGCGGGTCACCTCGACGGCGAAGCAGATGATCATGCGCTTCGGGATGAGCGAGAAGCTCGGCCCACGCGTGCTCGGCCGCAACCACGACCTCCCGTTCCTCGGTCGCGAGATGGGCGCCGAGCCCGACTACTCGGACGAGATCGCGAAGGAGATCGACGACGAGATCCGCCGCGTGATCGAGGAGTCGCACGACAAGGCGACGCAGGTCCTGCGCGAGCACATGGAGGAGCTGCACAAGCTCTCGGCGATCCTCATCGAGCGCGAGACGATCGACCGCGAGCAGTTCGAGCGGCTGCTGGCGGGCGAGGACGAGGAATCGGTGTTCGCGGAAGAGGTCACGGAGACGCCCGAGCCCGAGCCCGAGGCGGAGGCCGACAAGAAGCCGGCGCTGAAGCCGTCGCCCCGCGCGCTGCCCGGCGCGGCCATGCAGCCGCCGCCGGATCCCGCCGCCTCCTGACCTCGGAGCACGCGCCGTGAGGCGCGATCCGGTCGTGGCCTACGCGTCCGCCTCGCGGCGGCCCACGTTCGCGAGTACGAGCACGGCTCCGATCAGGCCCGCCGCAGCCGCAGCGCCGGCCGCCTCGACTGCGATCCCCTCGACGCGAAGGAGATCGGAGAGCGCGAGGAGCCCGACGCTGGGCACGAACGTCGCGATCCCGAGGAGCGCCAGCCAGGCGACACGACGAGCGCGGGCGCCCGGCTCGTCCGGCGACGTCGTGCGCAGCTCGTGCGCCCAGTAGCCGAGCTCGCACACGAGAAGCAGCGCCACCGCCGACCACCGGCGCCTGCAGATCCAGCGCGCCGCCGTCGACCGCACGGCTGACCGCATACGCCGCGCCGAGCAGCGGCGGCCGCCGGCGCCACCAGCACCGGCGCGCGCAGCACCAGTCCCGCCGCCGAGCGCGAGCACGGCACCGCCGCCGAGACCTGCGGCGACCGCCGCAGCGACGGGCTCCACCGACCGCACTGCGACCGCGGCCGCCGTCGACGGCCGTCAGCGCGAGCGCCGCGAGCGCCGCGGTCAGCGCAGCGCGAGCCTGGCGTGACGCCGGAACGACCTCACCCCCTCGAGCGTTCCGTCGAGGGGCGTGCCCTCGCTCCACGGTGCCACTGCGACTCCGAGAGCGCGCAGTTGCGCGCGCAACGCGGCGCGCCGCAAGCGCCACAAGCGCAAGGCGAGGTCGTCGAGCTCGTCGTCGCCCGGCGCGGCGTACGGATCCGCCGACACCTCGACCGCCGCGAGATCGAAGCCGCGGGCGCGCAGGTCGAGGAGCGCCGCGACCGCGCGCGGGTCGAGCAAAGGCGTGACCGCGATCACGAGCGCGCGCGGCGGCAACGTGCGCGCCGGGATCACGTTGACGTCCTTCCACGCGTAGCTGAAGCGCACGCGGGTCTCGAGCAGGGCGTCGACGAGGCGGTAGTGCTGCACGAGCCCGCCGCCGGGCTCGAGCCAGCGCAGCGTGCCGCCGAATGCGACGAGACCGACGCGGTCTCGGCGGCGCAGGTACAGCTCCGCCAGCGTGGCCGCGGCGCGCACCGCCTGACCGAGGATGCCGCGGCCCTCGGGCCCCGCGTCGGTGAAGCTGTCGAGGAACAGGACGACGTCCGCGTTGCGCTCCGGGTGGCGCTCGTTGACGACGAGATCGCCGAGCCGCGCGCTCGCCCGCCAGTTGACCGAGCGCAGCCGGTCACCGGGGACGAAGGGGCGCGTGTCGGCGAACTCGAGCCCTTCCCCACGCACGCGGCGCGACCTCGCTCCCGACCACCGCCTGGAGCTGGGCGGGCGCCACGAGCCGGCGCAGCTGCTCGGGTCGAGGGTAGGTGCGCAGCGGCCGGGAGCGCTCGATTCGCTCCTCCCAGACGACGCAGCCCGAACGGGTCGCGTGCACGGAGGAGGACGTCGCCGATCTGCCACGAGCCCCACGTCGTCTGCAGGCTCAGCTGGAGCTCGCGCTCGTCGTCCCAGCCCATGTGGAGCGCGACCGGGAGCTGGTCGCCCTCGACCTCGACCCCGTCGGGTAGCGCCAGCGCCACCTCCAGCCGGTCGATGGGGCGCTCCGTGGAGACATCCAGCGTCGCGGGCACCGGAGTGCCCTCGAGCACCCGTTCGGCACCGAGCCTGAAGCCGACCCGGGCGTGTGGTGCAGGTCGCGTGAGGCCCAGTGCGAGCACGAGCGCGAACGGCGTCACCAGCACCACCAGCTCGGCCCGCCGCGTCGCGAGCGCCGCGATCGAGCCCGCCGCGACGAGCGCGCCGTATCCGGTGAGGCGCGGCGTCGAGCGCGCGATCACGCTGCGCCCGGGGCGGCAGCCGGAGGCGTCGGCACCGAGTCGAGCACCTCCTGCACGACATCCGCACCCGTGCGCCGCTGCACCCAGAGCTCCGGCTTGAGCACGAGCCGGTGACCGAGCGCGGGCTGTGCCACCGCCTTCACGTCGTCCGGCGTGACGAAGTCTCGGCCTGCGAGCGCGGCGCGGCAGCGCGAGAGCTTCAGCAGCGCCAGGCTGCCGCGCGGGCTCGAGCCGACGGCGACGCTCGCGCTCTCGCGCGTGCCGCGCACGAGCGCGACCGCGTAACGGCCGACGTCGGCGCCGACGTGGACGTCCTCGACCGCCGCCTGCATCGCGAGCAGGGTCGTCCGGTCGACGACGGGCTGCAGCTCGACCTCGTCCACGCGCCGGGCGATCCGGCGCGCGAGCATCTCCCACTCGTCGTCCTCGCTCGGATAGCCGAACGCGGTCTTGAGCAGGAACCGGTCGAGCTGCGCCTCGGGCAGCGGGTAGGTGCCCTCGTACTCGATCGGGTTCTGCGTGGCGAGGACGAGAAACGGGCGCTCCAGCGGCGTGCGTCGTGCCGTCCACGGTGACCTGGCGCTCCTGCATCGCCTCGAGCAGCGCCGCCTGCGTCTTCGGCGGGGCGCGGTTGATCTCGTCGGCGAGGAGGAGGTTGGCGAAGATCGGGCCCGACGCGGAACTCGAAATCGGCGTCACGCTGGTTCCAGATCGACGACCCGGTCACGTCGGAAGGGAGCAGATCGGGGGTGAACTGCACCCGCGAGAAGCCGAGACCCGTGACTGCGGCGAACGAGCGTGCCGCCAGCGTCTTTGCCAGCCCGGGCACGTCCTCGAGCAGCACGTGCCCGTCGGCGAGCAGGCCCATGAGCGTCAGCTCCAGCACGTCGCGCTTGCCGACCACGGCGAGGCCGATCTCGTCGAGGATGCGGTTGCCGTTGGCCCTGACCTCGGCGAGGTCCATCAGGCCTCCCCGGGCGCGAGGGTCTCGAGACTGGAGACGATGCGCTCGATCGTGACGCGGTCGAGCCCCGGCCCGCGTGGGTCGGCGGGCGGCTCACGATCGGCTCGGACGAGCTCCCACGCCTCTGGCCCGAGAAGCTCGCGCGCCCGTGCAGGGCTTCTGTCGAGGTCGACGCCCCGCCCGGCGGCGAGCAGCTGCGTGGCGACTCCTCGCACCGTCGGCCTCAGGCGAAAGTGGACGTCGTGTGCCGATGTGGCCGCCAGCGCCACCTCCCGCTCGATCCTCTCCAGCGACGGAAACCGTCCGGGCCCGGCGCGTCTTCGCCGGCCGGCGGTCGAACGGCGACGGCCCCCGCGGATAGGCCTGACGTAGTGCGCCGAGCGCCGCCAGCGCGATCGAGACGAGCAGCACGAGCAGCCACATGTGCACGAGGAGCTCGGCACGCGACGGGATCAGCACGACGCGATCACAAGCGCCAGCGTGGGTACGAGGGCGATCCGGGCCGCCTGCAGCAGGGCCCGCCTCACGTGCGGGCCTGTCCGGTGGCGTGCTCGAGCGCCACGCGTCGCGCCGCTTCTGCGCGCTCGCGGGCGGCGCGTAGCTCGTCGCGTGCACTCACGAGCGCGTCGATGGCTTCCTCCTTCATGTCGATCGTCGACCTCGTGGTGGGAGAACTTCGCTGTCTGGAACAGCGCCGTCAAGCGCGAGACCGCGCGGCGGGACAGCTCGAGCGACGACAGCACCCGGTGGAGGTACTCGTCCGGTGCCTCGGACGGGTGTCGCGGGACACCGTGGGCCGCGAGCACTCTCTCCAGCCGGGCGTAGGCCGCGATCACGGCGCGTCGCGGGTCGGTCTCGGCGCGGAGGTCGTCGAGGCTGTCGTCCAGCGCCTCCTCGAGCGCAGCCTGGAGCATCTCGTCGTCCCCGATCTCGGCTCGACGTGCCCGCCGCGCCATGACCAGGGCCGCGGCCGCCAGCGCGAGCAGTGTCAGGACGACGATCACCGGAACCGTGGCGAAGCTGGGCTCGTACCGGTCCTTCACCTCGTCGAACGCATCGCCGGCGGACGAGCCGCCGAACAGGCCGGAGTCGAGGCCGTCCGGGTTGTCCGCGAACCGTCGCGCGGCGAACACGAACAGGACGAGCAGGACGACGAGCACCAAGCCGACCAGCACGCGGCCGCGCTTGCGTCCGCCCGACGGGTCGAGGCGCCCCTCCGGTCGCAGGACGAGCAGGACGACGCACAGGACGGCGCCGAACGCCATCTGCACGAGAAGCAGGCTCACGAGCACGTCGAGCAGCCACTCGGAGGGCTCGCGCGAGCCGCTCTCGCCGACCGGCGTCCTGCCGCCCGCTGCCACGACCACCGCGCCGAGAAGCACGGTCACCGTCAGGAGCACCGCCGCCAGGCGACCGGTGCCGCTCATGCCGCTACGGTCCACCGTGAGATGAGACGACCGCCGATCGAAGATCGTTTGTCGAGGCCGACGGTGATGGGCGTCCTCAATGTCACGCCGGACAGCTTCTCCGACGGCGGCCGGTTCGCGTCGGCGGACGACGCGGCGGCTGCAGGTCGCGCGATGATCGCCGAGGGAGCCGCGCTCGTCGACGTCGGTGGGGAGTCGACCCGCCCGGGCGCGGCGGACGTCCCGCTGGGCGAGGAGCTCGACCGCGTCGTGCCGGTGCTCGAGCTGCTGCGCGGCGTGCCCGTGTCGATAGACACCTCCAAGGCGGAGGTTGCGAGGCGCGCGATCGAGCTCGGCGCCGAGCTGGTGAACGACGTCACCGCCCTGCGGGGCGACGCCGGCATGTCCGGCGTCGTCGCCGAGACCGGCTCGTACGTCTGCCTGATGCACATGCAGGGGGAGCCGAGATCGATGCAGAGCGCGCCGCGTTACGCGGATGTCGTGGCAGAGGTGGTGTCGTTTCTCGAGGAGCGGCTCGCCTTCGCGGTCGGGCAGGGCATCCGCGAGGAGAATGTCTGCCTCGATCCCGGCATCGGCTTCGGGAAGACGCCCGACCAGAACCTGAGGCTGCTGCGCGGGCTCGACGCGCTCGTTGCGCTCGGCCGCCCCGTGCTGGTCGGTCTCTCGAGGAAGAGCACGGTCGGCAAGGCGCTGGGCGACCCGGAGGCGACGACCGGCTCGACGTCCGGGTCGGTGGGTGCCGCCGTCGCCGCGTTCGACCGTGGCGCATCCGTGTTCCGGGTGCACGACGTCCAGCCACACGTGGAGGCGCTCACGGTTGCAGCCTCGATCGAGCGGGGAGCGATCTCGTGACGGTCGTGATCGAGCTCCGCGGTCTCGAGGTGCACGGATTTCACGGCGTGCTCGAGGAGGAACGTCGCGTGGGCCAGCGCTTCCTCGTCGACCTCGAGCTGGAGCCCGTCCACGACGGGGCGGCGGCCAGCGACCGCATCGAGGACACCGTCGACTACCGGGACGTCGTGACCGTCGTGCAGGAGGTCTCGAGCCGCACGTCGTACCGCCTGCTGGAGGCGTTTGCCGCGTCGATCGCGGACGAGCTGCTCGATCGGCTGCCGCTACGCAGCGTTCGCGTTCGCGTGCGCAAGCCGGACGTCGTGCTCTCCGGCGCCGGTCGAGCACGCCGCGGTCGTCGTGCAGCAGAGCCGAGGCCCGGCGGCGCCGGGCTCGCCGTCAGCCGGCTGACATCGGGCCGACGACGCTCACGCGGCCCGGACCCGGAGCGACAGCCGGTACGACGGCTTCGGTCGAGCCCTTCCGCGGGGCGACCATGAGGTAGGCGACGCGGCCGGGCCCCGCGTTTCGGTAGCGCAGCGTCTCGGTCTCCCCCCGGGTCGCCGCGACGCCCAGCCGGTCGCGGCCGGGCACGCGGGTCACGGTCGTCGGCGTGCCCTGCCGCCAGAGCGAGACGTCGACGTCCTGGCCCGGCCCGCTGACGGCATTCACCACGAGCGTGCGATTGCGCGGCAGCCACACGCGGTAGACGTCGCGCGGGTCCTCGAGCGCGTCGAGGCGGGCGGCGAGGCGCACCGTGGGTCGCCCGCGCGCGGTGAGCGGGCGCAAGCCGACCGAGTCGGTGCCGTCCGGGTCGACGAGATCGACGTCGTCGTTCGGCTCGAGCGGATCTCGGATCGGCGCCGGCTCGGCGAGGGCGGCGGACACGTTCAGCATGCCGAAGCCGCTCTCGCGGTCACGTCCCGGGAGCGCCGAGATCGGTCGCGCTCCGCCGCAGCACTTCCGAGACCTGGCTCCAGTCCAGCTCGGGCCGAGCCGTCCAGACCCATGCTGCCGCCCCGGAGACGAGCGGCGCCGAGAAGCTCGTGCCGGAGCTGGCCTGCCAGCCGCCGCCTCGCGTGGTGGCGACGGTGATCCCGGCACCCGGGGCAGCGACGTCGACGTATGCCGAGCGGCTGGAGAACGACGCCACCTGATCCGACCGGTTCGTGGCGGCAACCGTGAGCACGTGAGGAAGCACAGCGGGATACCCGAGTGGGCTGCCGCCCTGGCCGTCGTTGCCCGAGGCAGCCACGACGAGAGAGCCTCGGGCGACCGCCTGCGCAACCGCCTGCTCGATCAACGGGTCGCGTTCGGTGCCACCGAGGCTGAGGTTGATCACCCCCCGGCCACGTCGAGACGCCTCGAGGATCCCGTTGACGATCTCCACCGTCTCGAGCCTCGTGCCCTGCCCGCGAGCCGAGTCCCACGACCGCAGGAGGGCTTCCGGGTAGACACCGACGATTCCCTGGCCGTTGGCCGGCGCGCCGACGAGCGACGCGACGGCGGTGCCGTGCTCGCCTCCGACCGGGGCAGGCTCCTGCGGGTTGAGCGTCTCGGTGTTCGGACGCCCGGCGAACTCGGGGTGCGACACGTCGATGCCGGAGTCCACGACCGTGACGGGGACCCCGGGGCCGGGTGGCGTGAGATCCGCGACGCCGATCGTGGCGCGCCACCACTCCCCGCCGGAGAGCGGGTCGGGCGTCGGCGGCTCCGCGACGGCGAGCGCCGGTGCGCGGCGCTCCGGTCGTGCACGAGCGCGATGGCGTCACGGCGCCCGAGGCTCTCGAGCAACGCGCGCGCTCCGCTGACGCGCCAGACGCGCAGCTCGGGCACGACGAGCCGGGCGCCCGCCGCGACCAGCGGGACCGTCGCGGCACACGCCCACGCGGGGCGGAGCTGTACGAGCGTCGCGCCCGTCGCCCCGCCGGCCGAGCGCGGCGCCGGCCGGCGCTCCGGCTGCGAGAGCGACGATCGCGACACTGGTGACGAGAGCGGCGCGGAGCATCGGTTCACGAGACGGTACGCGCGGCACGCCGCACAGGATCTCGGTCTCCGGTGAAGACCTCGTTAAGGTCGCGACATGGTGCGCGCGTACGTGGGTCTGGGCGCCAACCTCGGCGACCGCGATGCGGCGCTGCGCAGCGCGCTCGAGCTCCTGCGCGCCGCGCCCGATGTCGAGGTCGTCGCCGTGTCGGCGTTTCGCGAGACGGACCCGGTCGGATACGCCGACCAGCCCAGCGTTCCTCAACGCCGCCGCGGCGCTCGACACCACCCTGTCCGCCCGTGACCTGCTGCAGCTGCTGCTTCGCATCGAGCGAGACCTCGGCCGGAGTCGCGCGGGGCCGCGCTTCGGGCCGCGCACGATCGATCTCGACCTGCTGCTCCACGGCGACTGCCGTGATCGACGAGCCGGGTCTCACGGTGCCGCATCCCCGGCTGCACGAGCGTCGCTTCGCTCTGGAGCCGCTGGTGGATCTCGATCCCGCGCTGACGATCCCGGGGCGCGGCCCGGTGGCCGCTCTGCTCGAGGATTTAGAGGCTTGATCTGGGCCGGCCGCACGCACGGCTAACCGACATCAAGCCTCTAGACTGAGAGCGATGAGTCACCTCGATGAGCTCGACGAGTTCGAGGCCGAGCTCGAGCTTCGCCTCAAGAAGGAGTACACGGACGTCTTTCCCCTGTTCCGCTACTGCGTGCTGACGCAGGATGCGACGTACCTGTGCAACAAGCTCGAGCTGAAGGTCGTGCCACAGGCCAGCTACCCGTTCTTCCACGCCCAGATGGAGGACGTCTGGGTGTGGGACAAGAACCGGCCCACCCGCATCATCCCGCGCGCCGAGGTCTACACCTCCGGTGACGTCACGGTGGAGGAGCTTCGCGGCGAGGGAGACGAGCCGGCGCTCTCCGCCGAGGACCTGGCCGCGCGGATCGGAGAGGCGTTGCCCTCCGACGACGACCAGCAGGGTGTCTGACCCGCGGCGGGCAGCCCGCCCCAAGCCGAGTGACGCTCCTCGCCGTCGACGTCGGCAACACGCAGACCGTGCTCGGGTTCTACGAGGCGGAGCGCCTCGTCGACGACTGGCGGCTCGCCACGGAGCGAACCCGCACGGGTGACGAGCTCGGCGTCCTGCTCGGCGGCCTCCTCGATCTCGAGGTGGTCGAGGGGATCTGCCTCGCCTGCACCGTGCCGACGCTCGTCCGCGAGTGGGAGCGGCTTGCCGAGCGCTGGGCGCACGCGCGGCTGCTCGTCGTCGGCCCCGGTGTGAAGACGGGGCTCCCGATCCGCTACGACGATCCGCGCGAGGTCGGGCCGGACAGGATCGTCAACAGCGTCGCGGCGAAGAGCCGTCACGGCGCGCCCGTGATCGTGGTCGACTTCGGCACCTCGACGAACTTCGACGTCGTCTCGGCCGAGGGCGAGTACGTCGGCGGTGTCCTCGCGCCGGGGATCGAGATCTCGATGGAGGCGCTGTTCGCGCGGGCGGCGCGGCTCGTCAAGGTCGACTACGCGGAGCCCGCATCGGTGATCGGGAAGACGACCGTCGCCGGGCTGCAATCGGGTCTCGTGTACGGGTTCGCCGGTCAGGTCGACGGCATCGTTGCGGCCGTGCGCGGGGAGCTGGGAGCACCCGAGGCGCCGGTCGTGGCGACCGGTGGCCTGGCGGCGCTCATCGCGCCGCATGCAGCCACGATCGACAGTGTCGACCCGTTCCTGACGCTCGAGGGCCTGCGTCTGGTGTGGGAGATGAACCTGTGATCTGACGCGGAGCCCGCCGGCGGCGAGCTCTCCTCGAGGTGCCTGCCTCGGCCGGGCGGCCATGAACGAGCGCTAGTCTCAATCCGTGTTCGACGCCTCGACGCTCTGGGTGTTCGCGCTCGCATCGCTTGCTCTCGCCGTCGTGCCGGGGCCGGCCGTGCTCTACATCGTCGCCCAGAGCGTCAACGGCGGACGCCGAGCCGGGGTGCTGTCCGCCTTCGGCGTTGCCACGGGTGGGCTGGTGCACGTGATCGCCGCCGTGGTCGGGCTCTCGGCGCTGCTCGCGGCCTCGGCCGAGGCCTTCACCGTCGTGAAGCTCGTCGGCGCCGCGTACCTCGTCTGGCTCGGCATCCGCACGCTGTTGTCCCGCGACGACATGATCGGGGGCCGCCAGGCGGAGCCCACGCTCGCCCGCACGTACCGGCAGGGTGTGGTCGTCAACGTGCTCAACCCCAAGACGGCGCTGTTCTTCATCGCCTTTCTGCCCCAGTTCGTGTCGGCCGACGGGTCGACCCGCGCGCAGCTGGCCGTGCTCGGCGCGATCTTCGTCGTGATCGCACTCGCCAGCGACCTCATGTGGGCGCTGGTCGCCGGTACGGCCGCCGACGTGCTGAGGCGCAGCCGCGCGTTCCTCCGTGCCCAGCGCTACGTCTCGGGCACCGTCTTCATCGGGCTGGGCGCGCTCGCCGCGGTCACGCGCCGCGAGAGCGCGTAGCGGAAGCGAGCGTGCCCGCGACGGGTGCCTCGCCGAATCAGGTGCCTGGCTCGCGAGGCCCGCGTCGCGGCCTCCGCTTCCGGCTACCCGGTCTCCAGCTGCAGCACGAGCGGCGGCGGCAGGCGTATCGAGGCCGTGTCACGCGTCCGCTTCGCGTCGTAGAGGGCGTCGTCGGCGAAGCGAAGCGCGGCCAGGGGAGGTATCGACCCGTCCAGGAGCGTGGCGCCGACCGAGACGGTCACCGGAATGACCTCCTTCGTCGCCGTCTCCAGCGGGGTGTCGCCGACGATGGTGCGGATCCGGCCGGCAAAGCGCTCGAGCGCGTGACGGCCACCGATACCCGGTGCGAGCACCGTGATCTCCTCACCACCCCAGCGCGCGACGACGTCCGACGGGCGCAGGCTCTCCGTCAGGCGCCGCACGACGGTGACGAGAGCCTCGTCGCCGACGGCATGACCGAAGCGGTCGTTGATCGCCTTGAAACGGTCGATGTCGACCACGAACAGGCCTGCCGGCAGGCTGCCGCGGACGACGCGCGCGTGCTCGCCGGCCAGGGCCTCCTCGAAGGCACGGCGATTGGGCGCTCCGGTGAGCTGGTCGCGCCGTGCGTTTGCCCGCTCCGCGTCGAGGGCCTCGATGGTCGTGAGCCGCAGGTGATGCGCAATCGTGAGCATCGCCAGGCCGGCCGTCAGAGCCGCCGCGGTCAGCGCCTCGCTGGTCACCGCGGTGTATGCGAGCACGCGCCAGCAGCGGCGTCATGATCCCGGCCTCCACGGCATCGACCGTCAAGCCTCGAACGAGCATGTCCCGAAACGGGCGCGTCCCGCGCGCGAGGATGATCGCGGCACGGCCCGCCGTGTTCACTGCGACCGCGGCAGCCAGCGCCACCGCGGTCATCGCTGCCACGCCTTCGGGGCCGGCCCAGGCCAGCCCGCCCGCGATGCCCGCAGCCCACCCCTGGATCGACCCGAGGCCGCCCTCCGCAAAGCGCCTCCGCCACACCGAGCCCGTGCTCACGACCTGTCCCGCCGCGCCTGCGGCCACTCCCACGAGCGGGCCGCCGAGCAGCCCTGCGAGCACGATCGTGGGCGTGGACGCCGTGTACCAGCTGCGTGGGCCGAGCTGGACGGAGATGCGCTCCGCGAACACGGGCGCGACGACGAGCACGAGCAGGAAAGGGAGCGAGACGGTCGGGCCGACATCGGCGGGGAACGCCCAGACCGCGGCCAGCACGAACGCGAGGGCGGGAAGGCGATCGCCACGACCGTGCCGCGACGTGGATCGGCCACACCGGTCGACGGTCGCAGAGGCGCGCCGGGTCGGCGCGGCCGCACGGGTGCCGCAGCTCCATTGCCCACGTACCTCTCAGTGAACGCGGACTGGATGCCACCTGATATCCCTCGCGCGAGGGACTCCGTGCGCCCGGCGTGCGGTCGTGGTGCCTGCTCGGGCGCGCCCGCGAGGTCGGCATCTCGAGCGCGCGGTGCCGGCATGGCGGCGGTGCCCGCTGAAGTCAGGCACCTGACGGAGAGGCCCGCTTCGCGGGCCTCCGTTCCTTTCAGCCCCCGCCGTAGACGGAGACGGGGAGCTCGAGCGTGACCTCGTCCCCGGTGGGTATCTCGGCCTCGAGCGCTGCGACGAGCGGCAGCGCGTCCGGGGCGGCGGCAAGCAGCCGGCGCTCGACCTCCTCGACCGAGTCGAGCAGCAGGATCTCGTGTCGGAACTCCTTGGGGAAGCGGCCACGACCGAGGTACCAGCCGTAGAACTTCTTCAGGAAGCCGGCTGCGCGCCGCTCCCCGAGCTCCCGCAGGGTCTCGCGGATGAACAGCACCAGCTCGGCGACGACCTCCTCGCGCGACGGCTCCCGCTGATCGCCGTCGACCATCTCGCGCAGCGCCCAGGGATTGCCCTGCGCACCGCGGGCCACCATCACCGCCGCGGCGCCCGTCGAGGCGAGCACCGCCTGCGCGCGGGCGCGCGAGGTGACGTCGCCGGAGGCGATCACCGGTACGTCGATGCGGTCGACGAGCTCCGCCGTGAGCGCATGATCCGCCGTGCCGGTGTACATCTGCTCGGCGGAGCGCGGATGCAGGGTGAGCGAGGCTGCGCCGGCCTCCACCAGACGCGGGCCCGACCTCGAGGCACGAGGTCGAGCCGTCCCGTAGCCCGCGCCGCATCTTGACGGTCACCGGCAGGTCGACCGCATTCGCGATCGCGTCGACGATGCGGCAGGCGCGGTCGGGGTCGTCGAGCAACGTCGCGCCGGCACCCGTCTTCGTCACCTTCTTCACCGGGCAGCCGAAGTTGACGTCGACGATGTCGGCGCCCGCCGCGGCGACCATCCGCGCCGCGTCGCTCATCACGTCGGGGTCGGAGCCGAAGAGCTGGATCGCGAGGGGGTGCTCGTCGGACGCGACGCGCAGGTACCCGAGGGTGCGCTCGTTGCGGTGCTCGATGCCGGCGCAGCTGACCATCTCGGAGCAGACCAGACCCGCTCCGAAGCGCCGCCCCTGCCGGCGAAAGGCCTGCACGCTGACGCCCGCCATGGGCGCCAGGACGAGGCGCGTCGGGATCTCGATCTCTCCGATCGACCAGGTCTCGCGCAGGTCGATATTCATGGCGCAGATGCTAGCCCTGGCGATGAGACGGAACCGCCGGCCGCGTGATGACCGAGCCCGATGCCGGCACCGAGCCGGCGACGCGCGCGCCCGGGAACCGGGCTCACGGGGCTCTCCACACGTGCGCGCAGGACAGTTTGCGAGCCGTCGTACACGATCGCTACCATGCGCTTCCTGCGTGGCGCCGGAGCGCCGCGCTTTGCTTCTTCCCGAACCACACGGAGGCGTGGTGGCTGCAGTGAAGGACGTGATCCTCACCCCTGAGGGCTACGAGTCGTTGAAGCAGGAGCTCGATCACCTGCGGACGACGAGGCGGCGCGAGATCGCAGACCGGATCCGCGAGGCGCGCGCGTTCGGCGACATCGCCGAGAACGCCGAGTACGACGACGCCAAGAACGAGCAGGCGATGCTCGAGCACAAGATCGCGCAGCTCGAGGAGCGACTCGCCCATGCGCGCGTGATCGACGCCGGAGACGTGGACACCAGTGTCGTCTCCGTCGGCTCGGTGGTGAGGCTTCGCGACGTGGATGCGAAGGAGACGATCGAGTACTTCATCGTCGGCTCCGCCGAGGCGAACCCGGCCGAGCGCAAGCTCTCCAACGAGTCCCCGGTGGGCAAGGCGATCCTGGGCCGCAAGAAGGGCGAGACCGTCGAGGTGATCACGCCGCGCGGCAGCAAGCTGAAGTTCAAGATCATGGAGATCAAGGCCGCCGCGTAGCCCGATCGCCCGGCAAGCGCATTCTCGCTGCGCGAGAAATCGGGATCCGCGTGCGCGCATCCCTTGCCGCACAGATCCCCGAGGGTGTCCGCTTGCGCGGCCGCAAGGCTCGTGCTCGTGGCCGGCGCATTTCTCGCTTCGCGGAACGCGACTACACTCGGCCGCCATGACCTCACCCAAGCGCTTCCCCGGCCGTGACGAGATCGCGGCCGTCAGGGCGGAGGCCGATCCGCTCGACGCAGGTGCGGAGACCGAGGCGTCGCGACGGATCGCCGGACGCGCGATGGCGCGCCGTGAGATGGGGAAGCTCGTGTTCCTCGACGTCGTCGACCGCTCGGGGCGGATCCAGGTGATCTGCGACACGAGCCGCACGGGCGACGCTCGACGTGCGCCTCGGCGACGTGGTCGGCGCCTCCGGACGCGCGGCGAAGTCGAAGCGCGGCGAGCCGTCGGTCGTCGCCGACGAGGTGACGGTGCTGGCGCGGAACCGGAGCCCGCTGCCGGACACCTTCCACGGCCTGACCGACGTCGAGCAGCGGTACCGGAAGCGATACCTCGACCTGCTGATGAACGAGGACGTGCGGTCGGACTTCGTCCTCCGCGCGAGCATCGTCACCTCGATCCGGCGCTACCTCGACACCGAGGGATTCGTCGAGGTCGAGACGCCGATCCTGCAGCCGCGCTACGGCGGGGCCGCCGCGGAGCCGTTCGTGACGCACTCGAACGAGCTCGACGCGGATCTCTACCTGCGCATCGCGACCGAGCTCTACCTCAAGCGGCTGATCGTGGGCGGGCTCGAGCGGGTCTACGAGATCGGCAAGGACTTCCGCAACGAGGGGATCTCGTACAAGCGCAACCCCGAGTTCACCATGCTGGAGTGGTACGAGGCCTACGCCGACTACCGCGACACGATGGCCCGCATCGAGGAGCTCGTCGAGCGCGTGGCGCTCGAGGCGACCGGGACGACTCGCGTCTCGTTCCGCGGTCACGAGATCGACGTGAAGCGTCCCTGGGCGCGCGTGAAGCTCGTGGACGCCCTGGGCGAGCACGATCTCTGGGCACGCGACGCGGACGAGCTGCGCCGGCGGCTCGACGAGCGCGGCATCGACACGTCACAGGACAAGGACCTGGGCGCAGCTGGTGGACAAGGCGATCACCGCCTACGTGGAGCCGAAGCTCATCCAGCCGACGATCCTGCACGACTATCCGATCGAGCTCTCCCCGTTCGCGCGCACGACCGACGACGACCCGACGATCACCGAGCGGTTCGAGTTCTACGCCGGCGGGATGGAGCTCGGCAATGCGTTCAGCGAGCTGAACGACGCAGAGGAACAGGCCGCGCGCTTCGCGATGCAGGCCGCCGAGGTGGCGGGGGGAACGTCGAAGCGGAGCACGGCGACCCCGACTACGTCGAGGCGCTCTCGTACGGCATGCCACCGACGGGTGGTCTCGGTCTCGGCATCGACCGGCTCGCGATGCTGCTCACGGGCCGCGAGACGATCCGCGACGTGGTGCTGTTCCCCGCGCTGCGCCCGACTCCGCCCTCGTAGGGCGCCGGTCTGCGCCGCTCCCTCGAACGGACTACCCCTTCCGGGGGGTGCGAGCGCGGTCGCGGGCTGACGATCCTGACTGAGCGTGGACACGTCACGTGGGTCGACCCCCGCCCTCGACGGCGAGGCTGCGACGGGAGCCGCGGACGGCAAGCAGGCTCTGCGCGCGGGAGAGGCCCATGCGCTCGCGATCCTCGCCGCCGCCCTGGACGCGGTCGTCACCATCGATCACGCCGGCCGCGTGCTCGAGTTCAATCGCGCCGCCGAGGAGACGTTCGGCTACCGGCGGCAGGACGTGCTCGGGCGGGAGCTCGCCGAGCTGATCGTCCCACCCGAGTTCCGCGATGCCCACAGGAAGGCGCTGGCCCGCTGGACGGCGGATGGGCCGACGGAGGGAGCAGGCACGCTGCTCGGCCGCCGCATCGACGTCGAAGCGATGCGTTCGGACGGCACCGTGTTCCCGGCCGAGCTCGCCATCAGCCGGGTGGAGATGGACGGGCCGCCCGTGTTCACCGCCTGCATCCGCGATGCGAGCGATCGCCGCGACACGGAGGCCCGCCTCAAGGCCGCCGAGCTCCGCTATCGCACGCTCGTCGAGCAGCTGCCGCTCGTCTCGTACGTCGACCGGTCGGACGATCCGGTCTCGAAGCCGCTCTACGTCAGCCCGCAGATCGAGACGCTGCTCGGTCACAGCGCGGAGGACTGGCTTTCCGTGCCCGACCTCTACGAACGCTCGATCCACGCCGACGACCGCGAATGGGTGCTTGCGGCAAAGCGGGTCGCGTACGAGCGTGGCGAGCCGCAGCCGTCTCGAGTACCGGATGACGACTGCCGACGGCCGTCTCGTCTGGGTGGAGGACCAGTCGGTCTTCGTCGGGATCGACGGCGAGCGTGGCTTCCGGCAGGGCTTTGCGGTCGACATCACCGAGCGCAAGCACGCCGAGACCGCGCTGCGTCAGGCCGAGACTCGCTTTCGCACGCTCGTCGAGCAGCTGCCACTCGCCGTGTACATCGACCGCATGGACGAGGAGAGCTCCAACATCTACACGAGCCCGCAGATCGAGCCCATGCTCGGCTACACGAGGGACGAGTGGGTCTCGGACAGGTCCCTCTTCGTCGCCGTCCTGCACCCCGACGACCGGGAGCCGGTGCTCGCCGCGCATGCGGCGACCCATGCCACCGGCGAGCCTCTGCACATGGACTACAGGCTGATCTCGCGGGACGGTCGCACGATCTGGGTGCACGACGAGGCGCGGGTGATCACCGAGCCCGAGGGTGGCGAGCAGGTCTTGCAGGGCTACCTGCTCGACATCACGGCACGCCGCGAGGCGGAGGAGCTCCTCCGGCATCAGGCGTTTCACGATCCGCTCACCGGCCTCGCCAACCGGGCGCTGTTCACGGATCGAGTCGAGCACGCGCTCGTCCGCAGGCGTGCGGGCGGCGAGGCTGCCGTGCTCTTCCTCGACCTGGACGACTTCAAGGCGGTCAACGACACGCTCGGTCACCTCGCCGGCGACACGCTCCTGAGGGCCGTCGGGGAGCGTCTCCGGGACGCGAGCGCGCCGAGCCACACCGTCGCCCGCCTCGGTGGGGACGAGTTCGCCATCCTCATCGAGGACGTGAAGGTCGCCGCGGCCGTCGACGCCGCCGAGCGTGTGATCGCGGACCTGCAGACGCCGTTCGACCTCGAGGGGCGCGAGGTGTTCGTCACCGCGAGCGTCGGCATCGCCGTCGGAGACGACGCGGACGAGCTGCTGCGCTCGGCCGACGTCGCCATGTACCGCGCCAAGGGCAGCGGCAAGGCCCAGTACGTCGTGTACGCGCCGCGGATGGAGGAGGACATCGTCGGCCGGCTGGAGCTCGTCGCCGACCTCAGGCGCGTCCGCCCCGACGAGGATCTCGTGCTCCACTACCAGCCGACCGTCGACCTGGCCACGGGAGCGATCGTGGGCGTCGAAGGACTGGTTCGCTGGCAGCATCCGACGCGCGGGCTGCTGGCGCCGTCGTCGTTCATCCCGCTGGCCGAGGAGACGGGCCGCATCGTCGAGATCGGCCGCTGGGTGCTTGCCGAGGCGTGTCGTCGAGCCGCGCGCTGGCGCGCAGAGATCCCGGGCGCGGCCGCGCTCCAGGTGAGCGTCAATGTCTCGACGCGGCAAGTGCGCCGGCCGGGGCTCGTGGAGGACGTCCGCGCCGCACTGCAAGCGTCGGGGCTCGACCCCGCCGCGCTGACGCTCGAGATCACCGAGAGCGTGCTCGCGCGTCGTCGAGAGGAGATGACGAGCATCCTGGACGAGGTGACCGCGCTCGGCGTCCGGCTCGCGCTCGACGACTTCGGGACCGGCTACTCGTCACTCTCGCTGCTCCAGGACCTGCCCGTGCACACGCTCAAGATCGACCGCTCGTTCGTGCAGAGCATCGACACCGGGCCAGAGAGAGCTGCGTTCGTGCGCGCCATCGTCGAGCTGGCGGACGCGCTCAGCCTGAGCGTCGTTGCCGAGGGGGTCGAGAGCGCGGCTCATGTTGCCGCCCTGCGGCGGCTCGGCTGCAGGCTGGGCCAGGGCTTCCACTTCGCGCACCCGCTGGAGCCCGCCGCGCTGGAGCACGCGCTCGCGGGCGGCGGTGCGATGCGTCAGCTCGGGGCGAGCGCCGCGGATCGGCCAGCCGGCTCGCACGGCGCGAGCGAAGCCGCGTAGTCAAGGGACGCCCGGGTCAGGCGTCCGGGCCGAGGAGCACCGGTGGTGCCTTCAGATACTCCGCGTGCGCGCGCTTGCGACAGATGTCCTCGTAGACGCGTGCAACCTGCTCGGGGGTCAGCTCCAGGGCGTGCGCCACCTCGTCCTCGCCGAGACCGTGGTCGAGGGCGTAGATGCAGACGTCGAGCTGATCGAGACGGAGCGAGAAGAAGAACTCTTCCTGATCCTGCGACAGCGAGAACGTGTCGGTGGTCGGTGTCCGCTCGAGAACCCCCGCGGGCACGCCCACGTGTCGGGCGAGGTCGACGACCTGCGACTTGAACAGGTGCGCGATCGGCTTGACGTCGGCGGACCCGTCCCCGTTCTTGACGAAGAACCCCTGGTCGTGCTCGAGCCGGTTCGGCGTCCCGATCACGGCGTACCCGAGTCGATCGGCGTGGAAGTACTCGAGCATCTTCCGCGTCCGCTGCTTGAAGTTGGTCGCGGCGACGATCTCCCGGTAGACCTCCGCCGTGAGACGCACACGTTGGCGAGCTCCGTCCGGCGCCTCGACGACGAGGACCGGCACGCGGAGGCTGCTCCCGTCGAGCAGGCTCGGCAGCACGATCTTCGACCCCCAGCCCTCGCCGTACGTCGGAACGAGCCTGCGAATCGCGGCGTTCCGCCTCTCGTATGCCCCGGCTGCCGCCAGGATCCTCGTGATGTTCTCCACCAGCGTCTCGATGCCGAACGCGTCCGCAACCGCCTGGGCGAGCTCGAGGGAGTCCGCTGACGACTCCTGCTCCGGCATGAGGAGACCGAGGACCCGGTCGGCGCCGAGCGCGCGTGCGCAGAGAGCCGCCGTCAGCGAGCTGTCGATGCCTCCGGAGAGACCGAGCACAGCGCCGTGCCGGCGAAGGCCGCCGAACGTCGCGGCCTGCAGCGCCTCCTCGATCCGTGCGAGCTCGAGCGCGGGGTCGAGGCGAAGCGACTCCGAGATCAGTGCTCTCTCGCGCACGATGCCCTCGAGATCAGGTCTCGGCGCGAGACCGCCGGACGAAGGCGACGATGCCGGCGATCGAGCCGAAGTTCTCGGGAACGAGCTCTTCCTCTCGCACTGCGATCCCGTATCGTTCGTCGATGAAGTCCACGAGCTCGAGAACGCCCATCGAATCGATCACGCCGGCATCGAGGAGCGATTCATCGTCGGTGAGCCGGCTCAGATCCCTCGCCAGCGGCACCATCTCGAGCAGAAACCCGCGTATGTCGGCAGCGACCTGCGCCGAAGACACGGCCAGAACCCCTGGCTCACTCACGTCCTGTTGTCCCCCCTGGAGCTCGCGCGTCATGCCCCAGGCGGGCATGATCGAACAGATAGTAGGCGAACGCGAGGTTTGGAAGAGCACGTGCTAGTGCCCGGCCGAAGACGCTCGAATCGTGCGCCGCGGCGCGCCTGTGCGCCTCGCCCCGTGGCCGGATTCTGATGTGCGGCCTGGCGGGGGTCGTCCACTGCGGCGGCGCCGCGGCGTCCGAGAGGGCTCTCCGGGTGATGGCGGGCGATCTTCGCCATCGTGGCCCCGACGGCGTCGGGTTGCTGCTCGACGGCGGCGTCGGGATCGTGAGCACGAGGCTCGCGGTCGTCGACCCGGAGCACGGCGATCAGCCGTTGGCGACGGAGGACGGTCGTTACTGGGCGTTCCAGAACGGCGAGGTCTACAACCACGTCGAGCTCCGAAAGGAGCTCGAGCACCGCGGCCACACCTTTGCGACGAGAAGCGACACCGAGGTGATCGCGCACGGGTTCGAGGAGTGGGGGCCGCGGCTGCTCGAGCGGATCAACGGCGATTTCGCACTGGCGGTGTGGGACGCGCACGCGCGCGAGCTGTTCCTGGCCCGCGACCGGTTCGGCGTGCGGCCGCTCTTCCTGGCGCGGACCACGGAGGGCTTTTCGTTCGCATCGGAGGTGCGGGCCTTGTTGCGGGGGTTGGGCACTCCTCGCGAGCTCGATCCACGTGGGCTCGTCGACGCGTTGGCGCTCTGGGGAGCCTCACCCGCGCGCTCGGCCTTCGTCGGGGTGCACGAGCTGGCGCCCGGCCACTGGGCCGTGATTCGTGAGGATCGGAGCTTCGAGCTCGAGCGCTGGTGGGAGCTCCCCTGCGACGTCGTCGCAAGCCCACCGGGCGAGGGCGCCGCGGACGAGACGGCGGAGGAGCTGCTCGAGCTCCTGGACGACGCCGTCAGGCTGCGGATGCGCGCGGATGTCGTCGTCGCCGCCTACCTCAGCGGGGGCCTCGACTCGTCCGTCCTCGTGGCGCTGGCAGCCGGCGGCCCCGGTCGCCTCCAGGCCTTCGGCCTCTCCTTCCCGGGCTCGCCGGTCGACGAGGGCGAAGCACAGAGGACGATCGCCGACGCCCTGGGTGTCGACCTGCATCAGCTCGACATGGACGGCGCCGCCGTTGCCGACTGGTTCCGCCGTGCCGTGGAGCTCGCGGAGCAACCCCTGCTCCGGACGGCGCCGGCCCCGATGCTTGCCCTCTCGGGGGCCGTCAGGGACAGCGGCCACAAGGTCGTCCTGACCGGCGAGGGAGCAGATGAGCTCTTCGCCGGCTACGACGTCTTCAAGGAGGCCAAGGTGCGGCGCTTCTGGGCTCGCGACCCGAGCTCGACGATGCGGCCGGCGCTGCTCGCGCGGGTGCACCCGTTCCTCGATCGTGACTTGGCGGCGGCCGGCCTCATGGGCAGGCGCTTCTTCGCGCGCGAGCTGACCAGCGTCGACGATCCGCTGTACAGCCATCTGCCACGCCTTGCGAACGGCGAGCGGCTCTGTCGACTGCTCGACCCCGCCGCGCTGGACGGATGGACCGTGGCCGACTCTCGGCGGGAGCTCGTCGAGCGCTTGCCGCAAGGGTTCGCCGAGGCGACGCCGCTCCGTCGCGCCCAGGCGATCGAGCAGATCACCTTCCTGCAAGGAATGCTGCTGCACGCGCAGGGCGACCGCATGCTCGCCGGTCACGGCGTCGAGGGGCGCTACCCGTACCTCGACCACCGCGTGGCATCGTTCGCGGCGCGGCTGCCGGACTCGGCCAAGCTCTGGGGCCTGAACGACAAGCTGGTGCTCCGGCGCGCCGCCGCCCGGCTGCTCCCAGAAGCGGTGAGCTCGCGTCCGAAGCGCCCCTACCGGGCACCGATCGCGTCGGCTCTCGCAGGCGCGGGAGCGCCGGCGTGGGTCGCCGAGCTGTTGCAGCCCTCGCGTGTCGCCGCCACCTGCGTGTTGGACGTCACGGTCGTGGAGCGGCTTGCCAGGCGGGCCGGCCAGGACCACGGCCGCGGCCTCGGCGAGATCGATGCCATGGCGCTGACGGCGGCGCTCTCCATCGTGATCCTCCACGAGCGTCTCGTGGAGAGCCCACCGGCGCCGCTCTCGGTCGAGCCGACGAGAGCCGTTCGGCTGACCGCGCAGGCACCGGTATGAGCCACGGCCTGCCGACGCCTTTTCTCCTCCAGGACAGGCTTCGAGACGTCGAGGCCGCCTACCCGGACCGCATCGCCGTCCTCACGGCTGCGTCGTCGCACACGTACCGCGACCTGCTCCAGAGGGCAACGCGGTTCGCGCGCTGTCTCCAGGACGCCGGCGTGCAACGTGGTGACCGCGTCGTGCTGCAACTGGAGAACTCGTGGGATTGCGCGTGTGCCGTGTACGGGACGCTCCTCGCGGGCGGCGTCGTGACGGCCGTCAGCGTCCACACGGCCCCCGAGAAGCTGCTGTTCGTCGTCGAGGACTGCGACGCACGAGCCGTCGTCGCCGAGTCCCGCCTCGTCGACGCGCTGCGCGACGTCGGAGGCGCGCCGCCCGGTGTGCGGCTGCTGCTCTCCAGAGGGCAGCCGGACGATGCCGAGGGCTCGCTCGAGCGAGCCCTCGCGTCCGCGGAGCCGTCGATCCGCGAGGTGCGGCAGATCCCCTTCGACCTGGCCGCCCTGATCTACACCTCCGGCAGCACGGGCTCGCCGAAAGGGGTCATGGTCACCCACGCCAACATGACCTTCACGGTGGAGAGCGTCTGCCGGTACCTGCAGCTCGAGGCGTCGGACCGCCTGCACGGCTTTCTCCCGTTCGCCTACGGGTACGGGCTCTACCAGCTTCTCAGCGCGGTCCACACCGGGGCGTCCGTGGTCGTCGAGCCCTCGTTCGCGTTCCCCGCCCGTGTGGCCGAGCGCGCGGACGCCGCAGGAGTGACGGTGTTCGCGGGCGTCCCCACCGTCTTCACCGGCCTGCTCCGGCTGGCGCGGGAGACCGGCTTGCGGCTGCCGAACGTGCGGTGCGTGACGAACGCCGCCGCGGCGCTGCCTCCCGAGCAGGTCCCGAAGCTGCACGAGGTGTTCGAAAACGCGAGGATCTACCTCATGTACGGGCTCACGGAATGCCAGCGCGTGTGCTTCCTCGACCCCGAACTGACACGCGTGAGCCCGACCTCCGTCGGCCGTGCGATCCCGGGCACCGAGGCGCTCGTCCTCGACGACAAGGGGGAGCCCGTGCGCCCCGGGGAGGAGGGTGTGCTCCACGTCCGCGGCCCGCACGTGATGCGCGGATACTGGAGACGGCCCGAGCTGACGGCAGAGGCCTTGCGCGACGGCCCGATCGCGGGCGAGACGATGCTCTGCACGCACGATCGGTTCACCGTCGACGAGGACGGGCTCCTGTACTTTCGCGGGCGCGGCAGCGACATCATCAACGTCGGAGGACAGAAGGTCAGCCCGTTCGAGGTCGAAGGCGTCCTGCGCCGGATCGACGGCATCCTGGAGGCTGCCGTAATCGGGGTCCCGGACGAGGCGCTCGGCGAGGCAGTGGTGGCCTATGTCGTGGCGGAGGACGACACTCCCCTCGACGCGCGCGAGGTCAGACACCGCTGCCGCGGGAAGCTCGAGAGCTTCATGATCCCGTCGCGGGTCGAGTTCGTCACAGCACTTCCGACGACACCAAGCGGAAAGATCGCGAAGCGCCAGCTTCGGCCGTGAGCCGCTACACGATCACAGCCGGCACAGACGTGCTCGAGCAGAGCGATGTGCTTGCACTCGGCGAGCATCTACCCGGCGTGCAGTGGCCCGGGTATCGGGAGCACCGTTTCCGAAAGTACTTCGTCGGCGCGCCGGTCGGACCGCCGCTCGCGGTCGTCGCGCGGGACGAGGACGGGAGCCCCGTGGGCAGCGGGGTGCTCCATCCCCGGCCACTGCTCGTGGAAGGAAACCGGGTCTCGGCGGCCGTGTCGGGTGATTTCGTGGTGGCTCCCTCGCATCGCACGCTCGGGCTCGCAATTCGGATCCAGCGGTCGTTGCTCGAGCTTGCGGAGACCAACGGCATCGAGCTCGTCCTCGGGCACCCCAACGACGCCGCACGCCCGATCCTCTGCAGGATGGGATACCGGTCTCTGGTCCAGCGGGCGAAGCACGTGCGGTTCTTCGGGCGCGGTATCCCCGCACGGAGCCGCCGGCGCCGTCTCGCGTACTCGAGCGCGCGCATCCTCGACAGTGCCCTCCAGGCGGCCGGCCCGGAGCGGTTGGTTCGCCGCGGCGGCGAGGTGCACTGGGTCGACCGGTTCGACGAAGCGTTCACCGAGGTCTGGTCGGCCGCCTCGGAGAAGAGCCGCGTCATCTCGGAGCGCACGGCCGTCCTGCTCAACTGGCGCTACGAGCTGCAACCCGGCGTCGAGACGGGCCGCTTCAGGCTCGCCACGTTCGGGCGCGACGGCGAGGTTCGCGCCTACCTCGTCCTGTTCGAGGACGGGTCGACCTGGCGCCTGATGGAGGTCGCCGGCGTCGACGGCCGCTCGCAGGAGGTTCTGCTGGCCGGGGTCCTCGCCCATGCGCGCACGGCCGGAGCCGCAGGGCTCGTGCTGTCGTCGTTCGCGATCTCGGACGAGCTTGCGCGTGCGCTTCGGAGGCTGCAGTTCGTGCGCCGGAAGACGCCCGCGGCCCTCCTCGCGCGAGAGGTCTCGGGCACGTGCCCGTGGGCCGTCGATGCGACCGGGTGGGTGTTCACGGTCGGCGATCTCGACCCGTAGGCCGGAGGCACGAGAACCCGCCCGGAGGGCCCACCGACCCGACGTGAGCGTCTACGCGGGACGTGCCGACACGGAGCCGCGCTCGAACGCGATCACGTCGGCGAGGATCTCGTCGAGCGTCCGCGTCGGCGCCCAGCCGATCGCCGCCGCGATCTTGTCGATCGCGGGCTTCCGGTGCAGCATGTCGTCGATCCCGGTGCCGTACACCTTCTCGTACGGGACGGGGACGATCGTCGAGCGCGACTCGGTCAGCTCCAGCACCCGGCGCGCAAGGTCACCGATCGTGATCGAGCTCAGCGAGCCCACGTTGTAGATCTCGCCCGAGGTGTGGGGCGACTCCATCAGCCCCCTGAGCGCCCTGATCGTGTCGTGGACGTGGCAGAACGTCCGCGTCTGCGTGCCGTCGCCGTGGAGCTCGAGCGGCTCGTCGCGGACGGCGGCCTGGACGAAGCGCGCGACGACCATCCCGTACTGCCCGCTCTGGCGCGGCCCCACCGTGTTGAACAGGCGAGCAACGACGAAGTCCAGCTCTCGCTCCTGGCGGTACGCGATCGCGAGGTACTCGTCCATCGCCTTCGAGTCGGCGTACAGCCACCGTCGCTGCGTCGTCGGCCCGTAGACGCGCCGGGCATCTTCGTGGAGCGGCTCCTGGCTACGGTGGTCGCCGTACACCTCGGACGTCGACGCCACCAGCACACGGCGCCCGAAGCGGGCGCAGTGGTCGAGAACGATCTCGGAGCCCTCGAGGTTCGTCACGATCGTGTGCACCGGCCGCTCGACGATCAAGCGCGGGCCGACGGCCGCGGCGAGGTGGTAGACGACGTCGACCTTGTTCACGAGCTCGTTGACGACGGTTCGCGAAAGGACGGAATCGACGACGAGATGGAACCGGGCATGGTCGCCCAGCTGCGTGACGTTGTCGAGCGATCCCGTCGACAGGTCGTCGAGCGCCCATACCTCCCAGCCGTCCTCGAGCAGCAGGTCGGCGAGGTGCGACCCGATGAAGCCGGCTCCGCCGGTGATGAGGGCCTTGCCCGGGTCCACGAACGGGGAAGGGTACCGAGGGCGCCGGGCGAACGTGCCCGCGAAGCCTGCCACCGGGGCAGTCCGGTACCATGGGTACACCTTCGGCCCGGAGCAGCCGATAACAGGACTCCGGACACGATGCGGAAAGGAGGGTCGAAGGAGCGGTGTTCGAGCGATTCACGGAACGAGCCCGGCAGGTGGTGGTCCTTGCACAGGACGAGGCCAGGGCGCTGAAGCACAACTACATCGGTACCGAGCACATCCTGCTCGGCCTGCTGCGCGAGGAGGAAGGCCTCGCCGCGCGGGTGCTGGAGCAGCTCGACATCACCGTCGAGGAAGTGCGCGCCCAGGTGGCCCGCATCGTGGGTCAGGGCGACGAGGTCACGACCGGTCAGATCCCGTTCACGCCGCGCGCGACAACCCACAAGGGCCGACCTCAGGCACGCAGGTGGTCCTGCGCGGCGGCTCATGGCTCTACACGGCCCCTGACTTCCGGACGACCGAACGCGCCGGGGTCCCTTCCGACCGGAGGAATGAGAACATCGGCCTACGGTGTGTGCAGGCGCCATGATGGCCGCCGCAAAGAGTGGACCGTCGCAGCGGCCATCCGCCATCAGCATGCTAGGCGTCACGCTGCTGTAGGACGTCGCCGTTACCCAGCAGGATCTTGTTGACACGAATCACCACGGCGACACCCTTACGCTCGGGATCGCGGTCGAGTTCCGGTTGTACTGTACGTGCCATCACCTGTTCCCGCACTGGGCCACTGTCGTGGATCGTGGCCTCTCCCACAAATTGCCAGATAATACGCTTTGGCGGATGGCGAAACAGGACACAGACTTGCGGGTTCTCAGCAATATGCTGGAGTGACTGGCGTTTGACACGATCCCAATACGCCAGTGACGCGTCATCAAAGACCATCACGCTGCCGCGATAACTCATGTGCGGTTCCCCGGCTTTACTCGCCGTCGCTAGAATACACGGCGTGCCATTGGCTATGGCGTTGTCGATCAGGTCACGCATTTCATCAGTCATCTTGATCATGGTTGGGCTTATCCCCTATGACAAGCGTGATTGCGTCGCCTGTGCATGGCCAGGCAGGTGGATGGCCAGAGCATAGCACATGGAGTTGACTTTTGCTGTCAGCCGCTTTACCCTCGCCCACCAAGCAGATTTTTATCGACTTCCTCTGCCTCTGGGCAGGGGTTTTAGCGAGAGTGAGGTGAGACTATGGAGGCGACTGACCTCTGCTTTACACCAGCCACCGAGCTGGCTGCCATGATTCGCAATCGTACGCTCTCGCCAGTCGACGTCATGGACGCTGTCTTCGCCCGTATCGACGCCCTGAATCCGCGCCTGAATGCCTATCTGACGGTAGACGCCGAGCGCGCCAGGGAGCAGGCGAAGGCGGCTGAGGCCACCGTGATGCGTGGCGAGACCCTCAAGCCCCTGCATGGGCTCCCTGTCTCTATCAAAGATCTCGAACCCAGTGCCGGTCTGCGCTGTACCTATGGCTCCAAATTCTTCGAGCACAACATCGCCGATTTCGATGGCATGGTCACCGGGCGCGTCAAAGCTGCCGGGGGCATTGTGCTTGGCAAAACCAATACGTCCCACTATGGGTACAAGGACATGTGCGATAATCTCATCGGGCCGCCGTGTCGCAATCCGTGGCAGCTCGAGCGTACCTCGGGGGCTTCGAGCGGTGGTGCCGCGGCCGCCGTGGCTGCAGGGCTTGGTTCCCTGGCGCATGGCTCAGACGGGGCCGGATCGATTCGCATCCCCGCGGCGCTCTGTGGCGTCTTTGGCCTGAAGCCGTCGTTTGGCCGCGTCCCGAACTGGCCGAACGCTGACATCTGGGCGGCACGGTCGCACAATGGCCCGATCACGCGTACGGTCGCGGACGCTGCCCTGCTGCTTGGGGTGATGGCTGGGCCCGACCCGCGTGATCCAACGTCGATAGACACCCCTCCGGAAGACTACCTGGTTGCCGTTGCACGTCCTCTCGAAGCGCTGCGCGGCCTGCGTGTGGCCTGGAGTGTGGATTTTGGCTATGCCCCAGTTGACCCCGAAGTACGTCGCTTGACGGCGGCAGCGGCTGAACGTTTTCAGTCGTTTGGGTGTGAAGTCGAAGCCGTCAACCCGGACTGGGACAATCCGCGTGAACCGGCATCGGTCATGTGGTACGTGTCGTATGCCGCACGCCTGGGCGAGCGCTACGACCAGCATCCCGAGTGGTTCGAGCCCAGTTTGGCCGAGATGATCGAAGCCGGACGGCGCATTTCGGGAGTACAGCACGGCCAGGCGCAGTTGGCCCGCACCGTGTTCTATGAACAGGCGCGGCGCTTCTTCGAGCGCTACGACTTGCTCCTGACGCCCCAGATGCCGCTTGGGGCCTGGTCGGTCGAACGCGGCCCCAGCACCATTGAGGGCAAACCAACGCCATCGATGTTCGACCGCCTGAATTTCACCTTTCCCTTTAACCAGACCGGACAGCCAGCAGCCAGTGTGCCGTGTGGCTTTACCAGCGAGGGGTTACCCGTGGCCTTACAAGTCGTCGGGCGCTGGCATGCTGACCGCCTGGTGCTGCAAGCTGCCGCAGCCTGTGAGCAAGCGGCACCGTGGGCGCACAAGCGTCCGCCGGTGTAATGCTGTTAATGGCGGGAGAGCGTGCTACAGTTGTAGGCACACTTGCTATCCCACGTGTACTATCTCTGAGGGGAGGAACGTCGTATGGCAGACGAAACGTATATCTATGCCGGTGCCGAAGCCCATGGCCTGTATCGTAAGAAAGCCAGTGAGACGCACTGGGAACAGCTCACGAACGGTATGCCCCCCATGCCGCAGGCGCGGCCCATTGCTATCCATCCGCACCACCCTGAAGTGCTGTTCGTCGGCACGCAGCGCGGTGTCTACCGCAGCCAGGACCGTGGCGACCACTGGCAGCGCATGCACCTACCCGAAGGACGGACCGTGTGGTCGCTGCAGTTCCATCCACACGACCCGCAGGTCATGTTTCTCGGCACGGAAGGGAGCGAAGTCTATACCAGCAACGATGGTGGCGAGACCTGGCATTACCTGTCGACCATCGTCAACCCGGACGCCGTGCAGATGGCCTTTGCCACACGTATCCTGGGCCTGGTGATTGAGCCGCCCAACCCGAACCGCATGTACGCCGCGCTGGAAGTCGGTGGCGCAGCACGCAGTGCCGACGGGGGTAAGAGCTGGGAACTCGTGAACCGCTACTTCAACGGCAACGTTGACCTGATGGACCTGCACGGTGTTGCGCTTGGCTCGCCGCGGGCGGACGTGGTCTGCATTGCCAATCGCGTCGGCGTCTGGCGCAGTCGTGACCGGGGCGATTCCTGGGAGAACCTGCACCTGGAAAAATTCTCGCCTATCGCCTATTCCCGAGGCGTGCAAACTGCACCGAATGATCCTCAGACCTTCTACGCCTGCGTTGGTAAGGACTTCGGCAGTACTGCAGGGGGGGTGTTGCGTAGCACTGACCTGGGCGAAACCTGGCAGCGCTTTGACCATGGTGTGACGCCAGACAGCACCACCTTCGGCATCGCGATCAATGCACAGCATCCCGAGCAGGTCTACTTCTGTACACGTCGTGGGCAGGTTTTCGGCACGCACGATGGTGGTGTGAGTTGGACCGAACACCGCCTACCGGAGTCGGCGATGAACGTGATTAGCATCGCTTGTGCATAGGAACCGACCTGCTCTGGACCATGGAGCCATCACCTCAAATGAGGCAAATTGACTCGGGTCCTGCAGCATGTCGGCTCTACCCCTTCAACAGCACTGTAGGGGCCGGTTTGCCCTGCTCATAAGCAGAGCAGGCCGTACCCCTATGGTGTGTAATCCACTCGGTTCATCCCTCCACTGGGCACACACTTCTCTACGATGGAGGAGAAGGATATCCTACCTACCGGATATATGGCCCTTCGGACATCATACGCTGATGCGCGTCTATCTCAGGCAGATGCGCTGTGTCAGGCTACGACGTCTCACTGAATTTGTCACTTTAAACCGTGCTCTACCTCGTTTGCGCAGGTGCGTCATGCGCTCACGTCGTGCTGCTCTGCTAGAACAGGCTGGGGCAGCACGCGCCGATGGCCGCGGCCGGGTTTGTCTGCCAGCCCCTCCAGGCCATCCTGCATAAACCGCTGTACCCACTTGTAGATAAAGCGACGGCTGATCCCGACCGTGGCCGCAACATCGGAGATCGGCACCCGATCGGCGACGAGTAAGATAATCCGACCCCGTCGGGCACGCCCCGCCGAGATGGTGGTTGCCCGCTGCCACGCCAGTAGCGTCTGACGTTCCGCAGGCGTAAGGTAGATCGTGAGGGAGGTTTTACGTCCACGCGCCATACAACGACCTCGCAGTCAGGAGAGGATGGATTGTTCGGAAGTATCGTCTGGCCACGTGCCAGAGAGGACAAAGTATATCCTAAAGCTTCCAAAGACACCAGAACTTCGTGCAAAAAGAGTAACGAAAGGTAAGGGGGTATATGCGTCTCTCAAGACAGCTGCGTACCGCAAGAAATCGAGAAATTTACTTGACAATTACGCCGGACATGTGTACGCTCCAACTGCGAGACTTCTCGACCGTGGCCAGGCGTTGTGTAATGGCCCCTCCCAGAGGAGATATGTCATGACAAAGGCAGAGATCGTGGACCAAGTGGCAGCTACCGTGCAGCTTCCGAAGCACCAGACGGACGCGGTGATCACGCGGTTTTTGCAGGCGATTATGGAGGCGCTGCATGCAGGTGAGAGTGTGGAATTGCGGGGCTTTGGGCGTTTCCGGTCGCGCCACCGCCAGCCGCGTGCTGGACGCAACCCACGCACGGGGGACACGGTCCAGATTCCGGCCAAAACGATCCCCGCATTTACCGCAGGGAAAGCCTTTCAAGCGCTGGTGCAAACCAGTGCAGAAACTGCAGGCGCCGCCGCCGACGTTGCTACCCACAGGCAGACGACGTATTGGTAGGAAACGCTCGCCGCTTTACCTGTGAGAGGCTTCCCGAAGCAGAGGAGGGCATGATGCCGGTCTGGGCCAGCGCCCCCACCACTGTTGCCCCCGCCTTCCCACCCGCGCCAGACCAGGAACGCGAGAGGCGAGCAGGGGCTGATATCTCATGTGGCGAGCTGTAAGTAGCTATACATCGGCAAAGGCGTGACCGAGCTGCGGACCCGCCAGGACGTGCTGTTGCCAATGCTGCCAGCTCAGGAGATCCTCCCCTGACAGTTTGCACTGTCAGAACGTTGCAGCACGTTCAAAAAAGGCAATATCCACGCGGGCAATGTGCTCTTGCTGTGCCTGCTGGGCGACTTTTTCAACGACCATCTGGCGCACAAAGGGGATAGGGATACGCCCCACACGGTGCACCACATCGTCAGTACATGGCACGGTAGTCCCGGGAAGATAAGGCCCATCGCTGGCCTCAGCCTCAGGCGCGTGCTCACAGGTCTCCGGGACGAGTTGTTGCAGACGCATCGAGACGTAGTCCGTAACCCAGGTTTGGATGCTGGCAACTACCGTGGTCGGATCGGTATGCTGACGTTCGAGCTGTCGCGTGAGGCCGACCAGCAGCGTCTCCAGACGTGCTAAGCGCTCTTCCATGGCCTCTAAACGGCCAGCCATATCTGGCGTTGTATTTGTCACGTTGTCTTCCTCTCTCTGTAGCGCCATACGCTTAGCGCCGGGGGCGGAAGCGTGCCCCCCAAGTTTGACGGATATCGGCGAGCAGTGCTGGCGTGACCACCTGCTGACCATGCGCACGCGCATAGGCTTCCACGGCCTTGATCACCATGCCCCGCGCAAAAGATGGAATGGCTTTGAGGCGCTCTCGCGCCGCCTCTTCCCAGTGCAATTCCTGGGTGACCTCAAGACCAAACGTTTGCGTGGCCGGCAAGTCGATGACGGTGCCACCATACTGGCCAGGCTGGTAGGCGCAGGCGGGATCCTCAGCTAAATAGTCACCATAGGTAGCATAGGCACGGCAGCGGCAGCCACCACAGATCTTGCTGAACTCACAGGCACCGCATCGCCCGCCGAGTTGCGGCTCGCGCAACTCGTGAAACACTCCAGCCTCTTCCCACAGCCTGGCGAACGAGGTCTGGCGTAGATTCCCGGCGGTCACCGGCATGTAGGGGCAGGGCGTCACCTCCCCTTCAGGTGTGATGCGGCAATAATATTTGCCGGCCGGACACGAGCCGTGCGCATAATTTTTGAGTAGGGGAGAGGTCGGGTCGAGTTGCCAGATAATGCGGCGGAAGTGGGGGGCGCATTTGGCGCGGATGAGCAGGCGTCCGGCAGTCCCTATGGGCATACTCCACGGGTCCTCGTGCCTGGTGAAGGCTGACGCAGGACTCGTCTCAGCACTGCCCACGCTTTGTGCCCGGGCCAGCGCCGTTAAAATCTGCTCATACTGCCCGGCAGTGATGTCGGTGAGGTTCTGGCCACGTCCCGTGCGCACCAGGAAAAAGAAATTCAGTACTTTGGCGCCGAGTTCATTGGCCAGATCGATCATCGCCGGGACTTCTGCTACATTCCAGTCTGTGACCGACATGTGTAGCGAGAAGTCGAGCCCCTCAGCGCGTAGCGCTCTGGTAGCCCGCACCGCACCGTCCCAGGCCCCGGGGAGATGACGGAAAGCGTCGTGTCTGGCTGGCTCTGTAGAGTCCAGGCTAATGGACGCACCCACCACGCCGTGTTGGCGCATGAGTTTGGCCTGTTTCTCGCGAAGTAAAACCCCATTGGTGCCAAACACCACGGTAAAATCTTTCTCGGCGGCGTATGCTGCCAGATCAAAGATGTCCTTGCGGAGCAGTGGTTCACCCCCCGTGAGAATCAGGAAGACCTGTGGATTCACCTGGGCCATCTCATCCATTACCCGCCGGCACTCAGCCGTTGACAGCTCATGCGACGTATCTGCACCTGCAAAGGCGCTCATATAGCAGTGCGCGCAGAGGAGATTGCACTGTTGAGTAAGATTCCACGAGACTGAATAAGCTTTATACACCGTGCGTCCTTCTGGCTCAGGCGCTACCATCCATCGAGGTCCCACTAGGGGTCAGCAGCGTGCATTGTAGCGTATCTTGCGTCCGATTGCTCGCGAGGTTTCCTAAAGGCCCATGCGTGCGTTAGCACGCACGAGGGCAAAGCCCTTGGGAGCAGTCACTCCCAGCGGACGTCGCCTTCGGCCCAGGCTTTGATCAGGTGATGGGCGATGGCAATAGGCGCTGGCACACGCAGGTGCGGATGCTCACCCCGGAGCGCCGAGAGGACGTCAGCGCGGGGGAACCAGCGGACATCGGTCATCTCTTCGTCGTCTATGCGGATATCAGTGGTCAGGGCGCGGGCGTGACAGCCGATCATCAGTGAGGAGGGGAAAGGCCAGGGCTGTGAGGAATGATACCGCACCTGGCCCACCTCGATGCCTGCCTCCTCTTTCACTTCGCGGCGCACCGCTTCTTCGATGGACTCACCCTGGTCCATGAACCCGGCCAGCGCCGAGTATGTCCCCGTTCGCGACAGCCGGCCTCGACTCTGTCCGAGCAAGCACCGCTCGCCATCGGTCACGACCATAATGGCCACAGGATCGGTGCGAGGAAAATGGTCGGCCTTGCAGGCCATGCACTTGCGTACCTGGCCGCCGCGGCCTTGCTCGGTGCGCTGGCCGCACACGCTGCAGAACTGATGGCGTCTGTGCCAGTCGAGCTGGGCCCTACTCTGGGCCAGAATACCGGCCTCAGCAGCACTGAGGGCGGTTGCCGCGGTCCGAGCATCTTCAAACCGCCATGACTCATCCAGATTAAGCTCGTGGCGCGGGTCGCCGAGCTGCGACACGTCGATGGCAAAGTGCGCAATGTCGTCTTGCAGACCGAGAAACACGGGTGGCACGGCAAGGTCGAGGCGGGCAATATCGGCAGGACTGACCCATCCGAGCCGTGTCTCCTGCGCAGCCTGGATGAGCACATTGAGCTGCCAGAGCGGCAGGAAGCGGCTCCGAGCGTTGCTGGCTTGCTCGTCAAGCCACTGTCTGATCACGGCGGTACACATCACCGCGGTCCAGCGGATTCCCAGCAAACACATGTGGATTCATAGGGTATGTTCCAGTTCGTGATGGTGTGTGTTCGGTGTGTGGTTGCTTATGATAGCGTGTGATCCACAGCGTGCCAAGGGAGACGCTTTTTTCTTTTCGTCGGACACTGGTGTAGAATGTACAATCAGTTCTTGGGCCCTGGAGAGACTCCCTCCAGGCGTGACACTTGACGCAACTCTTCGGTACACGGTACCAAGGAGATAGGCATGGTCCAGTTTTCTTTCCGGCCACCTGGTGCGGACTATCTCGGCTTCGAAGCCACCCCTGAAGGCATTATTGAGACGGCCTGCAAGGCAGAGGAACTGGGCTTTGATGCCGTGTTACTGAATGATCACATCATCGTCGATGGCTCCCCCAGGGCTCTCCCCTCCTGGGGCAATACCTACGATCCGTTGATTGTCCTGTCCTATATAGCGGCGCGCACGACCCGTATCCGCCTCGGCACCTCCGTGCTCATTATGCCATATCGCAATCCCGTGGCCACAGCCAAAATGATGGCCACGCTGGACCAGATGTCCGGCGGACGCCTCATTGCCGGCGTGGGGGCCGGGTGGTGTGAGGCCGAGTTTGCCGCCCTCGGGGTGCCCTTCCGCGAGCGCGGGGCGCGCACGACGGAATACCTCCGCATCTGGCAGGCCTGTTGGGCGCCTGATCCGGTGACGTTTCACGGGCAGTTTTTTTCCTTCGCCGACATGTATACCAAGCCCAAACCGCTGCAACAACCCCATCCACCCATCTGGATTGGCGGGGCCAGCCATGCGGCCTTGCGCAGAGCCGCGGAGTTTGCCCAGGTGTGGCAGCCCACCCCGATGGCGCTGGCGGATTTGCGCACCTGCCAGGCCTACTTACGCGAGGCCTGTGCCAAGCGTGGACGGCAGGATGTGCCAGCTACTCGCATGAGCTTCCGGGTGAATTTTAGCGACATCACGGGTAGCGCACGAGGTGCGACCGCTGGGGCTGAACGGCCGATAGGGCAGGGCACCCCAGCGCAAGTGGCAGAGGACATGCGCCGCTTTCGGCACGAGGCCGGCCTGGAGGCCTTTCAGATTAATTTCAACGGCTGTCACAATCTCAAGCAGCTCCTGGACTCGATGGTCCTCTTCATGCGGGAAGTCAAACCTTTAGTAGAGCAATAAGGCGCAGGCTTATGCCGCAAACGCTCGCTGCCATGCTGCCCTATATCCCGCCCGGTCTGGCCCGTGCGCTGCTCGCCGAGCCAACCCTTGCGCCGCTTGTGGAGCAGTTCCCGGCCGTCAGTGCTGTTTGCCGATATCTCTGGCTTCACGCCGCTTACCGAGGCACTGGCGCAGCGTGGCGCCGAGGGGCCTGAGGAAATGACCCACCTGCTCAACGCCTACTTCAGCCGTCTGATTGCCGCGATCGAAGCTGAGGGGGGCGAGGTGGTGAAATTCAGCGGTGATGCGCTGACCGCACTGTTTCCGGCCACAGCCGAGCCGGCCGGCCACGCCGCCCGCCGGGCCGTACAGGCCGCCGCAGCCATGCACGCCCTCATGGGCGATTTTGCTACCCTGCCGACCAGCGCCGGCCCGATTGCCCTGGCGGTCAAAATCGGTGTAGGGGTTGGTACCGTGTATGCTTTCCGGGTGGGCGGGGTGCTGGAGCGCTGGGAGTACGTGGTGGCCGGCGACCCTCTGCGCCAGGTGGCCGAGGCTGAGCACAACGCTGGCCCTGGCGAGACCATCATCAGTCCCGAAACGGCTGCGGTGCTGGCCAGCCCGACGACGCCAGCAGCGCTGCCGCCGCGGCCATTGACTGCCCCACAGATCGACCCCGACATGAACCTGAGGGCGGCTACTGCAGCGCTGCGCGGCTTCATCCCGGGCGCGCTGCGCGCCTGGATCGGCGAGGGGTTGCAGGAGTGGCTGGCAGATCTGCGCCCGATGAGCCTGCTGTTCGTCGGAGTGAGCGGACTCGACTACACCGCGCCCGACGCCCTCGATCGCCTGCAAGCCTTTCTCACTGCCTCCTCAAGAGGTGATCTATCGCTACGAGGGCAGCCTCAATAAGCTGGCGGTGGACGATAAGGGCACCGATCCTCCTGGCGATGTTCGGCGCGCCGCCACTGGCCCATGCCGACGATGCCGCGCGCGCCGCCCAGGCGGCCCGCGACCTGCTGGTGATGGCCGAAGCACAGGGGTTAGCACTGGCGGTCGGTGTGGCTACTGGCCCGGTGTTCGCTGGCCCGGTCGGCAGCGCCAACCGTCGCGAGTACACCGTGATGGGGGACGCGGTGAATAGCGCCGCTCGCCTGATGGCCGCTGCCGGCCCTGGCGATATCCGCTGTGACTTCGCCACGGCCCACGATGCCCGCCGTGTGCTGGCCTTTGACACGCTGCCACCCGTGCGCCTGAAGGGCAAGGCTGGCCTGGCGCAGGTCTACCGACCCACGGGCCTGGCCCGACCCCAGGAGCAGGCCGGCACGACCATGGTCGGACGGCAGGCCGAGCTGGCCCGCCTGGAAGCTGCCCTTGACGATGTCCAGGCTGGTCGTCAGCGCCTCCTGCTGATCGAGGGCGAGGCCGGCATGGGGAAATCACGCCTGCTGGAGGAGTTGATCGGCCTGTGCCACGCCCGTGGCCTGACCGTCCTGGCCGGCGCTGGCCACAGCAGCGAGCGTCAGACACCCTACCGCGCCTGGCGCGAGGTTTTTAACGCCTACTTCGAGCTGGGCGGGGTAGAGGCTGCGGACGAGCGCCGCCGCCTGGTGCACGCCCAGGTGGCCGAGATCGCTCCAGAGCTGGTCGAACGCCTGCCGCTGCTCAACGACCTGCTCAGTACCGGCTTCCCTGAGACACCCCTCACTGCGGCGCTTGAAACCGAGCGCCGCTACCAGGGCCGTGAGGCGCTGCTGATCGAGTTGCTGCGCCGCTGGGCTGCCGAGCGCCCGCTCGTCCTGATCCTCGAGGATGCACACTGGATTGATACGCGTTCCTGGGGGCTGGCTCTGGCAGTTGCGAGCGCCCTGCACACTGCCGGCCTGCCACTGCTCATGGTGCTGACCATGCGCCCGATCCCACGGCTCGAGCGTCCACCCGAGCTGGTAGCTCTGGCGGCCCTCGGCGGTGCTGAGCACATCACGCTGACCGCGCTTAGCCCCGCTGAAACTGTGGCGCTCGCGGCACGTCCGCCTGGGGCTGCCGGCACAGGAGCTGCCCACCGCCGTAGCCGAGCTGGTCTGCTCACGCGCCGACGGCAATCCCTTCTTTGCCGAGGAGATCGTCCTGGCACTGCGCGACCAGGGAGTGCTGGACATCACGGAAGAGGACGGCCAGTGCTCACTGCGTGCTGCACGGCGACCTGGACGAGGCTGCCCGGCATCTGCCTGACACGATTCAGGGCGTCGTCCTGTCACGCATCGACCGGCTCAACCCTGAGGAGCAGATGCTCCTGCGGGTCGGGGCGGTGATCGGGCGTAGCTTTCCCTATCAGCCGCTGCGGGCTGCACTGTCGCCCTACCTGACGCTTGCCGACAGTGATCTCAGGTCGCGTCTGGAGCGGCTCGCCGTCCTGGATCTGATCCCCCAGGAGACGCCTGACCCGAACCTGCGTCATATCTTCAAGCACGCCATCACCCGCGAGGTAGCCTACGGCACGATGCTGTTCGCCCAGCGGCGCGAGCTGCATCGCCGGGTGGCGGAGTGGTATGAGGCCCACTACGACCTGGACGACGCTGGGTCGAACACCGGAGAGGCTCCGGCGGCGCTGGGTCTACAACGGACTGAGATCGTCCACCTGCTAGCGTATCACTATCAGCAGGCCGGTGATACCGAGCGCGAGCGACGCTATGCGGCTTTGGCAGGGGAGCTGGCTGCGGCCGGCTTTGCCAATACCGAAGCGCTGGTCTACCTCAACCGGGCACTCGCACTGACGCCACCAGAGGCTCGTACCGAGCGGCGCCGCCTGTTGCTGATCCGCGAGCAGGTCCACGATGTGCTCGCCGACCGGCTCGCGCAGGAGGCTGATATCGCCGCATTGGCCGACCTGAGTGCCCCAGATGACATGCGGGCCCAGGCCGAGCTGGCGCTGCGGCAGGCCCACTACCATCTGGTGACCGACAGCTTCCCACGTGCAGCAGAGGCTGCGGAGCGGGCGGCTGAGCTGGCGCACTCTGTCGCATGGTACGAGGGAGAAACGATGGCCCGGCGCATCCACGGCGCTGCCCTCATCCCGTTGGCGCATTACGACGAGGCCCGCACGCAGCTCGGCCAGGCTCTTGACCTGGCCCGCTCCCTGGGCCTGGCCGGCACTGAAGACGATTGCCTGCGCGACCTGGGGCTGATTGCCTACCATCAGGGTGACTACGCCACCGCCCGCGGCTACTACGAGCAGGCCCTGGCCATCGATCAGGCGATTGGAGACCGGCGGGGCGAGAGCGCCACCCTGGTGCGGCTGGGTGCGGTGTCACGGGAGCTTGGCGACAGCGCCACTGCGTTGTCCTGTTACGAGCAGGCCCTGGCCATCGACCGTGCCACTGGCGACCGCGACGACGAGGCTGATGGCCTGCGCGGGATTGGCATGGTCGCCTATGACCGGGGCGACTACCTGGCTGCCCGCACGGCCTACACCGAGTCGTTGACGCTCGATCGCGCCACCGGTGATCGCGAGGGCCAGGCTGCCTGCCTGGCCGCGCTCGGGATGGTAGCACGTGCTCTGGGCGATTTCGCCGCTGCCCAGGAGGCGCTCGACCAGGCTTTGGTGATCAATCAAGAGATCGGCGACCGCCGCTACGAGGCTGCCGTGCGTGCTGACCTGGCGCTGCTCTGCTCCCAGCGCGGCGATCATCAAGCAGCCCGCGAGCAGGCTCAGACGGCTCTAGAACTCGCCGGTGCCCTGGGGCGCGTGTACGTCGAGGCGACCGCTCTCACTCGGTTGGGACAAGCCCTGCATGGCCTCGCTGACCTGCAGGAGGCGGAGTCGGCCTACCAGGCGGCGTTACGGCTGTGCCGGGAGCTGGGTGTCAAGACCCTGGCGCTTGAGCCGCTAGCCGGGCTGGCCCGACTGGCGCTAGCCCGTGGCGACCTCGCCACTGCTCGAACGCGGGCCAACGAACTGGCAACCGCCCTGGAGGCTGAGGTGATCGCCTGGGCAGACGAGTTGCCCCAGCTCTTTCTGAGCTGCTACCAGGTTCTGTCCGCGGCTGGCGATGCGCGCGCCGCACAGGTGCTGGAGGTCGCCTACGCCCGCCTGAACCGCCAGGCCAGCCAGATCAGTGACGCTACATGCCGCCAGGCCTTCTGGGAAGACGTGCCGACCCACCGCGCGCTGCTGGCCGCTCGTGCCGCTCAGGAGGGGAAGCGTTGACAGGCCTGTTGTAGTACACCGGTACACAACGTATGCAAGAGTGAACCCATGCTAACCTTCCGTAACCTCTCGATGCAGTGGAAGCTGCTGTGGGTGAATATGCTGGCGAGCGGGGCCGCCTTGGTGCTCATCTGCACGGCGTTCGCGCTCTATGATCGCGTGACCTTTCGGGAGATAATGGTGCGCCAGCTCACTGCGCAGGCAGAAATTGTCAGCTCGCATAGTGCCTCCGCCCTGCTGTTCGATGATGCCGATGCCGCCGCAGAAACGCTCGCAGCGCTCCGCGCCGAACCGCGCATCATCGCTGCCGGGATTTACCGTATCGATGGGCAGCAGTTCGCCACTTATGACCGCCAGGCGCCCGTAGGAGCCACGATGCTGCCCGCACAGCTCGGCGCGCCTGGCAGACGGACACCGCTTCGAGCACGAACATCTGGTGCTCTTCCGACCCATTGTCGGTGGCGGGCAAACGATTGGTACCGTCTATATCCTGGCGGATCTGCACGAGCTCCAGCAGCGGCTCACCCGCTATCTCAGCATTGCGGGCATAGTTGGACTGGCGTCTTTTGCCCTGGCCCTGTGGATCTCGTCGTGGCTCCAGCGACGTATCGCCGGCCCTCTCGTGCAACTTGCGCAAGCGGCGCGGAGCGTCTCGGCGCAGCAAGATTATACGGTCCGCGCGCCTGTCAATAGCCGGGATGAACTGGGGCTCCTCGGAGAGTCGTTCAATGATATGCTCACCCAGATCCAATGGCGGGATGCAGCACTCCAACAGGCCCACGACGAGCTGGAACAGCGCGTCATTGAGCGCACCGCCCAGCTCGAAGCGGCCAACCACGAGCTGGAGGCCTTCAGCTACAGCGTTTCGCATGATCTGCGCGCGCCACTGCGGGCGATCAATGGGTTTGCGCGTATCTTGCTCGAAGAGCACGCGCCGCACTTGCAGGACGAGGCGCAGGAGTACTGCCAACTCATACGGGATAACGCGCAGCACATGGGTCAATTGATCGATGATCTCCTGGCCTTCGCACGCCTGAGCCGGCAGCCGCTCACCAGGCGGCCTGTGGCGCCTGCTGACCTGGTGCGACAGGCTCTCAGCGAGCTACGCGCTATGCAGAGAGAGCGGCGCATTGACTTTATCATAGGTGATCTCCCGCTCTGCCAGGCGGATCCGGCCTTGCTCAAGCAGGTCTTTGTCAACCTCCTGGCCAATGCCCTCAAATTTACCAGCCGGCGTGAAGTGGCCGCGATCGAAGTCGGCTGTCGCGAGGGGCGCGGGGAGCACGTCTATTTTGTGAAAGACAACGGCGTGGGCTTCAATATGGCGTATGTGGACAAACTCTTTGGTGTGTTCCAGCGCTTGCACCGCGCCTGACGAGTACGAAGGGACAGGGGTGGGCCTGGCGATTGTGCAGCGTATCATCCATCGTCATGGCGGGCGCATCTGGGCCGAGGCCGAGGTCGATCAGGGTGCCACGTTTTCCTTTACCCTCGGAGGAGAGACCGACTATGCTTGAAAACGTCATCGAAATTCTGCTGGCCGAAGATAACCCCAATGATGTGCGCTTGACCCTGCATGCCCTCAAGCGCTACAACCTCTCGAATAACATTCACGTGGTCCGTGATGGGGCGGAGGCCTTAGACTTCATCTTCTGTACAGGGGCGTATGCCCAGCGCAACATCGCGCAGCCCCCCAAAGTGATCTTGCTCGACCTGAAATTGCCCCTGGTGAATGGACTGGAAGTGTTGCAACGGATTAAGGCAAATCCCCGCACACGCCTGATCCCCGTGGTGGTCCTGACGTCCTCCCGTGAAGAACGGGACATCGTCGACAGTTACCGGTTGGGCGTCAATAGTTACATCACGAAACCGGTGGATTTCGAGCAGTTCACGGAGGCGGTGCGTACCCTGGGTATGTACTGGGTGCTGCTCAACCAGCCATCTCCTGACGGGCTGAAGGTGAGAAAGGCGCACGATGGCAACTCCCATACACGTGCTGATTTTGGAAGACCGGCCAGCCGATGCCACGCTGATGGTGCATGAACTGCGTCGCGCCGGGTTCGACCCGGTGTGGTGGCGGGTGGAGACAGAGGAGGATTACCTCGCGCACCTGCAGGCGGGGGCTGGACGTGATTCTCGCCGACTATAGCTTGCCCCAATTTGACGCCCTGCGAGCCTTGCAGTTGCTCCAGGAACGTGGTGGGGATACGCCGTTCCTCATTGTCTCAGCCACCATTGGTGAAGAACTCGCCGTGTCGGCCATGAAGCAGGGGGCAGCCGATTACCTGCTGAAAGACCGGTTGGCACGTTTGGGGCCAGCCGTGGTGCGGGCGCTCCAGGAGGTCACTGAGCGACGGGCACGCCAGCAGGCCGAGGTGGCCCTCCGCACCAGCGAAGTCCGCTTTCGTACCATGGCCGATGCCGCACCCGTCCTGCTCTGGATGGCCGGCGAGGCGATGGGCTACACCTCACTTTAACCAACGGTGGTTGGAGTTTACGGGCCGCACGCTGGAGCAGGAATTGGGCTATGGCTGGGTCGACAATGTGCACCCGGACGACTCTGGGGCCTGCCTTGACCTCTACACCACGGCCTTTACGGCCCGGCAGCCGTTTGAGATGGAATACCGGTTACGGCGCGCCGACGGCGTGTACCGCTGGGTGCTCGATCGCGGGGTGCCTTTGGTGACCCCAGAGGGTCACTTCGTGGGCTATATCGGCTCAGCCATTGATATTACGATACGCAAGGAGGCGGAGCACATCTTGCAGCAGACGCAGGAGGATTCGAACGGCGCGTCGCGGAACGTACGGCTGCCCTGCACCAGGCCATGGCCGAACGCCAGCGCCTGGAACGCGAGGCACAGCGCGCCGAGCATTTTGCCATGTTGGGGCGCCTGGCGGCTGGCGTCTCCCACGAAATCCGCAATCCCTTGGGTGCGATCTTTTTACATTTTGACTTGTTACAAGAGCTCCTGCGCTCACCCGCATCGGAACTTCCAGAGGAAATCGCGGAGACGCTTGTCGAGATCCAGATGAATCTGGCGCGGCTGGATGACCTGGTGCAGGATTACCTGTCACTGGTGCGAGTGACGCAGATCGAGTGCACACCGGGGGATGTCGGGGCTGCTGTGCAGACCTGGGCCAGGGAGTGGCAGGAACTCGCCGCGGCCCGTGCGGTGACGCTGCGGCTGGAGGGCCTGGAGCGCCTCGGAATCGTGGCTTTTCACGAGAGCACGTTGCGTCGCGCCCTGCTCAACCTCGTCCAGAACGCCCTCGACGCCATGCCTGGGGGAGGTACCCTCAGCGTGGCAGGCCGCAGCACTACTGCCCATGTGCAGCTCCAGGTGCGAGATACCGGCAATGGTATCCCAGCAGAACAGTTCACCCAGGTTTTCGAACCCCTCTACACCACCAAGCCTGGGGGAACGGGGCTAGGATTGTATATCGTGCAGCAGATTGTGGCCGCGCATGGGGGGCAGGTGACAGTGGAAAGTGTCGCAGGCCAGGGCACCACCTTTACCCTGACGCTGCCCCGGACCCCGGCAGTCCAGGCGTTGTAGGAGAATCGACTTCGTCAAAGATGCTCCGTAGGTCCTCACGCACGCGGTCACGGGTCAGCGGTGGTATGCGAGCCATCATGTTCTCCTCACGCATTGGCCTGGAGGAGACCTCCTCCGGGCGGGTTGTCGACCAGAAAGTGGACTACACGCGTGTGCCCTCGGCCTGGCACCTCAGGACTCCGGTCTTCCCTGCAGTCCACCGCACCCCCCACATGCAGCCAATCGCGACGGTCACCAGCGCCACCGCGAGGAAGAACGCCATCTGGTAGTTGCCCTGGCGATCAAACAAGAACCCGCCCACCAGGGCCCGGTCATGATGCCGAGCCCGCGTCCCATCTGCACCAGCCCCATGACCACTCCAAGGCTGGTGGCTGGAAACAGGTCCCCGGCCTTGGCGCCGACGACCAGTCCCCCAATGCCATCGCTGAGGCCGGCCAGGCCCACAAACAGGAGCAGCGGCCACCAGCTCTGCCCATCTCCCACAGTCAGCACCAGCATGATGGCACTGATGTGCATTCCCAAGCCTACCGTGTACATCACTTCTCGGCCGAGGACGTCCGACAGCGCACCGCTCAGAGGCCGCCCCACCACGCTGACGACCCCGACTGCGGCGATGGCCGCGGCGGCCAGCACGGGGTCGTAGCCCGACGCGATAAAGAACGCCACCAGGTGCACGCTGGTCAGATGCGTCCCCAGGGTGGCACACAAGCGCGCCAGCACCAGGCCCCAGACCGGCGGCTGGCGCCCGAGCTGGCGCCTTGCGGTTGGTGCAACGGCAGTGGCACTCTGCTACGCCCACCCGCCCCTGCGTGGTCGGTGACGATGGGTTGCAGCGGCGGCCGCCGCTGCAGGAGGAGGTTGGCCGGCCCTACCATCAGGAAAAATACCACCCCCAAGATGCGGAACGTCTCCCGCCATCCGATCGTCGAGATGAGCCATTGTGCCAGGGGCAAGAACAGCACGGCGCCCAGCGGGTTCCCGGCGTCCGCCAGCCCGAGCATCCAGCCTCGGGTGCGGGGAAACCACGGCGCCAGGGTAGCCGCCGTGGTGAACGAAGAAATGCTGTTCTCCCCGACAGTGGCCACGACGCTATAGAAGAGCAACAAGGGCCACAGGTCGGTCACGAAGCTGCTGGTGCACCAGCCCAGCCCAATGAGCAATCCACCTACTGGGAAGAGGTACCGCGGCCCCCAGCAGTCCAACAGCCGTCCAAGCAGCGGTGCGCCCAGGGCTCCCACCAGACCTGCCAGGGAGAAGACGCTGGAGGTCACCGCCGCGCTCCACTGAAAGCTGTCCCGCAACGCCACATACAGCACGGGTACCGTGTTCTTCAGACCTCCCTCCGTGACGAGATTGAGGAAGCTCAGCCCAAAAATGACCCAGCCATAATGCCGGCTAGGGCGAGCCTGTCGTGCCATGACGCAGCACCGTCCTTGTTGCGTGTCGTTTGCCGCCACCTGCCCGTCGGTACTCCCGCGCTACGCTATATACTCAACGAGAGATGAGAGGTCTTTGAGGTAACCTTCTGCCACATGCGCCCAGTGTCGCGTAGGAGCTGTGCCTCAGCCTCGGGCGTCGGCGCCTTGGGGGCCGGTTTGACGGTATGGTTGGCGTAGGTAGGGATGACCTGCCCCTCTTCCCACCTCACGTGCTCTGGGTCCTGGCCATTTTGCACAGCCCGGATGCCACGCCTGACGATATTCCTTAACATGAGGATGCCACGATCGGTAGTGGCCAGGTGTTCCAGGCCGTGGCGGGAGACCCCCCAGTGGATGCTGGTTTGCGCGTCGTAGTCCCCTGGCACGCGCTGCCTCTCCTCGTATGGCCGGTCTGCCGTCTGGCCAAAGCCAGGCCCGCGCGGCTCCTCCTGCCCCTCTGCCAGGCGCACGAAGCCCATGAACATGGTGGTGGTGTCGTCCACTGGCACCGTAAAATGCGTATGCCGCGCGCGATACACGTGCACCTGACGCGCACTGGGACCCCCGGAGGGGAACTGGCGGATATTGGGGGGAATATACTCGTTGATGCGCACCCAGATGTTCTCGTCTACCCGCCGCGTGGCGATGCAGATCATCCCAGACGGGCTTTCCATCCAATCCAGTACGGAGTGCATCCGCAGCTCTTCGGGGAAATGGCTGCCGGTGATCGTATGGAGAAACTCAAGGTGGGCCGGGTCCATGACATTTTCCTGAATCTGCAACCAGTTGCAGGGGTAGAAGTGCTGTATTAAAGGGACCATGCGGCACCCTGGCTGGTTATAGGTATCCAGGATGGGGAAAGCGGGCTTCTTGTCGGGTGGCCCCATGTAGGCAAAGATCATCCCCTGGTACTCATGCGTCGGGTAGGCCCCATGCCACAGCCGGTCTTTCAGTGTGCTGTCGGCAGGCTCCCCCGGCGTGTCCAGAATCCTCCCATTGACATCCATGAGCCATCCGTGGTAGCAGCACCGTATACCCTTCTCCGCGATCAGGCCGAACTCCAGCGAGGTGCCGCGGTGGGGACAGTGGAGTTCCAGGCATCCCACCCGCCCGCTCTGGTCACGGAACACGACCAGGTCCTCACCGAGAAGGCGCACGCGCAGCGGGAGCTCTTGGACCCGTTTGGAGAGCGCTACTGGCTGCCAGAAGCGACGCAAATATTCGCCACAGGGTGTGCCAGGACCCACGTGGGTCAGCTCCTCGTCCTCTTGAGGTACGTCACGATGGTAATAGGCTCCGTATGGCTGGGTGAGAAATGGTGCCCTTGTCGCCATGGTGTTTCTCCTTTGCCGTTCAGGCCCGATACATCCTATGCGACTGGTATGGCACAGGATACCACAACCCGTGCCGCATTGCGTATTCCTAACGGTCCTCCGGTCCACCTGGTCCCTGCTGCGACAGGATCAGTCGAGAACTCTGAATGCTCCCACGGGGTCAAAGCGCTGCAGCGCTGCACAGAGCGGCTCCCACAATTGTCTTCCCACCGGGTCTCCCGCCTGGCGATGCCCCGATAAAGCGTGTCGGCGCATCGGGAGTGCTGTGTCTCGCCCTCCCAGGAGGGCGCCGAGCGCCGCGACTTCTGGGCCCTGCGGCGCCAGGCGCGGCCAATCGACATGCGCCGGCGCCCAGGAGACGGGGAGGTTCTGCACCGCCCCGCGCAGGAGAAAATTGCCCTGCCATTGCTGCTCACAGTGGGCCGGCACCACATTCACGAAGACCCCGCGGACCCGTTGTCGGAGCGCTGGGGAGACCTGCCCGTTCGGGAGGGGATAGCCAAACGTGACCACGTTGTGCATATAGACACCCTGACGTGCAGACTCCGTCACGGGAATGCGGGTGTGGCCATCCGAGAGCTGGCCGTGCTCTATGATCTCTCCCAGACGCACCAGCACCAGCGCACTGGCGCTGAACGCAGCCAGTGAGGGGGTCATATGCTGTCTGTGAAAGACACTGAGACCTTCCGCCAGGCGCACCGCCGCATGCGCGGTCGCAGCGCGGTGCTCCAAGGCGAACTGCCGCGCGGTGCTCCGCGTGAGTTCTACCACGGCCTCCACAGAGTGCGGGAGCCCCTGACTGAGCTGAGCCTGGAGGAGATAACGGGGGAGAGCCAGCCAGGGAGGGGTATCAGGAAAGCGCCAGTGTGGGAACACCATCACGTCCATCGCTGCCGCCTCACCCACAGCAGCAACAAATGGGAGGGCGTGCAGCGCCTCTCTCGGCTTGACAAAGGCGCCGTGGCCATAGAACCCGACACGGATGGCCCGTCCAGCTATATGGGGGCTGAGGCGCGCCTGGATATCCTGGACCACGCGCGCCCATGGCTCATCCCGGCCCACGATGCGTATGGGGACTGCAGGAGCCGAGCCGGAGAGGTGAACATAGCGCCATTGGGGCTCCTGGTCCCCGGAAAACGCCGGCTCTTGCGCCTGTGCGGTCATGGCTATACCTATCCACACAGGCAGCACAAGCATGACGAACAGCATGGCTCTTCTCATCATGATACCCTTCACTGCTTGAGAGTTCAGGAACGGTTGGGAGGCTAGGCTTCCCCTTCTGATGTTGTCTCTTCTGCCACCTCCGTGAGGACTTGCTGCACGATGGCGGAGGGAAAGCCGCGCCGGCGCAGGAATGCCCAGAGTTTCTGCCGGCGCTTGACAAGATCGGTTTCGCGGGCCAGGCGGGGCCAGCGCTTTGCGGCCTGCGCCCGCGCCGCTGCCAGCACATCCTGTGCAGCAAGATCCTGCTGCACGGCTTCTTCGACAAGCACACGGCCAACGCCACGCTGCTGCAGCTCCTGGCGCAGGCGTTGCGGGCCGTAGCCACGGCTGGCGAGGCGAGAGGTGAGATAGGCGTGCGCATAGGCCGCATCGTCGAGGGCACCGCGGGCCTGGAGGCGCGCGATGACTTGCTCCGCCACCTGGTCCACCACCCCGCTCCGGCGCAGCTTCTGCCGGACCTCGTGGGCTGTGCGTGGACGGGCGGCCAGGTACTGCAGCGCGGTTGCCTGGGCCGCCAGAAGCTGCTCAGCGGCCCCCAGGCGCACCTGGTCTTCCACGCTCAGCTGGCGCCCTACCCACAGTCCCCACTCGCGCACGAGTTCCTGCGAGACGCCGAAGGCAAACGCCCCGTCCAGAAAGACCGACACACGGGTCGGCTGGTGCTGTTGCACTGTCAGGGCCGTAATGGTGCCGGCCCGCATATCTGTATCGAGATGATGCCCCACGTTCGTGCTCTCCTTATCCCTACGCATACCCTCTCTACTGTACGAATGAGCAGTATAGCAGAGGCGCAAGAAGCCTGTCGAGGTCTCCACACCCAGAAAGGAGCAAGGGCAGGATACCTCTGTTGCCTACCCAGGCCCATACCGATACAATCTCCAAGAGCACGCGGCCGCGTCACGGGCTCCTGAGAACCGCTCGGCTCCTGACCGAGAGCGGCGCATTGCACGGCTGCCTAGGTGGGCAAAGGACGATGGGTATGGATATCGGGCTGATGATGGATAGCGACTACCACGAAGGCCAAACACAACGGGAGGCATTTGACGCTGTGTTGACGACGGCCGACCAGGCAGAAACCTTGGGCTTTGACAGCATCTGGCTGGCGGAGCGACACTTTTCTCCCCCTGGGAGCGCTGCCCTGGTCCCGTCCATCGGCTCCGCTCCCCTGCTGCTGGCCACGGCGATCGCCATGCGGACGAGCCGGCTCCGCATTGGTACGGCGGTCCTCCTGCTACCCTTGGGGCACCCGGTACGCCTGGCAGAAGAGGTCGCCACGCTCGATCATCTGAGCCAGGGGCGCCTCGACCTCGGCATTGGCCGGAGCAGTTTCCCCCGGGCGTATGAAGGCTATAACATTCCCTATGCGGAGAGTCGGGCGCGCTTCCAGGAATACCTGGACGTCATGCGCTTAGCCTGGACCCAACCACAGTTTTCCTATGCCGGGACGTTTTACACCTGTCGGGACATCGAGGTGCTCCCCAAGCCCTGGCAACACCCCCACCCACCTTTACACCAGGCTGCAGCCACGCACGACACCTTTGCGGCCATTGGGACCATGGGGCTGCGGTTGCTGGTGGCGCTCATTGGCACCCCCATGGCCGAACTGGCGCCGGTCATTGCGGCCTACCAGGCAGCCTGGCAGGCCGCCGGCCACCCTGGCCAGGGGGAGGTGCGGCTCCGGCTCCCGGTCTATGTGGCCGACACCCTGGAGCAAGCATGGGCCGACCCTCGCCCGAGTGTGATGCCCTACTACGAACGCCTGCGCCAGGGCTATCTGCGCAGTGCCCAGCAGTTCGAAGAGCGCTGAGCGCACGGCGCGGGCCGCGCAGTTGGCGACCCTGACCTATGAGGAACTCTTGCAGGAACGTGTAGTGTTCGGCACGCCCAGGGACGTTGTGGAACGCC